>CAWJHF010000025.1:0-76693 GCA_963842445.1 uncultured Verrucomicrobiae bacterium | reverse complement strand
ATCCATTGAAGTCTTCCCGTTTAACAACCAGACGTTGCAGCCGCGGCTCGGCGATGCCGTGACGCAGGCGCTGCGTGAACGGCTCCAGACCGACGGCACTTATCAACTCGCCACGCATGGAGGGGGCGACATTGTCGTCACCGGTGTCATCACGCGTTACATCCGCGAAGGCTTGAGTTATTTGAATACCGACGTTGCGACCGTGGAAAATTATCGTGTCGGCGTCACCGCGCACGTCACCGCGCGTGAACGGAGCTCCGGCAAACTCCTGCTCGACAAGGACGTGAATGGCTACACACTCGTCCATGTCGGCGCCGATTTGGCCAGCGCCGAACGCCAGTCACTGCCGTTGCTCGCGGAAGATTTGGCGCGTAATACCGCCGAATTGCTGACCGAAGGCGCGTGGTAAATTGTCTTGCTTCCGCAGTGGTTGTTGCTCATTCTTTCCGCCTTATTCGTATAAACAACTAATAATCAACCTTATGAAAAAGCAAATTGTCAAACTCACCCTGAGTCTTTTCGCAACAGCCATCATCGCTGCGCCCGTGCTTTCCCGCGCGCAGGACAACAGCACCAACCCTCCGTCAGCGCCCGGGCAAACCGAGCCCGTCAAGCCCAAAAAACATGAAGGCAATGTCTTTCGCGGTTCCGTCAGCGCCGTGGACACCAAGGCGATGACGTTGACGGTCGGCAAGCGTACCTTCGAAGTCACGTCCGAAACCAAAATCACCAAAAATGGCCAGCCCGCGATTCTGAGCGACATCGCCGTAGGCGACAAGATCGGGGGCGCCTACAAGAAAACCGACGACGGCAAACTCGCCGCCACAACAATTAATGACGGCAAGAAGCCGGGTGAAGAACCGAAGCCATAACCTGAAGTCACAGGCACTTTCCACGGCGGGCGGCAACGCCCGCCTTCTTTTTTATCCCCGCTTCCACCAACTGGTCAGGCTCTTGGGCTTGGCTTGTGGGGCCTGGGATTGTTGCACCAGCAACTCGCTGCGCGATGCCGTCAGGCTCATGATGAATTCATCGTAGCTGAGAAAACGGTCCGCCGGATTTTTCGCCAGCGCGCGCACCAGCGCGTCGCTCGTGGCCTGCGTGATTCCCGGCTCAACAAGGTTCGGCGGCGTGAGCGGCGTCTGCACCTGGGCCACGACCACTTCCTCAATCGTCTGCGCGTCAAACGGTACGTGTCCGGTCATGGCGTGATACAGCGTCGCACCGAGGCTGTACATGTCGGACAAAAAGGTTTCCGGCTCGCGCTTGATTTTTTCCGGCGCGACGTAATACGGCGTGCCCCAGGTCATATCATCGCTCTCCTGTTCCGCGTCGGTTTTGCGCGCCAAGCCGAAGTTGATGAGCTTTGGCTCATGATCCGCGTTGAACAATATGTTGCCCGGCTTGATGTCGCGATGGAGCAAATCGTATTTGAGCGCCATGTCGAGCGCGGAAGCGATTTTGATGCCGATGTCGAGCACGTCCAGCTCCGGCAGCGCGTGCAATTTTTCGATGCGCGCGTCCAGGCTGCCGCGGTCGGCGAGTTCCATGACGAGGTAACGCAGGTCCTCCGCCTCGTCAAACGTGTAAATGTGGACGATGTTCGTGTGATTGAGCCGGGCGCACGCGCGCGCTTCGCGGTAAAAACTTTCCAGCGCCTTCGGGTCTTCCACCAGATCCTTCTTCATCACTTTCACCGCCACCATCCGCTCCAGCGTCGTGTCCCAGGCGCGATACACCGTGCCCATGCCGCCCGCTCCGATTTTGCTGCGCAGTTCGAATTGCCGCAGTTGCATCGGCATCATGATGGCGTGCCCGCACTTCTTGCACGGTTCGGTGGCCAGCGGCGGAAGGTCGCCCGGAATGAACACCTTCGCGTCGCACCCCGGACATGTGACCATACGTAATGGTGTGTCGCTCATGCTTGTCTCAATTTACCACTCCCAGCCCGGCGGACAAGTCTTGAGAAAGGTTGTTTTTCAACGCAAAAAACCCTTTGACAAACGCGCAAAACTGGTGTTTCTTTCTGCGGTAGAATATGAAAACCACGTTTGCGAAAACACTGAAGCACGCGCCGGTCAATGGCTGCATGGCCATTGGACAGCGCGACTCCCGTCTTTTGGGCAGCGTGGGAACGAAATTGTAATAACCAGCCGACCGATTTCAGAAACCCGCGATTGCCCGTCAATCGCGGGTTTTCTGTTTGTTAAACCGAAACCAAAAAAGCGAAAGGCAAAAACATGAACAAAAACCAAATACGGGTGCCGGCCGAGTTCGACCCCGAAACGCGATTCGAGTTGCGGCCAACGCCGCCTGCTCCCTTCCGTGCGTTTCAGGAAACGGAACTCGAGCGGCTTAAAAACCGGCTGCTGGCGGCGCAACTGGCGCGCGCAACCGAACCGGAGCTGAACGCTCCGTTGCGGCACGCAGCCAACGAGGCGGCGGCACTGGCATGGGTGACACTTTATCCCCTGCTGGTGTTTCCGGCGTTGTTCGAGGAAAAAACCCGGGCTGCCGTCCGCCAAGCCAGACGCCAGGCGCGCATCTACGCGAACAGCCGTGAACTGCTCGCCGTATGAACTCATCACGCCATGGCAAAGCGGTGCCGGAACCGCGCCAGCTTGAAGTGGGGACACAGGCGTGTGCGGGAGGCCGTTTGCACGGGCGAAAGAATTTTGACGCCCGCGCCAACGGCTTCTCGCCACGCCCCTTTGCTTTGTGGGGAAAATGAATTGGTAGGGACGCCGCGCCGCGGTGTCCGAATTCGAAGGGACGAGTTATGCGAGTTCACTTTCCATCAAAGGAAAATCGGGGACTCGTGTAACTCGTCCCTCCAAATTATTTTTCCTCGATTCGCTGAATCCGCGCGCCAAGCTTCCGCAGCTTCACGTCCATATTCTCGTAGCCGCGGTCGAGGTGATAAATCCGGTTCACCTGCGTCGTGCCTTTTGCCGCAAGGCCGGCAATCACCAGCGCCGCCGACGCGCGCAAATCACTCGCCATCACCGGCGCGCCGCTTAAGGGCCGTCCGCCCTTCACAATCGCGCTCGGCCCTTCGATTTCAATGTCCGCCCCAAGCCGCGCCAGTTCGCTCACGTGCATGAAGCGTGATTCAAAAATCCGTTCCGTGATGATGCTGATGCCCGGCGCTAGCGTGAGCAGCGACATCATCTGCGCCTGCACGTCTGTCGGGAAACCCGGATACGGCAACGTGGTCGCGTCCACCGCCTTGAGCCGGCCATGGTGGCGAACCATCAGATTCGTGCCGCGTCGTTCAACTGTCACGCCCGTTTCATTCAATTTGTCAAACACCGCGCGCAGGTGGTTGGCGCACGCGCCTTTCAGCGTAACTTCGCCGTTCGTCGCCGCGGCGGCGATCGTGTAAGTCGCCGCTTCAATCCGGTCGGGAATGACCTCGTGCTCCGCACCGCGTAATTTTTCGACACCAGTAACGGTGATAGTCGGACTGCCCGCACCGGAAATTTTCGCCCCCATCGCGATCAAAAAATTCGCCAAATCCACCACCTCCGGCTCGCACGCGGCGCTTTCGATGACCGTTACGCCGTCAGCCAGCGTCGCCGCCATCATCACGTTGTCCGTGCCGAGCACGGTCGAACCGGCGCGCCCACCCAGAAACATGGTCGCGCCGTTCAACTTCTTCGCGGTGGCGTCAACGTAGCCGCCTTCAATTCCAATTTTTGCGCCGAGTGCTTCAAAACCTTTCAGGTGGAGATTGATGGGCCGCGCGCCGATGACGCAGCCGCCCGGCAGTGACACGCGGGCCTTTTTCAACCGCGCCAGGAGCGGCCCCGTGATGCAAATCGAGCCGCGCATCTGGCGGACGAGCTCGTAATCGGCGTAGCCGCGGATTTTTTGCGCCCGGACCGTCAGCGTTCCTTTCTCAAATTTCACCTGCGCGCCGAGCGATTCGAGAATCCGCGCCATGAACCGCGTGTCGCTCAGGTCCGGCACGCGACGGATGACGCAGGTCTCGCCGGTAAGCAGGGTCGCCGCCATGATGGGCAGCGCGGCATTTTTGCTGCCGCTGATGGTCACTTCACCGCGCAACGGCACGCCGCCTTTGATCAAAAAACTTTCCATGTTGAAATCTGTACTTAGTAGGAACACCGCGCTGCGGCGTCCGGTCGGCGCAGCGCGCCAACCCTACCTGATTTTATTTTCCCGCAACCAAAATTCTGGCGCGCTGACTGTAATCTTCCTTCACCGTTTCGACAATCCACTTTTCATTTTCAAAAATCTGGCGAATCGCCTCTGCCTGGCCATCGCCGAATTCCAGCATGACTTTCCCGTCCGGTTTCAATAACGCCACCGCCTGCGACGCAATCAGGCGACAAAAATCCAAGCCGTCCGCACCGCCGTCCAGCGCGCCGCGCGGATCAAAGTCACGTACCTCCGGCTGGAGCGTCGCAATTTCCGCGGACGGAATGTAAGGTGGATTGCTGATGATGAGGTCGAATTGGCAGGGTGATCCGGTTTTGGAGTGCGGTGACATGTCACCGCTTTTGAAAGCGCCGACACGTCGGCGCACTCCAAAATTTTCCAACGCCGCAAATCCATCCCCCTGCAAAAATTCAATTCGTTCCGCGACGCCGTTGCGCGCCGCGTTTTCTTTTGCCAGTGCCAGTGCCTCTGTCGAGATGTCGGTCGCCATGATTTTTGCCGCCGGACATTTCACGGCAAGCGCAATGGCAATGCAGCCGGTACCGGTGCCGAAGTCGAGCGCCCGGAGGAACGAGTTATACGTGTCCCCATCTTCGTTTTTTAATTTTGGGGCTCGTGGAACTCGCCCCTCCGAAAGTTGATTGAGAAACTGCCATCCTTGTTCGGCAAGTAATTCAGTCTCAGGACGCGGCACGAGCGCGTGGCGATTCACGGTGATTTCGAGGCCGCAAAATGAAGTGGACCCGGTGATGTGCTGGAGCGGTTCACGCTGGCCACGGCGTCTGATGAGTTCGCGCAGCGCGTCCACTTCCGCCGATGTGAGCGTGCGCTCGAAGTTCAGATACAATTTCATGCGCGGCAGGTTGAGCAGATGCGCGAGCAGCAGCTCGGTTTGCAGGCGCGGCGATTCGACGCCCTTTTTTGCCAGAAAATCCGCGCTCTTCTGAATCGCTTCGAGAACCGTCACGCAACCAATCTAAATCCCCGGCGCGGAGTTCAAAGCTTAAAGTGCCGCCGGTTTTCCGAACGCCACCCATCCGTTTGTGGCGTTGCAAACCTTGCCCGGTCGTCTTAGAATTTTTCCATCGGCTGACGCGCATGGCGGAATACAAAGTTCAATTCGAGGTCTTTGAAGGCCCGCTTGATTTGCTCCTTTATCTCATCAAGAAGGAGGAGGTGGACATTTACGAGGTCAACCTCACCAGCCTCGCCACGCAGTTCATTGAATACATCGACCTCATGCGCGAATTCGACCTTGAGGTGGCCGGCGAATTCCTCGTCATGGCCTCGACGCTCATGTACATCAAGAGCCGTGAACTGCTGCCCGCCGACCAGCAGGTCGCCGTCGAAGGCGAGGAGGAAGGCGAAGACCCGCGCTGGGAACTCATCCGCCAGCTCGTCGAATACAAAAAATTCAAGGACGCCGCCGCGCAATTGCAGACGCTCGAAGCCCGCCAGGAAAACATTTTCCCGCGCCTGCCCGGCAAACTGGAACTGGAAAGCACCGCGCCATTGCCGAAACCTGACGTTTCGATTTTTGATCTGCTCAACGCCGTCAATTCCGTCCTCAGACGTTTCGGTCAACGGGACACCGGCGGCGCCATTTTCGAGGACAAATGGACGGTCAGCGAGAAAATCGAATTCATTCTGCGCGTGATTGCCGAACGCGGCGGCGTGCGCTTCTCGGAATTGTTTGAGTCCGCCGCGAGCCGGTCCGAAGTCGTCTGCACCTTCCTCGCATTGCTCGAATTGATCCGCCTCAAACAGATCCTCTGCGCACAACCCGAACCGTTTGCCGAAATTGAAATCCGCCGCGCCGAAAACCAAGCGCAGGCCTCCTCAGCCGCAAATTCAGATTCAACAACAACAACAACCGCCGAAGACACAGGGCAAGCCTCACCCGTTGCGCAAGCCAATGTCATGGGCAAGTAGCGGCTTCCCCGGCGGTAAAATTTTTCGTTGGCAATTAACAGATTTTGCCAACCTATTTGGCGGATTTTAGAATTCCGTGTTCGTCCAGCACTCCCAGAAAGTCGCCCAGCTTTGCCGGGTCCACGATGCCGTTTGCCACCACCACTCTCTGGCCATTGGTCGAGGTGGTGGTGGTGGTTTTGGCAAAGAGCGCGGAGACAAATTTAATCGTGATTTGATTGGCACGCGTAGCGGAGGTGGACGCGCTGACTTTGCCGCCGATTTTTCCACTCACGGGCGATTGAGGCGCCGCCGCACTCAGGTCAATGGACAACTGGTTGGCGTTTGCGGCGCTGGCGGTGACGTTGAACGTCACGTCAACTTCGGACGGGAACAGCCCGGTCACAAAGTCGGTTTTCCCGTATTGTTCGCTCAAGGCGCTGTTGGTCCGCATGGTTTCGAGTTCGGCGGCCTTCATTTCAGCCAGACCTTGTCCCACGTCATGCAATGCCTGGACGAAGGTGATGTTTTTGGGCGAGTCAACGACCCGATGGGTGGCGCAATCGGCGAACGTCAGGGCGGCAAGCACCGGCAACACGCCGAATTTGAATGTTTTTTTCATAATTTTTCTCCATTGAGGTCAGACGCGTGACGGACGGTGACGGCAAGGCTGGTTTGCAGGGTTTGAGCACCGGTGGTTGATACGGCAATGGCACCAGACCGATGAAACAATTTTTGAAACAGAAACGAGCTTCCTGAAAGTGGCATGACGGCCTTTCGTAAACGGTTTTCAGACTGATTGCCCGATGGCTGACTCTTGCGCGGGAGCCCAAACTGCACTCCTTCCATCCGCCCATTCGTTATCCTTCATGCCGGTCCGGAACAATCCTTTTTTCCGGTAAACGAAAAGTATAAGCGGCTTTGAAGGCTTTGATTATCCACGCTGGAAAAGAAGCCGGCCCGGTTAATCTTCCATTGCAAGGCTGTCCGCTCGTCGTTAATTTTCCGGCGATTCGAAAAACCGGCGCGCACCATGATGACAAGATTGCTCCTGACGACATTGACCGTTGCGCTCGGCCTTGCGATCACCCGCGCGAATCCGCTGACCGTCACCGTCACGACACCCCCGCCGCCGCAGACCGCCGGCTTCAACATGGGCGAATCGCATCGCCTGGACGGCACGACGCTGACGCTCGACAGCGACAGCCTCCTGCTGAACGGCAAGCCGTGGATGCCGGTGATGGGCGAGTTCCATTATGCGCGTTATCCCGAAACGGAATGGCGCGAGGAATTGCTCAAAATGAAGGCCGGCGGCGTGGACACGGTTGCCACCTATGTCTTCTGGATTCACCACGAGGAAATCGAGGGTCAGTTCGACTGGTCGGGCCGTCGTGATCTTCACCGTTTTATTCAACTTTGCGGCGAAGTCGGGCTGAAGGTCATTGTGCGGTGCGGCCCTTGGGATCACGGCGAGGTGCGCAACGGCGGCTTTCCAGACTGGCTCGAGCAAAAAGGATGGCACTTGCGTTCCAACGACACCAACTATCTGGCGGCGGTCAAAGTTTTTTACGGGGAAATTGCGAAACAACTTTCCGGCCTGCTCTGGAAGGACGGCGGCCCGGTCATCGGCATCCAGCTTGAAAACGAGTTTCGCGGACCAGCCGAACATTTGCTGGCGCTCAAAAATCTTGCCCGCGAAGCCGGACTGGATGTGCCGATTTACACCAAAACCGGCTGGCCGGCGTTGAGCACGCCGCTGCCGTTCGGAGAAATTGTTCCACTCTACGGAGTTTATGCGGAAGGTTTTTGGGATCGCGAACTGACACCGATGCCGGGCAGCTACTGGCGCGGATTCTATTTTTCCCGTCCTCGCACCGACGCCGCCATTGGCACGGACATTTTGGGCCGGCGCGAAGTCCACGACGCGCCTGATGTCGCAAAATATCCGTATCTCACCTGCGAAATCGGCGCGGGCATGATGACCAGCTACCACCGCCGCATTTTGTTTTATCCGCTGGACGCGGAGTCAACGGCACTGGTGAAGCTCGGCTCCGGCGGGGCGTCGCTCGGTTATTACATGTATCACGGCGGCGAGAATCCGGACGGCAAACTGACCACGCTGATGGAATCGCAGGCCACCGGGATGTGGAACGACCTGCCGGTGAAAGATTATGATTTCCAGACGGCGCTTGGCCAATACGGCCAGATTCGTCCACAATACCACCTGCTCCGCCGCATCCACCTTTTTCTCCAGGAATGGGGTTCGGAACTGGCCGACCTGCCGGCCACCATGCCCGACCAGCGCCCGAATGGAAACAGAGACGTTGATACGCTGCGCTGGTGCGTCCGTTCTGATGGAACGAACGGTTTCATCTTTGTGAACAATTATCAGCGCCTTCAGGAGTTGCCGCCTAAAACCAATGTGCAGTTCACGGTCAATCTTCCGTCCGGTCCGCTCACGTTCCCGGCAGAGCCGGTCACCATTCCGTCGGACGCCTGTTTTTTCTGGCCGTTCAATCTTGATTTGGGCAAAGGCGTGCGGCTGGCCTGGGCGACGGCGCAACCGCTTACGGCCATTGACGACGGCGACGTGCGCACTGTCTTTTTTGCCCAGACCAAAAATGTTCCGGCGCAATTTGCTTTCGACAGCAATGCCGGATTGAAAACATTATCCGGCCACGCAACGAGCAGCAACGGACAGGCGATTGTCCGCGATGTGGAGCCCGGCGTCGGCGCGGCAGTGCAAATCACGGGAGTCAATGGCACGCTGCAAATTGTGCTGTTGAGCGACGCCCAGTCGCTGGCGTTTTGGAAGGGAAACTGGCGAGGCCGCGATCGGGTTTTTCTCACCGATGCCGGACTCGTTTGTGACGGTGATGACTTGCGATTGACTTCGACGAACCGCGCCGTCCTTAACATCGCGGTTTATCCCGCACCGGCAGCCATCACGTTGAACGGCGAAAAGCTTCGCGGTAAAACCGAAGGCGCTTTCGAGCGTTTCACACCACACACACCGGCAACGGTCGCATTCAAAGCCGCACTTAAGGAGGTTCAGCCGGCCGGGCCGCCACGCGAAATTCCACCTGGCAGAATCCGTCAGCCGGTTGCCGCTGCGCCGGAAGACGCGGATTTCAGCAAAGCCGCGATTTGGCGGATCAAATTACCCGCAAATGTTGACCTCGGCACCGATCCGCTTTTGCGCCTGCATTACATTGGCGACGTTGCGCGCGTGACGCTGAACGGAAAACTGCTCACCGATGATTTTTACAATGGCAACGTGTTTGAGGTGGGCTTGCGCCGTTACGCACCGGAGATTCTGACCGGCGATTTGCGCGTCGAAATTCTTCCGCTGCGCAAGGATGCACCGGTTTCCCTGGCCAAAGCGGCGCGGCCTGAATTTGGCGACAAACAGAGTGTTGTCTCATTAAATCGTGTCGAACTCGTTCCCCGTTATCAAATCGAACTCAAGGCGCAGTGACCTCCCGATTATGGAATCTGAATTCATTTTCGAATCAATTCTGTCCTCCATGTAAAAACCGTTGAGCGCAAAAGAATTCCCTGGCGTTCTCGCCGCAGCCGACGAATTTTCCCAGGTTCGGGTCAGCCACACACCCGGCGGTAAAGCGCTTCATAACGCGGCACGATGACCTCGGCGGAAAACCGTTCGCGCGCCCGGCGCTGCGCGGCCTGACCCATCGTCATCCGGCGCTCCGGCTCCTGAATCAAACCTTCCACCGCACGCGCCAGGGCGTCCGGATTGTCGGACGGCACCAAAAGCCCGCTCACGTCGTCCTCCACCACCTCCGGAATTCCGCCCGCGCGCCGGGCAACGTTCGGGCAGCCAAAATACATTGCCTCAAGTATGCTCAGGCAAAAGCTCTCCGTCTCGGATGTAAACAGTCCCAGGTCGGCGGCCTGCAGGTAATCTTCGATTACATTCACATTCTCGCGGACAATCACGCGGTCTTTCAGATCCAGCCGCTGCACATCCTTGATGTATGGCGCGAAACTTCCACCCGCCAGAATGACGAGCTTGAAGGCCTCGCGCGGGCGGACGCGCGCGACGGATTCGAGCAGGAGATCAATGCGTTTCACCGGGCGAAGATTCGAGGAGTGAAGAATCATCACTTCATTGTCCGCCACGCCCAGCTCCCGGCGCACTTCCTCGCGCGAACGGCGCGGCGGCCGCGGCGCAAAGAAATTGTGGATGACCTCCAGCGATCCATTGAATCCGAGCACCCGTTGGGTCTCCGCTTTCAGGTAAGCCGAAACCGCCGTGACCGCATCCGAACAGGTGAGGGCATGGTGGATGGCGGGTCCGTAGCCCGGATCGCAGCCGAGCAGCGTGGTGTCGGTGCCGTGCAGCGTCGTGACCACACGCGGCTGTTGCCCGGGCGGAAGCATCGAACGCGCGAGAATGGCCGCCGTCGCGTGCGGCACGGCGTAGTGAACGTGAAGGACATCCAGTCCATGGTCACGGCTCACTTCGGCCATTCTGACCGAGAGCGGCAGCGTGTAGTCCGGATACTTGAACAACTGATATTCGTTGATGACCACTGGATGGAAATGCAGTCGCGGCGTATTTTCCGGGAGGCGGAATGGGCGTTCGTAACTGAGGAAATGCACCTCATGCCCGCGCCGCGCCAATTCCTCGCCCAGACCGGTGGCGAGAATGCCGCTCCCGCCCACCGAAGGATAACAGGCGATGCCGATTTTCATTTAGTTCAAATCAAAATCGCCGCGCGCCGCGGCTTATGGCTGCCAGCGAGTCGAGAACGAGTGGATCATTCGGAAACAAAGCGATGACATGGCCCGCCCCCACGCGCAGCCCGCGCAAACGCGCCCGCGTGAGTTGCAGTTCAACATAATTGCGGGCGGCGGCTTGCGAAGCATGCGCTTTCATCGCGGCGGTCCAAGCTTTGAGAATTTCCGGCGCGGAAACGTCAATGAGCACCGGAGTGATGTTGGCCGGCTCGGCTTCGGGGATTACCGCGTAATAAAACAATTGCTCAATCGCATGGGGCGGCAGGCGGCGCAGTTCCTTGACGCCGCCGTAACGGGCGAGCCGGCACGCATCGCGCACAAGCTGCCCCAGCCGTGGATGATCGGGATGCTGGTTTTCGACCAGGCTCGGCGCGAGCACGATGCCCGGCCTCACCCGGCGGATAATGCCCGCCAGTTTGATTGCATGCGCAGCGCGAACTTCAAAGTGGGCATCACCGTCCAGTTCAATGAATTCAACTGTTGCACACAGCAACGCGGCGGATTTTTTCGCCTCGGCAACCCGTTGCTTGGGCGTGCCATGGGACGCGGCTTCTCCGCGCGAGCAAATGACAAAGTGTGCCGTGCGACCGGCACTGGTTTCGTTTGCAATAACACCGCCGCACCCGAATTCGATGTCGTCGGGATGCGCGCCGAAGGCCAGCAGCGGCGCGGCCTCAGGACGCGATTTCAGTGTAGGCTTCATCGGAACGCTCAATCGTTTCACGATTCACAAAGGTGATTTCCGGCGCTTCTTCCGGGCGAAGATAGGCCCTTTCACCGGCTCCGGCAATGTAATGCGTGCAATGCACGACCGACTGCATCCAACGCAACCGGGTATCGCGCGCCGGGCTGATTTGCTCCTTGTTAAAAACCACCGCGGGAATCTTCACATAGGAATCTCCGCCCTCGTGTAATTTCAACGCGCCGCCTGTGGAACGGGCGCGGACGAATTCACCCTCAAACGGAACGTCCACGAAAAATTCCGGGATGTCACAGGCCGCACGGCGGATGGCCGGGTCGCTGGAACGCACCACCCGGATGCCTTCGAGCAAATCCATGGCGCGATACATCTCAAGACAGAAATCGGCCACGTTGGTCGCCGAAGTGTTTTTGAAAATCTCAATCAACCGTCGCTCAACGTAATTGGGCAACTGGAGCAACGTTTTGTCCTGCCAGCCGGCGGGGATGCGTTTGAGGTATTGCGGTGAAAATTTCCGTTGGAGCCGGTTCTCGAAGGCGAAGTTAAGCTGGGCCGGTTCATTGGTCTTGCGATGACGCAGGACGGTCTTGGTTTCGCGCGGGTCGTGGTCGCTGTCGTGGTAGAAGAAGACGATTTCTCCGCCCAACTCCGCGCGCAGCCGCCGGGCAGTCTGGATTTTGGCAAACAGGAAGCGCCGCGGGAAAAATCCGCACGGTTGCTGGCCAAAACAAATGACGGGCGCAGTGCTCATGGAACGGGTAACGTCGCCGCAGATTTGCCGGCTGAACTCAACGCGGCCTGGATAATCAGGCTCAACAGCACGCAGGCGGCGCACCCGATGACGTTATACCAAAGGTAGGAAAAATCGAGCCTCGGGAATTGGTGACGCAAGGAGTACAGGACAAGAACCAGCAATTGGGCCGCCAAAGCACCCCAAAACATTCCCGTGCCACCGACGCGTTTGATGAAAAACGCCACGAGGAACAGAGCGAGCACCACGGGGTAGAAAACCGAGCCGACGATGTTGACGGCCTGGATGAGATTTTCCACCAAGTTCGCGAACAGGGCAAAGGCGATGGCCACCAGACCCCAGAAAAAGGTGAACCATTTCGACATGACGACGTAATGCGCGTCGCTGGCCTCGCGTTTAATCACGTGCCGGTAGAAATCCATGGTGGTTGTCGAGCCGAGCGCATTGAGCTCGGCGGCCTTCGATTGGAGCGCGGCGGCGAAGAACGCGGCAATCAATAGTCCAATCAGTCCATGCGGCAGATGTTTCAATACAAAAGTGATGAAGATATAATCGGCGTCGTTGCTTTTCGTGCCGGGATCGTCGTCGAGCATGACCTGCTTCGCCTCGGCGCGGATGGCGTTGCTGCGGTCGAGGGTGGCCAGCGCCTGCGTCCGCGCGGCGGCTTCGGCTTTGTGGTCGCCGGCGTGCCTGGCGGCGAGCCAGTCGTGAATCTGTTGCTCCTTCCCAGCGTGAACGGCGTCGAACTGTTGTTCGAGCGAGTGCAGCCGTCCGTCGGGGTCATGTTGGACGGCATAGTTCCAAGCGGCTTGGTTGAAGAAAACCGGCGGCTGTTCGAATTGATAGAAAACAAACACCATGACGCCGAGCAGCAGGATGAAGAATTGCATGGGAATCTTGAACACGGCATTGAACATCAGGCCCAGCCGGCTCTCGCGCAAGGACGAGCCTGAAAGGTAACGCTGCACCTGCGATTGGTCGGTGCCGAAATAGGACAGCGACAAAAACAGGCCGCCCAGCAAACCGGTCCAGAACGTGTAACGCCGGTGGAGATCGAACGAAAAACTCACCGCCTCCAGTTTTTTGAAGCCGCCCGCCACGGTGAATGCGTCACCGAGACTGGTCGGCAGCTTCGTAAGCAGGATGATAAACGCCGCCACCATACCGCCAAAGATGATGGCCATCTGATATTTCTGGGTGAGGCTCACCGCCTGGCTGCCGCCCGTGACGGTGTAAAGGGTGACGAGCAGCCCGCTGAGAATGATGGTAAGGTCGAGCCGCCAGCCAAGCATGGTGGACAGGATGATGGCGGGCGCGTAGATGGTGATGCCGGCGGCCAAGCCGCGTGACAGTAGGAACAAACCTGCGCCGAGCAAACGGGTCTTGGCATCAAACCGCCGGCCCAGAAATTCATAGGCGGTATAAACATTCAAACGCCGGTAAATCGGCAGGAACACCGCGGCGATGATGATCAACGCCAACGGCATCCCAAAATAATTTTGCACGAAATCCAACCCACTCTCGTAGCCTTGGCCCGGGGTGGAGATGAACGTGATGGCGCTGGCCTGCGTGGCTGCGACTGAAATGCCGATGGTCAACCACCCCACGGTTTCATCACCCTTCAAATAGTGACTCAGGTTCCGGTGTGTGCGCGTGCGCCACATGCCGTAAGCGGCAATTCCCAACATGCTGCCAATCAGGACGACGAAATCGAGGGGGTTCATGAAAGTCCTCCAGTCACCAAAAATCGGAAGCGCATTGGGACCGTGCACCCGGAGCGGGCAGGAGCGCGGCGTTTACGCCGCTTCCGCGTCCGGAAGTTCCAACAGCGTCGAACAGTGAAGCGGCGTAAACGCCGCGCCCCAAACGTCAGATTCATGAATAGAGCACCGCCAGCGCGAGCAGCAACACCACCCACAAAACGAAACAGCCGAAGACAAAAACATAGACGCCGCGCCAGGAGCGCAGCCCCGGCAAACCGGTTGATTCCTCATTGTCGCCCGAGGGCGATTCAACCGATTCGGTGTTGCCTTCCGAAGGTTTCATTTTCCGAGTGAAACCAGATTGGCAAACAGCCGGTAGGCGCCGGGCACACCGTCGGGAAGCTGCCGGAAAAACACCAGACCGGTATAGACAAAGTAGCCCCTGCCGTATTTGGCGACGAGCAGTCCACCCTTGAGCGGCGCTTCGCCGGGATCGCTGCAGGCGAGAATCGGAGTAAAATGCTCGTCCCACTGGTCGGGATAATAAATCCCGCGTTCCTGAATCCAACCGTCGAAATCTGTGCTGGTGATTTTGTTCGGCGTGTTCAACACGGGATGGTCAGGGGCAAGGAACGTCACCGGCGCGGTTTCGTCGGTCACGCGATCGTTCGAAAGATGCAGGCTGTAGGGCGCGAGCTGGTCGCTTTTCAGGTCGCGGCCCGGACGGTTGTATTGCTCGATGACGTTGCCGCCGTCGGCGATGTAGCCGAACAGCGCCGGCAAATGGGAAACGAGGTCCGTGCGAACGTTGAAGGCGCGAACGCCGATAACCACGGCGTCGAATGCTTTCAGTTTCTCCGGCGTGAGGTCCGCGCCGGTGAGCGTGGTGACCTGGCAACCCATCTCTTCCAGACTTTGGGCGACGCTGTCGCCGGCGCCCGGCACGTAACCCACCTGACGCCCCCGGATGGCCAGGTTGAGGCACACGGCCTTGAACCGGGCAGGCGGCTGGAGCAATAACAGCGGGATATGCGGATAATTGATCACCACGCGTTCGTTGTCGTAACGCTTGCGGCCGACCTCCGCCTCGGCGGTAATGCCGGCAGTCGCCGGTTGCGACAGCGCGGTGACCATGAACTTAAACTTCGCTTGATCCCCGGCGGTCCCCAGACGGAATGATTGCGTCGCAGGTGAGACCTTCCAGCCCGCCGGCGCGTCCAAGCGCAAGGTGCCTGCGATGTCAGGCCGGGCGGCAGTGACCTCCACTTCCACCGGCCGTGTGGCACCTGGAGCGAACAAACTGACATCCGACGCCAGTTTGAGTGAGACCGGCGAAATCACGTCCAAGCGGCGGGTCTCACCTTTTGCCCGGTCGGCCGTGACCTGCACCGGTTGGTCTGGAACAATCAGGGGCTGGCCGTCCACTTCAAAAACCTGCTCGACCGGGAAGGCCGGAGGATTCTCGGGCCGACCGATGAGCTGCGGGTCGGCCACGCGGAACATGCCCGCCGAATGCTCTTCCCGCAACCAATACGGCTGGCTCAACGGCGTGCCGGCGGGAAGCGTTTCCGTGGCGTCGCGGCTGATGGGCTGGTGAGCGGCCAGCTCGGCGCCAATGGAAAATTCAGCCTTGATGGACGGATACCGCGCCGCCACCCAGCGGATAGGAACAATGGCCGACTGGACCGTCGCGGTCAGACGCATTTTGAGCGCCTCGCCGGGCACAACTTCGGCGTCCGGAATCGCCGTCTCCACGGTCAGGCCGAGGCATTCCTGGATGATGTGATCCAATAGCCGGCGCTTTTCATTCACCACCGGGTCGCCGTTGGCCAGCGTAGCCAGGTGTTTTTTGATTTCCAGCAACGCCGGCACACTGGCAGCGGGGTCCAGCGGATTGTATTTCGCAATGACGGCATCGGTCAGCGTTCCAATTTCTGCGCCGCCAGGCACCCTGCCCCATGTCGTATCCACGCCGTCAAGAATGTCATTGGTCGCAGGTTCACCGTCGAGAAGCGTGAATGATTCGGATCTTGCCCCGCCGCCACCGAAACCGGTGAAATTCCCGAAGCCCTGGGTCTTGTGCATGGACCGGCTGTGCCCGGCAATTTCCGCAAACGACTCGCCGGACAGGGAGTCTTTGCCGCCGGCATCAATCCGGATCAGGTTGGTTGCGTCTCCGCCGCGCTGGAATCCGCCTGCGTTCCAGAGAATGCGTTTGGGCTGCCACGGCGTCAGTGGGCCGAGTTGTTCGGGAAAGGCCTTGGGATCGCCGGCGAGTTTGAAGGCTTCCATGGCCAGCACGGTCGAGGCCGTGTGATGCCCGTGCGTGCCACCCGGCACCGGGGAAAAGCGCGTGATAATCACATCCGGGCGGAACTCGCGGATGACGCGCACGATGTCGGACAACACCTGCTGCCGATCCCAAATTCTCAGCGTCTCGCGGTAATCCTTGGAAAACCCGAAATCAACCGCGCGCGAAAAAAACTGTTGCCCGCCGTCAATGCGCCGCGCGGCGAGCAATTCCTCGGTGCGGATGACACCCAACTCATCGCCGAACTCCGGCCCGAGCACGTTCTGGCCGCCATCGCCGCGCGTGAGTGAAAGATAGGCCGTGCGATAATTGCGACCGCGTGCGAGATAGGCAATCAACTGGGAGTTTTCATCGTCGGGATGCGCCGCGACGTAAAGCACGCTGCCCATTTCACGAAAACTGAGCAAGTCCCGTAAAATGGCCGACGCCGGCGCCGGCGGCGGTTCGGCGACCTGGCCGGCGCCCGGAAAACCGGCCAGCAGGAAGGCGCCCGCGGCCGCAAGGCGAAGAAGCCAACGCGCGCGGCGGCCGAATTTGGGAGACGAAATGTTTGTTCTCATGCGCGACGCCGCACGTTCGTTAAAATCAAATGACAAGGCTGATTCCGCGCCGCGCTATTTCGGGACGGTGAACGGCACGGAAAATTGTGTTTCTTCCCACATCAGCTTCAACACGCCGCCGCCGGATGCATTTTTCGCGACGGCCATGGTGAACTGATCCACCGGTTTATCCAGCGCTTCCTTCTTCAAGTCAACCCGCGCCAGATCATGCGACTGGTCTACCGGAATTCCCCATTGGCCGATTCGCGTGCTGATGACTAATTGGGACGTGCCGCTTTCTTCCGGCATCATGTAAAGGGTGTAAGAGCCTGCGGGAATGGTCTTCCCGCCCATCTCGATCGGCCCTTGCGTAATGAGCTGTGTGGCCTCGTCCGCACCCATGCGCCAGGGTTTGCCGTAGGGCACCAGCCCGCCCCAGATTTTGCGGGCCTCGCCAGTGCGGGGATTCTTGGTGTAAGGCCGTCCATAAGTAACGGTCACGCGGTTGCCATCAATGACCGCGCTGATGGTTTCGTGGGGACTAAGGCGCTTCTGTTGCGCCATGACCGGCAGCGCGCTGACCAGCGCGACGGCGGTGATTACCAATGGAGATATGATTTTTTTCATGTTAACTATGACAGTGACGGGTGATTAATGTTGAATTTTTGTTGGGCGGCGAAATTTCATGGTTGCAGGCTCGAAATCAAATCCTGGTTCATCTTCACGAATGAACTGCCAGGACCTTCGGCCTTGATGGCCAGTTCGCTGGATTGTTTGGCGGCGGCAATCGCGCCCGCTTTGTCCCCCTGCTTCGCCAGAATCTGCGCTTTTAAGTGCAGCATTTCATAGGAAATCCGGGGATTGTCCGCGAGTCCGGCATTGACCCAGTCCAGGGCCTTTTTCAGGTCCAGGTCGTGATTGTAGTAAAACGTGGCGGCCTGAAAATAAAGGCCGTCGGATTTCTTGCCCGGCGCTGCCATGGCCGCCTCGATTTGCGGCACCAATTTGCCGGTGACTTCGACTTCCATGTGAATCGGGACAACCGTCTTGTCCCAGACCAGTTCGAGCACCGCCGATTCATCGCGGATGCGATTGAATTCGATGACGAAGGTCTCGACGCTCGTATCCCTGAGCGTCGCCGGCGTCACCGTGAACCGCACCAAATCGTCGTTCGTCTTGTATTGGAAGGAACCCCACTGGTTCGTGTTCTTGTTGATGATGATGGTCCATTCATTTTCACCGGGGATGGTGAACAGCGCGTAATTGCCGGCGGGGATTTCGTTGCCCTCCAATTTCACCGGCGTGCTGAAGGAGATTTTGGTGGCCTGGTTGGCGCCGGTGCGCCACACCTGGCCGTAGGGAACGATGCCGCCAAAAATGGTGCGGCCCTTCACACCGGGCCGGGAATAGACAATTTCAATGTCCGTGAGCCCGACGCGTTGTTTCAGTGTGCAGGCGGGACTGGCGGCGGGGAAATTAACCGCTGGGGTTTGGGCCTGTAATCCGAGGGCCAGGGTCAATCCTGACATGGCCACGACCAGTGAACGAAGCATCTTTGGATTCATAAGGCCACCAATCTAAAAAAGCTGAACTGAAAGGAAAGAGAAAAAACAGTGATAGTGGCTGTCTCTCACTTGTCGCGTCTTTCGCGGTTTCACCTTCAGCCTTTCACCTTCGGCCTTCAGCCTTCAGCTTTTAACCTTTATGACATCCCCTTTCCGTCCTGCGATTCCGCCAATCTGCAATGAAGCAATTGCCTTCCAGGATTAGTTTCAGCAAACTGGTGGCAAGTGAAGCCTGACGACATACTTATTGCCCTTCAAGACCTCACCGGGCGTGAACGCATTGAATTTCTGCCACTCGCGCCGGAATTGCGAAAACCCTCGCCTTACGCTCCGATTGAAAAGTATCTGCTCGACCTGAAAAACGGCGCGAAGCCCGAATCCGCCGCCGAAGACCTTTTCACCGCGCTTTGCCAGGATGTGCTTGGATTTCAGCCGACGAGACAAGTCGGCGTCATGGAAGGCTTCGTGGATTTCATGCTGCCGGAAGCAACGGGAGAAGTTATTCCGCTCGAACTCAAACCGCTTTTCCAACGCGACGGCACGGAAGCAGTTTGGAGCAAAGACGCCAATCCAAAACACCACGTCGCCCAAATCAAAAAATATCTCCGTGACCATGAATATCTGATTCTCACCGACCTTCGCACCGCGTGGTTCTTCAGCGCCCGCGACTTTTTCTTTGAGGACAAGCACTTCGGCACCATGCCGTTTGCTGATTTCCTCACGCGCTGCCGCGAAACCCGCAGCGTGCTCGATGTCGTGCGCCGCCTGGAAGACACGGCGGAGAAGCCGGAACTCGAACAGCAGTTCTTTGAAGACCTGAAAATCTGGTTCAACGAATTCGACAAAATCAAATGGACACCGCCCGACCTCGCCGCTGAATCCATCATCCTCCTCATCAACAAACTTATCTTCGCCCGCACGGTCGAGGATTTTGGCCTGGTTCCCTACCATTACACGCAGGACGAATACGCCCGTCAGACCAAAAATTGGGAGGCCAAGGGCGCGCACCGCATCGTCCCGAAGTTTCTCACGGAATTTGAAGATTTCTTCGACGAATACTACGACACCGAGATCTTTTCCGCGCGCGTCTGGGAGCGGCTGGATAAAGACCCCGCCAACCTCCAGCGCTTTTGCGACAAGCTGAATTTCGTCCTCGGCATCAACACTTGGGATCAAACTTTCAGCACTCGCGGCATCGTCCACTACAATTACCGCCGCATTGACGAGGACATTTTCGGCAAGAGCTACGAAATGTTCCTTGCCGCCAATCGCAAGGACGAGGGCATTTATTACACGCCCGCCGGCATCACCGGCCCGATGGCCGGTTCGCTGGTCAATTCGCTCGCCGGAAAAATCGTGGACGAAATCTGCGACGCCGTCGGCAACCAGAAGTGCGATTTCAAACACGCCGAAAAACTCATGGCGCAGCTTTTTGAAATCCGCGTGGCCGACACCGCCTGCGGTTCGGGCGGCTTTCTCATCAAAGCCCTGCGTTCCTTCTGGCAGCAATACCAGCGCATTGACCAGGCCAGCGCTTGGGTCCAAAAAATCCTCAAGCCCGACAACGGCGAAATGTATCTCGCCGAGATGCCGCCCAACGTCGAGGCCGCGCTCGCCTTCCGCCGCCGCTGGAATTTTGACAATCGCCGCATCCTCATCGCGCAAATTTTGCTCCGCCACATCTTCGGCGTGGACAAAGACCCCGGCGCGCTCGAAGTGGCCAAGACCAACATCTGGAAGGAAGCCGTCAAACTCTCGCCCGCCGATTACAATTATCGCGAACTTAAAACCGATGTCGTCAAAATCCTGCCCAACCTCGAACTCAATTTTCACTGCGCCGATTCCCTGGTGGACGTGGAATTGCAAAAGCAGACGGAATGGCTGGCCGAATATCACCAGGCCGAATTGAAGAAGCTCTCCGAACTCCGTGCCCGCTACATTGAGAATCCGATGCGGCACGAGGCGTTGGAAGAAGCACTGGCATTGCGGGCAAAAGTCCGCGCCGATTTCATCGAACATTTCCAGGGCGAAAACCTTCCCCGCGATCCCGGCGGATTTGCGCTCCATTTCTGGCCGTGCTGGTTTGAGGCGGATGGCAAGCCAAAATCTTTTTGTAGGAGCCGAGGTAACGAGGCTCAAACCTCTTCCACGCCAAAGTCATCAGCGAAAAAAGATCAGAGCCTCCTCACGTCGGCTCCTACGGATGAAACGCTTGCCGGCTTTGACGGCATCATCGGCAATCCGCCGTGGGAAGGATTCAAGCCCATCCGCAAGGAATTCGCCGCCAACTTTTATCGCGGCAAACCGCAGTTCAGTAAAATGGGCATGGACGGCCCGACGTTTGAGAAGTGGTTTGAAGAAGAACTCAAAACGAACCCGGAATTTGCCGCCCGCTGGCGCGAACACGAGGCCTACTACGAACGCCACAAGGAATTCTTCGGCAGAACCTACCAGAAGCAGGGCACGGGCGACTGGAATCTGTTCAAGCTGTTCATTGAGCGCGACCTCTCGCTCGTCCGGCAGGGCGGACAATTCTCGCTGCTCGTTCCGTCCAGCATCCAGACGGACGAAGGCTGCGCCGACCTGCGCCGCTGGTTCATCACCGAACACCGGCTCGATGAACTGACTTCGTTTGAAAATCGCGGCTACACCGAAATCGTGAATGGCAAGGAACACAACAAGCAGATATTTCCTGACGTGGACAGCCGTTTCAAATTTGGCTTCTTCAAAGTCGTCAAAGGCGCGACCACGCCGAAAGATCACGCCTTCGATGCGCGGTTTTATCTTCACGACCCGAAAGATGCTTTTTCACCGCCGATTCGTTACAGCATCGAAATGTTGCGACGATTTTCGCCGCAAATGCTTTCCGTGATGGAATTTCGCTCGCCGGAAGATTATGCCGTCGTCGGCAGAATTCGCGGTGAACACAAATTGCTTGGCGACCTCGGCTACCAGTTCCGTCGCGAATTGCATCCGGCGGATGACGTGGAGTTCTATCTCAAAGACCCGGCGCGCAAACTGCGCAAGGGCGAGTCGGTGATTTACGAAGGCAAGATGATCCAGCAGTTCGACGGTAACTTTGCCGCGCGGGTTTTTCATGCTGAAGACAAAGCTGTCCGTCCCGAACTGCTCCGCAAAGAACTTTACCGTCTCGGCCAGTTCATCCGCGAAAGCGAAGTGGAAAAAGTCGAAGGCAAAAAAGTTCCGACGAAGAAAGCCGAGTTTGAAAAATTCCTGGCCGAAATTTGGAAGGTAAAGAAATTCCAGCTTGATTGCGACTTTGAGCGCGTGGGCTACCGGCGAATTGGCAGAAGCACTGACGAACGCACCATCATTGCGACTTTGCTTCCGGCGGGAGTTTATTTCTCCGACACGGTAAGTTATTTGATTCCGGCCAATTACCAACTGACCAAGACTGGCAAGCTTTCTCGAGAGCCGCTGTCTGCCGGGGATGTGCGCTCGGTGCTTTGCCTGCTGAATTCGCTGACGCTGAATTATTACATCCGTAGCAAAATGTCGGCGACAGTGAACATGTTTTACATTTACGAACTGCCCGTGCCGGAAGTATCCGCCGCGCAGAAAAAGGAACTGGCCGAGTCTGCCGCCAAGCTGCTAAAAAATCCGCGCGATGTGAAGGAACGCGCCGCGCTGGAAGTGTTCATCGCCCGCGAGCTTTACGGCCTGTCGCTGGACGACTGGAAACATCTCACCGGCACCTTCACCTTCGGCAGCGGCGAATCGAAGGCCGAGCTGGATGAAATCATCCGCCAGTCCCTTGCGCTTTGGAAAAGTTTGCCGACCGGCACATGAATTACGAAAAATCATGAGCATGACCACCAGCATCAAACCACTCAGCCAACGCCCGGCCTGGAAGGCCCTCGCCGCCCATCATAAAAAGTTGAAGACGTTGCATCTGCGAAAACTGTTCGCCGATGACCCGAAACGCGGCGAGCGCCTGACGGTCGAGGCGGCGGGCCTCTACCTGGATTATTCGAAGAACCGCGTCACCGACCAGACCCTCAAACTGCTGGTCCAACTGGCCAGGGAATCCGATTTGAGCGGGCGGATCGCAGCCATGTTCAGTGGCGGGAAAATCAACCTCACGGAAAACCGCGCCGTCCTGCACGTGGCCCTGCGCGCGCCGAAAGGCGCAACCATCGTCGTGGATGGAAAGAATGTCGTGCCCGAGGTCCATGCCGTGCTCGACAAGATGGCCGATTTCTCCAACCGCGTCCGAAGCGGCGAGTGGAAGGGCCATACCGGCAAACGCATCCGGAACGTCATCAATATCGGCATCGGCGGTTCCGACCTTGGCCCCGTGATGGCGTACGAAGCGCTCAAACATTACAGCGAGCGCGGCCTGACGTTCCGCTTCGTGTCGAACGTGGATGGCATTGATTTCGTGGAGGCGACCCGGGACCTCGACCCGGCGGAAACGCTGTTCATCGTTTCGTCAAAAACGTTCACGACGCTGGAGACGATGACCAATGCGCAAAGCGCGCGTGACTGGCTGCTCAATGGACTGGGCGGCGACAAAAAGGCCGTGGCCCGGCATTTCGTGGCGGTCTCGACGAATGCGGAGAAGGTGTCCGCGTTCGGCATTGATACGGCGAACATGTTCGGTTTCTGGGACTGGGTCGGCGGACGTTACTCGATGGATTCGGCCATCGGTCTTTCCACGATGCTGGCGGTTGGACCGGACCATTTCCGCGCGTTGCTCAAGGGCTTTCACGAGATGGACGAGCATTTCCGCAACACGCCGTTCGAGAAAAACCTGCCGGTGCTCATGGCGCTCCTGTCGGTTTGGAACAACGACTTTTTCGGCGCGCAAACGGTGGCGGTTTTGCCCTACGAACAATACCTGAAACGCTTTCCCGCGTATCTTCAGCAGTTGACGATGGAGAGCAACGGTAAGCACGTCACGCTCGACGGGAAAAAAGCGGATTACCAGACCGGGCCCGTTTACTGGGGCGAACCCGGCACCAACGGCCAGCACTCGTTCTATCAGTTGATTCATCAGGGCACGCGGCTGATTCCATGTGATTTCATCGCGTTCGCCCACGCGCTCACGCCGTTGGGACGCCACCATGACATGCTGCTGGCGAATGTTTTTGCCCAGGCCGAGGCGCTGGCTTTTGGCAAGACCGCCGAGGAGGTGAAAGCCGGGGGCACGCCGGACTGGCTCGTGCCGCATCGTGTTTTTGAAGGCAACCGACCGTCAAATGTCATCCTCGCCGACCGGCTCACGCCGGAAGTGCTCGGCAAACTCGTCGCGCTTTACGAACACAGCGTCTTCACGCAGGGCGTGATTTGGAACATTGACTCGTTCGACCAATGGGGCGTCGAGTTGGGCAAGGCGCTGGCCCAGCGCATCATCCCCGAACTGGAAAGCGAAGCCGCGCCGAAGCTCAAACACGACAGCTCAACGAACAACCTCATCCGCCGTTATCGAAAATTGAAGAGCGCGAATTGAAAATTCCCGGAAGGCAGCCGGTTTGGGAAACGCCGCGCCAGTTTACAAACTGAATCCCGCCGCCTTCGCGTCGGCGGCGAACATCTTCACCGTGTCGAGCGAAAGGTCGCCCAAATCCATCCCCGCCATTTTCATCGCCTTGCCCAATATGTCGTGCGGCACGGTCACGATGTCGCAGCCACAATCGTTCGCCTGAAATAGGTTCAGCACTTCGCGCACGCTCGCCCAGATCAGCTCGGCCCGCGGCACATCCTTCAAAATCCTTACGCTCTCGGTCATGATGGCCACCGGGTCAACCCCCGTGTCCGCGATGCGCCCGGCAAAAACCGAAACGAAGGCGGGGACGTTCGGATCCACCGCCGCGGCGACGCCTTTGACCTGTTCCAGTGTGAGCATCGCCGTGATGTTCAGCTTTATCCCCTGGCCGGCCAGTTCCTTGATCAGCGGCAACGATGATTCCCGGCGCGTGTTGGTGATGGGAATCTTGACATAGACATTCTTTCCCCAGCCGTTGATCTGGAGCGCCTGACGTTTCATCTCGGGAAACTCGTCGGAAAAAACCTCGAACGACAGCGGCTTGACCGTGATGACCTGCAAAAGGTCGCGCGCAAATGTCTCGAATTCCGTCACCCCGGCCTTGCGCATGAGCGTCGGATTCGTGGTCAGCCCTTGAATGAGCGGATTGGCGTTCAACTTGAGCATCCCGGCCCGGTCCGCGCCGTCGGCAAACATTTTCACCTTCAGGTCTTTGAGCGTTCGCTTCATAAAAAATGTTCCCGTGAATTGTAATTTATGATAGCCGCGGCCGCGCATTGTTTGCAAGCGAAAAATCGGGTTTCCGCTCCAATTCCATTCGAATTGCCATGATGACCCGGAAAAAATGCCGGTTTACCCCCATTAAAAAAGATGAAAGATAATGATTGATTTAGACCATACTTGCGCTATAATCAATCATATTCGTTCAGAGATCAACATGCCGGATTTGGACCAGAAAGCGTTGGCGCCGCAGCGTTGGGACAACCTGCGGGCGCTGATTCGCGACAGCGGAGTCATCCGCATCGAGGACCTCTGCCGCCAGCTCAAGGTCTCGCCGGCGACGGTGCGGCGCGACCTAGATCAGTTGGAGCAGAGCGGCGCCATCCGGCGCGTGCATGGCGGCGCAGTGAGCGTGGAAAGCCGGCTGGACGAGCCGGGCTTCGCCGACAAAACCTCCCTGGCCATGCGCGAGAAACGGCGGATTGCCGAGGCGGCACTGGCGTTTGTCGAGCCGGGCGACACCATTTTTCTGGACGGCGGCAGCACGGTGCTGGAACTGGCGCGCCTGCTGCGCGAGCGGACGAACCTGACGGTGGTGACCAATTCGCTGCACGCCGCCCACGAACTGGCCGGGCGCGGACCACGATTGATCCTGATTGGCGGCGAGTTGCGGCGGTTGAGCCAGACGATGGTGGGGCCGTTGACGCGGCTGGTGCTGCACGAACTGCACCTGGACAAGGCGTTCATGGGCACCATCGGATTTACGGTCAAAGAAGGGCTGACGACCACCGACCCGAGCGAGGCGTTCACCAAGGAAGTGGTCATGGACCAGGCGCGGCAGGTGATTGTGCTTGCCGACAGCAGCAAGGCCGGCAAGATATCGTTCGCCCGCGCCGGCCGTTGGGACCGGGTCCACGTGTTGATCACCGACAAGCAGATGGACCGGATTTTTGCGAAAGAACTCATTAAAACCGGAATCAAGCTCGTACGAGCCTAGAACAGCAAAGACAAAGACATGAAGAAATCACCAACCTACCTGAGCGATTCGCGGCCGAAATTCACGCCGTTTGAAATCGATTGCGGCAAAATCCCCGCCTATCGCTACAAGGGCAATCTGAAATCCGAACTCAAAGCCAAAACCATCACGCCGGAAGAGGCGGTCGCGATCCTGGAGGACATGCTGGTCATCCGCGAACACGAAGAGATGATCGTCAAGCTGCGCTCGGGCGCGTATGACCCGATCCGCGAGTTCAACTACCGCGGCCCGACGCATGTTTCCGTGGGCCAGGAAGGCACCGCCGCCGGCGCGTGCTGCGCGCTGGAACTGGCCGACAACATCACCAGCACCCACCGCGGCCACGGCGAAAGCCTCGCCAAAGGCACCGTCGCCGTCCGCCAGATGACCGACGAGCAGCTCCGCCGGCGCGTGCCAAACTGCAAGTCCACCAAGCGCGAAGACCTGATCGAAGCCGCGCTGGAAGAACACCTTTACCGCGCCATTTGCGAACTCTTCGGCAAGGACGACGGCTACTGCCGCGGCCGCGGCGGTTCGATGCATATTGCCGATTTCACCGTCGGCCACCTTGGCGCCAACGCCATTGTCGGCGGCGGCGTGCCCATCGCCACCGGCGCGGCGATGGCCAATCGTTACCTGCAAATTGGCAATGTCGTGTGCTGTTTCGCGGGCGACGGCGCCTACGCCAACGGCGTGGTGCTCGAGTCGTTGAACTGGGCCACGCAGGCGCAGTTCACCAACCATCTCGCCGACGGCCGCAAGTTCGGGCTGCCGATCATTTATCTGGTTTGCAACAACCACTATGGCATGACGCATCGCAGCGACGACGAAGTCATGGGCATCGAACGCATGGCGCGCCGCGCCGCGGGTTTTGCGGACAACAACATGCACGCCGAAATCGTCAACGGCATGAATGCGCTCGCCGTGCGCGACGCCGTGATGCGCGCCGCAAAACTTTGCCGCGAAGGCAAAGGCCCGGTGCTCCTGGACGTGGACACGTACCGCTACTGGGGCCATTCGCTCAGCGACCCGCGCAACGAATACCGCACCAAGGAAGAGGAAGCCGCGTGGAAAGCGGTGGATGCCATCGAGAGCTACAAGAAGGAACTGCTCGACGCCGGGGTGCTTGACGCCAAAGGCATTGCCGCGGTGGAGAAACGGGTGGTTGACCGCAACGCCCGCGCCGCCAAGCGCGCCGCCGACGCCGCCGATCCCGACGCCAAGGACGTGCTGACGTTCATGTACACCGACACGAAGTGCGAAACGGTGCCGGCCGAATTCCAAAAGGTCGAACTTTACGGTCCGCTGCCTGAAATCAAACGCATCAACGGCGAACTGACCTATAAGGATGCCATCAAGGAAGCGCTCGCGCAGGAAATGGCGCGCGACAAACGGGTTATTTTCTACGGCGAAGACGTTGCCGACTACGGCGGCGCGTTCAAGGTGACAAAAGGCCTGCTCGAAGCGTTCGGACGCGACCGCGTGTTCAACACGCCGATCAGCGAAGCCTGCATCTGCGGCACGGCTGTCGGCGCGGCAATGCGCGGGCTGCGGCCCGTGGTCGAGTTGATGTACTTTGATTTCGCGCTGATGTCATCCGATCAGATCAGCAACCAAGCCGCGAAATGGCATTATATGAGCGGCGCGCAGACGGAAGTGCCGCTGGTCATTCGCGCCTCCGCCGGCGCCGGCAAAGGTTACGGCGGACAACATTCGCAGACGCTCGAATCCATTTTCTGCCATGTCCCCGGCCTCTACGTGGTTTATCCCGCGACGCCGCACGACGCGAAAGGTATGCTCAAGGCCGCGATTCGCGACAACAATCCGGTCCTGTTCGCCGAGTCGCAGGCGCTCTATGGCATGAAAGGCCCGGTGCCCGAAGGCGATTACCTCGTCCCGCTCGGCGTCGCCGATGTCAAACGCGAGGGCAGCGACATCACGCTCGTGGCGTGGGGTCCACTGGTGCATGACTGCCTCAAGGCCGCCGACAAATTGCAGGCCGAAAAGAAAGTCAGCGCCGAGGTCATTGACCTGCGCAGCCTCGTGCCGCTCGACATTGAAACCGTGCTCCGCTCGGTGCAGAAAACCGGCCGTTGCGTTGTCGCCAGTCAGGCGATTCATATCGGCAGCTATACCGGCGAAATCGCCTCGACCATTCAGGACGCGGCATTCGATTACCTCGATGCGCCCATCAAACGCGTCGGCGCCAAAAACGGCATCGCGCCGCAGAGTCACATTCTCGAAGCGGCGTTCCTGCCCAGCGTGAACGACATCCTGGCCGCCGCCAACGCCATTCTGTAAGGCACCACATGGCTACTCCAATCATCATGCCCAAATTCGGTCAAATGACCGAAGAAAGCTCCATCGTCGAATGGCTTAAGAAGGAAGGCGACAAGGTCGCCAAGGGCGACATCCTGTTCACGGCCGAGACCGACAAGTCCGTGATGGAGGTCGAAGCGTTCAGCGACGGCACGTTGTTGAAAATCGTTGTGGCACCCGGCGTCAGCGTTCCCGTTCAATCCACCGTTGGTTTTCTCGGCAAACCCGGCGAAGCGATTCCTGCCGTGTCCGCGCCGGCGCCCGCCGCGCCGAAACCAGTGGCGGCCGCACCGGCTCCGCAACCTTCTGTCGGCCCGCTGCCCTCAGCGGGCACATCAGGCATCATCTCCGAACTGCCGCGTGAAGTCACGCGGCCTACAACACCCGCACCCGCTCCGTCAGCCCCCGCGCTGTTCCGCATCAGCCCGCGTGCGGCGATATTGGCGAAGCGCTGCGTGATTGATCCGTCGCCGATCAAAGGCTCCGGCCCGCAAGGCCGCGTCGTCGAACGCGACGTGAAGCAATACCTGGAATCGCGCGGCTACAACCAGCTCCGCGTCAGTCCCGCCGCAAAAGAACTCGCCCGGAAGGAAGGCGTGGACCTGCTCAACGTCGTGCCCGGCGACGGCGGACGCATCACCATCGCCGACGTGCAACGCGCCATCGCCGAGAAGCCGAAGCTGATGAGCAAGATGCGGCAGGTGATCGCCCAGCGGTTGACGCAGAGCTTCCGCGACACGCCGCATTTCTACGTCACGGTGTCGGTGGACATGACCGATCTCATCGCCTACCGGAATCAACTCAAGGCCGCGGGCGCGCCGTACACCGTCACGGACTTCATCTCCCAGGCGGTCGTGTTGTGCTTGCAGGAGTTCCCGGTCGTCAACAGCAGCACCGACGGCAAGGCCACGCGCTGGCACGGCCACGTCAATCTCGGCCTCGCTGTCTCCATCGAAGGCGGCCTCGTCGTGCCCGTGATCCGCAACGCCGGGCAATTGAGCCTGCTGGAAATCTGCCAGATCTCGAAGCAAATCGCCGAGAAAGCCCGCGCCGGCAAGCTCATGCCCGACGAGATGATCGGCGGCACGTTCACCATTTCCAACATGGGCATGCTGAACGTCGAGAACTTCCACGCCATCATCAACCCCGGTGAGGGCGCCATTCTCGCCGTCGCCAGCACGATGAAACAACCCGTCGTCCGCGACGACAAGATCGTCGTCCGCCAGATCATGAAGATGACGCTCTCCGTGGACCACCGGGTCATTGACGGCGCTCTCGGCGCGAAATTCGCGAACGCAGTCAAGGCCAAACTCGAGGACATTGAATTATGGAAAAGGCTGACAATGTAGCCGCACCCTTCAGGGTGCAGCCGGTTGAGAGTGCGCAGGCAAATGCGCAAGGGAATGTGCAGGCCAAAGCCTGCGGCCACGGGAAAGATTATAATTATGGAAACGTTTGACATCGTAGTCATCGGCGCCGGTCCGGGCGGTTATCCCGCGGCCATCCGCGCGGCCCAACTGGGCGCGTCGGCCGCCATTGTGGAAAAGGAACAGCTCGGCGGCACCTGCCTGAACTGGGGTTGCATCCCCACCAAGGCGCTCATCGCCGCCGCCGACACGTTTGAAAAAATCAAACACGCCGCGGCGTTCGGCATCACCGTCAAGGACGCGGCGGTAGATTACCCCGTGATGATCGGCCACAAAAACAAGGTCGTCGGCCAGCTCCAGGGCGGCGTCAAACAACTGCTGGCCGCCAATGGCGTGAAGCAGTTTGCCGGCACCGCCAGCTTCGTGGACCGCTCCACCCTCGAAATCGCCGGCAAAGATGGCGCGATCCGCATCGGCGCGAAGAAGATCATCATCGCCACCGGCTCGACCTCGGCCATGCCCGGTTTCCTGCCAAAACACGAACGCGTCGTCGAAAGCCGCGGCTTCCTCGACCTCAACAAGTTGCCCGCAACGATGATTGTACTCGGCGGCGGCTTCATCGGCTGCGAACTGGCCTGCATGGCGGCGATGCTCGGCGTCAAAGTCACCATCGTCGAACTGCTCGAAGACGTTTTGTTGCTGCTCGACTCGGACGTGCGCCGCGAAGTCCGCGCGTCCATGGAAAAGAACCTCGGCATCCGCGTCCTCACCGGCAAGCCGCTGGACAAAATCAGCGCCGACGCCAATGCCGTGCGCGGCAATTTCGGAGACGAAGTGTTGACCGCCGACCTGTTGCTGTGCGCCGTGGGCCGCAAGCCGGTCACCGACGGCTTGAAATTGGAAAACGCCGGCTTGAAGACCGACGAACGGGGATTCATCGAAGCTGACGATTATTGCCGCACCAAAGTCGCCAATATTTTCGCCATCGGCGACGTGACGGGCAAAATTCAACTTGCCCATTACGCCACCGCGCAGGGCATCGCCGCGACCGAGAATGCCGTCACGCAGAGGCCGCGCAAGCACGAGACGCTGGTGCCCAATGTAATTTTCACTTCGCCCGAAATCGGCACTGTCGGTCTCAGCGAAGACGACGCGAAGAAGCAGAACCGCGCCGTAACGACCGGCAAATTCCGCTTTGCCGGGTTGGGCAAGGCGATGGCGGCGGGGGAGACGACCGGTTTTGTGAAATGGATTGCCGACGCCGCCACCGATCAACTGCTCGGTGCGGTGGCGGTCGGTCCGCACGCCACGGAATTGATCGCTGAGGCGACCACGGCCATCCGCGCGGAGCTGACCGTGAAGGAACTGGGCCGGACGATCCACGCGCACCCGACATTCGGCGAATCCTGGATGGAAGCCACGCACGCCGTTCACGGCGAGTGCATCCACGCCCCGCCGAAACACAAGCGATAGATTGTTGAGATCAATACCAACTGGCAAAATTGTCATGGTAACAATCGTCCGTATCCTTTAGATTGGGCATACCATGAGATGCAAAAAACACAAAGCCATGGTTCCATCCATGGAAAATTTCTGCCGGCGTCATCAACATGGGTATTATCCGCGAACCGTGTCCATTCGGCCTCGCTCACAGTGCCGCACCATCGTCATGCTCGCACTCGGCGACGCGTTGGGCTTCGTGACGATGGAACCCAAAGGATTGACGAGGCACCAATACGGTTTGCAGCATCAAGCGGGCTACCTCGGATAGAAGGCCCGGCAGACCGTGATCACGAAATCAAGGCGCGCGATCGCAAAGTCTTCAAAATGAGTTTTCCGAACCCATGACTGAACCGCTGGAACAACAACTGGACAGTTTTAATCCCAAGCTGCGCCGCGAGGCGCTAACGACGCTGTGGCGACAGGTTGAGGAAGGAAAGGTCGCGCTGCCCAAGTCCGGCACGGACGTTAACCTCCACGCGCACACTTTTTTCTCTTACAACGCCTACGGCTATTCGCCGTCAAAATACGCCTGGTTGGCCCGCAAGGCCGGCTTGGCCGTGGCCGGGATTGTGGATTTCGATGTCTTGGACGCGTTGGAAGAATTCCTGGAGGCCGGTCGTATGGTTGGGCTGAAAACCTGTGTCAGCCTCGAATCGCGCGTGTTCGTGCCGGAGTTTGCCACGCGCGTGATCAACTCGCCGGGCGAACCCGGCATTGCCTATCACATGGGCGTCGGGTTTACGAAGGCTGTCCAGCACCCATTCCTGACCGAAATGCGCGCCGCCGCGGCGCAGCGCACCCGCGACATGCTGGTTCGCGTTAACGCCTACATGCGGCCCGTCGAGCTGGATTACGAGAAGGAAGTCGTGCCGCTGACGCCGAAGGGCAATGCCACGGAACGCCATCTCTGCCAGGCATTTGAAAGCAAGGCCACAAAAGTGTTTTCCGACCCCGCGCAGCGCGCCGCTTACTGGAAGGAAAAACTGGGTGACGCCCCACCCGCCGGAGCCAAGCTCCAGAACCTGATCCGGGCCAAAACAATGAAAAAGGGCGGCGCTGGTTACGCGCAGCCGGGAAAAGGTTCGTTCCCGCTGATGGCCAACATGAACCGGTTTGTTTTGGAATCAGGCGCGATTCCGACGCTGGCGTGGCTGGATGGCACGACGGACGGCGAGAAGTGCATCGAGGAATTTTTCCAAGTGGGCATGTCGTCGGGTGCCGCAGCGTTGAACATCATTCCCGACCGCAACTACACGCCGGGCGTCAAAGACCAGAAACTTCAGAACCTACACGATGTGATTGCACTGGCGGAGAAACACCATTTCCCAATCATCGTCGGCACCGAGATGAACGCACCGGGAAACAAGTTCGTGGATTCATTCGAGACAGCGGAGCTTAAACCGCTGGTTCCGGTGTTTTTGCGCGGGGCACATATCGTGTATGCTCATTCGGTGCTGCAACGCCAGAGCGGGCTGGGTTATCTCAGTTCCTGGGCCGCAAAGACGTTTGCGACACTGACGTCGAAGAACAAATTTTTTGAAAAGCTGGGACGCGAACTCCAGCCCGCGACCGAAGAACGATTGCGCGGCTTGACCACGGATGCGACGCCGGTGCAGATTCTGGTGAAGATCCATTGATTCAACATGGCAACAACCACCATTCCAAAAAAACAGCGGGCAGTGCAACTGGTTGGACCGGACCAGTTGCAGGTCAACGAAACCAAGGCGGTCTCCGAGCCGGGCCCCCACCAGGTTCTGGGGCGCGTTGAAGTCGTTGGTCTGTGTTTCTCCGACCTGAAGTTACTCAAACAATTTTCCGGTCACGTCCGCAAATCACCGGTGACAACCGGCATTGACGCCAAGGCGTTGCTGGAGATGCCCAACTATGTGCCCGGCGACAAACCGGTGGTGCCCGGCCACGAAACCGTGGTGCGCATCGTCAAAGTCGGGCACGGTGTCACCCGCCACAAGGTCGGCGACCGGTTCCTGGTGCAGACCGATTACCGGTGGCTGCCCACGGCCAGTTCCAACGCGGCGTTCGGCTACAACTTTGAAGGCGCGTTGCAGGAATACGTCCTGATGGATGAGCGCGTCATCACTTCGCCCGAGGGCGAATCCATGCTCATTCCCGTGCCGGAGGACCTGTCGGCTTCCGCGCTGGCGCTGGTGGAACCGTGGGCGTGCGTCGAGGATTCCTACGTGGAGAAGCAACGGCAAACCCTCAAGGACGGTGGCCAGATGCTCGTGGTCGGCGAGACGCCGGTGAACAAAAACCGCGTGGCAAACCTGCGCGGCAAATCCGCGGCTACCACATTCACCACAGCCGACAAGGTCGCCGATCTGAAAAATGCCGCTTACGACGACGTCATCTACTTCGGCTCAAATCCCGGAACGGTGGAGAAACTTTTCCCAAAAGTTGCGGCCGGCGGTTTGTTCAACCTGGTTCAAAGCGGCGGCAAATTTGGCCGCGCGGTCGTGTCACAGGTCGGTCGCGTTCATTACGGCGGCATCCGCGTCATCGGCACGACCGGTTCCGACCCGGCGACGGCGATGGCGGCCATTCCCGCCACGGCGGAAATCCGTCCGAACGACAAGATCAACGTCATCGGGGCGGCCGGCCCGATGGGCACGATGCATGTCATCCGCGACCTTTGCCAGGGCGTGCCCGGAGTGACGGTGTTCGCGGGTGACCTCAGCGATGACCGCTTGACCGTGCTTCAGAAGCTGGCCGAACCGTTGGCCAAAAAGAACAAACTCAAGCTGCGTCCGTATAATCCGTCCAAGGACAAACTCACCGACCAGTTTGATTACATCGTACTGATGGCGCCGGTGCCGGCACTGGTGGCACAGGCGGTGCCGGCGGCCGCCCCGCGTGCCATCATCAACATCTTCGCCGGCATCCCGGCCGACAAGACCGCCGAGATTGACCTCGACGCCTACGTCGAAAAGCAACTGTACTTCATCGGTACGAGCGGCTCCGTGCTCGAAGACATGAAGCGGGTTCTGGCCAAGGTCGTTTCACGCCAGTTGGACACCAATCTCTCCGTCGCCGCCGTATCCGGGTTGGATGGCGCGATTGACGGCATCCGGGCGGTGGAAAAAAATCTGATGCCCGGCAAAATCATCGTCTATCCGTCCTGCCGCGGACTGAAGCTGACGCCGTTGACGGAGCTCGGTGGCAAGCTCCCGCTCGACGACGGTCACTGGAGCAAATCGGCTGAAGAAGCCTTGTTGAAGCAATTCCCAAAAACATGAGCACGAATCTGCCGGATAAAGTCGCCATCGTTACCGGTGGCGCGCAAGGACTCGGTCAGGCGATTTCCCAGCGGCTGGCCCGCGAAGGATGCACGGTGGTCATTGCCGACGTGAACGAGCAGGGGGTCGCGGACACCGCCGCTGCCATCGCCAGGGAAACCGGCCGTCGCGTCATTGGTGTGAACGTGGACGTGACACAGGAGGCCGAGGTGAAGGCGCTGTTTGACCGGGCAGTGCAGGAGTTTGGCCGCGTGGACGTCGTCGTCGCCAACGCCGCAATCTTGATCGCCGAACCGATCGCCGACGCCGACGCCGGGAAGTGGCGCGCGGTCATGAACGTGAACCTGTTCGGCTATTTTCTCATCACGAAGCACGCCTGCCGCGTCATGAAACAGCAGGGGAGCGGCTCGATCATCAACATCAATTCCAAGTCCGGCAAGAAAGGCAGCGCCGCCAATTCCGCCTATGCCGCGAGCAAATTCGGCGGCATTGGTCACACGCAAAGCGTCGCGCTGGAAATGGCGCCGTTCAACATCCGCTGCAATGCCATCTGCCCCGGCAACCTGCTCGATTCGCCGCTGTGGACGCATCCGGAAAAAGGCCTGTTTGTCCAGTACCTCCGCGCTGGCAAGGTCGCCGGTGCGAAAAACATCGAAGACGTCCGCCGGGCGTACACGAATCAGGTGCCCATGAAGCGCGGCTGTAGTTACGAGGACGTCTGCAACGCGGTCGTGTTTCTCGCTTCCGACCAATCATCGTACATCACCGGCATTGCGTTGAGCGTGACCGGTGGCCAGGAAATGAATTAACCACCATGCAAAATCCCATCCTCCAAGACCTGCTCACTCTGTCCCACGAACTCGGACGTGAAGATCGCGGCCTCGCCATGCTTGGCGAAGGCAATACCTCCGCCCGGCTTACCGAAGAAACCTTTCTTGTCAAAGCCAGCGGCACCTGTCTCGGCACGCTGAAGGAAGACGACGTGGTCGAGTGCCGTTTGTCCGCGCTGCTGCCCATGCTGGGAAAGGACGACCTGACCGACCAGCAAGTGGATGATGCCCTGCTGGCCTCCCGGGTGAATCTCAAGGCCAAGAAGCCTTCCGTCGAGGCGGTGTTTCACGCCTATCTCCTGTCCCTGCCGGGCATCAAGTTCGTCGGGCACACCCATGCCACGACCGTCAACCAGATCCTCTGCTCGCCGCGGGCACAGGACTTTGCCGTCAACCGGATGTTTCCCGATGAGATCGTTTGTTGCAGTGTCGCCTCGGTGTTCATCCCCATCACCGATCCCGGCTTGAAACTGGCACAGGTCATCCGCCGCGAGACCGAAGTTTTCGTCAAGAAACACCAGCGCCAACCGCGGGTCATCCTCATGCAGAATCATGGCATCATCACGCTGGGGGGAACCTGGCAATCGGTTCTCGCCGCCATGCTGATGGCCGAGAAAGCAGCCAGGATTTTCGTTGGCGCTGCCGCGCTGGGCGGCCCGGTCTTTTTCTCCGCGGAAAACATCGCCCGCATCGCCGGCCGCCCGGATGAAGCTTATCGGCAACGGGTGTTGAAGATGTGACCTCGCTGGCCGGCAAAACCGCAATCGTCACCGGTGCCAGCCGTGGCATCGGGCTGGCCATCGCCAAAGCGCTGGCCCGCGAAGGCGTGCGGCTCGGGCTGCTGTCACGGTCCAAACCGGACATCGGCGGCGAATTCGTCGCGTGCGATCTCGCGGAGCTGGAGCAAATCGCCGCCGGCGTCCGGCAACTCGTCGAACGTCTTGGTCAGGTGGATTTTCTCATCAACAACGCCGGGATGTTCCTGGAGTCGCCGGTGGTCGAGATGGACCTGGCCGGGTGGGAACGCGTGCTGCGGGTCAACCTCACCGCGCCGTTCCTGGTCACGCGGGAGGTTTTGCCGACCATGATTGCGCGCCGGCAGGGCCGCATCGTCAATATTGCCAGCACCTCGAGCGTGCAGGGTTATCTTCACCAATCGGCCTACTGCGCCAGCAAGCACGGCCTGCTCGGCTTCGCCCGCAGCCTGGTGACGGAACTTAAACCGCACAACATTCACGTGTACAATCTCTGCCCCGGCGGTGTGGACACCGATTTCATCAAGGGCACCCACCTCGGCGAACGGCTCAAAGGCCAGCCGATGATTGTGCCCGGTGATATTGCGGAAATGGTGGTTTTTCTCCTGCGCCAGCCGGAGAACATTGACCTGTCCGAAGTCGTCGTCCGCCGGTTTGATCCGAAGCTGAAGTGATCCGCGGGGAAATCGTCCTCCTCCTTGTCCTCGTCAAAGCCCGAACCGTTGGCGACCGCAACCAGGACAAAACCGGAACCTCAGCGGCCAAACCGCCTGCGCTTCGCACCCGGCTTGAGGACATCTTGACACAAATTGCCATGCCGCTATATTTAGCAATTGCAACTGTTGCATTGAACAACTATTTATGGATGGCAACCCAAAACGATGCGCCCGTGAAATTCTGGACACAGTGCCGCTGGTGATGCGGTTCATCCGCGACCAGGTTCGCCAGCGCCGCATGGCGGGCCTGTCGCTGCCACGATTCCGCACTCTGGTGTTTTTGGACCGGGTCAACAATTCCTCGTTGTCGGCGGCAGCCGAGCACTTGGGGCTTTCCCTGCCAGCCATGTCACGGCTGATCAATGGCCTGGTGGACGACCGGCTCGTGGAGCGACAACTGGTCTCGACCAACCGCCGCCAAATCGCCCTGACACTCACAGCCCGGGGCCAGGCGACGCTGGAAAAGGTACGCAACGAAATCCGGCTGCGCCTGGCCGACTCGTTGAAAAACCTCCCGGCCGCCGAACAGAAAACCGTTCAACGCGCGATGCAGGTGTTGCACCGGGTTTTTGATAATCAGACGGCGACCGGAAACCCGTCGCCCAAGGTCAAACCATGATGATATTGGAAACATCCGGACTGACGCGACGATTCGGCAGTTTAACGGCGGTGGACGGCTTGAATCTGTCCGTGGCTGAGGGCGAAGTTTTCGGTTTGCTGGGACCAAATGGCGCCGGCAAAACCACCGTCATCAAAATGCTGACGACGCTGTTGCCGCCGACGGCGGGGACGGCCACGGTGGCCGGCTTTGACATCCGGCAGCGGCCGGCGCAAGTGCGCGGTTCCATCGGCTACGTGCCGCAACTGGTTTCAGTGGATGGCGCATTGACCGGCTACGAAAACCTGCTCTTCTTTGCCAAACTTTATGGCGTGCCCGGAACGCTGCGGCGAAGCCGCATTGGAGAGGCGCTGAAATTCGCGGAACTGCAGGAGGCCGCCGATCGGGAGGTGCGGGGTTATTCCGGCGGGATGGTGCGACGGCTGGAACTGGCGATGGCCATGCTGCATCGTCCGCGGGTGTTGTTTCTGGACGAACCGACGGTGGGCCTGGACCCACTGGCACGGCAGGCAGTGTGGCAGCAGGTGCGGCTGCTGGCGCGCGAATACGGCATGACGATTGTCCTGACCACTCATTTCATGGATGAGGCGGACATTTTGTGTGGCCGGGTGGCCGTCATGAATCTGGGCCGGTTGGCGACTCTGGGCAGCCCGGACGAATTGAAACGGTCGCTCCACTGCGCCGGGGCGACGCTGGATGAAGTTTTCGCCCATTACACCGGTCATCCGATGGAAATTGAACAAGAGGGAAATTATCGTGACATCTCCCAAACTCGACGCAACCTTGCCCGGCTCGGTTGATCCACCCATGAGCCAGGTCTGGCCGGCGCGGTGGCTGGGCCAATGCCTTACGCTGGCGGAAATGGAGCTGTGCAAGCTGCGCCATGACCCGACCGAGTTGCTGACGCGCGCGGTTCAACCGGCGTTGTGGCTGCTGGTTTTCGGAGAAGTGTTCACGCGCATTCACGCCATTCCCACCGGCGACCTCCGGTATATGGATTTCCTGGCGCCGGGGGTTTTGGCCCAAAGCGTGTTGTTCATCGCGATTTTTTACGGCATTGCCGTCATTTGGGAACGCGACCTCGGTCTCGTGCATAAATTGCTGGTCAGTCCCGCGTCGCGCGCGGCGCTGGTGCTGGGCAAGGCGCTGTCGGCGGGCGTGCGCGCACTTTGCCAGGCGTTCATCGTCTATTTACTGGCCTGGCTGCTGGGCGTGAAGATGAACTGGCATCCGCTGGCGCTGCTGGGCGTGGCGGTCGCTGTGCTGCTGGGTGCCGCGGTGTTCTCGACTTTTTCGTTGATCATCGCCTGCATTGTCAAAACCCGGGAACGCTTCATGGGCATCGGGCAAATCCTGACCATGCCGCTGTTTTTCGCCAGCAACGCGATGTATCCCATCGCCATCATGCCTGATTGGCTCAAGGCAGTTGCCCACGTCAATCCGTTGACCTACGAAGTGGATGCAATGCGCACGCTGATGATCCAAGGCGGCGCGACTACATACGGCGTCGGCGCGGATTTTACCGTGCTGTTTTTTGCCCTGGCAGCGCTCACGATGATCGGTGCCCGGCTTTATCCAAATCTGGCGAGGTAATCCGTCATTCACAAATTTTAGCCGAAAAACAAAAGTCAAAGTCTCAAATAAATTGACGAGAACGTCCAAAATTATCAAACCTCTCACCGTACGCCAAATGGGATTAAGGACTTAAACAAAGATTCAAGACGCTCCTATGTGGATTGTTCGCCTAGCTCTGCGCCGGCCTTACACCTTTGTCGTGGCCGCGTTGCTGCTTGTCATATTGACTCCTTTCATTTTGCTGCGCACGCCCACGGATATTTTTCCGGCCATTAATATTCCGGTCGTCAGCATCATCTGGCAATACACCGGTCTCGACGCCAAGCAAATGGAGCAGCGCATTGTTTATCTTCACGAACGTGCGCTGACCGTGACCGTCAACAACATCGAGCACATCGAATCCACTTCCTACAACGGCATCGGGGTCATCAAGGTTTTTCTACAGCCGAAAGCATCCGTGGATTCTGCTGTGGCGCAGATCACGGCGGTCGCCCAAACGGTGCTGAGGCAAATGCCCCCCGGCATGACGCCGCCGCTCATCATTCAATACAACGCCTCGACCGTGCCGATTTTGCAATACGGTTTCAGCAGCCCGAAAATGTCGGAGCAGGAATTGTTCGACGCCACGGCCAATCAGATCCGCGTCGGTCTGGCCGACGTGCCGGGCGCGATGATTCCCTGGCCGTACGGAGGCAAGAACCGGGTTGTGGCCGTGGACTTGATTCTGCCTGCGCTCAAAGCCAAGAACATCCAAGCGCAGGACGTCATCAGCGCGATCAACGCACAAAATCTTGTGCTGCCCAGCGGCACGGCGAAAATCGGCCCGATTGAATATTCAGTGGCGGTGGATGCCAATGCGCGCTTGATTGACGATTTGAACCATCTGCCGGTCAAAGTGGTCAACGGCACCACCATTTATCTGAGCGACGTCGCGCAGGTTCATGACGGCTACCTGCCGCAGCAAAACGCAGTGCGTCAGGACGGCGTGCGCGGCGCGTTACTGACCATCATGAAAGCGGGCAACGCCTCGACGCTTGACGTGGTCAAAGGAATCAAGACTGCCCTGCCCCGGGTGATGGCTTCGGTAGCTTCGCAGTTCCCGGATTTGCATGCGGCGGAGTTTGCCGATCAATCCCTGTTCGTGCGCGCGGCCATCAGCGGTGTTTTGAAGGAAGGCATCATCGCCGCAGCATTGACCGCCACGATGATTTTGCTGTTCTTGGGTTCGTGGCGCAGCACGTTCATCATCGCGCTGTCCATCCCACTCGCAGTGCTTTCCTCCATCGCGGTTTTGAGCGCGCTGGGCGAAACGATTAATTTGATGACGCTCGGCGGCCTGGCGCTGGCGGTGGGCATTCTGGTGGACGACGCCACCGTCACTATCGAAAACACGCATCGGCACATGGCTTCCGGCCAGCCGTTGGCCGATGCGGTCCTGCAAGGCTCACAGGAAATTGTCCTGCCGGCGCTGGTTTCCGATTTGTGCATTTGCATCGTCTTTGTGCCGATGTTTTTTCTGACCGGCGTGGCGCACTATCTGTTTGTGCCGCTGGCGGAAGCGGTGGTGTTTGCCATTCTGGCCAGCTACCTCATTTCCCGGACTCTCGTGCCGACGCTGGTAATGTGGCTTTATCGGGATGTCAAGTTGCACGGCGAACATATTGACGAATCGAAGGTCCCGGTCTGGGTCCTGCCATTGGTCCGCTTCCAGCGCGCGTTTGAAACCGGCTTTGACCGTTTTCGCAACAGCTATCGCGCCCTGCTCGCAAGCTGCTTTCAGCACCGTAATCCGTTTGCGCTGATTTTTCTCGCCTTTTGCGTCGGCTCGTGGCTGCTGGTTGGCATTCTCGGCCGGAACTTTTTCCCGAACGTGGACACCGGGCAGTTCCTGCTGCACCTGCGTGCGCCCACCGGCACGCGCATCGAGGAAACCGAGCGGCTGGCCGGCGAAGTCAACGTCGTCATCCGCCGCGAGGTGCCGGCAGGCGAACTCGGCGGCATCCTCGACAACATCGGCATTCCGAATTCCTCGATCAATCTGAGCTACAACACCAGCGGCGTCATCGGCGCCGGCGACGCGGATGTGCTGGTTTCGCTCAAGCGCGGCCACGCGCCAACCGAAAATTACGTCCGCAAATTGCGCGCGCAGTTGAGCCGCGAGTTTCCCGGTGTGATGTTTTATTTTCTGCCGGCGGACATCGTGAGCCAGACGCTCAATTTCAGCCTGCCCGCGCCGTTCGACGTGCAAATTGTCGGTCGCGGTCAGGCCCGGAACCGTGAATTTGCCGTGCGCCTGGCGGATGAAATTCAGAAAATTCCCGGCGCGGTGGATGTGCGCGTGCAACAACCGCTCAACCTGCCGCAATTCAGCATTTCGGTTGACCGCGTCAAGGCCGCCGAACTGGGTTTGACGGAACAAAATGTGGCCAATTCAGTGCTGCTCAGCCTGAGCGGCAGCAGCCAGGTACAGCCGGCGTACTGGCTCAATCCCAACGTCGGCGTGCAATACCTCATCAACGTCAGCGCGCCGCAGTATGCGATTGATTCGGTGCAACAACTCAACGCCATGCCTGTCAATGCCGGCAGGTTCGGCGACCAGATTCTCGCCAACGTCGCCAGCGTCAAGCGCGTCGAAATTCCACCGGCCATTTCGCATTACAACGTGATGCCCGTCATTGATATTTACGGGGGCGTTGAGGGCCGCGACCTCGGCGGTGTTTTGAGCGACATTCACCCGCTCGTTGAACAAATCAAGAAGGATTTGCCGAAAGGCAGCGACATCATCGTGCGCGGCCAAGCCGAAACCATGCGGTCCAGTTACATCGGTCTTGGCCTCGGCCTGGTCATGGCAATTATTTTGATTTATTTCCTGCTGGTAGTGAATTTCCAAAGCTGGCTCGGCCCGTTCATCATCATTACGGCGCTGCCCGGCGCGCTGGCGGGTGTGGTGTGGGGATTGTTTCTGACGCAGACGACCTTGAGCGTACCGGCGTTGATGGGCGCGATCATGGCGATGGGCGTGGCCACCGCCAATTCCGTGCTCGTCGTCTCCTTCGCGCGCGAGAACCTCCTGCGCGGACTTGATCCCGTGGCCGCCGCGCTGGAAGCCGGAACCAGCCGTATCCGTCCGGTTTTGATGACGGCGCTGGCCATGATTATCGGCATGGCGCCGATGAGCCTGGGACTCGGCGAGGGCGGCGAACAAAACGCGCCGCTTGGCCGCGCGGTGATCGGCGGACTGGTTTTCGCCACTATTGCCACCCTGTTTTTTGTGCCAGTCGTTTTCAGCATCATGCACCGGCACGACAAGCCACAGTCAACCAATCCAAGTTTTTCGCCATGAACTCAACTGCGCCTGCCCCATCATCCGCACCGCCGCCCGTCCGCTTGCGGCGGGTCGCGGAAATCGCCGCCGTCCTCGTCGTCATCGGCCTGCTCATCGGTTTTGTGCCGCGCTGGCTGGCACACCGCAAATTGCTGGCCGAGGCGCGCACAGATTCGGTCCGGACCGTCACGGTCATTTCCCCCACGCCGTTCCAGCCGGATTTTGGCACGCCGCTGCCGGCCGACGTTCAGGCGTTCATTCAAGCCTCAATTCACGCGCGTGCCAGCGGCTATCTGAGAGACTGGTTCGTGGACATTGGCGACCGCGTCACCAACGGCCAGGTGCTCGCCGAAATTGACACGCCGGAATTGGACGCGCAACTGGCGCAGGCCCGGGCCGAACTGGACCAGGCCAAAGCCGCGCTGGATTTGGCCAAAATCACCGCCGACCGCTGGACGGAATTGCTCAAGACCGCCAGTGTGAGCGAGCAGGAAACCGCCGAAAAACAGTCCGACTATGTTTTGAAACAGGCGAACGTCGAAGCCGCGCAGGCAAACGTCAAACGGCTGCAGGACTTGAAAAGTTTTGATCGCATCACCGCGCCGTTCGACGGCACCATCACGCTCCGCAACACGGACATCGGCCAGCTCATCGCCGCCGACAGCGGGCCGGAGCTTTTCCGCGTGGCGCAAACCGATCCGTTGCGCGTCTATGTCCAAGTGCCGCAGCAATACGTCCACGCCATCGCGCCCGGCCAGAAGGCCGAATTGACGTTTCTGGAATTGCCCGGCCGGACGTTTGACGCCACCGTCACGCGCACCGCCGGCGCGGTGGACCCGGCCACGCGCACGTTGCAGGTGGAATTGCAAGTGCCCAATCCGCATGGCGAACTTTTCGCCGGCAGCTACGCACAGGTGCGTTTTAACGAAGCCGCCGAGTCTGGCGCTTTGGCGATTTCCGACAGCGCGGTGATTTTCCGCGCGCAGGGAACACAGGTCGCCATCGTCGGCAGCGACAACAAAGTGCGGTTGCGCTCCGTCAAACTCGGCCGCGATTTTGGCAACACCGTGGAAGTGCTGGACGGCCTCAAAGCCGATGACCGGGTCATTGACAACCCACCCGATTCCATCGCCGAGGGCATGACGGTGCAAGTGGCGCAACCGGCGGAGGCCAATTCAGTCGCCAAATGAAATCGGTTGTTTTCATCAACGTTATTGCGCTGGCGATCGGTTTGACCGGTTGCGCCGTCGGCCCCAATTATCATCGTCCGACGGCGCTGCAAAATCAGCCGTTGCCAAAAACATTCAGCGATGGAAATCCGACGAATCGGACCATTTGGAAAATTGCCGAGCCGTCCGCAAATTTGCCGCGCGGCAAATGGTGGCAACTGTTCAACGATTCAGAATTGAATCGTCTGGAAACGCGCGCATTGACCAATAATCAAAATCTCGTTGCCGCTGCCGCGCGATTTGAGCAAGCCCGCGCTTTGGCCGCTGCCGCGCGTTCGGAATTTTTCCCGCAACTCACCGCCGGCGGCACGCCGAACGGAGACGTCACGCGCCAACGCACCAGCGTCAACGAACCTCAAAATGGCCAGGCCGCCGGCACGGCGTACACTTACGACACGTTCACCGCGCCGATTTATCTCGGTTGGGAAATTGATTTGTGGGGACGCGTGCGCCGCCAGTCGCAGGCCGCGCACGCGCGTTTCATTGCCAGCGCGGACGATTTGGAATCCGCGAAACTCGACGTTGCCGCCGAAGTCGCGGATGATTATTTCTCGCTACGAACTTTGGATGACGAATACACGTTGATCGCCAACACGATTGAAGCCTATCGCCGCTCATTGGAACTCACGCAAAATCGGCGGCGCGGCGGCATCGTTTCCGATTTGGATGTCGCGCAGGCGGCAACCCAACTGCATGCCGCCGAAGCGGAATTGCCGGACATCCAATTGCGCCGCGCGCAAACGCTGCACGCACTTGCCATGATTTGCGGTCAATCGCCGGTTGATTTTTTCATCGCCACGAATGCGTCAACCATTGCGGACGTTCCAAACATTCCGCCGAGTTTGCCGAGTGAATTATTGGAACATCGTCCCGACATCGCCGCCGCCGAACGTCGCATGGCCGCCGCCAACGCGGATATCGGCGTCGCCAAAGCGGCATTTTTCCCGACCATTCGCATCAACGGCCTCGCCGGTTTTCAATCCATTGATTCCAGTTCGTGGTTCAATTGGCCGAGCCGTTTTTGGTCAGTTGGGCCGTCCCTTGAACTGCCATTGTTCACCGGCGGTTTGAATCGCGCGCAACTTGCCGCCGCGCGCGCCGCTTACAACGAAACCGTCGCCGATTATCGCCAGACCGTGTTGAACGCTTTTGGCGAAGTTGAAGATGAACTCGCCGCGCAACATTTGCTGGCCGGGGAATGGAATTCAGAGAACGAAGCGGTTATTGCCGCACGCCACACGTTGGAAATCGCGAACAACCGCTACAAAGCCGGACTCGTGACTTATCTCGACGTGGCGACGGCGCAAACCGAGGCATTGAATCAGGAGCGCAGCGCCGTTCAATTGCAAGGCGCACGCCTGACAGCTTCGGTCAATCTGATTAAAGCGCTTGGTTGCGGTTGGCAGCAAATGGAAAAATAATTGAATATAGCCGGCACAGGTAAGCAAGAGTTAGTTCTCGAATAAAGCCATGCTTGAACAACGCTGACGAAATCAAACAAAACGTGAAGTCCGTCTTGCGTTTTCACAATGAAGCGAATTTCGCTACAATCTGCAAACGCAATTTTGATCCTGAATTATCTAGCCGCCCACCGCTTGGCGCCATTTTGGTCGGCTTGGATTTGAAGCAACCTCGACTCGGCGCTGCCCCAAGGGATGATCCTCTAAACAAAAATCCGCCGCTGCCGCGCGGCTTCACCCGGCGACACCCCGAGACAGGGAAAATCTTTGGTGTTCATCAATTATTTGGCTGCCTCAGCTTTCCTAGCAGCTTCTTGGAAAAACTTCTCAAGCGCTGCGAAGTTGCAAGAGTTCAGGGCCATTCAAGTGCATGTTGTCCTCCTTATGCGTTGGCGATTTGAGCCGCCGGTTCAGCAATCTTTCCCTCCAGGAACATTTTTCGTTGCCGTTCGTATTCGCCCAGCGACGGCAATTCAACCTTTGCTTTGCGAGCATAAGCGCGATGCACGGCCTTGCTGTTGTGGCCGAGTGCTTCCTGCGCGAACCGCTCTGGATAGCCGGCGGTCTTCGCGCGTTCCGCCCATGCGTAGCGGTAGCTGTGCAACGTGACGCCTTTGATTTTGAGGCCGACACAACGTTGGTGAAATTCCGTCGCCCGGTCACCCGCCCGCACTGTCCGCAGATATGGAAACAGCGGGCCGCTCCCTGGCAAATCCCGGAGAATCTCCGCCACTTCCCTGTCAAATCGCATGATGGCAATCGAGCCGGTCTTCTTGCGGGCAAAGCTGATGACGTTATGTTCCCAATCAATGTTTTCCGCCTCAAGGAAGGCAATGTCCGATTGGGCCGCGCCCAGGTGCCACGCCAGTTGGTAGAACGCTTTGCGTTCGGGATTCAATTCGCGCGCGACAATGGCCTGATGTTCCGCCAAGGTGATGCCGCGCTTCTCCTTGAATTTGACGGCGGGCCAGCGTTTCTTCGGCAGCACCGGCCACGGCAGCCAGTTCATGTCCAGGGCGAAGTTGTGAATGCGCCGCAGATAGATGTTGGTCGAGATCGAGCCGTTCTCCAGCACTTTCAAAAAGTGTTCGGCTTGGGTTTCGAGGACGACCAGATTGCGGAGCGAATCAAACGCCTTGTCCTTGATGGCGGTGAACCAGCGTGCCTGTGTGTCGCCGGTTTTGAGCTTGGGGATTTCGTCCATGACGTGTTGCCACGTCCGCTGGGCGGCTGCCGGGTCTCCGGCCTTCCAATACACCCGCGCCAGATGTAGGCTGAACGCGGGGGCATCCTCTGTTTCATTCTTGGCCGCAACGAGACGAAACGCTTCGTCCTTGTCGCGGGTCTTGAGGGTGATTTGCTGTTTGGTAACGAGGTCTTCGCAGTAGTAGGTGCCCCAGCCACGGCGGAACACCCGGTAACGGTTCTTCATGTTTCGATTCATGTTATGAGCATGAACCAACCCGATCCGCCCTTCCAAGGGTGCTCTCGGCGAGTTACTTCAGTTTTTCTCGAATGGTGGCGGTGCTCGCCAGCCACTGAAGATTTCACTGAAACTCGACGCTTTTTCCTCCAAAATCCCAGCAGAAAGAGCTGGAGGCGAGGGTCGGAATCGGACGCGTCCCGCCTTCCACAAGCCACTCGAAATCAACTGCCTATGGCATCGCTGATGTCTTGACGATAAGGCTGTTACGTTTTATGTCAAGGATAACTCCTCTGGATTTTCTTTAACTCAATTTTACCCTCACCCAAAGGTGTTTGCTGGCATTCCTGCTGGCACTTTTTCACTGTGGATATAATGGCTCTGTCACGGATTTTTAGGTTTCAAGGGAACCTCCTTGAGAATTGTGGAGTTATCGCTATTAACCACATAGACATAGCCCGCGCTATCCACTGCCACACCGGCAGGATAGCCAAACCGAGCTTCGCTCCCCGTTCCATCGGCGTTTCCATTGCTACCAACCTGTCCGGCCAGTGTCGTCACTACTCCTGCCGGAGTTATTTTCCGAACCGTGCGATTGCCTGTATCCGCCACATAGACATTACCCGCGTCATCCGCCGCCACGCCATGAGGTCCCCAAAACCGTGCAGCGTTTCCGGTCCCGTCAGCACTGCCAACATTAGCCAGATTAGCCATACCAGTCAGTCCAGTCTGTCCGGCCAGTGTGCTCACAAGCCCCGCTGACGTCACTTTGCGGATTGTATGGTTCAATGAGTCCGCAACATAAACAGTGCCCGCATTGTCCACCGCAATGCCCCAAGGATAATTGAACCGCGCCTCGCTCCCGGTGCCGTCCCTGCTACCGCCCACAGGCCGCCCATAATCTGATATCGAGGAGATTCCAGCCAAGGTCGTTACAACCCCCAGTGTTGTCACTTTCCGAATCGTGTGGTTGTCAGTATCGGCCACATACACATTGCCCTCGCCGTCCACCGCAACGCCGCTGGGGCCCCCATCCTTGCTGCCGAACCGGGCGGCGCTCCCAGTGCCGTCCGCGCTACCAAAATCTCTCGCCAACCCGGCTAGTGTAGTTACCACTCCATCCGGTGTCACTTTGCGGATTGTTTCATTTCCTTCGTCCGCCACATATACGTTGCCTGCGCTGTCCACGGCCACGTCAAAAGGATCCATAAACCGGGCTTTATTGCCTATCCCGTCCGTGCTGCCACGCTGACCTGCCAGTCCTGCCAGCGTCGTCACCACACCCTGGGGTGTCATTTTCCGGATCGTGTCGTTGCCTGTATCCGCCACATAGACGTTACCCTCCTTGTCCACTGCTGCGCCGCCAGGATACCGAAAACTCGCGGCGGTCCCCGTCCCGTCCGTACTGCCAGTTCCGCCGGCTGATCCGGCCAGCGTCGTCACCACTCCATCTGGCGTGACTTTCCGAATTGCATGGTTGCCTATGTCCGCCACATAAATGTTTCCATCTGTACCGACCGTCACGCCGGAGGGGCCAAAAGATGGAATGCCGCCGAACCGCGCCGCATTCCCTTTGCCATCCACACAGCCCAAACTGCCTGCCAATCCAGCCAGAGTCGTCACCACGCCCTTCGGCGTCACTTTCCGTATCGTGTGATTGTTAAAGTCTGCCACATAGACGTTGCCCGATTTGTCAACCGTTACACCTTCAGGATCATGAAACCGTGCAACCTTCGCTGGTCCATCGTTGGTGCCCTGGCTGCCAGCAACTCCTGCCAATGTCGTTACCAAGCCGGCCGGTGTTATCTTCCGAATGGTTTGGTTGGCTTCGTCCGCCACATAAATATTCCCGGCACCGTCCACCGCGACGCCGGATGGCCCACCGAACATGCTGCCGAATCGGGCGGCGCTTCCCTTCCCATCTTTGGAACCTGAAACGTTCACCGTTCCTGCCAGCGTCGTCACCACACCCTCAGGTGTTACCTTTCGGATCGTATCGTCGGCGGAATCAGCCACATAGACGTTGCCTGCGCCGTCCACTGCAACACCTTCAGGAGAATTAAACCGTGCCGCGCTACCCTTCCCGTCCTCGGTACCCGACACAGTCGCCAGTCCTGCCAGCGTCGTCACCACACCCGCGGGCGTAACTTTGCGGATTGTCTCGTTGAATGAATCCGCCACATAGACATTGCCCACGCTGTCCACTGCAACGCCTTCAGGAGAATTAAACCGCGCCGCGCTACCATTGCCGTCCGAACTGCCCCTGTTGCCCGCCAATGCGCTCCTGAAAAGTGGCTGATTCCTGCATGGCAAACTCCAGAAAGGAACAGGCATCAATGGTGGAATTGAAAACAAAACACGGTGCCCGGGAGATCGATTCCGTCAGGCACATGGCCGCCGCGCCGCCCGCATGACTGATGACATACGCCCCCCGATGATAAGAAGCGACGAGCGCACCTTCACTCGTCGCCATGGGGACAAAAAAGTCACCGTGAGCCTCAACACCGTTGATTCTCAACGGGCCAATCACTGCCACCGGCACCTGGGCAATGGAATTTAGCCCTTGTTTCCACTGCCTGTCCCAACGCAGCCCAGCATGAGCAAAGATCAGGGATCTCTAGTGACGATTCCAACATCACCACAATAAGCACATTCTCTAATTTTATTTGTATTGGTACTCAATTTATTTCAGCCGAGCGACACCACCTGTCGAAGCCGCTGTTTTCGTGGCTTAGCGTTGCGCAAAGTTCATCAGGTCAAACTTGTTCCTGCTGTGGAACCAGCCATATATCCTGAAGAGGGCATATGCATCAAAAACTGCCGCCAAGAAAAGCAGCCACGCGACAAATGGATTGGGCACAAATATTGACCCTCCACCGAGGGCAACAAAGGCGCACGCCATACCAATGAAAACAAATACCAACGCAATCGTCCGCAGACGAAATTGAGTGCTGTCATTGGTGCAGGCACTGAAAGCCAGCGTCGTTGTGATAAAGCGGGCGGCGAAAATCAAAAATCCCACCTTGAAGCCAATGATGATTCCAAAGCCGATAGGTGTGCCAGTGAGATAGGAAATCAGCACCGCACAAGCCATGGTGTAGGCAATGAACATTGGCAACTGGACGACGGATGCTTTAAAGAGCGTGTGGGAAAGCTCTCGAAACGTGATCGGATACACTGCGTAAATATGCATCCTGACACCACTACTCAACAGGGACCGAAAGGCAGAGCCATTTCCCCAGATCAGCGCTAGGGCGTGAAGAAAGGTGATGACCAACCCGATGCCGAAAACCCAGAATTCAAACGTCAGATTCGCCAGGCCGACTACAAATCCGGCCAAGACCGTCACCGAAAAATTGCGCAGCACAGTTTTCCACGGCTTTGTGATTAAAAATCCTCTTGGAAAAGCGAATTCCGCAAGCGTCTTTTCTCGCGGGTCCAGCCATTGCCACAACTGTTTTTCAAACCAGCCGCGTTTGTCCCATGGTTCTCGAATCAAAAACTGCCGGGTTTGGATAATTTCTTCAATGGCTGCGGTCTCCATATGAACCGGCGATGGTTGAGCCGCTCCGCTTTTTGTACCGGAAACAGTCGGATCCGTGCCCGGAATCTGATCAGGTGTTTCTAAGATAACATGTTCTTTGTATGTCAGTCTGCTTCGTAGCAGTTCCAATGAACTCTTGAGGCTCCAGATAATCAGGGCGATTGGAACGATTAAAAGCACCGGCCACCATTCCCCATCCGGCAGGAGCAGTTGGAACAGCGAAGGGCACCACCCGGTGGGCAACAGCAAATTCAGCACTGGAGCAATACCGTCAATGAAATGCAACGCTGCGGCGCCAAACGCCTTCCAAGACATCAACAGCCCAAATCCGAACATATAGACGCTGGCGGTGAAAATCGGGTATGGCAGCTTCGGGAACCGGGCGGCGCAGAGGGCGGCCAATGCCAGCAACGTTGCCCATGATAATATGGCGAGTATGGCGGTGCCGATCCATTGGACAAACGAAAGGTGCAAATATACTCCCAACGCCCCATAGCCGGAGAGCATGGCAAGCAGCGAAAACATGGCGATCCTGCGGAAGAATTTCTGCAATTCCCAATGGAACACCTCCGATTCGGACAGGGGCAGCAGCGACAATGCGGGAAGATCGGTTGCATGGAAGATCGCCACCGACAAGTTCCGCACATAATTGGCTGCCAGGAACAACGTCATCAGGTTGATAGCCGCAAGGCCGGTGACCGGATGGCCGGTGATTTCGACAAAGGCCCAAATGACGTAACCGACAACTATGGAGAGAATCAACCAGACGATCCAGTCAACCTTCCGGCGTTTGCGGATGCCCTTGTTCGCCCGGCGGTATTCCTTTTTTAACGCCGGCGAACTTCGCACAGCCTTTTTCACCTCGCGGCGTAGGTCTTTTTCAAATCTGGACGAATGCAGCTTCATTGGCCTGTCTCGCGAAGTTGCCAGAACATTTCCTGCAGCACGTTGTCCTTGTCATGCGCTTGGCTGCGCAGATTATCCATCGTGTCGAACGCCCGGATTTCTCCCTTGTGGATCAGGCAGACCCGTCCTGAAAAACGCTCGGCAACGTCAAGAATCTGCGTCGAATACACGATGGTCCGTCCCCGACCGGCGGCGGCGCGGGAATGGCGTTTGAACGCATCAATCCCCTGCGGGTCCATGCCCGAGGCGAACGGTTCATCCAACAGCCACACTTCGCGGTCGGCTGCCAGCATGGCCACCAACCCCGTCTTGTAAATCTGTCCCCGGGAAAGTGAATGCACCGGCCGCAAGGCCAGGGGCAGCAGGTCAAAATCCCGCAGCAGCTCTAAGACCCGCTTTTCAGCCCCATCGCCGTCCGCGTCGTATAGCCGCAATATGATGGCGATGTTGCGGACGATAGAATGTTCCCAAAACAGGAAGGGGAAATCCGGCATGAGGTAAATCCGCTGGCGCAAACCCAGTCGGTCGCGCCGGAATTCGTTTTCGTCAAAATAAATCCCGCCCTTGTCAGGCGCCGCGATCCCGGCAAGGCAACGGATTAAGGTGGTTTTGCCGGCCCCATTTGGTCCCAGCAGGCTGATGATCTGGCCCGGCTCGATTTGCAATGAAACATGATCCAAGGCCCGCAACGACCTGTAAGATTTCAGGACTCCTCGAAGTTCAATTTTCATATCGCAAGCTTCGTTCTGTTAGAGATGTTTTTGATAGCGCGGCGTTAAAAGAATAAAGCGTCCACCCCGCACCACTTTGCCCACTCGCTTATTATGGATGTCCAGCAGGTAGATGTAACCGTTAGCTTCGAACAGGCACTCATTGCAACCCTCTAAAAAAGCGACGTCTCCAAAATAAAACTGGGCGATGTGCAGGAGCCCTGGATTGACTGCAAGATATTCGACTTGGGCCTCCCAATTGGTCCCGGAATAGATTCTCAGGTGGCTTCCGAGTCCGGGTTCGGTGTAAACATTCAAATTTCCACATGAATCGCTGTTGTAAGATCTGCCCCAATCGTCTGAACCATACCACCCGCCGCTGCCAGTTCGACCATAACACGTCAAAACATCCGGTGCGTTGGTTTGCGTCTCGGCAGTTTGCGTCAGTTTCTCAGCCGAAAGCAGGGCTGTGGGTTGAATCGCACATTGAATTATTCCTGCCTTTCCGAATCCGCCGACATAGAATTTTGTTTCATTGGTTGACCACGCAACGGATGCCTCACCGAAACCTTCCTTTTGAATGAGCGGTTGGTCAATGTGTTGTCCAGTTTCAAGGTTAACCACTTCAAGTGTATTGCTATTTTCATTCGCATACGCGACATATCGCCCCGAGGGGCTAAATGCGAGCTGATTCATCACAAAACGTTCATTGGATTGCAGGACGAATTTGCACTGTGCCGTCACTGGCCGGTAAAGGTAAAGATTGCCGTTGGTGCCGCGAAACAGGCAGAGCTTGAGATCGGCAGACAGTAAATAATCTCTCACGGTCATGGGAACGATTGTCTCCGGGGACGAACCGCCCAATTGCATCGACTTCAAATTGTCGTTCGTGCCGTCGGTAAAAAACAGCCTCACTGCCGGATTACTGGACCAATTGGTGTTTTGCGTAAACTCGTTTATCGATTGTGGAAGTGGTCGGGTGAGATAATAGTGCAGCGGTGCAACCACGGCGTAACTCGCCAGGTTTGCCAGGAAAATTCCCTTCCAAATTCTGCCGGGAGCAATTTTATATTCTTTCCTGCGCAGCCATCGGAATGCGTATGCACCTTCCACACCAATGGTCACTCCGAAATAAATAATTGTTCCGACGGCGACAGCCGATGGGTAGCGGGCAAAAAATCCCGGCAGATCCTCGGGCAACAAAAAGCTGTAAAGCCATGCATTCAGAATCTTGACGGGAATGCCGGCGAGCAAAGAAAGGCAATTGGCAATAAATGTGAAACGGCACAAGCTTCTGAATGGGATGGACCAGACTTTCTTGAGGATTAACGCCTCGATTCCGATCTCGAACAACAGCAATGGTATCAATACAACCAAACCGAGACCCAGGACTAGAGGGAAGTCAATTGCATCGGCAAATATCGGGCTCATGGTCGGGTAATATTTAGTCCAATCCAGCGGATTTGCACACTGCCGGGTAATTCCAAATTTGGAGGTAATTAACCCTTTTGTTTTGATTCCTGATTTTTGGGCGAGAACTGCAATGGCAACACAGCGCTTGCCGATCGCTGGTCAACTCGAAATGCCAGACACAGACCTCATCCGGCGGTTTCAAAAGCGTGCCGGATTGTCCATTGTTGACGTTCAAATATTGAACCACCCCGGCCAAACAGCTTGAAAGTAGAAGATCTCGCTCTGGGTCAAAGCGCACACAGTAAGCTAAAGGCCGCGAATTTGGATCATTCTCATCATCCTTGGGTGCATCAACGGAATAAACCGGGGCAGGCGCATCCTTCTCTGCCAAGAGCAGTCCTCTCCAATCAAATACCCGCATTCCGCCGCCGGCAACAAACAACTGTTCGCCCGTGGGACTGAACTGCACATCGAATAGATTCTCTTTGGTTTCAAATGACCTGAGTGAGCTCACGCGGACCTTTTCCACCATTGATTTGATTTTTTGTTGCGCCTCAGCGCTCAATTGTTCAACCGCCTTGGGATCCTGTAAAATAGCCGTGCGTAATTCCGAGTTAATCCCAAGTTTCTGCATGATTTTGGGAGATTCCAAAAATGTCTCCAGGCAACTGCGGATGAGCGTGCCCGTGGAATCGATGGCAAAAAGGTCAATAGTTTCCATCCTCCGATTCACCCAAAGCTTTTTAACGACTTCGGCTTTCTCCAAATCAACGATGGCAAGTTCCTGTTGAAAAGCGACGGCGGCGAATTTGCCAGACGGATGAACCGCCGCTTTTCTGGAGCCACCAAGACCCTTGACGCTGATGACCGGGCGTTTCTCCGCCATCGAACTGACGATAAACTCGCCACCTCCCAAACTGTAAACCCATTGCTCATCCTGACTGAATGACACCGAGTCAACAGCACACGTATGGGCTATTTCAAAGGCCAGGTTCTTTTGTCGCCAGTCCCAGACGCGCATTTTCCAGTCACCCGCCGCGAAACCGCCGGCCAGCCACTTAGCGGATGGACTCATGCAAAAAATATGAGCCGTCCAGTTGGTCTTCAGCCCGATCGGTTGAAGTGGAGCATTCCAAGGCGGTTGAATCGTAAAAAATTCCGGCGCATGCTCCGGGTCGTCAACTGGCTTGGTTAGGTGGTAGGATTGCCACACGAGCAGGAGGCCATTCGTGGCGGAATCGGTTCCCCATGCGATCGAAATTGGCAGGCCGGGCCCTTTCTGACTGGGCGGTTTTATTTCGGCCAGAAGAATGCCTTCCTTTTGCAAACGCTTTTTCTCGGCGGCAATCTGGGCTTTGACGGCTCGCTTCGCCGCCTTTTCAGCGCTCAAGTCTGGAATATGAACGAATTGCTTCCAGCTTTTGATTTCCTCATGTTCTCCAGCCTGAAGATATTCATAGCTGCTTAGGGCGTTTTGCAGACCGAGTAATTCGACAAACTGCGCCATGCGTTCGTGCTCAAAAACAATTTCAATGTTTTTGTCGGCAATGAGAAGAGCTTTAAGTTTGTCCAATGACTCGGGTTTGGGCAGCAGGTATTGAAAAAGTTCAGGGCGACCCTGGCATTGTTGCTTATCCTCATCAGAGACTTCTTCAAAGTAATCCGGGCAGGAATTGTATCGGTCGATCAACTTCCCATCGCGATAAAAGAAATAGCCAAAAATACCATCGTCATGGACGATCAGATGAAAAATGTCGTGGGGAAGACGCTTTGCGATTTCGACTGAAATCCGATCGTTTTGTCCACTGTCGTTTGGGAAAACACTAATCCAGCCGCTGAGCGGTGAACCCAGGAGGAATCTGCAATTAGCTTCCTTCGCTACCTGATCGAGGGCCTTTTGAACTGCGTCAGAGTTTTCGGTTCTGATATGGATCGATCCATAGAATGCGCCCATGCCAATTTATTACGCGAATTGGAGGTCTTTGACCAGATTGATCTGTCCAGCCGAATTTCTCGTTCCGTCATCCGGCAGCGGATTCCAACTTTAATCGCGGCAATCCGAGTTCGGTGCCGCGAATCGGTGAATTCACCACCACCTCATGCAGGAAAAACGAGATGTATTCCCGGGCGGCAATGTGGTCCGATCGGGAGCCGCCGATAAGTTCATGGCGGCCGTTATCGCGGAGGATCAGTTCAGCATCGCCAAACCGGATGACGGTTGAATCACTGGTTTCGTTTGTTTCAGGAATAAGAACATTCATTTTCATACCGCCAGTTTAACTGCATGCGTAGGACAACCGCGGTCCAACCCAAAAACAAAAAAACTAAGCCGGCCAGATGTTCTGTTGCTTTGACCTTGAGCCAATCGTGCGATTAAATGATCGGAAACAAGCGTCGAAGGGAACAGGTTGAATAATTCTGAGCCAAAGCTGGAACCGCTGCCCTACCACGTTGAGTTGAGGGATTACCTCAAGTCGCGCGAGCGTGAGCTTTGGAATTGGTTTGCCTCGGCTCGGGCGCAGGCCGATTACACGGAAGGCCTCCGCATGGAATTGCTCAAGTCCACCTATCGCCTGGACCCGCAGGGGCATCCGGAACTTTACCGAAACGTCGAGGACGTCAAAGCGCGATTGCAATTGGACATCCCTGTCACCCTTTACCAGGCGCAAAACAGCCCGCAGGCCAACGCAGCGCTTTTCTTCATCCTTGGCGAAGGGCACATCGTGATTTCCGGCCCCGTATTGTCATTGCTCAATGCCGAAGAAATCAAATCCGTCATCGGCCACGAACTGGCTCACTATCACCTGTGGGGACGGGACAATGGCGACTTTCATATTGTGGACCGGCTGATGCAGGCGGTGGCCAGCGACCCGCGAGCCGGCGCAAGCCATACCCAAAGCGCCAGGCGGTATCAACTTTACACCGAGATTTTCGCCGACCGCGGATCGCTGTGTGCCACGGGTGATGTGCAACCGGTAATCGCCGGGCTGGTCAAAATCCAGACCGGGTTGCCACAAGTGAGCGCGACGGCATATCTGAAACAGGCAGAGGAGGTTTTTGCCAAGGGCAATGTCGCCACCGAAGGACTTTCGCACCCGGAAGCTTTCATCCGCACCCGCGCTTTGGCCTTGTGGCAGGAACAGCGTGAAGACGCGACACCCCATATCAGCAGCATGATCGAAGGCGCGGACGCGCTGGATGAACTGGATTTAATCGGCCAGACCCGGCTGACCACGGCAACGCGAAAGCTTCTGGAATATTTTCTGCGACCAAAGTGGTTTCAGACTCCTGCGGTGCTAGGCCATGCCAAACTTTTCTTTGACGATTTCCGGTTGGCAGCAAGCAAAGACACAATCTCGCTTGACGGCCTGAAGTTTAAAGACGCCAAGTTGCGTGAATATTTCTGTTATGTGCTCCTCGATTTCGTGGCGGCCGACCCGGAATTAGACGAGATGCCACTAGCCGCCGCACTGGAGTTGTGCCGCGAACTGGACTTGAACGGACAGTTTGAAAAACTCGTCACCAAGGAACTCAAGATCAAGGCCCGTGACGTGAAACGGGTCAAGGAACAGGCAACGGAGCTGCTGGCCAATGCGGAGGTGCAGGGTGAGTGAACCAATCGAAACTCCGTTCCTGAAATTCCTGGAAAGTGGCATCAGCCGCGGCGGATTTGAGACGGACGACGTCCTGGCCGCGATATTGCCGCTGATGAAGCAGGTTTTGGCCGCTCACCAAGCCGGTTTAATGGCGCCGCTCGATGGACTTCAGGATCTGACCTTCACCGAACAAGGGTTCTTGATGTTTGCCTCGGCAAAGGCCGGACCAGCGAAGCAGAATTCCTCCAAACTTAAGGAACTGCAATCGCCAGTCAGTCATGCCGTCGAGGTGATTGCCGAATCGCGACGGACGGCGGACATTGACGCAGCCTCGCTGAAAGTCTCCGACCTCAAGGTCAGTGATGACGCCAACAACGTTACCAAGCCTGTCTTCCTGCTCAATTACCGGTCTTGGGAGCATGCCATCGGCCATCACGATGAATTGACCGACATCTTTTCGCTGGGCTTGTTGCTGGCAAGCCTGGCCTGTGGACTGGATTTCAGCGACCAGGCCGATTTGGAGATGTTTAGCGTCAATCGCGCCAATCTGTTCGCGGTGAACCGCCGGCTCAACCCGGTGGTGGCCTCGGTCATCGTTCAAACCACCGAATTGAACCGGCACAAACGCGCGCCGGACCTGGCCCAGATCATCACGCGCCTGGAAAATTACCGGGAGCAACCGGTCGAACTCGATTTCAGCCGCCTACAAGGATTCAAGGAATCCAGCCTCACGGGAAAGCGCCGGCTGATTCAGTCCCACCTGCGGGACCGGCTGTTTGAAATCTCGCGCCGCAACCGGTTGATTTATTTCAAGCCGACACTGCAAACACTGAATCTGACCGTAGCCTCCGTGCCGCTCGTTCTCGATTATCGCAACATCCAGCTCCAACAACTCTTTGTCTGGCATTCCGAACTGGCCGCAACAATTTCCGAAGGCGCAGCGATCTCGCTAGGGAAATATCTCCGTTTCGAGGATGCGCCATACATCCCAGGTGTGTTGGACAAAATCATCAGCGAAGCACGGCGGGACCGCGCCGAGTATGGTTTTGCACAACTACGGCTGGTGTTGTGTTTCCTCCGCTGGAACAATCTCAAGGAGGCGCCTGGTGAACGCATCCATTCCCCGTTGTTGTTGTTGCCGGTCGAACTCACCAAAAAGAAAGGCGTTCGCGACAATTACGTCCTCGACCCGGTCAGCAGCGAAGCCGAGGTGAATCCTGCGCTCCGTCATCACCTCAAGGAACTTTATAATCTCAATCTGCCGGAGTCGGTGGACCTGAAAGAAACCTCGCTGGACCAGTTTTATGAAGTCCTGAAGGCCCAGATCCATGCGAGCGAGCCCGGCGTCACGCTCAACAAAATTGACCGGCCCCAAATCGAGCTGATCCATGAAAAAGCGCGCCAGCGGGTGGACCAATATCGCCGGCGAATGAAGATCAAAGCCCGGGCCGCCCAACATATCGCCAAGCCGGAATATAGCTATGATCGTGAGAATATGCGGCCGCTGGGCCTGCAACTGTTTCTCGAAAGGGTCAGGCCAACACCCATGCCTTTGCGGGATGTGGCCGGTGCGGCGCCATCGGCGCGGACGCCATATATTATTGATCCCGAACCTTCCGCTGAAGCCGGCAAGGTGCTTGAAACCGAACGCCAGATGTTTGCACTGCGCCAAGGGGACAATCAGAATCATTATTCGTGGGATTTTGACCTCTGCAATCTGACGTTGGGTAATTTCAATTATCGGAAGATGACGCTGGTGCGCGATTTCACCAAGCTCATTGAAACGGACATGGCGAGCACGGCGTTCGACACGGTGTTCTCGCTAAATCCAAAACCCCATGACGAGGCACCCATCCCGGCGCTCGAACTGGCTGATCAGCACCTCATCATTCCTTGCGACGCAACGCAGGCTTCAGCCATTGCCCGGGCCCGAACGGCTGCCAGCTATATTATTCAGGGCCCGCCGGGCACGGGCAAATCCCAGACCATCACAAACCTGATTGCCGATTACGTTGCGCGCGGCAAGCGGGTGTTGTTCGTCTGTGAAAAGCGGGCCGCCATTGACATCGTTTTTCACCGGCTGCGGCAGCAGGGCTTGGACGAACTGTGCTGCCTGATCCATGACTCGCAGACGGACAAAAAGGCTTTCATCCTGAACCTCAAGCAGACGTATGAGAAATTTCTAGGCCAGTCTGACGCAGACGGTGAGGCCGACAAAGCCCGGTCCGAGGCACTGCATGCCATGGAACAAGAACTGGCGGGGTTGGGCCGGTTCGCGGAGGCCATGAGGCAGACGTACGAGAACACCGGCATCCCGCTCCGAAGCCTGTTGCGCCGTTTGGTCGAAATTCGTGGTCATGCGCGGGAGCTGCCGCCGCAGGTGGAGGAAGTTCTCCCTGAATATGTCCTTTGGCTTGCTCACGGGGAAATCGTCAACCGGTTGCGGGCGGCGTTGGATGATCTCGGTGAAAATCTGTACTTCGCGCAGCACCCGCTCCATTTGCTCGGCCAAGGGTTGCTCGATTCAGACCGTCCGCTGGAGGCCCTGTCAATCCATCTGGACCAAGCGGAGGAGTATCTCGATGCGATCGAGAGCGCGTTGGAATTGTCGGGCCTGCCCGGCGAACTCTGGGACACCTTTGAGGAAATTCAGGTAATTCTGGATTTTGCCGTACGCGTGCGCCCCTTGGTCGAAAGGCAGATGCTGGGAGTTCTGGAACAGAGCCAGGTCACCACGGAATTTGACACCTTGGTTGCCGACTTTAACGAAAAGTCAAACAGCCTTCAGCAGGCGCAGGAAAAGGCCGCCGGCTGGACCGACCCACTTTCACCTGACGACACTCAGAGCGCCCTGGCCCAGGCACGCGCTTTCGAAAAAACATTTCTTCGTTTCCTCCAGCCGGCCTTCTGGCAGTTGAAGAAAACTTTGCAGGCCCGTTACGATTTCAAACGACACGCCGTCGCGCCGCCCTGGAGCAAGGTTCTGGGCGAACTTTCGGCGCAGCACGAAGCCCAGGCCGCGTATGACCTGCTCTACCAGAAAGTTTGCAAACAATGGCGCACGGATGATGTTCAGAATTTCTGCAATCTGATCATCGAGTTGCGGACCGACAAACGCACGGACCATCCGTCGGTAAAAGCTCTCGTTCATCAATTATTACAGTCGGACGAAGCTGTATCGCTGACTGAAAGTCTGGGCGGCATTCACGACAAACTGGCGAAGCTGGATGAGATATTGCGTTTCCTGCTGGCCAGACACCAACAGTTTGATTTTCCCCAACTGACGGAAGTGCTTGGCAAGTTGCGCGAACAGACCGGGACTTTGGCGGAGTTGTTGCCAGTGCTGAGGGATCTTGCGGAATTGCCTGAAGGGTTCAACCATGCCGTATGCACCACCACGGTGCCTTTGAACGAATTCGAAGGGGCAGTCGGGCACAAAAGTGTGAATGGGGTTTATCGCCGGGATCGAGCGGTAAGCCGGTTCGAAGGCCGCACGCTGGCCCGCAAGATGGAGCGGTTGGAAACGCATTATCGAGAGTGGCTGGGGCTCAATGCCCGCTGCATTCGCGCGGCGGTCCGGCGAAAATTCCTCGAGCACGTCAATATATCCTCGCAGCCCGCTTCACAACTCGAAACTGCCCAGAAGGCGTTCAAGAAAACTTACGCTGCCGGTCGTCGTGACTTGGAGCATGAATTCGGCAAGACCATGCGCTACAAATCCATTCGCGATCTGGCCGCCGATAACACCGGCGACGTCATTCAGGATTTGAAGCCCATCTGGCTGATGAGCCCATTGAGTGTTTCGGATACGCTGCCGTTGGATCCGGACCTGTTCGATGTGGTCATTTTCGATGAAGCGAGCCAGATTCCCTTGGAAGAGGCTATCCCGGCAATCTACCGCTCCCATCAGGTCATCGTCGTGGGCGACGAAATGCAATTGCCGCCAACGACTTTCTTTGCCGCCAGCCGCAGTGATGAAGAAAGCGTTGTGGTTGAGGAGGCGGGTGCGCGGGTGGAGGTGGACCTGGATTCGGACAGCTTCCTCAATCAATCGGCCAGCAATCTACCATTGACCCTGCTGGCCTGGCACTATCGGAGCCGGTATGAATCGCTGATCAGTTTCTCCAACGCGGCCTTTTACGGCGGGAATTTGTTCACCATTCCTGACCGCCAGCGGATCCTAGCCGAACGTCCGGAACTGCGGGTCACCTCAGCCGAGCAGGGAGGACCGAATGTCGAACACCTTTTGTCACGCAGTATCAGCTTCCACTTCATGGAAAACGGCGTGTATGAGGAACGCCGGAATTCGTCCGAGGCCAATTACATTGCCCATCTGGTTCGCGGACTCCTGCAACGCCAGACTGGACTGAGCATCGGGATCGTGGCCTTTTCCGAAGCGCAACAAACTGAAATCGAAGATGCACTGAGCCGGCTGGCCGACGAGGACAGCGCCTTCGCCGAGCAATTGGAGGCGGAAAATGTGCGAGAGGAGCATGATCAATTCTGCGGATTGTTTGTGAAGAATCTTGAAAATGTCCAGGGCGATGAGCGGGACATCATCATCATGAGCGTCTGCTACGGGCACGACGCGGGCGGGCGGATGTTGATGAATTTTGGCCCCATCAACCAACGAGGCGGTGAGAAACGCCTCAACGTGATTTTTTCCCGCGCCAAAAATCACATGGCGATCGTCAGTTCCATACGCCATGCGGACATCACCAACGATTACAACGACGGCGCGAACAGCCTGAAAAACTTTCTGCAATATGCAGAGGCAGTCTCAAAGGGTGATGAAGCGATGGCACGACGGGTGTTGGAAAACCTCAATCCACTTTCACGGAAGGCATTGTCCCCGGCCAGTCAGAATGACGCCGTCGTGGAAGCGCTGGCGGCTGCGTTGCGGTCCCGCGGTTACGCCGTGGAAACCAATGTAGGCCAATCCAAATTCCGTTGTGATTTGGCGGTAAGGACAAATACCGAAAGCCTTTATCAACTTGGCATTCTGGTGGACACCGAAGCGCATTATGCTAGTCGGGATTTGCTGGATCGTTATTTGATGCAGCCGTCAATCCTCCGCGCTTTCGGCTGGCGCTTTGCGCTGGTGCTGACGAAGGATTGGTATCACACACCGGACGATGTCCTGGCCCGTTTGGAGCGGATGCTACGAGGACAGGTTGAATCTGAGGAATTAGAGCATAAGGACGAAGAGCCTGATGAGTCGGAGGTTCCGGTTCCGGCCAGTGAAAAAGGGCAACTTTCGGTGGTCCCACCAGAATCGCAAAGCAAAGCACCGTCACCACCCCCCGCAGCAGTGTCGGCAGCACCGAACAAAACCAACAACCCGGTTCAGGGTTCGACTTCAACGTCAGCGCGGCATTTCGAATTCATTGGCGGGTCATCCCAGAAATTCTGGGAGATTTCAGTGGCTGGAACCTCTTTTACGGTTCGGTTCGGCCGCATCGGTACCGCTGGCCAAAACCTGACCAAGACTTTTGCCAACGAGGGTAAGGCGCAACAGGAAGCGGCCAAGTTGATCACGGAAAAGTTGAAAAAGGGTTACATCGAGAAGAATTGATGCTCCGCCTTCAAATATGACATCGTGGTTCGCCGTATTCAACTAACGCGAAACACGTGTGACTTTTGCCCTAAACCCTTGACGCCACGACGGCGGTCCAGTCAAAATCTTCCGAACCTCAACCATCAACAAATCAAATTTATGGCTGTCCCCGTCCAATTAACCACGAACGTGCAGAATGAAACCTTCGGCGGGGTTACATATCACATCGAAGGCGAACTGGTGCCAGCGTTGCATCTGGAATTAAGCAACACCGGTGTTTATTTCGAGCATCACATTTTGCTTTGGAAAGATCCAGCCGTGCAAATCGCGTTGCACCCGATGAAAGGGGCGTTCAAGCGGATGCTGGCCGGGATGCCGTTTATGCTGACCGGCGCTACCGGGCCGGGGCGCATCGCCTTCAGCCGCGACGGTGCGGGCCATGTTTTTGCCCTGCACCTGAAACCCGGCATGAGCGTGGACGTGCGGGAACATCAATGGCTGGCGGCGACGGACAACGTGGAATACACATTTACGCGCGTGAAAGGCGCGGCGAATATGCTGCTGGGCGGGACGGGGTTTTTCATTGATACGTTTTCGTGTCCGGCACGGGAGGGCATTCTTTGGCTGCACGGTTTCGGGAATGTGTTCGAGGTCACGCTCGCGCCGGGCGAGGAGATTGACATCGAACCGGGCGGCTGGATTTACAAGGATCGCACGGTGCAAATGCAGACGATGTTCCAAAAACTTTCGACGGGCCTGTTTGCCAGCGCGGGACAAATTTGCTGGAACAGATTCACCGGGCCGGGAAAGATTGCGCTCCAAACGATGTATTACCATATGCAAGGTGGCGAGTAGGGTGTCTGCCCGAAAAAAGTCTCCCGTGCGCGAAATCCTACAAAGCGAGTCCCCGGAGCCGGGCTGCGGGTCAACGGTGGAGCAGTCCGACTATGAGGACTGACAACCTTGACGCGACGACCGGCGACATATAATTGAATCTGGATTCGCGCGCGTTCTTGACAGCGCGACTGCGCCCGTGAGCAAAGCTCAATGAATCCAATAATGGCCGATGCAAATTCCATAGCCGAGAGCCAGCAAAAACCAAGCGACCGACCGAAGCATCACCCGCCAAGCAAACCGGTCCTGCAAGTCATTGGAGACCTGCTCCAATCGTTCGCATTGAGCAGTGGTGCTGGCCTTGATTCCCTTCCATTCGGACACCGCACATTCCATCAATGATTTGACCCGTTTTGCTACTGCTTCCGCATCGGCAAGCTGCACATTGATTTGTTCCGCAGCCTGCCGGGTTGCCTGGACGTGAATTTCAACCGCACTTTTCAACTCTTTGTTCTGGCCGTCCATTGTGTTGGCAAAATCATCTGCCATCACCTGACTCTGACGCCGGTATTCGGCCAGATGCAGTTCGATCAATTTCCGGGCATCATTCATCAAGCGCGGCAGATTGGCCGCGATGCGCCATTGTGCCTTGGTCAGCAAGGCCAGTTGCACCGGGAAACTATTGTCCGGCCCGACATTCCATTCATGCAAGAGCCGGTGAACTCGATCAACTTCATTCGCCGGCATCTCGGCGCAAAGCAATGCCAAGTCGTCCTTGTCCAAGTCCATGCTCATTCTCCCAAGTTGAACATTGGCTGTTTGGAGCGGGTGGGGTTCGCTACTGGTTGCGGCTGCGACGTGACCTCCGGCACCTGTTGCTCTGGCACCAGCAAATCGGCAATGGCGTCATATTGCCGGAACATCTGCTGTATCGCCCATTGCATTTCACCGGCCAGCATCGGTTCCAAGTGCGGTGCTTCAGGATACGCCACTTCCGCAAAGCTCAACTTGCGGCCCGCCTTGGCCTCGGCGCGTTTGATGGCCAGCAACGTGATGGAAGTCACCACCGGCAATGTCAGTTCCTTCGCCCCGAACTTTTTCAACTCAGCTTCAATGTTGGATTTCTTGAACAGGTTGGTTCTGACCTTGGCCGGATTGTGGACGACGACGTAATCCACGCGGTCGCCCGCAAAATAAAACAGTTCGAGCAGATTGTTCATGCTCTCAGTGTCCTCACTGGGAAACAGGAAGAAAGTGAACCGGATGCCCTGTGCGGCGAGCGATTCGAGCAGTTGCAACGACTCCAGCGCCTGCACGATGAGGCCGTCGGCCTGCGCCCGGCAGTCAATGACGTGAACCGGCGCGTCACTGCGCGACACGTTGCGAAATAATCCGAGCAGGGTGGATTTGCTGTCGTCGTCATTGCCCAGCGTGTAGGACTGCACCTGTTCGGGATGGCGGTCGGCAAACGAATGATGACGGTCATCAAGGTTGGAACCGTTCCAGCGGATGTCGTGATGATCGAGCCAGGCGGTGCGGAACTCGGCCTCGAAACTTTTGCCGAGGCTGCCTTTGGATTGGGGATTGATGTGGATGCGTTTGATGATGTTGGTGTTCATGTGAATTCTTGGTTGGTGTTAATTTTTGAAAGGTTCGGACGGTTGAAAGCGTTTTGTTGCGGCAACGGCGATTGGTGTGATTGTGGCCGGCTGGCCGCTACGTTGGGGCGGGCGGGTTGGAATTCGGAATTATTTTCCGCATCTTCCCAATGCGGTTTGGTCGCCCGCTTCAATCTGCGCCGGTAAAATAGATACGGAGCATGAAACGTGACGCGGATGCCCTTTTCACTCAACAGCAAGTCGGCGATTTCCTGCCACGTCTTGCGCCGTTGGCGCAGCTCGCGGATGAAATCGTAGTGCGGTTCCAAAATGCTATGGAACGGTTTACCGCCGCGCTTTTGATGTACCGTTTCAGTCATCGCCGGACAGAATAGCCCGATAATGAAAAACGGTGGAAGAGAGCAGGTGAAAGTTAAAGTGAGATGAAATCACGCCGCAGGTAGCGGCAAAGGGCGACGAATGGCGACAAATTCAAGTGACGAAAAGCGGCGAGTGCCGACGAAATGTCAGGAGTGTATGCGACGAAAAGTGACAAATGCGTTGTCGCTTTTCGTCGCTTTTCGTTGCTTGGTTTCTGGTTGCGTTTTTCACTACCGATTTTGGTAGGGGATGGTGTCTCGCAAAAATTAAAGGCTTTCCATTTCAGAAAGCCGTCAGAAATCACGTTCGGCTGAACGTATCCAATTGATTGATGATTGACGCACTGAACGGGCATTCTGAAACCGGAAGCGAAACGAAGCAGGTTGGAAGTGGCCTGAACGGACGACGGCGCAGTGGAGCGTGGTTTCAGGAACGCCTGTTGAGTGCGCTGCCGTATAGGTTCAATTTTGCTGCGGTGATTTGTCTGTCCGGTTGCCGAATACCTGGAGGCAAGCCGGACAGTCAAAGCGCCGATAAAGCAGTTGTGTCTTGGTTAAGAGCTTGGTTCATTGTTTCCAACAATCAGATTCGCCGGGGTGTCATTCATGGAAAATGAAGGGCCGAGGGTCCATGTAGCTTTCGATAGCCCAAACTGCTTTCTTGGCTCAGAGCACTAAAAGCCCGAAAGAAACCCTGCCACGCATGACTCAGTCGAGTGTTGACGTGGTCCGAGTGGCTGTCTTCAACTCTCGCCTTTCCAAATGCGGTAAACGCAGCGCCGGGCGCCTGCCACAGCGTGCTCCGTTCTCTTGATGGTGATGCCCTTGCCAAGAATGGCGCGGAAGACTTCCATTTCCGCATCACATAGCTTGGGGCACACGCTGGCCGCTGCGGAAATCGGGCAGTGGTTCTCGATCAGCAGGAACGAACCGTCACGCTGGCGCTGCACCTCAGCCATGAATCCTTCTTCGTTGCGGATTGCAACCAACGCTTCCAAGCGCGCTGGGAGAGAGGCGCGCGCGGGGATGCGCAAGCGGTAGGTGCCAATCTGCCGTTTCGCGCATCGCGCGACCAGGCGCTGCACGCCCTCTTTGCCAAAGGTCTCACTCGTGGCGTTTAAGAGACTCACGGTCAGGCTGGCGTGGGCATCGGGGAAGAAGCGGTTGGCAACCGGGGTCGGAAACCAGAGCTTGGCAGGCCGACCGACGGGCCGCGGTTCTTCCTGGTAACCAACCAGCTTTTGCTGGCGCAACGCGTAGAGATGCTGGCGCACCCCCATAGCCGAGATGCCCAGTTCAGACGCCAGAGCCTCCGAGTCGCTTGGCCCGCGCTGCTTCAGGAGCGTCAGCATGGCTTCACGTGTGCCAACCCGTCTAGCTTTCGTGCGCGCGGTGCGGCGCTTGGTCATGAGCGCACCCTACAACAAACCACTTGCCAAGGCCAGCCACAACGTGTATTTTTTCTAAAGCATTTGCTTTGGAAACTCGGCGCGGCCTAACGAGGCGCGGAGCACGGCGTAGAACCGTGCGAGACTAAGCGAACGCGAAACATCGGACAAAGCTTATGGCAGACGTTGCGAATCGATACTCGGAAAGCGTGCCGGGCAAGTTCTACGTGGACAACCAGTGCATCGACTGCGATCTGTGCCGGGAGACTGCCCCAGCCAATTTTAAGCGCCATGACGATGGAGGTTACTCCTATGTCTTTAAACAGCCGACGACGCCGGATGAGGAAGCCCGATGCCGGGAGGCGATGGAGGGATGCCCGGTCGAAGCGATTGGGAATAACGGTGAAGGCTGAGTGTGATCAAACCAGGACAATGAACTGTCGAGCCAAACCAACGCAGCGAAGGGGCGAACCAATAGCACCCGCGAGAGCCAGCGTTCCGAAACGTTTTCGGCGTTTAAAATGGAATGAAGTGGTGTGGTATGGCGACTTCGTCGCGGATAAGCGCTTTGGGCTTCAACCGTGGGAAGGGCCAGGCGGATTCCGAGCCGACGCGTTTGTGGGGGCGGTTTATCGGGGGAAGAAAACCGAAAAGTTACGACAGACCGCAACCAGAAAAACAAAGCAAAACACAAGACATCTATGAAACCACCGACAATCACTGCCTACTTGAAACCTACCTGCGGGAGCGAGGGCGTGCGCGCCTTATTGCGAAAATACAATCTGCCCTACGAAGATCGCGACATCATCAACAACCCGTCACTCTATGCGGAGATGGTCGAAAAGAGCGGGCAGAGCCTTTCCCCCTGTGTCGAAATCAACGGGCATATACTGGCCGACGTCAGCGGGGACGAAGTGGAAGCCTACCTGATCAAAGCAGGACTGGTGCAGCCGACCGCCGTCGTCGCCGACGCGCCGACCAATCAGGCCTGTGACGCGCATCACCATGAATAATGCCAGATTAGGGCCAACCGCCTAAAGTCGTTCATCAACCACCAAACCGACTGCAGCACGATGGCAACCCTCATTAAAATAGCGGAAGTTAAGGACGTGCCTCCAGGCCAAGCGGCTGCCTCCAACGTGGAAGGCCACAGAATCGCCCTCTTCAATGTCGAAGGAACCTTCTATGCCATTGGCGACACCTGCTCTCATCGCGGCGGGCCGCTCTCGGAAGGGTTGGTAGCAGGAACGGTCGTCACCTGTCCGTGGCATGGAGCGGATTTTGATCTGAAAACCGGCGCTGTCGTGAGCCCGCCCGCCCGCCAAGGAGTCCCGAGCTATCGGGTCGTGATCGATGGCGGCGATGTGAAAATCGAGATTTAGCCCAGGGCCCGCTCGCTGTCTATCTCGGGCGGCACAGCGAAACGGCCTGAAGCATCGGCCTCATTGAAGCGAGCTGCGTTGCATTTTCATCCTAATGATTCAAAATGTTTGGGTGGCGGACAAGAAGACATTTCATGTCGTTGTGCTGGGCGCGGGCTTTGGCGGCCTGTTTTTTTGCAAACATTTTCGGCATCCCGCCGGGCGCGTGACGGTCGTGGACCGCACTAATCATCATTTGTTCCAGCCGTTGCTTTATCAAGTTGCCACCGCGGGACTTTCCGCGCCGGAGATTGCACAGCCGGTCCGGTCCATTTTCTGCCACCGGGACGACATCACCGTGCTGTTGGATGAAGCAACGGATTTCGACCTCGCCAACCGGAAGGTCATCCTTCGCGAAAACACGTTGGCGTATGATTTTCTGGTATTGGCGACCGGGGGTCAAACGGCTTACTTTGACCACCCCGAATGGGAGGAATTCGCGCCGGGTCTCAAAACTCTGGACGACGCGTTGCGCATCCGCAGCCGTATCCTGCTCGCGTTTGAAAGGGCTGAAAACGAAACAAAGGTGGCCGAACGGGACAAGCTGCTGACTATCGTCATCGTGGGCGGCGGGCCGACCGGTTTGGAGTTGGCCGGCGCGTTCGCCGAACTGTCGCGGACAGTCCTGAAACGCGATTTCCGGCGGATTGATCCCACGCAGGCCAGCATCATTTTGATCGAGGCCGCACCGCGGGTGCTCTCAAATTACCCACCGGAACTTTCCGAAAGCGCCAAACGCCAGCTCGAAACCCTCGGTGTACAAGTACGCACTGCGACCCCGGTGAAAAACATCCGCGACGGCGAAGTGGAACTCGCCGACGGCGAAATCATCTGCGCCGGGAACATCATTTGGGCTGCGGGCGTTTCGGCCACACCTCTTACCGGGAAGCTCGGCGTTGAATTGGACAAGGCCGACCGCGTGAAGGTGAACCCGGACCTGAGCGTGCCCGGCCATCCGGAAATTTTCGCCATCGGCGACCTTGCATTGGTGATCGAAAAGGACGGCAAACCGGTTCCCGGCATCTGTCCGGCGGCGATGCAAATGGGCAGGCACGTCGCGCGAATCATTGAGAACCAATGGGATGCCGGCGCAAATCACGCGGTGCGTCCGCCGTTCAAGTATTGGGACAAGGGAACGATGGCGACGATTGGCCGTTCAGCGGCAGTGGCGTGGATTGGCCGGCTAAAAATATCGGGCTTCCCGGCGTGGCTGGCGTGGTTGTTCGTTCACCTTATCTTTCTCATCGGTTTCCGCAACCGGCTGGCCGTTCTGCTGCAATGGACATATTCCTACTTCGCCTATAAACGCGGCGCCCGCATCATCACCCATTCGCCGCAAGAACCGCAGGACGCGCTTCACCGTTGAACGTCACGATGAAAAAATCCGATAGCGTAGCCAAGCGCCGTCAAGCTGCTCAAATCCTGCGCTTGCTGCCGATGCAGACTTGCTGCCAAGGGCAAACAGACGACAACGGCTTGCGGCAATGTTGGCATGTTCGCGCGTAAGCCGCCAGATGAATGAAAACTGAGAGCCATTCCGCCGTCACCGCGACGCTGTTTTATCACGAGCAGACCAAGCATCATTTTCATCGCTATGCGAGGTCCCTCGGTTTCCTGGACTGGGCCAATCAGCCCAATCCCTTCCGCTTCTATGAAGGAGTGACTGCGGCCAGGCTTCCGTTGCTGCACAAAGACCCGGCGAGCAAGCACCTGGCTCTATACGAAAGGAGCCGCAACGCCTTCCAGGACTTTACCCGCGAAACCATCGGCGCCTTTCTTGAGTTATCGCTCGGGCTTTCCGCCTGGAAGTCCATTCCCGCAAGCACGTGGGCTTTGCGGATGAATCCCTCCAGCGGCAATCTTCATCCGACCGAAGCCCACCTGATCGTGCCGGCGCTGCCCGGAATCACCGCGAGCGTCCTTCATTACAACTCTTACCTGCACGCTCTGGAACCCAGAGCCGAAGTGCCCGTAACGCTGTGGCAACACATCAAGGAGCATCTTCACACGGAGGGGTTCCTCGTCGCCCTGACCAGCATCTTTTGGCGGGAAGCCTGGAAATACGGAGAACGGGCTTTTCGATATTGCCAGCACGACGTTGGACATGCCTTGGCGGCTCTCAGCTTCTCAGCCAATCTGCTCGGCTGGAAAGTCACTTGGTTGAACGCGGTGTCAGACGAGGAGATTGCGAAGTTGTTGGGCTTCGATCAAACGCAGTGGCCGGAGTTCGAGTTGGAGCATCCCGAACTGCTGTGTTTCGTCCACCGTAGTGGGGAGCCGAGGATTCCGCGAGATTTGCCGTCAGAAATTGTATTGGATTTTTCCGGACTGAAGTTCCAAGGAACGCCAAACCAATTGAGCGCTGATCATGTGGATTGGGAAATCATTTCGTGCGTTGCGAAGGCGACGGTAAAACCCCAGTCCGAGGAAGGGGCGTTCGCTTCGCCTGACCGGCCGGGCCAGCCCGACACAGCACGCCCGTTTTACCAGGCGACGGCTGAATCCAAAATCCCTGCCGCACAAATCATTCGCCAAAGACGAAGCGCGGTGGCCTTCGATGGGATCACCAGCATTACCAAAAACCAGTTTTGCACCATGTTGGACAAAACCCTTCCACGCGACGCCTGCGCGCCGTTCGATCTCGGAGTGGCCGCTCCGTGCGTGCATCTCCTCTTGTTCGTCCACCGCGTCACGGGATTTGAGCCGGGCTTGTATTTCCTGCTGCGAGCCCAACCGGATTTGCCCGCCTTGCAGCAAAAGTGCCATCGCCATTTCCTCTGGCGGCCAGTGGATGAAGCGCTTCCTCTCTATTTGCTCCAGACGGGAGATTTCCAGGGCACCGCCTCGTCGGTAAGCTGCGGGCAGTCCATTGCTGGCGACAGCGCTTTCTCTTTGGGCATGATCGCGCGGTTCCGTGAGGAACTTGAGGCCGCACCCTGCCGCTATCGCCGTTTGTTTTGGGAAACCGGCATGATCGGACAGGTCCTCTACTTGGAAGCCGAAGCCCAAGGCGTGAGAGCAACCGGCATCGGCTGTTTCTTCGACGATCCTGTGCATGAATTGATGGGCCTCCCAGACGACGCCTTCCAAAGCCTTTACCATTTCACGGTGGGCGGCCCACGAGAAGACGCGCGGCTCGCCACCCGTGCAGCTTATCACCACTTGGAAGCATTGGTCCGTTAGCCTCGAAGCATGGGACCAACTTTCACAAAAAGGCAACGAATGAGGGTTCGTTGCCTTTGGACTTAATTCGCCAGTTTCTTGAACGGTGACTCGGCAACCAGTTCGCCAGCAGGCTATGGTTGATGCTGACGCGCAAATCAGCGTCCGAAGTGTAAACATGCGATTCGGCCACCAAGATCAGGCGGGGCCTGTTCGGACGCCAGAACCAGCGGTGCCGTTCCACCTTGGTCACGGCATCAAACGATTCCGGTGGAACGTGACTCCTATCGTGGTCGGCAGCGACGGCCCTGCAACCCGCCTCGTAAGCGTTGTGCAGCAGTTTAGTGGTTTCGAGGGTAGTGTCTGCCCGAAATTAAGGCTTTCACATTTCAGAAAGCCGCCAGAAATCACGTTCGACTGAACGTAACAAAATGGGTTGATGATGGGCGCACTGAACGGGCGTTCTGAAACCGGAAGCGGAACGGAGCAGGTTGGCAGTGGCATGAACGGACGACTGCGTAGTGGAGCGGGTTTCAGAACGCTCGTTGAGTGCACGACCGTATTGGTTTCAGTTCAAGGCGATTTGTCTGGCCGGTTGCCGAATGCCTGGAGGCAAGCCGGCCAGTCAAAGCGCCGGTCAATAATTTGAGTGAACCTGAATGCGTGCTTAATACGACTTCCATTGCATAACTTTTGAGTTGAGAACTAATCTCAACACTGGCTAATCTCATCCAGTATGACAGTTAATTTGCCGGTTGAAGTTGAAAAGCCCGTACAGAAGTGCCGGGATAAATCGGTGTTCACTGAGGCGCCCGCATGGGAATCGGTCGGCAACGGCTGGCGGCAGTTGTATGGGAACTTCCATGACTTGGGCTACAGCATCGAGTGGCATGACTTTTCAACCAAACGTGACTTTGATTGGTCACGAAGTTTTCATCCTGGCAGTTTGGAGATTTGCCTGAACATTGCTGGACATGGCGAAGTGCAGACGGGCCGTCGCTCGCTCGAACTCGCCGCGTCCACCGCTGGGTTTTATGCCCAAAACGACTCGCGGTTGACAGCGATGCGTCATGGTGGCGAGCGGCATCAATTCATCACCATCGAGCTTTCGTTGCCATTCCTTGAACGCCACGCATTGCTTGGTGAAAGGGGAGTGAATCCGCGTTTGAGCAGGGTGTTTACTGACACTGCCCGTGACACGGCCACGGTGTCGGAGCCAGTTCGGTTAACAAGCGAACATCAGCAGATGGTGATGAGCCTTCGGCATCCGCCCGTCTATGCGGCGGCACAACGGTTGTGGTATCAGGCCAAAGCGTTGGAAGTGGCGGCGGCATTGCTCTATCAGCCGTTGCCGGGTGAAGAATTGTTCTGCCAGCGGTATAAGCGGTTGAGTCAGGAGCGCGTACAAAAAGTCGTAGCGATTCTTAAACACAATCTCGCCGAACCGCCTCCGCTGGAAGAAATAGGACGGCGGGTCGGTTGCAGTCAGTTTTATCTAAGCCGCCTCTTCACCCGGGAGATGGGCAAGACCATTTCGGCCCATTTGCGCGATTTGCGAATGGAACGCGCCGCCGAATTATTGCGAGAAGGAAAAATGAATGTCAGCGAGGCCGCTTTGGAAGTTGGCTATTCAAGTCTGAGCCATTTCACCATCACTTTCCGCGAAACCTTTGCCTGTTGCCCCGGCCTGTATCCGCTCAAGGTGAAGCAGTGGAATACGAAACAGTGACTGGCCAAGCGAATTGCAAATTGCGAAGGATGAGGCAAGTGTGCTAACGTGTTGCCGTTCCAATGAAAGCCGGCGTCCAATCAGGCACGAAAAATGGCCAAACCAGCAGGCAGGTTCCAATTTACGAGGACCTGGTATGGGTTCAATGCAAAGGATACAGTTGTCTGGCCTATTGGGACGCGACCGGCAAATGGATAAATTTCTATACCGGCACGGGAATAACGGATTTTGTCAAAGTGATCGGGTAATTGTCAGTTAACCCGTCTTTGTTTCACATCCACCTTCGTCGAATTCCGGCGAGATAAGTCAGCGCGACACGGGGTTGAGGGTGGAACAAGTTGGCTCGACACCACATTCAACTTCTAACCGTTACGAGTAATTGTCCGTGTTCATCCACGGAAGTGGCCAACACCGGTAAATCGCGTCGTGCCGGGCCTTCGGTGACATGGCCGGCGGGGTCGAAGGTCGAGCCGTGGCAGGGACAGTAGAACGAATGGTTTGCTTCCGCATTCAACTTGCATCTCCGATGAGTGCAAATTGACGAAAGCGCAAACAATTTTCCGCCCTGCCGAATAATAAAAAATCCCTGAGTGCGAAAAGCGGAATACACGCCGTCTCTGGCATAATCGCCAACCGGACCAGCGTTCACCACTCCTTCCTTGCTTGCGGATGGAGCGCCGCTGTTTTCCACCGAACTACAGCCGACGGCAAAGGCCGCGGTCAAAAGCAAAAATTCACGCCGATTGATTGCCATAGGCGCAAATTAAAACTCGAATACCAAACTGGTGATGACACCCCAATGAGTATTCTCACGGGCGCCGCTGTCCAGCGGAAAAATGAATCCAATGCCCGGTCTTGGCTGCACCCGGCCAATGGCCTTGAGGTTGAAGCGGAACCCGGCGTTGCCCAGCAGACTGTTATGGCCGGGATTATCTTTGTTCATTTCCGTATCTCCCACCAATTCCATAAATGGAATGATTTGCAGAACATCCGGCAGCGGCAATTGGTCGTGCTGAATCGTGTAACCAAAGACAAAACCATATTCAAATGTTTGCAAGCCGCCTTCCTCGCCAGGACCAAAGAGCGTGGAATAGCCCAAAATGGCTTGAGTGGTGAAATTCCCGACCTTTAAGTCGTCGAAGATTTTGGGAACCAGTTCAGCATTCTTGCTGACCGGCGATTCAGTAGGAATGCCCGCTTCGAAGCCTGCGCCGAAAGTCGAATCCACGAAGCCGTTGGGCGAGACATATTGATAGATCGGGCCACGCACACCGAAGTCAACGTTATCGAAGCCTTCGGTGGTTGGCCTAGCGCCGGTGTCGCGCTCGTATGGAAATTCCAATTCGAACGTGATCTCGCCAAAGCCCTTTTCTATTTCGGGATGGATAACGTCAGTCTTTGAATCGCCGGCCTCCGTATGCAGCCAGTCCAGCCGCGCCTCGCCGGGTTCGTAGTCCGAGTCGTCCACCAAAAACGGTTCGGGAAAAACGCCCAAGCCGTAATCGCTGCTATGATCCAGCCGACCGAACGGGCCGTAGCGCGTGTCGGTGGGCCACGGCGAGGATACCGGCACGGAGAGTTCATTCGTCAGGGCGGCGCGGCTGGATTGAACCGCCAGCGCACAGAGGCAACCGATAATCAAAATGTTATTCATGGCGGCAAAAGTAACAAACGCCCCGAAATCACGCTGCCGGTCGCTTGCCATTTTTTGTCGGCAGATTGCCAAGATTGTTTGTCCTGCACGCAAACGGTGCCATCAATTTATTGGCAGGCTGACGTCCGGAAGAATGTTTCGCGGAGAATGAAATCTCCTCGATTGACGATTTCTTTGCAAGTCGGCTCCGCGTCAACAACGAACGAACCGCTGAATTGTTTGATTTGAGTCAGTCGCGCCATTTGCGTTTATGCGACATTATTCGGCATGAATGAGAAACCGCTCATCGAACCCGACGCGGCTAAAATTTTATCGCTCGCCAGCGAAACAAATTTCGCGCCCAACGGCATTGTGAGCCGGACCTTGCTGTCCACAGCCAATTCGCGGGTCGTGCTGTTCGGCTTTTCCGAGGGACAGGAATTGACCGAGCACACATCCACCCAACACGCGCTCATTGAAATCCTGTCGGGCGAATGCGAGTTCAGTCTTGATGGCCAGTGGCACACCCTCAAGGCGGAAACGCTGCTCCACATGCCGCCCAACCTCCGTCACGCGGTCAAAGCGAATCAGTCCTTTTCAATGTTGCTGACGCTCATCAAACCCACCGACCAGGCCAAAACAGGAGTAGACAAAGGCGACGGCCACTGTTGATTCCTTGGAACCGTTAACTCACCAAAATATGAATTGTAGCTTTTGCACTCTAGTATCTGAAAGTCAAAACCCGTCCGTTGACGGCATTCACAAAATGCCCGGTCATTGGCTGCTTGCCAGAATGGGTAAACGAGTGCTCCGGCCCGGCGGCCTCGAACTCACGCGAGCGATGTTGGATCAGTTGAATATTCAACCCGGCGACTCGGTCATCGAATTTGCGCCCGGTCTGGGTGTAACGGCGCGGATGACGTTGCAACGCCATCCGGCCACTTACACGGCGGTGGAGCGCGACGAAGCCGCCGCCGCCAATGTGCGGGGATTTTTGCGCGAGCCGCAACAGCGTTGTTTGGCTGGCACAGCCGAGAACACCGGCTTGCCGGGTCAATCCGGCACTGTCGTTTATGGCGAAGCCATGTTGACCATGCAAGGGCCGGAACAAAAACGGCGCATCGTGGTGGAAGCATTCCGCCTGCTGAGGCCCGGCGGACGCTACGGCATCCACGAATTGAGTCTGACCCCGGACGAGTTGTCGGACGCCGTCAAAGACGAAATCAGCCGTGAAATGTCGCAGAGTATCCATGTCGGCGCGCGTCCGCTGACCGCGCGTGAATGGCGCGGGTTGCTCGAATCCGAAGGCTTCAAAATCCAAGCCGAAATCACCGCGCCGATGTGTCTGCTGGAGCCGCGGCGGTTGGTCCGCGACGAAGGTTGTTGGCGCGCGCTGCGTTTTGTCTTTAACGTCCTGCGGTCGTCCGAAGCCCGGAAGCGCGTCTTTGACATGCGCCGCATCTTCCGCCAATACTGCGATCAGTTGACGGCAATCACGCTGGTCGCCGTCAAACCTGCCGGCTCCGGCGGACACTGAAGATGGAACCATGACAACCGGATTGGAAAAATCCCACACAAGGCAAGCCATCAAATTGATCCTGCCAAAGGAACACGGCAGTTGGTCGCTGGCGCTGGAACCGCTCGCATTGGGTCTGTTGGTCGCACCCTCGGCAGCGGGGAGCTTGCTGGCCGTGGCCGTTTTATCAGGATTTTTCCTCCGCCGACCGCTGAAGGTGGTGTTGAGCCGTAAGCCCGACCCGCGCCGGCTGCTTGCGTTCGGTTGTGTAGCCGCTTTGACGGCATCGGCATTTGCAAGTTTGCTGTTGGCCATGAAATTCGACGGGGTAATGCGACTGTGGCCGCTCATTCCGGCGGCCCTGGCGGGGCTGACTTTCGCGTGGTTCGATTCGCGCAACGAGGCGCGCGAAGGCGCGGCGGAAGTGGCGGGCGCCATTGCGTTTGGAGTTTTGCCGTGGCGTTCGCCGCGCTGGCGGGCTGGAGCGCGGTTGCGGCCATCGCCCTAGCAGCGGTGATGCTGGTGCGCGCCGTGCCGACGGTGCTGTTCGTGCGGGATGATCGGCGTCGCAACAAAGGCCGCACGGCAACGTCAGTTCCCGCGCTCATCGCGGCAGGCGTGGGATTTTTTCTGACGACCTGGCTCGTTTTCTCCCACGTTGCGCCGTGGCCGGCGGCGGTGTTCGCATTCCTTCTGGCCGCGCGAACCGTCTGGCTGCTCTCCGGCCATCGTCCCCGATTTGCAGCCAAAACCATCGGCATGGCGGAAATGACCTTGGGCGCGGCGATGGTGCTGGCAATTAATCACCACGTGGAACAAGTTTTAATCTTACATGTTGAATATGCTGCCCTTGAACGAATTCAAACGCTTTGACGTGCGCGACCTGATTCGTCGTGGCGGCGAGCCATTTCCCGAAATCCGCAAACGGGTGGACGCGCTCAAGCCGGACGAGGGTTTGATTGTTGTCGCGCCGTTCCTGCCGTCGCCGCTGGTCGAGAAACTGACCGGCGAAGGATTCGCCAGCAAGGTCGAGCGTGGCGCGGGCGCGGATTGGATTGTTTACTTTTGGCGCGAGGCTGTTTGAATGGAGTCATGTCCGCATCGGTCGCCGAGTTCAAAAGAATCGCCATCGTCAACACGCTGCGAAGTTGCCAGCTTTTCACTGGGTTGCCGTTGCCGGATTTGGAAAACATCGCGGAAGTTACGCTTTAAAGTCGTTGGAGAAGGACGATTATCTTTTCCATGAAGGTGACCCGGCCTG
>CAWJHF010000024.1:0-34248 GCA_963842445.1 uncultured Verrucomicrobiae bacterium | reverse complement strand
ATCGTTTCTGCCGACGAGAATCGGGTCCGGGATGACGACGCTGCCGTCGTTTAGCGTGACGCCGCCTTGATTGCGAATCGCGAGGATCGAGCGGACGAGGTGCTGGTTGAGCCCCATGCGCCCGGTTACGCCGTTCATAATGATTCCCACCCTGCGCTCGCGCATCCTCAGCCCTCGATTTTCCCGCCGTATCGTCGGAATCCTATCACACCGTCGCAATTTCGCTTAAGCCGCGAACTTCCTCGTTCGCGTGGCCGGAATCTCACGCAGTCCGCACCCACAACACTGGCTGTCGCACGGGAAAGTTACGAATGATCTCAGCAGTTTTCGGATCGGGAGGCAGCGTCTTCCATAACGTGATGTACTTCGGTTCGCGATACGCAAGCCCGGCAAACAACAAGCTCGGCTGCCGGTTCGGCAGATCGTCGAAGTACTCCACGTCCTTCGGGTACGGCCATTTGCTCTTGTCCTGGATATACGGAAACATGAAATCGACCGCCTTCTTATATGTGGCGCCATTGGCCAGCGCGAACTCCCACAAATTGTCCTCCTGGACTGCGGCGCTCCCGACGCAATCATGCACACGATCGCCATCGCATCCAGGTCGAAGAGCGAGTAGTTGTACGGTTTGGTGCGCGCCAGTTCCAGCGGGAAACTTCCATCCGGCGCAAGCTGATCGGGCAGCAAATGATTGCGGTAACGCGCACGGCACACCGCAAGCACCGCTTCGTCGCCAACGAATTTGGCAAACGCGGCCGCCTGCGCCACCCAGCAGGTTCCGTGGTTGTTTCTGGCCTCTTCCTCCTCCTGACCGTTCTTCGACGTCACCATCCAGAGCATGTACGCCGTAAACCACTCGCGCAGGCCGGCAAACTCGCCTGTCGTCATTGCGCCAGCGCTTTCGAGATGTCGCGCAGCCTGCACCACTTCGATCAAATGCAGCGTATCGATGATTCCCGTGTCAAACGACTGCGCAGGCTGACCTTCACCTTGTGTTCCGGCGATGACAGCACCGCGTTGCGCGTAACTTCCGAGCCGGTACCCGCTGTCGTCGGTATGGCGACGAATGGCGCGGACGGTTTCGTCAACGCCTTGCCGGGGCCAATGATTTCGAGGTAATCGAGCAATGGACCGTCGTTCGTCAGCATGGCGGCGATGGCTTTGCCGGCGTCAATGGCGCTGCCGCCCCCGAAGCCGATGACAAAATCGCACTGCTCCTTTTTGGCAAAGGCCGTGCCTTGTTCAATCGCGGAGAGCTCCGGTTCGCCCGCAACGGAAAAGGCTGCCGCGCTTACACCGGTTTCGCGAAGGATTTTCAGCAATGACCCGGCGCGTTTGGGGTCGCGTCCGGTCACGACCAATGCGCGATTGCCAAATTCTTTGGCAATTGCGCCCGCCTCGCACAGCGTGCCCGCGCCGAAAATGATTTTCGTTGCCGTTGCAAATTCAAAGCGCATAAAAATCCTGGCGGGAACGACGCGCCGCGGCGTCCGGACAGCGCGGCGCGCAGTCCCTACCGGTTTTCATCCGGAAAAACCTTGTTGAACTTTACGCTGAAACGCGGCTCGGCCATCATCGGCGCCACCGCATCACGCCAGACCGGATAATGTTGCGTCTCCTTGTGTTCGGCGGCGGCATCGGCGTCGCGATAAATCTCCACCAGCACGAACCGGGTTGGGTTATCCTGCTGTTGCAAGATGTCGAAGCGCAGGACGCCCACCTCCAGCAAACTCAGGCGCGCGTTGGCGAGCGTCGCTTGTTTGAAAGCCTCCACGCATTCCGGCTTGACGTGAACCTGAACATGAACCACAAGCATGGCATCACGAATAGGCTAAAGCGGGAAAAGGTTCAAGCCCAGGGACGGGAAGAATCAAAGCCCGGTCTGCAGTGACCCTTTTTTACTCGTCACCCTGCGCGGGTTTCCTTAATCAGGTATAAACCCCATGAGTCGAGGACCGAAGAAGAAAGCCGGGCCGGGAGAAGCCCCTGCCGTGCGTTCCAGCGCTCCCATTTCGCCGGAATCCGAAGGCCGTCCGGCGGGTTGGATTGACCGCTGGACGGTTCCTGGGATCTGCCTTTTTCTGGCGGCGGCGACCTGGTTGGTCTTCAGCCAGACCTTGCGATTTGAATTCGTCAACTATGACGATGATGTTCAGGTATACGAGGTCCCGCAGATTGAAAATGGTCTGACCCTGAAGGGCATCCTTTGGGCATTTACGCACAGTCATGGCGGTCACTGGGTCCCGCTGAACACGATCTCCCATATGCTGGACTGTCAGTTTTATGGACTGAATGCCGGGGGACATCATCTCACCAACGTCCTGCTTCATGCCGCGTCCGCAATCCTTCTGTTTCTGGTTTTGCGGCGGATGACCGCGGCCATCTGGCCCGGTGCGTTTGTGGCAGCGGTTTTTGTCGTTCATCCGTTGCACGTGGAATCAGTCGCGTGGGTGACGGAACGCAAGGACGCGCTGAGCGGTTTTTTCTTCATGCTGACGCTCTGGGGATACGTGCGCTATGTGCAAAACCGGTCAACGATCAAAGGTCAAGGATCGGGCGGAAGCACCGCTGCCCGAGCCATCACTTCCCGACCTTGGGCTCTTGACTACGGTTTGGCATTGCTGTTCTTTGCCTGTGGCTTGATGTCAAAATTGATGGTGGCAACGCTACCCTTTTTGCTGTTGTTCCTCGATTATTGGCCGCTCAATCGTTTCGCGCAGCCGGCGCCCGGGGAGGCCGGGAGCGGGGAAAGCCGGTGGTTGGTTCCCAAGCATCTGATCCTCGAAAAGATTCCCCTGCTTGGGATCATTCTCATGGCAGGCTTGGGGATGCTTTTTGCCCGGCCTGAAAACGGTATGACTTTGAGTCCCGCCGCCTCGTCTTTGCAAACCGGCCGCGCCCTGTTGACGCCCCTGGCTTATTTATGGCAGATGATTTACCCGGTGGGATTAAGCGTGTCTCCACCCCCACCGGCCATAGCTCCACCGGTTTGGGAAGTGACCTTGGGGACAATCCTGCTGGCTGCTATTTCCGCGGCGTTTTTCCTCTGGCGGCGCACGCGCCCCTATCTCTTGGTGGGCTGGTTATGGTATCTGGTCATGCTGGCACCGGTATTAGTGCTGATTGGAAAGGGCATGGAGCTGCGGTGCGATCGCTACACCTATCTGCCGCAGATCGGCTTGTATGTGCTGCTGACCTGGGCGGCGGCGGATTTGTGCGCTGGCTGGCGTTACCGGCGGGTGGTGCTGGGCGGCTGCTCCACGATCATTCTGGTGGCCTTGATTTTCTGCGCGCGCACGCAGACCTCTTATTGGCGCAACAGTGAATCGCTCTGGACGCGCACGCTTGCCTGCACGTCTGACAACTTTATTGGCCACAACAACCTCGGCCTCGCTCTGCTCCAAAAGGGTAGCGTGGACGAAGCGTTCGTGCATTTCCAAAAGGCGCTGCAAATCAATCCCGACTCCGCGGAAGCCCACAACAACCTCGGCAGCGCTCTGCTCCAAAAGGGCAAAGTGGACGAAGCCATCGCTCATTACCAAAAGGCGCTGCAAATCAAACCCGACTTCGCGGAAGCCCACAACAACCTTGGCAATGCGCTGCTCCAAAAGGGCAGCGTGGATGAAGCGATCGCGCATTTCCAAAAGGCGCTGCAAATCAAACCCGACTTCGCGGAAGCCCACAACAACCTCGGCAGCGCTCTGCTCCAAAAGGGCAGCGCGGACGAAGCGATCTCCCATTACCAAAAGGCGCTGCAAATCAAACCCGACTTCGCGGAAGCCCACAACAACCTTGGCAATGCGCTGCTCCAAAAGGGCAGCGTGGACGAAGCGAGCGCGCATTTCCAAAAGGCGCTGCAAATCAATCCCGGCTACGCGGAAGCTCACTACAACCTCGGCAACGCGCTGCTCAAAATGGGCAGCGTGGACGAAGCGATCTCCCATTACCAAAGGGCGCTGCAAATCAAACCCGACTACGCGGAAGCCCACAACAATCTTGGCAACGCGCTGCTTCAAAAGGGCAGCGTGGATGAAGCGAGCGCGCATTTCCAAAAGGCGCTGCAAATCAATCCCGATAACGCCGAAGCCTGTTACAACCTTGGCAACGCGCTGCTCCAAAAGGGCAATGTGGACGAAGCGGTCACCCATTACCAAAGGGCGCTGCAAATCAATCCCGACTACGCGGATGCCCAGAACAACCTGGCCTGGGTGCTGGCAACCTGTCCGCAGGCTTCGCTGCGCAACGGCAACAAGGCGGTGGAGCTGGCCCAACGAGCGAATCAGCTTACGGGTGATGGAAATCCCGTCGTTCTTGGCACCCTGGCCGCCGCGTACGCCGAAGCCGGGCGATTTCCCGAAGCGGTGGCAGCCACGCAGCGCGCCCTGCAACTGGCCGGGACGCAGTCCAACACCTCACTGGCCGATGTCCTTCGATCACAGCTGAAGCTCTATCAAGCCGGCCTCCCATTCCATCAACACTGAACAAACACCTTAAAGATGTCATCAAGATGTCCCGACAATGGATGGTAATCAGGACTTTCCCTGGTTTTGAATAAATCGCGTCGCCGCTGTTCAAGTTTCCTTGAAAACTGGGGATAAACTCAGGCGCACGTTCGCGCGTGTCGCCTCCTTGAATGCCTCGACGCACTCTGGTTTGACATGAACATGAACGTGAACCACAAGCATAAATGCCTTTCGTTTGTTTAAAGAACACGCTGCCTAACGATAGAGCGCGAACCCCACCCGGAACGCTTCCGACCGCTGGTTGTAGTCCAGCAGGCTCTCGCCGTAGCCGGTGAAGTATTGCGCCTGCAGGTACAGGCTGAAACTGCCGAAAATCTTCATCATCGGGTAAGTCAGGTCGAGTTGCAGGCTGCCGTGGTTGGCATCCTTGCCCATCCGGCCCAGCGCCGACAATTGCAACCCGCGCTTCCAGCCCACGATGGCCCGCAAGTCCGCGTAGCCCCGATAATCCGCAAGGTCGGGATTGTCGCTCAAACTACCGAGATAAAGCCACGTCCGCGGCTGGAGGGTGAGTTGCAAGCCATCGTCCCGGCCCAGGGTCAGCGTTGGCCGGAGATACGCGATGTTCATGCTGCGCGAATCCGCGCCATCCTTGCCGTTGGATTCATGCTTCAACCCGCCTTGCAGATCGAGTTGGTACCAGTCCGGCGGTTGTCCGCCTGCGACCCGCTCCCAGGCATACAGAATTTCCGGCTTGTAGCTGGTGTCGAAAAACGGGGCCGACGGCGCGTTCCAATCCCACAGCGAAGTCTGCGTGTAGGCCACGTTAAAGCCTTTCAGGGCAGGCACCATGGCCGCCAGCGGCCCTTCTTCATTCAACAATTGATACATGAAACTGATCTGGAATTTCGCGTTCGGCGATTTCGTGCCCGCAATGAAATAAAACGGTTCGTAACCCGAGATGTGCTCCTTGAAAAACCGCCCGGCGTCAAACGGTTTGCCCGGCTCCGTCGGCTCGACGTGCTTCACCAGCCGTGCGAAGGCCGATTCCCCTTTCACTTCCGTTTTACTGGCAGCCGGAGGCGAAGCCACGATGTCCAGCACCACGCGGTTCGCGTTCAATTGCGGAAACACCACCACCACCTGCCCCGTGACCGTTGCCGGAACCGGCAGAAGATATTCCCGGCGGACAAAAGCGCCCGGGGCGATTTTGACTTCACCCGCTTCGGCGGCGTCCCGCAACTCCAGCCAGTTTTCCGACGCGCCTTGCGGCGAGATGATGCGGTCTTCGATTTTTTGCGGAAATGTCCACGAAACCTCCCGGTCCGAAGGATTGAGCACGTTCAACCAGAGATTCGTCCGGCTGCCGGACGGCACCGGCTCCGAAGGTCCGGTAAATGTCACTGTAAGGTCTTGCCCGGGCGCGAGGCCCGGAAGACCGATGAACCACAAAAGAATGAAAACCACCCGGACGATTCTCCGGGTGAAGCAGCCAACTTGGAATCTCATGCGATGACGCTATCAATCCCCCGCGAGAGCCAACAACATAATTCGGCACGGAGGCAATCGTGGTTTCGCTGTGCAATTTGCATTGAACCGGCGTGCCGATCTTTCCACACTGGCCAGACCCAATGGGCGCGCAATGGAAACAAGCGGGACGCGAAATCAACGCGCAGAAAAAGGGCCAGATGACCGCCAAACTGGTCCGCGAAATCATGGTCGCGGCCAAGCTGGGCGGGCCTGATCCCGACCTCAATCCGCGCCTCTTTGTCGCCGTTGAAAAAGCCCGGAAAGCCTCTGTCTATCGCGACACCATCGAACGCGCCATCCGAAAGGGCGCCGGGCTGGACACGGAAAAGGTCAATTACGAAACCGTCGTCTATGAAGGCTTCGCGCCGCACAAGGTGCCGGTCATTGTTGAGTGCCTCACCGACAGCCGCAACCGCACGGCCCCGGAAATCCGCAATCTGTTCAAGGCCGGTTCGCTCGGCCAGCCCGGCAGCGTCAGCTTTTTCTTCAATCACCTCGGCGTGGTCGAAGCCACGCATCCCGAGGCCAATCGCGACGCCGAAGCCGACGCCATCGAAGCCGGCGCGCAGGAAATCGAGCCGCTCGAGGCCGACGAAGTTCCCGCCGGACAGAAGGGCGCGCGCTTTCTCACCGAAATCAAGGACCTCGACCATGTGGCCAAGGCGTTGAAGGCCGCCGGCTGGAACGTCATCGCCTCGGAAATCCGTTATCTGGCCAAGAATTTCGTCGAAGTCAGCGCCGCCGCCCGCAAGGACGTTGAAAATTTCCTCAACGCCCTCGACGACCACGACGACGTGCATCGCGTCTATGCGGCGCTGAAGTAGCCCGGACGCAAAAAACGTCGCAAACGAATCATGGACATTCCCGCCGCCATGAGCGACAATGGTGGTGTTCCCGCCTAGCGAGCCGGTTCAAGGGATCGTTTCCGACCAAAATGTTATGATTAAAAACCCAGCAGCCATCGCGCCGGCGGCCAACCAGCCCACGGTCAGTGAAACCGAGCAGCAGCGGTTCGAGCGCATCCTGTCACGCGACCGGTTCAAACCGCTGAAAGCCGTGTTCGACAACCTTGGCAAGGCCGTCCCGGTGATGCAGGGGGCGATCATCACCACGAATTCCTACCAGATGTTTCTGGGCAAACTGGGCTACCGCGTCGTCGTGGTGAAGCAAATCCACGAGCAGGATTGCTACTCCCGCCTGGGGCCGGCCGGCGGCATCCGGGCCGTGCTGCCGGTCCACGACATGGCTACTTACAGCACCCTGGTCACGCTCGTGAACTTCGATTCCACGCTGACCACCACACCCAAAGCCGTTGATTACTACGACAACCAGTTGGCCGAGTTCAAAACCGACTTAATGAACCGGTCCGGAAATGCCGGGTAAGCTCGCGGCGATGCGTGGCGGCGAGCAATTGCGGCAGGGTGGATTTGACCCGGTTGCCGAGATCAATGTCCACACCCGCCCGGGTATAGGCCTTTTGTTTCATCTGCGGAAATTAAATCCGCAAAACGATGGGCGTGCGAGAAAATTTCACACTGATGGATTTACAATCATACAATTAGAGCCGTGAACTGGCTGGCCAGACAGCCTTGACTCCGAAAGCGGCACGCTCCTAGGAGTTTATGCTTTGGGCGTGGATCCTTTTTCTTGTTTAGCCTTGGCGGCTTCCAGATGGTCTAAATGCATTAACGACCAAACCAACAAAGAAAATCCAAACAATCCAATATCCAACCAGAAACCCCGACCACCGCACGGCCAGTTGTAGGGGCGTAAAAGCGGGATGAAAAGTGAAATTACGACCATGCTGCGGAACATTTGTTTGGCGGCAAACCTGGTTCTCCATAGAACACTGACACGTTGTCTATCGTCTTCAGCCTCGGTAGTGAATGGGGAACTAGAGGGAAATAATTGTTCCATAGTTTTGCGCTGGATGATGTGGCAGATAATTTGTGAGTGCTTCCGTTGGATGACGACGCGGATAAACTGCAAGCGCTTCTGCCGGCTGATGGCCCGGATAATGATGGCCCAGATAATAAAACTAAGTGCGATCAGTATCATTGTGAGTACAACAATCAAATGCACTAGGGATATGAAGTATTCTGGGAAATACGAGATAGCGCAGGCAACTATATAAATAACAGCCCACGCAAGAAACACAAAAATTCCGCGTCTTAAGACGAATTGGGCAAACTGAAAACCCACAACGGCGAGGAACCAACCAAAAATCCATGCAGGGATTAAAAACATGAAAACACTCACGAAACCCGAAGACTTCATCGCTTCTTCTAGCAACTCATGATTCTTCAATCCTAGCAACTCCACCAACTGAGATCCGTAAAGGCAAACGACGATAGTGCCTGGGATAAAAATAGAAATCGAAACCTCGAAAAGTTGGTAAGCGATCACTCCAAAATCTCTTGCTACGCCATTGTCCTTTCCTTTCCCCGATGCGCCCGGGCTGTCCGGTGAGTTTTGCGATTGGTTCATGTACCTTCTGGCTCCCAAAACGTTCTCAATCAGCGAATCCATACTGAGCTCCAATTGCCTGGAGTCAAGCTTATTGGCTGTTTCGGCTTTCCGCCCCGCTGCCGTGCGCAGCGTCAATCCGTTGGTGGTTTGCTTCGCTTCACGGCAGCCGTCCGAACGCCGTAGGCGTGACATCTTTGTAGTGTCAGAGCAAAACAAAATTCAAGCTCTGTAGGGGCGGCATATTCCGCGCAGATTTCCCGATGATGCCGCTCCTGACGGAGCTTTGTTTCATCTGGGATCGCCGAGCTACAAAGATGTCAGCCCTGACGGGCTTTTGATTTCGGAGCGCGGGCAGCCTGCCCGCGTGTTTATCGAGGCAACAAATTCACTCGCGGACAAGCTGTCCGTGCTCCTACACAAACGGCAACCCCACAATTCCGCTTGGACCGCCATTGTCCAAGGCCATAGGTCAGGATTGACAGCGTATGATTTTGGGCGAACCTGAACAACGCAATTGTTGTGAACACACAAAGTCCCATTCGCATCCTGCACGTGGACGGCGACAGTTTCTTCGCCAGTTGCGAGATTGCCCGCAATCCCCGGCTACAGGGCCGCCCCGTCTGGGTCGGCGGCGGACGGCGCGGTGATGGCATTGTCATCGCCGCCAATCGCGTGGCCAAGAAATTCGGCGTCAAGACCGGCATGGCGTGTTTCGAGGCGCAACGGCTTTGTCCGCGCGGCGTGCTGTGCAAGCCGCACTACGACGATTACCGGGAACTTTCGCGGCGGATGTTCCGCATCCTCGAAGAATATTCGCCCACGCTCGTGCCCATCTCGATTGACGAGGGCTTCCTGGATTTCACCACGATGGACCGTTACGTGTGGCGCGACACGACGCCGGAAAAATACGTCGGCGAAATCCGCGAACGCATTTCGCGCGAGGTGAAACTGCCGGTCTCGGCCGGTCTGGCCAATTCATCGCGTCTGGCCAAGCTGGCTACCGACGCGGCCAAACCCGGGTTCATCGAAATCAAACCTGGCGACGAGAAGGAATTTTTGAAGGACCGTTCCGTGCGCGAGCTTTCCGGCATCGGTAAAAACCGGCAACGCGCGCTGGCGGCGCTGGGCGCGCAGACGTTCGGTCACGTGGCGAAATTGCCTTCGACCTTGCTCCGGAAAAAGTTCGGCATCTGGGGCCAGCAACTCTGGCTGTTTGCCAACGGCCTGTGGACTGAGCCTTTGTTGCTGCAGGTCAAGGACCGCACGACGATTTCCAGCAACACCACGCTGCCTTACGACGAGCCGGATTACGAAGGCGCGCTCACGTTCACGTTGAGCGAAGCGACGCGGCTGGTCGGACAGTTGCGCCGCGAGCAAATGCAGGCGCGCGAGCTGGGACTGACGATCCGGTTCAACGATTTCAGCGAGGTCAGCGGCAGTCACCGTTTCCATGAACCGCAATTTCAAAATTCCGTCATGAACGCTGTCCTGGAGAATATTTTCCGCAAAATGATGAGCGACCAGGCCAAACCGGTCCGCCAAATCCGCATCGCATTCTGGAACCTGGCGCGGCTGGACACGCAGCCGACGCTGTGGGGCAAGACCGACGCGGAACGCTGGGGCGCGCTGGACGACGCGGCGCACCAGCTCAACGAGCGGTTCGGCCAGTCAGCGGTGATGACCGGCGCGCAATTCGCGCTGCGCGAAATGGAGGAGGTTTACAAAAATCCCAAGGCCAAATGTCCGTTTGTGCCGCAACTGGAAATGGTCAAAAAACTTTGGGGCACGGACGCCGACCCGCTGGCGCACAAAGGCGAATGGGAAAAGCGCCTCGCGAAAGTCAGCCGGAACATCCACAGGAAAGAAGGGTGAAATTGTAGGAGCCGACGTGAGGAGGCTCACTTCTTGACGGAACAGGGCTTCCTGAAGAAATCTGAGACTCGTTACCTCGTCTCCTACAAAGAGAAAGGTGGGGTTTACCTGCGTTCTGACGTCCGCTGTTACCATTTCACGAATGGCAATTCCACAATGCGCGCCGGGTTTGGGCGCGAGCGGACGCTGCCGCCGGAACGCCGGATTTATCCGGCAGCCCCACACGCGGTTCACCCGTCTGCCGGATAAATCCGTGTTCCACCGTCGGGGCAACCTCATGTTTTGGTGGTTGGTACGCGGATGCACCTCCGGATTCCCGTTGGAACGAATCGCATTGCGCTCGGGCACGCTTGTTGCAAAATGGGCGGATGAATTTGGACGCACTTTATTCCGAACTGACGCTGAAAACCAAAGCCAAACTTGCGCTGGTGGTGCTCGACGGCCTTGGCGACATCGCCACAAGGGAACAAAATTACCTGACGCCGCTCGAAGCCGCCACCACGCCAAACCTCGACATGCTGTGCAAGGATTCCGCGCAGGGCCGCATGATTCCCGCCGCGCCCGGCATCACGCCTGGCAGCGGGCCGGGGCATCTCGGGCTGTTTGGCTATGACCCGCTGGAATTTCAAGTGGGCCGCGGCGTAATTGAGGCGCTGGGCTTGGGACTGGAGTTAAAACATGGCGACGTGGCCGCGCGCGCGAATTTCTGCACGCTCGACAAAAGGGGAATTGTCACCGACCGCCGCGCCGGCCGCATTCCGACCGAAACGTGCGAAAAACTTTGCGCGCTGCTCGCCGCAAAAATCAAATCGATCGGCGACACGGAAATCATCATCAAGGCCGGCAAGGAACATCGTTTCGTCGTCGTCTTTCGCGGCAGCGGACTGGAAGGCCCGCTCACGGACGCCGACCCGAACCGCGAGGGTTTTCCAATTCCAACCGTTCATCCGCGCGACGAGAACAACGCCGGCCAGAAAAAGATGGCCGCGCTCATCGCCGATTTCTACAAGGCTGCGGTGCCCATCATCGCGAAGGAAAAACCGGCCAACGGTTTTCTTATGCGCGGCATCGCACATCAGCCGCACATTCCGCTGTTCGAGGAACGGTACAAGTTGAAAGCCGCCGCGCTGGCGGTTTATCCGATGTACAAGGGCCTGGCGCAGCTCGTCGGCATGAAAAAGATTGAAGGGCCGGCGACCATTACGGAACAATTCGAGCGTTACCTCAAGGAGTACGACAACTTCGATTTCTTCTTCATCCACTACAAATACACCGACAAAGCGGGTGAGGACGGCAATTTCGTGGCCAAGATGAAAGCGATCCAGGATTTCGACGCTGCGTTGCCGGTTTTGCTTAACAAAAAACCGGACGTGCTCGTCATCACCGGCGACCACTCGACGCCGTGCGCTCTCAAAGGCCATTCGTGGCATCCGCAGCCGGTGCTGCTGCACTCGGCGGTGAGCGGCTCGGACAAACTCGAACGTTTCACCGAGACCGGCGCAAACCTCGGCTCGCTCGGCGTGTTCGAGGCGAAGTATTTGATTCGCCTGATGCAGGCCAACGCCAGGATGTTCGACAAGTTTGGGGCGTAAATTTGATTTTGTAGGAGCCGAGGTAACGAGGCTTAAATATTTTTTGTAGTGAGACTCCTTACGTCGTCTCCTACACTTTTACGAAATGAACCTGCCAAACAAGCTGACGGTTTTGCGTTTCGTGCTGACGGCGTTTTTTCTTTGGGCGCTGTTCTCGCCGATTCGGTATAACGACACGCTGGCACTGTTTTTCTTCTCCCTGGCCGGCGCCACGGATTTCCTCGATGGCCAGCTCGCCCGCCGCCGCGGGCTCATCACTAATTTCGGCATCCTGATGGACCCCCTGGCAGACAAAATCATGACCTGCTCGGCGTTCATCGCCTTCGTCGAAAGCACGCGCCTGAATCCGAACGCGCCGGTCAAGGTCGCGGCGTGGATGGTCATCCTCATCGTCGCGCGCGAACTGGCGATCACCGGCCTGCGGCTGCTGGCGGCGTCGAAAAACGTGGTGCTTGCGGCGGAAAATTTTGGCAAACACAAGACTGTCTCGCAAATCGTGGCCATCAACGCGCTGCTGGTCGTGGACGCCTGTGAGGAATGGCCGGCATCGGTGCAGAAACTTTTCGTGTCGTGGGTGCCGGCGTTCGCGGAATTCATGCTCTGGCTGACCGTCGGGCTGACGGTCGCGTCCGGCGCGATTTATTTGTGGCGCAACCGGGCGCTTTATTTGAGCGACGTTTAATTTGGGGAGGGACGGCGTATCGTCGTCCCAAAATAAATCAGGGCCACCGGCACGGCGACCCTCCCAACGGGAATTTTCAGCGATGCGACGGCAGCGGCAGCGTTTCGCCGGAGTTGGTGGATTGATAAACGGCGGGCGGCAGGTTGACCGTCGAATGACTGCGCGCGTGATGCCGCCACGCAAGACCGGCGAGCGCGATGATTAAAACAATCCCCACGGCGGCGATGCCGACGACTCCCACCCGCCAATTCAGCCGGGCGAGCCAATACATCAGGTGGTCGAGCGGGGTTTTGGATTCCTCGACCAGCGGCGGCGGTTCCTTGAATTTTTCCGTGCGGCCCAATTCGGCGTCGAGCGCGGCTATGATTTGCGGCACGTCGAGTTTGAGATGCGTGGCGTAGTTGCGGACAAATCCGCGGATATAAACCGGCGCGGAGAACACATTGAAGTTTCCCTCTTCGAGGGCGCGGAGGTGGTCGGTGCGGATTTTGGTGGCCTCGGCGACCTGGGGGATCGTTAGTTGTCTGGCTTCGCGCGCCGCGCGGAGCTGTTCGGCGACCGTTGGCATTCGTGTTATTTAGCGCGTTTGACGCGGACTTGGCAATCTTGGAAAATAGAAAGATATGGCCCTGATGCCAAAATCCAAAGTGTGGCGAACAATAATCGTATTGGGTGGTTTCGCCCTGCTGATTGCGCTGTTTTATGCCGAGGAAGACTGGCGCGGCAAACGCGCTTGGGAAAAATGTAAAGCTGAGTTGGAAGCAAAAGGCGAAGTGTTGGATTGGGATGAATACATTCCACCGCCTGTGCTGGATGAACAAAATTTTTTCAAAGCGCCGAAAATGGCGGAATGGTTTGTGAAGCCTGCGCGATATGACGGTACAAACGAGTTAGCGTCGCGCATGTCGGATCCAAGGACAGGTTCGGTAACCGGCGAAACTAATTCGATTGCCACTGAGGACGAGGCCAGAAGTTATTTGACCTGGAGCGGCCAATTTGAGCTGGATTTTGATTTAATTCGCGAAGCTTTGAAACGTCCCGACGCACGAATGGATGGTGACTATTCAAATCCTTTCGAGATGCCGATTCCCAATTTTGTCAATATCCGGATTGTCGCGCAAACGCTCGCTCAACGCGCTCATTGTTTTTTACTGCTCGGCCAGCCGGAAAAAGCTTTGGACGAATTAACGCTGCTCAACGATTCCCGTCACATGTTGGAAGGCGCGCCGACCGGTAAACCGATGACTTTGGTCGCGGCAATGATTGACGTGGCCGTCACGGGACTTTACGCCAATACAATTGCCGACGGTTTGCATTTGCGCGCTTGGCAAGAACCGCAACTCCACACGCTGCAACAACAACTTAAAAATATAAATTTGCTTCCTCTTGTCGTTGATGGTTTTCGCATGGAACGCGCATCATCGTGTTGCATGATTGAAGATTTACTTCGGTCCAACGATAATTTGTGGCAGAAAACAAAAAGCGGCAGGATACCATTGGCACCACACGGCTGGCTTTATCAAAACCTCGTCTGGATCGCCAAACTCAATCAAGCGCCTGTTGAGTTCATTGACTGCACTAACCAGATCATTTCGCCCAAGGGATTGGACGATGCGAGACGCACCCAATCGCAGATAGAAGGTCATATCAGACCTTACACTTTGCTTGCGGCAATCAGTGTTCCAGATTGTAGCAGGGCTTCAAATACGTTGGGACGCAATCAAACTCTCGTGAATGAAGCGCAAGTCGCCTGTGGGTTGGAACGTTATCATCTGGCGCATGGCGAATATCCCGAATCACTCGACGCCCTCGCGCCGCAGTTCATCGAAAAACTGCCGCACGACATCATCGGCGGCCAGCCGTTGCATTATCGCCGCATGGATAATGGAAAGTTTTTACTCTGTTCCGTCGGTTGGAATGAAACGGACGATAGCGGGCAGGTGGTATTGAAAGAAGACGGTTCGGTTGACCGGGAAAAAGGCGATTGGGTTTGGCAGTATCCGGCGAAGTGAATCGGAACATCGAACACCGAACGTCCAACATCGAACATCGAATGATTCGCGCTCGGTGGCGAACAATTCGATGTTCAGAGTTCGATATTGGATGTTCGATGTTTCCCGCTGTCTTCGGTTCTTCGCGCCTTTGTTGCAAAAAATCTCCTGTTGCATTGAACCTTTTCTCGCCGTGCGCATTCCTCTTGGTGTAAATGCTGGTAGTGGCTGAACGTGAACAACTGCCCGTGCAACAAGCCCGCGACGGAAAACCGGAGGCTTGGGACATTCTCTTTCGACGCTACCAACTGCCCTTGTATGTCTATGTTTTTGAACTGGTGCATGACGAACAGACGAGTCTCGACCTCGTGCAGGAGACATTCATCGCCGCCGTCCGGCACATTGGCGGCCTGCGCGACGGCGCGAAATTCGGGAGCTGGCTCTTTGGCATTGCGCACCAGAAATGTGCTCAACGCTGGCGGAAACAGAATCGCGAAGAGATTTTGCGTGAGGAAATCGCCGAATCGCCGGATGAATTTGAAAACAGTCCGGACGATTTGCTCATCCGGCAGGAACAGGAAACCGAATTTATGGAACTGTTAAACCAGCTTCCGTTGCCGCAACGCTCCGTGTTGCTGTTGCACTTCGTCGAAGATTTTTCTCTCGAAGAAATCGCGCGCATTACGGGGACGCAACTCGGCACGGTGAAATCGCGGTTGCATTACGCCAAAAAGGCGCTCCGAAAATTGCTGGAACAACAATGAAAGACAAAAACTTCAACGCCAAGGCGCAAAGACGCAAAGGCAGGGCGGGCAGCCTTCTGCCCGCCGCTCGTCCGCACGCCAATGACGGCGCGCACGGAGTGACGCGCCCTACCAAAACAACAGCATGAAAACACCGCGTGAAATTTTGTTCCAACGGCATCAAAGCGCCATACCCAAACTCGACGCGATTCGGGAAACGGCGCTGGCGGCGTTGGGTGTTCATTGCCGTGCGAAGGCAGAGGATTCATCGGCGGCCACAGACCTCGGCGGCAGCCTGCGCGAACTTCTGTATTCGTTGCGCTGGCATCTGGCCGGGATGAGCGCCGTCTGGCTCGTGGTGGCCTTCCTGAGTTTGAACGCCGGCCATTCGGCGAGTCTGGCGGCGTCGGTTCCCGCCCAAAAAATTCCCTCCGCGCAAATCATCATGGCGTCGCTGCGCGAAAATCGCCGGCAGCTTTTGGAGCTGATGCAACCGGCTGAAGCGCGCGGAGAGCAGCCGCAAAAATCCATTCTGCCCCGGCCGCGCAGCCAGCGGCCCTATGAAATTCTGACGGCCTGATTTATATGAACCCGAACGAAAAATCCAAAGACACCGGCAAAACCGTTTGGCCGGGAAACCGTGCCGTCCGGCGCCTGTTGATTGGGGTGGCCTGGCTGGCAACCATCATCGTGCTGTTTTATGCCGAGGAAGACTGGCGCGGCTGGCACGAATGGAACAATTATCGCCTGCAACTCGGAGCCAGCGGCGCGCAGCTTGATTATCGGGCGTTCATTCCTAAACCCATTCCTGACGATCAAAATTTCGCGGCCATTCCGGTCATTGAATCGTGGTTCACGCAAAGAACCAATTTCGTCAAAAAGTGGTCAGACAATTATTCGTTGGCGAGCAGCATGCTTGGCTCTCAGACAAACCCAAACCCGCCCGCACCTGAGGGTAATTCTTATCAAGGCGGCGAACGTTATTTCCTGGATCTCGTTGCCTGGAAAAAGGCCTTTGATGCCATTCAATCCGGTCGCACAAATTCAAACGAGAAATTATCATCGGGGAAACTTGATCTGGCCTCGCGTGCTGCGGCGGCGCCGGCGGTCCTGGCCGGATTAGTATCCAGCGAGACCGAGCTGGATCAGCTTCGCGCCGCAAGCGACCGGCCTTCTGCGCGGTATGCGGTGGTTTATGACCTGGACAATCCGTGGGGCATCCTGTTGCCGCATTTGGGTAATATCAAAAGAACCGTCCAGCGTTTGCAGCTTCGGGCTTGTGCCGAATTGGCCGCCGGCCAGAGCGACCAAGCGCTGGCGGACGTGAAGCTGATGCTTTATCTGGCCGATTCGGCAAAAGACGAGCCATTTTTGATTTCATACTTGGTTCGCCTTGCTTGCGTACACTTGGCGATTCAGCCGGTCTGGGAAGGGTTGGCCGAACGCGCGTGGTCGGACGCCCAGCTTCAGGAACTGCTGGTGCTTTTCCAACAATGTGATTTTTTTCCCCAGATGGAACACTCTCTTGCCAGCGAACGCGCCGCCGCAATTCTGACCGCCGAGCTTCTGGAACGCGGCAAATATCATCTGAACGATTTGACCGATGACCCAAGCCATACGGGTTCATCTCTGGCTAATCTGTTTGGCCGGATCGTCCCGCACGGATGGTACGATTTGGAACAGTTACATTATTGCCAACTCTTTCAATCGCAATTGAACGGAGCGTTTGACGTGGAAAGAAAACAGGTTTTCCCGAAACAAATCGAATCCAACGTCAATGTCCTGACACAGGCATTTGCGGGACGCAATTCTGTGACGACCGTTTGTACCCGTCATCAGCTCCTGGCTGTACTGCTTTTGCCGACGTTGCATAAAATACCCCAGAGAGCGGCGGCGGCCCAAACTGCCGTGGATGAAGCCGCCATCGCCTGTGCCCTCGAAAGATGCCGGCTGGCCAACGGGCAATTTCCTGAAACCCTGGGGACGCTGGTGCCACGGTTCATCTCCCAATTGCCGAAAGACGTGATTTCCGGGGAGCTTTACAAATATCACCTCACGAATGACGGACAGTTTGTGCTCTATTCCGTCGGTTGGAATGAAAAAGACGACGGCGGCGTGCCGGGAAAGACCTTGTTCGACGAAAAGGAAGGCGACTGGGTCTGGCAGTTTCCGGCAAAGTGAACTGGGAACATCGAACGCCCAACATTGAACATCGAACGGACCGCCGGTGGCCGGTGGCATCCAATTCGATGTTCAGAGTTCGATGTTGGATGTTCGATGTTTCTTTCCAAAGTTGCCGAGCGGGTGCTCGGCGCTCCGTCATAAATTTTTTGAACCTTTCCGGCCGGGGCGGGGATTGATAGATAGATGGTCATCACCGACGACCGGCTTGATCCGCCAGACACGCAGGAACTTCTTGCACGCGCACGCGAAGGAGAAGTGCAGGCATTTTGCACTTTGATTGAACCTTCCCAAACCCGGCTTCTGCGGCAGGCGACCGCGCTGGCCGGCGACTTGAACATGGCGGAAGATCTGGTTTCAGAAACACTGGTTGAGGCTTGGAAAAGTCTGTCGCGCTACAATGGAGCCTGCCGGTTTTCCACCTGGTTGTATGCCATCTTGCTGCACCGTTATCAAAAGTCCGTTCACCGCGCCCGCTCCCGTCCGGTTGCTTTGTCCTCGTTGTCGCTTTTTGAATCCCAGGCTTTGAATGAACGGCAACGGGTCGTTCCAGCTCCGGAAAATTCGCCGGACGAGATTGCGGCCCGGAATGAAATGTTCCTTCGTCTGCGTCAGTGCGTTGCGGGACTTTCGGGAAAACACCGGCAAATCATTTTGCTCCGGTTTTTTGAAGACGCCTCGCTGCCGGACATGGCAACGGTCCTGGGCTGTTCCGTGGGCACGGTAAAATCCCGCCTGCACCATGCCCTGGAAAAATTGCGCAAAATGAAAATGAACCTTCCAGACCCGGGAGAGGATAAATGAATATGAAATGGTTTTGGAACCCCTGCCGGCGCCATCGCGCGAACCTTTGCCTCCTGGTCAGCGGCGCGCTGGCGGAACGTGAAACAAGCGAGGTCAGGGCCCATCTGGCGGATTGTGCGGATTGCCGAAAATACCACGACGAAATTGCATCGCTGGCCAAGCCGCTGGCTGACTGGGAAACAAACTTCACGCACGTCAAACCAACCCGGGATGCCCAAACCCGCTGGATGAAAGCAGTTCAAGCAGCAGCCAATAACAAATCCATTCGCCGGCCCGAAGCGCAAAATTTCCTTTTCAACTGCTGGCTGGAACTCATCTGGCCCTACCGCCGGATTTGGACGGGCCTGGCGGCGGTGTGGATTTTGATTTTGATTTTTAATTTCTCGCAGCGCGACCCATCCGAACTGATGGCGAGAAAATCTCCGCCGTCGCCGGAAATGATTCTGGTGTTTCGCCAACAACAACGATTGCTGGCCGAATTGATTGGTCCGAACGAACCACAAGCCGTCGAACCGCCGAAACCTTTTTTACCACAGCCAAGAAGCGAAGGATGTGTTGAGATTTTAATGACGTGACAGTAGGAGACGACGTAAGGAGTCTCTGACTAAAAAAGAAAAATCAGAGTCTCGTGACCTCGACTCCTACGAAATAAAATTATGAACGAAATGCCAAAAAACAAACCGGGCTGGCGGATCCTGCGCCGGATTTTGATCAGTCTCGCCATTCTCGCCACACTCATTGCGATTCTTTACGCCGAGGAGGACTGGCGCGGCAAACGAGCGTGGCAAAATTACAAACGCGAGTGGGAAGCCAAAGGCGAGAAGTTTGACTGGCAGGCATTTGTTCCGCCACCCGTGCCGGACGAACAAAACTTTTTTTCCGCGCCGATTGTTGCCAGCGCCCTTAATGGGAAACAAAACACGGGCACGTTGGGGCCGCGTGATACGAACATCGTAAATCGAATGGATTTCATTATCTATCGCGGTGACTCGGAAAATTGGCCACCGAATGGCGGTAACTGGCAAAAAGGCAAGTTAACCGACTTGAAGCAATGGCAGCGTTACTTCCGAAATTTCGCCGAAACGCCCGAAGGAAAAACCAACGGTTTTCCGGTCGCGCCGCAACTGCAAACGCCCGCCGCCGATGTGCTGCTGGCATTAAGCGGTTTTGATGCGGCAATCGAAGAATTACGACAGGCTTGCCAGCGCCCTTATGCGCGGCTTCCGTTTGATTACGAAAGCGGTTTTAACGCTACCGGGGAGCTTTTACCCTATTTGGCAAATATGAAAAGATGCGCCCAACTGTTTCAATTGCGAATTCTCGCCGAATTGGATAATGGCCAAAGTGAACAGGCGCTCGATGACGTAAAACTCCTGCTGCACGTGAACGATTCCATTCGCAACTCGCCGTTTCTGATTTCACATCTCGTGCGCCTTGCGATTGCAAGCATGGAGCTTCAGCCGATTTGGGAAGGTTTGGCGGAGCATAAATGGTTGGACGAACAGCTCGTCGCGCTCGACGCGGAATTGGCAAAACTGGATTTCCTAGCTGATTACGCATTCGCCATGCGTGGCGAACGGGCGTTTGCCATTGCGTCATTCGAAAGTCAACGGCACACGCGGGAAATAATTTCATACAGGGACGACAGGATAGTCACCAATAAATTGACTTTCATGCCCAGCGCGTATTTTTATCAAAACGAACTCGCCTTCGCCCGGATGTGTCAGCAATGGATTTTGCCGCTCGTTGATATGGAAGCTTGTGTTGTTTCGCCTGACGGCCTGCGGCATGCCGACCAAGCCGTTCGCGCGGAAATGAAACATTATTCACCTTACAAAGTCCAGGTGCTGATAACGCTCCCGGTTCTTGATGCGGCGGTCAAGAAATTTGCCTTTGCTCAAGCCAGTGTTGATTTGGCCCGGGTTGCCTGCGCGCTTGAGCGCTACCGGCTCGCGCACGGCTTATATCCTGAATCGCTGGACGCGCTCGCGCCGCAATTCATCGGGAAATTGCCGCACGACATCATCAATGGCCAGCCGTTGCATTATCGTCGCACAGATGACGGACAATTCATTCTTTATTCCGTCGGCTGGAATGAGACGGACGATGGCGGGGAAGTTGCCTTCACAAAAGGCGGCTCGGTTGACCGGGAAAAAGGCGACTGGGTCTGGCAGTATCCGGTGAAGTAAATTGGGAACATCGAACACCGAACGCCCAACATCGAACATTGAATGATTCGCGCCCGGTGACGGCCAATTCGATGTTCAGCGTTCAATGTTGGATGTTCGATGTTTTCCCTCCGTCAAACGGCTTCTTGCCCACCGCCATTTGCGCCCGTGCCGTCCAGATCAATCAAACTATCGCGCGGCCCGGTGCCTTTGCTGGAACCACTCATATCAACCCGGCAGGCTTCTTGCAGCCCGGGCACGCTCCGACTAAGCTTCCGCTGATGCAAACCAAACCGCAAAACGGCCTGTCGTGGCGGTTTGCCCCGCGGTTGACACAATTGCTGGCGGTTGGCTGGGTCACGATCGTGGCGCTTCTGCTCCTGGTTCGTTACGACGGCTGGCAGGCGCCGGTGACCTTTGCCTTGCTAATGCACGGTGCCTTGACCACGTTTGCGGTGGGCCCCCACTTCGGTGAATTCTGGCGCACGGGCTTGGCGGATGCAGGTTGCGTCGTCGTGATTGTCGCCACCGCCTTTGCGGCGGGGGCAGTGGCCATCGCGCGGCTGATTCCCGAAAAAAACCTGTGGTCGGCGTTGTTCTCGCTCGCGGCGGGGTTATGGATTCTGTCACTGACCGTCCTGGTGGTAGGTTTCTTTTCCACGTCCTGGCTGCCACTGGTGTTACTTCTGGCGGGGTGCTGGCTGCTGCCGGCGCCGCGCCGGTTTTTTGTTCCACGCCGGGCCGCCGCCGGGGCAAAGCTGGATGGCTGGGAGAAATTCATGCTGGCCTGCATGGCGGTGGCGGCGGTGTTGAGTTTGCCCGGCGCGCTGGCACCGCCGTTTGATTATGATTCCCTGGAATATCATCTGGGGGCGCCCGCCGAATATCTCAAAGCCGGGCGGATCATCGCGTTGCCGCACAACTTTTATTCGGACCTGCCGCAGTTGACCGAGATGTTGTATTTGCTGGCGTTAAAACTTTCGTCAGGGAGCGCGGCAAAACTGTTGCACTACAGCTTCGGCCTGGGGACGGCGGTGGTGGTGTACGCGCTGGCGGCGCGCCTGGGGACCCGAAGGATCGGACTGACGGCGGCGGCGTTGTTCTATTGCCTGCCGTTCGTGGAAAGCCTGAGCAAGATGGCTGACATTGATCTGGCGACGGCGTTTTATGCCGGGCTGGCGTTTGGCGCGGGGCTTTTATGGGTGGCGCAGAATGCGGCTGGCAGCGGGGACGCGGCTGCGACCCGCCCCCGCCTGCTGTGGCTGTCGGCGCTGGCAGCGGGCGCAGCGGTCGCAACGAAATGGACGGCCATCGCGGTTGTGCTGTTGCCGCTGGCCGTTTTTGTTGCGGGTTCGACCAAATCCTTGCGGGCGGTGCCCGTCTTTTGTCTTTTTTGTCTTCTGGCCGCGGTTCCCGTGCTGCCTTGGATGGCAAAGAACTGGGTGCTGATGGACAACCCGGTTTATCCGCTGTTCAACGGCATATTCCACAATCCGCATTGGAACGCCGGGCAAGCCGCCGTTTTCGCCCAGCAACACTATGCCAGCTTCGGCTGGGAGGGATGGCGGCAATTTGGCTCGTTGATCGCGCAGTACTCGTTTACGTCGTTCTGGGAGACAGGCGCGCTGCCATCGCTGTTAATGACCGCCCCGCTGATTCTGCTACTGAAGGACGCGCGGGGTAACGCGCGCCGGGCCGGCATCCTGTTTGTGCTGGCGTACGCTGGCTGGTTTTTGCTGACGTACCGGCCGTGGCGCTTTCTGTTTCCGGATTTCGCACTGGCGGCGGTTGTTGGCGCGGTTGTGCTTGAGGCAGTGGCCCGGCCGGCGCGAATTGTGGTTGGGATGGTGATGCTGGTCGGATTGGCCTGGCGGGGGGTCAGTTGTTTCGCTGACATGGAAGATCCTTTTCGCATACCTGCCCAGGTTGGTTTCGTCAACTGCGCACTGGGACAGGTGTCGCGGCAGGAATTCCTCGCGCGCATCAACAACGACGGGACGTTCGAGGCGATTTTGTGGATGAACGAGCATCTGCCTCCAACCGCAACGGTGCTGTATGTCGGTGAGGCGCGGACGTTTTACGCGCGCCAACGGGTGTTGTGGAGCACGGCCTTTGATCGGCATCTGCTCGACTCACTCGACCGCCCGCCGGCAGACCCCGGGCAGTTGTTGCGGGACTTGCGCGCCCGAGGCGTGACACATGTGTATGTAAATTTTCCAGAATGGCAGCGGTTACGCACGAATTACGGCTATTTACAGGGCATTGACGAGGAAGCATTCCGGCGCTTGCTGCGGGAGCACGCCCGTCAGATCCATGTGACGAGTCAGGGCGCGGTTTGGGAATTGGATTCCAGTCTCATTTCCCAGCCTGTCCGGACGGCGGGCCAGCCGGAAACTCCATGATGCGCGCAGCGCGGAGTTGTTCGGCGACGTTGTTAGCCTTGCAAATGAGACGCCGACGAGCCTGAACAAAAACTTTTCCCGACCACGGCTCCGATGACCGAGCCAATGATCGCTCCGGCTACGAAGTCCGAAAACCAATGGATGGTCATGGAGACACCAATGCCAACGTAGCATGCGTAAAGTACCGCCACCCAGCCCAGCCACCGCTGTTTCGGACAGAGCGTGAACACCGTCACAGCCATGGCGAAAGCGATGGTGGTGTGCGACGACGGCCAGCCCCAGAAGACTCCACCGCGCAAAAAACCGAAGCGGAAGACATGACTGATGTCCGCGCCGGGGTTGTGCACAGGATGAGCGCGGCCCGTAACCGCTTTGTAGGCAACAACGACCAATGCGCCGATGAGCTCAGCCTGACCGATGGCCCAGCCGGTCAAAATGGTCCTGGCATTCCGAGCAATGATACCGACTGGAAAAAGGATCAGCGGCAAGGCGATGGGCAGCAGCATGCCAAGTCCGACGGCGGGCCACATCCAGGAACGAAGCTCCGGGTTTCGGGTCGCGAGAAAATAACGCCAGTCGAAACCGGACATGACAAGGATGAAGGTGAACACGATGGCAATGAGATGCCAGACGATCCTCCGGCCTTTGAAGCAACCAATGAGGTTGCGGGGCAGCGTTACCAGAAATTGTTTCATGCAAAGATGATTGGGAGGGTGGCAAAGCTGGGCACGATTGTTAGGGATCCTGAGATTGCCATCTCAAAGCATCAGCAGCTCGGCTGCGAACTCTCGGATCTGGGTCATTGGTTGAAAGTTGTGTCAGTTTGGGAATGGCTTCAGGAACGAAGTATGGTCGCAGTGCAGGAAATCGGAATTCATTGAAAACCTCTAGAGTCCCATATCGCACTTGCGCATCAGGATTGTCAAGACCTTCTAACAAAACTTGTGAATTTGTCCGAGTGGCGATTCCCAGCAAAAATTTGGCTTGGTCTTGATAGCTTTTGCGGATTTGACCGCAAATTCCCTTTTTGACCAGTGTAACAAAAGCCGATTCGGAATGGCCAGCCAAGGCGCTAAGTGTTTCTTCCGCTTCCTGGACCATAAACTCATTGGTGCAGGAAAGGTTCTCTCCCAAATCAGCAATGAATTCATCAGAGGTTACTCCCATTTGATTTAATGAGCGAGTGGCATCAATGCGCGTTTGCGTATCAGGATGAGACAAACACTTCAGCAAAGCGGGCGCCGCATCCAAACTATTCGTGCCCAGTCTGCCCAGCGCGTAGATGGTCTCTTGTCGGACAAACGTCTCCGTGCAGCCCAAATCCCGAATCAGCGGGGTCAGTGTGCCGGGTAGCTCTGGCGCAATTTGTTTGATTGCTACAATCACGTTCATTCTTAGCCATTGTTTGGGGCTTTTCGCCGCGGGCAACAGCACGGGCAAAGCCGGGCGCGCCTCGTTCCCGAACGTCGCCAGCGCGACGGCAATTCCGTCCTGACAATCCGCTGCGGTATTCGTGAACGCGGTAATCAAAACTGGCACAACCGTGTCCGCACGATTGTGCCCAACCGTGGCCAAGGCTTCGGCCATTCGCCTACGGTTAAAATCATCAGTATTTTTGTTACTCAGGGTTTTGGTCAAAACCGGCAGAAAAGCGTCCGCCTCATTTGTGCCGAACAAAGCCATCGCATCAGCGACGGCTCCCCGGTTGGATGCAGGCGAGGCTGAATTTGTCAGCGCATCAATCAAAACAGGAATGACTATTTCTGGGTGATTTTTACCGACGTTCACTAAAGCGGTATAGGGAGTCGCCTCCCACATCCAACCATGCTTCGCATTAAACGCTTTTAACAGGGCGGGGATGGCTGGTTCGGCGTTGGTGCCCATTTCGCTCAAACAGTGAATGATGCTCTCTTGAATATGAAAGAAATTCGATTTGTAACGCGGATCTCTCCAGTTCATTACGGCCTCATGCCTGTCCGCCAATGTTTCCAAAAGCTTATCCGCCAAAGGAGGGACGGCACCTCTGCCAATAGCTTGAAGTGCGCGTTCCGGATAACCTTGATTTTGACCAATCAATTTTACCAAAGCGGGAATCGCGGGTTTGGCAGCCGGACCAAGAACCTTGAATCCTTCAAGCGCATGTTCAGGATAATTAAAATTCAGCCCGTAGGTCGGTGGTTTCCCAATCCATTTTACGAGATACGGAGTGGCATTGGGCCCCATTGCTTGCAAGGCAGCCACCGCTTCGGCATTTACCGGCGAACCCCATGGATTCAAGTACCAGTGATGCATCCAATAGGTGAAAGTGTGCCCTTCATACTTGGGTTCCAAGGAGAAGATTTCGTCGAGGCTTTCTCCATTTATCCGATGCAAGGAAACCCACGCGATGCCTATCGCTAACATGCCTAAACCAACAAGAACTACGATTTGCTTTCTCATGCTTTTCGGATTTTGCGTGGCAATCCAAAAGCCGACCAGTTGAAAAATGAACGCGGAATAGTTACACCGCCTGCTGTCCCGCGCCATCCGCGCCTGTGCCGTCCAGATCAATCAGGATGTCGCGCGGCTCGGCGCCTTTGCTGGGGCCGACGATGCCGCGGTTTTCGAGTTCGTCCATGATGCGCGCGGCGCGGGTGTAACCGAGGCGCAGGCGGCGTTGCAGCAGTGAGACACTCGCCTTTTGTTCGCTGCGGATGACCTCGATGCATTGCTGAATGAGTTCCTCATCCTCGTCAATGCCGGTTTCGGTTTCAAAATTGCCGGCGGGCTGGGAAAGCTGCTGGTGGATTTCCATTTCGTAACTCGGCTTGGCCTGCTTGGCGATGAACCCGACGATGTTCGTTATTTCCTGGTCGGTAATGAGCGCGCCCTGTGCGCGGATGAGCTTCGCCGAGCCGGGCGGCAGATAAAGCATGTCGCCCTTGCCGAGCAATTTGTCCGCGCCCATCGCATCAAGGATCGTCCGCGAGTCCACGCGCGAGGCGCATTGGAACGCGATGCGGGCGGTGATGTTCGCCTTGATGACGCCGGTGATGACGTCCACGCTCGGCCGTTGGGTGGCAACGATGCAATGAATGCCCGCCGCGCGCGCCATTTGCGTGATGCGCGCGATGGCCATTTCCACGTCAGCGGGCGCGACCAGCATCAGATCCGCCAGCTCGTCAATGATGACGACGATGTAACTCAGCTTTTCGGGAATGACGATGTCCTCTTCGCGCGGCACGACGATTTCCTCGTCCACTTCGACGGCAAAGCCCTCCGCGCCCGGCTCGACTTTTTCCTTTTTGGCCGTGAGCGGCAATTCAGGTTCGGTCTCCGGCAACGGCTTGTTTTTGGGACGCGAATTGAACGAGTTGATGTTGCGGACCCCGACCCGCGCAAAAATCTGGTAGCGCTTTTCCATTTCATTCACCACCCAGCGCAACGCGAGAATGACCTTTTTCGGGTCGGTAATGACCGGCACGACGAGGTGCGGCAGCGTGTTGTAATGCTGCAGTTCGACCACCTTCGGATCAATCATCACAAAGCGGAGCTGGTCGGGCGAAAAACGATACAGCAGCGAGGTGATGATGGCGTTGATGCAAACGGACTTGCCCGAGCCGGTGCTGCCCGCAATGAGCAGGTGCGGCATCTCCGAAAGATCGGCGACAATCGGATGGCCGTAAACGTCCTTGCCCAGCGCGATGGGAATCTTTGCCTTGCTGTTGCGCCACTCCTCGGACTCGAACAAATCGCGCACGATGACCGTCGTCTTGGTGGGATTTGGCACTTCAACGCCGACGGAGCTTTTGCCGGGCACCGGCGCGAGGATGTGAATGCGTTCGGCCTTGAGCGCCGCAGCGATGTTGTTCGAGAGCGCGGTGATTTTTTCCAGCTTCACGCCCGGCGCGGGATGCAGTTCATAGCGCGTGATGGTCGGGCCTTTGGTGATGTCGCCGAGCGAGACTTCGATTTCGAACTGCGCGAGCGTCTGCTGCATGAGCCGCGCATTGGCCATCAATTCCTCCTTCGACTCGGTGGGCTTTACCGTCGTGTCGGGGTATTGCAGAAAATCCAGCGGCGGCAACTGGTAATTGCCGATGATGGGCGTCGCGGCAACGGTGATCGGTTTCGGTCTTTTGGATTTCGTTTTCAGTTTCGCCGGCATAGAACCGTCCGCAACTTGAACCACCGGTTCAACGGGCTTTTCCGGCTCAACCTTTTTCAGTTCCCCGATTTTTGTTTCCGCGGATTTTTCGGTTTCCGATTTTTTACCGAGGATGTCCCCGGTTGTGGCCGGGGCCACTTCGCGCGGAGCGGCGGTTTCGCCTTCCGTGGCGGGAACGGATTCCCGGGACGCTTCGGGCTGCGAAACCTTTTTGCCGCGCGCGGGTTTGGCCGGCGGCACGCTCAAATCGCGCACGGTCGGCTCCGGCACCGGCTGCAAATCCGCGCCGAGTCCGGAGCGGGCGACTTCCTCCTGCAATTTTTTTGCCTGTTTTTCAAGTTCGTGCGCGCGGCGGTCGAGCGCGGTTTCCTCGGCGGTGGCGCCGTCGGTGACTTCCGATTTTTCAAACCATCGGCGCAACCAGTCGCCGAGGCGGAAATCGGTCAGGAACAGCAGGCTGATGAGATATAGTGTTGCATAGACAATCGTTGCGCCGACCGTTCCAAGCATCCAGAAACCGTAGTCGTAAGTGAAGGAACCGAACCAGCCGCCCGCGCTCGGTGCGTTAATGTTTGTGCACAAATGCTGCAGGGGCCCGTTCATTATGCACAGCAAGCCGGTGAGCGACAGCATCATCACGACGCCCCAAACGACCGACCAAATCCGCCGTTCGCGCAGATAGCCGAGGAAATCAAACAAATAGCCCAGCCCAAATGCCGCGAGCAAAAATGGGAGCACGAAGGCCCCGAGTCCGAAGAGAAAAAACGACGCATACGCCACGTGCGCGCCGAACGGCCCGATCCAATTGTGGATTGGCTTGTTCGGCGGCGTGTGGATGAAGGCGAGGTCGTAACGGTCGAACGAAACCTGCGCGACCAGCAACAGCAGCGCCGCAGCCAGCAGCGCGACGCCGATGATGTCGTTGAAGCCATTGCCCGAACCCGCTGGCGTCTTGCGTGACATGGCGGCAGGTTAGCGAATTCACGCGGCGACTCAAAGTTGAAATTGCCCGGCCCGCGTTGCAGACTACCCTCGTCCGTCCCACAGGAGACGGCGTGACCCGCCGTGGCTTAAAAACCATCTTGCGTTCGGGTGATTTTCGATTATGCTCCGCCGCTCCCGTTGTGCGGGAAACACCATCTTGAACGACTGATTTTTGAACTTATGGCGACAGCAAACGATCTCCGCCGCGGCATGGCGATCAATTACAACGGTGACATCTGCGTGGTGCTGGACATGCAACATCGCACGCCGGGTAACCTGCGCGCGTTCGTGCAGGCCACGCTCCGCAGCATCCGCACCGGCAAATCGTCCGACGTGCGGTTCAGTTCCACCGAACGCATCGAGCCGGTGCCGATGATCACCAAAAAAATGGAATTCAGCTACAAGGACGGCGCCGATTACGTTTTCACCGACCCGGAAACCTATGAAACCGTCACGCTCACAGACGAATTGATCGGCGACACGAAGAATTTTCTCGTCGAGAACGGCCAGGTGACGGTGACATTCGTCGAAGAAAAGGCCGTGACCATTGAACTGCCCTCGAGCGTGGTGTTGACGGTGTCGGATGCGCCGGAAGGCATTCGCGGCGATTCATCGAACAACGTGCAAAAGCCGGTGACGCTCGAAACGGGCATCACAGTCCAGGTGCCGCTGTTCATCAAGACCGGTGAGAAAATCAAAGTGGACACGCGCACGGGCAAATACATGGAACGGGCGTGACGGAAATTTTGAATTCAGCATTTTGAATGTAGAATAAAAGCCCGCCTGCGCGGGTTTTCTTAATTTACAGCGGTAATTGCTTTTCAACCCCCGCGGTTTTGGTTATTCCTCGGGTATGGCCGAGCGGCAGCAAAAAGGAGAACGAACGTTTCGCGGCATCGCCGTTTCCACCGGTGTTTGCCGTGGGAAGATTCTCGTTTTGCATCGCACCAGCCACGTCATTACCCGGCGTGACTTGGCCGAAAACGAAATCGCCAGCGAGGTCAGCCGATTCGAACAGGCCCTGGTCCAGACCCGCCAGCAGATTCTGGAGGTGCAGCGCAGGGTGTTGAAGGAGTTGAGCGCGGCGGATGCGGACATTTTCGACGCGCACCTGCTGATGCTGGAAGACCAGGTGCTGGTGGACGAAGTCATCCGTCTGATCCGCGATCAAAAGGTCAACGCCGACTACGCTTTTCACACCGTGGCGGAGCGTTACACCGGGGCGCTGGCGGGCGCGAACGACGAATATCTCCGCGAACGCACCGCCGACCTGCGTGATTTGACAGCGCGCGTGCTGGATAATTTGCTGGAGGCCAAGGCCCAGTTTGGCCTGCATCACCTCGCCGAACCGTGCATTTTGGTCAGCCACGATTTGAGTCCGTCCACGACGGCGCAACTGGACAAAAAACTGGTGCTCGGTTTCGCGACGGACATCGGCGGCAAGACGTTGCATACGGCCATCATGGCGCGGTCGCTGGGCATCCCGGCCGTGGTCGGCCTGCAGAGCATCAGCCAGGAGTTGGAGAGCGGCGATTACGCGCTGCTCGACGGCTACAACGGCGTCGTCATCGTTAATCCGACGGACCAGACGCTTTTTGAGTACGGCCAGCTTTTGAAGCTCAAGGCTTCACTCGATGAAAAACTTCACGAAATCGAGCATCAGCCCGCCGTCACGCTGGACGGAAAATCCATCCACCTGTCCGCCAACATCGAGGCCCCCGGCGATGTTGCGGCCGTGCTCGCCCACGGCGCGGATGGCGTCGGCCTGTTCCGCACGGAATTTCTCTTCATCAACCGCGACAAGCTGCCGACCGAAGAGGAGCAATACCAGGCTTACCAGCAGGTTGCCGCCGCCTTGAAACCGCATCCGGTCATCATCCGCACGCTGGATTTGGGCGGCGACAAGTTCGCCTCGCACCTGCAGCTCGCGCAGGAAATCAACCCGTTTCTCGGCTGGCGGGCGATCCGGTTTTGCCTCGCGCAGCCGGAATTGTTTCGCACGCAGCTTCGCGCCATTCTTCGCGCCAGCGCCGAGGGCAACGTGAAAATGATGTATCCCATGATCTCCGGCATGGACGAATTGAGCCAAGCCAACGCCCTCGCCGAAAAATACCGGGCCGAATTGCGCGCGGAGGGAAAGCCCTTTGATGAAAAAATGGAGATTGGCGTGATGATTGAAATCCCGTCTGCTGTGCTCATCGCCGGCGCGCTGGCCGGACAAGCGAAATTCTTCAGCATCGGCAGCAACGACCTCATCCAATACGCGCTCGCCGCCGACCGCACGAACGAAAAGGTTTCGCACCTTTACGAGCCGACGCATCCGGCCATCGTCCGGCTGATCAAAATGACGGTGGACGCCGCGCATCAACACGGCATCCCCGCCGCGGTTTGCGGTGAAATGGCGGGCGACCCCGTCCTCGCGCCGCTGTTGATTGGCCTGGGGGTGGATGAATTAAGCACCGCGCCCGCCGGCATTGCGCCGGTCAAATACATCATCCGCCGGCTGAAGCTGAATGAAGCCCGCGAATTGGCCGAGTTTGCCCTCCAATCCGAATCACCCGCGGAAACTCTGGCCCGCTGCCAGACGCTGGCCCGCGCCACCGCGCCGAGTCTCTTCGAAAACAAAACGTGACTTTCGACCCCAATCTTCATCCGCACCGACGGTATGATCCGTTAAGCGGCGAATGGTTGCTGGTCTCGCCGCATCGCACCCAACGCCCATGGCAGGGCCAGCGCGAAACCGATACCCGGCCCGGCCGCCCGCCGTACGACCCGAAGTGTTATCTCTGCCCCGGCAACCGGCGCGCGGGGAACGCCGTGAATCCCAAATATTCCGAAACGTTCGTGTTCGCGAACGACTACGCCGCATTGCTGCCGGACGTGCCGCTGAGCGGCGCTGTGCCCGGCGATCTGTTCCGTTGCGAACCGGTGCGAGGCGAAAGCCGCGTCATCTGTTTTTCACCGCGCCACGATCTCACGTTGCCGGAAATGACGGTGGAGGACATCGCGCGTGTGGTGAACGTCTGGGCGGACCAGATGAATGAACTCGGCGCGCGTTACCGCTGGGTGCAAATTTTTGAAAACAAGGGCGCGGTCATGGGCTGCTCGAACCCGCATCCGCACGGCCAGATTTGGGCCGGCAATTTCCTGCCCCGGCTGGTGGCGCCCGAAGAACTCACCCAGAGACAGTATCTGGAACAACACCGGAGTTTGTTGCTGCTGGATTACGTCGAGGAGGAATTGCGGCGGCAGGAGCGCGTCATCGAATCCAATCTGCACTGGGCGACGGTGGTGCCGTATTGGGCGGTGTGGCCGTTTGAACTGCTGCTGCTGCCGCGCCGCCCGGTGAAACGCCTGCCGGATTTGACCGCCGAAGAACGCGCGAGTCTGGCGGACATTTTGAAGCGGAGCCTCACGCGCTACGACAACCTGTTTGAAACCAGCTTTCCATATTCGATGGGCTGGCATGGCGCGCCAACGGACGATGGCAATTACGGGCACTGGCAGTTGCACGCGCACTTTTATCCGCCGTTGCTGCGCTCGGCCACGGTGAAAAAATTCATGGTTGGCTACGAGATGCTGGCTGAACCGCAGCGCGATCTGACGCCCGAGCAGGCCGCCAAACGTCTGCGCGAAACGGCGACAATTCATTTCAAGCAACGCATACCAGCGTAAATTCCGGCGCAGTCCGGGTTTGAGGTCAGCGCGGAGCCTCCTTTTGCCGATTGGACTTCGAGCCTTGGATTGTTTCCGACAGGCAGGCCGAAGCCGGGAAACTAATTTTTTTCTCCGCCCGTGACATATCTGTTTGACGGTTCATGCGCCCGCCGCAAATAATGTTCTCAACCATAAGGAACTGATTCCGGAGCATGAAAACCATCATCTTGGCCGCCGGTTACGCCACGCGCTTGTATCCGCTCACGTTGACACAGCCCAAGCCGCTATTGCCCGTCGCCGGCAAGCCGATGATTGAATACGTCCTCGACAACCTCGCGCCCATTGGCGGCATTGACCGGATTTACATCGTCACCAACGCCAAGTTCGCCGGCCATTTTCAGAAATGGTCGGAGTATTATCGCACCATGAATTCCAAACCGGCGCTCACCATCGTCAACGACGGCACGACCAGCGACAGCGACAAGCTTGGTGCCATTGGCGACATTCATTACGTCCTTAAAACCCAAAACGTGAACGACGATTTGATCGTGGTCGCGGGTGACAACTTGTTCAGCGAAAAACTCGGCGGTTTCGGGAAATTCTGCCGCGAGAAGAATGCGCCCGTGCTGGCGCTCTATGACGTGGGCGACCTGGAACAAATTAAAAAGTACAATGCGATTTCCGTGGACGACACCGGCCGCATCACCTACTTCGAGGAAAAGCCGGCAAACCCGACCAGCACGCTCACGGGCATCGCGCTTTATTTTTATCCGAGGAACACGCTTCCATTCATCCAGCAATACATTGCCGAGGGCAACAATCCCGACCAACCCGGCCGGTTGGTGCAATGGCTTTACCCGCGCACGGCGGTTTACACCTGGCGCGTGCCGGGGCTTTGGTTCGACATCGGTTCCAAGGAAACGCTCGAAGAAGCCGGCCAAATCTTCGCAAAACTTTCGCGTCCAGAAAACTGATTGCCGCCGCCTTTCTGCGCTGGGAATGCGGCGGCGGAATTAAAACGTTTTTGGCGGCGCGGTCAACTTTGACTGGCCAATAAGTCAATCGCCCCGGATTTTTTCGATGCTGCTTTTTCCAACCCATGACCGACACCGCCAAGAATGGCCATCACCGTCCATTCTAATCCAAAAATAAACAGCGGCAGCAAAATGCTCCGGGGTTGCGAGCCTCCTGGTGAAAAATGGAATATGCCGAACCGTATCCAAAGCAGGCATCCCACATAATCAATTTCATTTCCGAACACTTGGCGAACCACGCCGATATAGCTTCTGTAAATGTTCCATGCGTCCGTTGAAAGCTGGAAACGGTTTGGCACTCGCGCCTTCAAATCCCGCATGAAGGCTTCCGCCGCTTCGCGTGTGTGCTTGTCAGTCCGCCAATTGATAATGAGCTTGGAAAACATGTCCACCGCCAGAAACGTGAAAAACTGGCCGTGTTCCGAATCGTCAGGCTCGGTGTTTTCCTGTTTTGTCCGCACAAACGAAGTCAGTTCATCAGCGGCCACATATTCAGCCTTCACGTTGCGGATTTTTTGGTCCAGCAGTTCCTCGCACTTCTCGCCAGCAACGCGCAGAATCCCCAACACCGTGCGCCGGTTCAATCCTGCGAGGCGTTCGCAAGCGCGGATGCCAATGCCCTCACACAACATCTGAATGACTTGGAAAGCCTTTCTCGGCTCGACTCGCAACGAATCCAAGGGGCGTTGCGGAATGTCCCCGCCAGTTCTGCCGCACACCCGGCAGCGGTAGCGTTGATAACCCTTCCGATGAAACCCGAATTTAACCATTTGTGCATCATTGCAATTATGACACGTCACTTGACCCTTTCCAGCCTTCGCTTTACTGTGACGGTGTATCTGTCCGATAACAATTTGTACTCTCTGAGAACCAGAGAGGTGCGCTCTGCAGCCGTCAAATCCCTCGTGGCCGCCTCGCGCATGACCGTTGGTTGGGGATTCCTCGGTACCAGCGCCTCCAATTAAACCTAAACCACGTGGGCAGAAGTTGCATGCTGCGTTCAACAGCATCATTCAACAAGGTCAACAGCAACTGCGGCTTGAGCGTGGACGACAAGGGGCTGGCTGGGTCTTTAGCCCTGTCCACTACCCGCTGAAATCTGAGAAAGAAGTTAGTAATAAATTCTGATGGGTCTGCTTTGAACAGGAGGAGGTCTCTCTGCCAGCAAGCCTGGGTCGCCCCCTTGGGCCTCTCTGGCTGCTATTTGTCTCCAGCGCTGCATCGACAGCCCTGTGAATCCGTCTGACATGCAGTGGTCCAAGACCGCTGATCTGATGGCTTCTGGCATTAATGTATGTGACCACTCTCCAGTGATTCTCCACTGGGCAGTTGTAGCCGGGCATCGCATCGGTAAATCTGTCCATCCATTCCTGAAAATTCCGATCCGTCTGATATGGCTTTATGTCTAAAAGTATTGCCTTCCAGAACTTGTCTGTTCTGATCGGAAGACCCTGCAGGAGATATGCACTTGCTGCGTCGCGATCTCCTGAACGCTGCAAGCAATACTATGAGTCAAGCAGGAACATAAC
>CAWJHF010000023.1:0-22815 GCA_963842445.1 uncultured Verrucomicrobiae bacterium | reverse complement strand
TCACCAAACAGGGCGTGGACAAATTGCTGGAGATGATCCTGCTCCAGGCCGAGTTGCTCGAGCTCAAGGCGAATCCCGACCGCCGCGCCAAGGGCAACATCATCGAATCCGGTGTCGAGCCGGGCGGCCCGACTGCCACCGTGCTCGTGCGCAAAGGCACGTTGCGCCTCGGTGACATCCTTTTGTGCGGCGAGTTTTACGGCCGCGTTCGCGCCCTCATCAACGAGGAGGGCAACCGCCTCAAAGAAGCCGGGCCGTCGGTGGCCGTGAAGGTGCTCGGCTTGAACGGCGTGCCGGATGCAGGTCTGGAATTCAGCGTGGTCGAGGACGAAAAGGCCGCGCGCGAACTGGCCGAACAACGCGCCCAAGAAACCAAAACCCAAGATTTGGAGAATCGCTCCAAAGTTACGCTGGAAAATCTGTTCGCTTCGCTGGCGGCGGCACAAAGCAAGGTGCTCAAAGTCGTGGTCAAAGCCGATGCGCAAGGCTCGGTGGAGGCTATCGTCGAAGCGCTCAAGAAAATTGAGGCGGAAAAAGTTTCGCTCGAAATCATTCACAGCGATGTCGGCACGATTACCGAAAATGACGTGGCCCTGGCGTCCGCGTCTGACGCCGTCATTCTTGGCTTTCACGCGCGGTTGGACAACACCGCCGCCGAAAAGGCAAAGCACGAAGGCGTGCAAATCAAACTGTACGCGATCATTTATGAATTGATTGACCAGGTGAAGGAGGCGATGGCCGGCCTGCTCGAACCGGTCGTCAAGGAAAGCATCATCGGCTCGGCGGAAGTGCGGCAGATTTTTGAATTGTCCAAGGGCGTGCCGGTCGCCGGTTGCATGGTGGCCAGCGGTCGCATCGTCAAGGGCAAGGTTCGCGTGCGCCGGCGCAAGGACGTCATTTACGAAGGCATCGCGCAATCATTGCGCCGGTTCCAGGACGAAGTCAACGAGGTCCGTGCGGGCATGGAATGCGGCATCCGCATTGAAGGTTACAGCGAATTTCAGGTCGGCGACACCATTGAATGTTACATGATTGAAAAAGTAGCCGCCAAATTATGAACAACGGGTTATTGGGTTATTGGATGGTTGGATTGTTGGGAGACGAAGCTTTTGCTGCCCCTGACGCTTCCATGACATCAATCCATCAATCCATCAATCCACCAATCCATTTCTGACCCATGCCATCCCTCCGACTCCAACGCGTGCGCGAACTTTTGAAGCGCGAAATCGGCGAGGCCGTCCGCCGCGAATTCCACGTCAGTGAATGCGGGCTGATTTCAGTCAACGACGTGGACGTGGCGGGCGACCTCAAGTCCGCGACCGTCTTCATCAGCATCCTCGGCAATCCCGACCAGCAGAAGCGCGGCTTTCAGATGCTCAACGACCATCGTGTCCGCATCCAGGGGTTGGTCGCCCGCGCCGTCGTCCTGAAATACACGCCGAGGCTGAAATTTGCCTTTGACGATTCCATCGTGCGCGGCAACCGCGTGCTCCAAATCATTGAGGAGCTGGAAAAAACCGCGCCGGATGGCGATAATGATTAAGCCGTGAAAAGTTATCCGAAAATCATTGACCGCATTCTCGACGCCATCCGCAGGAGCAAAACCTTTTGCGTCGCCGGTCACATCCGGCCCGACGGGGATTGTGTCGGCTCGCAACTCGGGCTGGCGCTGGCCTTGCAGAACGAAGACAAAAAGGTCGTTTGCTGGAACGAGGATCCCGTCCCGCAAAAATATAAATTTCTCGATGCCGACGGATTGTTCCAACTACCGAAGCGCGGCCTGAAATTCGATTGTGTCATTGCCACGGACTGCGCGAGCTTTGAGAGGCTGGGAAAGGCCGGCCGATGCATTGCACAGCGGAAAATTTTCATCAACATTGACCATCACGAGAGCAACACGCGCTACGCCGACGTGAACTGGGTGTCCGCGCGCGAACCTTCCTGCGGTGAACTGATTTACCGCCTGCTCAAGGTCGCGCGCTGGCCGATCACGAAACCCATTGCCGACTGCCTGTTCACCGCCGTTTCCACCGACACCGGCTCGTTCCAATACTCCACGACGCGGCCCGGCACCTTTCACGTCGGCGCGGAACTCGTCACGCGTGGCGCGAACCTCGCCAAAATTTGCGACGAAGTTTATCAGTCGTATCCGTTGTCGCGCGCCCGGCTGCTCAAACATATTTACAGCAAATTCCGGCTGACGGCCAACGACCGCATCGGATGGTTCTGGCTGAAACAGGCTGATTTCGCGCGCACCGGCGCGGAGAGCGACGACACGGAGGGTTTGATTGACCACATCCGCGCCATTGAACCGGTCGTCGTCGCCTGCGTGTTCGAGGAAATTGAACCCGAACTGACGCGCATCAGCCTCCGTTCCAAAAGTGACAAGGTGAACGTGAACGAAATTGCCGCGCAATTTGGCGGTGGTGGCCATCCGGCGGCGGCGGGTGCCCGTATTCCGGGCAAACCGATGTCCGTGCAGCGCAAGGTGATTGCCGCCATCAAACGCGCGTTGAATGCGATCAAATAAATTTTGCCATGCAAATAAAGAAAGACCTTCTTTTGCATATGCAATCGAACCACCCGGACTTTAAGTTCGCTTGGGCAAAATCCATTTTCTACAACTTCCACCGAGTTCACGATGATGGTTTGTATGACTTTGTTTTTTTTCAGCGAGACGGGAAAACAGGTGCTTTGGCGGTAGAAATTGCAACAACCTATGATCCTTGTTGGGCCGGGGCGGGGACGCGTCCCATCGGAAGAAATACGGGACTTGCTTATTTGAAATTTGGAAGGAGTGGTTGGATCGAAGCGGAACGCAATTGGTATATTTATGGAAATTTAAAAACTGAGTTACAGATTGTCTTGGCCGAGATTTCGGGAGATTTGCGATTGCATGCGATGGACTTCTTTCTCGGAGCGGCCCGACAATTACGTTCCGACGAATTACTTCAGTATGGACTCTCTTTGGTAGGCCAATGGGAATCTCTCGAAGAAGCCCATCGCTCGCAGCTCCTTGCCGATTGGAAGGCAGCGCCGCGCCATCGAGAAAACCCACTGTATCAAAATCTCGAAGCAGCCTTGCGTCAATTCGCCACGGATGGCGGTCATCCGACGGATGATATTCGCTCATACGTTAACCGGCTCCTTTATAACTTCACGCAGCCTGGTTGGTCTTGGAAAAATTCCAGATTTTAGTTATGCAAGAATTTTCCCCGCTCGACGGCGCCATCCTCATTAACAAGCCCTCCGGCCCGACTTCGCACGACGTGGTGGACGCCATCCGCCGCCGGTTCGGCATCAAGAAGGTTGGCCATTGCGGCACGCTCGATCCGAATGCCACCGGCCTGCTTATCATCGTGCTCGGCCGGGGAACAAAGCTTTCCGAAAAACTGATGGGCGACGACAAGGTTTATGAAGGTGCCATCAAATTCGGCGAGACGACCAACAGCTATGATGCCGACGGTGAGATCATTTCGACCGCGCCGGTGCCGCCGTTGACGCTCGACCAGTTGAATGAAGCCGCCACTGTGTTCATCGGCGACCAGATGCAGACGCCGCCGATGGTTTCGGCTGTCAAAAAAGACGGTGTGCCGCTTTACAAACTCGCGCGCAAAGGCATCGAGGTCGCACGTGAACCGCGGCTCGTTCACATTTACAATTTCCGTTTCACCGGCTACCGCGAGCCACTCGGTCAATTTCGCATCGCCTGCACGAAAGGTACTTACGTCCGCAGCCTCGCGCACGAACTCGGACAGAAACTCGGCTGCGGCGCATATCTGGCAACCTTGCGGCGCGTGACTTCAGGAAAATTTGACGTGGCTGATGCGATAACATTGGACGAAGTTCTGAAATTGACGATCGCCGAATTGGAGAAAAAAGTGATTCCGTTTTTAAAACTGGCCACAACGAGTTAGGCTTAAGGTTATGATTACGACCAAGATTACGTGTGGAGCTTCGTGCTTTTGTGTTCTCAATCCCGCTCTTAATCGTAATCTTAATCTCCACCGCTACCGATGAAAATCATCCACGCCGCAAACGAGTTGAAGCCAGCCGGGCGCAAAGTCTGCCTGGCCATCGGTTTCTTTGACGGCGTGCATCTCGGCCATCAGCAAATCATCCGGCAAACCATTGCCGACGCGCGCCAGCATGACGCCATCGCGCTGGTGCTCACGTTCGACCGGCACCCGAACTCGGTCGTCGCGCCCGGCCATGTGCCGCCGCTGATTTATTCGCTGCCGCAAAAACTGTGCGCGATCGAATCGCTCGGGGCAGACACGTTGCTGTTGATTCATTTTGACGAAAAGTTCAGCCGGCAAACCGGGGGGGAATTCATCCGCCGACTGGTGCGTGATTGGGGGAAAATTCAAAGCCTGTGCGTCGGCATGGATTTTGTCTTCGGCCACCAGCGCAGCGGCGACGTTGCGTTGTTAAAAAAAATCGGGGATAAAACCGGTTTTACCGTTCATGGGCTAGCCGCGGTTTCACTCGACGGCCGGATCGTCAGCAGCACGCGCATTCGCGAGGCGGTCCGCGCCGGCGCACTCGACGCCGCGAGCCAGATGCTGGGACGGCCTTACGCGATTTCCGGCCGCGTGGTGGCAGGCGACCGCTTTGGCCGGCAACTGGGTTTTCCCACCGCGAATCTTGATGTGACGGGTTTGATTCTGCCGCCGAACGGCGTTTACGCCGGCCTGGCCCAAGTGAAGAAGAAAATCTATCGCGTTGCGCTCAACATCGGTTTTCGTCCGACGATGGCGCCGTCCGCGCGGCAACTGCGTGTGGAGGCACACCTGCTGGATTTCGACGGCAACCTTTACGGCGAGGAATTGACAGTTGAAATTGGCGGCAAATTGCGGGAAGAAAAGAAATTTGCTTCATCGGCGGAATTACACCGGCAGATCAGCCGTGATATAGCGGCCTTGCGGGCATCGAGCTGATTAGATGTTATTATAACGTGCTTGTCAGCAATGAGTTAAAACGCGGAATGCCTGTTTTTGCTGCGTTTCCACACCTTCTTGGAGGTTACGACGGGGTTACGATTATTCTTGAATTCCCAGCAGAAGAGGTTAGGATGGCGGGGTGTCAGTCTTCTGGCGTTCTGGCGTTCGCTGTTCCTGGAGTTCAACGGGCAAGTGAACAGTTGTGCAGAACCGACGACGACCGGTCCGTGAAGCAGAATGCTCTGTTTCCCTGAACTAAAACGAATTTTACGGGTCTGATATTTATGTCGCATCGAAAAAACACACCGTCCGCCGGCGCGGCGCGCAAGCGCAAGCACGGCAGCGGGCGTAATGCAGGAGCAAAACTGGCTCCGGCGCGGCGGCGTTTTGTCGTCTCCATCGCGCGACGGGAAGTGTCCAAACCGGCGGAAACCAACGGAAAGGCCAAGTCGCACGTGGGCAATCCAACTGCTCCCGGCGCGCAAAAAGTGCCGCCAAGCGGGCAAGCCATCGCGGCTTCAGCGGCCATCCAATCATCGGTGGATTTAACCGAGACGGTCAAGACACTGCTCCACCTCGCCCAGGAGCACGGCTATATCACTTACGATGACATCAACGACGTCCTGCCGGACAATCTCAGCCCGGAGGATTTGGACGCGTTGCTGACCAAACTGCGCAGTCTCGACGTGGAAATTGTCATGGATCAGGCCGAGGCCGAACGCACCCGGCAGCCCGAACCTTCCCCGCAGCAGGAAGAAGACGAAGACGCCCGGCTCGAAATCCTCGACGATCCGGTTCGCATGTACATGAACCAGATGGGCAAGGTTCCATTGCTCACGCGCGAACAGGAAGTCGAAATTTGCAAGCGCATTGAAGAGGCTGAAATCGAGATGAAGCGCATCGTTTACAGCCTCGGCTTCACCGCGAAGGAACACATCGCCATCGCGGAAAAGCTGCTGTCCGAGCCGCCCAAGGAACGGTTCGACCGCGTGATTGTGGACAAAAAAATCGCCAATCGCGAAGGTCACCTGCGTGATTTGCGCAAGCTCATCAAAAAAGTCCACACCCTCGACCAAAAGGTGGACGCGAAGTATTTCGCCTGGCAGAAGGCCCTGCAAAAGGGCCGCAAGGAAAAGTTGCAGCGCGAGTTGAAGAAGCTCGGCCTCAAGCTGCAGGAAATGTTTCCCAAATTTTTCTACAAACAAAAGGTCGTCGAGGAAATGATCATTGTGGCAGGCAACGTCCACGAGAAATTCCAGGCGAGCCAGCGGCACATCCAGGAACTGGAAGCGTTGCGCACCACCGCCGAACGGCGGACGGCGCTGGAGGCCGAGCGCGCCAAAATCCAGGTGCTCGAACAGTTCGTGCGGATGCCGCGCGAGGAATTTTTCAAGGTGTTCGGCGAGTTGAAAGCCGCCGCTGACCGCGGGCTGAAAGCCAAGACGCACATGGCCGAGGCCAACCTGCGCCTCGTCGTGTCCGTTGCCAAGAAATACACCAACCGCGGCCAGTCGTTCCTGGATTTGATCCAGGAAGGCAACATCGGCCTGATGAAAGGCGTCGAGAAATTCGAGTATCGCCGCGGCTACAAATTTTCCACCTACGCCATCTGGTGGATCCGCCAGGCCATCACGCGTTCGATTGCCGACCAGGCCCGCACCATCCGTATTCCGGTGCACATGATTGAAATCATGAACAAACTCTGGCGCGCGCAAAAACAGCTCACGCAGGAGTTGGGCCGCGAACCGACGCCGGAGGAAATCGCCGACGAAATGCACATGCCGGTCGCGCGCATCCACGCGCTGCTCAAAATGGCGCAACAGCCGGTTTCCCTCCACGCGCCGGTTGGCGACGACGGTGACGTGAGCGTGGGCGATTTCATCGAGGACAAGACCGCCGAAAATCCGTCGGAAGTCACCAGCTACAGCCTGCTCCGCGAAAAGTTGAGCGACGTGCTGACGACGTTGACCGAGCGCGAACGCAAAATTCTCGAAATGCGGTTTGGCCTGTTGGACGGCTACGAGCGCACGCTCGAGGAAATCGGCAAGATGTACAACGTCACACGCGAACGCATCCGCCAAATCGAGGCCAAGGCATTGCGGAAGCTGCGGCACCCGACGCGCGTCCGCCATCTGCAAGGTTTCCTCGACACGCCGGAGCCGGAGGTGAGCACGACGGCGTAATCATTTACGATTTACGATTTTTGATTTACGATTTGCCAGCAGCTCGAGCATTTAAGCGAGCGCGTAAATCGTATATCGTAAATCCTGTGAAAGTTACTTACTACGGACATGCTTGTTTTTCGGTGCAGGTCAAAAATCTCACGCTGCTTTTTGACCCGTTTATTTCAGGCAATCCCCTTGCCAAAGCCATTGACGTAAAATCCGTGCCGACGGATTTCATTCTCGTTTCGCACGGGCATGAGGATCACCTGGCTGACGCGGTGGCAATCGCCAAACGCACGAACGCTCTCGTCATTGCCAATTTTGAAGTCGCCACTTGGCTCAACAAACGAGGCGCGCCACGCGTGCATCCACTGAACCATGGCGGCGGTTTCCAATTCGATTTTGGCCGCGCCAAATTCGTGAATGCCATCCATTCGAGTACGATGCCCGACGGCGCGTTCGGCGGAAACCCCGGCGGCTTCGTCGTTGAGAGCGCGGAAGGAAACTTTTATTACTCCGGCGACACCGCGCTGACGCTGGACATGAAGCTCATCGGCGAGTCCACAAAACTAAAATTTGCCGTTTTGTGCATTGGCGATAATTTCACGATGGGGCCGGATGACGCGGTGAAAGCCGCCGAATTTGTGCGCTGCAACGAAGTGCTTGGCGTGCATTACGACACCTTCCCGCCGATTAAAATTGACCACGCCGCCGCGAAGGAAAAATTCAAGGCCGCCGGGAAAAATTTGCACCTGCTGCGCATCGGCGAGACGCGCGATTATTGATGCGCGTCAGTTGTTCGGATCAACGATGTGCAGGTCAATGCCCGGCGCATGGTGCAGGAAGAATTGCAGCACATCCGGGCGCGTGAACTGCCACCAGCGCCGCTCCGTCGTGCCCAGCACGACGAGATGAACGCCGTTTTCGCGGCAGAATTTTAACAGCGCTTCGCAAACATTTTCGCTTTCCAGGATGGTGACGCTGCCGCCGAGTTCGGTCGCCAACTGGACGTTTTGCATGAATTGCCGCTGCAAATCCGACGGAATGCGTATCGGGTCCTCTTTTTTACGTCGCACGTAAACCCCGATCCATTCGCGGTTCAACCGCCCGGCGAGCCGCGAAGCCGTGCGCAACAATTTTGCCGTCGTGCCGGGATTGGTGCTGATGAAGACCGCAATTTTTTCGCTGATTTGTGCTGCCGGCGCCGCGCCGATGCGCGGGCGTTGGTCGAGGGCGGCTGCCGTCTCGCGCAATGCGAGCTCGCGCAGGGTGTTCAAATTATTTTCCGTGAAGAAATTTTCCAGGGCGGCGATGGCGCGGTCGGCAGGGTAAATTTTCCCCAGCTTCAACCGCTCGCGCAGTTCCTCGGCAGTCAGGTCAATGTTCACAATCTGGTCGGCCTCCAGCACAAAACGGTCGGGCACGCGCTCGCGCACGTCCACGCCCGTCGCGCGCAAAACCGTGTCGTGCAGGCTTTCGAGATGCTGGATGTTCATCGCGGTGATGACGTTGATGCCCGCGAGCAGCAAATCATGCACTTCGAGATAGCGTTTGGGATGCTGCGAGCCGGCGACGTTCGTGTATGGCAGTTCGTCAATGATGCAAACCGTCGGATAGCGTTTGAATATGGCGTCCACGTCGAGCACCTCAACCGTGGTGTTGCCATGCGGCACCTTTTTGCGCGGAACGATTTCCAGACCCTCGAGCAACGCCTCGGTGTCCTTGCGCCCGTGCGTTTCAATCCAGCCGATGACCACGTCCACACCCGCTTTTTTGAGGCGATGCGCCTCCTCCAGCATGGCGTAGGTTTTGCCGACGCCTGCGGCGTGCCCGAGATAAATCTTCAATTTCCCCAGCCGGCTCTTTTCGATGAGCCGCAGGAAATCCTCCGGCTTCAGCCGTGCAATCGCGGGCCGTTCCATGCCGGAAAGAAACTATTTTTGCGGCAACTGGTCGAGCGCGAAGTTCAATGTCATGATGTTCACGCGCGGCTCGCCGAAAACGCCGAGGTCGCGGTCGCTCGTGTTTTGTTTCACCAGCGCACGCACGCGCTCTTCGGAAATCCCGCGCGCCTTGGCCACGCGCGGAACCTGCAATTCCGCGTTCGCCACGCTGATGTGCGGGTCGAGGCCGCTGGCCGACGCAGTTGCCGCGTCGGCAGGCACGGGCGCATTCGTAGCCAGACCGTTGTCGGAACGGTAGGTGGCGATGTTTTGCGTGATGTTGGCGACAAGATTGGACGAAGTCGGCCCAAGATTGCTGCCGCTGGAACTCGTGGCGTCATAACCGTTCGCACCCGCCGCCGACGGGCGCGGATGGAAATAGTTCGCTCCGGTGAAATTCTGTGCGAGCAACGCCGAGCCGCGCACCGCGCCAGAACGGTCAACGAGCAAACTGCCGTTGGCCTGATGCGGGAACAGCAGTTGGGACACGCCGAAAACGGCGAGCGGATACAAGCCGCACAGGATGACCGCGAAGAAAAATGTCGCCACCATCGAGCGGCCAAATTCAGTCAGGATAGTTTTCATAATTTTTTGTAGGAGACGACGTAAGGAGTCTCATTTTTATTTGATTTGAGCCTCGTTACCTCGGCTCCTACGGTTTCGTTTTTCATGCCAGATGCAGACCGGCGACGATGAGGTCAATGAGTTTGATGCCGATGAACGGCAGGATGACGCCCCAGACGCCGTAAATGAGCAGGTTGATGCGCAGGATTTGCGCCGCGCCGAGCGGGCGGAACTTCACGCCGCGCAACGCCAGCGGAATCAGGGCGACGATGATGAGCGCGTTGAAAATCACGGCGCTCAAAATCGCGCTGTCCGGGCTGTGCAGGCGCATGATGTTCAGCGGCGCGATGACCGGAAATGTCACCGTGAGCATCGCCGGAATGATGGCAAAGTATTTCGCCACGTCGTTGGCGATGCTGAACGTCGTCAGTGCGCCGCGCGTGATGAGCAGTTGCTTCCCGATTTCGATGATTTCGAGCAGCTTCGTCGGGTTCGAGTCGAGGTCCACCATGTTGCCCGCTTCCTTGGCGGCCTGCGTGCCGGTGTTCATGGCCACGCCTACGTCGGCCTGTGCGAGCGCGGGCGCGTCGTTCGTGCCGTCGCCGATCATGGCAATCATCCGGCCGCCTTGCTGTTCCTGACGAATCAAGGCGAGTTTGTCTTCCGGTTTCGCCTCGGCCAGAAAATCATCCACACCTGCCTCCTGCGCGATGGCGGCGGCGGTCAGCTTGTTGTCGCCGGTGATCATCACGGTGCGGATGCCCATCGCGCGAAAGCGTTTGAACCGGTCGGCCAGGCCGCCCTTGACGATGTCTTTCAAATGAATCACGCCGAGCGCGCGCTCCCTGGTGGCAACCACGAGCGGCGTGCCGCCGGAAAGCGAAATCGCCTCCACAATTTTCTCAATTTCCGCGGGCAATGTGCCGCCGACGAACTGGCGCACCGCATTCGCCGAGCCTTTGCGGATTTGTTTACCCTCAAAATCCACGCCGCTCATGCGCGTTTGCGCCGTGAACGGAACAAATTGCGCGCCGGGCAAATCGCGGATTTCGCGCGCGCGGATGCCGAATTGTTTGGCGAGCACGACAATGCTGCGGCCTTCGGGTGTCTCATCGGCAAGCGATGCGAGTTGTGCGGCGTCGGCAAGTTCCTGCATGGACACATTGGTCACGGGCAAAAACGCCGTGGCCTGCCGATTGCCGAGCGTGATAGTGCCGGTCTTGTCGAGCAGCAAAACGTCCACGTCGCCGGCAGCCTCGACCGCGCGTCCACTCATCGCGAGGACGTTGCGCTGGAGCAGGCGGTCCATGCCTGCGATGCCGATGGCGCTCAACAGACCGCCGATGGTCGTCGGAATCAGGCAAACCAGCAGCGAGATGAGCACGACATCGGAGAAATTCACGCCGGAATAAATGCCGAATGGCTTCAACGTGATGACGGCGAGCAGGAACACGACGGTGAGCGCCGCGAGCAGAATCGTGAGCGCAATTTCGTTCGGCGTCTTCTGGCGGCTCGCGCCTTCGACGAGCGTAATCATCCGGTCCAGAAAACCTTCGCCGGGGTTGGCGGTGATGCGGATTTTGATTTCATCCGAGAGCACGCGCGTGCCGCCGGTGACGGCACTGCGGTCGCCGCCGGCTTCGCGGATGACGGGCGCGGATTCGCCGGTGATGGCCGATTCATCCACGGTCGCCGCGCCAAGGATGACTTCGCCGTCAGCGGGAATGATTTCGTTCGTGCGGACCAAAACCACGTCGCCTTTGCGCAATGAATCGGCATCCACGGTTTCGATCGAGCCTTTCGAATTGAGTTTGTTCGCGCTCGTGCGCGTACGAGTCTGGCGAAGCGCCTTGGCCTGCGCCTTGCCGCGGCCCTCAGCCACGGCTTCGGCGAAGTTCGCGAACAGCACGGTGAACCAAAGCCAAATCGCGATTTGCGCGACGAATAGCATCTGGCCGGGCGAGCGGAAGGCGTCCACGGTGCTGATGACCGCGCCGACCAGCGTCACGAACATGACGGGATTTTTCACCATCAGCCGCGGGTCGAGCTTTTTGAAGGCGTCGCCGATGGCCGGGACGAAAATTTTCGTGTCAAAAATGGAAACGGATTTCGTTTGCATAAAGAATGCGGATCAAAACAGGTTGCCTTTCAGCATCAGGAAATGTTCGACAATCGGGCCGAGCGTGAGCGCTGGCAGGAATGTCAGGGCGCCGACGAGCATGACCGTGCCGACGAGCAGCAGGACGAAGGTGACGCCGGTCACGGGAAAAGTTCCGGCGCTGGCAGGGACAATTTTTTTCTTCGCGAGCGAACCAGCGAGCGCGAGCAGCGGCACAATCATGCCGAACCGGCCGAGCAGCATGTCCATGCCGAGCGTCGTGTCATACCACGGCGTGTTCGCATTGAGGCCGGCAAACGCGCTGCCGTTGTTGCCCGCGCCAGACGTGTAGGCGTAGAGAATTTCGCTCAAGCCGTGCGGCCCGTTGTTGTTCAAACCGGCCTTGCCCCAGTCGCTCACCGACGCCCAGGCCGTGAAACCAAGAATGATGAACGCGAGAATGACAAACGCGAGCAGTGTCATCTTCACATCGTAGGCTTCGATTTTTTTGCCGAGATATTCCGGCGTGCGCCCGACCATCAGGCCGGCGATGAACACGGCGAGGATGACAAAGATCAACATGCCGTAAAGCCCCGCGCCGACGCCGCCGAAAATCACCTCGCCGGTCTGGATGTTGAAGAGTGGCACCAGCCCGCCGAGCGGCGTGAACGAGTCGTGCATGGAATTGACCGCGCCGCACGAGGCATCGGTCGTCACCGTGGCGAACAGCGCGGAATCGAAGATGCCGAAGCGGACTTCCTTGCCTTCCATGTTGCCGCCGGCAGCGGCGACGCCGAGTTGCTGATGAATTGGATTGCCACGCGCCTCCGCCCACCAGCACACCAGAACGCCAGCGAGAAACATCGCGAACATCGCCGACCAGACCGCCCAGCCGTGCTTTTGATTTTTGGTCTCGCGGCCGAGGTGATAGGTCATTGCACTGCCGATGCACAACAGCGCGAGCATCTGGAAAAAGTTTGAGAACGGCGTGGGGTTTTCAAACGGATGCGCGGCGTTGGCATTGGTGTAACCGCCGCCGTTGGTGCCCAGCATCTTGATGGCCATCTGCGACGCCATTGGGCCTTGGACGATGGTCTGCGTGTCGAGCGTCTGGTTCTCCATCACCGGATTGCTCTTGGCATCCACGACCGGTTTGCCGTTCGCGTCGGTCTTCTGGACGGAAATGGTCTGCGGCTCGATGAGTTTCGCGACAGTGTAAGGTTTGAAATTCTGAATCATGCCCTGTGACACGAAGAACAGCGCGAGCACAACGCAAACCGGCAGCAGCAGGTAATAAGTGATGCGCGTCAGGTCCACCCAGAAGTTGCCGATGGTCTGCGCCGTGTGCCGCGCGATGCCGCGCACCAACGCCCCGGCGACCGCGATGCCGACGGCAGCGGAGAAAAAGTTTTGGATGGCCAGCGCGACCATCTGCGAAAGATACGACATCGTGCTTTCGCCGCCGTAACTCTGCCAGTTCGTGTTCGTGGTGAAACTGACAGCGGTGTTGAAGGCAAGGTGCTCCGATAGCGCGCCAAGTTTTTGCGGATTCAGCGGCAGATATTGTTGCAGCCGCAAAATTGCGTAAGTGAAGAGACAACTCACCAGACTGAAAAGCAACATGGCGAACGCGTATTGTTTCCAGCTTTGTTCTTTTGCTGGATCAACGCGAAAAGCCCAGTACGTCAATCTTTCCAGCGGGCGCAAAACCGGGTCGAGCCAGGTGCGGCCATTGGCGTCGAGCACGCGATTGATATACAAACCGAGCGGTTTGGTGACGAGCACGAGCGCGCCGATGTAAAGCGCGAGTTCCAACCATTGATGGGCGTTCATGGCAGTTAATTAAAATTTTTCCGGTTTAAGCATGGCGACAATGAGATAAACGCAGAGCGCCACGGAAATGATTCCGAGGATGAGATTTTCCATAAAATTAAAGTTTTTCGCAGCCGCGCGCGTAAAGCAAAAACGCCGCGAAAAATGCGACTGCAATTCCAGTGTAAACCACGTCCAGCATAATTTTCAAACCGACAAACGGCATCACGGCCAAAGCCGCAACGACCTGCCGAATTTATTTAATTTTGGGTGAACTTGAAAGCCGCGGACTTCGCGGCCCAGAGGATCGCCCTTCCAAATGCCTGCGAGATTAGCTGTCGGGCTTGGCCTTGAAAGTGGCCTTGGCTCGCGTTACCGCGCGCCGTTCGCCCCGTCCTCAACTTTGAGGGGTTTGGGTCTCCCGCATCCGGTCTCAGGAAAGAGACCGGATTTAGGCTGCAACGGCAGAAAGAAAACACATCTGCCGGTGCTTGTCAAGTGTTGCATGATTTGCTCAAAAAACCTTTGCCAACGGGCGCGCCAAAGCGTCTTATTTCCCGACGCTTATGGTTCGAATCCGGATTTTACTGGCGTTTGTTTCGTTGATGCCCGCGATGCTTTTCGCGGCGGAAGAAGTGTACCGGCCGGTGACCATCACCCCGCCGCAACCGGCTCGCGAATTTCGCGGTGCCTGGCTCGTGACCGTCGCCAACAAGGACTGGCCGTCCAAGCCCGGCCTCCCCGTCGTGGAGCAAAAAGCGGAGCTGATCGAATTGCTGGATCGCGCCGTGCAATTGAAGTTGAACGCCATCATTTTCCAGGTGCGCCCGTCGTGCGACGCGATGTATGCCTCGTCCATTGAGCCGTGGTCGGAATATCTCACCGGCACGATGGGCGAGGCGCCGCAGCCGTTTTACGACCCGCTCGCCTTCGCCATCGGGGAAGCGCACCGGCGCGGACTCGAATTGCACGCCTGGTTCAATCCGTTCCGCGCGCTGCCTCCGCAGGCCAAATCGTCCGTCGCGCCGAATCACATTTCGCGGACGCATCCCGAATTCGTCTGCCACTACGGCAGCCAGCTCTGGCTCGACCCTGGCGAACCGTCCGTGCGGGCCTACGTTTTGGGCGTCATCATGGACGTGGTGCGGCGTTACGATGTGGACGGCGTGCAACTTGACGATTATTTTTATCCCTACCCGGAAAAGGATCCGGCCGGGCGCGAATTGGGATTTCCCGACGACGCAAGCTGGCGAAAATACGGGCCGTCGAGCCGATTGAGCCGGGACGACTGGCGTCGCGCCAACATCAATCTGTTTGTTCAGAGCGTTTACCAGAACATCAAGGCGGCAAAACCATCGGTAAAATTCGGCATCAGTCCGTTTGGCATCTGGCGGCCGATGAATCCGCCGTCAATCCGGGGGATGGATGCCTACGCCACACTTTATGCCGACTCGCGCCGGTGGCTGGCCAACGGCTGGCTCGATTATTTTTCACCGCAACTTTACTGGTCCATGGATTCGCCACCGCAAAGTTTTCCCGTGCTGCTCAACTGGTGGGCCCAGCAAAATGCACGGGGCCGGCACCTTTGGCCCGGACTCAACGCCGCCAACGCCGGTGAAAAGTGGGGACCGGACGAAATGGCGCGCCAGATTGCCGCCACGCGCCGGCAGCCCGGCGCGGGCGGGGAAATTTTTTATCACCTGCGCAACCTCGCGGACAACGCCGGGCTGGCGGATATTGTTCGCATTGCCTACGCGCAGCCGGCGCTGGTGCCGGCATCGCCGTGGCTGGATTCCATTCCGCCGGGCAAACCGAAACTCACCGTTGTCGAAAACAGCCGCTCCAGTTTGAGACTGCACTGGGAAACAGCGGACAATCCGGCCTGGCTGTGGGTTTTGCAGTTTCGCACCAACCAGGTCTGGACAACGGAAATTCTGCCCGCCATCCGAACCAACTGGTCGTTTGCCAAGCCCGCGCCGGATTTGATTTCAATCAGCGCCGTGGACCGGCTTGGCAATCCGGGTTCGTCCGCCGCGCTCAGGAAATATCTGCTGGTTCCCGCCGGGAAGGGGACGATGATTTGGAAATAGTTTTGGAAGGGCTGTAAGCCGAATTCTGTCTTCACTCTCGCGAGCGGAGAGAATCATTTGTCTCAGCAGCCGATACCCGGAACCCGTCCCGCGTCGGCGGGACCGGAGCGGGCCGCTCCAGGGTTCCCTATTTGGCCTTGCACCCGATGGGGTTTTCCGTGCCGCGTCGCTTGCGCTTCGCGCGGTGCGCTCTTGCCGCACCTTTTCACCCTTGCCGACTGTAGCGGCGGTCTATGACCGTCGTTCGTTCGGCGCTCACAGAGCGCCGCTACAATTTAGGCGGTTTAATTTTCTGTGGCACTTTCCGTCGGGACGACTCGCGTCGCCGCCGCCCGCGTGTATCTCAACCGAACCAGCTTGAGTTACGCGGCATCGCGCCCTCTGGTGTTCGGACTTTCCTCTTCCGGCAAAACCGAAAGCGATTCTCCGCCCTTCCAAAACATCCTGAAAATAGCTGAAAGAAGCAAAAAATCAAGGGGTTACATTCCGGTTCGGGCCGCGTCCATCGCGAGTTCGCATTGACATTTATCGTTTCAAATGAATAACTTCTCCGCGCGTTCCACAAAATATGCTAGTGTAACGCAAGAACACCGTGGCTGAAAAAGACGATTATCTGTTGGACTTGCTGGTGGACCTCGGCTCCGTCAATGCCGAACAGGTCGCCAACGCCCGCCAGGAGGCGCAGACCGCCGGCGTGGGGGTGGTGGATTTGTTGCTGGCCAACAAGGTCATCCGTCCGGCAGACCTGGTCCAGGCCAAGGCCGCTCACTTCGGCGCGGAGGTCGTCCAGCTCGGCAGCCTGAAGATCCCCGATGATGTCATTTCCGTCATCCCGCGCCATATCGCCAAAAAATACCGCGTCGTCCCCATTCTGAAAACCGACGGCAAGGTCGCCGTCGCCATAGCCGACCCGTCCGACCTGAACACCATTGATTCACTGACGCACCTGCTCAACGCGGAAATCGAACCACGCGTGGCTTCCGAGCAGGACATCGAAACCGCGCTGGGCCGGTATTACGGCGGCAAGGGGGACACGGTGGTGGACAAGGCGATCCAGGAACTGACCCAAAGCGAAGTCGAAGTGCCCGTCGGCGACATGGGAGACGACAGTTCAGTGGTGGACGCGGACGCGCCGCTCATCCGGTTGGTGAACCAGATCATCACCGACGCGTTCAAAATGCGCGCCTCGGACATTCACCTGGAACCGCTGGGCAAACGTTTCCGGCTGCGCTACCGCATTGACGGTTTGCTGCACGAAATGAAGGCGCCGCCGAAACGGTTGCAGGCGTCCATCATCACGCGGCTGAAAATCCAGTCGAACATGTCCATCTCCGAGCACCGCATTCCGCAGGACGGACGCATCCAGTCCAAAGTCGGCAACAAGCTGATTGACCTGCGCGTGTCGTGTCTGCCGACGAACCACGGCGAAAGCATCGTGATGCGTATTCTGGACAAGGAGGGATTGCGGCTGGGTCTCGGGGAACTCGGTTTTTTCACGGACGACCAGCAAACCTTTGAAAAGCTGATCGGCCTGCCCGACGGCATTTTGCTGGTGACCGGGCCGACCGGTTCCGGCAAAACGACGACGCTTTATTCCTGCCTGCACTACATCAACCGTCCCGACCGGAAAATCATCACCGTCGAAGACCCGGTGGAATACATTTTGAGCGGCATCAACCAGGTGCAGGTCAATGAAGTCGTCGGCCTGACGTTCGCCGCCGCGTTGCGCTCGATTTTGCGCCAGGCGCCGAACGTCATCATGATCGGTGAAATTCGCGACCTCGAGACGGCGAGCATTGCCATCAACGCGTCGCTGACCGGCCATTTGGTTTTCTCCACGCTGCACACCAACGACGCGCCGAGCGCCGTGGCCCGTCTGATTGACATCGGGGTGAAACCCTTTTTGGTCGCGTCGTCCACGCGCTCGCTCATGGCGCAACGCCTCGTCCGCAAAGTTTGCAAAAAATGCGGGGCGCCCTATCAACCCACCGCAGCCGAGATGCACGCGCTGAATCTTACCCCGGACAACTTGAAGGACGCCCATCTGCAAAAAGGCCGCGGCTGCGGCGATTGCTCGAACACCGGCTGCCGCGGACGCATGGGCATTTTTGAGATTTTTGTCATTGACGACGAGGCGCGGAAATTGATTTACGACAAGGCGCCGTCGTCCGCGTTGCGCGCGCGCGCCCGGGAAATGGGCATGCGCACGCTGCGCGAGGACGGCATCCGCAAAGTGCTCGCCGGCCTGACCACGCCCGAGGAGGTCATCCGCGCGACCATCGGCGACGAAGCGTAAGCAACCTCCGAACGATGAATCCCGAGTTCCGAATCCAAAGAGTATTTTTGCGAATGGAAGATTCGACATTCGCAATTTGCAATTCATAATTTGAATTATGTCCTACTCCATGTCTGATTTGCTGCAGTTGGTGGTGGCCGAGGGCGCCTCCGACCTGCACATCCGCGTTGGCACACCGCCGGTGATCCGCGTGCACGGCATCCTGCACCGTGTCGAGGGCCCGTCGCTCAAACCGGAGGACACCGAGGAATTGATGCGCAGCATCACATCCGAGGAGCACATCCAGGCCACGCGTGAACGCGGCGGCGCGGATTTTGGTTTCGCTTTTGGCGACGTGGCGCGTTTCCGCGTGAGCGTCTTCAAGGAAAAAGGGAATTTCGGCATCGTGCTCCGGCAAATTCCGAGCAAACTGCTGACGATGGAGGAAATTGGGATACCGCCCAGCGCGAAAGAACTGCTCTACAAGCCGCGCGGCCTGGTGCTGATGACCGGCCCGACCGGCTGCGGCAAAACCACCAGCCTCGCCACCATGATCAATATCATCAACGAGGAACGGGAGGAGGCGCACATTATCACCATCGAGGACCCCATCGAGTATTACCATAAACACAAGCGGGCGCTGGTCACCCAGCGCGAAATCGGCGTGGACGTGCCGAACTTTGCCGAAGGCCTGCGCCGCGCGTTGCGCCAGGACCCGGACGTGATGCTCGTCGGTGAAATGCGCGACCTGGAGACGATTGACGCCGCGATCACCGCAGCAGAAACCGGGCACCTGGTTTTTGGCACGCTGCACACCACGGGCGCGGCCAAGACCATTGACCGCATCACCAACGCCTTTCCCACGAACCAGCAGGAACAGATTCGCATTCAGCTCTCGACGGTGCTCCAGGCGGTCATTTCGCAATTGCTGCTGCCGCGCATTGACAAACCGGGGCGCGTGGCCATTTTTGAAATCATGATCAACACGCCGTCCATCGCCGCGCTCATCCGCGACAACAAAACGTTCCGCATCCAGTCGGACATCCAGACCGGCGCCAAATATGGCATGGTGACGCTCGACTCGTTCCTGTTGGACAAATATGTGCAGGGCATAATCTCGCGCGAGGAGGTCATCACCAAGGCGCAGGACGCGACGACGATTCAGCAGAAGTTGCAGGAGTTGGAACTGGCCCAGGCCACCGGCTCCGGCGCCGAGTCCAAATCGAAGGCACGATGATTTTACCATGGCCGTAGAAATTTCCAGTCCATTGCTGTCGCTCATCAAAGAGCAGGGGCTGATTGACGACCTGCAATACGAAGAAGTCGTTGCCGAACTCCAGCGCACCGGCGCGCCCGTGATCGGGGTTCTGCAGGACTTCGGCATCATGAAGCTTGACGACATCCTGCATGTGATGGCCACCAATCTCGGCACCGAGGTCGTGTCGTTGCGCAACCGGCAATTTCCCGCCGAACTGGTGCAAACGATTCCCGCCAAAGTCGCGCGGATGTATCATTGCGTCCCCGTCGCGTTGAAAGGCTCGACGGTGCAGGTGGCGCTGGCGGATCCGCTCGACCCGGCGCCGGCCGACGAGATTCATTTCGCCTCCAAACGCGACGTGCAGGTGGTCGTGGCGGATCCCGCCGAAATTGAAAAAGCCCTGGACCAGCTTTACGGTCAGGATGAAAGCGAAAGCTTTTCGGAGATTCTCAAGGAACTCGGCGCCGACACGGACATCGCGCGCGAAGCCAGCGAGGCCGACGCCGACGATGAAAGACGCATGACCGAACTGGCCAACGAGGCGCCGATCGTGAAATTCGTCAATCTCGTGTTGCAACAGGCCATTCAGGACCGCGCGAGCGACATTCATTTCGAGCCGTTCGAGACGGAATTTCGCATCCGTTACCGCGTGGACGGCGCGCTTTACGAAATGTCACCGCCGCCCAAGCACCTGGCGTTGCCGGTCATTTCGCGCCTGAAAGTCATGTCGGGCCTGAATATTTCGGAACGGCGCCTGCCGCAGGACGGCCGCATCAATTACGCGATGGCGAACCGCCAGATTGACCTCCGCGTGTCCACGCTGCCGACGCAGTTCGGCGAATCGCTGGTGTTGCGCGTGCTCGACCGTTCGGCCGTGAACCTGGAGATAGAATCGCTGGGCCTCCCCAAACACGTGTATGAATTCATGACGGAGGTGATTCAGCGCCCCAATGGCATTGTCATCGTCACCGGACCAACCGGCTGCGGGAAAACGACGACCCTGTATTCCTGTCTGCGCCGCGTCAACGCGATTGACTCCAAATTGCTCACGGCGGAAGACCCGGTCGAATATGACATCGAGGGCATCATGCAGGTCGCCATTCATGAGGCCGTCGGCATGACGTTCGGCAAGGCGTTGCGCTCCTTTTTGCGCCAGGACCCGGATATCATCATGGTCGGCGAAATGCGCGATCTGGAGACGGCGCAGATTTCGATCCAGGCGTCGCTGACCGGCCACCTGGTGTTGAGCACGCTGCACACGAACGATTCGGCGGGCGCCATCACGCGCCTGATTGACATGGGCGTCGAGCCGTTTTTGATTTCCTCGACCCTGATGGCGGTGCTGGCGCAGCGGCTCGTGCGGGTCACCTGCAAGAATTGCCAGACGCCGTTTGAACCCACCGAGGACCAGTTGGCGCTGTTGAATCTTTCGCCGCACGATTTGGGCGACAAGGTGTTTCATTACGGGCGTGGCTGCTCGGCCTGCAACGACACCGGCTACAAGGGCCGGAAAGGCATTTTTGAATTGCTCATCATCAGCGAACCCGTCCGCGCCCTCATCAACGAACGCGCGCCGACGGTGGTGGTGCGGCAGAAAGCCATCGAGTTGGGCATGGTGACCTTGCGCGAAGACGGCTTGCGCAGCATCTTCGAGGGTGATACAACCATCGAGGAAGTCGTCAAATACACGTAACACGCAATCGTTATGCCAAAATACAACTACGTGGCGCTGGACGCCCGGGGCAACGAAACAAAGGGCAGCCTGGATGTCGCCACCCAGAACGAGGCCATAGGCCGCGTGAAGGAGATGGGCCTGTTCCCGACCAAAATCGCCGAGGCCGAAAAAGTGCCGGAAAAGCAGCCCGGCAAAAAGAGGGCCAGGACCGGCGGCAAAAAAGGCGGCGCGCTGAACATGCAGATCAAAATCCCCGGACTCAGCGGCCGGGTAAAACTGAAAGTATTGACGGCCTTCACGCGGCAACTGGCGACGCTGGTGGATGCCGGCCTGCCCCTCCTGCGCGGGTTGCGCGTGCTCGAAAAACAGGAGCGCAGTGCCGCGCTCAAAACCATCATCGGTGAACTGGCCTTGGCGATTGAGGGTGGCAGCACCTTTTCCGAGGCGCTGGCGCAACATCCAAAGACCTTCAACCGCCTGTACGTGAACATGGTCAAGGCGGGCGAAATGGGTGGCGTGCTGGAAGTGGTCTTGAAACGCCTGGCCGAATTCGCCGAAAAGGCGCAGAAGATCAAAGGCAAGATCAAGGCCGCGCTGTTTTACCCCATTGCCGTGCTGATTGTCGCCAGCGGCATCTTGATTCTGCTGATGACGTTTGTCGTGCCCAGGTTCAAGGATGTTTTCGCCGGCATGGGTGTCACGATGCCGTGGTTCACGCTGCAGGTGCTTCGCGTCAGCGACGCCATCAGGTATCATATTTTGCCGACCTCGGGCTGCGTGGCGGTCGTATGGGTTTTGTTCCTCCTGTCCCTCAGGACCAAAGCCGGCCGGCTGATCTGGGACAAATTCAAACTCAAGGTGCCCGCCATCGGGCCGGTCAACAGCAAGATGGCCATTTCCCGTTTCACCCGCACGCTCGGCACCCTCGTCAGCAGCGGTGTCCCCATTTTGCAGGCGTTGACCATTGTGAAGGAAACCGCCGGCAACGTCGTCATCAGCAATGCCGTCGCCAAGGTGCATGAAAGCGTGAAGGAAGGTGAAACGATAACCGCGCCCCTGGAAGGTTCGGGGGTTTTTCCGCCCATGGTGGTCAGCATGGTGGACGTCGGCGAACAAACCGGCGCTTTGCCCGAAATGCTCTTGAGAATCGCCGACAATTACGAGGAAGAAGTGGACAATTCGGTCGCCGCCATGACCTCCCTGCTTGAGCCCATCATGATCGTCTTTCTGGCGGTCGTCGTGGGCAGCATTGTGATCGCCATGTTCCTGCCGTTAATTGGCATGATTACCCAAATGAGCGGCGCTGGCGGCGGTCCTGGTGAAGAATAATCCACGCCCGCTTCAAAAGGGCCTTGTTTCCGGGATGGAAACAAAAGAGTTGACAAAACATGACGCCTATGCGTAAATACAATGTAATCACATTGCATGGGCGTTCTATTTACAATTAGCCCGTTATGGAGTTTGATTGGAATAATCCGCCCTTTGATGTGGGTGGTTCTTTGACTCAGCGGGAAATTGAAGAGTCCTTTGAGGATCCGTTTGCCGTCCGGTTGTTGCCCGACTCGGCACGATTCAGCCTTCAGGCCCGGTTTTTCAATCTGGGCATGTCGGCGGGCGGCATCGGCATTTTCAGCGCGTATCGGACGAACGGCCGGTTGATCCGGGTTTTGCACGCCCGCGTGTTCGAACCGGAAGAGCGTTTTTTTTACCAGCGCAAGATGGACCAGACGCTTTCGTAGTGAAAATCCAGGGTCTGGCGTCTGGGGTCTGGGATTTCCGGCGGAAATTTTTCCCCGGAACCGGGACTCCAGGCTCGGGGCCCAATTGAATCATGCGAGCTTTTGCCAACTGGGAAGACGTGCCGCTCTTCGACAGCGAGGAAGCCGAGGCGGATTTTTGGTCGGAGAACCGGCCGGACTTGCGCCTGATGGAAGCGGCGACCGCCGGAAGCGCGGAAACCTCCGAGTCCGTGACCATCACGTTGCGGTTTGA
>CAWJHF010000022.1:0-163208 GCA_963842445.1 uncultured Verrucomicrobiae bacterium | reverse complement strand
CATCTTGCAACAGCAGGATAACCCAACCCGGTTCGTGCTGGTGGAGATTTATCGCGACGCCGATGCCGCCGCCGAACACAAGGAGACGCAACATTATCCGGTCTGGCGTGATGCGGTGGCGCCGATGATGGCCGAGCCGCGTTTCAGCGTAAAGTTCAACAAGGTTTTTCCGGATGAAAACCGGTAGGGACTGCGCGCCGCGCTGTCCGGACGCCGCGGCGCGTCGTTCCCGCCAGGATTTTTATGCGCTTTGAATTTGCAACGGCAACGAAAATCATTTTCGGCGCGGGCACGCTGTGCGAGGCGGGCGCAATTGCCAAAGAATTTGGCAATCGCGCATTGGTCGTGACCGGACGCGACCCCAAACGCGCCGGGTCATTGCTGAAAATCCTTCGCGAAACCGGTGTAAGCGCGGCAGCCTTTTCCGTTGCGGGCGAACCGGAGCTCTCCGCGATTGAACAAGGCACGGCCTTTGCCAAAAAGGAGCAGTGCGATTTTGTCATCGGCTTCGGGGGCGGCAGCGCCATTGACGCCGGCAAAGCCATCGCCGCCATGCTGACGAACGACGGTCCATTGCTCGATTACCTCGAAATCATTGGCCCCGGCAAGGCGTTGACGAAACCGTCCGCGCCATTCGTCGCCATACCGACGACAGCGGGTACCGGCTCGGAAGTTACGCGCAACGCGGTGCTGTCATCGCCGGAACACAAGGTGAAGGTCAGCCTGCGCAGTCGTTTGATGATTCCAAGTGTGGCGGTGATTGATCCGGAACTCACTTACGATTTGCCGCCCGCGCTCACCGCCAGCACCGGCCTCGACGCGCTCACGCAACTCATCGAACCATACGTCTGCCTCCGCGCGAATCCGATGACGGATGGTTTGTGCGTGGAAGGCATCCGCCGTGTGGCGCGATCGTTGCGTGTCGCGTTTGGTGACGGCCAGAACAAACCGGCGCGCGAAGACATGGCGGTGGCGAGCTTGTTTGGCGGCCTGGCGCTGGCAAACGCCGGACTGGGCGCGGTGCATGGATTCGCCGGGCCGATTGGCGGCGGTTTTCCAGTACCGCACGGCGCGATTTGCGCGGCGCTGCTGCCGCACGTGATGAGCACAAACATCGACGCGCTCCGGCGGCGCGCTTCCGGCAGCGAAGCGTTGCGGCGCTATGACGAAGCAGGGCGATTGGTGACCGGCAATGCGCAGGCCACGGCGGACGCCGGAGTGGAATGGGTTCGCAAGCTTGTCGGCGACGTGCAGATTCCGCAGCTTGGTACGTACGGCATCCGCAACGAACACATTGCCGGATTGGTGGAGAGGGCCGCGCACGCCAGCAGCATGAAGGCAAATCCGATTGCGCTCACGCCGGAGGAATTGGCTGAAACACTGCAACAGGCGTTGTGATTTGAAAAAGTGGATTTGATTTGGAAAAGGGACCTGGTGATTGCGCACACGACTTGTCTGGCGCGCAGCTTGAAGCATTGGACCGGACGCGAATTATTATCCGGCGTTTCCAGCCTGGTGGAACTGTCGCAAAAGGTCTTTGAAGCGCCGTTTGTCATCGTTTCGCACGGCACGGAGGCCGATCCGATTTTGAACTACGGCAATCGCGCAGCGCTGACACTTTTGGAAATGTCGTGGGAGGAACTGACGCGCACGCCGTCGCGGCTCACCGCCGGGGCGCCCGGCCGCGAGGAACGGACACGGTTGCTCGAAACCGTGACACGGCGCGGATTTATTGACGATTATTCCGGCGTGCGCATTTCGAAAACCGGCCGGCGTTTCCGCATCAGCCGCGCAATGGTCTGGAATCTGCTGACGGAAGACGGGAGGCCCTGCGGTCAGGCGGCGATGTTTGATCGCTGGGAATTTCTCTAAGCTTTGACGACGGGATTTTTAAGCTGACTGCGAAGATTGTGAGCAATGCCGATACCATGCTGTTCACCGGGCTCTCCCGGACTCGCGAGCGCACCATCGTCGGGCTGTTGTGCCTGCTGGCGGCGGTTCACGTTTTTATTTTTTCCGCCGCCTTTCCCTTTTTCAACAACGTGGACGAGCAAATCCATTTCGACCTGGCGGTGAAATGTTCGCAAGGACACGTTCTGCGCGCCCTGGAGCCGGTGTCCGGCGAGGCGGTGCGTTACATCGTGCTCTACGGCTCGCCGGAGTATGTGGGCATCCCGACCAACTCCCCCGATGGGCAGTTTGCACCGCCGCCGTGGAAGCAGCCGCTGGAAAAAGTCCGCCCGGCCCTCATCGCCAAAACCGCGACCTGGCGGACGGTGACGAACTACGAAGCCTCGCAACCGCCGCTCTATTACATGCTGGCGGGTGCTTGGTGGACCTTGGGAAAGATCTGCGGTTTTCATGACGGTTATTTGCTCTATTGGCTCCGTTTCCTGAATATGCTTTTTGTCGCTGTGCTCGTGTGGCTGGGCTTTGCCGCCGCCAAGATGATTTTCCCGGAAAACCTGTTCTTGCGGCTCGGGGTGCCGGCGTTGCTCGCGTTCATGCCGCAGACGGCGTTCTTCTCGATTCAAAATGACGTGCTCTCGCCGCTGTGTTTCGGCGCGGCGTTCATTCTGCTGGTGCGATGGCTGCAGGCCGAACGGCCGGGTGTGCGCCTGGGGGTGTTCGCCGGCCTGGCCCTGGCGGCGACGTTCCTGACCAAAATCAGCAACGTCCCCTTGCTGGCCGTCTCAGCTTTGGCCGTGCTGTGCAAAACGTGGCGGCTGTTCAGGGCTGAAAAACTGCGTGCGGCGGCTCCGGCCATTTTATCGCTCGCGCTTTGCGCCGGCTTGCCGATGGTACTCTGGCTCGCGTGGTGCAAAATCGTCTTTGGCGATTTCACCGGGTCGGAGGCGAAAATCCAATTCCTCGGCTGGACGCACAAGCCGTTCGCCGAATGGTGGCCTCATCCGATTTTCACGCTGCACGGTTTTTGGATATTCCTGTCCGGCAACCTGGCGACGCTGTGGCAGGGCGAAATCATGTGGCACCGCCAGCCACTCGCCATCCATGGCGTGGATTCGGTTTACGCGATTTTGTCTGTCGGTCTGGCCGCGTTGGCGCTCGTTGCGCTTGTTCAGCGTCCGGCCGTCACGACCACGCCGCAATGGCAGGTGTTATGGTTCGCCCTCGGCTGCTTCACCGCGGCTGTCGCGTTTTTCGGTTTTCTCTCCATCATTTACGATTTTCAGGACTGTTTTTATCCGTCACGCGCACACCCGTATTTCACCTCCGGCCGGCTGCTGCTGGGCGCGCTGATTCCGTTCCTGTTGCTGTTCGTTTTCGGCCTCGACCAGGTGTTGGTTCGTTTCAGCAACTCGGCAAAATTTTTCATGCTGGCCGGAATCATCCTGTTCATGTTGATTTCCGAAGTCACGGTTGACTGGCCGGTTTTTCCGAATCCTTACAACTGGTTCCACATGTGAAAGCCGGTGGGGCGAGCGTCCCCGCGAGCTGTTGGAGTTCAAGCTTCAGCTTGCTCTCCCAAAACAGGCTGAAGCCTGAACTCCAACCCCGCCCCGCCATTTTGTTTGCGCGTGCAAACAGGGGCGATTTCTGATTTACTTCGACGACTCTGATGGACGACACGAATTCATTGATTGAACAGCGCAAGGCCAAGCTCGCTGCGCTCCGCGCCAAAGGCATTGACCCGTTCAAAAATAAATTCACGCCGGCTGAATCGTGCGCCGACGCGCGGAAAAACTACGCCGAAGGCCGCGAAGTCGCGCTCGCCGGCCGCATCACTGCGCACCGCGACATGGGCAAATCCATGTTCATGGACATCCGCGACCAGAGCGGGCGCATCCAGATTTACGCGCAGAAAAACGTCCTCGGCGACGAGCAATTCGCCATTTTTCAACATCTCGACCTTGCGGATTTCATCGGCGTGCGCGGCACAATGTTCACGACCAAGACGAAGGAAATTTCCGTAAAAATCACCGGCTTCGTCATCCTCGCCAAGGCGCTGCGTCCGCCACCGGCCAAGTGGCACGGACTCGAAGACACGGAAATCCGTTACCGTCAGCGTTACCTCGATTTGATGGCGAACCCTGAGGTGAAAGAGATTTTCCTCAAGCGCAGCCAGATTATTGCCGAAATCCGGAATTTTTTGCACTCACGCGGTTTTATCGAGGTCGAGACGCCGATGATGCAGGCGATACCCGGTGGCGCGGCGGCGCAACCGTTCAAGACGCATCACAACGCGCTCGGCTGCGATTTTTACATGCGCATCGCGCTGGAGCTGCCGTTGAAGCGGATGCTGGTCGGCGGCGTGGACAAGGTGTTTGAGATTGGCCGCGTCTTCCGCAACGAGGGCCTCTCGCGCAAACACAATCCGGAATTCACCATGCTCGAGGCGTATGAAGCCTACGGCGATTACGAGAGCATGATGGATCTGGTGGAGGGCCTGGTCTGTCACGTGGCGGAAAATGTGGTGGACACGCTGTTCATCAAGCATGGACCAGATCATGTCCCAGAACCGGATTACATCCCGAAAGATCAAAAACCAAAAGACGTTTTACACAGCATGAAGGAGACTATCAATCTCACGCCGCCGTGGCGTCGTGTGAAATACAAGGACCTCGTGCGCGAGAAAGCCGGCCCGGATTGGTTTGACATTTCTCCCGCGGAACGCCGCCAGCGCGCCCACGACCTTGGCGCGGAAATCGGCAAGGAATACGAGGACTTTGAAGTCACCGGCGCGGTGTTCGAAAAATTGATCGAGCCGACGCTCATTCAGCCGACGTTCGTCACGCATCTGCCGAAGGAACTGGTGCCCTTGGCCAAACTGTCGCCGGACGACCCGACGACGGTCGAAGTTTTCGAGTGCTGCATCAACGGCCAGGAAATCGCGCCCGCCTACACCGAGCAGAACGACCCGATTGCGCAGCGCGAACGGCTGGAGCACCAGGCCGGCGGCGAGCAGCAAAAGCTGGACGAGGATTTTCTGGTGGCGCTGGAGCACGGCATGCCTCCGGCGGGCGGCATGGGCATGGGCATTGACCGGTTGTGCATGATGCTGCTCGGCCAGGAAAGCATCCGCGATGTCATCCTGTTCCCGCAGTTGAAGCCCAAATAAGAAACCGTATGAAAATAGCCAAGTTGAACAAAGTTGAATTGCGTGGACACTGGACACATGAGGCCCACGACTTTACGAAATGGCTGTCCGAACCAGAGAACTTGGAGTTGTTGAGCGACGAGATTGGGGTTGGCATAGAACTCGTTCAAGTGGAAGCCAACGTCGGAAGGTATAACGTTGATATTCTTGCAAAAGAAGAAAACACCTCCAAAAAAATCATCATTGAGAATCAGCTTGAAACAACTGATCACAGTCATCTCGGCCAACTCATTACTTACGCAGCCGGACTCGAAGCCGAATACATTATTTGGCTCGTGCGGGAAGCCCGCGAAGAACATCAAGAAGCTGTTGATTGGCTGAATGAGCACACTGACGAAAAACTGAATTTTTTCTTGGTCGTGGTGGAACTATGGCAAATTGGCAATTCGGATCCTGCTGTTAAATTCTCAGTCGTATCGCGACCGAATGACTGGAAAAAAACGGTCATGGGAAGTGGGGTGGATGGAGAACAGAGTGAAACGAAATCAATGCAGTTTGACTTTTGGCAAAAATTGCGTGGGTATGCATCCCGACAATATCCAGAACTGAAGCTGCGGAAACCAGCCGCGCAACATTGGTATGACATTTCAATTGGCCGATCAGATTGCCACGTTTGCTTAACGGTACTGTCACGCGAAGACAAGGTGGGTTGCGAGCTATACATTCAAAACTCGAAAGAATTGTTTACCAAACTGCGCCAGCAGAAGAATGTGATTGAGAAGGATCTTGGGCTAGAAGGGAAAATTGATTGGCAAGAATTGCCCGAAAGGAAAGCCAGCAGAATTCGCACCTTTGTTCCATTCGATTTCGACGATGACAAAACTTGGGACAAGGCCTTTCAATGGCTTGGGCAGACAGCAATCACGTTCAAAAAGACTTTCTCTAAAAATTGGAATCAAGCATCCGCGACGTGATCCTGTTCCGGCAATTGAAGTGGAAACGGGTGAGACGCATTGCTTGATTCGCGCACAGGCTGATGAAATACTGGGCCAGTGAAGCAAGCGACCACAACCAAGCCAAAATCTTTCGCGGACTACAAGCCCGATGCGAGGAATTGGATTACGCTCGCAACTGGTGACTATTATCCCGACATCCTCAAGGACGCGTGCGAATTATACAAACCGGTTCTGGTTCTGTTTGGCCAGCTTCTGAAGACGTCTGAATCTTCGAAACGGCTTTTCATTCAAATCTCCGAGCAATCCGACGGCTGGATGCGTGTCCAACTGGCGCGGGTTTTTCGCAAATACGTCAGCCCGGAGACACCCGTGGAGATGCTAAAACAGAAATCGAAGGCAAAAACCATTTGTGAACAATTTGGCAAAGGCTTTCGTCCCATCCAAAAAGTTCAGGCGGCGTTCACCTCACGGCCGTTGCCTGACGAGGCTTTGTGCGCTGTTCTATGGGAATACAAAGACCGGGGCAAGAAAGGCTACGACCTCACCGAGAGATTCTTCTCTCTGTTCCGCTCCACGTTCCCCAATTTGCACATTAAAGGCCCGGAGCGGGCCGGCAAAGATGTTTTGCTAGGTGAGGTTTTTGAGAATTATCCGAAACCCGACCAACCTGTTGATTTTGTGATCTACGATGCCAAAGAGAAAGAAGTGCTGGCGATTGGTTTGGCTCGCTATGATTCCGACCGGGGTGGCGCTCAGGAAGATGACCGCACCGGAGGCTATCATAATTGTGCCGATGAAATTCTGAACTACGCCAAGAAGCGTCATTTCCGCACAAAAGTCATCTTCATTAACGATGGGCCGGGACTTTTGCTCGGCTCGATGTGGAATGACTACGCACATTTGGAGCGCAGTCGTCCGGGGAAAATCCTTGTTGCCACGTTGCGGATGATTCCAGAGCGAATCACGCGCGAGTGGCTGCTTTCCTAAATCTGCCATGGCGACAGGACTTCCCAAGACCCAGTGGCAGAGCGCGCCACACGCGGCTGTTGGAAACGGCGTGGTGACAAGCAACACCGATGTTCGGCTTGATTACGAAGGGAAAAAACCAGAACGCGAGATCCTGTTGACCCCGCCGGCGAATTGCCATCAACTTTGGCCAGAGCATCGAAGTGATGATACCAATCGTTTTTACTACGGTGATAACTTGCCGATTCTGGCCACGCTGGCAAACGACCCAACCATCAGTGGCAAAGTCCGGTTGGTTTACATTGACCCACCCTACGCCACCAAGAGCGTCTTTCAATCGCGCAATCAAGCCGACGCTTACATGGATTTGCTGGAAGGCGCACACTATCTTGAATTTCTCCGGGAGCGGCTGATTTTTTTGCGTGAATTACTGGCCGATGATGGTTCGATTTATGTCCATCTCGACGACAACATGGCTTTTCATGCCAAAGCCATCATGGATGAAGTATTTGGACGGACCAATTTTCAGAGTTGGATCACGCGCAAGAAATGCAACCCGAAGAATTACACGCGAAAAACTTACGGCAACGTAGCTGACTACATTCTTTTTTACACAAAAAGTGAAAACTATGTCTGGCATCGTCCGGTTGAATCGTGGACGGAAGACCGGGCGAACAAAGAATATCAATATATCGAAGCGGACACAGGTCGCCGCTACAAGAAAGTTCCTGTCCATGCGCCGGGAGTTCGTAATGGAGAAACCGGCCAGCCGTGGCGGGGAATGAAGCCGCCGCCCGGCAAGCATTGGCAATATCCGCCGCGTGTGCTTGACGAAATGGACGCGCGTGGTGAAATGTATTGGTCGCCCACGGGAAATCCACGCCGAAAAATCTACCTTGATGAAAGTACGGGTGTGGCCGTGCAGGATATTTGGTTGGATTACCGCGACGCCCACAACCAAAACATCGCAATTTCCGGTTATCCAACAGAAAAAAATTCCAGCCTTCTAGCACGAATCATCGAAGCTTCATCCAATAAAGGCGACATTGTATTGGATTGCTTTTCCGGTTCGGGAACCACGCTGAATGTTGCTTCACATCTTGATCGGCGTTGGATTGGTGTGGACAACAGCCCTGCGGCTATTGCTGCCACGCTCCGTCGTTTCGGCAAAGGGCTTGAACTCATGGGCGATTTTGTCAACAAACCCTCCTTCGCAGTCGAAGAAGAGGCATCTTCAACTATTCTTCCACTTTTCCAGACGAACGATTCACAGAAACCAGTGCTGAAAGTTCGAAATCAACATCAAGTCATCAAAAACTTCACTTTGTTTGTCCAAGAACCTCATCACGGTGAATTACACGAATTGATTGAGCAATGGAAGGTGTGGACAGGCGAAGCAAAAGTTCTCCGTCTTGCCGAGACGCCACCGTCTTACAGAACTCAAACAAAGAAGAAGCGTGTAATCAAAAAAAACAAGGGCGGGAAAATCACAAAGTATGTTATTCACCGTCAGCGTGGGCATTGATTCGTTTTAATTAAGAACCATGCTCACCGTTGCCGGATTAAGCAAAGCCTTTGGCGGTCGTCAACTTTTTGACGACGTGTCGCTCACGCTCCTGTCCGGCGAGCGCGTCGGGCTGGTCGGGCCGAACGGCGCGGGCAAATCCACACTGCTCAAAATCATCCTCGGCCAGGAATCGCCGGACGCGGGCGAGGTGACGTTCAACCGCGGCACACGGTTCGGTTATCTGCCGCAGGAAAGCGAACCCGCCGGCAACGAAATCGTCCTCGACATCGCCGTGCCGCACGACCACGAGCACGACGGCCAGTTCGTCGCGAAGGCCAAACAGATTCTGGCCAGCCTCGGTTTCAAGCAGTCGGATTTTGCGCGTCCGGCGCGCGAGCTTTCGGGCGGCTGGGTGATGCGCGCGCACCTCGCGCGGCTGCTCGTGCAGGAGCCGGACGTGCTGATGCTCGACGAGCCGACGAACCATCTGGATCTCGAAACACTTCTCTGGTTCCAGGATTATTTGCGAAATTATCCCGGCGCCATCCTGCTCATCTCGCACGACCGCGAATTTCTGAACCGCCTTTGCACGCACGTCGCCGAGATCCGCTCGTCACGCGTGTTGCGTTACACCGGCAACTACGACGAATACCTGGAACAGCGCGCCGCGACGGAAGTAACGCTGGTCGCCACGGCCAAGGCGCAGCAACGCGAGATTGACCGGATGCAACTGTTCGTGGACCGTTTCCGCGCCAAGAACACCAAGGCGGCGCAGGCACAGAGCAAGTTGAAACAGATCGAGCGGCTCAAGGAGGACATGGTGGAGACGCCGGATGGACCGGGCCCGACGGTGGGTTTCCGTTTCCCGCAACCGCAACGCAGCGGTCATCGCGTCATCACGCTGAAGCATGTGAAGTTTGGGTACATGGCGGAGCGCCGAGCACCAGCTCGGCTCGACGAAGAACAGAAACACGCCGAGCTGGTGCTCGGCGCTCCGCCTGCTATGCCTGCCAATCTGATTTACGACAATCTCAATTTTGAGGCCGAGCGCGGACAGCGCATCGTGCTGGTGGGGCCAAACGGCGCTGGCAAATCCACGCTGCTGAAACTGCTGGCCGGAGTGCTGCAGCCGCTGGCCGGTGAACGCCGGCTCGGTCACAATGCCAAGTCCGGCTATTTCGCGCAGCATCGGGCGGCCATGCTCAATCTCAACCACACCGTGTTGCAGGAGGCGCTGGACACGCCGCAACGCATCACGGAACAGTCCGTCCGCACCGTGCTCGGCAGTTTTCTGTTCCGCGGCGACGACGTGTTCAAGCCGGTGAGCGTGCTGAGCGGCGGCGAAAAAAGCCGGCTGGCACTCGTGAAACTTTTGCTCGACCCGCCGAATCTGCTGCTGATGGACGAGCCGACGACGCATCTCGACCTGGCCAGCGTGGACGCGCTCATCGAGGCATTGCAGCCGTTCGAGGGTGCGCTGATTTTCATCAGCCACGACGTGCATTTCATCCGCGTGCTGGCGAACCACGTCGTGCGCGTTGAAAACGGTCGGCTCCGGCATTTCACCGGCGGCTACCAGTATTACCTCGACAAGACGTCGCAATCCGCCCGCGCGGCGCTGACGAGTTCGAGCGGCAGGGACGCGCTGCCGCGCGTCCAGGCTGACCGGCAGGTCAGCCCTACCGAGTCGCGCAAGGGACAACGCCGCGTCGAGGCCGAGCGACGGCAGGCGCGTTCGCGCAAACGACAGGAAATCCAAAAACGCATCGCCGCGCTCGAAAAGGAAATCGCGGACTTGGAGTCGCGCGAGAAGGAATTGACGGCGGAACTGGAGAAGCCGGAGACCTATGCCTCGGGCGGACGGGCGACGCAGATCAACCGCGAGCTGATGCACGTTCATGAACGTCTGGCGGAGGCGAACGCGGAATGGGAAAAGGCCGGGACGGAACTGGCGCAGTTCGAGGCCAGCTGCCGCGACGTGATTCTGTTCCTGCAATTGAAGCCGAAATGAACGGTCTTGTAGGAGCCGAGGTGACGAGGCTCTGATCAATTTCGGATTTTTGAAGTGAGCCTCCTTACGTCGGCTCCTACAATTTTTATAGCCACGACTTCAACCGCTCGCGCAGCATCTGGCGCGCACGATACAACCGTGACTCAATGGCCTTCGGCGTCGTTTCCAAAATAGCCGCCGCTTCCGCCACGCTGCGTTCCTCCCATTCGCACAGCACGATCGCCTCGCGCAAATCTTCGGGCAGTTTGCCAACGGCAGCGCGGACGGCGGCGGCACGTTCGGCGGCCAGCGCCTGTTCGCCGGGCGCGGGCGCATTTGCCGGTAGCGTGCTGCCGAGGGTCTGTTCCGAGTCCCCGGCTTCGGCTTCGAGCGAAACACTGGGATGCCGCGCGCGCCAGCGGAAATGATTGCGCGCCAGATTGGCGGCAATGGTGTAAAGCCAGGCGGTAAATTTTTCATCCACCCGAAAGCTTTTGCACGACTTGAAAACCCGGACAAATGTTTCCTGCGCCAGGTCGTTCGCATCGTCTTCATTGCCAACCATCCGACAAAGAAACTGAAAGACGGGCGTGGCGTGCCGTGCCATCAGGTCGTTGAGCGCGGCGTTTTGGCCGCCAGCCAGCCGCCCCATGTCAGTCCCATCGAGGGCGTCGGCTTGCCGCGCCGAAGCCTCCGGCGAAGGCGGAGCATCAGTGCTGGTGATGCTCATGGCCGGCGGAAGGGATCATGGATTGCTCGATTTCCTCGTGGAAACCGAGGGTGAAGCTTTTCATTTTGGCGAGGTAACGGCGGCCCTGTTCCGGAGGCATGGCCCGGCTGACTTCCATGAAGTGCTCCAGCATTTGCGCCTGGCACCGGGCGCGGAGTTCGCCGAGTTCGGTCAATTTTTTTTGCGCCTCGGCCGTGACATTGGTTCCGTCGGTCAGTGCCACCTGGACCTCGGTTTTTTTGGCGGCGATGCGCGCGCACATCTCGGCGCACTTCGGTTTGTAGCCCTCGTGCAACTGCCGGATGCGCGCCATGTCGGCATCGCTCAGATGAAATTCATCGCGCAACCAGCTTAAATCATCCGCCGACCGCGTCAGGGTCACGACGCACGCGCGCCGGCCGGCAAAATAGGAGCCGGCGAAAACCGCCGCGCCCAGGGCCAGCGCGCCCAAGACGATGACGAGCGAGCGGTTCATGCCGTTAACGCAGCGGGTTGGGGGCGACTGCCGCGAGATAGCGCGCCTGCGCGTCCTGCCGCGCGACTTGTGTGCCATCGTAGGCGCCGAGCAAAACGCCGGCCAGCACCAGCGCAGCCACGGTCGCAAACGCGAATCGCGGGCGCAGCACCAGCATCGCCAGCGTGTCCAGCCAGGAATCCGGTTTCACGGGCGCAGTGGCATCTTCGATGCGTCGCCAGACACCTTCGTGGAACCGGGGCGGCAGCGACGGCGACGGGCGCGACTTGCGCAGGAGAGCGCCGAGCCGGGCGTCGTCAGGATTGGAATCTTCTTTGTTCATCGGATTTGGGGCGGCGGAGATTTTCGTCCGCCGCCCGCAGTTTAGCATGGTTGTAACATCGGAACAACCCGCTTGACGGTTTAACGTGCCGTGCCGGTTACTTCAGCGGCGCGACCGCCACGGTGGTTTTGCAACCTGGCATCGCAGGGTTGTCGCTGCAAGCTTGCACGGCCTTCGGGCTGCCGGTCATCGTGTTGCGACATGCAAGAGACGGATTCACGTCGTTCGCCACAATGGCGACCGTTGTGGTCTGATTGGCGGCGGCGCGCGGAGACAGGGCGATTCCCGTCGCCGGTGCGGCCTGGACCACGGTGGTCCCGGGAACGTGCTTGATTTGGTTGGCCGCGGCACGCGGGGAAAGCGCGATGTCGTAGGCGCTGGCATTGATGGTTATCGCGGTCAAGGTGGCCACGCCGGTGGTGATGAGGAGGTTTCGTGTTTTCATATTGATTTTCTTTTCACTTTTTGGTGGCGCTTTGTTTTACGCCGCCGATTGGTTGTATCTCTCTTACCCCGGCAGGTTGAAAATCCCGCAAAAAAAGATTTTTGAGGGAATTTTCGAAGATTGGTGTATAATAAATGTCATTATACTCGACATTACGACATTAATTATGAAGAAATTGAGAACGCTTGCGGCCATTGCGCTGGCCATTCCATTCCTCGCCTCACCGTTGGCCGGCTTGGCGGGCGACACGAATTCGGTTGTTCCCGCCAAACCCAAACCGGATTTGCTGACGACCTGCCCGGTTTCCGGCGACAAGCTAGGCGGAATGGGCAAGCCTTATGTTTTTGTGTACCAGGGCCAGGAGGTCAAGCTTTGCTGCCCGGATTGCAAAAAGGATTTTGACAAGGATCCGGCCAAATACATCGCGAAAATCCGGGCGGCTGACAAGAAGGACGCCAAAAATTGACAGGAATAAGTCAAAAACCGTTTAGCCTTCCTGCGACTGATGGATGAAATTCAGGACGTGAAAACGACGTTGGCCATTGTTTGCAGCCTGTTGCTGGCGTGGACGCCTATCGTCCCCGCGCAAGCGCCGGCGGCCGGCGTCGGGCGCGTCGCACATGCCTGCTGCCATTGCAGCAAGGCATGCTGCGCCGCGCCATCTTCGCCAGACTCTCAGCGTGTCCCGGCGGCTCCGGTTCCAGCTTCGTATCAAAGTCAGCTTTTGACCCTTGCGCCCGCCGCGTTGGCCTGGACTTTGCCAGACGCGCCAGCGCTCAATTTTTCCACCTCCGTTTCTTCGCTGTTGACGGCGAATACCGCGCCGCTTTACGCGCGGGATTGCGCCCGGCTTATCTGATTTTTCCGTTTCGGCGCCCGTGGTGTGTCCATCGCTCGCACGCTGCGTACCCGTTCGTTTTGTGTCCGTGGATTCGTCGTGTCTGTGAAATGTATGTCGTTGTAAATTTATGAAGTCAGTTGCCATTTTATGTGCGTTCGCCGCCAGCGAGCTGGTGCTTGCCGGTTGCCGGGGTGTCCCGACCTCGGGCGAAAGGCAGGCGCGCCACGATCTCGGCGCGGTCGCCGGCCAATACCGGTCAGACAACAGCCGCCCGACCCTGCCCGAACTGACGCCGGATTCGAGTCTCAGCAATTTCCTCGCGTTCTCGCTCCTGAACTCGCCGGCGGTCGAAGCGGCGTTTTACGACTGGTCGGCGTCCGTCGAGAATATCACAGTGACGCGCTCGCTGCCGGACCCGCAGTTAACCTTCCAGGCTTACATCCAGGACGTTATCACGTCGCTCATGCCGGGACTCGCCTGGAACCTTCCCGGCCCCGGCAAACTCAAGGCGCGCGCCCGGGTCGCCACCGCCGAAAGCCAGGGCAAATACTTCGCCTTCGAAGGAGCCGTGTTGCAAACCGCATTCAATCTGAAAAGCGCTTATTACAAACTCGGTTTGCTGGACGAACAGGTTCGCCTGCAGCGCGAAACGCTGTCGTTGCTGGAAAATCAGGAGCGCGTTCTCCGCGCCCAAAACGCGACGGGAGCGGCAGCGTTGCCGGATTTGTTGCGCGTCCAAGGCGAGCGCGACCGCGCCCGCAAGGATATCGCCAATCTCGAAGATTCACGCCGTTCGTTGCTGGAAAATTTCAAAGCCGCGCTGGGGCTGACGCCGGAGCAGCCAGACCCGCCTGTGCCGGCGCATTTTGAAACCGGCGGCGAAAACATTGACGCCGACGAACTGCTGCGCGTGGCGTTCGAGCGCAATCCGCAACTCAAGGCGATGGAAGCTGATGTGCGCGCTGCCGAAGCCGGCATCGCGGTGGCTTACAAGGAGCGCGTGCCCGATTTCAGCCTGGCACTAATGGCGGATGTGAAGGCGTCACCCGTGCTTTACTGGCCGCAGGCGAGCATGAGCCTCCCGATTTGGCGCGACAAAATCGCGGCGGAAATTGCCGGCGCCAAGGCGAATGAACTGGCGGCAAAGTCGCGTTTGAGAGCGGCGCAGATTGATTTGGCCGTGAATTTCGCCGAAAAGTCATTCGCCTGCCGCGAAATCGGCCGCAACCTCGCGTTGATCGAGAACGACCTCATTCCCAAGGCGCGTCAATCGCTGGAAACCGTCCGCGCCGGTTATCGCTCAGGCACGATGGATTTTTCCAGTCTGACGGACGCGGAACGGATGCTGTTGGACCTGAAACTGGCCGCCGCCGAAGCCCGCACGGAACACGAGATCGCGCTCGCGGAACTGTCCATCATGGTCGCCGGCCTGCCGCCGCCGGGCGCGCCGATTTTGTCAAATTCTGATCACCCTTGATTCATTAAAAAATTATGAACTCGAAATTGAAAGAGGTCTCTGAAAAACCGCAAGCGCTGGTTCGGAGTTCCGCCTTTAGGCGGTCCAGCGAACCGCGTGAACGCGGAACTCCAAACGTTTTGCGGAAATTCCTGAAATTGTTTTTCGTCGGAACGCTGCTCGTCACGTCCATCGGCCTGGGCGCGTTCATCGCCGGCTGCTCGCGCCAGCCAGATGCAGCCAGGGCCACGGCCGCTTCGTCGGAGAAAACACTCTACACCTGCGGGATGCACCCGTGGATCATCCAGGACCATCCGGGCAACTGCCCGATCTGTGGCATGAAACTGGAGCCGGTCCACAAAACCGCCAACGCCGCCACGCCGTCGTCGTCGGCGTCCGCCATTGCCATTGATCCTGCAACGATCCAGATGATGAACCTGCAGACGACGGGAATCACCTGCGGCCCGTTACGCCGGACCCTCCGCACGGTCGGCACAATTGATTACAACGAAACCGCGCTGGCGGACGTGACCACAAAGTTCAAGGGCTGGATTGAAAAACTGGATGTGGATGCCACGGGCGAACTGGTGCATCGCGGCGAGCCGCTGTTTGAAATCTATTCGCCGGAACTTTACAGCGCCGAGGTCGAGTATTTGTCGGTTCTGGGGACAAACAATGATTCCAGCGCGCCGGCACTGCGCGAAGTGGCGTTGGAAAAATTAAAATTCTTCGACATCTCGGACGCGCAGATTGCGGAATTGGAAAAAAACCGCGAGCCGCGAAAAACGCTGCAAATTCTCGCGCCGATGGATGGCTTCGTGATTGAAAAGGATGTCGTGCAGGGCCAGATGGTGGATGCGGGCGCAAAACTTTACCGGCTGGCCGACCTCGGGGTCGTCTGGGTCTTCGCCCAGGTTTATGAACAGGATTTGCCTTACGTCCAGCTTGGCCAGGAGGCGACGGTCAAACTTTCCTCGCTGCCCGACCGCGAGTTTCGCGGGCGTGTCACCTATGTGTATCCGGACGTGGACGAAAAAACGCGCACGGCGAAAGTACGGCTGGAATTTGAAAACCCCGGCTATTTCCTGAAGCCCGGCATGTTCGTTTCTGTGCAAATCACTTCTGAAGTGGAACCGTCGGTGCTGTTGGTGCCGGATTCGGCGGTGCTGCGCAGTGGCGAGAAAAACACCGTGTTCGTTGCGTTCCCCGGCGGTAAATTCGACCCGCGCGCGGTCGTGCTCGGCTCGGAATCCGAACACAACATGTATGAAGTCATCAGTGGCTTGCAGGAGGGTGAGCGTGTGGTCACGTCCGGCCAGTTCATGCTGGATTCGGAAAGCCAGTTGCGTGAGGCAATTGAAAAAATGCACGGACCGCCAAACGCCGCAGCGGAATCATCGTCCGCTATCGGCACGAATGAAACGGAGCAAGCTGCATCCACCAACGCGGAAAAGGAAGGCGTGGTTTATGTCTGCCCGATGCCGGAGCACGTTTCCATCACCTACGATCATCCGGGCAACTGTCCGATTTGCGGCATGGCACTGGTGCCGGTGACACCGGCTGAGCTCAAGCAGCTTCAGCCCGGCGGCAAGGTGCTTTATTACACCTGCCCGATGCCGGAGCACAGTTACATTCACAAAGACAAACCGGGCAAGTGTCCGATCTGCGGCATGACGTTGATTCCCGTGATGGCGCCGCCGGACGCAGCGACGAATCCACCAATCCATCAATCCAACAATCCATTAATCCTTGACAGGACCGTAAATCCAGCGTCTTCAAACACCAATTCCCCGTCCGGCACGACACCGGCGGCAAAACAACTTTACACCTGTCCGATGCATCCCGACGTGATTTCCGACAAACCCGGCCAATGTCCGAAGTGTGGAATGACCTTGGTGCCTGTGACAGACGCCGCGAAATAGCAAGAAATTCCCATGCTCCAACGCGTCATAGATTTTTCGCTCAAGAACAAGTTCATCGTCATACTGGCAACGGTGGCGCTGGTGCTTGGCGGCATTTACGCGGTGCGCAACATCCCGCTCGACGCCATTCCCGACCTTTCCGACACGCAGGTCATCATTTACACGCCGTGGGAAGGCCAGGCGCCAAACATCATCGAGGACCAGGTCACCTATCCCATCACGACCAAGATGCTTTCCGTGCCACGCGCGAAAGTGGTGCGCGGTTACTCGTTCTACGGCTACTCGTTCGTCTATGTCATTTTTGACGACGGCACCGATCCGTACTGGGCGCGCAGCCGGGTGCTGGAATACTTGAGCAGCATCAGCGGGCAACTGCCCAAGGGCGTCACGCCGACGCTCGGCCCAGACGCTACCGGCGTCGGCTGGGCGTTCATGTATTCCATCAATTCCACGAACCGCAACCTCGCCGACCTGCGCTCGATCCAGGACTGGTACTTGAAATATCAACTCACCGCCGTGCCGGGCGTTTCGGAGGTCGCATCCATCGGCGGTTTTGTGAAGCAATACCAGGTGACGGTGGACCCGACGAAGCTGCGCGCCTACAACTTATCGCTGAGCGAAGTGAGCCAGGCCATTGAACGCAGCAACGGCGAAGTTGGCGGACGTTCGCTCGAACTTTCCGAGCGCGAATTCATCCTGCGCGTCAAGGGCTACATCGAAAACCTCGACGACCTGAAAAAAGTCGCCGTGGGCGTCGGCAAGGACGGCGTGCCGATTCTGCTGCGCGACTTGGCGAACATCCAGTTCGGCCCCGACATGCGCCGCGGCATCAGCGATCTGAACGGTGATGGCGAGACCGTCGGCGGCATCGTTGTCGTGCGCTACGGCGCGAACGCCTACAAGGTCATCCAGGACGTGAAACAGCGGCTGGATCAGGCCATGAAGGCGTTGCCGCCGGACGTGAAATATACCGTCGTGTATGACCGCAAGGCGTTGATTGACCGCGCGGTCGCGACGCTCGAAGAAAAGCTGCTTGAAGAAAGCATTGTCGTCGCGCTCGTGTGCCTCGCGTTTCTGCTGCACCTGCGGAGCGCGCTGGTGGCGATCATTGTTCTGCCGGTCGCGGTGCTGATTTCATTCCTCGTCATGTTCGAGCAGGGCATCAGCTCGAACATCATGTCGCTCGGCGGCATCGCCATCGCCATCGGCGCGATGGTGGACGCAGTCATCATCATGATTGAAAACGCCCACAAACACCTCGAACGCAAGCAGGACAAAAAACCGCACTGGGAAATCATCCGCGACGCGTCCATCGAGGTCGGGCCGGCTTTGTTTTATTCACTGCTGGTCATCACCGTTTCATTCCTGCCGGTGTTCACGTTGCAGGAGCAGGAAGGCCGGCTGTTCAAGCCGCTGGCATTCACCAAAACGTATTCGATGGCGGCGGCGGCGCTGCTGTCTATCACGCTTGCACCGGTGCTCATGGGCTGGTTCGTCCGCGGAAAAATTCCGAAGGAGGAAAAAAACCCGATCAACCGTTTTCTGATCCGGCTTTACCAGCCGGTCGTGGATCTGGCCGTCAGATATCGCTGGCTGGTGGTGGTGGGTGGCGGCCTTTTTGTCGGCTGGGTGTTTTTCCCGTGGAACTCGCTGATGGCGCACGTGCTGCCGCCAAGCCGGGCGCAGGAGCTGGCCTTTTCCATCGGCAAAATTTTTCCGTATCAGAACATCGGCTCGGAATTTATGCCGCCGCTCTACGAGGGCGACCTGCTTTACATGCCCACGACGTTTCCGGGCATTTCCCCGACCAAGGCGCGTGAGTTGATTCAAGTCACCGACCACATCATCAAATCATTTCCTGAAGTGGACACGGTCTTTGGCAAGGCCGGCCGCGCCGAGACCGCCACTGATCCCGCGCCGATGGACATGATTGAAACCACCATCCGCCTCAAGCCGGAAGCCGAATGGCCCGCCGTGGACATCAAGGACGACAACGGCAAAATCATCGCGCATCGCCGGCGCACGCCGGACGAACTGGTGACGGCAATGAACGACGCCGTGCAAATTCCAGGACTCAACAACGCCTGGACGATGCCGATCAAGACGCGCATTGACATGCTTTCCACCGGTATCAAAACGCCGGTCGGCATCAAGATTGCCGGGCCGGATCTGGCCGTGCTCGAACGCATCGGCACCGAAGTCGAGGCCGTCGTTCGCCAGGTGCCCGGCACCGCCAGCGCCTTTGCCGAGCGCATCATCGGCGGTCGTTACATCGAGTTTGAAATAGACCGTGACGCCATCGCGCGTTACGGCCTGACCATAGGCGACGTGCAGGATGTGCTGTCCGTCGCGCTCGGCGGCATGCCGCTGACGACGACCGTTGAAGGCTTGCAGCGCTACACGGTGAATCTTCGCTACGACCGCGATTTCCGTTCCGATTTGGATTCGCTCAAACGCGCTATTGTCGTGCCCACGCCGACCGGCGCGCAAATTCCGCTCGGCGAACTCGCCACCATCAAGGTCGTGGACGGCCCGATGGAAATCAAAACCGAGGGCGCCGTGCCCAACGACTGGGTGTATGTGGACATTCGCGACATTGACGTGGGCACCTACGTCCAGAACGCCATGCACGCGGTGAACGCCGCCATCGCCGCCGGCCAGATCAAACTGCCGCCCGGTTACAACCTGTTCTGGAGCGGCCAATACGAATACATGCTGCGCGCGAAGCAACGTCTGCTGCTGGTCGTGCCGCTGACGCTGCTCATCATCTCGCTCATCATTTATCTGAACACGCGTTCGCTGCTCAAGACCGCCATCGTGCTGCTGGCCGTGCCGTTCTCGCTCGTCGGCGCTTTCTGGACGCTCTACCTGCTGCACTACAATTTGAGCGTGGCTGTCTGGGTCGGCATCATCGCGCTCGCGGGGCTGGACGCCGAAACCGGGGTCATCATGCTGCTCTACCTTGATCTCGCCTACGACGAATGGAAACAAAATGGCTTGATGCGCGGCCTGGCTGATTTGCGCGACGCGATTTATCACGGCGCGGTGAAACGGCTGCGGCCAAAAATCATGACTGCGAGCGTCATCATCGCCGGCCTCGCGCCGATTTTGTGGAGCCACGGCACCGGCGCAGACGTGATGAAACGCATCGCCGCCCCGATGGTAGGCGGGGTTATTACCTCCACCATCAGCGTGCTGGTGGTTTATCCGGCGATCTATTATCTGTGGCGCTCGCGCGGTCTCAAACAGGCAGGGTTGGGAATTGAAATCAACTGACAGAGTTGCTAACAGCCATACTTGTGTCGTAGGCTCTAACTGCCCATGCTGCTCGACCAAGCATCTCGTCAATTAGGCTGGCCTGACCGCCGACAGGTAATAAAGCCTTCCGGCGGGGGTAATCGGGTTTTGGCCGAATTGGCAAAGGAAAAAATTGGCCTGCCGCTCATCCGTGAAGGTGCGGTGGTTGAAGTGGGTGTCTTATCGCCATCTGTCGGCACCACCAATACTGAAGCCCCTTTGGCAGTTGTTTGTGAATTCGCCAAGCGTCCTTCGGACGAATTGCTGCAATCAGCTCACCGGTTGGCGTGGAATTTTTGTCGCACGCGATTGCTGATTACAGCCGAACGTGATCGGCTTCGGGCATGGACCTGCTGCAAACCGCCAACAGCAGACCTGAAAACCAAATTGGTATTCGACGATGCCGGACAGTTGCCCTCCCTTTCTCAAACAGTCGCCGAAGCACTCCACTGGGTAAATTTGATTTCAGGTGAGTTCTTCCGCCAACGCGCCAAACAATTTCGACCTGAGGAGCGCGCTGATTCCTTGCTGCTGGCAAACCTTCGGTTTGTCCGAACAGCGTTGTTGGATGCCAAGCTCCCGAAAGACGTTTGCCATGATTTACTGGCGCGGCTCATATTTGTTCAGTTTCTTTTTCACCGCAAAGACAAAAGCGGAAAAGCGTTCTTGGATAACACACTAATGCGCAATTGCTTAGGTGGCGAATTGTCGCATCCTCATGCCGATCTAGAATCAGTTCTTACCGACCGGGATGACACCTACGCGCTGTTCCGGTGGCTAAACGGACGATTCAACGGCGACCTTTTCCCCGGCAAAGGAGGTTCGGCGGCGGCCAGAAACCGCGAGTGGGAAGAAGAAAAGGAACAAGTAAAGAAGAAGCATTTGGATTTGTTGGCTGAATTCGTGTCCGGCCGGATGCAGATGGAGAAGCGCCAACCGACACTGTGGAAAGAATACTCGTTTGACACAATCCCTCTGGAATTCATCAGCAGCGTCTATGAACAATTTGTAAGCGAAGACGCTGAGCGGACGAAAGCCTACTACACGCCCTCACACTTGGTAGATTTTGTCTTGGACGACGTGTTACCGTGGGATGGCAAAGAATGGAACTTAAAAATTTTGGATCCTTCCTGCGGTTCGGGAATATTTTTGGTGAAATCCTTTCAGCGTCTTGTCCATCGCTGGAAAAACGCGAACCATGGCAAAGCGCCCAAGGTTTCTGATCTCAAACCGATTCTTGAAAACAACCTGTTCGGTGTGGACATCAATCGTGATGCGGTTCGTGTCGCGTCGTTCAGTCTTTATCTCGCGATGTGCGACGCGATTGAGCCGCGGCATTACTGGAAGCAGGTTGTTTTTCCGCGCTTGCGCGACAGGCGTCTCGTGTCAAAAGATTTCTTTTTGGAAACCGAAGCCGGTTTCCGCACCGAGCAGGATGCCGGATCGTTCGACCTCATTTTGGGAAACGCACCGTGGGGTAAAAATTCAATCAAGCGAAGCCACGATGCTTCTGTGTGGGCGGGCAAACACAAGTGGCCTGTTACCTACGGAGATATCGGCCCATTATTTCCAGCCAAGGCTGCTAAGTTGGCCAAGCCCGGGGCGAAAGTTGCGATGCTTCAGCCCGCCACAGTGTTGTTATTCAACCGCTCGAAACCCGCGCTCGAAGCCCGCCGAAAACTTTTCGAATCAGTTACCGTCGAGGAAGTCGTAAATCTGTCTGCCTTGCGCTTCGAATTGTTCAACGATGCGGTAGGTCCGGCTTGCCTGCTTACTTTTAAGAACGAAAAGTCTTCTGATGACGCCGGACTTGAATACATATGCCCAAAGCCACTTAAGACGAGTGAAGACCGGTATCGTGTCGTCATCGAACCTCAGGACATTCATTCGGTGCCAGTCCGGGAAGCCGCCAACAATCCATTTGTGTGGACGGCGCTGGCTTGGGGGAGTTGGCGTGACTTGGAACTGCTGAAACGCTTGAGCAGGAACCACAATCTTGAAAAATACAAAGCCGAGAGGAAAATCCATACTGGCGAAGGAATAATTCGAGGAACAGACCAAAAACATCACGCTTGGTTGTTGCACAGACGGATTTTGGAGACCAAAGATTTCCCTGCCGGAACGTTTTTGCACTTGCGACTGGACCAACTACCGAAAAATGAAGACTCGATGGCAGAACGCCCGCGCACGCCACAATTATTTCAATCTCCCCAGTTAATCATCAAGCAAAGTTGGCTCGTTGGCACCGGTCGTTTCCAAGCCGTGCTACTGGATGCGTCGCCCGGAGAAAGAGGTGCCCTTTGCTCTGACAGTTACGTCAGCGTTCATGCACCAGCGGAACGGCGCGAGATACTTGAAGCCGCCTGGCTTGTCCAAAACAGCAAATGGGCAACGTATTATCAACTGCTCACGAGTGGCCAGTTTGCCGCGTTTATTCCAAAGCCGATCGAGGAAGAGCTGCGAAAAGTTCCCTTGCCAGAGGCGCGCCCCGGACTTTTGGAAGGAATTCGAAAATTGGAAGACGTGGATGAACGCGTCCGCGAACTTTTCCAGTTCAAGAAGAATGAATGGGCGTTGATTGAAGACTTGTTTGATTTCACGCTTCCCGATTTCAAGGGCGATGTGCGCTCGCCGGGCCGCCTTCCAACACTGCGGAAAAGGCCGGACAACAAAACAAGCATCGAGCCGGATTTGGAAAAATACGTCGAGCAGTTTATCCGTGTTCTGAAAGCTGGATTTGGCGATGAAAAGTCGGTTTGCGCCACTATTTTCCAAGAACCGTCGTCCGAGCGTCTCCCCGTCCGGTTATTGGCAATTCATTTGCATTGGCCGGGCAGGAAGCTTGTGAAGATTGAGCCGATGGAATCGGATGTCCTGCTGCAAAGGCTCACCAAGCTTTACGCCGATTGCATGAAAGCCTCCGATGGAAGTGGATTCTATTTTGAGCGGAGCGCGCGTATCTACGCTCCGCATCCGACTGCCAAAGGCAAAATTCCCACCGTGTTTCTAATTAAACCAGACCAGCGTCGCCAATGGACCCGCTCGATGGCAATGCGTGATGCCGACGAAGTCGCCGCCGAAATCATGCAGGCGAAATGGAAGTGATGATCTTACATGAGGCGACGCAAAACCATCAGCGAACAAATCTGGCCGAAGGACACCTCGTTTAATTCGCTCAAGGCTTGGCCAAGTGATGCCGGCTGCGTAATTCTGCGTCGGGTGTGGGCGGCGTATGATGATCTGGACGCGAGCATTTTAAGCCGGGTGGATTGGTCGCAAGCTGAAGATGAGATAGAACGAAGCCTCACCGCCTACCACAGCGCGAAAATCCAAGAAAGGCAAACCGGCGATGAGCCGTTTATCCTGCTTCCCGAAATGCCGGAATTTGAAACCCGCCAGCCTGCTCCCGCCCGGTCAAAAGCTTACGATTTCGGGTTCGTCATGCGCGGTGGCGATTACTCGATGGTCTGGCCGATTGAGGCAAAGGTTCTCAAGAGCGATAAGAAACTTGCCACTTACTTGCGTGACTTGGATGACAAATTTCTCAAGTGCAAAGCCGCGCCGTTCTCACACGAAGGTGCTTTGATTGGATACCTGTTGGCCGGAAGTCCCAATGTGGTGTTTGATGGCATCGCTGTGCATGTCGGCCAATTACTCTTTTCTGCCTCGGCTTTTTCAGGTCGCAATCATCGCATGTCAAATCACAGACGAGATGTGCCAAAGGACAAACCTTACCCCAAAGACTTTCTTTGCCACCACCTTGTGATGGAACTCAGAGCGCTCACGAATTGACTGCTTTGTTTAGAAAGAAAAACGGCCTCAGTTGTCGGAAATCGCTGGCGGTTGGTTAAAATTTCATTTGCTGCTGGATTTCAGCTTTGTGCCGAGTTGCCTTTCCAGTGCCGCGACGCGCCTGAGCAATTCGGGCAGATGCTGTATGGCGATCAACTGGCGTTTCGTGTTCCGGTCCGGTTGCGCGGGAATGCCCAGCCATTTCCCTCCGTCAGGAATGTTATGCATCACGCCGGACTTGGCCTCGACAGTGACGTGGTTGCCGATTTTCAAATGGCCGGCGAGGCCCACCTGACCGGCGAGGATCACGTAATTGCCCAGCCTGGTGCTGCCGGAAATGCCGACTTGCGCGATGACAATGCAATGCTCGCCGATTTCCACGTTGTGTGCAATCTGGACGAGGTTATCTATCTTTGTGCCTTTGCCGATGACAGTCGAACCGAGCGCGCCGCGGTCAATCATCACGCCTGCGCCGATTTCCACGTCGTCACCGATGACGACGTTGCCAATCTGCGGCACCTTGCGATGCACGCCCCCATCCTGTACGTAACCAAAACCGTCGGAACCGACGACGCTATTGGCGTGGATGCGGACGCGTTGGCCGATTTCCGTGCGTGGATAAACCGTCACGTTCGGGAACAGGTTCACGTCCTCGCTGAGCTTGGAATCGTCGCCGACAAAATTGCCGCCCTGCAAAACCGACCGCGCGCCGATTTTCACGCGTTCGCCGACCGCACAATGCGGGCCAACGTGCGCGGTGGGGTCAACTTTGGCGGACGCAGCGATGACAGCTGTGGGATGAATGCCAGCGGTGTAAGTGCGCTCCGGGAAGAACAATGCCATGGCCTTGGCGAAGGCGATGCGCGCGTTCGGCACGCGGATTAAAATTTTGCGCGCGGATTTGAACCGTTCATCCGCGATGACGGCGGTGGCAGCACTTTGTTCGGCGCGAGCGAAGTAATCCTCGTTTTCGGCAAACGTCAGGTCACCGGCCTGTGCGGATTCGGCGGGCGCAAAGTTCTTCAAGACGGCGTTTTGGTCGCCAACCACTTGGCCATCAACGTGTTTTGCGATTTCAGCGGCGGTAAACGGCATATTTTGCTTTGAACGGTTGTCCGTTGACTTGAATGTCAAGGCTCACTATAAAGACAGGCGCATCCAGTTCAACCCCAAGTTTTATGGCCAAAACTTTGCGCGTCGGGCTGATCGGCTACCGCTTCATGGGCAGGGCGCACTCGAATGCCTGGCGGCAGGCGCCGCGATTTTTCCCGCTCAAGGCCAATCTCGAGCTGCACACCATTTGCGGACGCAACACTTCCGGGGTGCAGGCCGCGCGCGCCCAACTCGGCTGGCAACACGCCACGACTGACTGGCGCGAAATCGTCGAGTCGCCGCTGATTGACATCGTGGACATTGTTACGCCGACGAACTTTCACGCGGAGATGGCTGTGGCCGCGGTGAAGAACGGCAAACATGTTTTATGCGAAAAGCCGCTCGCGCTGAACGTCAAACAGGCCGAAGCGATGTTCGCTGCCGCGCAAAAGGCGAAGGTCGTCCACATGGTCTGCCACAATTACCGGCGCGTCCCGGCGATTGCGCTAGCGAAGAAAATGATAAGCGAGGGCGCGTTGGGGCGGATTTACCATTTTTACGCGCGGTACGCACAGGACCGGCTGGCCGACCCGGAATTCCCGCTGGACTGGCGTCTGCAAAAGGAAACCAGCGGTAGCGGGGTGCACAGCGACATCAGTTCGCACCTCATTGACCTCGGCCGTTATCTCGTCGGTGAATTCAAGGAGGTCTGCGGGTTGCTGAACACGTTTGTGCCGGAGCGTCCGCTGGCGGATGCGCTGGCCAAAGGCGCGCGGAAAATGGGCAAGGTCACCGTGCCGGACTCCGCCCTGTTCATCGGGCGGATGGAAAACGGCGTGCTGGCCAATCTCGAAGCGACCCGCTACGCGCCGGGCCGTAAAAACCACGTCGCCGTCGAAATCAACGGCAGCAAAGGCTCGCTCTATTTTGATTTCGAGGACATGAACCGGCTGAAATTTTACAACGGCGACGATCCCAGGGACCGCCGCGGGTTTCGCGACATTCTCGTGACGGAACGCGACGGGGTGCAACCGTACGTCGGCCACTGGTGGCCGCCGGGGCACGGCATCGGTTACGAACATACCTTTATTCACGTGGCTGCCGATTTTGTGAACGCGTGCGTCGAAGGCAAACCGGTGCATCCGACTTTCGAGGACGGTTTGAAAAACCAGCGTGTGCTGGCGGCCGTCGAAGAATCGGCCAAGACCGGCAAGTGGGTGAAGGTGTAAATGCAGCCGGTGGTGCCGCTAGAATCGCGGTGCAGCTTTCAATTCTGAGCGGTTCAAAGAAATGAGCGACGCCCCTAAAACCCAAAAGAAAATTGCTCTATGGGAGTTGTTACTGATCATCATTGTGGTTGGTGTAGTTTTGGGATGGTTGTTAGCACCTTATATTACAAAACCCTGATTTCAAATTAAGGCACTACCACACGGCTGGTGACGCTGCCGTAGGGACCGGTGATGATGACGGCGGCACCGTACGGCTGATTCAGGCTGGCATTGGTGGCCACGCCGCCGTCGCCCGAATATCCGTTGGTGCCATTGCCCGCCACAGTCGTAATAATGCCGTTGTTGTTGTCCACTTTGCGAATGCGGCTGTTGGCTACGGACCGAGTTTCACCCGGTAGAAGCGGTTGGTAAACGCGCTCAGGTTGGTGTCGGTCATGCTGAAGGGCGAGTCCACGGGTGTGTTTGTCAGGAGGTTCACCCAATCGGTGCTCGCCACGTTCAGAGACTCGGTTGCCAGGAGGATATAGTCCGGGCCGATCGGGCCGGTGACTTCCATCTGGAACCGGGTGGCGGTTTTGGAGAGCGGCATCAGGGTGACGGGCGCGAGCGGGTTGACGAGCGCGTAGAAACTTTGCGTGGCGCTGAGTGACGGCACACTGTTGTCGGTGACGATGACTTGAATGTTATTCGATAAGCCGGCGCTCGTCACCGGTGGCCGCCAGTTGAACAGCCCGTTGGAATTGATGCTGGCTCCGGCAGGCGCAGCGCCGAGGCTGAACGTGAGCGTGCGGGTATTGTCGTTGTCTGTTGCTGAAGCCGTGAAGGAAACCGTCTGTCCGACATTGACGTTGAAGTTGGCAAGCGGCGCCAGCGTGGGAGCGAACACGATGACCGTGAAGCTGTTGGTGGCGCTTAAGCTCGGGTTGACCAAATCGTAGGGATTGGAGTTGGTGACCACGGTGGTGATGGTATTCGTGCTGGGACCTTGCGACTGGCTTGGTGTCCATGTGATGATGCCGTTGGCGCTGATGCTGACTCCGTCGGGCGGGTTGATCAGCCCATAGCCCGAATTGGTCGAGTGGATATTGAATTCCGTGGCCGTGTCGGTGACGGTAAGCCGGGCCAGGTCGTTGACCGTCTGTTGGGAAATAACGGGCAGCGTCGGAGCGACGTTCACTTCCTTGACGATGACGGTGAAGCTGTTCGTCGTGCTCAGGGGCGGTGTCCCATTGTTTGTCACGCTTACGACGACCGTGTTGGTGGACGGACTTTGCGTTTGCGTTGGGGTCCAAGTGATCACGCCGGTGTTGGTATTAAGCGTCATGCCGCTCGGTGCGGAGACGAGGCTGGAGATCAAAGTTTGCGGAGGTATGTCGAGGGCGGTCACGACGTTCGTTGTAAGGGTAGTCAATTCATTTATTTCAATAGTTCCGCCGAAAACGATTAGACGGTAGGACAATACGACCAAGGTAAAGTTCGTGGCGGTATAATTGGTTTGCCAGGCGTCCGCAAACGGCAGGGCTGTCGTGGTAAAAATCCCGGTCCTGGAACCGTAAGTGAGCACCGTAAAGGAATTGCCGGCGATGGGCACGTACCCGTTGTTAAGATTAGCACCGACCGTTCCGGTCAAAGCAGCAGCGCCTGAAAGGCTGATCTTCCCAAAATTGGTCAGGCTGCTTATGCCGAAGTTTAAGGTGCCATTGGTGAGCGAATAATCACCGATGAGACTAAGGATGCCGCTTTGGGCGTCCAATGTGCCGGTATTGACGAAAGCCACATCCAGAGTCGAGGTACCGGTGGTGTTTGTTTTGCGCACGAGTCCCGCATTGACAATCGTGCCGCCGCCTAAATTGTACGTCGAGACATCGTTGGCGATGGTGATCGTGCCGGTTGCCAGATTGGTGAGGGTGCCGGAACTAAAATAGAAATGATTGTAGTCGCTTCCGCCCCAGGTCAGCGTTCCCGCGTTGATGAGCAAACCATCCAACTCCGTGTTACCCACGCTACTGAGACTGCTCGTGCCGTTGAGCGTCACCCCGCCCGTGTTGTTGATCACCCCGCTGCTCCAGGTGAACGGACCATTGACCGTCACCGGCGCGTTCCCGCTCAAACTGCCGTAGTAGCCGCTCAAAATGAGGTTGGTCACCGCCATGATCGCCGGAGAATTCACGGCCCAAATGCCCCCGTTAATTATATTGGTCCCGGACAGGGAAAAATTTCCGTTCAAGTTCACCGTGCCCGAAGACATCAACACCGTGCCCGCGCCGGTCACACTGGAAGTCAAGCTTAACGTATAGCTCGTAGAATCGTTGCCGCCAAATTGCAGTGTCGCATTGTTCGACACTTCAAACGTCCCGCTGGCCGAACCGCCGCCAGCCAAATCCAGCGTGCCGCCCTGCGCCTGCACGTCTCCGCTATTGACCAGGGCCACATCCAGAGTGGTGGCGCTGGTGTCGGCCTTGCGCAAGAGTCCCGCATTGACAATCGTGCCGCCACCCTCGTTGTCCGTCGAGACATCGGCCGTGATGGTGATCGTGCCCGAGGCCAGATTGGTAAGGGTGCCACTGTACAATGCAAGATTGTAGCCGTTCCCGCCCCAGGTCAGTTGACCCGCGTTGATCAACAGGCCGCTCAACCACATTGCATCACCGTCCACGCCGCTGAGGCTGCTCGCGCCGTTGAGCCTTACCACGGTATTATATATCTCCCCGTTGCTCCAGTTGAACGGACCATTCACTATCAAACTGCCGTTGCCGCTGAGAAATCCACCGTCCAGGTTGAAAGTGACATTGTTACCAATCGTATTCGCACCGCTTAGGTTCAGAGTTTCAGACACCAGCACCGTCCCCGCACCAGTGATACTCGATGCGTTTAATGTGTAAGTGTTGCCGCTAAATTGCAGTGTTGCATTGTTCGACACTTCAAACGTCCCGCTGGCCGAACCGCCGCCAGCCAAATCCAGCGTGCCGCCCTGCGCCTGCACGTCTCCGCTATTGACCAGGGCCACATCCAGAGTGGTGGCGCTGGTGTCGGCCTTGCGCAAGAGTCCCGCATTGACAATCGTGCCGCCAACCTCGTTGTCCGTCGAGACATTGGCTGTGATGGTGATCGTGCCCGAAGCCAGATTTCTGAAGGTGCCACCGTAGAATGCGAGATTGTGGCCGTTCCCGCCCCAGGTCAGTTGACCCGCGTTGATCAACAGGCCGCTCACCCACATTGCATCACCGTCCACGCCGCTGAGGCTGCTCGCGCCGTTGAGCGTTACCACGGTATCATATATCTCCCCGTTGCTCCAGTTGAACGGACCATTCACTATCAAACTGCCGTTGCCGCTGAGAAATCCACCGTCCAGGTTGAAAGTGACATTGTTACCAATCGTATTCGCACCGCTTAGGTTCAGAGTTTCAGACACCAGCACCGTCCCCGCACCAGTGATGCCCGATGCGTTTAACGTGTAAGTGTTGCCGCTAAATTGCAGTGTCGCATTGTTCGACACTTCAAACGTCCCGCTGGCCGAACCGCCGCCAGCCAAATCCAGCGTGCCGCCCTGCGCCTGCACGTCTCCACTATTGACCAGGGCCACATCCAGAGTGGTGGCGCTGGTGTCGGCCTTGCGCAAGAGTCCCGCATTGCCAATCGTGCCGCCAACCTCGTTGTCCGTCGAGACATCGGCCGTGATGGTGATCGTGCCCGAGGCCAGATTGGTAAGGGTGCCACTGTAGAATGCGAGATTGTGGCCGTTCCCGCCCCAAGTCAGTTGACCCGCGTTGATCAGCAGGCCGCTCACCCACATTGCATCACCGTCCACGCCGCTGAGGCTGCTCGCGCCGTTGAGCGTTACCACGGTATTATATATCTCCCCGTTGCTCCAGTTGAACGGACCGTTCACTGTCAAACTGCCGGTGCCGCTGAGAAGTCCACCGTCCAAGTTGAAAGTGACATTGGTGCCGACCGTGCTGGCACCGTTCAGCGTCAGGGTATTCTTGGCCACAAACGATTGTGTTCCGCTCGAGCCGCCGAGGGCGAGGCTGGCCACAGTTGCGTTCTCGTCTAGAGTAACCGTGTAGGTGCCGCTCATCGTGATGTTGGCGTTGTTAGTCGCTCCTGGCACCTGATTCGGACTCCAGTTGGCGGCTACACTCCAATTGCCGCCGCTGGTGTTCGTCCAGGTGATGGTGCCTGAGCTGAAGGTCAGGGTGGCCGGAGGACTGCTGGTCACAATACTACCGCACGCATTGGCGATGATGACGGTATAATTGCCCGCGTCGTTGGTAGTGGTAAGATTCAAGAGAAGGTTAGTCGTGGCCGAGCCGGAAATGTTGGTGCCGTCGGTAAGATTCGTCCCGTTCTTCTGCCATTGGAAGTCCAAAGGCGGCATGCCGAAGACTGAAACGCTGAATGAGGCCGGAGACCCGACGGGCACGGTGAGGCTTTGGGGTTGGGACAGAATGGTCAGCCGGTCAACGGCCAAGGTGAACTGGCGGCTTTGCCCAACACCGTCATTCAGATTGGTAAACCATGCAGTCGCAGTATAAATCCCTGATGTCAGAGAGTAGGCGTTGGAACTCAGAGTCACAGTCACGTTGGTCGTTCCGCCGGCCGCCAGTGTGCCGCCGCTCGGCGAGGCAACGAGCCAGGTTGAAGTGTTAGCCAAGGACCAGTCTAGCGAATTCGTCCTTGTGTTGGTCAAAGAGAAAGTTTCATTCGTTATGGTGAACGGCCCGCCAACACATCCCGGCGCAGCAAAGCCTGTTGCCGGTGTGATTTGCAGAGCCTCGGGGTTTGCCAGCGCGTTGATCAGGCTTTGCCCGTTGGGCGTGCCCCAACCGGTGCATAGATTGTAGCCGGCCACGGCGTAGAATTGGGTCGGACTGCCGTTCCAGGTGTTGTTGCCAGTGGTGATGTCATGAAAGCAGGTGGTGTAATCAGAGCCGGTGCCAATCGCGTCAACGGCCGGATTGATAAAGCCAACAGCCGGTTCACCGGTGGCTGCTGCTTGTTGATTGACCAAGGCGATGAAGCCGGCCCACAGCGGTGCCGCGCAACTCGTGCCGCCCACATTCCAGTCATCACCATCGACCCGGACGTCAATGTTGTCCGCCGTCAGCGCCATGTCCGGCGTGTTGCGCATTGTCGTTGATCCCTGGTTGGCCGTCATGTTGATATTCGTTTGCCAACTCGGGATAGGATACTGTGTACTGATCCCGCCACCACTGCCACTGCCATCATATGAAGAACCGAATTCTATTCCCCAGTTCCAAACGGTTTCTAAAACCCAAGCGCCTCCCGGCCCACTCGTGGTCAAGGTTGTTCCTCCAACTTGCGTGATATAGGGACTGTCCCCTGGAAAGTCAATAAGGCCGGTATAGGCGTCGTTGTCACCTGACGCATTGAAGAACGACTGCCCCTGTGCCGCCATCTGTTGGAAAATTTCATCAGCAGTCGGGTCGGCCACGCCATTCGGAGCAAACCACGAACAGCTCAATTGTTTGGCCAGATTGTCCGTGGCCATGCGGTTGAGAAGGTCTTCCCAAGGACTGGGATTGGGCACAATGTAAACCATCACCTGGGACAACCCTGGTGCCATGGAAATTGCCATTTCTATGTCCAGGGAAACTTCAATTTCCCCACCGCTGCCGCTCGGATTTCCGCTGGCTCCATCAATCAACACATTCGTCAGCGTGACATTCGGCAACCCAGCCCGGCTTTCGTAGTTGGTGATGTCGCCGGCCGTATACCCGTCAAATTCCAGCAGTCCCACGATCTGTCCGGAACCGTCGAGCGTCACCCCCGGTGCATAAGCCGCCCGGAAGTCGTTCCCCATGTAAGTGCCGCCAGGTCCTAAGCCGGCATTCGGCCCGGCCGTTTGCAGATTGGCAAGCGGCTTTGCGACAAAACGCGGACGTGGCAGCGAGTAATTGTTCAATCCACTGATGCCCAGAATCCGAATCGTCAGATCAAGCGAAGGCTCAACATCCGGCGCATAAAATGTGCGGGCCTCCGTGGGATGCTGGTAAATATGCATCGTCACATGCATGACCCGTTCTATGTCCGCCACCGATCCGTTCACATCTACCAGCATCCGGTTGGGATGCGTGCCCATCACTTTCAACCCGTTGGCCTTTGCAAAAGCGATGACCGCCTGATAATCCTTTTCCATCGGACCAAACTGTTCGGTAAACTGCTCCGGCGTCAGGTAATGATGGTATCGGGGACTGGCCGGGTCGTAAATTTGCCGGAGTAGATTGGTGAGCGCTTCCGGGTTGCGCAACGGCAGCCCGATCGCCAGGTTCAGCCGGTTCGTGCCCGGAAGACTGCCAACTGGTAACAGTCGCGCTACAACTGCCGGCACATGACCGTGCAGCATTTGTCTTTCCGCCGCTTGGGCACGCGTTGCGAACAGAAGCAACAGCACTGCGCAAGCTGCGGTAACGTGTCCTCTGACGCCTGATTGCCGGCCAATTTTTGCAAATACTTTGTTCTTCGTATAATTCCTTTCCAAATCACCAGTCGCTCCACTATGGAGCGGCCCGCTGTTCGTAATCTCCCAGCGACGGAATTTTCATCAGGGCGCGTTTGGCGCAGGCGCGATGCACCGCCTTGTTGTTGTGGCCCAAAACCTCCTGTGCGAACCGCTCCGGGTAGCCAGCGGTTTTGGCTCGTTCCGCCCATGCGTAGCGGTAGCTGTGAAGCGTCACGCCGGCAATGCCAAGCTGCCGACAACGTGATCTAAACTCCGTGGTTCGGTCGTTAGCCCGCACGCGGGACAGATACGGAAACAACACGCCTTCGGCGGGCAGGTCTTTGAACAGGCTTAATGCTTCCGTGGTGCTGGTGAGGACCTCAATGGCGTTCTGCCAAGTGCGCGTGGTGATGCCGTTGTCGGCACCCGCCAGATACGCCTTGGCGATTTGCAGATTGAGCACCGGCTGGCGTTTGGACTGGTTTTTGGCTTCAACAATCTGCCGGGCTTCCTCTTCATCGGTCGTGTGCAGGCTGGTGCGTTTGCGGGCGAAGGTGGCCACGCAATGAAATCCGTCGCCGCGGTTGCCCCGACGAGTTAAGCGGTAACGTGTTTTCATAGTTTTCACGCAACCACGAGGATAATTGAGGCCGGTTCCGAAGAATTAACGAGTAGTAGGCGAGTTATCGCCGGTTACGCTTGGTTCTTACGGAGTAGTAAATATAGTCCGTTTTGGTGTCCGTTGCGGACCCTACGTCTCCTATATCCTTGCTGCAAAGACAGTTAAGACTGGAGGCGGAGGTCGGAATCGAACGCGGAAGCTTTACCGTTCCGAACCCAACACACTCTGTTTCAAGGCTCATTGTAGTCTTATTTTACAGGGGTTCAAGCTGTTTTTTCGACTGCTCGTTCAACGCTACGCATTGCCCCGTTACCGTCCCTTTTATTGCTCGTCAGGTGAAACTTTTCCCACGTGTAATCTGACGATTTTACGCTTGCTAGGGCATGGTAAAGTATTTTGCTCTCGTATCAATTTTGCAATGACCTCTCCGTCCTACTGGGGAGAGCGAGAGTACGAGAATGGCGGTCTTGGCTTAGAAAAAGACTATTGAGAACGTCGTCAAGCATCACGCCCACACTAGCACCTATACGCGAGCATCGGGATAGTTGGAATGGGTTAGCATCCGCCGCTTGCCAGCAATAGTGTAGGCAACGCGGTAATATTTGAACTTTCCGGCAGGGGCGTAAATTTTCGCCATGCTGGATCTGTGGCGGATGGTAACAGGAAATCTCACACGCCGGTCGGGGGGCCGGGCGGTATTTTGTGCAAATTCTGTGCAAATTTCCTCAAGATGCCCATATTCTTTGGGAATTTTGGTGCGCATAGCAGGACTTGAACCTGCAAACAGGGTGTTTTCGTCATTGCTCATAGTTGCCTTTCTTCAATCTTGCCTGCTAGTGATGCTACGTCACTACACCAGCAATTGCAAGCTATTTGCGGCATCTATGAGCAACTAGCAGTAGAAAAATCCGTGTCGGGCTGTGTCAGGGGTTGGGGCTGTGTCAGAACTGTGTCATGGCCGGATTCTGTGTCGGGGCTGTGTCACCTGTCCAGCCAATCAAAACGCGGCCTACGATGTCTGGCGATGTCAGGCGGGCATCGTGGCGAGTGTCGGCGGCGTAACCGCGACTCGGCGGTATGGCGAATGTTTGGTTAGGGAGTCTCCTTTGTGCCCGAACCCGTCCCCACCCTGCCACCCCGCCAGCCCGCGCTGTGCAAGTGTTGGAGTCCCACACCAGGGAGGCTTTCAGAGAATGGGGTCAGTTTGAAATCTGAAATCCGCGCCGGACGGCTAACGCATAACACGCAGCAAACGTTTCGGGTGAACCGGATGCACTGGCGAAAGATCGGCTTGGTTGAAGGCCAGCAGTAAAGCGTCTTCGTCAATATTCAAAAGGTGCTTGTCGGAAGTCACCAGCAGGGGAATTCCCGTCAGCGAAGTTTCGGCCAGAATCAGGCCGTCGTTGAATTCGTCTTCGGGAATCAGGCGTTGCCGGAGCAGGCCGCGAACAAATTGCTCGCAAATAGCTTCTGCCGCAGAATCCAAGTCAAAGGGACGGATGCCCCATTGCTTCAAGTGAGTCAGTGCCGTCCGCGCCAGTTCCCGTTCCGCTTTGCTGTCACCATCAGTGAAAATGACGTGCAATTCGTGAACCGCCGTGGGCGGCAAGACCAGTGCGTAGCCTTTGCTCTGGAAAATCTCCCGAAAATCGTGGGCGAAGTCTTTGTCTGCGGCGAGATCGAAGACGATGTTAGCGTCGAGCGAGAGTTGCTTTTGCGCCGCCATAGATCATCGCCATTGCCCCGTTGAAATGCTCCCGGCGTTGTTCCGGGGTAAGCTTGTTGGCCAGCTTGCGAGCTTTGGCGGCCAAACGGCTGCCGGGGGTTTCTTCCGGGTAGTCGAGCTTCTTTTGCGTGGTGCGTTGTGGCTGTCTCGTCACAGGCTAAACATGCCTCATGGTGGTGGTGGTTGTCAATAGCGGGCGATGATCGTCCAACGCCGCATTGCTCACGACTGTCCGCCGCGTTGACGGCGTAGGAGTGCGCCTTGCACGCTAGCCCAGTCATACAGGCAACGTCTGCCGATCTTGATAAAGGGCAGAATTCCTTTCGCTTTCCAATTGCCCAAAGTGCGGCGGCTTACGGGCAACCGGACCAGCAGTTGCTTTTCATCAATGAAACCCGGTTCGACCCGCACGCCGTTTTCCGGGGCGTCCAAACTGGCTGGCGGCGTTCGGCTGGCATTCCGAATATCTTTTTGCTCACTGCTCATACACATACATCCGATCTCCTTTATCGTAGTTGACGACTCTACGCGAAACAGGACGGACGAGCGTGTAATCTTTACACAAAATGACGTGCCGGATTTTGGGCGTAACCGACGGGAATTTTACACCGGCTCGCATGGCCGGTTCGGGCGGCAAAATGAGTTCTCAAGCCGCCAGCAACGGGTGGCCAAAATGTTCACCATGTTGTTGCCGTTGCAGCCGCAAAGCGCGCCATGTTTCTGCCAATTTCCATTCAACGGGTCTGCATCCGCAAATTACAAAACAAGCACTGCAATGGAGTAGAAGCCGAACCCCTTAATCAAATTAAGGATTCTGTGCAACGCGCATTGCGGCGCAAAAGTTGCGTCACTTGCTGCGTTTGCTCCGCACTTTGACGCCAACCCAGATGCGGCGTCCGGCGTTGCGCTCGATACCACGCATGATGCCAACTTTGTTGCACACTTTGTTGCCAAGTCTAGTCACACGCCATCCGCTGTGTATGCCGCCAACCAACTTCCGGTTTTCATCCGCTTGGATGTCCGACGGTTTGTCCGATGCAATGTGCTGTTTTAATTGTGACGCATCCGCGCTGATGCCGTGCGCGCGAATCAGAGGCCGATTATGTGTCGCCGGTCGCCGCGTCAATCTATTGCTCGCCTCATCCGGCTCCGCTCCAAATTGACTCGCCGCCCGGCTCCGGGGATTTTGCCTTTATGATTCTGCGCCCGGAGAATTGCTTTGCGAACCAGAAATATCAAATCGCTCCGGCGCATGGAAGCGCGCCCATGCTGGCGATTTTGTTGCCGCACGGCCATAAATCAGCTAGAACAAATCCGAAAGAATCTGGAATTTATGCAAGCTCAACTCGTTTTGCTTTTTGCAATCGCGGCATTGAATGTTTCGGCGCAAACCAACTCGGTTCACAATTGGACGCTAAAAACCGGCACAGTTTTTTCCGGTGATTACATATCATCCGGCACACAGATGGTCGTCATCAAAGCCAGCGGAACAAATTGTTTCCTGAAAATCTCCAACCTCTCAACGAATGACTGGCTTTATTTTCAGGAATGCAAAGCCGCGCAACGGCAGCACCAGTTCGCCACCGAAGCCGCGCAGATGCGCGCTGCCGGACAAATGGAGTTCACTAGAGATTTGATCGAAAATTTTCCAGAAAAGGTGAACCAACAGCGCGGGTGGATGGACTGTGAATTTCTTGAATTGGAAAACATTTACACCAGCGGGGAGGAGGACGCAAACCTTGGTTTTGCAGTCGCTAACAAAAACGGTGACTCGTTTTACAAATGCGTCGTGTCAAAATATTTGCCCGTTCCGGGCGATAACACCGGCTTGCAGCACAATCCGCTGGTGGAATACATCACAGGCTTGAAACGCCACGATAAAATCCGACTCATAGGAACCGTTTCGGCTCCTTTGGGTTCCGATTATCGGCGGTTTGAAATTGAAAAAGTTGAGATGATTGAACCCGCAGCCGAAGCTGAAGCTATCAAAAAGGTCAAAGAGGATTTGGAAAGCAGCCAGTGACAAGATCACACGGTTTCGAGCGGGAGAAACGTCTGGCCGGCGTCTCGGCAGCGGTTATCGGTAGGGAATGACCGCCAAGACTTCGCGGAGCGTGACACCGGGATTGGCCGTCCGCCGTTTGGCGTGGACACCGCACGCGGGCAGCCAGCGCGAAAGCGATGAAACACTCCATCCGGTGTGATACGCCCAAAAATGGAGTGACCGGCGCAACGGCTCGTGTGGATTTTGCTGTGATTTCATTGGCGTTTCAGCGTTTGGGTGTTTCTTATTTTGTGTTTTTTTGATTTTTGGTGGCATTTAGAGACTGCCAGCAATGTTCATTAACCTTGCTTTGATCTGTCTCAATAAGAGGTTCCCTTAATTGTTTTCCGCCAAACTTTCCGCCAATTGTTCGCGGAATGACTCGCGGAAGATTTTCCGTTCCGCCAAATCCCCAGGGAGTTTCGCGGACGGAAAGCGTTCACGGTTTGAAATTGAGCAGGCCGTCTTGTTCCAAAAGGTTTAGGGCGAACTTGCCGTCCAGTTTCAATGCCTGATAGCAGGCCGTTTTGCCCAAACTGGTTTGCTCCATGAGTTGTTCAACGGCTGCATTCCGCGCCAGTTGTCGTTTGCCGCCTTCAAAGAGCGTATCCAAGTCGTCACGGCTCACCATGCGCCGTTTCTCGCCGTCGCTTTCAAAGGTTTTCCAGTCGAAATCTTGAACCGGCACAAACAGGCCGTTCCGCCGTTCCCATGCCGAGCGTTTGCCGAGATCACCATCATTATTTTTGCAACATGTCCAGACAACGCGCTTGTCTTCCGTGTCATCACTGGCCGCTTGCATGATAAAAACGGCGCGCGGCACGCTGCCAATGACGTAGCTGCCCGCCAGCAAATTGAGTAATGCCCGCCCGTTAGCACGCTCCTCGGCTCGTGGTTTGCGCGTGTGCGCCACGATGCCCAAAGCCGGGGTGTCATCACCATTCGGCAACACGGCCAGCAATTCTTCAAACGCCTGCGCGTAGTCCTTTGCCTTGTCATCGCGTGCCAGCCGGTTGAATGGATCAAGAATGAAAACATCGGGCTGGAAATTTTCAATCTCGCGCCGGAGCAGGTCGCAAAATGCCAGCTTGTCAAAGGCGAAACCAAATGGCGGTGGTGAACATACGCGGACAAATCCATCAAGTGTGGCACAGTCCAAGTCCGCAAATTCATTTTTCAGACGCACCCGGCCATTCTCCGCTTGGACGATCATCGTCTTGAACTGGCGATGCACCTTGAGGCCAAACCAATCTGCACCCGTCGCGCCCGCAATCGCCAGTGCAACCGCGCCACGGCTTTTGCCGACACCTGGCGCACCACCTATCACAAATGGCGCGGCTCTTTGAATGTGATAATCGCCCACAAATTTGAATCCTTCCGGCGGCTGGAAGGCGGACAATTCCGATGGTGTAAAAAATTCAATCATCAGCTTGGCGGGTTTTGTTTTCGTGTCCACGTCCGGCACGTCCAGAATTTCCGGCGTTTCAAGTATCGCGCTCATAGTGTGGCGTCCAATGGTTTGAAGTTGGTGTAAAAAATTGTCTGGCGTTTGCCGTTATCGCGTGTGCCATCCGGCATCCGCACGAATTGGCAGCGCGTCCACGTCGCCCGATCCGCGCCAAGGGAAACGGCGTAGCGAAAAAACTTTTCCACCTTCACGGCTGGCTGGCCGTGAACGTAAAACCAGCCGTGAAGGGATTTGCCGCCGCTGTGAACCGCGCACACCAGCGGCGCGTATCCGGCAAGGTGAATGAGCAAAGCCGCGTGTTCATCCGCCGTGCCAGCGTCAAATTCGCAAATCAGGAAACGCCGCGCTCCGGTATTGGCGAGCGTGTGTTTCGATTCTTTGCCGTCTTTGGTCAAGCCGGTGACTGCCAACATGGGCGACGGCACGATTAACGCCAGCGTGGACATTTCTCCGCGCCAATCTTCGCGCGGCTTGGTGTCAAAATCCGAATTGGACTTACCACAACACAAAAGCGGGTTGCCGGGGAAAAGCCGGTCAATCATCGCTTCCGTGTGCGCAGCGTTGTCTTCAATGCGCGGCTTGGACTCTGCCCACAAGTCCGCCAACCCGCCATTGTCCCGCAAAATCGCGGCGCGTTGTTCTAGGTTCACACCCGGCCACTTCGTGGCGGATTGCACCAGCGCGGCGTTGCCTGACGGCTGCCACGCGCACGCCAACGCATTTTTCACGGCGTCTTCAATTTCCTTGCGGCTGACATGACGCCCGCACCCATGCACCCGGTTTTCCAGCAGGGCGACAATTTCCACGGCAGGCAAATGCGCGTGAAGTTGCCGGGCAACACGGAAAAGGTAGTTGTGAACACCTTCACCGGCACGCGGCGGCGCGGCCAGCATTTCGTCAATGAATGGCGGCAGGGTTTTCATTGCACCGTGCCTTTCTGTTGGCGTAGCAGTGCGGCCTCGACGCTGGGAAGGTGGTATAAAATCCGGCGTCCGATTTTTATTGAAGGAATTTTGCCGGTCGTGCGCCAGTTGAACAACGTGCGACGGCTCACGGGCAGCCGCGCGAGCAATTGTTTTTCGTCTATGAAGCCCGCCTCGCACGGCAGCGCGGTTTGAATTGCATTATCACTCATGCCAGCACAATGACGCTGGCAGCGTTGCCCCGTCATCCGCTTGAAGCGGGGCAAGTTTTGGTTTTCTCGAAACTTTTGTTCGGGGCGAAAGCCAGAAAGCGCGATTGAAGTATGCTCAAAATTTCCTGTTTCAAGACACCGGGGCTTCTCCGTTTCGGATTGGTAATCGTGCGCCCGTCTTTTTTGCGGCGAATAGCCATCGGCACAAGTTGACTCAATTCTTGAACCGCGTGCGGTTCGGGATAGGAGAAAAGAAAAATCTCTTTGGCGACTTTCCACCACGCGGTTTTGTTTTCGTCGTCGTCGTCGAAGTCGCGCGGCAGTTTTTCTTTGACAAATTTGCTCATTGCGCCGTTGTCGAAACCGTGCGGCGGACTGCCGCGTGACACTCGAATGTAATTGAGTAAGCCATATGCAATTTTTCCAGCATCATCCCATTTCCATTTTGCGGTTTGCGCGTCGAGTTCAATGAAGTCATCCGCGCCAAGTTGAATCGCCGCGAACAAATCTTTTTCATCGTCACTCAATTTCGCTTTCTTGTGTTTGATCACCGGCCATGCCCGGCGCAATCGTGAGAGAGACAAAACAAGTTCCGGCTTGGCCTTGCAAATTTTCGTAAGATGTTCCGTTGCTTCGCCCGCAAGCCGCGCTAATTCGAGCGCAGCATCGGCGTCACCGTCGCGCGCTCTTTGGGTAAGTATGCCAATGATCGAAGTGCCGGCGGTGTATAGTTCAAACGATTTCCAAGTGTCGTTTGGGCGATGTTCACCGCAAAATTCTTTCGAGTAATTGAATCGTGGTTGCTTCGCTTGCTCCCATGTGGAGTCGCGAACCAAAACGCCAAAGTCAGTTCGTCGCACGACGATTTCTGGCGTGTCATGTTTCGAGCCGGGCAGACACCATTCGCCAGGCGACCAATGATGATTCGGCAATTTGTAAAATTCCGTGCGACTTGGTTTCGCTTCTGTTTTCATCTTTGGCCACTTGGTTATTCAAGCGCGCGGCCATCGCAGCAACCTGGATGCGTCTGCCGCAACCGTTCAAAGAAAACGGCTTGGTGATTTGATTGATGCCACCAACGGGAATCTTCGCGGGTCAACGCAGCGACAACTTCTTGAATTTTTCTTTTGGTCAATTTTTCCGACGCGCCGATAATCCGTTGCCGAACGTAGCCATGAAGCGAGTTCGGCAAATCATCGAGAAGAAATTCTTTCAACTCAAAAGCGTAAAGGTCGGGATAAAGTTTCAACCGTTCTTCGTGCCAGCGGTCTTGCCGGGAACGAATCCGATCAAATGCGGAAAGGCTGTTTGCCCCGTCGTAAAACGGATTTGATTCAATCAAATCAGCGGCCTCTTTTTTCGTAAGTTGCCCGGCATTGGAAACACTCATGTAAGTCAGATAAGCGACCTGCTTCGGCGAAGCGCACTCGTGCCGCCACGGATGATTTGGGTTGTCGAGTTTGTCGGCGTCGGGAACGCCAATGGAAGTCAGATACTTGATTTGCTCCGGCGACCGGGCTGGCTGCGATTGCGCGGGCTGAACCGGCGGCTTTTCCACAACCGCATTTTCGATGGGCGAAGCTGGAATAAAAAGTTTCGTTTCCAAGCTGCAATGCGGACAGGGAATGATGCTGTTTTCTTCGGCAAGCTCGTTCGCGTCAAATTCAATGTGGCCATCGCAGTGCCGACACCGGCAAGTTACGAAATGCGGTGCGAATTGCTCTGTTGGTGAATTCATCGTGTCACGGTTTGCGGATGATGCGAACGAGCGCGGAGAGAATCAGGCTCAACGCCACAACCACAACGCCCAGCCCGGCTTCAACGGTCGCGGTAATTTGCCGGATCGCTCCGGCTTCGGGATGTTGCTCGTTGGCCGATATGTTCAAGCCGTCCGCAACCATGATGCAACCGATAATCAGCAAAACCGCCGCGCCAATGTCCAGCAGCACCGCGCCGGATTTTTTTGCGGATTGAATTTCGGCGGCGGCTTTGATCGTTTCGCTGGCCGGCGGACGTGGCGGCGCGGCGGACACGGATTTGTTTTCGATGGAAACAATGGTGTTTTTTCCGCAGTGCGGACACGGCACAAATTGGCCTAAAATCTGGTTTCCGCGCCGCCCCGATTCCACAAATTCAGCGGCGTCAAATTCAATCGTGCCGCCGCAGTGCTGGCACTGACATTTAGTAATCACAGTTAGCTCCTGTTGGTTTTCCGCAGTTGAATGATGTTCTTTGCCGCGTTCGGCGGATTCACGCTGAACCATTTTTCCGCCTCGGCTTTGGTGGCCAGTCCCTTGTAATGCGCGTGAATCATGGCGGGCGAATTGCCCGCCTGTTGTGCGGTCTGGTTTTCATTGGCGTACGCGGCAAAATGAAACGAGCAAAAACTGTGGCGCAGTCCGTTGGTTTTGCGTGTTACGGCAACTTTTTCTCCTTTGATCTCCACTTCAGCTTTTTCGCACAATTCAACAAAATGCTGTTGAAACGTGATTTCGTGACCTGTCCAGAGTTTGCCCTTTGTCAGCTTGCGGAACGGTTCAAGCCATGCGGCCAGCGCTGGGCAGATTTCCACAAGGCGACGCTGGCGGGTTTTGGCCTTGCCCGCCGTGACTTCAATGTGACCGGCAACGCGCCACACGTCCGCCCAATCCAAGCGCAACAATTCCGCCGTGCGCAGTCCAGCCAGCCCGCTAATCGCGATGATCGGGCGCAGTGGGCGCAAATCATCTTTAGCAACGGCCAGGAGCGCGGCAAACTCGTCCGGCGTGTAAAGTTCCACGGCGGCGGTGTTGGCGCGTTCGGGGCGCATGGCGTCGGCTTCGTTCAAGCGGTGAGTCGGGGCGAGATAATCCTTGCGGACTGCCCATTGCAGAAATTGACGGACGCTGGCGCGGTAGTGGTTGCGGGATTTTGCAGAACCAGCGGCGCGGCCATTGCGGGATGTGGTTTTCACCTTATCGAGCGAGCCGATGAAGGTGTCCAGGTGTTCCTTGCTCAATTCGCAAACGGCGGTGTTCGGAAACATGGCGGCGAAACGGTCAAGCTGCAATTTGCGGTTATAGGCGTATTTCGCAGACAGTTGCGACCGCTGGCCTTCGGCGGCTTTGGTGCGCGGTTCGTCGGCCTGTAAGAAATCCGTGACGGCTTCCGCAATGTCTTTGCGCTTCACGTTGGCAACGGTGCGCAAGAAGCCTTCGACGGCTTCACCCATCGTACGGTCGCCCAGCTTGACGGATGACTCGACGAATACAGAAACGGCGGCCAACAGCGAGACGCGGCGGCCAGTGGTGCGATAGAAGTCTGCGAGACGTTCCAGCGCGGCCAGTGCATCGCGGGCCTGTGCGGGGGACAGAGCGGTGACTTGCGAGCCGCTGGCCAGATCACGCACCAGCCCGTCAGCATGGCGTTTGGCGAGCGAGTAGGACGGGAAAGACGCCATGCGCCGTCGTCCGGCCACTTGCCACGCCACGCGGTAAGAATCACGTCCTTTGGACTTGCCATAAATGGTGGCGAGGACGCGGCCACGATGTTTGATGCGCTTTGGGAACTTCACTTTCGCGCCTTCGGATTCAGCCGTTTCTTGTGTCAGGGCTGTGTCGGGAACACCAGAAACCTCAATTTCTTGAGGAAAATTGGTGCGCATAGCAGGACTTGAACCTGCACGGGTTGCCCCACTACCACCTCAAAGTAGCGTGTCTGCCAATTCCACCATATGCGCCCTGGTTGCATAATGAAGCAGTCCACGCGATGACGCGCAAGCAGATTTTGAATTTTGAAAATGGCGGCGGCGATCTTTCAATCGAAGATTCGCTGCCAGCCGCGCCAGAGCGATGGCTGCGTGGAATTGAATTTCTGGCTGTGCTTGCGGCCGAGATCGAGTTGCACCAGAACACCGATGCTGTTCGCGCCGCGCCCGTGCGAGCGGATGGCGTCAATGCCGTAGTCGTAATTGAGCATGATTTTCCAGCGGTTGGACTGCGAGTGATATAAAAGGCCGCCGCCCACGCCGTTGAGCCAGTTGCCGGGTTGCGATTCGCCGGGCAGATAATCCACGAACGCGCTAGCCGCGTTTACGTCAATGTTCCAGCGTTTTTTGGGATCGAGCGGCAAAAGGTAATTGGCATTGAGGAGCACAAACTGGCGCGCGCTGATTTCCTGATAAAAATAGCCGGGCAGCGACAGCGGAAATTCCACGACGAGCGGCAGAAACCCGCCGAGCCGATACGCGCTGAAACGATCGGCGTCCACGCTCGTGCCGGCAGTCAGGCGGACGTAAAAACTTTGCTGGCTTCTGGGCAGCGTGTAAGCCAACGCCGCTTCCGCCCAAAACAGATGCGACTGTTCCTTGAGTTCGCGGTCGCCGCCAAAACCATATGTGCCGGAATCACTGCGCAGATGGCCTTCATACCAGACGGACAATTCCATCGCGAGCGGCGGAAACAAAGTCGGCTCAACGCCGCCCCAGCGCAAGCCGGTGCGCACGCTGAAATCGCCGTGGTCGCCGGGCAGCGCAAAATTGGTCGCCGTGCGGTCGTCGCGGTTGAAAAAAGAATAATGCGCCGTGCCGCGCAAAACAACATTCAGCGGAATTTCGTCGCCGGGATTGAACAGATGATAAATGCTCGCGGAAATTTCCCCGCCGTTGCCGTCAAACGATTCGTCCGGCAAAAATTCGCCGCCGCGAATCTCGTTGTAACTGTCCGCAAAACCACCGCCGGCCACGCCGATGGCGAAATCCGTGTTCGGTCCCAGGCCGCTCACGAAGCCAAGTTCGGAATCCAGATAAACCGGCGCGACCGCCAGCCGCAAGGTGAGGTTCGTTTGCAGAAAATCCGGCTGGTTGTGATAAAAAAACGCGTAGCCGGCCAGCGGGGCGCGGCCTTCAAACGCGGCGTTGTAACCAATCTGAATCAGATCACGCTTGACGGGATCAATTTGCGCGGAAGCGAAGGTGGGGGCGAGCAGTATCAGCCACAACAGCGCACGCCCGAATCTTTTCATCGCCGTTTTCGTAACGTAAACGGGCTCAGGCAGCAAGCGGATTTGGGCAATCGCGCTGGACACGACGGATGCTTTGCGGCTTACTGTGGCGAGTTTGATTTCGCCCGATGCCGCCGCTCAACGCTGAAAAGCTCGCCCAGGCCAAGTCGCTCGGTTTTTCCGACCGACAAATTGCCCATTTGACCGGCACCACCGAAGACGAAATCCGCGCGTTGCGGAAAAAACTGGGCTTGGTACCCAGCTACCGGCTGGTGGATACCTGCGCCGCCGAGTTCGAGGCTTACACGCCGTATTATTATTCGACCTACGACCGCGGCGACGACGAGGTCAGAAAGACACCGAAGAAAAAGGTGATGATTCTCGGCGGCGGACCGAACCGCATCGGGCAGGGAATTGAATTCGACTATTGTTGTGTGCACGCCGCCTTTGCGCTCAAGGAAGACGGCTTCGAGACCATCATGGTCAATTCCAACCCTGAAACTGTTTCCACCGACTACGACACGAGCGACCAGCTTTTCTTCGAGCCGCTCACGCTCGAAGACGTGCTGCACATCTACGAACGCGAGCAATGCTGGGGCGCCATCGCGCAATTCGGCGGCCAGACGCCGCTCAATCTCGCGCTCGGCCTCCAGAAAAATGGCGTCAACATCATCGGCACCTCGCCGCAGGGAATCGAAATCGCCGAGGACCGCAAGCTCTTCGCCGCGATGCTCGACAAGCTCGAAATTCCGCAGCCACCCAACGGCATCGCCACCAACGAAACCGAGGCGCTCAAGGTCGCTCAAAAACTGGGTTATCCGATTTTGGTGCGTCCGTCCTTCGTGCTCGGCGGGCGCGCGATGCAAATTGTCTATTCCGACGCCGAACTTCAGCATTACATGCGCTTTGCGGTTGAGGCATCGCCGAAACGTCCGGTGCTCGTGGACAAATTTTTGGAGGACGCCACGGAGGTGGACGTGGATTGTATTGCTGATGTCGGCCATTTTGAAACTCCGAACTCCGAACTCCGAACTCCGAACTCCGAAAAAGGCACCATTGTCATCGGTGGAATACTGGAGCATATCGAGTTTGCCGGTGTCCACTCCGGCGATGCGGCGATGGTGCTGCCGCCGCACTCGCTGACGAAAAAGGTCATCGAAACGATCCGCGATTACACCCACGCCATGGCGCGTGAATTGAAAGTCATTGGCCTGATGAACGTGCAATATGCCGTGAAAGGTGAAATGGTTTATTGTCTCGAAGTGAATCCGCGCGCGTCGCGTACCGTGCCGTTCGTATCAAAGGCGATCGGCACGCCGCTGGCGAAACTCGCGGCGAAAGTCATGGCCGGCAGGACGCTCAAGGAACTCGGCTTCACGAAGGAAATCCGGCGGAAGTATTGGACGGTAAAGGAGTCGGTTTTCCCGTTCAACCGTTTTCATGGGCAGGATATTTTGCTCTCGCCGGAAATGCGCTCGACCGGCGAGGTCATGGGTCTGGACGCCGACCTCGGCATCGCCTACGCAAAATCGCAAATTGCCGCCGGTGCGTCCCTGCCGTTGAGCGGGAAGATTTTCATCAGCGTGAGCGACGCGCACAAAAAACCGGCCACGGCGGTGGCCAAACAGTTTGTCGAGCTGGGCTTTGAACTGGTCGCCACCGGCGGCACGGCGGACGTTTTGGAAAAGGCCGGGTTGAAAGTTCAGCGCATTTTCAAACTCGCCGAGGGCCGGCCCAACGCGATTGACCTGCTCAAGAACAAGGAGATCCAGTTCGTCATCAACACGCCGAGCGGCGCCACGCCTCGCGCCGATGAAATCAAAATCCGCACCACCGCGGTTTATACCGGCACGCCCATCATGACGACGTTGAGCGGCGCAAAGGCCGCCGTGCTCGGCATCGCTGCGCTCAAGAAATCAGGTTACGGCGTGAAGACGTTGCAGGAGTACCACTAGCGCATTTCAATTTCGCCACTTCGATGTCCGCCTGCCGGGTCGGTTCGGGAATGCGATAGCGCGAGCAACAGGCCAGAACCAGTTTGATTGCCGACGCCAAATCCACGCGATGACCGATGCTCACAAAGACCGGTCGAATTCCTTTTTGTGTCCGCAGCACGAAGCCGATTTGTTCATTGTCATCCATGAGCGGGGTGGTTGCGCCGGCATCTGATTCCAGTTTTCCGAACGTCCCAATCAACCGGCTCTTGGCGACGCCGACCCCGGGTTTGTCCAATTGAATTGCCAGGTGCGATGCGATGCCACAGCGTCGCGGGTGCGCGAAGCCTTGTCCGTCAAAAAGAATCGCGCCGAATTCGTGTCGCAACGCACCAACCGCCTGCAACACTGCCGGACCTTCACGGAAGCTGAGAAAGCCGGGAACATAGGGGAATTCCGCCGGTCGTGTGGCGTGCGCAACTTCAATGATGCGCTGCATTTCGCGGTCATATACGATGGCAGCGGCGAAGATGGTTTGTTTGTCGTCGGAGAACGCGCAATCGGCCCCGGCGACGAATCGCGGCAACGGTTTCAGCGGTGCGACAATCATCCGTTCACGCAGGCGTTCCTGCGTGAGCTTCCATTCTTCCACAAGCGTTGACCAATCGTGGTCGGATTTTCCGCGAAGTGTCATTGGCAATATTTTATTCGAGTTTGGAGTTCCGCGTTTACGCGGTTTCGGGCCGTCCCGCAAATGACGGGACGGAACTCCGAACCAATCGCGTCATGCGGGATTTTCCTTTGCGGCGCGCAGCACGCGATAACAATGCGTCCACGGATCAATCCGGCACGCCGCGCGGTAATCGCAAAATTCGCATGGCGTTTCGCTGCCCTTGCGATACGGATCCACTTTCGCCACACCGGAAAAAATCGCGCGGCCCATTTCACGCAATTGCATCTCAACGCGGTCGAGCAATTTTTCGAATTCCGCGCGCGGCATCTTTTGGCGAGGACTGAATTGATCCGCTGCTCCGACGCGATCCAGTTTCGGCAGCACGCTGGCGTCAAATCGGCCCGTGTGGCGGTAGGCGCGTTTGCGCGCCTCCCCCGCATCGTCCAGCACCTCGGCCCGCGTGTTGCCGTTTTCGTATTGGCCGCGCAAGTTCACGTAAAAAACACCCGCCGGAACCAGACGCGCCACGCCCAGCACGCTATGCGGATGCGCCCAGTGCCGGAGCACGTTCAGATACGCCAGCAACTGCAACTGCACGCCATGCTCCACCAATATCGCGTCGAGCTTTTTACCGCTGGATTTGTAGTCCAGCACCAACGCCAGCGCGGTATCGCCGCCAGGCTCACGCCGCAAATCCACACGGTCAATCCGCCCGTGCAGCGCGAGCCGGTGGCCGTCGCCCGAGTCCAATTCCAACGCCGGTGCGCGAGCGTCGTCACCGCCGAAATCCAGTTCCGCCGCCGCCGGATCAAATTCGTTCTGCTCCCGCAGCCACGTCACCACGACCTCGATGAAATCCTGCAGCGATTCGGTCAGCGCCCGCGCCTCGAACCTGGTCTGAGCCGTGTCCCGCAGCAATCCGCCGCGGAAATTTTCCGTCAATTCAACCGCAATGGTGCGAATCCGTTCCCGCGCCTGGGGCGGCGTCAAATCACGCCAGCGTCTGCCTTCGGCGGCCAATCGTTCATGGAAAACTTTCAGCACGTCGTGCTGGAAACTGCCCCGTTCCCGCGCGTCGAGTTCGAAGATCTTCCGCTCCCCGGCCCGCAAACCGCTGCGGACAAAAAACCGGAACGGGCATTGGGCAAATTCCTCGAGCCGGCTCACCGACGTCCGCAACACCGGGCCAAAAAGTTTTTCCGCCAGTGCCGGCGATAAGTTTTCCGCCGGATCCGGCTCACGCAACTGGCGCAAACTTTCGACGAGCGACTTCAATGATGGCAGTTCGAGCAGTTCGGACCAGCCAACATTTGCAGGAGACGACGTGAGAAGTCTCTGATTTGATTTGAGCCTCGTTACCTCGGCTCCTACGGAATTTTGAATTTCGACCAGCGGCCCGGCGAGTTCGATGGGATGCACCACTTCGGCCACGCCGATTTCGCCGCCGAATTCCCTGATTTCCAGGTTGGGAAACAACCGCTGCAAATGTGAAACAAACGGCGATGGATTCAGCGTTTTGCCGTCGGCATCATGCCGGGCAAAGGTCACGGCCATTTTTTCGCTCGCGCGGGTGCAGGCGATGTAGCCGTAGTAACGTTCGCGCGCCAGCCGTTCGCGCAAATCCGGGCCGAGCGTGACGCCGCTTTGTTCCAATTCATCGCGGTCGGCGTCCGTCAAAATCGGCGTCGCGGCGGGCGCGGCGGGAAAAACGGATTCGTTCACGCCGAGCACAAGCGTGAATTTCAAGTTAGGATTGCGCGCGCGGTCAATGGCGCCCACGAGCACTTCATCGAGCACGGGCGGAATCACGCCCACGGTCAGGTTTGCCAGGCCTGCTTCCAAAACCGGCAGCCAGTCGCGCAATGGCAGCGCTTCGCGTGAAAACGCGAGTGCCACGTTGTCCAGCCATGCGTTGATTTGCTCCCAAACGGTCAAGTGGATTGACGATTGGCGATTGGCGATTGGCGATTGATCGGCATCCGACAAGCTCCATCGTTCCAAAGTTCTCTCCACATCGAGCGCGTCCCAGAGTTCGCGGAGTGCATCGGCGAGCTGATTGCCGGACGGCTGGTTTTTATGTCGCGCGAATCGCGCGGTGAAATTTCCAAACGGCGGGAAAATCCTTTTACGCAGACTTTCTAGCGAAGCATTATCGGCTGGCAGGGGCTCACGCCATTTTTTGCCGCGCCAGCCGAATTCAAGTGCGGCGTTTTCGAGCCGGTCAATTTCAATTTCTTCAACGCCGGAAAATCCGGCCTTGAGCGCGGCGAACCAGTCGTCATGCGGCCAATCGAAGGCGACCGTGCGGAGCGCACTGCGGGAGAGTTCGGCCAGCGGGTGATGGGCGACGGATTCGCGGCGATCCAGGAAAAACGGGACACCATAACGGCGAAGCACGCGCGACAGCGGCTTGTGATAACCGTCGAGATTTCGCACGAGCACGGCGCAGTCGCGGAACCGCGCGCCGGCCTGAACAAATTTCAGGATTTCGCGTGCGGCGAATGCGGCCTCGGCTTCGGGATTTTGACAGGCGACGATTGAAATGGCGGAGTTCGGAGTTCGGAGTTCGGAGTTCGGAAAAATTGGGGACGCCCAGTTTTTTTCGAGCCGCGCGAGTTCGGAATTTTTGGCAAAACGGTTTTTGTCCGGATTGCGTTTGAGTATTTCAAGGCCGATTTCACAACCCGGCAGATTCGCAAGCCGTTGCCGGCATTGCTGAAAGGTCTTGCCGACGGACGACCAGATGGAAAGCCATGAAGTTTCGGTTTTGGGTTCATTTTCGAGACAGAACGCAAGCACCGCGCGCTCGCAACGCTGCAAGATGGCCGCGAGCAAGTCCAATTCCTGCGGTGTCATTTCTGCGAAACCGTCGAGCCACAGGCTTTGAATTGCGGATTGCGGATTGCGGATTGCGGATTGGGAGCGCAAAGCGTCAGTGGCCGCATCGAGGAGGCGGTTCGCGTCCTGCAATTCATGTTCGGCGAGCCAGCGTGCATAAGCATCGAGCAGCAGCGCGAGGTCATCGAGTTTGTCTTGGAGTTCGCGCTGTCCGGCCAGGCGGGAGGCAAGGGCGCGGAGTTTGGCGGGTGTGAATTGGTGTTGTTGCAGTTCGCCGAGCAACCGGCTGAGTTGCTGGGCGAAACCCGGCCGACGGGCGCTGCGGCGAAACAACTTCAATTCGCTCTCGTGCAGCATCAACAGGGCGCGCAAGACCATCACGCGGCCTTCCTCGGCGAGCAGTTGCGGCGGCGCGACCTGCAGCTTTTCAAAGACAAACTGTGCGAGCCGCTCGAATGAAAAAATATGAAGTCGCGTGTAGCCCGAAAGTTGGTGGGGCGAGACTCCCGGCGAGCCGTCGGATGGAGTTGTTTTCGGCTCGCGAGGACGCCCGCCCCGCCATTCGGAAACAAGCAACTGCCGTTCGAGCTGGAACGTGGCCTGTTTGGGCGCGAGCAAAATCAGCGGCGGGCCTTCCGGCGACGCACTCAGCGCTTCGCGGATTTCGGCCAGGCAGCGGAATGTCTTGCCACTGCCGGCAGGACCGAGAAGGAAGCGCGCTTGCACAAGGGATTTTTCGTTGAAAGTTGCCCGGTCGCAAAGCAATTTATCTGAAAAAATGGCAAACGCCGTGCAGGTGGCGGTTGTATTTTTTATTTCCTTTTGAGCAGGTTGGGCTATGATTGCGCGCTGTTGAAAAAATCCGAACTCGATCAACAACAAACAACACGGAAAGCTTATGCCACTCACACACACACGGGAATTGTTTGCGAAGGCGTTGAAAGGCAAATACGCCCTCGGTGCGTTCAACGTCAACAACATGGAGCTGCTTCAGGCCATCGTCGAGGCGTGCGAAGAGGAAAAGGCGCCCGTGATGCTCCAGATTTCCAAGGGCGCACGCCAGTACGCCAACCCGGTCTATCTCAAGAAACTCATTGAGGCGGCCGTCAGCCTGTCCACGATCCCGATTGCGGTGCATCTCGACCACGGCGACACGTTTGAGTTGTGCAAGGACTGCATTGACGAAGGGTTTACCAGCGTAATGATTGACGCCAGCCACGAGCCGTTCGAGAAAAACGTCGAAATCACCAGGAAAGTCGTGGAATACGCCCACAAACACAATTGTGTGGTGGAATCTGAACTTGGCCATCTCGTCGGCGCGCAGTTCGATGAGGGCGAGCAAGGCGGAAGCTTTTCGCATGGCGGCCATTACACGCATCCGGAGGAAGCGGTGAAATTTGTCAAGGAATCCGGTTGCGATTCGCTCGCCGTCGCCATCGGCAATTCGCATGGCGCCTACAAATTCAAGGGCGAACAGCATCTTGATTTGGAGCGGCTCAAAGCAATTAAAAAAGCGCTCATGGACGCCGGTCTCGGCGATTATCCGCTCGTGCTGCACGGCGCCTCGAGCGTGCCGAAAGAGCTGGTCGAGGAAATCAACAAATACGGTGGCAAACTGGGTACTGATACCGCCGGCGTGCCGGAGGCGGACATCGAAGTAGCGCGTCGCACCGGTTGCACCAAGGTGAACATTGACACCGATCTCCGTCTGGCCATGACGGCGGCCATCCGCAAAGCGATGTCTGAGAATCCAAAGGAATTTGATCCGCGCAAATATCTCGGCCCGGCCCGGATACAAGTAAAAGACCTCGTCCGGCACAAAATCAAAGACGTCCTCTGCTGCGCCGGTCACGCGTTTGATTAGTCACAAAACAAAAAATTATTGAAAAGCTCCGAGGTAAATTGCCCCGAGCCTTTTTCTCTCTCTTTCTCAAGTTGAACTTCAGTTTGTCGTTTTGGCACATTCAATCGGATATGAAATTCAGTGTGCGCCATTATGACCCTGCTTTGCGAAAGCGAAACTTCACTGAAAAGTACGTAATATTCTGTACATCAACAGGATGAAATTAACATCAATCTTTGGCACGTTCTGCGCTAATTATTCCAATGAACGATTAACGAAAGGACAATTATGAATCTGATACGATATCAAAAACCTGATGTGGCGTGGCCGACATTTGGACGGCTGTCGAGCTTGCGAGACGAGCTTGATCGCCTGTTTGAATCACCGCTTGCCGAATGGACCGGCACTTCGCAACTGTTGGGCGGCTGGACTCCCGCGCTCGATGTGCATGAGGACAAGGACACTTATGTCGTCAGTGCTGAATTGCCCGGCTTGAAGCGTGAGGACATTGACGTCTCGCTGCAAGACGGCGCGCTCGTCATCTCCGGCGAACGCAAGTCTGAGAAAGTGGAAAAAGGCGTCGAAGTCCACCGGCAGGAGCGGTTCTACGGAAAATTCCAGCGCGCCCTGACGCTGCCCGAACCCGTGGCGGCGGACAAGGTGAAGGCGGATTACAAGGACGGCGTTCTGACCGTCACGCTTCCGAAAAGTGAGGAAGCCAAGCCGAAGAAAATTGACGTGAGGGTCAATTAAATTTATCCGGTCAAAAAACACAAGCTCCCGTGATGAAAAAGTCGCGGGAGTTTTTTGTTTGTGGGTTGGAAACCACATTTCAGAACGATCCTGAATGCTGAACTTTCAACTTGAGAATCGCGGCACCATTCTGATTTAATGGGCAATCTGCGTTCGGGCGGTTGGTAGGTTACCCAAGTGGCCAACGGGGGCAGACTGTAAATCTGCTGGCTTACGCCTTCGATGGTTCGAATCCATCACCTACCACCAGTCTTCGCCAGCAGCAAAGCGAGGACGAAGGCTGCCGCGCCGGAGCGCAAAGCGCAAAGGCGGGCTGGCTCGTGACGGCGGGCTACGGCTCGGCCAGCTACTTCGACTTCATATTTCTGGGAAAATTTTTCTCTGCGTCTCTGTGTCTCTGCGTTAAAATAGAAAAATGTTCGATTCGTTAAGCGGCAAGCTCCAGAACGCCTTCCGGAACCTGCGCGGCCTTGGGAAAATTTCCGAGGCCAACGTCGCCGATTCCCTGCGCGAAGTCCGCATGGCGCTGCTGGAGGCCGACGTGAATTTCAAGGTCGCCCGTGATTTCATCGAGCGCGTCAAAACCAAGTCCGTCGGCGCCGAAGTCGTCCAAAGCATCCAGCCCGGCCAGCAAATCATAAAAATCATCCATGACGAACTCGTGGAACTGCTCGGTTCGCAAAACGCCGCACTGAATCTCAGCGGTAATCCAACCTGCATCCTGATGATCGGTTTGCACGGTTCGGGCAAAACCACCTCCAGTGGCAAGCTCGCGCGGCTGCTCCAGAAACAAGGCCGTCAGCCGTTGCTGGTTGCGGCGGATGTCTATCGTCCGGCAGCCATGGACCAATTGGATACTCTCGGCAAGCAGCTTGAATTGCCGGTCTTTGTCAAACGTGGCGAGACGGATGTTTCGAAAATTGCGCGTGAGGCGCTCGATTTTGCAAAAACAAACAATCGCAACGTTCTGATTTTCGACACCGCCGGGCGATTGCAGATTGACGAGCCGCTGGTGCAGGAACTCGTCCGCCTGCGTGACCTCGTGAAGCCGCAGGAAATTCTGCTCGTGCTCGACGCCGCCACCGGCCAGGAAGCCGTGAATGTCGCCACGCATTTTGACCAGGCGCTGCAAATCACCGGTTCGATTCTCACCAAGCTGGACGGCGACGCGCGTGGCGGCGCGGCGTTGAGCATGAAAGCCGTCACTGGCAAACCCATCAAGTTCGCCGGCATGGGTGAGAAGCTGGATGAGTTCGAGCCGTTTCATCCTGAACGCATGGCCTCGCGCATACTCGGCATGGGCGATGTCGTCAGCCTCGTCGAGAAGGCCGCCGAAGCCGTGGACTTGGACGACGCGAAGCGCCTGGAAGAAAAGATGCGCAAAGGCCAGTTCACGCTGGAGGACTTTCTCGAGCAACTGCGCCAGATGAAAAAGCTCGGTTCGCTCGAAAGCGTCGTCGGGATGTTGCCCGGCGGCGCGGAGATGTTGAAACAGCAGGGCGATTTGTCAAAGCAGGAAAAGGAATTCAAGCACATGGAAGGGATGATTTGCGGGATGACGCCGCAGGAACGGCGCAGTCCGCAAATTCTCAATGCCAAGCGCCGCATCCGCATTGCCAAGGGCAGCGGCGTAAGCGTGACCGAATTGAATACGATGTTGAACAAGTTCGGCCAGATGCAGCAGATGATGAAGAAGATGGGCAAGTTCCAGCGCATGATGGCCAAGATGGGTGGCGGTTTGCCGGGTATGCTGCGGAGGTAATTCGTTAAAATGAAAGATCAACTTGTTAAATCATTTGAAGATTTCCATGAATTAACGCGTAAATCCTTGCGTAGTCGTGCATGGCTTTACCGTGGACAAAACTCTGTGGACTGGCCATTAGTTCCAAAGATTGGTCGTCCAGAATATCAAAAGATTGATAAAGAACACTTTTTCTCAAGCTTTAAGAGGCGCGCTGTAGAATTTACCACGATTCACCCCGATAATGATTGGGATTGGATGGTGTTAGGACAACACCACGGACTTCCTACGCCACTTCTTGACTGGACATTTAACCCACTCGTTGCTGCATTTTTTGCCGTTTTCCCATACGAAAACGAAGATTGTGCGGTTTATGCACTTAAAGTCTTTCATTATCTGGATACAGCCAAAAACAAACCAGGCGAATTTAAGGGAGTCATCCGCATTTTCCCTCGGGGCATTGCGGCAAGTATAGCTCGACAAGGCGGAGCTTTTACTTACCACAACCCTCCCGACCTCGCTTTGGAAGAATTGCCGGAAGAAGCTGATAGATTGATTCGGATTGTCATATCTAAAAAATACAGAAAAGAGATGATATACGAATTGGATAAGTATTGCATAAACCAAATGACACTATTCCCAGATCTCGATGGGTTGTCGCGATATATGGCTTGGTCAGCACGCAGCGATGTTCGCTCCTTTTGGACTGGTGAAGAATAATATTTAAGCACCCGCTAAATTTGTCATTGGCCCGCCCACGTTGATTTTGTGCTTCAAGCAATACGCGCCGTTATCCACGTATTTTTCCGCCCACCATTTCAATCCGGCGCGTTCTTTTTTCGTCAGCTTGCGCGCCACTCTTGCGGGGGCGCCGAGGACGAGTGAGCCGGGCGGAACTTTCGTTCCCTGCGTCACCAGTGCCCCGGCTCCGATAATGGATTGTTTGCCGATGATCGCACCGTCCAAAATCACCGCGCTCATGCCAACCAGCACTTCGTCGCCAACTTTGCAGGCGTGGACGATGGCGCCGTGACCGACGGTGACCCAGTTGCCGACAATGCAGGCAAAGTCATCCGCAAGGTGCAGCACGGCGTTGTCCTGGATGTTCGTGTGATGGCCGACGACGATACGGTTGATGTCGCCGCGCAGCACCGCGCCATACCACACGCTGGAATGCGCGCCGAGGGTCACGTCGCCGAGCACGACTGCGGTTCTGGCGATGTAAACGCCCCGGCCGAGTTTCGGCTGTTTGCGCAGGAACGTGTCGAGTTGTTTTTCGGTTTTGCCCATGCCTTCGAGCCGCAGATTACGCGAATGGCGCGAATTTTTCAAATTTGTTCAAGGCACGCCATCTGCTAAAAAGGGCGTATGACGAAACCGGTTTCACCACTTCCCGCGCCGCCGCGCCGGAGGCTGCCGCGCTCGTTCAAGGATTTGACGCCGTCGAAGCATTTCAATCCGCGCACGTTTTTTCGCGAACTGGTCTGGAAGGCGCTGCTGACACGGCGCATCGGCCAGCATCGCCACCCAGTTTTTCCCAAACTGTCGCGCGGCCAGGTAGCCATCACCTGGATCGGTCACGCCTCGTTTTTAATCCAGTTCACGGACTTGAACGTTTTGATTGATCCGAACTTTGCGAACTGGCTGTTCCTCCTGAAACGCATCAAACGTTCCGGTTTTAAGATCCGGGACCTGCCGCGGATTGATCTGGTGCTGCTGACGCATGCGCATTTCGATCATTTCCACAAACCGACGTTGCGCCGCCTGCCGCAACCGAAAATCGGTGTGATGCCGCAGGGCGTCGGCGATCTGGCCCAGGACCTCGGCTTCGCGCGCATCATCGAGCTGGAGTGGTGGGAGACTTTTTCGCAACGCCATTGGGAGGTCACCTTCACGCCCAGCCGGCACTGGGGCGCGCGCACGCTGCACGATCACCATCGCGGTTACGGCGGATTCGTTTTGGAGCACCAAGGCCGGAGAATTTATCACGCGGGCGACAGCGCCTATTTTGACGGGTTCAAGGACATCGGCAGAAGGCTTTACCCGGAAATCGCGCTGCTGCCCATCGGGGCGTATCATCCGGAATCATTCCGGCGGGTCCACATGGGGCCGGACGAGGCGGTGAAGGCGTTCAAGGATTTGCGAGCGCGGTGGCTGGTACCGATGCATTACGGGTCCTTCAAATTGTCGTTCGAGGAAATGGACGAGCCGCCGCGCTGGCTGCGCGAAATTGCCGCAAGGGAAAATCTCACGCAGAAAGTCCGGATGCTTGACGAAGGCGTGCCGACAGTGTTTTGATTGATGAAATTGCGTCACGCCAACATGACCGACGACCACGGCAATTACCAGGCATCGCCACTTGAGGCGCTCCGGCGTTATGTTCCGCTGGCGGTTTGGGCAATCGTCATTCTGGTTCTTCTGATGATTCCGTTGAGAGTCATCAAATATGGCTATCTGCCGGGCGACGATGCCTTGCGTCACGCAGCGAAAGCGGTGAGCGACAAGCCGTGGTCGGAAATCCTCGTCCTCAACCACACTTACCAGATAGACCATGAGTTCGGCTGGAATCTGTTGCTGGAAAAAATCCATCATTGGGAAAAATGGGACGCCGAAGCGCTGGTGATTTTTGCCGTGGTGACACTCTTCGTTCTGACGAGCTGGTCGGTGCTGCCGTGGCTCAAGCGGCCGGAGGCATGGTTGATCACGCTGACAGCGGCGGCGATTGTTTCAGACGTCCCACAACGGTTCACGTTGGGGCGTCCTTACCTTGTGACCATTTCCATCTTGATGACACTGCTGCTGCTCTGGCAGAGGCATGGTTTGTCGCCGCCGAAATGGTGGATGTCCATCCTGATGGCGGGTTTGTTTGCCGTCAGCACATACGTGCATGGTGTGTGGTATCTGTGGATTCTGCCGGTGGCGGGGTTTTTCCTGGCCGGACAATTTCGCTGGGGGCTGGCATTGACGGTGAGTTGGGGGGCGGGCGTTTTGCTCGGCTCAGTACTCACGGGACATCCGGTGGCTTACCCGCTTCAGGCTTTGAAACTCGCCCTGCTTGCGACCGGCATGCACGCAACGACGCGCACGATGGCGTCGGAATTGCAACCCTCCAATGGCGACATCCTGGCCTTGAGCATTTTGGGTGGTTTGCTGATTTTGCGGCAGTTGGCAAAATTAAACGCCATCCCCCTCACCAAAAACCCTGCGTTCTGGCTCATCTGTTTCTGCTGGGTGCTCGGTTTCAAAGTCGGACGCTTTTGGGACGATTGGGGCTGGCCGGCGTTGATGGTTTTGATGACGTGCGATTTGCAGTTGCTTTTGGAGGCGCGTTTCGCGATGGATTCGTTCAAACGGCTGGGACTGACTTGCGGTCTGGCCCTGGCGGCTTATCTGTGTTTGACCAGCGACATCAACAGCCGTTGGTTGGCAACGCTTGTGAATCAATATCTGACCACAGCGGAACATCCCGAACTCAATGGCTGGATGCCCGAAAAGGGCGGGATTTTTTACTCGGCCGACATGACGTTGTTTTATCAAACCTTTTTCAAAAACCCGAACGGCGACTGGCGTTACATGCTTGGCTTTGAGCCAACGTGGATGCCGAAGGAGGATTTTGAGATTTATCACAAAGTATTGTGGAATTTCGGCGATGCCAAAGCCTACGCGCCGTGGGTGGAAAAAATGCGGCCGGAAGACCGGTTGGCCATCCGCGGCGGACGCGGCAGCCCGCCCAATATCCCGCAGCTTGAATGGAATTACGGTGTCAGCGGCATCTGGATTGGCCGCCTGCCGCGCACCAACGCGCCGCCGCCTGCACCAACCATTCCGGCGACGGCACCGCTCGAAAAATCGACAAATTCGGTGAATTTACCGGAGTGACAATTCATCGAATTTTCGCGCGAGCACAAAATCCTTTTTCGTCAATCCGCCTGCGTCATGAGTCATGAGCGTGAGCGTCACCTTGTTCCAGCGGATGTCAATGTCCGGATGATGCCAGGCCTGTTCGGCAAGTTCGGCGACGGCGTCCACGAATTTTATCGCAGCGGGAAAATCCTTGAACGGGAACGTCCGCGCAATCGCCGTGCCCCGCTTTTTCCAATCCGGCACGCCGGCGAGCGCGGTTTTGATTTGAGCGGCGGTGAATTTTTTCATGGTCAAAACCATTCCTTCCGTCCGTCCACGTAAACCCGCACGAATTCCTCGTCCGGCTTGCACAAATAAATGATGCCTTCGATGAGGCCGATGATGTGCATGATGGGCGAAAGGATGAAACAGGAAAGCACGGTGACCAGCAGCATGACCAAACCGGCGCCGGTGTAGCCCAGAATGAATTTATGGATGCCAAGCGAACCCAGCAGAATCCCCAAAATGCCCGCCGGGATTTTATGCGAGGCCCGCGCGGCCACGGCGCCGGACGCTGGTATGATCGGCGGCGGGACGGCATTCAACTCGGCGGCGAATTCGGGGAAGGAACTAAGCGACTTCCAGTCCTGGGCGCCTTCCATTTGGACAAGGGTTTGGGCGTGAGCGCGGTTTTCGGCGAGCCAGCGCCGGATTTGCTCCGCGTTCACCGGCCCGTATTGCCGGCCATCGGTCCCGATGATTTTATACATACGACATTCTCCAGCGTTGCGTCATCCTGCCGGACGAATCCGGCTTCAAGCCTTGGGCGGGACGGCGCCGCCGGTGGAATCAATTTTCCCGGAAGATTCCGCCGCGGCATTCCGTCGCGCTTCAAAAAACAGGCTGATGCTCGTCACCAAAGCCCAAAACCATGACACGACAAACAAAATCCCGCCCGTTACGCCAATCCAGCCGACCGGATGCGGCTGCACGTCCCCGCCAATCTCGCCATAATACTGAATCATCACTTTGAAAAACCATACGACGACCAATACGAAACCGGCCACGGCCAGGGCGAGCTGTCCGCTGCCCGCGACCCAGCGTCCGGCCATCAGCGAGCCGAGCCCGGGCGTGGCCAGTTGATTGACCAACGCAGCATTCCTGGCGTTGACGGTGTCAACCGGTTTGCGCCTCGGCTGAGGAAAAGATGGTTTCATACGCATACATCAATGCCCCCAAGCCGATGGGCATGGTGAACAGCAAGCCGATACAGCATAGTAACACGCCAAGGAGGTTGAGCAAGCCGACCAAAACAAACAACCCAAAAACCAACCACCAATGTTTATTGACCATTTTCCAACTCGTCTTCATTGCCGGCCAGAACTCCATTTGTTTGTCAATGATAAGCGGCAGTGTGAATGACCAGCTTATCTGCAAATAAACCGTCGGAACCAGGCAGATCAAAAAAACCGGCAAAATAATCGGAAGCTGGGTCTCGAAGACCTGAATGATCGTTCTTGGGTCCGGCGACGCGCCATGCGCGGTCGCAGCCACCCGAACGATTTCAATGACCAGCACGATGATGAAAGGAATCATGCACAAGCCGATCAGCAATCCGCGAACCAGATAACCGAGAAAAAGCTGCAAGAAGGCCTTGCGAAATCCGGCAAACACATCGCCGATTTCTGCGGGTTGGCCGCGGATTGCCTGGATAAATATGTAAAAAACGCCGCCCATCAACGGTCCGGTTATAAACAGATTCGCAATGAAAATAGCGGGCCGATAATGGGAATCGCGCCCAGTCCCGCAATGGCGCCCACGATCAGGAAATAAATCAAAACGCCGACGAAGAGCAGGCCGAAATTATTTTTCAACAATGTCCATCCACGGCTGATGCAACCGCCGATATCGAGATCGTAATCACGTTCCATCGGGTTGGGAAAGGCAACAGATGCCGGCGGCGGCGGTGGTTCTGCGGCTGCGGCCGCGGCTGCGAGCGCGGCCACGAATTCCGGGAACCCCCCGAGCGGACGAAATTCCTCGTCGCCTTCCGCCTTGGTCAGCGTCTGCGCGTTGAGCCGTCCCTCGGCAATCCATTTGCGCATGTCTTCCGCCGAAATCAGGCCGTATTCTTTTTGGTCGCCGCCGATGATTTTATACAGGATTGCCATTTTGGATTACATGGGTATCGGGTTGTTTCCGGTTCACGGGTCCCAGCGCAGTGTGTTAAGTTGGGATTCCCGCAACTGCTGGACGCTGCCGTCCGCCAAGGCAACCACAAACACCCGGGCATGACGCGGTTTGCCAATCATCAGTTCGGGGCCGCCATTCGCGTTCCAGCCGCCGTCCGACTCAAAAATCATCACGGTGTCCGGGGCGACTTTGCTTTCGTCCAGACCGCCCAATTTGGCGTTGAAGGCATAATCGCAGCGGCTGCCGGGATTCGCGGCGACGCATTTGAAAACCTTTTCCGATCCGACATTAACTTTGATGGTGTCGCACCACGTTGCGGCGGGCGGGAATTGATTCTTGTTGTCGCTCAAATACATCCGCACCGCAATGGCCAGTTGCTTTTCGTTGTTCACGCAATTAATGGCTTCGGCTTTTTGTTTTGCCGCCGCCAGTGCCGGCAGCAGCATGGCGGCAAAAATCGGAATCATAAGCAGAAAGATCGCGGACACGATCACGCCGGCCAGCGCGATGCCGCTTCCGCCCGACGCGCCCCGGCCCGGCTGCTTCGCTTTGACCATGGCCATGACTCCCAGAATCAACCCAAACAATGCCGTGATGCCGCAGGTGAACATGCCCAAAATCCCCAGCACCAGCGAGGTGATGGCCAGGCCGCTGGTTTTTGCCGGCATGGGCGGCACGGTGGATGACAACGGCGGCGGCGTGCCGGCGGCGGCGGACCTGGCGGCGAGCGCGGCGGCGAATTCGGGAAACGCCGCGAGCGGGCGCCATTCCGCATCACTTTCCGCCTTGACCTGGGATTGCGGGTTGAGCCGGCCATCAAGAATCCACTGGCGCAACTGTTCTTCCGTCACTGGGCCATATTGTTTTTGATCGCCTCCGATGAGTGTGTAATTTGCCATAAACGCACTGGATTAAGCGTGTTCTAGTCCATTACAACCGGCCGTGCAAGCCCGGAAACGTTCAGGTGTTCCGCACAAATAATTTTCCCGGCAGTTGCTTCACCACGCGCTTCATTTCCAAACCCAGCAACGCCACGCTTACCGCCGAACTCGGCAGGCCGCTGCGCCGGATCACTTCGTCAATGGAGGATTCCTCGTTGTTCAGCGCGTCATAGACTTTCTGCTCGTTATCGCCCAGTTCGAGCGCGGGCAGCACGCCGGTTTCGCCCGGCGACGGCGGACGGTTGCTGGCCGGGAACAAATACTCGAACTCGCTCAAAATGTCCTCTGCGCCTTCGCACAACTTCGCGCCTTTTTTGATCAAATCGTGGCAGCCCTTGCTGCGGGGCGAATCAATCCGGCCCGGCACGGCAAAGACCTGCCGGCCGTATTCCGTCGCAAAATTCGACGTAATGAGCGCGCCGCTGTGCAAGTCGGCCTCGACCACCACCGTGCCCAGGGTCATGCCGGCAATGATCCGGTTGCGGATGGCAAAGGATTGTTTGTCGCCATTGCGGTTGAAGGGAAATTGCGTGATGACTGCGCCGGATTCGGCAATGCGCGCGAACAAATCCCGGTTTTCCGGCGGGAACACAAGGTTGATGCCCGTGCCCAGCACGCAAACCGTCCGGCCTTTCGCCGCCAGCGCGCCTTGATGCGCCGCCGTGTCAATGCCGCGCGCACCGCCGCTCACGACCGTCACGCCGACATAGGCCAGTTGGTACGCCAGCTTGCGCGCCGTCTCGATGCCGTAATGCGTCGTCATCCGCGAGCCGACCATCGCCACGGCGCTTTTGTCCTTCGCCGTCAATGCGCCTTTCACGTAAAGCACCAGCGGTGGGTCATAAATTTGCCGAAGCATTTCAGGATAATCCCCATCAGATTGAATCAAAACATGGCAGCCGAATTCCTGAACGCGCTTGAGTTCACCCGCAAGGTCAATGGACTTTTCCCATCCTACAATCGCGTCGGCTGTTTCCTCGCCGACGTTGCGGACACGGAGCAGTTCGTGCCTGGACGCGCGCAGAATCCTGGGCGCGTCGCCGAAATGTTCGAGCAACAGCCGCGCGCGCACCGGCCCGACGTGCTCGATCATGTTCAAGGCAATGAGCGCTTCCCTCGGTTCCACACAGCTTCAATAACTTTTTATGATTTTTATCGCAAGCAAAAGCTGTGCGCAGCGTTGCAATTCTCAAATTCTCTGCTACTCATGGCGCGTGCCCGATACAAGCCTGCTCATCCTCATTCCGGCTTACAACGAGGAGCGCCGCATCGAACCGGTGCTGCGTGACTACGCGGAATTTTTCGGGCGAAACTATTCCGGCCAGTTCCAAATTGTCGTCGTGCTCAACGGCTGCACCGACAACACGCTCGGCGTTGTCCGGCGCGTCGCAGCGGAATTTTCCGCCGTTCACGCGCTGGAATTTCGTGAGGCCATTGGCAAGGGCGGCGCACTCATCGAAGGCCTTAAGCTCGCGGTGCACGCGGACTTGATCGGCTACACCGATGCCGATGGGGCAACCCCGCCGCGCGCCTTTCTCGAATTGGTCCGGCACATTGGCGAGGCGGACTGCGTCATCGGTTCGCGTTGGATGCGCGGCGCGATCATTCATCAGTCACAGGCCGGCCACCGGCAATTTGCCAGCCGCGCCTTTCACTTGGTTGTGCAACTGTTGTTTTGGATGAACATTCGCGACACGCAGTGCGGCGCGAAGGTGATGAAACGCGGGGTCGCCGAAAAAATCCATCCCTACCTGCGCATCGCCGACATGGCGTTCGATATCAATCTGCTGGTTTCCATCAAGCGCGCGGGCTTTCGCATCCTTGAAGTGCCGACCGAGTGGACAGACCAGGCCGGCTCCAAGGTCATGCTGTTTCACTCCTCGCTGACCATGTTCCTTTCCGTGGTGCGGGTGCGATTGATTTACTGGCCCTTTGTTTACAAATTAATGCGCCCGCTGCGCCCGTTGGAAGGTTGGGTTTACAAAAAACTGCGGCAACCGCCGCCGTTGCCCGGCCCAAGGGAAACGAAGATGGATGATGGAAAATAGAAGATGGACACCGCCATCCTCCCTCCTCAATTCTCCATCGTCGTTCTGGATTTGGCGCCCCACGTGAACCACACACACGCGCCCAGCAGCAACAGATTGAAAACGCCGAGCGTCTTCAGCACCGTTATCAGGCTGTCGTGAAATTGAGTCAACGCAACACCGTAAGCCGCGGCGAGCAGCAACAGCACCGGCACGATGCGGAATTGCGACCGCGCCAGCAGGTTGTTGACCAGCGCGTAGGCCAAGGACAGCGGCACCATGGCCCACGCATACCACGGCAACACCGCCGCTGCGACGGAAACATAGTCTTGCGAGTAAGCCAGCTTGATGACCCACGGCCCCAGCACCGTCAGCCCCAGCGCACCACCCGCCGCCAGGATGCCGGTGCCGAGCAGCACCACGCCTAGCAGGTTGCTTTTTTCCGACCGCGCCACGCTGTGGACAATTTTCGGAAACATCACCGTCACCAGCGGCACCACCAGCCACAGGAGTCCGCGCGACAACGTTCCAGCGCTCACATAAAATGCCGCATCATCACCGGAAAAATATGCCTTCACGAACATCGTGTCCGCAGTGAAAAAAAATTGCACCGCGCCAAACCCCAGCATCAGCGGGCCAATTTGTGCCAGCAGGCTGCGCCAGTCGAAGGGTTGCGCGTGCAACCGCCACAGCGACCGCGTCTGCCAGATGCTGATGCCGACCGCCACGACCAGCCCCAAGCAAACACCCACCATCATTCCTGCCGCGAAACCGCCGAGCAGCAGCACGATGAACGACGCCAGGCCCAGCCGTCCGACAGCGTTGAAAATGTTCGTCCAGCCCAGCCAGAAAAAATCCTGTTGCCCCTGCAACACACCCCAAAACAGCGGCAGCCAGAACGAAAGCAACACCACCAGCAGCGTAACCCACAAGCCGGCCGGGTTCGTCAATTTCCAGGCCGCCAGAATTTCCACCTGCCAGATCCACATACCGAGAGCCAGCAGGAGACACAGCCCGAACGTTCCCAGCCATGCCAGCCGGATCATGCCCGCCAGCTCGCGTTCCCGGTTCGTGGCCAGGGCCTTGGCGGTTTGCTGGGCGAACACCATCTGCAACGGCATATTCGGCACGAACATCACCACTGCCAGCAGCACCCCGAACACGCCATATTCCGCCGGCGGGATTTTTTTGTTCAACAAATGGACCGCGTACATCACTAGGCCACCGGTTACATTCGCGATCATCAGCCAGCCACTCTGGCGGAAAAATGCGGCGTGATGCGAAGCGGGGCCTGCCGGGGTCGTCTCGGTTGTGGCTGCGAACATGGGCGTAGGACAATAAAAGAACCAAACGGTTCAGGGAAGTGATTTCAGAAAGTTCAAAAGCAGGTTTTTGCCGCGCTCCAACGATGCCAGTGAAATCCATTCGTCCGTCGTGTGCGCTTGGGCGATGTCGCCGGGACCGAACACCACGCTCGGAATACCGGCGTCTGCCAGCACCGCCGCGTCGCAGAAAAAATCCACGCCCGCCGGTTTCGACTGGCCGGTGCTCCGTAAAAATTGCCAGACGAGCGGCAGCTTCGGGTCCGTTTCCAATGGCAGCGCCGGCGCCAGCTTCGTGCTGGAAATTTTCGCGGACAAGTTTTTCGAGTTCAGGAACGCGGCAACTTCACGGCGAACGCCGGTTTCCGTTTCGCCCGGCAGTGTTCGCCGGTCGATTGAAATTATGCAGCGGTCAGGAACAATGTTCGGCTGCGCGCCGCCGGAAATCGTGCCGACGTTCACCGTCGCCATGCCGAGCAGCGGATGTTTTCGTCTTCGCAACCGTGCGGCGTAATCCGTTTCGAGCGCATCCACGATGCGTGCCATTTCGTGGACGGCATTTTGGCCGAGCTGTGGCGCTGCGCCGTGGGCCGCCTTGCCGCGCGTTTCGAGTTGCAGCCACAAGCTGCCCTTGTGCGCGGTGACCATCTTCAATCGCGTCGGTTCTCCGACGATGGCAAGGTCCGCCCGCAGCCCGCTTGCGGCCAGCGCGCGGGAACCTGCCTGCGCGTGTTCTTCGTCAATCAAACCGGCGAAAACAATTTCCGTTTCGTTCGGACGTGATTTTGTGTTTGCCAGTTCGCAAAGCGCAGTGAGCATGGCGGCAACGGAGCCTTTCGTGTCGCATGCGCCGCGACCGTGCAGGCGTCCGTTTTTCCGGCGCGGGACGAATTGCGATTCGTCGGCGCCGACGGTGTCGAGGTGCGGCGCGAGCAGGATGGTCCGGCGGATTTTGTTCCGGGGAAGCAGCCGCACGATGAGATTGGGACGACCGGGCAAAACTTTTTGAAATTCCACTTCCAGTCCGGCTTTTGCCGCAACACCCGCCAGAAAATCTGCAACGTTCTTTTCTCCGCTACGAAGGTAGGGACGCCGCGCTGCGGCGTCCCCGCCCGCGTGGAGCGGGTGGAACCTGGATTTCATTGCGCCGCTGGACGCGGCGCGGACGGCGCAGCGCGCTGTCCCTACCTCGTCTTGCGGGGCGAAGGCGGGATTCACGCTGGGGAGCGCGATGAGTTCGGCCAGAAGTTTTTCCGTGCGCGTCATGGCTTGCGACCCGCCAGCTTAGGTATCAACGGCGTGCCTGTCGAGAATCTCCGCACTGCCGCGCGCAATGCGCAGGTTTGAAACTCCAAGGACAGGTTGGTTGGCTTGGGGATTGTAATGACTAAGATTAGAAAGCGTTTGAAACGCGCTGGCAATTTTGCGCGCGGTGGTTTATTGGTAAGCCCGTATGAAAGATTTGATTCCTGTTTTACTGGCATTAAGTTGCGCCATGACTGTTCGCGCGGCCATTCACACCGAAACTGTTGAATACAAGCAGGGCGACACCACGCTCGAAGGCTTCGTCGCCTATGACGACGCCATCCCGGGCAAACGCCCCGGCGTGCTCGTGGTGCATCAATGGATGGGTTTGACCGATTATGAAAAGAAACGCGCGGAGATGCTCGCCCAACTTGGCTACGTCGCGTTTTGCGCGGACATTTACGGCAAGGGTGTCCGCCCGCAGAACACAGCGGAAGCCGGCGGGCAGGCTGGCAAATACAAAAACGACCGCCAGCTTTTGCGCGCCCGTGTCAATGCCGGTTTGGACGCGCTGCGGCAACAGCCACTGGTGGATTCCAAACGCATCGCTGCCATCGGTTATTGTTTTGGCGGCACGACGGTGCTCGAGTTGGCGCGCAGCGGCGCGGATGTCGCGGGGGTGGTGAGTTTTCACGGTGGATTGGATGCGCCAGACCCGACGGACGGCAAAAATATCAAATGCAAGGTTCTGGTGTGCCACGGCGCGGATGATCCCTTTTCATCGCCACAAGACATCGCCGCGTTTGAAAACGAAATGCGCAAAGGCGGTGTGGATTGGCAGCTCATTAAATACGGCGGCGCGGTCCATTCCTTTACCCAACCCATGGCGGGCAATGACAATTCCAAGGGCGCGGCCTACAACGAAAAGGCAGACAAACGTTCGTGGGAAGCCATGAAACAATTTTTTGCCGAGATTTTCAAATAATCTTTCGGGAGGGACGGTGTGTCTCCGCCCCCCGAAATTTGGGTCGCCGACACGGCGATCCTCCCAAATAAAATATGCGCATCACCGGCGGCAAAGCGGCGCGGCGGATTCTGAAAGTACCCAAAGGGTTCGAGGTTCGTCCGACGCCGGACCTCGTCAAACAGGCGGTCTTCAACAGTCTTGGCACGCGGGTCGTCGACGCGCGCGTGCTGGAACTGTTCGCCGGTTCCGGTGCGTTGAGCTTGGATTGCCTGAGCCGCGGTGCGGCATCGGCCGTGTGCGTCGAGAAATCGCACCGGCACGCCGGATTTATCTGGAGCAATGCGGAAACGGCCGGCTACGGGGAAATTCTCGAAGTCCGCACGCAGGATGTGTTTCCGGCGGTGCACCAACTCGTTGAAAGCGTCCGGCAATTTGATTTGATTTTTGCCGACCCGCCCTACGGCGAAAGAAATATCGGCCACCGCTCCACTTCATTCGCGCAACAACTGCTCGACGATACGAATTTGCCGAAGTTGCTCGCGCCGGGGGGACGATTCATCCTCGGTCACGCCCGGCGCGACACGCTGGAGATCGTTGCGCCGTGGCGCGAAGTGAAGGCGCTCAAGCACGGCGACAGCGTGATGCGTTTTTGCGAAATTGAGAAGTAGGACAGGCGTCACGCCTGTCTCCATCTTCAAAATTTCGTTCCCCATTCAACTTGTTCCTCGCCGTGAAGTCGGTTCGGAAAGAGGCAGGCAAAGTGAAATTGGAGACGGGCTGGAAGCCTGTCCTACGTTGAGGACGCATCCTCCACCGCCTCGCGGATTATCTTCCTGAATTTCTCAACGCCCTGATCGAACGCAGCGGCGATGGGCAACACGGACACCTTGCGGATTTTCTTTTTGAACTGTTTCAAATTTTTCTCTGCCACCGGCTCGTCCATTTTGTTCGCGACGGCCAGGCGCGGCTTGTCGAGCAGCGCCGGATCGTAAAGCTTCAGTTCGTTGAGCAATTGCTGGTAATCATCCCACGGCGCGCGGTTGTCTGTGCCGGCCATGTCGAGCAGCAGGACGAGGATTTTACAGCGTTCGATGTGGCGCAGAAACGCGTGGCCAAGACCGACGTTTTGGTGCGCGCCTTCGATCAATCCCGGTACATCACAAACCGTGAGCCGGTGGAAGTCGGCATATTCCAAAATGCCGATTTGCGGATGCAGCGTGGTGAACGGATACGGGGCAATCTTCGGTCGCGCCTTGGAAATGGCCGTGAGCAGCGTGGACTTGCCGGCGTTGGGATAGCCGACCAGGCCGACCTCGGCCATGATGCGCAGTTCGAAAAGGAAATTGCCTTCCTCGCCCGGCTCGCCCGGTTGTGCGAAGCGCGGTGTCTGGCGTGCGGCCGTGGCGAAATTCCGGTTGCCCAAACCACCGCGTCCGCCTTTGCACAGAACGAATTGCTGGCCGTGTTCAGTGAGATCGGCGACCAATTCACCTTTGGGCGTTGTGCCTGTGGTGATGCCGCCGTCGGCAGCGGCCAAATCAACTTCAACCGCCATTTCACTGCCGGCGCGGCGGATGAGCGGTCGTTTGCCCGTGCTGGTACTGAACCTCGGTTTTTCATCCTCCATCTCGTCCCCTGGCGCGGCGGAGTGTAACGAAGATGGCTCGTCCTCGATGTTTTTCCTTTCAACCGGGCTAGCGCCACCGACAATTCGCCAGACGAGTGTGCCGCAGGGAACTTTCACCACAAGGTCCCTGCCACCGATGCCGTCCATGCCTTTGCCGAGGCCGGGCCGGCCATCCGGCGCGATGAGGCGCGGCTGATAATACTGCGCGATGAGGTTGTTGAGGTCGTGGTCGGCCTGTAAAATCACGCCGCCGCCGTGCCCGCCGTTGCCGCCGCTGGGGCCGCCCTTGGGACGGAACTTCTCGCGCATGAACGCGACACAGCCTTTGCCGCCGTGCCCGGCCCGCGCGTAAATTTTGATTTCGTCAACGAACATGCGTCAGCAACCTCAATCCCGCTCTTAATCGTAATCTTAATCTCTGGTCGGTTGCGATTAAGATTACGATTAAGGAAATGAAGAAACAAAAAAGGCGAGGCGCCTGGCCTCGCCCGAAAATTCATTTGCCGTTTAATTTTTCGCGGCGATTTCCGCCACCACGTTCACGCGACTGCCGTTCTTGTCGAACTTCACCTTGCCATCCACGAGCGCGAAGAGCGTCCAATCGCGGCCTGTGCCGACGTTTTGGCCGGCGACAAATTTTGTGCCGCGTTGCCGGACGATGATGCTGCCGGCGGTGACAAATTCCCCCCCAAATTCCTTCACGCCCAGCCGTTTGCTGACGCTGTCGCGTCCGTTGCGGACGCTGCCTTGACCTTTCTTGTGTGCCATAAATTTGTTTGTTTTCCTGGTAGGGACGCCGCGCTGCGGCGTCCGGACAGCGCAGCGCGCTGTCCCTACCGATTTACGCTTTGATTTCTTTGATCTTCACCACGGTCAATTCCTGACGGTGGCCGATGCTTTTGTGATAACCTTCGCGGCGTCGCATCTTGAACGTGAGCTTTTTCTCGCCGCGTTTGTGCTCGACCACGTCGGCCACCACGCTTGCACCGCTCACCGTGGGCGAGCCGACCGCGATCTTGCCGTCGCGGTTCACCAGCAAGACGCGGTCAAACGTGACCGGCTTGCCGGCTTCAATGGCCAGGCGCTCGATTTCCACCGTGTCGCCCGCGGCCACACGATACTGTTTGCTTCCGGTTTCCAATACGGCGTACATAAATTTTTCCGCAAAAGGGTTCTGATAAGACCAGAAATGCGCCGGCCTGTCAATGTTGGATTTTGGTAAATTAGCCTGAAGGAGACTAAAGGAGACTGAATTTCAACGTGTTAACCACGAACTGCACGGATTTGGAAGGTCAGCCCACCTGCGTCAAATCCGCAACTGCGGGGCTCGACGCCACAGGAAATTCATCAGCCCAAACAGTTCCAGACCAAACGGCACGTAGCCGCCGTAGCCCAGCAACGGCATCTCGAAGACGTGCAGGAAACCCGCGCCCGGCGTGTGGTAAATCCACTTCGGCCATGACCAATAATTCCACATCTCCCAGAAGAACCCGCACACCAGCGCGCCGAGCGCCAGCGCCAGCGCCGGCCGCCAATCGCCGTGTTGCAACCATTCGAGCAAATGCCGCTGCCTCAGCCGGCGGTTCAGCGGCTCGAAAATCAACGCCAGCGAAATCCAGATGAACGGGTAGCAAAACTTCGGCCAGAGCAGCGTCAACGTCAGCATCGCCACGCCCGCGAGCAGCAGGCTGAGGGAGAGCTTTCGCGTTGGCAGGACGGGTTTGCGCGACGCGAATGTTTCCATCCACCGGAACGTGCGCACCAGTTCCGCCGTCTCGAACACCGCCGGCATGACCGTCGAGAACGACAGCGTGCAGAGCGTATAATATTCGAGCGGCGTGAGGGTGGGTGTGCTGAGATATTGCCAATTGCCCGTGCGCCAGTTGACCATTTCAAACAGCCACCACACCGGCGCCGATGCCACAAACAACAGCACGAAATCCCGGCGCGAACGGGTCCACATCGAAGTGCCGGCGCGCGCCAGCACCAGTGCGTCCACCACGAGGATGTAGCCCAGCCACAGCGGGAAGAACAGGTAAGCCGTTCGCATCCCGGGCAACGTCCAGTTCAACGGCCAGCACGCGGCCAGCAGCAACAGGCCGAACCAGCCGTGACGCGCCAGCAACGCGGGAGTCCGGGCCGAATTCATCGCCATGGTAAAGCAGATTGTCGGGGGCAAACCTGCCGTGCGCAAGCCTGGAATGAGAAATGATCTGCCTATTAACAAGGCGCGCTGGAATTTGCTTGCACCGGTTTTTGAGCCGGCTATATTGCCCGCGTCTGTGAGATAACTTGTCCTTTCAGGTCATGGCAAATCTTCAAGTGAACACGGTTCAGTGATGATTTGAAACCCGATGGTCGGGAACAGTCTGGAAAACGGTTAGTCTTGAACAGCAAATCATCAACTATGAGTACGAAATTGTTTGTGGGAAATCTTTCCTTCAACACCACTGAAAATGACCTGCAGGAGGCGTTTGCCGCGCACGGCACGGTCGTCGAAGCCAACCTCATGATGGACCGGACGAGCGGCCGCTCACGCGGCTTTGCGTTCGTCACGATGTCCACGCCGGAGGAAGCGCAGAAGGCGATACAGGCGATGAATGGCGCGACGCTGGGCGACCGCCAATTGACGGTGAACATTGCCCGTCCGAAGGAGGAACGTCCCCGTGGTGACCGCGGACCACGCCGCGACTTCGGCGGCGGCGGACGCCGGGATCGTTACTAAACATCGCCGCAGGGAGCTTTGGCCAGGGCGACGTTCCTGATGGACGTCGCCCTGTGTAGTTTGTGGTTGTGTGACCGCCGTGGTTGGGGGCAAGCGCAATCCGGGAATCGTTTCAGCGCGCTGGTCACGTGGAAACAACCCGCCCTGTCCCATTGAAACGCGGTGAAGAGGTGGATGACCTCGGGAAAACGGGCACTAGCTTTCGTCGCGTTTCACCAAAATCGAAGTCTGGCCATTCTCGTCCCCCTGAATCACCAGCGGTTTCCCGAAAGTGACGATGAACGTGGAATCCAGTCCCACCGAAAGCTGTTGGTAGGACGATGAGGTTGTTCCATCCGGCCCCTTGGTAGCGCCTGTCATGTAAGGCACGGTACGGCCAATGAATAGTTTGAGCCGGCCCTTTTCCGGACCCAGTAAGGTGAGGCTGCCGGAGAGTTTGAGTGTGGTGGGGATTTCCGGGCCGTTAATCTTCATCGTGCCGTGCTCGAGCGCGTCGAGATTGAAGGAGCCTTCGGCAGTCATCACCTGTACGTAGATGTTGCCCAGCTTGGTATCCTTCCATTGCACGCTGATGACATAATTGGCTGGCTCGTTCGTGCTCGTTGTCGGTGGCGATGCCACTGACGGGGCGCCCGCTGGAGGGAGCGCAGGTGACGGCTGGGCTTGGCACACGGCCACCCAAAGAGTGGCCACGATAAGGAAATGAAGAGTTTTCATGACGGGCCACACCTTCCAACCGAGCGGCCAAATCGTCAAGCAGAAATAAAATGCTGCTTCGGGCGGCGATGGCCGGGAAGCGCGAAATCATTGGCTGCCCGCCTCGTGTATTGTCGTGAAAAATGCAGCGGCGGGTGCGGTGCGGCACTGTTCTCCCGCCAGTTCCGGCTTCAGTAAATTCTGCCGGATGGTTTGGCGTGTTGTAACCGGCCTTATTTCTCTTTCGGCGGACTGTTGGTTTGGGATGGTGCAGCCGGCGGTGTGTAGAGGCCGGCCTTGATGAAGGGCGCGAGTTCGGCGCCATAACCTTCTGCCGCCATTTTTTCCAGCGGAATAAATCGCAGCGACGCCGAATTGATGCAATATCGCAAATGCGCCGGTCCCGGACCATCGTCGAACACGTGGCCGAGGTGCGAATCCGCCAGCTTCGAACGCACCTCGGTGCGCTCCATGAAATAGGAATTGTCCGAACGCTCCGTGATTTTTGAATCCTCCAGCGGCTTCGAAAAACTCGGCCAGCCGCAACCCGAATCAAATTTGTCCAACGAACTGAACAACGGCTCGCCCGACACCACGTCCACATAAATGCCCGGCTTTGTATTATCCCAATACGCGTTGTGAAAAGCCGGTTCCGTGGCCGACTCCTGCGTGACCGCGAATTGTTCCGCGGTCAATTTCTGTTTCAACTGCGCCGCATCCGGTTTCTTGAAATCCTTCATAGCGTTCAGGTTGACTGGTTGATTGGTTGATACGTCATCCGGCTGTCCGCCGCCCGCGCTGCGCATCACCGCCACACCTGCCGCCAGCACCACGACAACGACGAGCCCGGTGCTCCCGAGCCATTTCATTGTTTTCATGTTCCGGCTTGTCACGGAAATGCCTGAATCTAATGGTCTTTATTAATTTTAGGCAACATAAAGCCTCCCGCCAGTTCTGTCAAAGCATCGCATCAGCGTGGGGAGTTGTGGCGGCTGGGCGTCAGCCGGTTCCGACCTTCCCGCACAGACGGAATGAGCGGACCCATCCCGCTTTGCAGGAATGTCCCGGCGACGGGCGTAAATGCAATCACCAACCACCAGCCACAGTTAGCTTTTGGTGCTGATGCATCGGCGGCACTAAATCCTTTTGCCTTTGGAAATTCGGCCCAAGCTGCCCTCAGCAATTCAGTTGCGTTGCAAGATCCCTGCGTGCTGCAACACCAGCACCAGGCATAGCCTGGACAAAATCTCCGCGACCACGAGGCCCGCGATAAACATTCCGACGGCTTTTCCGCCCTTCACATTGCACGAAACGCTGAAGGATTTATACATCAACGCCACCATCCAGCAGAGGAACGGAATCATCGCAATGACAATGCAAAAAAAGATGATGGCATCACGCGTATCGAGCTGGAATTTCCCTTGCTTTAACTGTTCAAGCAATTCATTGCCGAATCTTTGAAAGGCTTTCGGGAGCGTGATCAGGCTTATGATAAGAGCCGGCCATCTCGCCAAAGCCTGTGTCCCCAACAAATCCACCGCGCGAAAGGCGCTTTGGGAAATGATTTTTCCGCAGACCCAGAGCACGATGAACAAGCACAGCCAGTCAATCACTCCTTCTGCCAAAAAGAACCAGAGAGGAGCTGCTGCCCCGACATGCGTGTCCAGCACTCCGTCAAAATAAGTATGGCTCCACGAGCCAACCAGGCCGGCCAGAAAAATTGCGGCCAAACCCAGGCCCAGCGCCTTGACGCCGGCGACATAAAAAAAGGGATTGAATAATAGCGTGATCGATTTGTTTTGGGGGTTCATATTTTCACCTTCGTTTTCGTCTCGTTTTGCCTCAGTTTCCCGATGATTTCGTCCAGCCGGTTACGGACCGTGGGATAACTGACGCCGAGAAGTATGGCCATGTCTTTCAAACTTCCACTGGCCTTGATGAATTCCAGAATGAACTCTTCGTCGTCTGGCGCCAAGCCAGCCAGCGGAGGAAGCGAGTACAGACCCTCGACTTCGGTCTCACATTTATCACAATAAAGCCGTCTGACCGCGAGATTGCCGCCGCAACTCGGACAAGATGTAGGTAACCGTTTCATAAAGCAAATATAAATAATATTAAGTCATATATCAATAAAATAAAACAAAAGCCCAATAGTTTTAATTAAGAATAATTATCTGAATCAAATCCATTCATAGGTGTGATTTTCATTTTTCGGCAAACTTCACCATTTTTGGGCAAACTTCACCATTTTGGGGCAGATCGAAGTTCTTAGGCAAAGCCACTGCGGGGGGAAGATTTAAGGCCAAGGTGTGGCGTTTTATGCAACCCCAATTGACACGAATCAGGTGCAGCCAAAATTGGAGATGCGGAGAAACACGGAGTTTGAAACTCTTTAAATGCTTCCACCGCCCCCGCCGCCGATGCTCGGGTCTTCAATGATGCGAATGAGCGGCAGAAACATGGCAATCACGATGCTGCCTACAACGACGGCCAGGAAAACAATCATGATCGGTTCAAGCAGCGCCGTCGCGGCGCTGATGGCGTTATCCACCTCTTCGTCGCAGGTGTCGGCGATCCTCATGAGCATGTCCGGCAGCGCACCGGTTTGTTCGCCCACGTCCACCATGCCGGCGACCATCGCTGGGAAAACCCGGGATTCTTTCAGCGGCCCGGCAATGTTCCCGCCCTCCTTCACGTTGTCGTGTATTCTGGCAATGACGCTGCCCACGATGACATTGCCGCTCGTTGTTTTCACAATGGTCAGCGCTTGCAGAATGGGCACGCCGCTGCCGAGCAGGGTTCCGAATGTCCGGGCAAATCGCGAGAGCGCCACCTTGCGGAAAATTTTGCCGAGGACAGGCATGGTCAATTTGAAACGGTCAAACCGCCGCCGACCATGCCGGGTGCGAACGAGCACCTGGAACGCAACGGTCAAGGCAATCACCGTCATTCCGGCAGCCAGAAAATGGCTTTTGAAAATATCGCTGATTCTCAAGACCAGAAGCGTGAAAGGCGGCATCGGCTTCCCATTGAGCAATCCTTCAAAGACTGCCTGGAACCGCGGAATGATGAAAACCACCAGGAGCGTGAGAATGCCCGTCGCAGTCACCAGCACCGCGGCCGGATAAAAGATGGCGGCCTTGATCTTGCCTTTGATTTTCAGCGCCTTCTCCATGAACTCCGCCTGGCGGCGGAGCACCACTTCCAGGATGCCGCCCACTTCTCCTGCCTTGATCATGTTCACGTACAGCGGGCTGAATATCCGGGGATGCGCGGCCAGTGCTTCGGACAATGTTCCCCCGCTTTCAACAGTCGTGGCCACATTCGTGATGACCTGCTTCAGCGCCTGATTCTCCGCCTGTTCCTCCAGAATGCGCAACCCGCGCAGAAGCGGCATCCCCACGTCAATCAGTGTCGCCAACTGGCGGGTGAATACAGCGAGGACGGCCGGTTTGATTCTGCCCCGTGATATTGGAATCGGGAATTTGAACGTTTTAGGAACGGCCAATGCCTTTGATCGGCGCTGGAGCGGCATGGCTTGCGCGACCTTGGTCGGAAACAACCCCATTTCCTTGATCCTTTTCAGAGCCTCGCTTTGATCGGCAACGTTCAACATGCCTTGGCGCTTCAGTCCGCCGGCATCCACAGCCTCGTAACAATAGCTAGACATGGCAACCTCGCTTTTTAGGGACTACTAATGTCTATACGACAAGCCGGATTGAAACGCAAGATGTTTTGCATCTCCCCTGCCTTGATTTCAACCGGCATCCTGGCACGGCGGCGTGGAGGGAACGGGGCCGCCAAATTTTTCAGCTTGCGTCCAAACTTGACCCTTAATCACAGCCACAGACGCGATGCACGCACCGTTTCAGGAGGGCGCAGTTCGCGGCGGTAAAACTTGTTGCCGCCCAAGCCGCGCTGTTTGTTCCGTTGTCGGTGAAATCGGGGGCTGAAGCCAGACGCAGTCTTACAATTTTTTGGAAGCCGTCATGGCGCGATACGTCACCGGCACCTGCCAGTCGGCGTAATTTAGGTCGAAGGCTTTCATGGCCCTGACCATCTGCTGACGGAACGTCGTTTCAATCAGGCTCCCCTGTCCGGGCCAGATTTTGAAGTGAACGCGCAGAAAATCCCAGCCGCCGCCCGCCGCCGTTTCCACCGGGTCCAGGACCGGCTCGCTCAAAATGATTCCGCCGAATTGCCGCCACATTCCCCGGGCGACGTTGGCGACCGCCTCCACAGCCTTTTCGCGGTCGGTGCCAGCCGGAAGCTGGATGTCCGCATACGCATAAACCCCGCCATGCGGAAACCGGCTGACGTTGGCAATGGTGCGGTTGGGGATAAATACAATCTGGTTGTAAAAATTGCGCAGCGTCGTGAAACGCAGGCCGATTTCCTCCACGCGTCCCGCGACGACGACCGTTCCGGCAATCTCCACCATGTCGCCCACGTCCATGACGTTCCGAAAAAATCAGCGTCAGGCCGATGACCACGTCCTGCACCAGCCCTTGCGAACCGAAACTGATGGCCAGGCCGACGACGGACGCGCTCGCCAGATACGCCGTCAGGCTGACACCGAATTCCTGCAGAATGAATCCAATGGCAATAAAATAGACGGCAAAGGTGACGCCGCTGGCGATGAGCCGGGTGAGCGTGATGAATTTCGGCTGCTGGGTCACGAAGCCGAGCGGATTTTTCTGCGCCTGACTTTTGCGGATGAGCCATTCGCTGAGGTGCCGGATGACTTTGACCGTGACATGCACGAGCACGGCCAGGACCACAATGAGCAGCAGCCGCGTGCCCATGGACGAGGCGTGAGTGGAGAAATGGGCGTAAAGGCGGCCCATCACCGTTGCGGCGGGCTGGTTGGTCGTATCCATCAAAATTCCTTTGGCAACTCGGGCCGGCACTCGAACAGCCTGGCCTCTGGCCGGGAGCGTCACGTCCGGCGGGCAAACAATTAAACACGCTTCCGGGAACTTCGCAAGATTGCACGTAGCGCGCCGGACGGCGGCCGGGGTTCTCCCTTAAAGCTCGAGCAACCGAGCCGCCTTGACCATGCTTTCACAAGTGACCACCCGGGGACGATGCGGGTAATGAAAAACCGTCAGGATATTCATCCCGATATCCCGGCTCGGCTCCGGAATGACCCGCACCACCAAATCCACGCCCGCCTGCCCAATCAAATCCATCATCCGGCCAAGCTCCGGCGTGCAGTCCAGCCCCATGGACTCCATCTGGCTGAAATCCGCCAGCAAACGAAAGCCCGGCGACAGCTCTCTCAGTTGCGTCGTCAGGTCCTTCCGGCCGCTCTGAAACTCCTCCAGCCGCACCGGGCCGATGTAACTGATATGCAGCAACCGCTTCGCCTTGTTCGAGGTGACCAGCAACATGGAGACCACCCTAGTTGGCCCTGAACTGGAATTCGAGCAGATAATCCGGCTGGCCGCGCAGCCATAATTGGCATGGACCTCTCGCCGAGATGCCCGCAATGGGAGGCGGAACTTCCGACGGACGCCTCGGCGACAAACCGGGTCGGAACACGGTTTGCCTGGGCCAGTCCGGGGCGGGCATGTGGCGGGTGAAGTTGGGGACATTCTGCCGGACACTGAATCTCAATTCGGACAATTACATGCAATTTCTTGGTGAATGGTTTGGCCGGAACTGGGTTTATCATCTGCGTCCGCTGATCAACTCCATCAAAGTGCCGGAGTATTATCCGGCAAATGAGTCGAGTGAAAGCATCCGGGCGGTCTGGTTGGTCGTTCAAAATGAGCGGGTCATCGGGATTGACGCATGAGCGATTATTCCCGCAACGTACTGAATCTTAAGAGCGGAGATTTCTACGGTTAATCTTATGCATACCGTCTTCGGATCGGGACGCAAACAAACAAGTTTGTTTGCCAGTTGCAAAGCTTCAGTTGTTACACGGCGCTTTTGGGGACGCAGACGGCAGGCACAGCAACGCTTGCACTTTTGAGACAAGTTGTTCGGGCTCGAACGGTTTTACGAGATAATCGGTGGCACCAGACTCTATCCCGGTGATCTGGCTCATGTAGCTGGACAGACCTGTCAGCATGAGAACCGGTATGGAAGCTGTGGCGGCGTCCTCCTGCAACATTACGCAAACGGCAAACCCGTCCATTCCAGGCATCATCACATCCAGCACTATCAAATCGGGAGATCCCGAACGAGCCTTTTTGAGACCCTCAATGCCATTAGTGGCCATGCTAATGTTAAAACCTGCTTTTTCCAACTCCGAGCGAGTCAATGCAAGCTGATCCGGGTCATCGTCCACAACCAGTATTTTTTTTTGCATAAAATTCTGTTTTACCCCATTCCCAAGTTCCTCACCTTTCCCGCCATACGCATAATCGCCCTGTGTGAAAAAGCAGGTATTATGCCACCGATGATTGAAATGCCGCCGGGCAAATGTGTTTGCCTGCCGCTATCAATCCGCTACAGTCGGAACGTAAGGTTTCCCGCGCCTCGAATTACCCAGCGATATTCTTTAGAAGAAGTTCTTTCTATGGAATGGGCAAGGGAGGCATCCTTGCGAGGAACAAACTTCCGGCATTTGCCGGCGCGGAGAGGATTCAGGCCGTTGCCAGGTGCGGTTTCTTCGCGCGGGGCTGCACGTCCGGCACGGCCGGCCCGCGCGCCTGTTTGAAATGCACCGGCGCGCGCAGCAACAGTGTGCCCAGGGACAAATCCGCCAGCGGCAACACCACGTTGAAGTTCCTTCTCATGTAACGGTGATGCAGCAGGTGATGTCCGTTAAGCCGGAAGAAAATCCCCGACCGTTCCACGGACCGTTTCTTCGGCAGATGCATGCACCAATGCATATATTCATAAGCCGCATAATAACCCGCGCAGGCCAGCAGCGCGCCGCAGGGGAAACCCCAATCGCCCAGGAAAAACGCAGCCATGACGAACGGCGACATTCCCGCCGCCACCAGCACCGGCCCGTTCCACCACGCCATCGGGATCGTTTTGGCGTCCTGCGCATGAATCAAATGATACGTCTCGTCCGCGCGAAAGACGCGATGATGCACCAGCGCGTGGCTCTCAAACGGATAACGGAACCTCCACAGCGGCCGGTGCATCACGAACCGGTGCAGCGTCCACTCGAAGAACGAAGCATAGACCGTGGCGACGACAAAACCGGTGGCCATCCAGAAAATAAAACCTGAAATCGGAGTCATGAAAGCTCCAAGGATAGCAGCAAACCGACGCCAGGGAAGGTAATTCGTGTTTTTTTATTCAACGCCGCTGCTTGAGCGGATCGAAGTCAAACGTCGCCGCCCGGAGCGGACAATTTTTGATGGGCTTTTGCCAAAAAAATCGGTGGCATCCACATCTTTTTTATGGAACATTCAAGTCAGAAACAACCCTTATCTGGGGACATCAACCGATCGGGCTGGCTGACAGCGGCTGCCAGCCCGGCGGGGAAAGCCCGGGCAAAAATCAACCTGTATTTAAGCATGGTGTTATGGAATAAACAGTTCGAGACCGGTTCCAGCCAGCTTGACCTGCAGCATCGGACATTGATCAACAACATCAATCATCTGGAAGGAATGTTGATGACCACCAATCCGACCCGGGAGGAGTGTGAATTTGTAATCCATCTGGTGGAATTTCTGGAGGACTATGCCGACGCGCATTTCAACCTTGAAGAGGAGTGTATGGAACGTTACCGATGCCCGGCCCATAAAAAAAACAAAGAAGCCCACGAACAGTTCCGGGCGTTTTTCAAGCACTTCAAGGAGCGCTATAATGCGGAAGGTTTCCGCCGGGAAATCCTTTTGAGTCTGCATAAGGCGGTCGATCTGTGGATTGAACAGCACATTCTGCGGGTGGACACCCAGCTCAGACCGTGCATCAAAGATTGACCGTGAAAGCCGGGGCGGGCCGGTGCAGGTTCAATACGACAATTCCTAACAGAGCTTGGATTCTTGTCAGGTTAAGACTGGGGCACAAACTGCCGGTGCTCGCCAGCATTGATTTGAACAAGGTCCAAACTGGCCGGGTGGCGACCACTTAAACGGCGCGACTTCATCCGCAAACTCCGCGCTCGGTTTCGACGGCCCGTATTCCGGCACCCGCCACCAGTTCATGGTCTTGGGCCAGCACCGCCAGACTATCCCCCACTAATTCCGAATCCTCCGTGCCGCAAATCCGCCTGCTCCTCCGGCAGGTCGAATCCATCCTGGAACATCCGGTTTCCCTGGAGGAATGGAATTCCTTGGGTTGTGGATTTAACGCCAAGACGCCAAGACATGAAGGCGCCAGGAAAAACTTTCGGAATGTTTGCGTCTCTGCGTCTCTGTGTTGAAAATGTTTCACGGCAGACGCCAGACACCACGCTCGATGTGCAATAGCAATCCAGCGTCGCGCAACACCTGAAGCTGTTGTCGTATTCCCACCCCGTGTCGTTTGCGGGGTTGTCTTTGACGTGGCGGTCTGCTCGTGATGACTATCGGGGTTGTCGGGATGAGCGGTGGCCGTCCGCAAGGACTTTCAGTTCGCGGACGAGGGCGAAGGCGAAGGCGGTCGTGAATTCGGTTTTGCCGAGGCGCGAAGGCGCGGATACCTGGCTACTCCACCGTCAGTCCGACGAGAAACGGGCACGTGATGGTTTCGGTCGAGACAAAATCCATGCTTGAAATCTCAACCTTCGGTTGCGGATTGTCGAATGTCGTTTTGTACAGGATGAGCGAGAATTCCGGCTGCCATTTCCTGACGTACGCATTGCTGCCGGTCCAGGCCCGTTCCGTGCCGGGTGCCATTTGAAAGAATCTTTCGGGCACCCCGGACTTGAACAACGGAAACCACCAGTCGAACGATTGCTCCCCCGCCACCAGGTTGAGCTCGCGGGTGCTGCCATCAACGTAGTGGAGGACCAGTTTGGATACCACCGTGCCAAAATTCGTATAGGTGAGGAAGCTATCGCCATGCAACAGATGGAATTTGGTGCAACTCCGTTCAATGCGAATATCGCTGACCTGCACGGGGTAGGTTTTGCGATAATGATTTTTTAGCCAGCCGCCCGTGAGCTGGATCGAGCCTCCGACATCGAACGGAACGCCGGCGTAGATGTGCTTTCCCGCCGGCAGCTCGGCCAGATTGTCGTCATTGTTGCCTTTCCAGCATGACGGCGCGTCGGTCAATTTGGCGTTGACATACGGCCGGAGGTCAATGGTGGTGGCATTGACGGTTTCATTGATTTCCTGGCGGCCCCCGATTCTTTCGGCCTCCAACTTCCTTTCCTCCGGCCACACGTGCAATCGCCGCTCGGCCAGCCGGGCTTGCTGCCGTGCGCGTACGACCTTTTTGACGACCACGGTGGTGGCCCCCCCGACCACCAGCAACGATACGACCACGACTGCCGCCGTTTTTATTTTTGTCCATGCCATAAGTTTCAATGCTCTATTGATGAGGGTTAAGGTTGAACCGCTGACCATTCAGACAAGGCACATGGTAACTGCTCACGCAGCGCTGACGCTAAAAATGAGCGATGAATATCGTGAGGTCAAATCAAAGCCGCGGATGGTAATTTCATCATCGTGTTGTGGTAGTTCGATGTTTTCCGGTTGCATCCGGGCGTTGAAAAATGATGCCTCCCGACCACGGCAGACGCCAGCGACCGCACCCGACGTGTAATAGCAAACCAAGGCCGCGCAACATTTTTTTAACCACGAAACATACAAAATGACACGAAATGAATTTGGGCGAAGATTTCGTGCGATTCGTGTCTTTCGTGGTCTATCAACCCGACGGCGTGGGCGCAGCTGCGGGACAACCATTTGTGCCAGTAGTGCGGACGAACACGTTTTTTCGAACTCGACTCTACTTCTGGCCGCTCTCTTTGATCTGCAGACCCAGCTTTCGCTGAAGTGCCGTTATGACAACCTCTGCCGCCGCCTCGACGCTCATCGCACCTGTGTTGATGGTCAAGTCGTGGCTCAAAGGGTCAGCCACATTGTGACCAAAATGGCGACGGACCAACTTCACTCGCTCGCGATCGATTCTTTCGACCTCAACCCGGGCGGCATCCAAACTCAGGCGTGCTTTGTCGGCGATCCGCCGGATGCGTGCCTCAATCGGCGCAACCATCCGCACACTCAAACCGAACTGACTGGGCAAAATGTAACGTGCTCCGCGGCCGACGATGACCACGTCCCCCTGGTGACCCAGCGTGAGCACAATTTGCTTCAAGAAGACCAGGTAGCCGGATGTGCCGATCTCCTCGGGGTTCAGCCATTGGCCAATGATATCCTGGATCGTTGCCCGATCACGCTCGTCCAAACTCTCGATTAATTGGCGACGAACGTGTGCCTTTTGTGCGATTTCATCCACGATTTCATTGTTGAACACCTGCCAGCCCAATCGTCTGCCGACCAGTTGGGCAACGGCGTTCCCGCCGGCGCCCTTCTCGCGGGAAATGAGCAGGTAGGGTCCATAGAACAGGTTGCCCTCCTTACCCCGCCCGGGTCGCCGCTCACGGTTTTCCAGGCGTTTTTCCCGGAGTTCGTTTGCTTGAAAAATGGCGATTTGCTTTTTGATATAATCTTCAACGTCAATCATAACAATTTTCAGGGTTCTCAATGTCCGCCCAAATTATTATATCCGGCCGGGCGCTCAATCCAACATTAAATCCCGGTCGTTTTGGCGCTGACTTTCCCTAGTGGGACAATTATGCTGCTGCTTGAATGGGACTGGAAGGATTTACGATGAAAATTGCGGAACAAATCAAAAACAAAGCCTTGACCGATCCAAAAACACTTTTGGGTGCAATGCTCCATGCTCTCGTTTTCTTGTTCTTTACCTGGCTTTTGGGCCGCGCTGAGCATCCGGCAGTCCAACGGCTGCCCGCCAAAGAACGTGAATTTGTCTCCGCACGATCAGGACGATGTCTGGCGATTTGTGCCGGGAGCAGAGCAACCATCAACGAATGAAAGATCCGGTTTATGAAAACTGACCTGGAATTGAAAAAGGACATATTAGCTGAACTCGAATACGAGCCCAGCATCAACGCCGCGGACATTGGTGTCTTAGTGAAGCAAGGGGGTGTATTGCTCAATGGCTCGGTGAGCAGTTATGCCGCGAAACAGGCGGCGGCGCACGCGGCCAAACGGGTTGCCGGGGTGAAGGGTGTGATGGATGAAATTGCCGTTCATCTGCCTGCTTCCTCCCGCCGCACCGACGACGAGATTGCTGCTGTCGCGGCCAAATCAATAGACTGGATTATCACGGTTCCGACCGGTGCCGTCACGGTAACGGTCCGCGATGGCTGGCTTACTTTGAAGGGCGTCGTCGAGTGGGCGCACCAGAAGTACGCCGCTGAAGAAGCGGTGCAGCGTCTGACAGGGATCAAAGGGATAAACAATTTAATCATAATCAGGCCGAAGCAACCGACACCCGCGGACGTCAACACGGCAATTAAGGCAGCCTTTGAGCGGCACGCCCTGCTCGACGCCCGGAAGATCACGGTGGAGACTTCCGGAAGCAAGGTGGTGCTCCGCGGCACCTTGGGCAGTTGTCTCGAGCGTGAGGAAGCCGAGCGCGCCGCCCGGTCTGCACCAGGCGTGTCCGAAGTCGAGAATCACATTATTATTCATATGTGGTGATCACGGCAGACGCCAGACACCGCGCTCGATGGCAGGCGTCGAGGTCACGAGACACGTTCTCCCGGAACCCAAAACCCAGACGCCAGATCCGATTCGGTTGTCGGGATGGAGTTTTTCCAGTTCACGCGCGAAATTGTCAATGCTCCATTACGGAAGCGGTAATTTTTCTTGTCGTTTTCATTCAAACGCGTATCATCCCAATTATCATGAAAGCATCGCGACGCCTTTGGACAAAATGGTGCTTCTCAATTTTAATCGCTTGCATTTTCATTGTCAGCCCCGCGTTTGCCGGCCTGCTGCCTTTTCCACTTTCCGCCAATCAACGGGGCATCGTTGACTGTCTCGAAAATCCTGCCTTTACTTATGATATTTATCTGCCGCCAGCCTACTCAACCACCGGCACCCCGCTGCCCATCATTTATACCATGCATCCCAACGGCGGCGGCATGGTGGGATATTTCCAGAACGTCTGCGCCAGTCTGAATATCATCGTGGTCGGCCTCATCCGCAGCCAGAATGGCGGGACTTGGGATGAAAGCATACAGGAGGATTACGCCGTCACCCGCGATATCCGGCAGCGGGTGCTCTATGATCCGACGGCGGAATTTGCCGGCGGCTTTTCTGGCGGCGGCGAATGCAGCTATATGTTCAGCCGGATTCGCGCCCAGCATGTGGCCGGGGTGTTTGCCATGGGCGGCTGGATGGGACGCGGCAACCTCGGGGCCAGTGTGAGTTACTACGGCACGGACCGGGTGCTGACGAATCTATTGGTTGCGCGCGCCACCGGCACTACGGACAACGGCACCATTTTCTATAATCCATTTGACAGCAATTATCTGGCTTCCTGCGGAGCCGTTGTGCAAGACTGGTATTATTCAGGCGGACACACCATCAACGTTCCGGACTCGGTGATGTCGGCCGCGCTCTCATGGCTTTTGAACAATCGGATTCCGGCGGGGCCGTACGACCAAGCCAGCGCCCTTGTGCTGGCGACCAACTGGCAATCCCGCATCACCGCCGGCCAGCAGGAATCCGTGTTCCGCGAATGTGTCAGCAACCTCATGACTCATCCGCGCAGTTGGTTGGCCTATCAAGCGCAGTTGACCCTGGATCAACTGATGACCAACTACACCGCCGTCCGCTCGCTGAACGTTTCGAATCTGGCGCAAGGCGATTTTGCCTCCGACCTTTTTTTCTACTACGCTGCCGGCGCGGCCACCAATGGCGATTGGTCAAGATACGACTCCTGCATGAAAGCGCTGACTGGCATCACCGTCACCAACGACTTCAACGGCACCACCACCATCACCGGCATCACGGAGACTGTCGTTTTCCCCACCACCAACGGCGCCATCTACATCACCACCACCAACGGCGACCGCGCCGGCGATATTTATACCCTGCTCTTGGAGCACGGCTATCCAAATCCGGTGCTTCATTGTTATCCTGGCCAAATGAACTCTTGGAACAGCGAAGACACACTGGACCTTTGGCTCTGCGAAGACACGCCGGGGCTGGCCTACTCTGTCCAATCGCGGTCGAACCTCGTTAACGACATCTGGCAGGGCGTCCCCGTCACCGCCGTTGATACAAACACCATCTGGTCCACCAGCGTCAACCTGTTGCCCGGGGCGGACAGTGGATTCTACCGCATCAGCGCCACACCATCGCCTGCAACGTCTCCGCCATGGCCGGATTAAATCAACACCAACTGTCTGCTTCACGGCGGACGCCACTTTTTATCCGCGAATTACGCTAATTACCGCGAATTTAGGAGCGCGGACAGCTTGTCCGCGTTTTTTCCTTCAACTCGCGGGCTGGCAGCCCGCGCTCCTACGGCAGACGCCATTCGCCACGACCGACGTGAAGCAGCAATCCCGCGTCACGGCTCGTCGCGTCGAAGCGGCTTGTCACGCCAAAGCGCAGTGACGGCGGAAGCGGAGACGGAAGGATTTGAAGCTGTTGGCAAATCTTGTCTTTGACGGGGCGGTTGTCGGGATGCAATTGTTCCAGCTAGCGGGTGAAGGCGTCGGCGTTGGCGGTCGTGAATTCGGTTGTAGGAGCCAACGTAAGGAGGCTCTGATCAATTCCTGATTCTCCGATTGGAGTCTCGTTACCTCGTCTCCTACTTTCGACGAGCGGCTTGACGCGCTTGAATTTTTCCCGCACTTCCTCCGGCGGGGTGATTAACGTGGCACAGGCTTCCAGCCTGTGTTCTCCATGTGCGGCATCGGTTTCAGAAACGGAAACAGGCAGGATGCCTGTTCCACTTTGAGTACGCTTCACCGTCGTGACGACGGCGATGCGCGCATCAGCCGGGACCCGATTCAATGCAAAATTGCAGCCAACCCAGCCAGCCCGGCGCGCTGTGGATGAGAGCGGCTTGCGTTTAATGATGGGGAGCACACGCGCCCTCGCGTGTGGTTCGCGACGCCTCGTCGCGAACATCGGGGAAAGACATTCGGCGCGGGGGCGCGTCGAATCGCACGCGCGGCGCGTGCGCTACCCTTTGAGTTGAAACCAGAACCCGCCTTTTCGCGCCGAAATCTGATGAAGGCGGAAGTTGGGCAGCCTGCTCCGATGCAGGATATCGGAGGAATAATCACTGGCCGGATGTCCCGGCTCCAGCCAGGTCAGTTTTGGGGACAAACAACCCTCTTCAATACCCGTTTGTGTCAATACTCAGGACCGATCCCTTTGCAGGCATAACTACTATAAAACCAGGAACCGACCCCTTTGGACCTTTAGATGAAAAAGTGTGAAAGACCATTGATCTGTTTCCAGTTTTCAATGCAAATGTTTTTCGCTATCGTTCGGCAAGAAATGCAGCGGTCAGTTTTTCATCCGTGTCTGGTAAGGATCATCGCTCCTCGGCTTCGACGAGTCTGCTGCGTGGGCGTTTTGGCGATGGCGATTCAGGGAAATGCGTCCGAAATTTCCACCGCAAAGTTTGCACCGCCAAGCAGTTGGGTAAAGCCACAATTTTTCAACCAACAATCCTCGACAAATCTCCTCGACTCCAGCGCCGATCAGCATTTGCTGCTGCTGGAACGACAAATCAATGCCCTTCAAAATGAAACTTTCTTCCACTCCGTCCGGCAGATTCTCACGATGGCCGGCGTTCAAAACGGCGCAACCCTGACGATAGATTTCAATCCGAATTGCCAATCCTTGACGTTGCACTGGGCGCGCATTTGGCGCGGTACGCAGCATTTGGATCGTCTGGATACCAACAGTGTCAAAATCGTGCAACAGGAGCGGGAATTGGATCAGTCCGTTCTGAACGGCCAAAAATCCGCCATTCTCGTGTTGGACGATGTTCGCGTCGGCGACATTATTGATTACTCCTATTCGATCAAGGGCGCGAATCCTGTTTTCGGCGGGCATTTTTCCTGCGCCATTCCGGTACAGATGGAGCAACCCGCTGAACGATTGCTGACGCGGGTGGTGTGGCCAAGTCGGAGGCAACTCTACGCAAAAGCGCATGGATGCTCAGTTCAGCCTGCGGTAGTCGCGGGGAAAGAGGCCGTTGAATACGTCTGGGATTTGAGGCAAGTGCCGGGCGTTGCTCTCGAAGACTCCCTGCCCGCGTGGTGCGACCCCGAACCGTGGGTACAACTCACCGATTTCAAAACCTGGGCGGAAGTGAATCAATGGGCCTCGGCGCTGTTCCAAACCACTTCACCATTCTCGCCCGAGCTGTCCCGGAAAGTTGCGGAATGGAAGCGAATCCCCGGCCGGGAACAGCAAATTGTGACGGTCTTGCGGTTCGTCCAGGACGAAGTGCGTTATTTCGGAATTGAAATCGGGGCCAGCTCTGAAAAACCCGCAGACCCATCGGCGGTGTTCTTGCGACGCTTTGGCGATTGCAAAGACAAGTCGCTGTTGTTCGTCACGATTCTTCGCGCGCTGGGAATTGAAGCCTATCCGGTTATGGTGAACGCCACATTGGGGCGCGCGATCGAGGACTGGCAACCGTCGGCCAGCGCCTTTGACCACTGCATCGCCGTGGTTCAATGCGACGGTCAGACGTACTGGCTCGATCCGACCATGAATTATCAGCGTGGGCCGCTCGCGGCGCATTATCTGCCGAGCTACGGATGCGGCCTCGTGATTTCTCCCAAAACGACGGGATTGACCGTGATCCCGCAGACGACCGGTTTGCCTCAGACGACCACGACTGAGTACTTTCAGATACGGAGAAAAACAGAACCGGCCGAACTGAAGGTGGTCACCATCGCGGAAGGCCGCGATGCCGACAATTTGCGGGAACTTTTTGCCGCAACGAAACGCAGCGACATCGAAAAGAACTACACGCATTTCTATTCTGATCTTTACCCGGGAATTAAAATGTCGTCGCCCATTGCCATTGAGGACGACGAGCAGCAGAATAGAGTTCAAACCACCGAATTTTATTCGATTGATAAAGCGTGGACTCAGCCGGACAAAGGTGGGAAGTATCGCTGCGAATTTTACCCTTCTACCATCGCCGCTTTGCTGAGAAAGCCCGTTGACACAGATCGAAAGCTGCCCTTGGGAATAGATTTTCCGCAGCACCAAATCTTGCGTACGGAAGTAACCCTGCCCGAAGCCTGGCCTTTCGATGCGGACAAGAAAGCCATTTTTGATCCCGCATTTACCTTCCGAAAAGATTATCGGTGTGCGAGCAACAAGCTCGTGATGGAGTACGAATATCAGTCGCTGGCCGATTCGGTTTCTCCTGAGTGGGTCAGCCAATACATTCAGCGGCTTAATCAGAGTTCGCAATCATTGGGCTATACGTTGACTTGGCGGTAACTCCTCACTCGGCATCGGCAGCAATGGCGCGCGCGATCCGATCCATTACGGGCGGCACAATGAATCGGGTGGCGAGGTTTCGACCGTGATGCTTATTTTACTCGTTCGGTTCTTCGGATTGAACGGAAAACAAAGCTGGATTCTTCAGGACTAAAATAAAATCAATATTGCGGAATTTATTTCAGCGCGATGACCCGGAGGGAAACGGTGATGGTGCCGCGCAGGCCAGCGCATGACTGGCGGCCAAAACCAAACCCGCCACTTCGATATCCTGAAGTAAAATGACGGTTTTTCCTGTTTCGGGTGTATATTGCATGTGTGAAAGACGAAGTTCAAAAATTGACGAAGAACAATTACGGGCTATTGCCCGCTTTAGGCCTGCCGGTACGAGTCCAATGTGACGGCTTCAAGTGCATGGCCTTTCGTGACCGGGAGGGCAGATGGGTGGATTTTTTCAGTCGTGAATTCGTGCCGCGAGTCCTTGGCGTGGTTCCCGCTTGATTGCGCTGACCAGTTATCATTCACCCGCGCGTCGCAAGGCGTGCGGGTGTTTGTTTTTTAACGCCAAGGCGCAAGCCAATCATTCATTTCAGCGCGATGACCCAGGGGGAAACGGTGATGGTGCCGCGCAGCCTCACGGCAGACGCCAGCAACCGCGGCCGATGTGCAACAGCAGACCGGCATCGCGTAACACCTGAAGCTGCTGGCGGATTTTATCGCGGACATGACGATTATCTGGATGGAGTTTTCCCAGTTCGCGGGCGAAAGCGTAGGCGTCGGCGGTGGTGAATTCAGTAGTAGGAGACGACGTAAGGAGGCTCTGATCAAATCCTGATTCTCCGATTGGAGTCTCGTTACCTCGTCTCCTACTTTCGACGAGCCGGCGGATGATGTTGAGCACGTCCAGCGTCCAACCGCGCTCTTTGGCTTTGATTTCGCCCAGCGGCTTTACGCGCTTGAATCGCTCGCGAACTTCCTCCGGCGGAACGATAATGGTAGTAGCCGACCCCTCCTCCGTAGCAATACTGCGGAGGGTGGACGTGAGTCGGCTCTGACTTTCCCCGATTTGTCCCGGAGCAGACGGAGCGGACTCACGTCCGCTGCTACGGGTGATGACGACTGGGATCCGCGCGTCCGCAGGGATGCGGTTCACGGCCCGCTTTGCTGCGTCAGTACGCGATAGAAGCGCGCGGTGTACTGATTGGCCGTCGGATCTTGAAAATCAAACTCGCCCGGGCCGCCTTCCTGCACGGGCGCACCCAGCGTGACCCAGTCCGTCAGATTGGTCGAGGCCTGGATGACGTAGCCCAGGAACGGGTCAGCCGAAAATTGCAGGCGCGGTGTCTGGTTCGTGTTGCTGAGGGCGAGGTTGGCGACCGCCGCCGCAGGATGAGCGTAGAGGTCGGGAATCCGGTAGCTGCGATAACAATAATACCCGGCGAAGGATGGGCTGTGGTTGCTGGGGTCAAACAAGGAAAGGTCGAACACCACTTGCGGCGCCGGGTCGTGGGTCAATTCCCGGATGCGGGCCATCGTCGCATTGGGCGCGTAGGCGCTGGGGTGAGCGCCGTTGATGTAGGTAATGTAGGCGTAGGTCACCAGCACGTTCGTCCGCTCGGGAAGAAAGTCCGCATCGCCCATGATCAGCGAGAAGAACCGGTTCGTGTCGGCAGCGGTCGAATCCCAGACCTGGGAGATTTGCATGTTCGTTTCGTTGATGCTGTATTCCACCGCGCGACTGTAATTGGTCTGGTTGGCCCAGGGTGGGTCGTAGGGGCTGGCCCTTTGGTCGCCGTTGTCGAACATGAGTATCGTTCCCTGGGGCGTCAACTCTGGCGCGTGCTGCCCGTAATTCCACATGAACGGCGACCCCACCGGCGTGAACAGGTATGGCTGAAAGTCCGGTCCCCAGTTCGCCGGCGGCCCGAGAATCCATTTCAATTGCCCGGCCCTCGAAAATTTGATGACCGCATTCTGGTTGCGCAGCGAAACGATGATGGAACTGTCGTTGGTGTCCTCGACGATGGCGTTGGCGTGCTCATTGTCCACCCCGTACGCCGTGCCGAATTCGTAAGTGAGGTAGGTGATGCGCGTCGGATTCAGCATGTTCAGCAGCGACCAGGCGTTAAGCAACGCGCCATTGGTGGCCGAGATTTCCACCACGGGATTGTCGTCCACATTCACCGTTTTCAGCGGGGCATTGGACGCCGTGCTGCTGGGGAAGTTGGAGACGGACCGGCTGACATCACTCAAATAAAGGATGCTGCCGTGATCCGTCACCACGCCTTCATGCACGTTCACCGGGTAACCCGGGGCCGGCGACCAGGTCTGGACGGTTTGTCCCAGCATATTGATCTTCACCAGATTGTTGTTCCCCTCGGTGAACAGGTTGCCGTCGCCAAGTTGGCGCAGGTCAAAACTGACGCCCGACGGCGCCGGGCAGTACCAAACGACGTTGCCGGCATCGTCCATCATGGTCATGTATTGGGCCGTGCTGCCGTTGTGAACGATAAACAGGGTATAACCCGGTTCCATCCGGCTCGGGTCACTTATCAAGACGGTGCTGTGCGGAAAATTCGCCGGGAGCTGCGCCGTGACAAAGGTCAGCGATTGCGTGGCCGTAAACGTGTTCCGTTGCTTGTCGTAAATTGTGACGCTGATATGATTCGTCCGGCCCGGCATGAACCCCAGCAACGTTTCCGAATGTGACGTGCCGAAATCGAAGAAGTCCCTTTCCCAGGAATTGGTGCCGTCGTTGACCTGCACGCTGACCCGGGAACTGACATCGCTGGTCAACGTCAGAACCCCGGCCAACGGCGCACTGGCTGCGGGCGTGAAGGTCGGGCCTGACAGGATGGTTATCGCGCGCGACCAGTTCGGAACGGCCAAAATGGCCGCAATCAAGGAAGCCATGATGAACCGCTGCGCCACAGCCTTCTGAATCATACACCGACGTTTAGGTCAAACTCGCCGCTTTTGACCCCTTGTCAAGTCAACTCAAAACAACATCGCTCCATACGCACCGTCGGTAATGGCCCCGCCGAGGCGCGATTTCAGGGAGCGCGTGCGTCTCGCGCGCAGCGGTCGGCGTCCCGCCGAACGCGTGTGGGAATGTTTGCAGCGGGACGTTGCAAACAGCGACCGCGACGGTCGCGCTCCCCAGTTTGAGTTGAAACCAAAACCCGCCTTGTCGCGCCGACTTGCCGCGCCAAAGCGCAGCGACGGCGGGAGTCAGATGAAGGCTGAAGGACTTGGAGTTGCTGGCGGATTTTTACTTCAGCCTTTGGCCTTTCCACCCTCCGTAGCAGGGCTACTGCGGAGGACGGGCAGCCCTCAGCCTTCGAATACCGGATGCCCCGGCTCCAGCTAGGTCAGATTACGGCAAACGCCAGCGACCGCTTTCCACATGAATCAACAACCCGGTGTCGCGGAGAATTTGGAGTTGTTGGCGAATTTTGGGCCGGACATTTCGATTATCCGGATGCAACTGTTCCAGTTCGCGGGTGAAGGCGTAAACCTCGGCGGTGGTGAATTCGGTTGTCCGGGGAAAGACATTCGACGCGGGGGCGCGTCGAATCGCACGCGAGGCGCGTGCGCCACCCCTTGAGTTGAAACCAAAACCTGCAGTTGGGGCAGGAATAATCACTGGCCGGATGCCCTGGCTCCAGCCAGGCTTGTCACGGCGGAGCCACGCGAAGACGGATCAGTTTTGGGGACGAGCAATCGCTTTTCATCGTTGCCGGGTGCGCTGAGAGTCCAAATTGATTCGAGCGAGGGATCGGCGGTTGGGGCAAGCGGAGTGGTGGAGTGGTGGAGTGGTGGGGTGTTCGGGGATTGGAGTGTTGGAGTGTTGGAGAGATGGGTTGCTGGAATGGCAGATTCCGATGTTTTTTCATCACTCCATTGCTCCAGTTCTCCAGTACTCCATTCTTCCTTCCTCCACACGGTTTTCATTTGTTTTCCCGTGACGCGGCGCATTTCCTGGTAATTGAAAACGTGTTTGCTTTTCGCATTCTTTGCGGCCCACAACACTGTCTCCGTCGAGTGCGTGAAATAACGGCAGCTCAGGTTCGGGGGCGGATTCGGCTTTTCCCAGGCGATGTCGTTCAGAATCTTGTACCCGAGCTGTTGCAGGGCGTAGCCGATGCTGAAAATGACGTGGTGCGTGCCGGTCACCCAAATTGTGCCGTTGGGTTTCAATACTTTCTGGCAGCGGCGCAGCCATTCGCGATTGAATTCGTGGTTCAGTTCCGGTCCGCGCGAGACGTCCCAGCCGCCTTTATCCACCTTGACCATCTTGCCGGCGTGGCAGGTGATGCCGCCGTTGGACAGGAAGTAAGGCGGGTCGGCGAAGATGGCATCGAACCGGCCCTCGGGATATTTGGCGGCGATGGCGTCCAGCAATTCGAGGCAGTTGCCGTGATAGAGGCGGAGGAAAGGGTTGTCGGAGGAGAAAACCAGACGTGGGGATGGGGTCTGGCGTCTGGCGTCTGGGGAATTTGTTCCCGAGACCCGAGACCCGAAATCCGAGACCCCAGCTACGCTGCCATCTTCGCGGAGCGTGAAGTGCGACGGGGCGAGGAAGTGCGGATGGGAAAAGTCCGCAGTCGCCGGTCCCGAGTCCCCAGTCGAGGGACGCGGAGCTGACTTTGGACTTTGGGCTTTGGACTGGGAACTGTGGACTGTGGACTTTAGACCGGCCGGTTTCGGCGGTGGGCGACGGTAAAGGGGCTGGCGTTTGGCTGGTTTGGACTTCTTCGGCACGCCGGGATCAATTGATCAGATCAGCGATCCAGATCAAGCGTTTTTAACCACGGATGGACACGGATAAAGACGGGAAATTCATCCGCCAATTGCGCTAATTTTCACGAATTGATTTTTGGGGAGTCATTCGCGGCCATTGGCGGAATTAGCGGATTATCAAATTCCGTTTTGCGCGGTTTGCGCCTTTTGGCGGCCATGATTTTTATCCGCGGCATCGGCGTCATCCGCGGTTCAAATTCCCCGGCGGTTGTAAAATGCCCCGGTCATGTTAGAATAAATCCGTATCAGCAGCACCCAATGAAGCCAAGGCCATCCACTGTTCCCCAGCCAAACTGGCTGGGCAAAGTCATGGCGGTGGTGGCGCTGCTTTTGCTGCTGCAAACGGGGCCGGTGTTTTCCGCGACCTGGTACGTGGCCACGAATGGGTTGGATGCCAACACCGGCGCGAGCAACAGCCCGTTTGCCACCATCATGCAGGCGCAGTCCGCCGCGGCGTCCGGCGACACGGTCTATCTGCGCGGCGGGACGTATTACCTGGACAACTCGAATTTCACCGCCACAAACAATCCCTGGGCCATCGTCAACAACATCACCAAGAACGGCATCAGTTATCTGGCGTATCCGGGCGAGCTGCCGGTGTTCGATTTTTCCAACGTAAAACCGTCCATTGAGTCCAGCAACCGGGTGACGGCCTTCCTGGTGACGGCGAACAATTGCGTTTTCAAGGGATTTGACGTGGTGGGCGTGCAGGTGACCGTCCAGACGAATCATACGCAATCGGAATGTTTCCGGGTCAACGGCGGCAATTTCAACCTGTTCGAGCAACTCAGGATGCACGACGGGATGGCCAACGGCTGGTATCTGACCGACGGCGCCAGCAATCTGGTGTTGAACTGCGACGCGTACAATAACAAGGGCCTGGACGTTGGCTCCATCGGCAACACGGACGGCTTTGGCTGTCATCCGTCCCATACCTCGGGCAAGGGAAACATCATCCGGGGCTGCCGGTCCTGGTTCAACAGCGACGACGGGTACGATTGCATCAACGCTTTTGCGCCGGTGACGTTCGATCATGACTGGGCGTTTTACAACGGCTATTGGACGAACTTCACCAACCCGGGCGGCGACGGCAACGGCGTCAAGGGCGGCGGTTACGGCGCGAACGGCACCAACAGCCCCGGCAAGCCCCTGCCCGTTCCCATCCCGCGGCATTTGATCCAGTTTTGCCTGGCCGTCCGCAATCGGGCCAATGGTTTCGATGCAAATTATCACGTGAACGGGCAGGACTGGTATAACAACACCGGTTATCGCAACAATGTTGATTACAACATGCAGGAGTGCCTGCCCGACAACCTCACGCGTGTCCCCGGCTACGATCACGTGATGAAGAACAACCTCGGTTACAATGGCGGCACGGAGGTGGCGAACCTCGGCCCGACGAATGACGTGACGTTCAATTTTTTCACGCTGCCTGTCACGATTGCGTCAAACGATTTTGTGACGCTGGATGAAAGCCTGCTGACCGCGCCGCGCCAGGCGAATGGCGACCTGCCTTACATCGGGTTCGCGCGGCTGACGAACACGAGCGATTGCATTGACGCGGGAACGAACCTCGGGTTTGCGTTCTACGGCGCCGCGCCGGACCTGGGCGCGTTTGAATTTGGCCCGACGAATGCGCCGGCGCCGGCGGTGGCGTTGTCCGGGACGAACCTGATTTTCACCGCCAGCGGCTGGGCGAACACGACGAATTATCTCATCGCCTCGGCCGATCTCACGCTGTCGGCGGCGCAGTGGACGAGCATCGCGACGAACGTGTCTGATTTGTCCGGCATCTGCGTCTTCACCAACGCCGCCCCGGCGGGAGTGCCGCAGCAGTTTTATCGCATCGAAATTCCGTGAAGCCCGGAGATGGCGAATGCAGACGGGAAATTCATCCGCTCATTACGCGAATTATCGCGAATTGAGTCTTCAGGAAAAACATTTGCGAAATTAGCGGATGAAGTCAGGGCGCTTGTTCGAGCAGCTTCACGAGTTCCACCGGATGCGAGCGCTGGACGTTGTGATCGCCTTCCATGATGAGCGCCGTCCAGCCGCGGGCTTTGGCGCGCAGATAGAATTTGTAGAAGTCGTCCTGCTCCGGCGATTTACCCTTGTCCACGGTAAGAATGTAAGTGGCGGGCAGTTTCCCGGCGACGGCCTGGTTGGTGAGGGTGATGGGTTCGCTGAAGGCTTTGGCCGGCATCGGAACGTCGTGCGGCAGCGGCGGGTTGCCCTTCATCCAGTCCCCAATCACGAAGCCGTTCGTGACTGATGTTTTAATCGTGTTTGGCTTGATGTCGTTCACGCACTCGCCGTTTTCCGGCAGCAGGGCGTCCACATACACGAGGCGCTGGATGCGGTCGGGCACGCGGTCGGCCACGCCGGTGATGACCATCCCGCCGTAGCTGTGGCCGACAAGGACGACGTCGTGCAAATTTTCCCAGAGGATGACGTTGACGATGTCCTGAATGTGCGTATCGAGGTCAATGTTGGTGTTGCTGAGGTTGGAATGTTCGCCCTGGCCGGTGAGCGTCGGGCGATAGACTTCGTTTCCGTCGGCGGTGAGCAACTGGTCCACGTGTTTCCAGTCCCAGCCGCCACCCCAGGCGCCGTGCACGAGCACGCAGGTGAATTTTTGACGGTGGGCCGGCAGCGTTGCGGCGGTGGCGGTCGCAGGAGGGCTTGTTTTGCACCCGGCGAATGCGGTGAGGCAGGCGAACGCCATGGCCAGATGGATGAATTGTTTCGCGCTCATTTTTGTGGTGGAAAAGCGCGGAGATGCTGACGGGGGACTTGCCGCCGTTCAAGCCATTTTAAAGTTAACACATGACCCGTGACGGGTGACAAGTGGCGAGTGGCGAGGGCCGCGTAAAAGGCTGCGCCTCACGCGGTGAAGAAACATCGAACATCCAACAACGAACGCCGAACATCGAATCGGAACTCAAACGACCGCAAAGAGGCACAGAACGCGCAGAGCAAATGAACTGCCTCCGATGAAATTCTTTTTGCGTTTTTTGAGCCTTTTGGCGGCTTTGAACTCCTATCTGTCCCGCATCGCGGGATCCGCGGTATTGACAGTTACTTATGCCCGGCGTTCCCGGTCAGCGATGGCCGCCGCCACCGTGAGGAGCACCGCCACCGCCATGGAAGCCGCCCCCACCGTGCCAGCCACCGCCGCCATGCCAGCCGCCACCGCCGTGCCAGCCACCACGATAACCGCCATAATAACCACCCCAGCCAAACGAGAGCGACACCGCCGGCCAACCGTAATACCCGCCGTAGTAAGGATAATAATACGGGTAGTAGTAATAGGCGTCGTAGTTATACGTCTGCGTATCGGGGATGACATAGACCGTCTGAGGTGGAGCCGTCTGGACATAAGAAACCGCCGGTGGCGGAGTCGGGGTCGGAATTTGGGCGCTATTGGCGTCCGAATTATTCGGCGGCGGCGCGGTTTGGGCGGCTGCCGCAACCCGGCTGCGCTGGTTCAGCATCGTGTTGATGATGCGGTCGGACACCCCCTGCTGTTTCAAGTAAAGGATTTGGTTCGCGTCCAGGCCGTAGGCGTTGCCGGAATTCTGGACGTAATTGACGATGACATCCTCGCCGACGTTCGCATGCGCGAGTTGCACGACTTGGGACACGCCATACGACAATTGCGGAGCGGCCTGGCCCGCGTCTGCCGGTTGAGCAGCGGGCGTGGTGCTCGCTGCGGTTGTGGAAGTGGAAGATTCCTGGGCCATGACCTTCGCCGACAAAAGAGTCACTGCTGCGACGGTCGTGATGGTCAGGACCAGACTTTGAAGGCTTTGCGTTTTCATAAAATCAACACCTAAAGATTCAACACCACAAACTCGCGCGGGTTGCGGGAACTGTCAACTGCGGAAAGAAGGTAAGCGCTCCGGTGTGGGTTCCGGTTTCGTGGTTGGGGCGCCGGCCTGCGGCCCGGCGTGATGCGGGGATGCAGCGGAACGCGTGGGTCGAAACCCGCCGGAAACAATGGAACGCCGCGTTCACGCGGCAGAATGGCTCCCAAGCGGGTGGCTGCCGCCTGAAGGCGGCGTTCCCCGGCGGTAGTGCCCGGCTTGCGCCTTTCAAATGCGATGGAAACGCTCAAACCTTTTCGCGCTGCCGCCACACCCGTTCCCGCCTCTTGATTTCATCACCCAAAAGCTCTTCCGCCGACCAGCCACGGGTTTGGGCGGAGGCCGCCAGTTCAAAAAGTTGTTTTGCCAGCCTTGATTTCGTCGGCGATTTTTCCCGGACCGGGCCTTCGGCAAGCAACCTCACTTTCCGGGCCTTTTTTACAAGCTTTTCGGCGCGGAGCAGCGCGGGCAGATGTTTGGGAATGCCGTCGAGCGCGGACGGGCGCGCGTGTTTGGTGCCGTGCTTTTCGGCGCGCTTGATTTTTTCCCAGTTCGCCCAGACTTCGTCCACGCCTTTGACCTTGATTTTGCCGAAGACGTGCGGGTGGCGGCGGATGAGCTTGTTCACGAGCACGCGGCAGACTTCTTCAAAATCAAATGCGCCGCGTTCGCGCGCCAACTGGCAATGAAAAACGATTTGCAGCAGCAAATCGCCGAGTTCCTCGGCCATCTCGCGGTCGTCGCCCGCCTCGATGGCGTCAATCAATTCATAGACCTCTTCGATGGCGTGGCGGCGCAGTGTCAGGTGGTTTTGCTCGCGGTCCCACGGGCAACCTGTGGGCGAGCGCAGCCGGGCCATGACACGCAACAAATCCTGGATGGCTGTGCGCTGCTTCATTCGGGAAAACATCGAACATCAAACACCGAACGCCGAACGCTGAAGGTCCCACACGCACCGCGCAGCGGCAGGAACTCCGATGTTCGAAGTTCGATGTTCAGCGTTCGATGTGTCATTTACAGGATTACCAGGTCATCCCGGTGCACGAGTTCTTCCTTGGGCAGTTTGCGGGCGCGCACGGCGGCGGAATCGAACCGCGCGATGCCGCGCGCGAATTCCGTCCCGTCCAGATCGCAAATCCGCACCACGTCGCCGGCGGCGAACTCGCCCTCGCACCGCGCCACGCCCGGCGGCAGGAGGCTTTTGCCCTTTTCGCGCAGCGCGTGTTTTGCGCCGTCGTCCACAAACAACGCGCCCTGGGGATGATGGAAAAACGCAATCCAGCGCTTGCGCCCCTGCAATTTTTTGGGTTCCGCGACGAACAGCGTGCCTTCGTCCTCGCCGCCAAGAATTTTCGCCAGCACGTTTTTCTTTCTGCCCGACGCGACGACAAGCGGGATGCCAGAGCGGACGGCGATTTTGGCCGCCTCGATTTTTGATTTCATGCCGCCGACGGCGGTGTCGCTGTCCGTGCCGCGCGCGATTTTTTCCAGGGCGAAATCAATTTTCTCGATGACGGAAATGGTTTTGGGATTGGCCCTGCCGAAATTTTCAATGACGCCGTCCACGGTGGTGAGAATGACGAGCAGATCGGCGGGCAACAGCGACGCGACCAGTGCGGACAGCTTGTCGTTGTCGCCGAACTTGATTTCGGTGAACGACACGGCGTCATTTTCGTTGATGATGGGCACGACGCCGCGGCCGAGCAGGGTCACGAGCGTGTTGCGGGCGTTGAGATGACGCTCGTGATGTTCGAGATCATCGTGCGTGAGCAGCACCTGCGCGACGTTCAGACCGTGCCGCCCGAACAGTTGCGCGTACGTGGTCATGAGCCGCGGCTGGCCGACGGCGGCGCAGGCCTGCAATTGGGCGAGGTCTGACGGGCGTTTCTCCAAGCCCAGCACGCCCATGCCAGCGCCGACGGCGCCGCTGGTGACGAGAACGACTTCCCTGCCGGATTTCCGGAGCGCGGCGAGTTGCGCAACGACCTGGTCGAGTTGGAGAAGGTCGGGCCGCTTGTGGCCATCGGTGAGCACGCCGGTGCCGAGTTTCACGACGAGGCGGACGGCGGTTTTAAGCGGGTCACGATGCACGCGGCGAGGTTACGAAAAAATCCGCGCGCGGAAAATGCAAAAGTGACAATGTTCGGAGTTCCGCTTTCAGGCGGTTGCCCTGGTGGCACGTTTCCCCAACCGCGTAAACGCGGAACTCCAAACGGATGCCCAACCGTGTCAATGGGTTCATGGTTTTGGCAACGCCAGCAGCGAGCCAAAAAAATCCCCGCCGCGCAGCGCCACCAGCACGAACAGACCCGCCAGATCGGCTTGCGACTTCACATTTTTGAGCACCAGATTATCAAGGCCGATGGTTTGTTCGCGATTGTTCCGCTGGTCTTTCAGGTCAATGAATTTGAGCGTGCCGACAGAGACGTTCAGCACGTCAATGCCTATGAAGTCGTAGCCGGTTTGTTTCTTGAAGCTGGCTGCGCCGCCGCCGGGCTTTTTTGCCGTCAACGGGACACCAAGCGCAAAGAGGTTCGTCTGGCCGGCCTCGTTTTTCACGATGTCGAATTCGCCGAGGTTAAAACGCAGGAGCGTGACATGAATCTCGTGGCGCGCCAGCGCGGCGCGGTCGTATTCGACGTGGATTTCCGGGATGTTCAGGAACGGCGTGCCGTCGAAGTTCATCGAGTTGAACAATTTCAGATTTTGAATCTCCACCGTCGGTTCCAGGAGGCTGAGCGAAAATTTTCCGATTTCAGCATCCATGCCGGTCTGCGCGCGGATACGATGTTCCACCGCGACGCGCAGGATCGAGTTGAGCGACAGCAGCAGGATGACAGCCAGCACAACGGCCAGCAGGAACAACCGGATCATCCATTTGAGAATCCATTTAAACATTTTTGATTTATGATTTACGATTTACGATTGTGCGGCGCGTGCTACCGCGGAACAAATCATAAATCATAAATCGTAATTCATAAATTATACCGCCACGTCTTCCGGCCGCACTTCGAGGCATTCGTCCTGGTCTTCCCAGACGGCGGCGGTGTAGGACTGCAACAGCTTCGGCGCGAGTTCGCGTCCGGCGCGCGCGAGCATTTGCTCGGCCTGTTGCGCGGCGTTTTCGTAGGCGGCGTCGTAATTCCCCACGCGCCGGCGCTGGCGGTCGTCCCAGTGCGCGACGGAGTGGACGGGTTCATATTGTTGCGCCCACACTTCCAGTTCGGCGCGCAGTTCGGCGGGAATTTCCTCGAATGGCACGAGCGTTTCGTTGCAATGCTGGCAGATGAGGCCGGATTCGCGCACGTCGCGCGTGAGCAACGGCAGGAACGGCGCGCGGCAGCACGGCGATTCGGCGTAGGCGGCAGGCGGCGTGGCCAGCCGCTTGAACCAGATTTGCCGGTCGTGCGCGAGTTGCGCCGCCAGCCGGTACGCGCCGACGAGCGGATGCGACAACCGCCACGCCTTGCCTTCCAGTTCGCCGAGCGTTTGGGCCAGCCAGCGCGCGAGCGTGAGGTCGTCCCATTCCTGAAACGCCCGGCCATATTCCTGCCAGAGCCGGTCGAGCGGCGAATCCGATTCAAATGCCATGGCCGCAGCATGGCGCGGGGGAAAAGCTTTGTCGAGCGGCGTTACAATTGCCGCCACCGCAGGAGCCGCAGGGCGTTGCCAATCACAATCAGGTCCGACGCGCCCATGGCCGCCGCGCAGAAAATCGGGCTGATGAATCCCATCGCCGCCAGCGGCACGCCCAGCGAGTTGTAAAAAAACGCCCAGAACAGGTTTTGTTTGATGGTGCGCAAAGTCGCGCGCGCCAGACCGAGCGCCTCCGGCACGGCCTCGATTTCCGACTTCAGCAGGATGATGTCCGCCGCCTCGCGCGCGATGTCGCTGGCGCGGCTCACGGCAATGCCGAGGTCGGCCTGCGTGAGCGCGGGCGCGTCGTTAATGCCGTCGCCCACAAACGCCACGCGTTCGCCCTGCGCCTGAAGTTTCTTCACAAACTCCGCCTTCTGCTCCGGCCGCACCTCGGCAAATACATTTTCCTCTGCGATACCGGCCTGCCTTGCGATGCTCGCGGCAGTCAAAGAATTATCGCCAGTGACCAAAAAAGTTTTGAGTCCCTGCCGTTGAAGCTGCCCGATGACTTTCGCCGCGTTCGGTTTCACCGTGTCGCGCACGGCGAACAAACCGAGCAAGGTTTTATCAGAGGCCAAACCGACAATAGTTCCGCCCTGTCCCAACCATCCAGCGGTGAATTTTTCACCCACGGCCAAAGCCACGCCCGATTCCTTAAGCCAACGCAAAGAACCGAGGCGGGCGGTTTGAGTTCGGAGTTCGGAGTTCGGAGTTCGGAGTTCGATGTTCCCCTCAACGCCATAGCCGCGAATTTCCTTCCAGTCGGTAACTTGAATTTCCTCCGCCGAAATTTTGGCAATCGCCTGGCTGATGGGATGAATGGAATGGCAGGCGAGAGCCACAGCTAAACGTAGGACAGGCGTCCCGCCTGTGTCTGATTTTCTTTCTGAATTTGAGCTGGAGACAGGCTGGAAACCTGTCCTACTTTGCCAAATTTCGGCAACTTCGGGTTTTCCAACAGTCAGCGTGCCGGTCTTGTCAAAAATGACAGCGGTGATTTTGCCCGCCTTCTCCAAAGCCACGCCATCGCGAATCAAAATGCCGCGTCGCGCGGCGGCATTGGCCCCGGCCATAATCGCGGCGGGCGTGGCCAAACCCATGGCACATGGGCAGGCAATAATGAGAACGGCGGCGGCGATGATGAAACCCGCTGCCACACCGGCCGGCGCGTGTGCGTGCCAGAAAATTTGCGCCAGCGCGTCGTGAATCCTGCCCGCCGATCCCGGCGCGAGTCCCCACCAAAGCCCGGCGGCGATGGCGATGGCGACGACGACGGGCACGAACACGCTGCTCACGCGGTCGCCGAGGCGCTGGATGTCGGCGCGGCTGGTCTGGGCGCGTTGCACAGCGGCGATGATGTGCGCCAGCGCGGTGGAGTCGCCGGTGGCGGTCACACGCATGACGAGCCGACCGTTCAAATTCACCGTGCCGGTGAAAAGTTCGCTGCCGGATTTTTTGTCCACAGGAACGGATTCGCCGGTGAGCATTGCCTCGTCCACGGCGGAATCGCCTTCGACAACGACGCCGTCCACCGGCACGCGGTCGCCGGGTTTGAGTACGACGAGATCGCCGGTTTGCAATTCGGCAACGGGAACTTCGACTTCGTCCGCAGGAGACGACGTAAGGAGTCTCTGATCTATTGCCAATTGCCGATTGCCGATTGCCGATTTTTTGGTCAGAGCCTCGTTACCTCGGCTCCTACGGGATTCCAGCCGCCGCGCGGTTTGCGGGGCGAGGGTCAGCAGCGATTTCAAGGCGTCGGAGGCGCGGTCGCTGACGCGGGCTTCCAGCCAGTGGCCGAGGCTGATGAGCGTGATGATGGCGGCGGCTTCCATGAAATAAATGTGCCCGCCAAGACCCGCGAGCAATGCCCACGCGCTGTAGCCGAACGCGGTCGTCGAGCCGAGCGCGACGAGCGTGTCCATGTTCGAGCTGCCGATTTTGAGCTGATTCCACGCGCCGCGATAAAATTGCGCGCCGGCGAAAACCTGGACGGCGCCCGCCAGCGCAAAGGAAAGCCACTGAAACCACGGCGTCATGGCGAGATGAAAACCCCATTCGCCAATCATCAGGAAGGTGCTGACGAAGACGCCCAGCCACAAATTGAGCCGCCAGTTCTTGTGTTCGGTTTCGCAGCCGGCGGAAGTGTCAACGTGGATTTCCTTCGCCTCGTAACCAGCTTGTTTGACGGCTGCGATAACGGCGGGAATGTCCTGCTGCGCGCCGGAATTCCAGCGCACCGCCGCGCTTTTATTTTCCAGCGAGACGGTCGCGCTGCGGACGCCGGGCACGCTTTGAATCGCTTCAGTAACGTGGCGCACACAATTCTGGCAATTCATGCCGTTGACTTGCAGGTTCGTCACGATGAGATGTTATCGCCGGCGGGGAATTTTGTCGAATTTCGTTGGGAAATAAAACTGGCGGAAGGGGTCGTTTCTGCGCCCTTTTTGCCAGCCAGTGATCAAGGCCATTGGGGTGGATTCGCCACCCTGCCATTCAAACACAGAAACAGTTGGCAAATCCAACCTGGAGGCGCGGTTGCGCGTGGGATTGACGTGTGAAATGCCTGCGCAAAAGCTAAAAATCAGTCCGCGCACCCTCAAACACCAGGTATGTGGTCGGACGAAGCCAGATCGCAGGTTTTGTAGGGCTATGTGTTCGTGCCGCCACCGCTCCGTCCAGCCACACCGAACGTCATTGAAAGTCATGCGTGCGAAAAACTTTTCAACATCGGCAGAACCCGGCATCATGCCGGAAGTTTCCGAAAACAATTGAAAATCGTTGCGAGCAAAGCAGTGGGCAAAAATTTTGTATGACGAAACGAAAAAGGACAGCCGCAGGTTTGTCGAAAACCAGCGGAGGACATGGTAAACCATCCACCGCGTTCCCCATTGGCCATGCCAATCTTCTCACTGACCTTAAAGCCCAGGTCACACACCATATTGAAGCCGAGACTGGCAACATGCGCACCAAACAGCATGGCTTCTGAACCGTCAAAAAGTTCGATTTTCCCTCGAACCGACTGGGCCGAATTGGGCAAGGCGGCGAAGGCGGATGAAGCGCGCCTTGACCGGCTCATACGCCTGTATTGGGAGCCGCTGAGGATTTTTCTGGTGGCGACATTTCCCGGCTTGAAGAATCAAGCTGACACGTTGCTTCAGGACTTTGCCGAGGACAAGTTGCTCAAAGAAGGATGGTTGCGGAAGGCAGATCAAAACCGGGGGCGATTTCGCGATTTTCTGAAGACAAGTTTGCGGAATTTCGTTCTGAACCGTTTGAATCGGGCGGAGGCAAAAAACCCGCCGATTTCAATGGAGGAATTGGAGCACGAACTGCCGCAACCGGACGCTCCCTCTGAAGAATTCGATTTGGTCTGGGCGCGCACCGTGCTCGCAGAAACGTTCCGGCGGATGGAGGCGGATTGCAAAAATCCCGGTGAGGACCAGCCACGACGCAGTTGCATCTGGGAAATGTTTCGTATTCGTTTGCTGGAGCCGATCTTCAATGATGCGACGCAGCCATCCTACGACCAGTTGATTGACCAATTCGGCCTGAAGTCTCCCACGGACGCTTCCAATACTCTCTTGAGCGCCAAGCGCATCTTCAAGGCGCACTTGAGCAAGGTGATCAAGGAATATGCGGGGCAGGATGCCGCCACCGCCGCCGAGATTCAGGCACTCGAAAATTTCCTCGCTCGGTTGGCGAAACGGGGTTGAAAAAGCATGCAAGATGCCACAAAGCCATCGGTAAGAGGTGAGAGAACTGTTATGTCCGACTTTGACTCTTCGGCGGCGGTGTTCAAAAGCCGCGCGAAAAAGCTGGCCACATTGATGGCAACGGGTGAGGAGCGCGCCAAACTTTGGCGTCCCGACGAATTGGCGGCGATTTTCCGGCACCAGATGTCCACGCCGATGATGGTGGATTTGGGGACTTTTGATCCGCGCACCGCAACGCGGTTAAGAACCTTGAGCGAAGCCCAAGGCTTGCTTTTGAAAAGTTTTGCGGACCTTTTTCATCATCCGGCCCCGCCCATCGAGCTTTTGGAACTGGTCAAGGATTTTGCCAAGGCGAACCTGGATCATCCCGAGAGCGGCCTGCCGGGCGAAATTGCCACCGTGCTTTACTACACGAGCATCGCCGCGGCGCTGGTCCGTCTTGACGCGCGCATTTCTCAATTGCCTGATGCCGATTTGCAGCGCGGCTTGCGCTGGACGATGGCGCAAGCCTGGCTTGATGAAAAAACAAATGAATTGCTTGCCCAAGCGTTGGCAAAAGTACCAGGCGGTCAGAAAGGAGCCGTGTCATGAGTGAGGACGCGCCCAAGGAGAACCCGCCGGCGTTTGTGCCACCCGTCTCATCATTCACGGGTCCGATTGCCGAGCTGATTGCCCAGCGGATGCTTTTCCCGCCGCCACGGCCGGGTTTGCTGGCCATTCTGGATCAGTTTGAAATCCTGCGTGTGCTCGGCGGCGGGGGCATGGGCATTGTTCTGCTGGCACGCGATCCGGCCACCGGACGGGACGTGGCCATCAAACTTGTCAAATCCGACCTGGTGACCAATCAAAATGTCGTTCACCGTTTTCTCAAGGAGGCGGGGCACCTGAAACGGTTGCGGCACACGAACGTGGTGCCGGTGCAGGAGATTTCAGATCGGGCGGAAGGGCCCTACTTCGTCATGCCTTATTTTGAAAAAGGCAGTCTGGCCAGCCGGATCAAACCCGGACAACCTCTGGACACCGAGTCCATATTGGACATTGCCGCGCAGGTTGCCGAAGGATTGAGCTTCGCGCATCGCAGCGGCATTATTCACCGCGACTTGAAACCAGCCAACATCCTGTTGACCGCCGATGGCAGGGCTTGTCTGGCTGATTTTGGTCTGGCGCGAACGTTCTTTAATGACACGATTGTAGATGTGGAAAACCGGAGCCTGGAAGGGACAGCACCCTACATGTCACCGGCGGTTGCGGCTGGTGACGCCGAAGACACGCGCTGCGATATTTATTCCTTTGGAGCTTTGCTTTACGAAATGCTGACCGGACATCCGCCTTACAAAGGCCGGGGCACAAAGGAAATCCTGAGTCAAATTATTGCGGGACCGCCCAAGCCAATCATCAGCTTGAATCGCAATGCAGATCGTGGTTTGGTTGCCGTGGCTGAAGGTTGCATGGCAAGAGAACTCCGTGATCGCTATGCCGACATGCGGGATGTTCTGAAAGACTTGCAGCGAATCAAGGAAAACAAACAGCCAATGGGACAATGTGGATTTAAAGGAGAGGCGGGCAACAAGCTCTTCCAAGTCCGCCGCGTGCTGAAAGTAATCTGGGTTCCGGCGTGCCTGGCGGCGGCGGCATTGTTGATCTGGATGTTTTGGCGCGAACGCTCTCAAACTGTCATTCCACCACCACCTCCCCGCCAATCGGCATTGAACATAACCACACTGGCCGGACAGGTTGAGGTTGGCGGCTACGCTGATGGCGTGGGGAAGGAAGCTCAATTTCGACTGCCAAATGGTGTTGCGTTGGACGGTGCCGGCAATGTTTATGTGGCCGACACTGCCAACAACACGATCCGAAGAATTACTCCGAACGGGGTTGTGAGCACATTGGCTGGAGTTTCTGGAACTCACGGGAGTGCCGACGGCATCGGCGGTAATGCACGCTTCTGGGCTCCGTTTGGCATTGCGGTGGATCCTTCCGGCAATGTTTACGTGGCCGACACTGGCAACAATACAATTCGAAAGATTACTCCCAATGGCCTCGTGAACACATTGGCCGGGCTCGCTGGCCATCCCGGCAGCAAAGATGGCATCGGCGCCAATGCTCAGTTTCGCAATCCTTGGGGCGTCGCAGTGGATGACGCGGGCAATGTCTTTGTGGCGGACATGAGTAATGATACCATTCGGAAAATCACGCCAACCGGCATGGTGAGCACGTTGGCTGGTCAAGCGGGGATGAGTGGCAGTCTTGACGGTGTCGGCACCAGCGCGCAGTTTAACAATCCCTTTGCAATAGCCGTGGACAGCGCGGACAACATTTATGTTTCAGACAGTGCCAACGACACCCTGCGGAAGGTTACACCAAGCGGAGTGGTCAGCACATTGGCTGGTCTGCCCGGATATGCCGGCAGCACCGACGGCAACGGTAATGATGCGCGGTTTTGGAATCCCCAGGGTCTGGCGGTTGACAACAGAGGAAATATCTATGTGGCGGACACCGGCAATAATACGGTCAGGAAAATCACGCCAATGGGAGTGGTGACCACATTGGCGGGACTGGCTGGAACCAGCGGCACCACTGATGGTATCGGAAAGGAAGCGCGATTTAACAGTCCCGGTGGAGTGGCGGTGGATCGCACAGGAAACGTCTATGTGGCGGACACCAACAACCACGCTGTCCGCAAAATAGCCTTTTCCACATCGGAGAACCCTTGAAGATTTCAATCCGGTCGAAGACCGGACCGATCGTTCTGAACCGCACAGTCGGGCTGCTCTAAAAAACTTTCATTTCTTCTGCAAGGTTTCACGAGGCGAACAGTAACGGTCAATGAGGCCGTGCAGCAGACGCTGCATCCTCTGAAGAAAACATTAAAAAAATGAAACTTATGAAAACCAAATTGCTTCTCACGGCCGCCCTGATCGGCGCGGCGACCTTGTCTGCCCATGCCGGAGTTCGCTTCGGCTTTTCGTTCGGTCTGCCGCTGCCAGTGCCTGTCGTGGTGACGGCTCCCGTTGTGCCGGTTGTTGTGACTGCGCCCGTTGTCGCAGTGCCGTCAATGGTGGTGACAACTCCGGTCTATCCGGCACCGGGTTATGTCTGGGCGCCGGGTTATTGGTCGGTCAGCGGTTACAGCCGTGTGTGGGTTCCCGGCTGCTGGCAATATCGTCCCGTGCGTGTCGTGTATGCCCATCCGCATGGTTGGCGTCGTTGGTGACGGAAATCGTGGTTGCGGGCCACCCACCACCGCCGGTGCAGGAAGTTGTCACCGTCGCGCCCGGTTTTGGCTTTGTTTGGATCCAAGTGCCTGGGGTTGGGAGGAACAATGGGTATGGGAGGGTGGGCATTTGGCCCGCCCTCCCTGCCCAAGTGCGGTGTGGGTGCCTCATCGGTATGCTTACCGCAACGGTATTCACTTTTTTATTCGCGGCGACTGGAGATGATCATTTCCGCAGTCACCTGTCGTTTGACCGAATTGTCCCGTCAAATTTGGTGTTGTAAAATGTTGGCAGGGGGGTAACCTCGCAAATCATGCAAACAGGCGTTGTTTCAGAGAGCAACGCAATCTCTCTTCCGGCCAAATCAAGCATCTCGACAGCGGATTTAGCTGTGTCCAAAACCACGAGCGACAGGCTGACGGTTCCGGCTGCCACCAGCCGTTCGACCATTTCATCAGTGCCCAAAGACGTCCATTTATCAACACGTTTCGCATTGCAGACATCCTGCAAGATTTCACGGATGAAAAAGTATAGGCTAATGAGGCCGCACAAATGAAGCGGGCCGATGAGAAATAGAAAACTCAAAAACTGGAGAGCAATTATGAAAAGCAAAAAACTGATAAACCTGAAAACGACCATGAAGGTTACCCTTGCCTGTGTCGTTATCGGCTGGATGTGTTGGAGCGCCAGCAATGTTTGTAACGCCCAAACCCCGCCGTCAAATCTGTCACCCGATTTACAGGAAGTGGTTAAACTTTCCCAATCGCACATGGGCGATGATGTCATCGTGAATTACATCAGGAGTACGGGAAAATCTTACAGACTGAGTGCGGAAGACATCATTTATTTGAGCAGTCAGGGAGTGTCTCAGGGCGTAATAAGTGCGCTCCAAACCGCATCCTCCGCCAACCCAAACCCGCCCCCCGTCGCTTCCGCTCCGACGACACCGCCTTCACCGCCTCCACCCGGCGCCTCTCCTGCAGTTGGCAGCGTTCCTCCTGCGCCCGATAGTGGGACAACGCCTGCCGCAGGTACGACCCCGCCCCCGGTCGCCGAAGAAGTCAACTTCGATTACTTCCATAATCAACTTGCGCCCTATGGCACTTGGGTTCAAGTGGAGGGTTACGGTTGGTGCTGGCGTCCGGACACTGCTATTAATGTGAATCCAGACTGGCGTCCTTATTATGATATGGGGCAGTGGGTTTACACTGAAAATGGCTGGTTTTGGCAGTCAGATTATACCTGGGGAGACATCCCTTTTCATTATGGCAATTGGATTAGAGACCCCAATTACGGCTGGCTGTGGGTGCCGGGTTATACCTGGGGTCCGGCCTGGGTTTTCTGGCGTCAGGCAGAAGTGGACGGATGTATTGGTTGGGCGCCCTTGCCTCCCGGTGCGGTCTTTGTTGACGGTGGATGGATATTCCATGGCGTTCGCGTCGGAGTTGATTTCGACTTTGGTCTGGGCGCCGACTTTTTCGTGTTCGTAGGTTATGATCACTTCCATGATGGATTCTTTCGGATGAGGGGGCATGAATATCGCTTCAACGTGCCTCGCGAACGGGTGCGTGGATTTTACGGAAGGACTGTTCTTCGAAATGAGTTCCGAAGGGATGAACATGGCAGGTTGGTCAACGACGGGATAGGCCGCGACCGCGTCGAACGCTTGACTAATCATCGAGAAGTAGCAGCACACTTTGAAGAGAGAAATCCGGTTGGAGACCGTAACCGGCTGAATGCGCAACGAACTGAAGAAGCTCGCAGGCAGGTTGGGCAACAAGTTGGCAAGCCGGGCGAGCAAGGGCATGAACAGCTTGGCAAACCGGGTGGGCAACGAATGGCTCCAGTGCCCGTCAACAAAGTATTTAGGCCTCCGACGCCGACAAAAACAGCGGAGCGCGAACCCCAAAGCCAGTCCCAGAAGAAGTAGCGAGCCACGAATGGAAATTTTGATGGATAATAAACAATCAAAATGTGAAAGAGCACGCTAGAACACTTATGAAAAATATGTATCGAACTTTTGGTGCAGCGGTCGTGTCCATGGGGCTCGTGTTGACGACAGGATGTGTGTCACCGAATGGCACACCCGACAATACGGGGACGGGCGCTTTGATTGGGGGAGCCTTGGGCGCCCTTGCAGGTGCCGCATCTGGCGGACGACATACTGGTGAACACGCATTGATTGGTGCCGTGGCGGGCGTAATTGCGGGCGGGTTGGTCGGGCACATGATTGATCAGGAACAGCAGCAGCGGCTACAACAACAGTCACCGCAAACGTGGAATAAACTCCAGAATAACGATGCCGTCTATGCCAGCTCGCCGCCTCCGTCAACGCCACCGGCGGTCGCATCGTCAACGCCGTCAACGTCACCGGTGGCCACAGCTCCTCAAATGCAGCAGTTCACCGTGGACGACATCAAGGCACTTACTGCGGCCGGTGTAAAACCAGAGGCTATCACTAAAGAGATTGACATGTCGCAGTCCAAATTTAGCCCACAGGACGTTGCCGTAGCGCAACAAGCCAAACCTCCCGTTGATCCAGCCGTCATCGAATACATGAAGAGTCACCCCAGTTAAACGACTCTTTCCGCGGTCAATTGCCTCGGTGGTCTTGCCTTGATTTGGTGAACAAGTATCAGGTGATTATGTGAGCAGAGTACAACACCATGAACAACGAAAACATCATTCCACCCAACATTTTATGTTCTCGTTGACTTCTTGGTGTCCGCTCAATCTTACGGCAAACGGCGAATCAGCGTTTCATTTTGACGTTGGCGAAATATCCCATCCAGCGCGATGCTCCAACTGAGCAAAAGCAATTTTTGGACAAGCGGCAACCCGTCTCGGCCATAGAAAATTCCGTTGCCCAGCCGGGCCTTTGGCTTATTCTGCGATTCAACCACCATGGAAAGGACAAACTTGTATGCCAACGCGAAGAGAATTCACCTTGGTTCTATTGACCGCTTTGACCACCGCCGGACTTGCTGCGCTGGCTCAATCTGATAAAAAGTCTGTCATGACCTCAACCGCCATTGAATGGAATTCCGTCGAAGCCAAAACGAACGCGACCGGCTCCAGCCGGAAGTTTTTCGAAGGACCCACCACCATTCTCGATCTGCTGGAGTGCCACGCCTCCACTCTCAATCCGGGCGCCACCAACCACGTGATACTCCGGCGTCCCGACGATGAAGTCATCATCGTGAAGGAGGGAACAATCGAGGCGTTTGTGAATGACAAGTGGGTCCGCGTCGGACCGGGTTCGGTCATTTTCAACGCGGCCAACGTCCTCCAAGCAATGCGAAACGTGGGCGATGGCCCGGCCACTTATCACGTCATCATGTTCCGTCCGGCGGCGACGCCCAGACAACCAGCCGCCGAAAAACAAAATTGATCGCCCCTTGACGTTCCGCCCGGTCACGGCGAATCTTTTGCCCATGCCAGCCCGACTTCCTCGCTTTGGTGTGCTCAGCTTTGCTATCATGATTGCTTCCAGTCTTCACGCCGCGCCGGTCACGCCGGACAAGGGCGTCACGGTCGTGCCGGACGAAGCCTCCAACCGCGTGGATGTGCTCGTTGATGGCCAGCCATTCACTTCCTACATCTGGCCGGACACGTTGAAAAAGCCGGTGCTGTTTCCGCTGCGCACGGCCAGTGGCACGATTATCACGCGTGGCTTCCCGCTCCAACCGCGGCCTGGCGAGCGGACGGACCATCCGCACCACGTGGGGCTTTGGCTCAATTACGAAAATGTCAACGGCGTGGATTTCTGGAACAACTCAACCGCGTTGCCGGCGGAGCGGCAGGCGAAGATGGGCACGGTGGTGCATCGGCGGATTGTAAAAGCGAGCAGCGGTGCGGACCAAGGCGAGCTTGAAGTCGAAATGGACTGGATGATGCCCAACGGCCAGCCGATTCTGCACGAGACGGCGGATTTTATCTTCCGGGCCGGGCCGGGCCGGCGCGTGGTGGACCGGATTTCCACTCTCACCGCCCTGGACAAACCGGTGGTGTTCAAGGACGAAAAGGATGGCATGTTGGGTCTGCGCGTGCGGCGGGAACTTGAGCAACCCTCAACCGAAGCGGTGACGTTCACCGACTCCAGCGGCCGGCCCACCACGATAAAGGCCATGGACAATACCGGCGTGAGTGGATTATATCGCAGCAGCGAGGGCAAGACCGGCGGCGCAGTTTGGGGCACGCGCGGACGCTGGACGATGTTGACGGGCAAAGTAAACCAGGAACCGATCACACTCGTCATGCTCGACCATCCCCGGAATGTCGGGTTTCCGACCTACTGGCATGCGCGAGGCTACGGCTTGTTCGCCGCCAACCCGCTCGGGCAGGAAATTTTCAGCAACGGGAAGGAGAAATTAAACTTCACCATTCAACCAAAAAAGTCAACCACGTTCCGGTATCGCCTGGTTATTCTCGACGGCACAGCGACACCGGACCAGGTGGAAGCTCAATACCGTCAGTTCGTGGACGAAGTGAAATAGGTCCCTTGCCCATTCCTGCTTATGAGCAAAATCCCCCGCCGCCGATTCATCCGCGATTCACTCCTGGCCGTTGCGGCCTTCAAAGCCTGGCCGCTGGCCGCTCAATCTTCCGTCAAGTCGCGCATCATCGGCGCGAACGGAGACATTCGATACGCCGTCGTCGGTTTTAATGGTCGCGGTAAAAATCATATCGAAGCTTTGCGCGAGGTGAAAGGCACGCGGCTGGTCGCGTTGTGCGATGTGGACAGCGCCGTTCTGGGAAAGGAATTGCAAAAGGCGACCGCCGGTGGAGAAAAGGTCGAAGGTTATACCGACATCCGAAAGTTGCTGGAAAATAAAGACATTGATGCGGTCACATTCGCGACTCCGCATCACTGGCACGCGCTCGGCGCAATCTGGGCGGTTCAGGCCGGCAAAGATGTTTATGTCGAGAAGCCGGCTTCGCACAATGTTTGGGAGGGCCGGAAAATGATCGAAGCGGCGCGCAAATATAATCGCATCATGCAGGTCGGAACGCAGTGCCGCTCCAGTGTTGGATTGCAGGAGGCGATTGCGTGGTTCCGCGAAGGACATTTGGGCAAAATCATACGCGCACGTGGTCTTTGCTATAAACGCCGTGAAAGCATCGGCAAAACCAACGGCCCGCAGCCGGTTCCCGAAACGGTCAACTACGATTTATGGTGCGGTCCGGCACGGCTCGACCCGCCGCGCCGCAATAGCAAAAAAAATGGCACGATCCATTATGACTGGCACTGGTTCTGGCCTTACGGCAACGGCGACCTCGGCAATCAGGGCATCCATCAGATGGACATCGCGCGCTGGGTGCTGGGCGAACCGGAAATTTCACCGCGCGTCATCAGCATCGGCGGGCGGTTGGGTTACGAAGACGACGGCATTACGCCGAATACACAAATTGTTTTTCACGATTACGAGGCAGCGCCGCTGATCTTCGAAGTGCGCGGGCTGCCTGCCGACAGTGATTCGACCAGGATGGATGATTATCGCGGCGCGAGCATCGGTGTGGTGGTTGATTGCGAAGGCGGCTCCATCGTGATTCCGAGTTACACCAAAGCGATTGTCTACGACAAGGAAGGCGAGGAGATCAAAACCTACGATGCCGGCGGCAACCACTTCGAGAATTTCATTCAAGCCGTCCGCAGCCGCAAGCCCACCGACCTGCACGCGGACATTTCAGAAGGACATATTTCCGCCGCGCTGGTTCATACCGGCAACATTTCATATCGCCTCGGCAAGCCGTTGTCGCCGGAAGCCATTCGCGACGCGACCAAAGGAGACAGCGACCTAACCGAAAGTTTAGGGCGGATGGAAGAACATCTAGGCGCCAACAAAGTGGACTTACACCAGACGCCGTTAATGCTGGGCGCAGTCTTGAAAATGAATTCAAAAACCGAGCGCTTCACCAACAACCGCAAGGCAAATCAACTTCTCACGCGTGAATACCGCAAGCCATTTGTAGTGCTGGAAAAAGTCTGACCAAACCTGCCGCTCGAAAATTCTCCACCTCACGGATTGGCTCGGTAGGACCCTCCTCGCGCGTCAGCGCGAAATTTCGCAAATAAATTTATGGCGGAAGGGGTGGGATTCGAACCCACGTTAGGGTCACCCCTAAGCCTGATTTCGAGTCAGGTGCCTTCAACCACTCAGCCACCCTTCCGCTGCGGCGCCGGACATTAAACCAGAAACCGGCGTGCGGTAAATCTTATTCGGGCGAACCGTTGGACCGGCGATGGTTCGCATCAGTCGGATAGCTAAACTTTTTTGAATGAGCGCAGGATGTAATAGGCCACCGGCGTCGCCACCAGCGACAGCAACACGGAGATGCACAGCGCACCGATGACGGCAATGGCCAGCGGCCGAAGCATGTCCGCGCCCGCGCCGATGCCATAGGCCAGCGGCAACATGCCCAGCGCGGCGGCCAGCGAGGTCATCAGCACGGGCCGCAACCGGCGATGGCCGGCGCGCACGAGCGATTCCACCAGTTCGACGCCGTTGTCCTGCAATTGCCGGGAAAAATCCAGCATGAGAATGCCGTTCTTGGCGACGATGCCGACGCCGATGATCGCGCCGAGAAAGGAAACGATGTTCAGCGTGATGCCGGTAATCCACAATGCGGCGATGGTGCCGAACAACGCCAGAACCGAGCCGAAGACAATCGCCACCGGCTCGTTGAAGGAGCGGAATTCAATCACCAGCACGGTGAACACCAGCAGGATGGCGGCGGCAAGAACAACAATCAGATTGCGGAAGGATTCCTGTTGCTGCTGGTAAAGTCCGCCGTATTCCACCGTGCCGGGCGGTAGCGATTTGTCCTGGCTCAATTTAGCCTGGATGTCCTTCATCGCGCTGCCGAGGTCGCGGCCTTCGAGCCGGGCGGACACGATGACGTCCTGCCGCAAATCGTCGCGGACCAGCTCAACTTCACTCGGTTCCACGCTCACGCCGGCGACCTGATCCAGCCGGACGACTGCGCCGTCGGGCGTGCGTAGCGGCAGTTCGCGCAGCTTGGCGACGCCGTTGACACTCGACGGCTCGTCCAGCACGCGGATGTTGACCACGCGGTCGCCTTCGAGCATGGAGGACGCGACCTGTCCGAGCAGCGCGGTGTTCGCGGCGTCGGCGATGTCCTGCGCGGTGAGGCCAAAACGCTCGGCGTCGACCGGGCGGACGCGCAGGTTGATCGAGGGCCCGGTTTCCGTCAGGCCGTCGAATGTGTCCACGACGCCGGGGATTTTCTGGATTTCTTCCTCCACGCGCGGCGCGGTCTGCTCCAGCCACTTCAAGTCCGGCGAAAACAACTTGATTTCAACCGGATTTGGCGTCAGTTGCAAATCGCCGATGACGTCGGTGAGAATTCCGGGAAATTCCCAGCGCATCATCGGAAACCGTTCGGTGAATTTGTGGCGCAATTCGGCGATGACCTCTTCCGTCGTGTGTTTGCGATTAGGTTTCAGTTTGACCGCGAAGTCACCTACATACGGCTCGGTGATGAACATGCCCATTTCCGCGCCGAGCCGCCGGGAATAACCCTCGACATCCGGGTTGGCGCGGAGAATGTCTTCCGCCTCGTTGAGGATGCGCGACGTTTCGGTGAGGCTCGTGCCGGGCGGCGCCCAGTAATCAATCACAAAACCGCCTTCGTCAAAGTCGGGCAGGAAATCGGATTCCAATTGCCGGTAAATGAGCACGCCGGCGAGAAATACCAGGCCGCAGGCCAGCAGCGTCAGCCAGCCATGCCGCAGCGCTACACGCACAGCGCGCTCGTAAATTCGGATGACCCGCGTCAGCAGAAATCCACCTTCCAATCCCGTCGGCGTGTGGCCGTACTCCATCTTTTCGCGCTCGCGGATTAACCACGCCGCCAGCGACGGTGTCAGCGTGAGCGCGAGGACGAGCGACACGAGCAGCGACACGACCATCGTCAGCGCCAGCGCGCGGAAAAACACGCCGGCCACGCCGGTCAGAAACGCGAGCGGGATGAACACCACGACCGGCGTCAGCGTCGAGCCGATGAGCGGATATAAAATTTCGCCGATGGCTTCCTGGATTCCCGCCAGGCGCGGCCGGCCGGCGGCGATTTTCACGCACATCGCCTCCACGACGACGATGGCGTTGTCAATAATCAGCCCGATGCAGGCCGCGATGCCGCCGAGCGTCATCATGTTGAAGGTCATGTTCGCCAGCTTCATGGCGACGAATGTGATCAGCACGGTGATGGGAATGGTGACGATGGCCGTCCAGACGCTGCCCCAGTTTTTCAGGAAGAAATACAGGATGAACACCGACAGGATGAGGCCGAAGAGAATGGCGTCCCAGACACTGCCAACCGAGTCGCGCACGAATTGCGACTGGTCATAGTAAAACGCGAGGTGCATGTCCGGCGGCAATTCCTGCCGGAGTTGATGCAATTGCACCTTCAGCGCGCTGGCGATGTCCAGCGTGCTGCCGCCGGGCTGGCTTTGGATGTTCAACAAAACGGCCTTGCGGCCCTGCGCGGTAATGTCAGTGAAGGCCGGCGCCGGTCCGCGCTCGACGCGCGCCACATCCCGGACACAAATCGGATGGCTGCCGCGGACGGCAATCACCACGCTGCCGATGTCCTCCGGCGAATGGACGCGCCCGTCCACGGTTGTGAGGTAAAGGTGATAATTTTCCTCAATCATGCCGGCGGGCGCGACGAGGTTGTTTTTCGTCAGCGCGTCGCTCACGTCCGGCAATCCGAGGCCGGCGGACTGCAATTTCAGCGGGTCCACGATGACGTGATATTCCGGCACGTGGCCGCCTAGCAGCTCCACCCTGGCGACGCCGGGGATTTGCAGAAAGAGCGGCTTCAACTCGTAGTTTGCCGTCTCCCACAAATCCATGATGTCGCGGTTCGAGCTGGTGAGGCTGATGCCGATGATGGGAAACGCGGAGAACGTCACGCGCTCGACCTCGGTCCCGGTGGTCGCGGGCAAATCGCTGCGGATTTGCGAGAGCCGGCCCAGCACATACAGTTCCGAGCGCTCCATATCCACCCGCCAGTTGAAGAAAATGTTGATTTGGGCCGAACCACGCTTGGTCGCCGAGCGCACGGAAATCGCGCCCGGAATGTCCTTCATGGCCTCCTCGATGGGCCGCGTGACCGTGGCCATCATTTCGTCGGCGGGCATGATGCCGTTGTCCGCGAGAATGACGACGCGCGGAAAATCCGTCTGCGGAAACACCGACGACGGCGTGTGCAGCGCCGAAAAAATGCCCGCCAGGCACAGCGCCACGGCGATGAACGTGATGGACAGCGCGTGCCGCGTGGCGAACTGGCCCAAGCGTGAGGAGGTGTCAGGATTCATTTCGTGGAAGACGAATTGGTTGCCGGGGCTTCGTCTGCGGGAGAATTCACCACGCGGATTTTGGTTTTCTCCGGCAAACCGTAAGCGCTCACGGTCACGACGGAATCGCCTTCCTTAAGCCCGGTTCCCGCCACTTCCACCCAGCCGTCCTCGCGCAAGCCGGTCTGCACCGGTGTTTGCGCCGCTTTATCGCCGCTGACCAGCGCAATGACGCTGTGTCCGCCTTCATCCGTCACGACGCTTTCACCCGGTGCGGCAAGACAGTTGGTGTGAACCGCCGTGACAATTTTCAACGGAACGAATTGTCCGGGCCGCAAGCCGCTGTCTGCCGGCAACAACGCCCACGTCAGGATCGTGCCGTTCTTCGCGTTCACCGCCGGGCTGACAAATGAAAGCGTGGCCGCTACCGGCGTTTCACTTTGCACCTGCACCTCCTCGCCGGTTTTCAAATCCGTCGCCTCCGCCGCCGGGATTTCCGCGCTCACGGCGAGCCGGCTCAAATCAATCACCTCCGCGACTGGCATGTTCAAGTCCACCGCCTCGCCAGGTTTGACTGTGAGCCGCGTGACAGTGCCGGACAACGGCGCGATGACGCGCAGCGAAGCCAGTTGCGCCTCGGCACCCTGCAAATTTTTCAACGACGTGTTTTGCTGTGCGAACAATTTTTTCTGTCGCTCGACTTCGGCTTGCGCGGAATCAAACGTCGCCGTGCCCGAATTCAATTCCACCAGCACATCGCCTTTTTCAACCTGCTGGCCCGCGATGACATTGACTTTGGCGACAACGCCGGCGGACGGCGCGGCAAGCTGCGCGCCGGCCGCCGGTTGGTCCGCCGTGGCCGGCGCGGCTTCAACCGTGCCGTAACCGGTGACGTAACGGTGCAGCGTCATGCGTTTGAGCGTGCCGAGTTGAACGGTGACGACCGACGGCACGTTTTCCGGCGCTGCCTCCTCGTCTGAATTGGAAGCCGGGCCGTGCGACTTCACGAGCGCATAAATGCCCAGCCCAAGAACAACGACAATCACGCCGCCGATGAGGATTTGTTTTTGTTTCATTTTTCAGTTTTGGAAAAATTGTTTTGCGCCGCGCGAATTGTTTCCGGCGGCAGCGTCAACGGACTTTGCACAGCGTCCTCCAACTGGCCGAGCGCCTCCTGCGCCTTGATCAGCGCAGCGAGCCGATTTTGCGTGCCGGTGCTGAATTCGACCTCGGCGCCGGCCACGGCCAGAGGATCCAACTCACCCGCCTCCGCCTGGGCGCGGATGGAATTCAAACGTTTCTGCAAATTGTCCTGCAACGCCTTCGCGGTGGCGGCCTGTTGCAACGCCGCACGATAACCGGCCAGCGCACTGTCAATTTCGGCGATGGCGGTGGTTTGCACGGTCAGAAAATGCGCGGCGGACTCGGCGCGCTTTGCCTTCGCCTCGGCAATCGGGCCTTGATTTTGATTCAGCACCGGCAGGGTCACGCCCAGGCCCAGCGTCCATTCGTTATCGCCGGCGTTACCGGTGTTCCAGCCGTAGCCCGGACCGAGATGAACATCCGGGTATTGATTGGCGATTTCGAGCTGGAGGGCGGACTGGCTGGCGGCGTACTCAGCCAGCGCCCCGCGCACATCCGCCCGGTTCAACAACGCCTGGCGGCGGACTTCAGGCCGGGTCAACTCCTGGGGAAATTGATCCAGCCCGGCAAATGAGAATTTCACGCCGTCCAGTGCCCGCAACGACAGGCCGAGTGCATTCGCCAGTTGCACCCGCGCCTGGCGACGCTGGCCGTCGGTGTCCTGCCACGCCAATCGCGTGGTGTCCAGCGCAACGCGGGCCTGGGTGACCTCAAAATCCGAAACGGCACCGGCGGCGAGTTGGCCCTCAAGCAGCCGGACGACGTTGCTCTGGGCCGATTTCTGGTCGGCGAGCAGCGATTCGGTTTCGCGCGCAGCGTAAAGATTCAGCCACGCCGCGCGCAGGTGGCTGCGCATCTGCCAGGCCGCGGAAACAAAATTCCAATACGCCGCCTCGGAAAGGTGACCGGCTTGGGCGATGCGCTTGCCCCGCTTGCCGGCCGTCTCGATGGGCACGTCAAAATCCAGCGACGCCAGCCAGGGACTGAAGTTGCCGGGGATCTGCGAGTCGAATCCCGGCGTCACGGACACAGTGGGGTTCGGCCGTTCGCCGGCCGTGATTTTTGCCGCCTGCGCCGATGCCCATTGCGCGCGTGCTTCGGCCAAGGCCGGCTGATAATAAAAAGCGACGAGCGTGAGGGCGTTCAAGTCCCACGACCGGCGCGGCCACGGGCCGTTGACGTGGTTTGTTTCGAGGAATACCTGCAGGTCCGAGTTGGTGAGCGAGCGGGCATCAAAGGCGGCGGCGGTTTTTTCGGGCGAGATGGGTTGCGGGTGAAACGTGGCACAACCGGTGAGCGCAACGACTCCCAAGATGAACAGCTGGTGCCTCACTCCAGTTTCCGTTTGATTTCGATTATTCATCATTCAACCTGCGTGTTACCAAGCGCGGCTGAGCCTGACCCCAAAATATTTGCCATCGGCATCGGCCTCAACGTGCCAGCCTTTGTATGGTTTGGTGAAAATGTAACTGCTGACAATTCCAATCGCTGCGCCCGCGACCACGTCATGTGGGTAATGTTCTCCCACCTCCACTCGACTATAAGCGACAAAAGAGGCGGCTGCATAAGCCGGGATGCCGTACTCCCAACCGTAACGCTTGCGCATGAACTCGGCAGCAGAGAAGGAAATCGAGGTGTGCGCCGAAGGGAAGGAATGACTTCCACCATTGGGACGCTTTTCGTTCACCGTGTACTTCAGGCCGTAGGTGACACCGAGTGTCAGGGCGGCCGATTCGCCAAATTCCAACGCGCCCTTGCCATCCCGATGGCCAAGTGTCAGTCCGGCGGCGGTTGCGGGCAGAACGTACTGTAAAACGTCGCCCGCCGTGGCGATGTTGTCGCCGGCCCGTGCGCCAATACCGGCAGTCAGATAAATGAATAAAAATACTGCTACGAGTAGCAAGCGCATCCGACATGGGTGGCGGCTTTGGAAAATCAAAGTGGGATTAATGCCGGTCTTCATAATCGGGGTTCGTTTTTCCGCACCAGCGGCAGGCACACGGTGACGGTTGTGACTTTTGAAGGCACGGACTCGATCTGAATGGTTCCGTTGTGCGCGGAGACAATCCATTTGGCAATGCTCAAACCGAGACCACAGCCGTCCACCGTCTGGCTGTGCGCCGCATCGCCGCGATAAAACCGGTCAAACACCCGCGGCAATACTTCCGGCGGAATTCCCGGCCCGCTGTTCGCAACGGTGAATTCCGCCATGTCACCGGCGCGCCGCAAACTCATCGTCACGCAGCCCTGTGGTTGATTGTATTTAATCGCGTTGTCGGCAAGGTTCAGCAGGAGCTGGCGCAAACGGTGGCGGTCACCACGCACGGTGATTTCCTCGCAGCCCGCCAGTTCCACCCGGATGCCGTGCGGTTCGGCAAGAATTTGCGTGTCGGCGAAGTTATCGCGCACGAGTTCGTCCCATCGCACCGGCTCCAATTTCAACGCGACCTGTCCCGCATCGGCCTTGGCGAGCAGTGTGAGACCGTCCACGATGCGCGCTAGACGGCGCAATTCATCGAGCAGGCTGGCGGCGCGTTCGCGTTCGGCGGCGGAAAGCGATTCGTCGCGCAGCATGGTTTCGGTTTCGCCGCACAAAACCGTCAATGGCGTTTTGAGTTCGTGCGAGGCGTGCAGTGTGAATTCGCGGGTGCGATTGAACGAATCGTCGAGCCGCGCCAGCATGCCGTTGAAAACTTCCGTAAGCCGGTCGAATTCGTCGCCGCTGCCGGCGCGCGGGAGCGGTTCGCGCAGATTGCGTTCGTGAACCCTGGTGATGGCCTCCGTCAACTTTGAGACGGGCGCCAGGGCCTTCCGGGTCAACCACCAGCCGCCAAGCAATCCCAGCACAACGGCGGGCAGACCCACCTCGAAGACCATCTCGCTGGTTTCGGAAATGGCGCGTTCCTCCGGCGCGCGGCGATGTTCGTGACGCAATTGTTCGTCAATTTCCCGGTAAGTTCCCAACCCGATGATGAGGAGAGACACCGTCAGGACGCCGGCATACCACAAGGTCAGGCGCGTGCGGATGGTCATGGCTCTTCCTTCAACACATAGCCGACCCCGCGAACGGTGCGAAGCAGCTTGGGCTCAAAATCCGCGTCAATCTTTTCGCGCAGGCGCTTGACATAAACGTCAACGAGGTTGGTGCCGGGATCGAAATCGTAGTCCCAGACTTTTTCGAGAATCATCATGCGGCCGCACAACCGACCCGCCGAACGCATCAGAAATTCCAGCAACCGGTATTCGCGCGCGGTCAGTTCAATGTCCGTCCCGCCGCGTTGCGCCCGGCGCGTCAGAGTATCGAGGGTCAAATCCGCCACGCGCAGCAGCGGAGATTTATTGTCGCCGCCGCGCCGGCCGAGCGCGCGCACGCGGGCGACCAGTTCTGCCAGTTCAAACGGCTTTGGCAGGTAATCATCCGCGCCGGCGTTCAGGCCCTCAACGCGCTCGTTCACCTCGCCCCGGGCGGAGAGCAGGAGAATCGGTGTTGCATCCCGGCGTTCACGCAACTGGCGCAACACGCTCAGGCCGTCGCGTCCGGGCAGCATGATGTCGAGCACGATGACATCAAAGGGCGTGCTTTTGGCGGCGGCCAAGGCGTCGTTGCCGTTGTGGCAGGCGTCCACAGCGAAGCCTTCGGCCTGGAGCGCCTTGCGCACGAACGACGCCGTCTTTTTCTCATCTTCAACCACCAAAACGCGCATGGGGCGACTTTGGGGATGTGTTTCGAATGCGTCAAGAGCGGTGGTTCAACAAATCTCCACCCCGCTATTTTTCCATCCCGTACACCAAGATTTTGAACGTGCCCGGGACCATCCTCGGCCGCTGGCGCGGCGCGCCGGCAACCTGATTGGTCGAGGACTCAAATTGGGCGGTGGGCAGGTAAATTTTGTGCGTCCTGGGGTCCAGCGCCATCGTCCGCGCCCCGCGCTCGGTCGTCAACGTTTGCACGAAGGTGAGTTTGTCTGGCGATTCTTCCTTTGCAATCGTCGTCGTGCCGTCGCCGCACGAGGCGAAGGCAAGTTGCGTTCCCGGATCGAACGCGTTGGCATCCACGCCCTGGCCAATCGGCACGGAGGCCAGCACTTTGCCGTCCGTGCTATTCATCATCACCATCAACCGGTTGCGGCAGCCGAGGAACAGCCGGTGGTTTTTCACGTCAATCGCCATGCCGGAAGCTTCTTCGCCGGGCGCAATTGGCCAATTGGTGACGACCTGATGCGACCGGGTGTCAATCACGGCGACCTCGCTCTTGTCTTCGAGATTGTCATAAATGCGTCCAGCTTCAGGATCGGCCTGTGCAAACTCCGGTCGGCCGCCGAGCGAAATGGTGGTGACAACCTTGGCGCCCTTCACGTCAACCACCGTCGCCGCCTGGGCGTGGCCGCAGAACAGATAGGCCTCCTTTTGCGCCGGGTTATAGAGCATTGAATCCGGCCCTTGGGCCGTGTCCACCTTTGACAACGTTTGCAACGTCTTCAGATCAACAATACCCGCCTTGTTTTCGCGGCCATTGCTGGTGACCCCGAAGCCGAGTTCCGGCGCGACAGCGATGCCATGCACACCCGGCGTATTCGTGATTTCGCCCACGACCTGGTTCGTGGCGAGGTCAATCACCACGACTTCAGTCCCGTGCGAGACGTAAAGGCGTTGCGCCGCCGAATCCACGGTCAAAAGGTCCCATCCACCTTCGCCGCCGACGGGGATTTCCTTGATGAAATGATACGGCCCGTCGGCGCGGCAAACCGCGACGGCGAGGCTGAACAGGACTGGCAATAGAATTTTTCGCATAGCTTGATTGTATTTGGTTGATTGGTTCGCGCAAATTTCACGCTTCCCCGGGTTCAGGTCAACGTTTGTTAGTTGGCCTCAACCCGGAGGTTTATGAAACAACGCCAAGATGAACGCTGGCTGAACGGCAGATGACAATTCTGTCATTTGCGTCATCCGGCGTTTGACTATTCCACTCCGATTCACTAACGTCGGCGGGCTGATAATCAAGAATCAACCAACGCAAAATTTTATGGCACCCAAGACTGCTGAAAAATCCGTTGCCGAGACCAAAACCGCCACGTCGCACGCGCGGGAACTCGAAGCGGCCATTTCCACCATCACCAAAAGTTACGGCGAAGGCAGCATCATGCGCCTCGGCGACGCGCGGGCGCAGGTCAAAATTGACGTGATTCCGACCGGCGCGCTGGCGCTGGACCTTGCGCTCGGCGTCGGCGGCATCCCGCGCGGCCGTGTCGTGGAAATTTTCGGGCCGGAATCGTCCGGCAAAACCACGCTCATGCTGCATGTCATCGCCAATGCGCAAAAGACCGGTGGGCTGGCGGCGTTCATTGACGCCGAGCACGCGCTGGATCCGGGCTATGCGAAAAAACTCGGCGTGAACCTCGACGACCTGCTCGTGTCGCAGCCGGACAGCGGCGAAGAGGCGCTGACGATTTGCGAAACACTCGCGCGGTCGAACGCGCTGGACGTTATCGTGATTGACTCCGTCGCCGCGCTGGTGCCGAAGGCCGAGCTGGAGGGCGAAATGGGCATGGCCACGATGGGCATGCAGGCGCGCTTGATGAGCCAGGCGCTCCGCAAGCTCACTGCCATTCTGGCCAAGTCCAAGACGACCTGCATTTTCACCAATCAGTTGCGCGAAAAGGTCGGCGTGATGTTCGGCAATCCCGAAACCACGCCCGGCGGCAAGGCGCTGAAATTTTACGCGAGCGTGCGGCTCGACATCCGCCGCAAGGACACGCTCAAGGACGCCGCCGGCAACGCCACCGGCAATCATGTCCGGGTCAAGGTGGTGAAGAACAAGGTTGCGCCGCCGTTTGCCGAGGCCGAGTTCGACATCGTTTACAATCACGGCATCAACAAGGAAGGCAGCATTCTCGACGTGGGCATCGAAAACGGCGTCGTGGACAAGAAGGGCGCGTGGCTGCAATTCGAGGGCGAGTTGATTGGCCAGGGGAAGGAGGCCGCGCAGAAGGCGCTGGCCGAAAAACCCGCGCTGGCCAAAAAGATTGTAGATGCTATTCTTGCCAAACGCGCGGTAGCTTGATGACCGCAAGTAGTTTGAAGCATGAGCAGTATTTCTGACGTTGAAATTGATCTGGAGAAGCTTTTCCAGCCCGCGTGGGCGCAGGGATCGCCATCGGCGAATCGCTACGCGAAGTTCGCGGGCGAACCCGTCGCGCGCGATGACCGACAACGCGAAGGCCGCCGGGGGGGGCCGCGCAGCGAACCGTTTGGCGAACGCCGTGGCCCGCGTCCGCCGCGTTCGGGACCAAGGTTCGGCGACCGCAAACGGGAATTTCCCCGCCGCGATGACCGCCGCGAACGCGAGTTGCGTGAGCCGCCGCCGCCGCCGTTGCCGGAAATCACCGTCACCTTTTTGCCGGACGAAAGGGGCGTCGAGTCGCTCGCGCGCCAGATCAAAATGACCGGCCGCGCGTTTCCGCTTTTTCAGATCGCGCAAATCGTTTTGCAGAAGCCGGAACGTTATTCCGTCCTGCTGGGCGTGAAGAAAACCCCCGATGGCACGATTACCCAGCCGCTATTTGTTTGCGCGCTCGACGACACGCCGTGGTTGAGCGAGGACGAAGCGGTTGCACACGTGCTGAGAAATCATTTCGCGACTTTTTACCAGGCCGAGCGCACGGCCATCGAACCGCCGAAGGGCAAATACACGTTTGTTGCGCAATGCGGCATGAGCGGCGTCATTCTCGGCCCGCCGAATCATCACGATTACCAGAACCAGCTTCGCAAGCTGCACACCGAGCGTTTTTCCCGGATGCCGTTCGAGGTCTTCAAGGCGCGCATCAGGATTGTGCGCGACGAGGAAGTCGTCAAAAAGTGGGTCGAGGAGCAAAGTTTCAGGATCGAATACATCTGCCTCAACGTGCCGGAACCGCTCAAACTTCCGAACCGGGAGGAAGTGGAGAAACATTTCCGCGCCGTCCACAAGGACGCGATCATCAAGCCGGTGGAATCACACACGGTTGGCGGCGTGTTGAGCCGCAACCTGCGGTGCCGGGAATTGCAACGGCTCGTGCGCAACGATTGGGAACGGCAGAAATATTTTCCGCTGCAACTGGCCACCAGCCTCAGCCGGCAATTCACCGCGCACGGCCTGCATTTCTTCAAGGTCAACCGGACCTTCACCCACGTTTCCGTCGCCCGCCCGCAATTTCTCGACCTGGAAACCACGCCGGTTTCCGAAAGTATCAAGCGCATCGTCGGCCACATCAACGCGCATCCGAAATGCACGCGGCGGCAGTTGATCGAAGCCCTCGCGCCGACGCCGGCGGTCATCGAAATCAAACCTCAAGCCGAAGCGCCGCCGGGTTCGGAGTCCCGCCTTCAGGCGGCCGGTGTTGAAGAACCGCCTGAAGGCGGAACTCCAAACGCACCCGCCGTTAGGGGCAAAGCCGCCGCGCCAGCGAAACCGGCTGAACCGCGAGCGCCCGAACCGACCCCGGAGCAGACCGCTGTCATCGCCGATTTGCACTGGCTCGTGCATCAAGGGCACGTGCTTGAGTTTGCCGACGGCCGGATGGACACGGCCAAGAAACCCGTGCCCAGACCGCCGAAACCGGAAAAGAAATCCACCGGGGAAAAACCCGCCGCAGAAGGCGAAGCCACGACAACCGCAGTTGAACCGTCGGCCGAAATCCCAATTTTGACCGAGGCGGAAATTCCCGCGTCCGAACCGGAGCCGGCGGTTGAACCTGAACCGGTGACCGAGGCAGCGGCTGAAGCTCCGGCGTCAGCCGAACCCGCCTCAGAAGTGCCGGCGGACAAGCCGGCAGCGGAGGTACCCGCGAGTGAACCGGCGTCCGTGGTTGAAACCGCACCGGCTGAACCAGTCGCCACACCTGCGATTGAACCGGCGGCTGAGACTGGCACAACACCTTCGTAATAGTCGGAGGGTCGAGCTCTGCGAGGCCCAATCGTTTTGATTTCAAATTTGGGGCTCGTGTAACTCGCCCCTCCGAATAAAATCCTTGCTTTCCTTAATCCACCACACTGCTAACCTGCCCCATGCCTTTCACAAAGTTAGGTCTTTCCCCGGCGGTTCTCGAAGGTGTGCGCGCGGCGGGTTACATCACACCCACACCGATTCAGCTTCGTGGTATTCCGCTCGTCCTTGCCGGACGCGACGTCATCGGCAGTGCGCAGACCGGCACCGGCAAGACCGCCGCGTTTGCGCTGCCCATTCTCTCGAAGCTGGGCCGACACGCGCCCGGCCCGCGCGCGCTCATTCTCGAACCGACGCGCGAACTCGCCGCGCAGGTCGAAACCGCCTTTCACGATTACGCCCGCTTCACCAATTTGAAAACCACCGTTGTTTTTGGCGGCGTTGGTTACGGGCGGCAGTTGGACGATTTGCGCGCGGGCACGGACGTGCTCGTCGCCACGCCCGGACGCTTGCTCGATCATCTCGAACGCGGCACGGTGCGGCTGGACAAGGTCCAGTTTCTCGTGCTCGACGAAGCCGACCGGATGCTGGACATGGGATTTTTGCCGGACGTGCGCCGCATCCTCGACCGCTGCCCGCGCCAGCGGCACACCGCGCTGTTTTCCGCCACGATTCCGCCGCAAATCGAAACACTCATCCAATGGGCGATGAAAAATCCGGAAACCATCGAGATCGGCGCGCGCCGGACGCCGGCCGAAACGGTGAAGCACGTTATCTATCCCGTTTCCGATTCGCAAAAATCCGATCTGCTGCTGGAACTGCTGAAGCGCGTGGATTACAACTCGGTGCTGATCTTCTGCCGCACGAAGCACGGCGCCGACCGCATCGCCGGCTTGCTCAAGCGCAACAATCACGCCGTGGCTGTGCTGCACTCCAACCGCACCCAACGCGAACGCGAGCAGGCGCTCAAGGGTTTCCGCGACGGGCGATTTGCAGCGCTGGTGGCCACGGACATCGCCGCGCGCGGACTCGACATCGCGGACGTGAGCCACGTGGTTAACTATGACGTGCCGCAGCATCCAGAGGATTACATCCACCGCATCGGGCGCACGGGCCGCGCGGAGGCGAGCGGCGACGCCTTCACCATCATGACCGCCGAGGACGCCAGCCACGTGTTCGCCATCGAACGTTTCATCAGCCAGAAAATCCCGCGCGTGAAACTGGAAAATTTCGATTACAAATACACCATGCTGTTCGAGGAAGGAAAACCCGGCCAGCCCAGAGGCGGTTACCCCGGCAAAGCCCGCGGCTCACGCGTCCACGGCGGCTACCACTTCGGCATGTCCAGACGGAGAAGGTAAGTCGCCGAAACGGAATCGGCGGGGTGGTGTTTGATTAATTGGTATGGGCGAGTCAGAAAACAAACCGTCTAAATTGGACTTTCTTGTTTGGCCGGTAATTATTGGCCTGGTTGGTCTTTTTGCTTGGGCTATTGTAATCCCAAATTTGAGGCCAGCGCGAGTCGGCTCTCATAATGCCTGCATCAACAACTTGCGCCAAATTGATGCAGCAAAGAAGGAATGGGCTTTGGAAAACGGTAAAACCAACGGTGTTGTTTGCACAGAAAACGACATCACGCCTTACATCAAACTTGATGTGAAAGGCAATCTTCCTCAATGCCCGCAAGGAGGCAAATACACGATTGGAAAAGTCGGCGAGCCTCCGACTTGTTCGCTCGGCACTGCCATCACGCCGGCCCACGTTTTACCATGAGCCAAACCTCAAGCGCCGTAGGCGCGAAATCTTTGTAGTACTCCAACCAGACAACACCTCAAGCTCCGTAGGAGCGGCATATTCGAGGATTATTTCGCTCCTACGGAGTTCGGTTCATTTTCAATTCCGATTCTACAAATATGCCGCGCCTACGGCGCTCCGAAATGCCGTCAATTGACTTTTCCATTCAAACCGTTCGTCAGCGTGCCAGCCAGCCGCCGTCAACGTTCATGATGGTGCCGTTCATGTAATCCGCGTCCTTCGATGCCAGAAACAGGATGGGCGCCGCGATGTCCTCCGGCTGGCCCCAGCGGCCTTCCGGAATGCGGTCGAGGATGGACTGGCTGCGTTTGGCGTCCTCGCGGATCGGCCGGGTGTTTTCTGTGGCGATGTAGCCGGGGGCGATGGCATTGACGTTGATCCGCTCCTTCGCCCATTCATTGGCAAATGCCTTGGTGATGCCGGCAATGCCGCTCTTGCTGGCCGTGTAGCCGGGCACGAGGACGCCGCCCTGGAACGACAGCATGGAGGCGATGTTGACGATTTTGAGCCGGGCGTCCGCCGGGGATTTTTCGCGCCCGCCCGTGAGCCACCATTTGGCGGCGGCCTGGCTGAGGAAAAACGGCGCGGTCAGGTTGATCTGGATTGCCGCGTTCCAGTCCGCCTCGGAGTGGTCCACCGCCGGTGTGCGGCGGATGATGCCGGCGTTGTTGACGAGCACGTCCAGGCGGCCGGCCTCCTTCACAATTTTGGCGATAAGTTCGGCGGCGCCCTTCTGGGTGAGCCTGCCGAGGTCTTCAGTCAGCGTGGTGCATTTCGCGCCGAGCGCTCCGGCCTTGGCGGCGGTTTCCGATTGGTCGCCGATGTCCACGCTCACGGGATGGGCCCCTTCGCGCGCGAAGGCGAGGGCGATGGCCTGTCCAATGCCACGTCCGGCACCAGTCACGATGGCAACTTTGCCTGCAAAACGTTTTGTTTCCATAATTTTTTTGTTATCCGGTTTGAAGGGGCGGGTTTTTACAAGCCCCAAGACATTTTTCCGTCAGGACGCCGCAAGGCTCCGCCTTCCAGGGAATCATTTCAAATCCGCCGGTTTCACCGCGTCCATGTCGTCGAACGTCTGGTTTTCGCCGGCCATGCCCCAGATGAATTTGTAATTGCCCGTACCGCAGCCGCAATGAATTGACCACGAGGGCGACAGCACGGCCTGCTCGTTTTGAACAAACAGATGCCGTGTCGCCGCCGGTTCGCCCATGAAATGCGCCAGGACACGGTCGCCGAGATCGAAATAAAAATAAATCTCGGTGCGGCGGCTGTGTGTATGCGGCGGAAAAGAGTTCCACACACTGCCTTCGGTGAGTTCGGTAAAACCCATGACGAGCTGACAACTGCGAATGCCGCCCGTGTGGATGAATTTGCGAATGACGCGCTGGTTCGCGGCAGCCGGCGAGCCCAGCGGCGTGGCGACGGCCTCATCGCGCTGCATGACGGTTGTGGGAAAAGATGCGTGCGCCGGGCAGCTCAGAAAGTAGAATTTTGCCGGATTTTTCGGGTCCTTGCTTTCAAATACGAGCTTTCGGGTGCCGGCGCCGGCGTAAACACAGGACAGGGAATTTGCGGGGAAAACCTTGCCGTCCGCTTGAACGACGCCAGGGCCGCCGACGTTGATGGCACCCAGTTCGCGTTGTTCCAGAAAAAAACTCCGGCCGGTTTCAGGGTGATTCGGCAGTTCAATTGTTTTTTCAATCGGGCAAATGCCGCCGAGCGCAAGGCGGTCGAGATCGGTGAATGCGCCCCGCAATTGTCCGGGCGCAAAAAGATTCGTGACCAGAAAACTGTCCCGCAATTCCCGCGGGGCCACCTGCGCGACTCCGTGCGGGGACGGCATCCGGCGAATGGTGTTTTCAAACATAGAGACAGCTTGCCGTCAAATGTCCATCAACTCAAGTGTTATCCCTCCGCCCAGCTTCCGAATCCCAACGGTTTGACATCCCAAATCGAATTTGCCGTGCCTACGGCGCGCCCAAATGCCGCAGTAAAACGTGAAAAACGTCCGTTGATTCAATCAGCTTCGCCCCCAGCAATTCCGGTCGTCCGGTGATGAACACCGGCCAGTCTTTTTTGTCCGCCGGTCGCCGGCCATGCGAACCTTTCACCAGCGTCGCGTCCAATGGAACCACGTCCATCAGCATCCGGAACCCAAGTTTCTTTTGCAGCAGCCGCCAGGCGATCTTCAGTTTCGGCAGCGGAATTTTTGGGTCGAGAAACAGTTCTACCGGGTCGTAGCCCGGCTTGCGGTGGATGTCCACCGTCCGCGCAAAATCCGGCGCGCGCGCGTCATCGTCCCAATAATAATAACCGAACCACGCATTTTCCCTGGCGACGGCAATCAAATCGCCGGCGCGCGGATGGTTGATGCCGGTCGCAGTTTTTTCCGCCTTGCCGAGAATTTTTTCCACGCCAGAAGTTTTCTCCAGCAATTCGCGCACGGATTTTTCCAGCGACACATCATTAAGGTAAACATGCGCGGTCTGATGGTCCGCCACGGCGAAAACGTTGCTTGCGCCCGCGTCGAGAATTTCCAGACCGGATTCGTCCTTCACCGTCAGCCAGCCTTGTTGCCGGAATAGACGATTGAGATGAACCGGCGTGTCCACATTCGTAATGCCGTATTCGGAAAGGAGCACGACTTGCACACTGCGTTGGCTGAAAAATTGGATGAGGTCGCCGACGATGGCGTCAATTGCCTGCAAATCGGGGATGATGGCGGGGTTGATTTTGTAGGAGCCGACGTGAGGAGGCTCTGACCAGTTCGGAGTTCGGAGTTCGGAGTTCGGAATCGAAGAATGGAGACTCGTCACCTCGTCTCCTGCCACAAACGGCCCCTGCCGCTGCAAATTGTAGTCAAGGTGCGGCAGGTAAATCAGGTTCAGCGTCGGCGAAAATTTGTTTTCAATCCATTTTGCGGATTCGGCAATCCAGCGCGATGCCGCGTCGGCTGAACCTTGCGGCGTTTTCACGCCCGCCGCCGGCCCCCAAAAGCCGAAGAACGGAAATTCACCGAGGTCTCGCTTGATTTCGGTGCGGATGGAATACGGCCAGGTGTAAATATCGAAGATTTTCCGGCCATCGGCGGGATACATCGGGCGCGGCGTGAGTGAATAGTCCACACTCGAATACAGGTTGAACCACCAGAAGCAATTGGCACAGGTGACGAGTGACGATGGTTCGCGCAATTCGTCCCAAAGTTTTCTGCCGTGAACGAGATGGTTCGACTGTTTCCAGAATTGGACTTCGGCGAGTTCGCGGTTGAACCAGCCATTGCCGACGATGCCGTGCTGCGACGGCGTTGTGCCGGTGAGATAATTCGATTGCGCGGTGCAGGTAACGGCGGGAAAGGCAGGCACAATGTGCGCCAGCGTGCCGCGTTTGCGGAACTTCGCGATGTGCGGCGTGTGTTCGCCGATGAGCGATTCGGTGAGGCCGACGACGTTGATGACGGCGGAACGTTTCACGAAGGAATTGCCGTAAAAAAGCGCAAAAGGCGCAGAAGAATTTTTAACCACGGATGGACACTCATGAACACAGATACAAGAGCCTTTGATACGAATTTCATCAATTAGTATGGAAACTTGCGCAATTCGCGTTCCCCAACGTCCGTGTCTATCCGTGGTTATCCGTGGTTTTATTTTTCATCTGCGACGGCGTTGAAGCTCGTAAATCGCTTCAATGACTTTCGGCGTATTGACCACGTGAATTTCCGCGCCACGCCCGATTTCAAGCAGCAGCGTAATCGTCAGTTCACCGCCGAGGTGTTCGCGGAATTCTTCAAGTCCGTTCAAAATCAGCAGGTGGTTGCCCGCGTCGGCGCTCAGCAATTCATCGGCGAACAATTTGAAGCCAAGCCGTTCGAGCAATTTCAGAATCCGTTCGGCGGATTCCGCTTCCAGCAAGCCGATGTTGCGCGAGTAAAGCACGTCGAGGGCGATGCCGACGGCGACGGCTTCGCCGTGGCAGATTTGGAAATCGGAAAGCTGTTCCAGTTTATGCGCCGACCAGTGGCCGAAGTCCAGCGGACGGGCCGAGCCGGTTTCAAAGGGGTCGCCACTCGTGGCGATGTGGTCGAGATGCAGTTCGGCGCAGCGATGTATTAATTGCTTCATGGCCGCCGGCTCGAAGGCGGCCAGCTTGTCCGCCTCGCGTTCAATTTCCTCGAAGAAGGCGCGGTCGCGAATGCAGGCGACTTTGACGGCTTCGACGTAACCGGCGCGTTTGTCGCGTGGTTCGAGTGTGGTGAGGAGGTTGAAATCGTTGATGACGGCATGCGGCGGCGCGAACGTGCCGATGAAATTCTTTTTGCCGAAGGCGTTGATGCCGTTTTTCACGCCGATGCCGGAATCGGCTTGGCTCAAAGTCGTCGTTGGGATGCGCACGAAGCGCAAGCCGCGATGCGCGGTGGTGGCGGCAAAACCGGCGACGTCCAGCAGCGCGCCGCCCCCGACGGCAATCACATACGAATGCCGGTCAATGTGGTGGCGGTCAATCTGGGAAAGGATGTCAGTGACCAGCGTCAGGGAGTTTTTTGCATTTTCGCCGCCGCAAACGAAGAGCGGCGGGCGGACGAGTTGCAGGAGTCTGGCGTGAGCGGAAAAATAACGTTCGATGCGGGTTTCAAGGCCGGGCAGCGCCTGGGCGAGCGAGTCTTCCAGCACCACCAAAACCTTGCTCTGGGTGGCATCAGCCAGCACGTCTTTCAAGACCGGGTTGGCCGGATTGAAAACGTCTTCGGTGAAAAAGACGCGCAGTTGCCAGCCGACCTGAATTTGGCGCTGTATCAAATCCATCACCTCCAATCTGGTGCCTTGGACGGCGCTTTTCGAGTTTTATTTGGCAAAAACAAAAAACCCTCCCGGCGCGAACCGGGAGGGCATTTGGAAATTCAACGGTCATTTTTTCAACTGCTGGTCCACGGGAATCCGCATTGCGTAGAACGAGCGATAGACGAACGTCAACGCCACCAGGAAGAAGACCGCGCCGATGGCCATCTTCAAACCTTTGTTTTGCATCGTCACGGCGATTTGCGCCGCGAGCAGGCCGAACAGCGTGGTGAATTTGATAACGGGGTTCATCGCCACCGAACTGGTGTCCTTGAACGGATCGCCCACGGTGTCACCGACGACGGTGGCGGCGTGCAGTTCGGTGCCTTTTTGCTTCAACTCCACCTCAACGATTTTCTTGGCGTTGTCCCACGCGCCACCGGCATTAGCCATGAAGATGGCCTGGAACAGGCCGAAGAACGCGATGCCCACGAGATAACCGACGAAGAAATAGGGATTGAAAAATGAGAGCGCCAGCGCCATGCAGAAAACAACAATGAAGATGTTGCGCAGGCCTTTCTGCGCGTAAATGGTGCAGATTTCAACGACCCGTTTGCTGTCGGCGATGGAGGCCTCCGCCTTATCGAGCTTGAGATGTTCCTTGATGAACACCACCGCGCGATACGCGCCGGTAGCCACCGCCTGCGTGCTCGCGCCGGTGAACCAGTAAATGACCGCGCCGCCCATCAACAGGCCGAGGATGACCTGCGGACGGACGAGGCTCAACATGGCTTTAATGTCGAAGCTGGGGTCCTTTTGCAGGCCGATGTTCTGCAGCAGAATGATGATGCCGAAAATCATCGTGGTCGCGCCGACCACCGCCGTGCCAATGAGCACGGGTTTGGCCGTGGCCTTGAAGGTGTTGCCCGCGCCGTCACCTTTTTCCAGTTCGAGCTTGGCGTTTTCAAAATCGGGTTTGAACCCGAAATCCTTTTCGATTTCCGCGCGGACGTTCGGCACGGCTTCGATGCGGCTTAATTCGTAAATGGACTGGGCGTTGTCGGTCACGGGGCCGAAGCTGTCCACCGCGATGATGACCGGTCCCATCGCCAGAAAGCCGAAGGCCACGAGGCCGAAGGCGAAGATGGGCGCAGCCCACTTGAATTGCTCCGGCATCAGGACGAGCAGGGCCGGATTCTGCGAAAACTTGTAGGCCGTGCCCATCAGCGTGATGATCACCAGCCCCATCCAGAACGCGCAGAAATTGCCCGCGACGAAACCGGACAGGATGTTCAGCGACGCGCCGCCCTGGCCGGAGGCGGTGGTGATTTCGCGCACGTGCCGTGAGTGGGTGCTGACGAAGATTTTGGTGAATTCCATGATGAGTGGCCCGGCCAACGTGCCGCACGAGATGATGCCGGCCAGCACCCACCAGAGATTCGGGTTGTCCATGCCGGGGAACGTCTCGTGTCCGGGCAGCAACAACCAGCTTGCTACAAAAGTGGCCGCAATGGAAACAATGGAAGTCAGCCACACCAGATTCGTCAGCGGCTGCTCCCAGTTGAAATCTTTTTTGCCCTCGAAAATCGAGTTACTGGCAAATTTGTTCACGTAAAAGGATGCGAGCGAGGTGATCACCATCATGCTTTGGATGGCAAAAATCCAGACGATGAGCTTGGCGCTGATTGCCGGCTCCGTCGCCAGGGCCAGCCCGAGAAAGGCAATCAAGGCCACGCCCGTCACGCCATAGGTTTCAAAACCGTCCGCCGTGGGGCCGACGGAATCGCCCGCGTTGTCCCCGGTGCAATCGGCGATAACGCCGGGGTTTTTCGGGTCGTCTTCCGGCAGGTTGAAAACAATTTTCATCAGGTCGGAGCCGATGTCAGCAATTTTGGTGAAGATGCCACCACCGATGCGCAGCGCCGCCGCGCCCAGCGATTCGCCGATGGCAAAGCCGATGAAACAAGGCCCGGCCAGATCATGCGGCACCCACAGCAGAATGCCGATCATGCAAATCAGTTCCACGCAAATCAGCAGCAAACCGATGCTCATGCCCGAACGTAGCGGGATCATGAGCGTCTGGAGCGCGCTGCCCCGGAGCGAGGCGAACGCCGCGCGGCTGTTGGCGGTGGTGTTGATACGGATGCCGAACCACGCCACGCCATAACTGCCGAGAATGCCCAGCACCGAACAGCCCAGGATGACGATGCCGCTGCGAATCAATTCGCCATGGGTCTTGGCCGGATCGTTCCAGGGCAGACCGATGAAGTAGTAAACCATGCATACGGCAATCACCGCCCAAAGCACCACAAGAAATTTTCCCTGTTGCGCCAGGTAGGTTTTGCACGTCTCCCAAATCATGTGGGAGACGTCGCCCATGGACTTGTGCACCGGCAACGCGCGACAGCGTTTGTATTCATAGAAGCCGAACAACACGCCAATCACACAGACGGCCAAGCCCAGATACAAAAGGACCGGGCCGCTCAAGCTGCCGCCCAAAAATGTCACGCCTTTCAAGTCAGGCAATTTGATGTCGGCATCACCCGCAAAAGCGTTGGCTCCTAAAGTCATCAGCGCCAACAACATTGCGCCACGAATAAACGATTTGGTCTTCAGCATAAGATGGGTAAAGCTACCGGATGGGCGTAGGGCGGCCAACCATTTTTTGGCAAAGACTTCGCTTGAAATTGCCCTTTATACAAGGGTTCTGAAGGCTTTTTGACCGGAAAATCATCCGCGCCTCCTTTTCTTTGACCTTGCCGCTCATTTTGAGTTTCCCCATGCTGGTACGCGATGGCGGAACGTCCCATCTCCACCTTGAACAAACCGGACGCCGCGTTGGAACTGACGCTGCGGCCGTCGCTCTTTTCCGAATTCACCGGCCAGCCCAAGGTCAAAGAACGGCTCGAAATCGCCGTGGCCGCCGCCAAAAAGCGGAAGGAAGCGCTCGACCACATTTTGTTGAGCGGCCCGCCCGGCCTCGGCAAAACCACGCTCGCCTACATCCTCGCCAGGGCCATGGGCACGAACATCAAAAGCACCAGCGGCCCGACCATCGAGAAGGCGGGCGACCTCGCCGGCCTGTTGACGAACCTCGAAGAAGGCGACGTGCTGTTCATTGACGAAATCCATCGCCTGCAGAAAACCATCGAGGAATATCTCTATCCGGCGATGGAGGACTTCAAGCTCGACATCATCATTGACCAGGGACCGAACGCCCGCAGCGTGCGGCTGAATCTCCCGCGCTTCACGCTCATCGGCGCAACCACGCGCAGCGGCCTGCTCACCGCGCCGTTGCTCACGCGCTTTCCCATTCGCGAGCGGCTCGATTATTACGTCACCGAAGATTTGGAAACCATCACCGTCCGCTCGGCACGATTGCTGGATGTCGAAATCGAACCCGCCGGCGCGCACGAAATCGCCCGGCGCAGTCGCGGCACGCCGCGCATCGCCAACAACCTGCTCCGCCGCGTGCGCGATTACGCCCAGGTCAAACACGAGGGCCGCATCACCGCGGCCATTGCCGACAAGGCGCTGGCCATGCTGGAGATCGACCAGAACGGCCTCGACGAAATGGACAAGCGCCTCCTCGAAGCGGTCATCACGAAATTCGGCGGCGGGCCGGTCGGCATCAGTTCGCTGGCCGTGGCCGTGGGCGAGGAACCGGACACGCTGGAAGAAGTCTATGAGCCGTATCTCATCATGGAAGGCTATCTCAAGCGCACGCCGCAGGGCCGCGTGGCGACCGAGTTGAGTTACAAAAAGCTTGGCCTTAAATCCGTGACCGGTGGACAGTCGGGATTGTTCTGAAAATGGATTTTGAAGCCGTCAAAGCGTGGCTTGCACGACGGAAGCAAAGACAAACCAGAAACTACGGCCTGATGGGGATTCTTGGTTTGGTGCTCGCACCGATGGCGTTGGCGGTCGCCACCACCTGTGTTTACTGGTTGCTTCGGCTGTTTACCCACGATGCCTCGTATAATTTGGGTGATCCAACCAAATGCCTTTGGTTGAGCCTGGCCATCATCCCCTGCCTGTTCATCGGCAACTGGCTGGTGCCGCGCCGGGATCTCATGGAGGAATACCTGGAAGAAGGGCCGGACGATTCCTGGCTCGACGAAGAGCCGGAGCGTCATGAAGTTGTGCCGCTGGTTTTCCTCTGGGTCCTGTTTACCGGGCCGCGCCTCTTTGATTGGGCGTTTCGTTCGTTTGCCGGGGCGCGTCGTTGGAAGCAGATGGACATAGACAGTTGTGCGGCTGTGCTGTGGATTTTGATGGCACAGTCCGGCAAAGTTTCATTCGACGAGATCCGGCGGAAATTGGACCGGCTCGACCTGGAAGCGGTTCTGCCTGAAATAAGGCGGGTGGATGGAGTTGTCTTCCTGAAAACCACGCCGGCGGGATTGAGCCTGACACAGGATTTGCGGGATCAGATTCGGTCGGAAAGCGTCCAATAAAAACGGTCCGGCTTTTGCCTTTCATTTCGACCGTTTTCCGTGTTTCATCTTGCCGTTTTTGGAAAGCGATTGGAAGAGCTGGGATTTTGGCGGCAAATGAGCAACGGTTTGAACTGTTTTCAAATCGTAAATTGGCAATACCGCTCCGCGCATGCGGAGTCGCAAATCGAAAATTGAAAGATGCCCAAGCGCACTGACATTCACAGCGTCCTCATCATCGGCGCCGGCCCGATCATCATCGGCCAGGCGTGCGAGTTCGATTATTCCGGCACGCAGGCTTGCAAGGCGCTCAAGGAGGAAGGCTTTCGCGTTGTGCTCGTGAACTCCAACCCGGCCACCATCATGACCGACCCGGAATTTGCCGACCGCACCTACATCGAACCCATCACGCCCGAATGCCTCGAAAAGGTCATCGTGCGCGAACTCGACGAGATGAAGAAGATGGGCGTACCGGTCGTGGGACAGGCTTCCAGCCTGTCGCCATCTGGAAAAGGCAAAAAGTCAGAGACAGGCAAGATGCCTGTCCCACACAAGCTCGTCTTGCTCCCGACGCTCGGCGGCCAGACGGCGCTCAACACGGCGATGGCCCTGTTCCGCAGCGGCGTGCTGGAGAAATACGGCGTGGAGATGATCGGCGCCAATGCCCAGGCCATCGAACGCGGCGAAGACCGGCAGGTCTTCAAGGACCTGATGATTTCCATCGGTCTCGACGTGCCCATCAGCGGCACCGCGCACAACTTGGAGGAAGCCCGCGCCGTGACGGAGGAAATCGGGCGATTTCCCGTCATCATCCGGCCCGCGTTCACGCTGGGCGGAACCGGCGGCGGCATCGCCTACAACCGCGAGGAATTCGACGATCTGGCCAGGCGCGGCATGGAACTTTCGCCCGTCTCGGAAATCCTCATCGAAGAATCGCTGCTCGGCTGGAAGGAATTCGAGATGGAAGTCATGCGCGACAAGGCCGACAACTGCGTCGTCATCTGTTCCATTGAAAACGTCGATCCCATGGGCGTACACACCGGCGACTCCATCACCGTCGCGCCCATCCAGACGCTCACCGACAAGGAATTTCAGATCATGCGCGACCAGAGCTTCGCCGTGATTCGCGCCGTGGGCGTGGAAACCGGCGGCTCGAACATCCAGTTCGCCGTCAACCCGGACAATGGCCGCATGGTCATCATCGAGATGAACCCGCGCGTCAGCCGCAGTTCGGCGCTGGCGTCCAAGGCCACCGGCTTTCCCATCGCAAAAATCGCCGCCAAACTCGCCGTCGGCTACCTGCTCGACGAAATCCGCAACGACATCACGCGCGAGACCCCGGCCAGCTTCGAACCGACGATTGATTACGTCGTCACCAAGATTCCGCGGTTCGCCTTCGAGAAATTTGCGCAAGCCGACCCGACGCTCACCACGCAGATGAAAAGCGTAGGCGAAGCGATGGCCATTGGCCGGACTTTCAAGGAAAGCCTGCAAAAATGCCTGCGCTCGCTGGAGATTGGCCGTTATGGACTGGGCGGTGACGGCAAACCCTGGCGCATCGGCAACGAGGTCTATGGCGACCGCGACATCCTGCCGCGCGACGTCATCAGCCGCAAACTGAGCGTGCCCAACGCCGAACGCATTTTCTTCATCCGCCACGCCCTGCGCGCCGGCTTCACCATCGAGGAGATTTTCAACCTCACGAAAATTGACCGGTGGTTCCTGGTGCAAATTAAACAAATCGTGGACTTTGAGGAAGAGTTGGCGGGAGCAAAAAACTAAACGACGGTTATGAACGGAGACCAACAGGAAAAAGTCCCGAAGGCCTTCATTTCTTATTCGCACGATTCTCCTGCACATAAAGCGTGGGTTGCGGAACTAGCGACCAAACTTCGCGAAAGTGGTATTGATGTTTGTCTTGATCGCTGGGATTTGAGGCGCGGTGAAGATGTGCCGAAGTTCATGGAACGGTTGGTTGCTTGGGCCGACCGCGTCTTGATGATTTGCACTGACGCTTATGTTCGGAAAGCGAACGAAGGTAGAGGAGGCGTTGGCTATGAAGCGATGATTGTTACTGGCGAATTGATCAAGGATTTGGGAACTGCGAAGTTCATCCCGATCGTTCACCAAGACGGTGGGAAGACGGAAGTTCCCAAATTCATGGGCACACGATTCTACGTGAATCTTAGCGAGGGACAAAAGATTGGAGAAGAGTTCGAGGAGTTGTTGCGCGAGCTTCACAACGAACCCGCTCTGAAGAAACCTCCATTAGGCAAGAATCCGTTTGCCAAAACTCCAGCGGGAAATGAAAGTCGAATTGTCGTGCCAGCACCAACTCCATTGCAAATCGGCGAGTCGCTGCCTGAAGATATTTCAGCAATTTATCGAACTGCTCTCGAAATCGCCCGCCAAGGTGATCTCGTCGCTTGGAGACGAATTGTAAAGCAAACGAGAGTACCAATTTCCACCAAACTTGCAGAGTGGCGAAAGCGCTGGGAAGCGAAGCGGTTGACTAGCGAGGGGTTGACCAATGCAGATTTGCCACCCATGTGTCTTGATGGGTTGTCCGCATACGCGCCACTCATGTGTATTGCTCTTGCCGGAGTGGAATCAGGAAGAGAAGCGTTCAATAATCAGATTGGTGTTCTCGATGAGATAATGCATCCAAGGGACTGGCAGGTCGCCGGTCTCGTTGTTGTTGCAAATTTTCCAGATACCGCAGCATTCGTATATCAAGCTCTTCACGGCGCGCTCTGCATGGAAACAGATCAATTCCACTTGGCTATACGTCTCGCGACAACTCGCATTCAGCGCCCGTATGAAAGTGAATGTAGACGACTTTTTGAAATTTCCGATCTCATCGGTTGGCCTGATTCACTTCAAGGCACATGCACGATTGCTTGGAAATTTATTTTTGATTTGTCCGATAAGCTTCCTTGGCTCGCAGAGTTTTTTGGCGACACGGATTCATACAAAGCAGCCCTCTTTGCTTATTACCTTTCGTTAAATATCTTCGAGCTTGCCGATGTCCTTGCATCAGGACGCGAGGATGCGCTTATGAAAAACGAATTCAGAGTTGCTATTCCGATTTGTCCAAGTGGCACTTCAGAAGAACAACGCAGCAATGCCTACCGGCTTCTTATTCGAAATCCCAAAGCTGTGACCGCAATCTGGGAAGGGCGCGGGGTCACAACCGTGAAAATGAAAGGTGCGTGGCCGCAATGGATGCAGCATACGCAAGGCATGGTGAGAGAGTTGGGTTACTGGATAGGTGGTCACGGTACCCTCCCGCACAGAAAGCTCTTCGAAGATTTGGGTATTTGATATCCGGCGCTCGTGGCCCGCGCGGCATTTCGTTCTCGCCGTTGGCGTGGATACCTGTTAAATTAAATGGTCATGAATCCGCAAGCTGGTCGCAATCTGCGACCAGCTCAAATCGCGCTCAACCATTTCCAACCATCCCGTTTTCCCCGCGTTACTTCGTCACCGGCTTATAATCCTGCCACAGCCATTCCAGAGCCTCGGGCAGGGTTTGTTGTTTCACGCTGCGGTCCGTGTGCCCGGCGTTGCGGGCAAAAACAAACTGGTAATGATAGCCCTTGGCCGCAAGAACCTTCGCCATGTTCTCATTGGCGACGACCCAATCGTGCATGTTGTCGCGCATGACATTCGGATTCAAAAGGTCTCGGTCGCCTACTTCCATCCAGATGCGCAGCGGCTTGGCCGGGCTGTTCGGGATGAGGTGTTCATGAAATTCCCACGCGCCGTGCGGGGTCTTGGCATTATACGGCCACTGCTGGTTCACGTAGGTGCCCGAATACGTCAGCACGCGGTGGTAAAGCTCCGGATGATACCACGCCATGATCAAGGCGCACGAGCCGCCGGAACTGCCGCCCATCGTTGCGCGGCCATCGGGATCCTTGGTTAATTTTACGTTGGCCTGTTTTTCCACGAGCGGCAGCACCTCCTGCTCGACGAACTCCGCATAGAGTCCGGACATGGTGTCGTATTCCAGACCGCGCTCGCTGCCCTGGGCATCGCCGCCGCCATTGCCGATGGAGATGGCAATCATCACGGGCACCTTGTGTTCTGCAATCAGGTTATCCAAGGCCGTGAACAATGCGCGGTCGGGTCCGTCCGCCCCGACAATGAAGGGTGCGGCTGTGCCGGGGACGTATTGTTTGGGAACATAAACCGAAACCCGGCGGGTGTAAGGAGCCGGGTGGCTGGTGGTCACCACCAGTTTGGCGGGGTCGGTGGGATCCGCCGTGCCAAAAGTTTTCGGCTCGCGCGCGATGCCGGGATAAATTTTGCTGTCCGCCGAACTCATGGTGAAGTTGAAAACGGTTCCTTGCGGTACGTTGGTCTGCACCGTCATTTCCGGTGCGCGGCTGTGAGTTGGGCCAAGGATGAGGTTGCCGTCGGCATCCGCTGCCGGAATGGTGCCGTCGGGCAATTCTTTGGCGGCGACGTATCCTAGCGTGTTCGGGTCGCGGGTGGGCGGCGTTGGGCGTGTTGGATGTGCCGCTGCCGGCGGTGTTGGACCTGGCGCCTGGGCCATTGCCGGATTGGCGCCTGCCATCAAACATAATACCGCACCGAGCCACGTGGCATCGTAAATCATTTTGGCCATCTTCATTTCAATCTATTGATATTTCCAAGTTCGCGATTTTCCTTTAGTCATCCATGCGATGGCGGTCTGAATCCGTTTCGCACGCGCTTCCTCGCTTTTGGCTTCGGTAAAGGATAGAGAGACTGCGGAAGTTTTCAATTCCAGCCTGATTTGCGGAGATTCCCCTGATGAGCTACCGTTTTGCCATGAGGTCCAAGCTGCTGTTTATCTTGTCCGGAGTGATTTTCATGTTCGTCGCCGCGCCCCGGCTGCGCGCCGACCTGGTGGAAATGCAAAACGGCGACCGTTATTCCGGCAAGTTGTTGTCCGTGTCCGCGGACACCGTGGTGTTGGAGAGCGAAGTGTTGGGCAAGATCAGTGTGCCGCGCAAAAAGGTGGCGAGCCTGACGCTTGGCACAGCCGCCGCCGCTGCACCGAACACGGTAACCAATGTCGCGCGAGTCTCCGTGTCCACGAATCTTCCCATGGCGGCCCCAACGGCTGCCCTGGCGAACACCAACTTGGATTTGTCCGCTGCGCTTCGCAATCTGGGCGCGAACACGAATTTTATCGGGCAAATCCGCCAGCAGTTTCTCGCCGACAATCCCGAGGCGTCCAGCAACTACGACGCGCTGGTTGGCGGCTTGATGAGTGGAAAGCTGAACATGGATGACCTTCGACGCGAAGCAAAGTCGTCCGCGGACCAGTTACGGCAGCTGAAGCGCGACCTTGGTCCCGACGCCGGCGACTCGATTGATGCTTATCTGGAAGTGCTGGATAATTTCCTCAAGGAAACTGCCGACGAGCCGGCGAGCGCCACTCCCGCTCCTAAACCGCAAGCTCCATAGCCCAAATTCCGGGAAAACCATCCGCACTCACAGGCGCGCTCAACTCTTCCAAGCTTTCCCGTTTTTCCCCGCGCTGCGCTTCAGCCTTACCATCAAAGAGGAATTGTCGGGAACGGGGAATTTCGTTAGGATGCCACTGTGCGCCCCTTCCGTCAGCACCTTGGCATCTGCGTCGCCAGTTTCGCATTGTTGATTTCGCTGATTCGCCCGTCTGCCGCCGAGTCAACAGTCGAACAGTGGGGCATTTTTGAAATCTCGCTGCAAGGTCCGACCAACGGCAATCCGTTTGTGAATGTGAATCTTTCTGCCCGCTTCACTCACAATGCCAATTCAGTGGAAGCGGCGGGGTTTTATGACAGCGACGGCGTTTATCGAATCCGTTTCATGCCGGAGCAACAAGGCCAGTGGCGTTACAAAACCAAGAGCAATCGCCGTGAGTTAGATGGAAAAACCGGCGAGTTCACCGTCACGCCACCGTCAGCCGGCAATCACGGTCCGGTGCGGGTCACGAACACCTACCATTTCGCTTACGCCGACGGCACGCCGTACCGGCCCATCGGCACCACCACTTACAACTGGTGGCACATGGCGGACTCGCTGGAGGATGAAACGCTGGCCACTCTGGCAAATTCGCCGTTCAACAAAATCCGCAGTTGCGTCTTTCCCAAGCACGAACCCGGCAAAACCAATGAACTTGCGTTCTATCCCTTCGTTGGCACACCGCTTACGAACTGGGACTATTCCCGGTTCGATCCGAAGTTCTTTCAGCATCTGGAAAAACGCGTGGGCGATTTGCGCGACCACGGCATCGAGGCGGACGTGATTTTATTCGATCCTTACGACAATGGCCGATGGGGATTCGATCGGATGGCTCCGGCGGTTGACGACCGGTACGTGCGATACCTCGCGGCCCGGCTGTCGGCGTACCGCAACGTCTGGTGGTCGCTGTCCAACGAATACGATTTCAACAAGAACAAGACCGAGGCCGACTGGGACCGGCTGTTTCAGGTGGTGCAGGCGGCGGACCCGTACGGCCATTTGCGCTCCATTCACAACGGATTCCTCATTTACAACAATTCGAAGCCGTGGGTGACGCACGCGAGCATCCAGAACGGTTCGGCGGTGGAAGACCCCGGCCGCGCCGAACTGTATCGCGACGTCTGGCGCAAGCCGGTGATTTACGACGAAGTCAAATACGAGGGCAACATCTGGAAACGCTGGGGCCATTTGTCGGCGGAGGAATTGGTGTTCCGTTTCTGGAACGCCACGGTGGCGGGCACCTACGCAACGCACGGCGAAACCATTACCAACGCGTCGGGACTGCTCTGGACTTCGGACGGGGGCCGGCTCTGCGGCCAGAGTCCCGCACGGCTGGCGTTTCTCCGGCAGGTGCTGACAAACAGTCCGGCCGAGGGCATTGACCCGATTGACAAATGGCAGGAAGTCAACCTCGGCGGCCAGCAGGGCGAATACTATCTGCTTTATTTTGGCAAGGAGCAGCCGACCCACTGGCTGTTTGAATTACCTCAATTCAAACTCGCAGATGGCATGAAATTCAAAGTGGACATTCTCGACACTTGGAACATGACCATCGCGCCAGTGGACGGCATCTTCACCATTCGCAAAAAGGACGACTATATTTTTGCCGACGACCAGAGCCGGGCCATCAAACTTCCCGGCCGGCAATGGATGGCTTTGCGAATCCAACGGGTGCGCTAGCCGACCGCCGCATTGGGAAATTAGCCGTACCCGCCTTCGTTTCACTTCAACGCGGTCAAGGCCGCCCCCGCTCTATTCCACCGGAATAAAACTGTAACAGGGGGTGATTTGAATTTCATTCGCAGCCAGCCGCGTGTCAGCGGCAGATTTCCGCCAGAGCCACGCGGCGACCACGGAATTGCGCGCCTGAATCAGCGCCGCGGCCTCCTTGTCCCTCATTTCAGGCAGCGTGGCGACAGACCCGTCCAACTCAGGTTTTTCATCACCGTCTTCATTTTCATCGTCAGCGTCGTCGCGGTTTGGCGCGTCGGATTCCAGTTCATCGGGATAGATTGCCGGTACCGGACGCGGACTGAGAACACTCAAGAGAAAGAAGAACTTTTTGTCCGGCGACCAGTTCAAGCCGGACCGGAGGTCTTCCGGCAAGTCACGTTTCAGCGATTCGACGTCGAAACTGATTTTCCCCGATGGCACAGCCTGGTTGACGTCCACCCAATAGCCTTGTTCGAAGTCGTCCACGGGAGTGGCCAGCGCAATGTCATTGATTTGCCGCGAAATCTGCAGCCAATCCAGCGACTGGCCGCCCGATTCGGTGAGCAATTGATCCACAAACTGTGCGGCGACGACCTTTTTGATTTCCGTTTCGGCCGGCTTTTCTCCTTCCAGAGTCAGACGACACCAGGCTTCAAACCGTTTTTGCGCCTGTTCCGCGTCGCCGCCGTAAATAATCGCACTCACGCAGGCGTCCCAGATCTGGATACTGTCAACCATCTGTCCGCCCCGACCGGGAGTCGGGCGGACCTGGGATCGGGTGAGGCCGGCGGTGAAGAGGTATCCGTTCATGGCGATGTCGTTTGGTTTGCGCAAAATTGAAGCACTCCCATTCCCGAGGCAAGCGACATAATTGTCCTGGGAGGCCTTGTATCAAAAAGCACATTTCCAGCCGTCTCCCATTTTCCCCGCGCTGCAGATTTACACCCGTAGATAAACGTAGATGGCAAAGAGGACGGCGGCGAGGCCGGCCGCCGCTGCGAGCATCCAAAGAAAGCTCCGCTTCTGCGCCGCGATGGCGAAGGTGGAAACGATGACCGCGGCTTGCGCGGCCAACATGCCGAAGAAAAACTTCCCGCTGCGTTTATGATGGCGCTCCGCCGAGATGTTGGCTTTGCGCACCTGCAATTCGTAGAGGTTGGCGATGGATTGATTCAGGCTCGCTTCAACGTCGTAACGCGCCGAGTTGTAATGCATCCGGGCGGCGATAAGGTCGCGGGCGGCGGCTTTGTCGCCAGCGGGCAGGGATCTTCGCAGTTGATCGAGGGCTTGATTGGCTGGAGCAAGGGCGGTGTCAAACGCGAGGGCATTGTCTTTGGCGGTTTGCAAGGCCGCCGCAAGGGAGTTGTCGTCCACGGATTTCAAAAGGCCGGCGATCTCGGTTTCAGGTTTTTGTTTGTCAATGGCCTGCAGCGCGGCTTCGACCTTTGAATCCAGGCTGAGGGCGGCGGGGATGGGAACTTTTTCCAGCGCGGGGTTCGCGATTGGCCGGATGTCGGTGGTGGCGGTGAGGAGGTCAAGAGAGTTTTGTTGCAGCGCGCCCCGGAGTTTCTTTGCCTGAAAGTAGCCCCATTGGTCGCCGGCCTTGGACTGGAGTTGCGCACCGAGGGCGCGGTCGTATTGGGCGCGGGTCATCTCGCTCGAAGCCAGTCCGGCAAGCAAGGTCGCAATGACCGTCATCACCACGGGCGTAGCAAGGAGAATTTTGCCCCATTTGGTCTGCGACACTTGGCTGGCCAATTCTTCAGGGATTTTTGTCTTCATCCGAGCGGGAAGCTACACAAACCGAACCGGGCAAGGCAACGGGCTTGAGACTGAATGATTAACCCCGTCCGTGTGAGTGCATCTGCGACATGGCGACCAGGGGTTGCCCATCGCGTATTGCCTTTCGCAATCTCCCGCGCGGAGCGAACTGGCTGAACAAAGAGAGTGCCGCCTCTTGAATTTGCATTTGGCAGATTACGTGTATATTGCGGCCATGTTAGCGACACCGGAACTGATTCGCGAGACGGGACAACTCTCGCACTTGGCCGAACGCCTGCCCCGCTGGCGAACGGTGCCGCTCTACCGCAATTTATTGGCGCCGGTGGAAAAGCAGCCGGTCGAAGCCGACGCTTTCGCGAGCTTCCAGCGTCTGCCTTTGCTGGCCAAACCGGAGATGCGCAACGGCTTTCCCCAAAATTTTCTTCCCGCCGGACAAACGCTCGAAACGTTGCTGGAAAACAAACTGGTGGAACTGGAGCACACCTCCGGCACGTCCGAGGAACGGTTGCCGGTGATTTTTGGCCAGGGCTGGTGGAATGCGCAGGAGGAACGCGCGTTGCGGCTGAATGCCCTGGTCGCACGGATCCTGGACGAACATCCCGCCGTCCGACGGGCGACGCTCGTGCCGCCGGCCTGCAATGGCCTGACGTGTCCGACGGTCTGGATGTCGCGCGAACAACGGACAGTCGGCAACACCCTGTTCGTGAACCTGGCGCGCATCCCGTTTCTATTGGACGAGCGGGAACTGGCGCGGATGGCGGGAGAAATTGCCGAATGGTCGCCGCAGTTTCTTGACCTGGATCCGGTTCACGGGGCGCGCCTGGCGCTTTACTGCGAGCAGCGCGGCCTGCGATTTCCTTCGTTAGGGTTTGTGTTGTGCAGCTATGAATTTGTCAGTTTGGTGCATCGCCGGATTCTCGAGCGCGTTTTCGGCGTGCCGGTCTTCAACCTGTATGGCTCGACGGAGACCGGCCATCTGCTCATGGAAAACGAGTGCGGCGAGATGAAGTCCGGCTATGACACGGCCTTTCTCGAAATCGTGGGCGCCGATCCGGACGGCGTAGGCGAGCTGGTTGTCACGACACTGACCAACGATTACATGCCATTGCTGCGCTATCGCATCGGCGATCTGGCGCAACGGCGCGCGCAACCCTACGGAACCGATTTCGTGGTCCATGGCCGCGCCCGCGACGCGCTCCGTGCCGGTGACGGCCGGCGCGTGTCCACGTGGCAGGTGGACCAGTGCTTTGTTGAATTACTCGGCATCCTCCACTATGAACTGCGCCAAGACAAAAACGGCGGGTGCGTTTTGCGCTTTGTGCCCGATGGGGCCGGGCCGGCGGAAGCGGAGCTGTGCCGCGTGACTGCACGGCTGGAAGCCATGCTGGGCTCCCGCGCTGAAATCGCAACCGAGGCCATGCCGGTCTTGCTGCCGACGCCCTCGGGGAAATTCCGCCTGACTTGTCCTGCGGTCGCAACCAATCCATCCCTCGAATGCTGAGTTTTTGGCAGGTGCAGTGGTCATCCCGTTTTCCGTGATCTGGTCAGGGCTTGGGCAGGGACAGCACGTCATTTCGTTCTCGCCGCTGGCGTGGATGCCTGCTAAATCCAACGACCGTGAATCCGCAATTTGAAATCCGCATTCCGCAATCGGATGGTTGTGGATTTCGAGGAGGGACTGGCGGGGCAAAAAAATGAGTGGAGCATGAGCGCGATGAACCTTGGTTCAGTTTCACAGCCGAGTGAAGCGAAAGAGCGGGTTCTGATCTGGCTATTTTCCTTTCTCGCCGCCGTTCACGTCTTCGTTTTTTCCGCCGCGTTTCCATTTTTTAACATCATGGACGAACACTCACACTTCGACCTGGTCGTGAAATATTCTCATGGCCATCTCCCTCGCGGCATGAATCGGGTGGATAAAACGGCGGAGCAATACATCCTTGCCTACAGTTCGCCGGAATTCATCTGGCCACAGGCGCTTGGTTCCGGGGGCCGGTTCCCGCCCCGATTGGGGACCCAACCCGGCTTGACATTGTCGCGGGAGGTGCCGCGTACCGCGGCTGGTGAACCGTTGCCTTTTTTCCATGAGTGGCTCGAAGGGCTGACGTTCGTGCCAGATTATGAATCGTCGCAACAGCCGCTTTACTATGTGGCGGCGGGCCTGTGGTGGCATATCGGCCAGTGGTTCGGCCTCAAAGGTTTGTATTTGTTGTATTGGATCCGCTGGCTGAACGTCTTGTTCGTGGCGGCGCTGGTCTGGGTGGGATATCTTGCGGCGCGGATGATTTTCCCGGAAAACCTTTTTTTGCGGCGCGGCGTTCCGGCACTCATCGCATTCTTTCCCCAACAGGCTTTTTATTCCATCCAAAACGACGTCCTCTCGCCGCTCTGTTTTGGCATGGCATTCATTTGTCTGGTGCGATGGATGCGCGCGGAACCGCCGGGCTTGGGTTTGGGAATTGCCACCGGCCTGTCGTTGGCTGCCACCTTTCTGGTCAAAATGAGCAACTTGCCCTTGCTGGTCGTGTCAGCCTTGGCCGTGCTGTTCAAGTTGTGGCAATGGCGTGGGACTGGCAAATGGCGTGCGGCGCTTCCGGCTTTGGCGGTGATGACTTTATGCGCTGCATTGCCCATTTGCAGTTGGCTGGCATGGTCAAAATACGCCTTTGGCGATTTCAGCGGAACGGCGGCAAAACTTCAATACATCACCTGGACGCGCAAGCCGTTCGGTGAATGGTGGCATCATCCGATTTTCACGCCGCAAGGTTGCTGGACATTCGTGTCGGAACTGTTGACCGCCTTCTGGCAGGGGGAATTTCACTGGCATGCCAACCCGCTGGACTTGCCCGTGGTGGACGCGTTTTACGTGAGCCTTTCCCTGTGTTTTCTGTCGCTGGCAATGGTGAAGCTGATTCCGCGATTTTCGGTTGCGACTCCGCAGCAACGCCAGGCGCTCTGGCTGGGCCTCGTTTGTTTCATTGCGGGCGCCGGTTTCCTGGCTTTTTTGTCCATTATCTATGACTTCGGCGCTTGTCCCAATCCCTCGCGCGACCATCCGTATTTCATCGCCGGCCGGTTGATACTGGGTGCATTGATTCCATTTTTGCTGCTCTATCTCTATGGACTGGAGTGCCTGCTGCGCCGGGCCGGGAACAACTGGCTGCGTCCGGTGGCGCTGGTGGGCATGATCTTGTTCATGCTCGTCTCGGAAATCATCACCGACTGGTCGGTTTTCTCCAGCCAATATAACTGGTTTCATGCGTAAAACGGAATGAACCGCTGGTGATGCGTTTTGAATCCCTCAATGGCAAGACAAACAGTTACTTGACGTGAAGGGACAGTCACCGAAATTGCATTCCAGCAAGCGCTGGCGCGCGAAATTTCCTCGCCCCCACCTCGCATTGAGGATTAAATCTCCGGGCGCATGAAACAAAAGGCTTATGCCCGGGCGGGCGTGGACATTGATCTCGGCAACCGGGTCAAATCCACCCTGCCGCAACTGCTCGCCGCCACGCATCGCCGCGAGGTGCTCGGCAAAGTCGGCGGCTTCGGCGGTCTGTTCACACTTGACCTGAAAAAATACCGCGAGCCGGTGCTCGTGTCGTCGGTGGATGGCGTCGGCACCAAGCTCAAGCTCGCCTTCGCGATGAACCGGCATGATACCATCGGCGCGGACCTTGTGAACCATTGCGTCAACGACATCGCCGTGCTGGGTGCCGAGCCGCTGTTCTTCCTCGATTATCTCGGCACGGGCAAGCTGGAACCGCACGTCTTCATCGAAATCATCAAGGGCTTCGCGCGAGCGTGCGCGGAAAACCGTTGCGCGCTCATCGGCGGCGAGACGGCGCAGATGCCGGGCTTCTACCGGAAGGGCGAATACGACGTGAGCGGCACCATCGTCGGCGTCGTGGAAAAATCCAAAATGCTCAACGGCCAGAAAACTGTGAAACACGGCGACGCAGTCATCGGCATTACATCGTCTGGCCTGCACACGAACGGCTATTCGCTCGCGCGACAAATTTTCTTCGAGAAAATGAAGCTCAAGCCGACGAGCCGCGTGGCGGGATTGAAAAACACGATTGGCGATGAATTGCTGAAAGTCCACATCAGCTACGGCCCGCTGGTCCAACGGCTGCTGGTGAAATTCAACGTAGGACAGGCGTCGCGCCTGTCTCCGTCTTCAAAGAAAAAAATCAGAGACAGGCAGGATGCCTGTCCTACGGTCAAAGCGTTCGCGCACATCACCGGCGGAGGATTCGTGGACAACATCCCGCGTGTGTTGCCGAAAAATCTGGACGTCGTCATCCGCAAAGGTTCGTGGGACATGCTGCCGATTTTTAAAATCCTGGCCGAACGCGGTGACGTGCCGGACACCGAGCTTTACCAGGTGTTCAACATGGGCATTGGCATGGTGGCCATCGTGTCGGCGGACAAGGCGGAAGCCGTCTTGAAATTCATCCGCGCCCGGAAGCACCGGGCATGGCTCATCGGCGAAGTCGTCAAAGGCCACGGCGCGGCGCGGGTGGTTTAATTCAGTTTGTAGGAGTCGAGGTGACGAGACTCAAATTATAAAAAGTCAGAGACTCCTTATGTCGTCTCCTACTTCTCAGTAGCTCATCCGGTCGAGTTTCACCTTTCCCCGGAAAATCCAGTAGATGCAGACGGTGTAGGCAATCACCACCGGCACGCCGATGCCCGCGATGACAAGCATGATGCCCAGCGTTTTCGGCGACGACGCGGCGGTGTAAATCGTCAGGCTGTTGTCCGGGTTGGGCAGGCTGTAAACCAGATTCGGATAAATGTCCACGGCGAACAGCGCCATCAACGTGATCATCGCCGCGCACGACGACAAAAACGCGCGCCAATCGCGTCCATGATGGAATTCGCGCGGGATGTTGGCGATGGACAGCATGTTCAACAAAGCAATGCTGAACAGCCACGGATTTTCGCGCACCCGGGCGGACAGGTGCGGCACGTAAAGCAACGTGGTCATGGTGAGCGTCACGGCACAGATGACGAAGAAGATGATGCTCCGCGTGGCCCAGACACGCAGTTTGTCGTGGAGCGCGCCCTCGGTTTTCATCGCGCCGTAAATCGCACCGTGCATCATGAACAACGCCACGGTGGTGACGCCGACCAGCACCGGATACGGCTTGAGCAAGCCGAGGAAGGTGCCGGCAAATTCGCCGTTCGCATCAATCGGAATGCCCCACGCAATGTTGCCCAACGCCACACCCAGGAGCAGGCCCGACAGCAGGCTGCCGATGGAAAATCCGATGTCCCACATCTGCCGCCACCAGCGCATTGGCTGTTTGCTGCGGAATTCGATGGCCACCGCGCGGAAAATCAGCGACGCCAGCAGCAGGATCAGCGCGAGATAAAAACCGGAGAAAACCGTCGCATAGACGTTCGGGAACGCGGCGAACAACGCGCCGCCGCCGGTAACGAGCCAGACTTCGTTGCCGTCCCAGACCGGCCCGATGGCGTTGAGCAAGGTCCGCCGCTCGGTATCGTCCCTGGTGAACAGGTGCAGCGCGCCAATGCCGAGGTCGAAGCCGTCGAGCATCGCGTAACCGGTGAACAACACGCCGACGAGGACGAACCAGATGGTGTTGAGATCGAGATTGGCGGCGTTCATGGCGTGGCTTCAGGTTTTCACTGGCAAAGCCAGTTTGCCGGATGGTGTTAAATCCGCATCATCGGGTCCATGCTGGATTTTATCGTTGAGCAGATAAATGAAAACCGCGAACAGCAAAAAGTATATGAACGTGAACAAAATCAGCGACGCGAGCACGGCGTTGGCTTTCACCACAGCCGACAAACCCGCCGGCGTGCGCATCAGTCCGTAAACAATCCACGGCTGACGGCCAACTTCGGCCGCGAACCAGCCGAGTTGGTTGGCGATTTGCGGGCCGAGCACGGAGAACACGAGAATCCACAACAGCCAGCGCCGTTCATGCAGCGAACCGTGGCGGAAATAAAGAAATCCCAGCGCGGCAATGGCGATCATCGCAAAACCAATGCCCACCATGCCGTGAAAAAACTGGAAGGACGCCTGCACCGGCGGGCGGTCTTCGCGCGCGTAATTATTCAGCCCGATGACGGTCGCGTACACGTCGTTATGCGCCAAAAAACTCAGCATTCCCGGCACCTGAATGCCCACGACCCTTTCGCTTTTTTCGTCCACCCAGCCGGCGAGCGTGAGTGGCGCGTTGGAAGTCGTGTTGTAAAGTCCTTCGAATGCCGCGAGTTTGGCGGGTTGATTTTTCGCCACGCCTTGCGCGCTGATGTGGCCGCTGACCAGTTGCAGCAGCGACGCGGTGAGCGCCACGGTCAGGCCGACTTTCAGCGAGGCGCGCGCGAAATCCAGATGCCGTTTCTTCAGCAGATACCACGCGCTGACGCTCACAACAAGAAACGCGCCCGCCTGCCACGCGCCGCACAGCACGTGAAACAGCCGGTCCATGGACGACGGATTGAATACCAGTTGCCAGAAATCCGTGATTTCCGCGCGTTGCACGCCGTTGTGAGGCACGATTTTGTAACCCGCCGGCGTTTGCATCCACGAATTGGCGACGACAATCCAGACGGCGCTGAAATGCGCGCCGAGACAGACCATGCACGTGGAAAAGAAATGCACCTTGCGGCTCACCTTGTCCCAGCCGAACAGCAGCACCGCGAGAAAACCCGATTCGAGGAAGAACGCGAAGATGCCTTCCGCCGCCAGCGCGCTGCCGAACACGTCGCCGACGAAGCGCGAATAGGTTGCCCAGTTCGTGCCGAACTCGAATTCCATCACGATGCCCGTGGCCACGCCGATGGCGAAGGTGAGGGCGAAGACCTTCGTCCAGAACCGCGCCATTTGGTGATAAACCGGGTTTTTGGTTTTAAGCCACAATCCCTCCATGACGACCAGCAGGACTCCGAGGCCAATGCTCAACGGCGGATAAATGTAATGAAATGCAACGGTGGCTCCGAACTGGATGCGGGCAAGCGTTAAAACATCCATACCCACACAGTTTGCTAGGCGTGAAGCCATACGGTCAAGACGGCAAATGCGGAAATCGGAGCAACTTGTCAGGACCGTAAAAAATATTTTCCCGATTTCCCGGTTTCCTGATTCAATGACTCCGTCAATGAAACTTCTGGTCATCGGTTCGGGCGGACGCGAACACGCGCTGGTGTGGAAACTCGCGCAATCGCCGCACGTCACGCAGATGTCGTGCGCGCCCGGCAACGCCGGCATCGCCCAGGAACGGCTCGTGAAAAATTCCGCGCTCGTTGAGTGCGTGAACCTCGGCGCAGAAGATTTGCCAGGGTTGTTGGCATTCGCGCGGGAGAAAAAAACCGAACTGACCGTTGTTGGTCCGGACAATCCGCTGGCGCTGGGCATCGTGGATTTGTTCCAGAAGAACGGCCTGCGCATCTGGGGACCGAACCGGAAGGCCGCGCAATTCGAGGCGTCCAAGGTTTTCTCACAGCAGTTCATGGAGCAATACGGAATCCCCACGGCAAAAGCCCGGACGTTTTCGGTGGCAGGGCCGGCAAAGGCCTTTGCTGAATCGCTCGGCGGGAAATGCGCCGTGAAAGCGGACGGCTTAGCGCTCGGCAAAGGCGTTTTGATTTGCTCCAACGAAGCCGAGGCAAACAAGGCGATAGGCGAAATTCTGGTCAGCAAAGCCTTCGGCAAGGCGGGAGCCAGGATCGTGATTCAGGAATTTCTGGAAGGCATGGAAATTTCCCTGCACGCGTTGTGCGATGGCAAAACGGCCAAACTGTTTCCGACCTCACAGGACCACAAACGCGCGCTGGATGGCGATCAAGGTCTGAACACCGGCGGCATGGGAACTTACTGCCCAACACCGTTCCTGAGTGAAACGGAATTGGTGGAAACAGGCCGCCAGATTCTTGAGCCGTTCATGCGCGGCTGCGCGACGGAGGGGATTGATTTTCACGGCATCCTCTATCCCGGCATCATGCTCACCAAGGCCGGCCCGAAAGTTTTGGAATTCAACGCGCGCTTCGGCGACCCGGAGACGCAGGTTTATCTGACGCGGCTGGAAAACGATTTGGTGGAACTGCTCGACGCGAGCGTGAATGGCACGCTCGGCAAAATGGAATTGAAATGGAAACCGGAAGCCAGCGTTTGCGTGGTGATGGCCAGCGGCGGCTATCCGGGAAATTATGAAAAAGGAAAACCGATTCAGGGCTTGGAAGACGCGACAAAATTGCCGGGCGTAAAAGTTTTTCACGCCGGCACGGCATTGAAAGACGGCCAAATCGTCACGAACGGCGGTCGCGTGCTCGGCGTGACGGCGCTGGGCAATGATTTGAAGGCCGCGCAAGCCGCCGCTTACGCTGCCATGGAAAAAATCCATTTCGACGGCGCGCACTTCCGCCGCGACATAGTAGCCAAAGCTTTGTAGGAGTCGAGGTAACGAGACTTGATTGTTAAAGCACGAAACACAAGAACGACACGAAATAGTTTTGGCATCTGGGGTGCTGACGGAGTGTTTTGTAGTGCGCCGACAGACCGTAGCGGCGACGGTGCTTGTTTTTATATTTCCAACTGGTTGATGGCTCGCTGCATTTTCAATGTTTCTGCGTCAATGCCGCAGCCTTGGTTATTTGCGCGTTGATGCTGTTGCTCTGCACAATCTCCAAGGCGGCCAATTGTTGCGAGGTCAGGAAGCTGGAGGCCTGATCCAAGATGCGCTGGTTGCTCGCCACCACCTGCTGTAGATACGCATCAATATCTTCCTGCGAGCTGAAAAAGGCCGGATCCAATTCCCCATCAATGCCGTGCGTCGCGGCATACGGTTCGGCTGCCACAATCTGCGCTAGATGAGCACTTTGATCATCGCTCAAGCCATTGTCTCCCAATTGCTGATTCAGCAGCTTGACCGTGGTTTGAGCCGGTATGGCCTGATTAAATTGCGTGTATTGGGCATACCCTGCCTCGCCCAGCAGCGCTTGCAACTGGTTCTGCATTTCAGTCCTTGTATCGGCCATCGCTTTCAGTGTTTGGATCCGATCCCCGCCTCCTTGTGTTAGCGATGAAGCCAGGTCGGTGCCCTTCAGCAATGCGTCGCCAACCAATTGGGTGAACTTTTCCGTATCCTCTGGTGTGAGGTTCAACTGCTGGACTAACGGGGCATACCGTTCCTTGATTGCTTTCAACTGCTTCTGGTGAATGTATTCCTTCATGGCCGGATCGCTCATCAATGCTGAAAGACCCGCCGAAGGCCGGTTGGTTGCGGCCATGTTTGCAAGAGACTGCCGGAGCGCTCCCACCTCGCCGCGCAATTTCAGAAGCTCGGCCGCTTTCCGGCTGGCCTTCAACTGCTCGTTCTCTGCGATCAACGCCGTCAGCCGGTTCGTCGCGTCATCGCGTTCACGTTGCAATTGCCGGAGTTGTTCGGTTGATGCCGTTTGCTGTTGCTGAAGCGTCTGAACTTGGTCACGCAGTTGGGAATTTTGGTGCGCTTCGAAAATTCCCGTTCCGACGGCAGCGGCAAGCGTCGCGACAATGATGGTTTTTTGGAGTATGGTCATGGCAATGGTTTTGGTGGCGGCAATTACGGTTGAAGTGTGAACGGCAGTTCCGGTCAAAATAGCGGCGGCGGAAATTGTGGCAGCCAATCCAACCGGCGCGGATTGAACGGCGTTGGCGGAAATCAAAATGGCCAGTCCGCCCGCGCCAATCGTCACGTTTCGCTTCGAGAAGAATTCGCGCAGCCGTTCCACGGCTCGGCTCACGCGCTTTTGCGCGGTGTCTTCGGACGCACCGAGAGCTTCGCCGACTTCGCGCAGGCTTTTGTTTTCAAAATAGCGCAGGAGAACCGCATTACGGTCGGTCTCGTCGAGCGCGGCCATCGCGTCGTCGAGGAACGGCGCGATTTGCGTCCAATCGTTGGCGGTCGCATTCATGTCATTCATCTCCACGGCGATTTGTTCGCGCAACTGGCGGCGCGATTCCTTGCGGATGATGTCAATCGCGGTTCGCCGCGTCACCGCGTAAAGCCACGGCGTCAGGGAACTGACAGGCGGGACGCCTGTGCCACTCATCTTGCCGGCGTTTCGCGCGAGGTCGGTGAAAACGGATTGCGCCACTTCCTCGGCCAGTTGTGGCGAGCGGACTTGGCGCAGCGCGGCGGAATAGACCAAATCCAGGTGCCGCCGGACAATTTCACTGAAGGCGTCCTGCGAATTTTCCCGCGTGAACTGCCGCAGCAAATCCAAATCGCTTGTCATGCTTTTGAAAGTATATCGCCGCCAGGTGGTGGAATCCGACAGAAATTCTCCGGAAATATCAGGGCTCGACGGAGTCTCGCCCCACCAAAGATAACATCTCGCTCGCCAAAAATTATCGGTGGCCGTGCGCAAGCACCTTTACTTTCACCATTTTGTCGCGCAATTTGGATGCAGCATGACACAACGTTTCTTCAGGCTTTTGATTTTGGCATTGGCCGGTTTGCTGGTGGCACCGGTTTTTTCGCGCGCAGACATGACCGGCATGGCGCTGGCGAAATCAGGGCTTTTGGAAAGCAACGTGGAATATCTCCGCGTCAGCCACGTTGCCGCCGGCCTTCCCGACGAAATCGGCGCGGCGAATCGCGCGCTGCCGGCCACGAACAAAATTGCCGGAACCGTCCTGGATCTGCGCTTTGCCGACGGCGACGATGCAGCAGCCGTTACGGCAACGGCAAGATTGTTTGCCGCAAAAAAGCTGCCTCTGGCAATTCTCGTGAATGGCCAGACGCGCGGCGCAGCGGTGGTGCTGGCAACCACGTTGCGTGAGTCCCGATCGGGACTGATTTTCGGCAGCGCGCCGGCGGCGGTGAAACCGGACATTTCCATCGAGGAAACCCCGGCTGACGAAAAAAAGTTTTTTGCAAATCCCTACGCGGCGCCGGCAACCAACGAAGTCGCCACGTTGCCGGGTACAAACGATTTCCTGCCGTGGGTGGACCACACCAGCGAAGCGGATTTGGTCCGCGCGAAAATCAAGGACGGCGACGAATTTGAATACCCTCCGCCACCACACGCGGCGGGGCCGCAAAAGCCGGTGATTCGCGACCCGGTTCTGGCGCGCGCGGTGGATTTGATCAAGGGACTCGCGATTGTCCGGGAATTCCATCCTTGATTTCGGGTTGACGATTTGCGGTTCGCCACCCACCTTGAACTTTGCGCGGCATGAAAACCATTTTGTTCATTTGCACCGGTAATGTCTGTCGCAGCCCGATGGCCGAGGGGCTTTTTCGCCAGGCGGTTGGCGGGCGCGCTGATTTCCGCGTGCTGTCGGCAGGGCTCGGCGCGGTGAACGGCCAGCCGCCGACGCCGCACGCGGTGGCGGCCATGCGCGAACCGGGCATTGACATTTCCGGACACCGCAGCCGGATGCTGACGGCGGACCTGGCGCAGCAGGCGGATTACATTTTTGGCATGACGCACAGCCATGTGGACACGATCGCGCTGTTGTATCCGCAGGCGGAGGAAAAGACCTTTTTGCTGCGCGAATTTGACGAAACGCTCGAACCATTTGAAAAAGACATCAGCGACCCGATTGGCAGTTCCTACGAGGTGTATGTGAACTGCCGCAACCAGATCAAACAGGGCATCGCGTCACTTTTGAAATTTATGGAACAACACGAAACCTTGTCTGCCCCGCAGGCCGCCAAAACCGTGCAAACAACGAACTTGGCTCTCGGCGCCGACCACGGCGGCTACGAATTGAAAGAGGCGTTGAAACAACACTTGCAGCAACGCGGCTTGAGCTTTACGGATTTTGGCGCGAAGTCGAAGGAACCGGTTGACGATTATCCCGACTTCGCCCAGCCAGTGGCACAAGCCGTCGCCGCCGGCCGGGCGGAACTAGGCCTGCTGGTCTGCACCTCCGGGGTCGGTATGTACATCGCCGCCAACAAAATTCCTGGCGCGCGCGCCGCGCTCATCACTGACGAACAAAGCGCCGATCTGGCCCGCCGGCACAACGGCGTGAACGTGCTTTGTTTAAGCGGCAAAAAAACGCCGCTGGAAAGCGCCAGGAAAATTCTCGACGCGTTTTTGAACGCGAAATTCGAAGGCGGCCGCCACGAACGCCGCGTCAACAAAATGGACGTTCGGCTCGCCGCACCAGAACTCCGCCTGCGCAATGTGGATCCCGCCGTGGCCGAATTCATCGAGCACGAACGCGTGCGCCAGCAGGAAAACATCGAGTTGATCGCGTCCGAAAATTTCACCAGCCCGGCGGTCCTGGAAGCCCAGGGCTCCGTGCTCACGAACAAATATGCCGAGGGCTATCCCAAAAGACGCTGGTATGGCGGCTGCGAAAATGTGGACGGCATCGAGCAGCTCGCCATTGACCGTGCGAAAAAGCTGTTCGGCGCGGAACACGCGAACGTCCAGCCGCACTCCGGCAGCCAGGCGAACATGGCCGTCTATTTTGCCGTGCTGAAACCCGGCGACCGGATGCTGACGATGGACTTGAGTCATGGCGGCCATTTGACGCATGGGAACAAGGTGAATTTCTCCGGCAAATTTTTTGAAATCGTCCACTACGGAGTGCGCAAGGACGATGAGCGGATTGATTACGACCAGCTCGCCGCTATGGCGCGCGAGCACAGGCCGAAGATGATCACCGTCGGCGCCAGCGCGTATCCGCGCATCATTGACTTCGAACGCATGGGCGAAATCGCCCGCGAAGTGGGCGCGTATCTGCTGGCCGACATCGCGCACATCGCCGGCATGGTTGCGGTGGGAATCCATCCCAGCCCGATTCCGCACGCGGATTTTGTGACGACCACGACGCACAAGACCCTGCGCGGACCGCGCGGCGGCTTGATTTTGTGCCGCGAAAAAAACGCAAAGGGAATTGATTCCACCGTTTTCCCCGGCATCCAGGGCGGACCGTTGGAACACGTTATTGCTGGCAAGGCGGTTTGTTTTCAGGAAGCGTTGCAGCCGTCGTTCAAGGCGTATCAGGAACAGATCGTGAAGAACGCGAAGGCGCTGGCCGAAGGCATGAAACGCAACGGTTATCGCATCGTCAGCGGCGGCACTGACAACCACCTGATGCTGGTGGACGTGGGCGTGAAAGACCTCACGGGCAAGGATTGCCAGACGGCGCTCGACGAAGCCGGCATCACGGTGAACAAAAATACGATTCCGTTTGAGACGCGCTCACCGTTCCAGGCCAGCGGCATTCGTTTGGGCACGCCGGCGGTGACGACCCGCGGCATGAAAGAGGCGGAAATGGCGGCGATTGCGGACATGATTTCTGAAGTGCTGCTCGACATCAAAAATGTCGAGGCGGCGCACAAGGTGCGTGGACGCGTGCATGAGCTGACGGCGAAGTTTCCGCTGCCTTATTAAGCCATTGGAATTGTCTCTTCAATCTGTCTTCCCGGTCGGTCTCCCTGAGTTCGTGCATGGCCTCGTCGAGCACGGGACGAATTTTTGGCCAATCGGCTTCGGGCGCAGGTTCAGAAATCGGGTCGCGCACAAATTTTCCCTCCCGCTCGCGCCGGCGGCTTTCCGTCCGGGTGATTTTCGCGGCGGCAAAATGCGCGCTGGTATAAAGCCAGCCGGTCAACGCTGTATGTCGTGAGAGCGAAGCCGCTTTGCGCGCAAGGTCGGTAAAGACGGTCTGCGCCACATCCTGCGCCAGGTGCGCGTCGCCGTTGACCTGCCGCAGCGCGGCGGAATAGACGAGATTGACGTGCCGCCGGACGAGTTCGGCGAAGGCGTCTTCGGAATGGGTTCTGGCGTAACGGCCAAGCAACTCTGAATCCGGCGTCATGTTCAACTTATAGCACCCGCTGGAATGAAAATCGCACAAGAAAAAATCGTGTTTGACACGACGGCCAGGGTGCGCCATTGTACCTTCGAGTTGACTGCGAAATTTCCCTTGCCGTATTGAGGCCGCGCTGCCTCAAACGCTCGGTTGATGTAATCCATTTTGAACTTTTCCGGCCATCGGGCGTCCAAGGCGTGACGGCCTTTCCGTCCGGCAATTGGAATCCGGTCAATCCAACCAATTTATTTTTGTTTATGCCAAGAGTTTCAACGAAAAAAGCCAAAGCGAAACCGGCAGCGGACGTTCTCGCGGCGGAACCGTCAGATTTGAACAACGGCGGCGCTGCCACGGAAACTGCCGTCGCCGAGCCGTCTGGCACCGCCGACTTGCAGCCGCCGTCCACGCCAGTCGAGCTGGCCGAAGAACCGAAAGTGGAGGAGCCAAGAGTGGAGGAGCGCCGCGGCCCGCAGCGCGATAAAATCGCCACGTCGCTCAACATTGCCAAGCTGCAGGCGATGCAGATGAGCGAGTTGAACCACATGGCTCGCGAGCTCGGCGTCGAAAATTTCGGCACGATGCGCAAGCACGAGGTCATTTTCCACATCCTTCAGAAAAACGCCGAACGCGCCGGCGTGCTGTTTTCCGAGGGCGTGCTCGAAGTGCTGCCGGAAGGCTTCGGTTTCCTGCGTTCGCAGAGTTTCAATTACCTGCCCTGCCCGGAGGACATTTACGTTTCGCCGTCGCAGATCCGCCGGTTTGATTTGCAGACCGGCAATCTCATCGCCGGCCAGATCCGGCCGCCGAAGGAAAAGGAAAAATTCTTCGCGCTGCTCAAGGTCGAGGGCGTGGACGGCGAGGATCCGGACAAGGCGAAGGAAAAAACGCATTTTGACAATCTCACGCCGCTGTTCCCGGACAAACGGTTCATCCTTGAGACCGTGGCCGAGGAAGTGAACACCCGCGTGCTCGACCTCGTTTGTCCGATTGGCAAGGGCACGCGCGGCCTCATCGTCGCGCCGCCGCGCACGGGCAAGACCGTGCTCATGCAGAAAATCGCCAACGCGATCCTCAAAAACAACCCGGAGACTTACCTGTTCATCCTGCTGATTGACGAGCGGCCGGAGGAAGTCACCGACATGGAACGCACCTGCAAAGGCGCGGAAGTGATTTCTTCCACGTTCGACGAGCCGCCGGAACGCCACGTGCAGGTGGCCGAAATGGTCATCGAAAAGGCGCGCCGCATGATCGAACACAAGCGCGACGTGGTGATTCTGCTCGATTCCATCACGCGCCTTGCCCGCGCCTACAACACCATCCAGCCGCACTCCGGCAAAATCCTGTCGGGCGGCGTGGACGCCAACGCGCTGCACAAGCCGAAGCGCTTTTTCGGCGCGGCGCGCAACATCGAGGAAGGCGGCTCGCTCACCATCATCGCCACGGCGCTCGTGGACACCGGCAGCCGCATGGATGAAGTCATTTTTGAAGAGTTCAAGGGCACCGGCAACATGGAGGTCCATCTCGACCGCGCGCTGGTGGACCGCCGCATTTTCCCTTCCATCAACGTCGAGATGTCCGGCACGCGCAAAGAGGAACTGCTTTACCACCCGGACGAGTTGAGCCGGATTGTTCTGCTGCGCCGCGCGCTCACCGGCGTGCCGCCCGTCGAGGCGATGGAACTGCTTTTGGGCAAATTGAAAAAGACCAAGAGCAACATCGAATTCCTCCTGAGCATGACCGTGAGTTAGCAAACCCGCCTGACTTCAAGTCCGAGCAGCGCGCCGAGTTTTTCGATTTTGTCTGCGATGTGGCCGACGCCGATGGCGCAATGATGCGCCGGGCCGGCCATGGACCACGCGTTCATGAAATTTTTCGCGCCGACGGAAAACCGGTAGCGGCTGTTGGTGTTGCCGATTTTCAAGACCGGCCCCGCTACGGATTCGCCTTCCGCGACCAGTAGGAAAACCTTTCCACCCGCACCCTGTGCCACCGAAAGCAGCGTGACCGGCCCGTGCTTGACCGTCATCTGGATGGAAAGACCCTGGCCTGGTTTACCGTGATACACCGGGAGCGGCACGAGGCCGACCCGGCCTTCGGCGATGGCAAAGTGCGCCGGGCCGTCGTGGCCGAGAAAAACCACGTCGTCCTTGAAATCGGCCAGATAAAATTCCGAGAAGGAGCCGCCGACTCCGAACAAATCCATGATCTTCATCGCCTGCGCATTTTTGATTTCACATTCGCCCGCCACGGGAACGTGATGACCGGTCAGCAGCGTGTTGCCTGCGATGACGGAGGTGGCGATGTCGCGATACGGATTGCCGTCTTCGCCCTCGTAATAGTAAGCCAGTGAACCGAGCCGCCGGTGTTTGACGAGGGCATCCAGCGCGCAGGAGGTCCGCGCCGCGCGCTCCAACTCGGCCCGCTCGCATTCCGGCGCCACGTCGAACTCGTGGCGGAACTGTTCGAGCTTGGCCTGGACCTGCCGTTTGGCGGCCGCCTCGCGCAGCTTGTGCAACTCGCACATTTCGATGAGTTCAAAATGATTGCCGAACACGGCGGATTGCTGCGTCATGTCGCTGTAAACGTCCAACATGCCGCAATAATAATGGCCGAGCACACCGACGCGGTTCTCGCGCATCCCGATCATGACCTTGACGGCGTCCACCCAATCGCGGGTTTCCTTCCATGCCGCCTCGTCCTGCAAATGGCCGGTAACGAGGTGATAGGCGATGCCGGCGCGGTTGAACACGCACGCGATTTCCGGCGCGGAACACGCCTGGCAATGTTCGAGCCAGATGCCGGTCATCAGGCCGCGGTCGCTCAGCTGGTTGAATTTTTTGTAATCCAGTTGCGGCACCGGCTGCAAATTCAACACGACGACCGGCACGCGCGCCTTTTGCACCACGGGCAGCACGGTGGAGGAAAGTGCGTAAGTGGAAACGTAAAGAAAAATCAATTCCACCTCGTCGCGCCTGAAAAGCGAGGCGGCGGCGTGCGCCTTGGCCGGGTTGTCCACCAGGCCGGCGTCCACTAGGCGAACGCCGAAACCACGGAGCCGGCCGGCGATTTGTTTTTGATAACCGGTCAGGCGTTTCAACAAGCCGTCAAACTGCGGCCAGTAGGTGTCGAGGCCGATCCCGAATAATCCGATACGAACTTGAGTGCTCACTCTCTCTGTTGATTGGATGCGCGTCGCCATTGGTAGTAAACGCAATCCGGCCGAATTGCGACAAGATTTTTACAGGACGCTTTGGATCGTTGCCGTTCAAGCCAGGCTGAAAATCCTTGGTGAGCTGTCGGTCGTCCTCCGGAAATGTTTTCGCCCATATATTCACAACCTATTTGTTATCAGATACTTGAACCAAAATAAGCCGGCCGATTTCCTCCTGTGTTTGCGCTTGACGGGTTCAAGCCAACTTCTTAAGCTATCCCCCAAGAACGGTAAAGTTTGCTGGTTCG
>CAWJHF010000021.1:0-12314 GCA_963842445.1 uncultured Verrucomicrobiae bacterium | reverse complement strand
TATTAATTATTCCATCACCGTGTCGAACACGGACATCATCCAGGACTTTTACGTCGGTTTGCGGGTGGACCATCCGCGCATTTCGGACTTGGTGTTTCATTTGATCAGCCCCGACGGCACGCGGTATCTGCTGATGGAAAACCGCGGCGGCACCACCACCAACGGCTGCGGCGCGACGATTGTCAGCAGCTTCTTCGGGCCGGCGTCGTCCGCCGGCGGCGCCGCCGCCTCCACCAACGTTCTTTACACCGGCCAGACTTCCGGGTCGGTGCTCATCAACTACAATTTCTTTGGCATCCCGGACGAGATGACCGTGTACGCATCAGCCAATCCCGCCGATTTCACGCTCAGCAGCCCGACTTTTGTCAAGGACACCCATTTCATCAGCGGCAGCGGGCTGTTGAGCCTTTCCTACAATTCGCCTTCGGAATATCTGACGATCATCATGAACCAGTTTGGCAACACGAACCTGGGCACAGCCTGGGAATACACCGCCAGCGGATACCAGACCAACTACCTTTATCTCGCGTTCACCGAGGACACGAACCTGACGACGACGCCCATCAAATTCGCGCCGCCGCCGTTCGTGCCCGCGGTTTTTTCGACCAACATCAATTTCGGCGGCTGGGAATCCGCCGCGGCGGGTGATTATGTCGCCCCCACGAACGTGGCCAGCTGGGGCGTGGTGATTACCAACCAGGTGAGCGTGGTCAATGACCCGCCCGATGCCCAGGCGGGGACCAATTTCCTGGCGCTGGCGCTGGGGACCATCACGAATGCGGTGGCCACCGTTCCCGGCGCCAAATACACCCTCACTTACGGCTATGGCGGGCCGGGCATCGTCAGTTGGTGGCGTGGCGAGAGCAATACCTTGGATGAACTGGGGATTAACAATGGGATTGCGGGACCGGATCTTAGCTATGCCGGCGCCGAGGTGGGCCAGGGTTTCGTAATCAACGACACCAACTCTTACGTGGAAATTCCCGCCAGCTCGTCACTGAACGTCGGGGCAGGCCCCGGACTGACCTTGGAGGCGTGGATTGATCCCGCCAATGTGACCGATATCCATCCCATATTCCAGTGGGACAACGGCACGAATAAATCCGTTGATGCAAACCCCGGTGTGTTTCTGTGGATAAATTCCCCCGGTTCCCTTTTCGCCAACCTCGTGGACATCACCGGCAGGTCGCACATCATTTCCACCGCTGCCAACGCGATTTCGGCGAATGCTGGTTTTCAACACGTCGCGCTGACTTACAACCATACGACCGGCGTGGCGGTCCTTTATACGAATGGTGTCGTTGCTGTCACCGCCGGTTTGGGTGTTTTTACCCCGCAAACACTTTACAATTTGTGGTTGGGGTTCGTTCCCGGCAACTTGGGAGGTGTAGCAGGCAACGGCCGCGCCGCCTTTCTGGGAGGCGTGCTGGATGAACCCAGCGTCTATTACCGCGCCCTGTCGGCCAGCGAGATCAAGGCCATTTACACCCTGGGCGGCGCGGGCAAATTCGATCCCGACACCGAGATAACGCCCCCGGAAAACCTGGCCGAAGCCAATGTCACCATTCCGGGCGTCAACTCCGGCGTGATTTACGGCGACAACGCCTGGCAGACGGGCGGAGTCACCTTCACGGCCATCTCAAACCAGACGTTGGTAATCATCACGGGGCTGGAGCCGGGGATTTTATTGGATAACTTCAGTCTTTCGGCGGTGAACAGCGGCAACAATCTTTATTACCAGCCGGAACAGGACATGAGCGCCATCAACAACACCCCCGCCAATGGCACAGGTTATCCGGGTGACGTCGGCACGTGGACGCTGGAAATTCAGGATGACCGCGCCGGGGCCGGCATCGGCACGCTCCAGAGCTGGCAACTGGGATTCACCTTTGCCAACACCAATTTCACGCCGGGACCGTCCACCCTCAATGGCGGCCAGCCGCAAACCAACACCGTCTGCTCCAACAGCATTACCTGGTATCAGATCAACGTGCCGGCCACCGCGATTGCCGCAACGAACATTCTGCTCTTCGCCGATGCGCCGGTCAACGTCTGGTACAGCACCAATAATCCGCCCACCACCAGTAATCCCGGCGACGTTGTGCTCATTCCGAACACCACCGGCGGAAGTTACACATTGACCCCCGCGACCACGCCGGCGTTGGCCCCGGGCGGGACCTATTACCTGGGCGTGCAGAACACGAGCGGTTCCTGCACGACCTACGCCGGCGAGGTGGATTTTTACATCCCGGAAATCTCCGCTCTCACCAACGGCGTGCCGCAGACCAATTCCATTGATCCCGGCGGCGTCGCGTATTACTCGGTGACCGTGCCGACGAATGCGGATTTTGCAACGAACATCCTGGATTTCGCCACCGGGCCGGTGAACTTGTGGTTCAACCAGAACAACCTGCCCGTCGGCGCGAACCCGCCTGATTATTTGCTGCTGGGCGGCGCGACCAACGGCATCGGCAATCCGATACTGGGCACCAGCACCACGCCGCCGCTGGTGCCCGGCCAGACTTATTACCTTGAGGTGCAAAACACGAACAGCTTCGCCGTCACCAATGCCATCGAGGTGGATTTTCATCTGGTGACCAGCCCGATTTTCATCTTGAGCATCGTCTATACCAACATCGGCGGGACGAACGGCTTCCTGCTCACCTGGTATGCGCCGACCAATGACGAATTCCTGGTGCAATGGACGGGCAATCTCGCGCCGCCCGTGACGTGGAACACCTTCAGCAACATCGTCACCTACACCGGCCCGCCGCCGCCGCCAACGAATGGCATCGGCCAGTTCACCTTCTTTGACGACGGTTCGCAAACCGGCGGGTTCGATACCATGCGTTTTTACCGGTTGATTCTGTTGCAGGTCCTGACCAACGGCGCGCCGCAGGCGGGCTCCGTTCCGGTCGGCGGCATTGACTACTTTTTGATCAACGTGCCGGTGAACGCGGATTTTGCGACCAACCGGCTGCTCTCCGCCACCGGGCCGCTGAACCTGCTGTTCAACCAGACCACGCCGCCGACGGGGACGAACGCGGGCGACTACACCCTGCTGGCGGGCGTGACGAGCGGCAGTTCCATTTTGAGCACCAACAGCGCGCCGACGAATATCGTGCCCGGCGGGACTTACTGGCTCGGCGTGCAAAACACGAACAGCTTCGCCGTGAGTTTCAGCCTTGAGGTGGATTTTCATTTGCTGGCCGGTTTGCCCTCCATCATCACGCTCACCAACGGCATTCCTTACGCCAATTCCAATTCCGCCGCCGGCAGCGCCACGGATTATTACCTTTACACGGTCACGACCAACGCGGCGCGCGTGCAGTTCGAGGTGGACAACCCCAGCGGCGATGTCACGCTGGCCGCGCGGTTCGGGCTGCCGCTGCCCGGTCTCACCAATTTCGATTACCTCAGTGAAAATCCGTACACGAACGGCGAGTTGATCGTCGTGCTGACGAATTCCACGCCGGTGGCGCTGGCTCCGGGCGACTGGTATCTGGCGGTCGTCAATATTTCCGGCGCGCCGGTCACCTACTCCGTCATGGCGACCGAATGGCCCGTCACCGGCGAGCCAATCAACATCATCAGCACCACGGTCTCGCCCGGCGATCTCTGCATTACCTGGAGTTCGCTGCCCGGCGCCTACTACTACGTCCAGGGCGCGACCGACCTGACGAGCACGAATTGGGTCGCGGTTTCGCCGACGATCCTGGCCACGACCAATACCACCACTTATTGCGTCACCCTGCCTTCGCCGTACAATTTCTTCCGGGTCGTGGAGGGCCTTGCCGTGAACAATTACGCGCCGCCGCCGATCATTTCCGTCACGCAGACGAATGGCGATTTCCTGCTGCAATGGCGGGGACCGGCCACGTTCAGTTATCAGGTGCAATGGGCATCTTCGCTCGCGCCACCGATTAGCTGGAACACGGTCACGAATGTCCTCACCTCGGATACCGGCCTGTTCACGTTCCTGGACGACGGTTCGCAGACCGCGCCCCTGGGGACGATGCGTTTCTACCAGCTCATCGTATTGCCGTGATGGTTTTGGTGAGAGCGGAAACTATGAATTTGCATCAATGCAAAATGGTTTCGCTGGCTTTGTCAAAGCGGCAACAGGAAATCTTGCAAGCCGCCTGTGAAGGCCTGCCGGACAAACTCATTGCCGACCGGCTGGGAGTTTCCCCGCGCACGTTGGAGGGACACTGGCGGGCCATCCATCACAAGCTCGGTTCGGTGAACCGCTGTCAGGCGGGATTCATCTTCGCCGCCCGGCGGGAAAACCTGCGAGAGAAAACCCCTGCGTAATTTCGCCCGCTGGCACGGGTCTGGCGGAAGTGTGATGTTGCTGTGGATGAAAACCAACCCTGAAGGGTGAAAAATGAAAACGGTTAGAATTCTGCTATTGGCAACGGTTGCTTTGTGTGGCCTTTACACCACCGTTAATCCTGCGCTTGCCCAGACCTGGACGCAGCAGACCAACGCGCCCAGTTTGAGTTCAGTTGCCTCTTCGGTTGACGGAGCCGAATTGGTGGCAGTGGGCAGCGACATTTATACCTCGACAAATTCGGGAGTCAGTTGGACGCAGGCTGCCGGTGTTCCCCAAAACGCGTGGCGAGCCGTGGCGTCTTCAGCCGATGGCACCCGATTGATAGCGGCTGGCTATCCGGCGTCAGAGTTCCCCTTTGACATTTCCACAGATTCCGGGGTTACTTGGAATGCGATCACCAACACACCCTGGCCAACCTCTCAAAATGGGTGGACTGCCGTTGCTTGCTCGGCGGATGGAACAACGCTGGCTGCCGCATCGGAAAATACCGGCCTGATCTACACATCAACGAATTCAGGAGCGACGTGGATAACAAACAGTGTGCAGGGATCGTGGTGGAGTGGCATTGCTTGTTCGGCGGACGGAACCAAATTAGTGGCGGTGCAGGAAAGTGTTGGCATTTATGGTGGCATTTATACTTCAACGAATTCAGGAGCCGACTGGACATCAAACGATGTTCCGAATCTGAATTGGGTTGCGGTTGCCTCCTCGGCGGATGGAACAACACTCATCGCGGCAGCCCAATACGGCGGCTCCAGCGGCGGCTGCATTTACACTTCCACCAATTCGGGAGCCAGTTGGACATCCAATAACGTTCCGAGCCAGAATTGGACTTCGGTTGCATGCTCGGCGGACGGAACCAAATTGGTGGCGGTGGTGGGAGGGTTTTATGGCGGCAGCATCTATACTTCGGCTGATTCGGGAGCCGACTGGACAACAAACGATGTTCCGACTCTGGAGTGGACTGGGGTTGCCTCCTCGGCGGACGGAAACAAATTGGTGGCAGTTGCCCCGGCGGGCCAAGTGGGCCAAGTGTATACGTTTCAATCACCGCCGACACCGTGGCTGAACCTCGAAGCTTCAGGTGGCAGCTTAACTCTTTCATGGATTGTGCCCTCTGCAAATTTCGGGTTGCAGCAGAATTCCGATTTGTCCACGACGAACTGGACGGACGTAACGAACATGCCAGTGTTGAACCTCACCAACCTGCAAAATCAGGTCATGCAGCCCTTGTCCGCCGGCAACAACTTTTACCGTCTCAAGACTCCCTGAAAATCGGACTGTAATGGATGGGAGTTCCGTTGCAATCCCTGCTTTGCTTTCGCTGCCGTTTTGAATAACTTTGCCGGTTACGTTGAACTGAGAATTCGCGGTCATGAGCAAGGAATTCATCCGCATCGGCGGCGCGCGTGAACATAATCTCAAAAACCTCACGCTGAACATCCCGCGCGACCGGCTGGTGGTCATCACCGGCCTGAGCGGGAGCGGCAAATCGTCGCTCGCGTTCGACACGATTTACGCCGAGGGCCAGCGTAAATACGTCGAAAGCCTCTCCGCCTACGCCCGGCAGTTTTTGGATCAGATGCAGAAACCGGAGGTGGACTTCATCGAGGGCCTGTCGCCGGCCATCGCCATCGAGCAACGCAGTTCCGGCAGCAGCCCGCGCTCCATCATCGCCACCACCACGGAGATTTACGATTACCTCCGCCTGCTGTTCGCCCACGTCGGCAAACCGCACTGCCCGGACACCGGCGTGCCCATCGTCTCGCAAACCACCAGCGATATCGTGGACAAAATCCTCGCCCTGCCGCCCAAAACCAGGGTGATGCTGCTCGCGCCGGTCGTGCGCCGGCAAAAGGGCGAGTTCCGCGATGTCATCGAACGCCTCGCGCGCGAGGGCTTCGTCCGCGCCCGCGTGGACGGCGAATTCGTCGAACTCGACGCCAACACGCGCGTCAAACTCGATAAAAAGAAATTTCACACCATCGAAGCCGTCGTGGACCGGCTGGTGATTGACCAGAAAATCCGCGTGCGGCTCGGTGATTCGGTGGAAACCGCGCTGCGCTGGGGCGAAGGCGTGATGTTCACGCTGCACCAGACGCCGGAAAAGTCAGTAGTCAGCAGTCAGTCGTCCGCAGCAAAGACTACTGACCGCGGACCACTGACTGCTGACTCTTGGATCGAAACTTTGCACTCGAACAAAATGTGTTCGCCCGCGACAGGCAAAAGTTTTGATCCCCCCACGCCGAAGCATTTTTCGTTCAACGCCCCGGCGGGCGCCTGTCCGGTCTGCCACGGGCTCGGCCAGAAAATGGTTTTCGACGAAGGCCTCGTCGTGCCCGACCCGGAGCAACCGCTCGACAGCGCGGTCCAGCCGTGGCGGCGGGCGGGCAAACGGATGAATATTTATTACAAGGCCATGCTGCGCTCGGTCGCGGCCCATTTCAACGTGAGCCTGGAAACACCCTGGAAAAACCTGCCGGACGATTTCAAAAAGGTATTGCTGCACGGTTCGGGCGGGGACGACGTTGACTTTCATTTCTGGCGCGCGGGCAGCCAGCACACCATCAGCCGCCCGTTCGAGGGCGTGCTGCCGAACCTGGAACGGCTGCTCACCGAGAGCGAAAGCGAATTCGTCCGCAACCGCATCAAGCCCTACATGAGCCCGCAGTTTTGCGACACCTGCAAAGGCAAACGGCTCAAGCCGGAGATTCTGGCGGTAAGGATCGGAGTCGAAAGTCCACAGTCCATGGTCCACAGTCCGCAATCCGCGGAAACTGGAAACCGGAGACTGCGGACTCGGGACTCGGGACTGATGTTTCCCGGCCTGTCCATCATGGACGTTTGCGCGCTGTCGGTGGAAAAGGCCGACGAATTTTTCGCCGGCCTCAAGCTGACGGAATTCGAGGAGAAAATCGCGCATGAGGTCGTCAAGGAAATCCGCGCGCGGCTGGGATTCCTGAAAAACGTCGGCCTGGGCTACCTCACGCTCGACCGCGAGAGCGGCACGCTCTCCGGCGGCGAAGCGCAACGCATCCGGCTCGCCACGCAAATCGGCGCGGGCCTCGTCGGCGTGCTCTACATCCTGGACGAGCCGAGCATCGGCCTGCACCAGCGCGACAACGACCGCCTGCTCGCCACGCTCAAGGGACTGCGCGACCTCGGCAACACGGTGCTGGTGGTCGAGCACGACGCCGAAACGATCCGCCAGGCGGATTACATCGTTGACCTCGGCCCCGGCGCGGGCGTTCACGGCGGCGAACTGGTGGCCGCGGGTGCGCTGCCGGAAATTTTGAAAAATCGGAATTCGCTCACAGCGAAATATCTCACCGGCGAACTGACGGTTCCCATTCCGAAAAAACGCCTGACGCCGTCGGAAGGCCGCGGCTGGCTCGAAGTGCTCGGCGCGCGGGAAAACAACCTGCGGAACATTGACGCGCGCATTCCGCTCGGCACGTTCACGTGCGTCACCGGCGTGAGCGGCTCCGGCAAGAGCACGCTGGTGGACGACATCCTGCGCCGGGCGCTGTTCCGCAAGTTTTACGGCTCCAAGGAAACACCCGGCGCGCATCGCGCGTTGAAGGGTTTCGAAGTGATCGACAAGGTCATCGTGATTGACCAGTCGCCAATTGGCCGCACGCCACGCTCGAACCCGGCCACTTATACCGGCATGTTCAATCACATCCGTGATTTGTTCGCGAAACTGCCGGCCGCGAAAATCCGCGGCTATGCGCCGGGACGATTCAGTTTCAATGTCAAGGGCGGCCGCTGTGAAAAGTGCGAAGGTGACGGCTTGATTAAAATTGAAATGAACTTTCTGCCGCCGGTTTATGTCACGTGCGAGACGTGCGGCGGCAAACGTTACAACCGCGAGACGCTCGAAATCACCTACAAGGGCAAGAACATCGCCGACGTGCTGGCGATGACGGTGGACGAGGCGGTCACGTTTTTCCGCGCCGTGCCGCAGGTTTACGAGCCGTTGCTGACGCTGGCGGAGGTTGGCCTCGGCTACATCGGGCTGGGGCAGGCGGCGACGACGTTGAGTGGCGGCGAGGCACAGCGCGTGAAGCTGGCGACCGAGTTGAGCCGCAAGGCGACCGGGCGGACGTTTTACATCCTGGATGAACCGACGACCGGCCTGCATTTTCATGACGTGGCCAAGCTGCTCGAAGTCCTGTTCAAGCTGCGCAACACCGGCAACACCCTCGTCGTCATCGAACACAACCTCGACGTCATCAAAACAGCGGATTGGATTATTGACCTCGGTCCGGAGGGCGGAGATGCTGGCGGCCGAATTGTCGCGCAGGGCCCGCCGGAAGCAGTGGCCCGTTGCGCCGAGAGTTTTACCGGGCAGTATTTGAACCGCGTTTTGCGGCCGTCGTGAATCAGCACTTATGAAAATTGCGTTGTTCGGTCTGGCCGGAATAAAAACCGGCAAACACAACCTCAAAGACCCGCGCCTCGATGAAGCCGACAAACTGGTTGAGGCCCAGAAGAAAACCCACGCGCAAGTGGACGTGGTGGGCGGTGACCAGCTTCTGGACGCCGATGCAATCCTCGTGTCGCCGGAAGGCCGGGCGGACATGATTTTGAAGGACCTGGAATTTGTGGAAACGCGCCTGGGCCGCGAACCACAGGACGCCGAGCGGCAGGCGCTGGAAAAAATCAAGACGCTCCTCGAACAGGAAAAATTCGTTTTCAACTCAGGCTTGGAACCGGCGGACCTGCAAGCCGTCGCCGCGCACAACTTTTTCACCGCCAAACCGATTGTGGTGGCCGAACCGCCGGAGTTGGAAAATCCCGACATCCTGCTGCTGCGCGCGTTTCGGGAGGCCGGCTACATTTGTTTTCTGACGGTTGGCGGCAAGGAAAACCGCGCCTGGCCGATCCGGAAAGGCACCACGGCCTGGGAAGCCGGTGGCACCATCCACACGGACATCCAGAAGGGTTTCATCCGCGCGGAAATCATCAGCTACACGGATTTCATCGCGGCGGGTGGCGAAACGCAGGCCAAGCGCGCCAATAAAATGCGGCTGGAGACGAAGCAATACGTCATGCAGGACTACGACCTCACGAACTTCAGGTTCAACAAGTAGGCGCGACACCGGCTTTATTTCACTCTTTTGTCACTGCGCCGCGTCGTTTAGATTCGGGCGCATGGCGTTTCGTTGGCGATGGCTTTTGATTTTGTTCGCGCTCATCTTGAGCGGCGGACAACTTTTTGCCGCCGGCACAAAGGAACAACGCGCTTATGCCGCCGCCGTGACCGCATTTCAGGATGAAATGTGGGGCCGGGCGGAGACGGAATTCGCGCAGTTCATTCAAAAATATCCCAAATCCACCAACGCGCCGGAGGCCGCGCTGCTGCAGGCGCAGGCGGAATTCAAACAGGGAAAGCTGGCGCAGACCATCGCGCTGCTGAATGCCCGCAAAGCCGGGGCCGGCCATCTCGCCGACCAATACGTTTATTGGATCGGCGAGGCGCAGTTTCAGAATGGGGATTTTACCAATGCGGCGGAAACCTGGATTGTGCTCACGCAGAAATTCCCCGAATCACAGTCGCGGCTGCGTGCGGTGGTCGAAGCGGCTGCAGCCTATGCGCAGCTCGGCCGCTGGCGGCAACATGACGCGCTGCTCGAAGACACGAACGGCGTCTTCCAACAGGAGGCGCAATTGGATTCTGGAAACGAACTGGTTCTGGATGGGCAACTGTCGCTGGAAAATTCAAAGTATCAGCAGCGCGATTTTCCGGGCGTGTCGGCGGTTTATGAATGGTTGACCAACCGATGGGAGACGCTCAACCAGGGTCAGCAGTATCAGGGCACCTATCTGTTTTATCTGGCAAAAATGGAGGCGGGTGATTTTGGAGCGGCGCTGTCGGCCGCGACCGACCTCGTGCAGATTGCCGGCTCGCCAGGAAATCAGGACTGGCTGGCCACCGCCTGGGCATCACGGGGCGCGGTCCTGGAAAAAATGGACCGCCTGCCGGAAGCGATCCAGGCGTGGCAGGAAAATCTGACCAACGCGCCGGTGATGCAGAAGCGGGAGGCGATTTTGAAGGTCGCGGAACTGGAGATTGTGCGGGGGCAGTTGACCAATGCCGAGGAGGCGCTCACAAATTTCCTGGCGCAGTTCCCGGAAACAATTTCAGCGGACATCGCACTGCTGACGGCGGGCGAACTGCAATTGAAGGATTACATTGCGTCCCGCGCTGCGGGATCGGCGACGAATCATCTGCAAGCGGCGTCCGCAGCGTTCGACCGGTTTCTCGGCGCCTACCCGGACAGTCCGTTCACGGGCAATGCGTATCTGGACCGCGGCTGGTGCGAGTGGCTTGTGGAAAATACGACCAACAGCCTCGCCGATTTCGAAAGGGCCGTGAAGCTGCTGCCGCCGTCCGAGGATCTGGCCGTGGCGCGGTTCAAATTGGGCGACGCGCTGTTTGCGCAAAATGATTTCACGAACGCCCTGGAGAATTACCGTGCCGTGGTTGAGGATTTCACCCAATTCCCCGCCGTCCTGCAATCACTCGGCAACCGCGCGCTTTACCAAAGCCTGCGCGCGTGCATGGCATTGACAAACACGGCCGCAGCGGAAGACACGATGGGGCGAATTTTGAAGCTGTATCCGGCCAGCGAGGAAACCGGCAACAGCTTGCTGCTCATGGGCGAATATCTTGCGGACCTGAGCCAGCCGACGAACGCGCTGGCCGTGTTTCAAAAATTTGAGGCCGTCTTTCCCCATTCACCGTTGCGACCACAGGTGGAACTGGCCATCGCGCACGCCTGCGAACAGGAGCAAAACTGGCCGGCAGCCATCGAAAATTACAAAAAATGGCTGACGGATTTCCCGACCAACGCGCTGCAGCCGCAGGCGGATTACGCGCTGGCCCGTGCGAATTACGAGGCGGGCAATGAGACGAACGCATTCATCCTGTTCACGAATTTTGTCGCGCAATTCCCGACGAACGACCTCGCGCCACTGGCGCAGTACTGGGTGGCCGAATATTTTTTCCGCCTCGGCGGGGCGAATTACGTGGACGCGGAGAGAAACTACGAACTGGTCTACCAGAATTTTCCGACGAACGACCTTGCCTACCCGGCGCGCATGATGGCGGGGCGCGCCGCCGTCGCGCGACAGGATTATTTCCACGCCATCCGTGATTATTTCAGCAAGCTGGAGGGGGACACCAACTGCCCGACGATGGATTTAAGGGTGCAGGCCGCCTTCGCCCACGGCAGCGCGCTCATGCTGATGGATTCGGCGGAAACCAACAATCCACTGGCCAATTTTTCAGCGGCGACCAATGTGTTCGCCCAGATTATTCAATTGTATCCGACCAACGAACCTGGCGCGCGCGCCTGGGGTGAAATCGGCAACTGTTACCTGCAGCTGACCAATTACGACGCGGCGACGAACGCCTACGCGCAGGTTTTGAACACGAACATGCAAGCGAATATTTCGTTGCGCAGCCAGGCGCAAATCGGCATCGGGATCGCGCTGGAAAAAAAGGCGGCATTGGCAACGGGCACCAACCAGACCGTACTGCTCCAGCTCGCCCTGGACAATTATCTCGCCGTCTTTGACACCCGGTTTGGTGAAAATGATCCGTTCTGGGTGAAAAAAGCCGGCTTGCAGGCATTGCCATTGATGGAGTTGCCGGCCCTGTCGGGGGTGGCCGACCCGGGCAAGTTTATCGATGATTTGGAAACGGTGTTCCCCCAAGCCAGGGATTCACTCGAGAAAAAACGGGCCGTCTTGCCATCGGCAAAAAACTGACGGGCGGTTTTACACCCGCATCCGGCGGGTCTGGCTTTCCTTGGCGAACAACCGGCAAAGCCTCCCTTCAAGGAGATCGGATGGGGGAAAGTTTTAAGGGCTTTGGGCGGAGGCAGCTTAGGCCACGCAAGCCCAAAAGCGCCGTTCCGTGCGATGACGACAGTTTTTGAAGTGTTGGAAGCAGATGGAAAAGACACCT
>CAWJHF010000020.1:0-44904 GCA_963842445.1 uncultured Verrucomicrobiae bacterium | reverse complement strand
CCGAGTTGTTCACACCACCAGACTGGTGCTTCCGTCACATAAGCGAGACGTTTGGAATCGCGGTAGGCACGCCTAGCAGTTTCCAAATCCGTAGGACAGGCGTCGCGCCTGTCTCCATTCTCTTTTGAGGTTTGAGACAGGCGCGACGCCTGTCCTACGCCAGAATTGCCTTGCAGTTCTGGCGGGTATTCCAGCGTTTTAATCGGTTCGGCCTTGTTCGTTTTCGGATTGAACCACGAGTTGTAGAGCTTCAGAAAAATCCACTGTGTCCACTTGAAATAATCCGGGTCGGTGGTGGCGAGCTCGCGCGACCAGTCGTAGCTGAAGCCGAGCGATTGAATCTGCCGCTTAAACGTGGCGATGTTCGCCTCGGTGGTCTGGCGCGGGTGCTGGCCGGTCTTGACGGCGTATTGCTCGGCGGGCAGGCCGAAGGCGTCCCAGCCCATCGGATGCAGCACATGAAAACCCTGCGCGCGCTTGTAGCGGGCGAGAATGTCCGTGGCGGTATAGCCTTCTGGATGGCCGACGTGCAATCCCGCTCCGGACGGGTAGGGAAACATGTCGAGAATGTAAAATTTGGGTGGCAACCGCGTTGCGTCCATCCGGCCGGAAAGATGGTGGCGTCGGGCAAAAGGGTGTTTCGCCGGAATTTCCTCGCCCGGATTAAACGCGCGGAAAGTCTGCTGTTCGTCCCAAATTTTCTGCCATTTTGGCTCGACTAAATGAAACGGATATTGCCTGCGACTGCTCGACATAGAGGCGGGATTTTGCGGAAAGTTGAGCGCAGGGGCAATCGCGGAATGAATCCCTGCGCTACAGGTTTTCCCGATATTCGGAACCGGGCAGCGGCAACTTGAATAATTTCACCGCCCACGGGATTTTCGCCGCCCTCGATTGCGAATGGCCGTGAGACGGATGGCCGCGCCATTCGTTCACCCGGTCGTGGTTTTGTTGATGGCTGTCCGCAGATCTTCGAGCAGAAACGGCTTGCTGATGATGTAATCCACTGCGCCGAGCGGCACGTTGGATGTCTTGAGCATCTCCGCATAGGCGGTAATCAAAATAACCGGCTGGCCGGGCACACGCGACTTGATGGCAGCCGCCAACTCGTCACCCTTCATCCCCGGCATCGCGTAATCCGTGATCACCAGGTCGAATTTGTCCTGTTCAAACAAAGCCAGGGCCTCCTTGCCATGACTGGCGGTGACCACGTCATGGCCGTCGAAGGTGAGCATCATCTTCACCGCGTTGCTCACCAGCGGTTCGTCGTCAACGACCAGGATTTTCTTCCGCGTGATGTTATGCGCTTTCATGGAAAACCTTCCTCTGGCGGTCCCAATTAGACTTACAGCAATCGAAAGGCCAATTTTTATCGGTTTCTTGAGAATTTGCTGGAAACAGCGGGCGCGCCGTGCTTTTGCCAGACGAGCCGCAGGCCTTTGAGTGTCAACGCCGGTTCCACGGCGGAAATCTCCGGCAGGCGCGCGGCAATCAACCGGGCATAGCCGCCGGTGGCCACGACCGGCAAATGTTTCACCTTCAATTCACGCTTCAACTCGGCGATCAATTCACGAACCAACCCGCGATAACCATGCACCGCGCCGACGAGCATCGCCTGTTCGGTGCTCCTGCCAACCACAGTTTTGATTTCGCGGATTTTGATGCGCGGCAGCAATGCCGTTTTCTCGTGCAGATAATCCGTCATCGCCGCCAACCCCGGTGTAATGATGCCCCCCGCGTAATTGCCCGCGCGATTGACGACATCAAACGTCACCGCTGTTCCGAAATCCACCACCACCACCGGTGCCCCAAAGCGCTTGCGCGCGGCCACGGCGTTTGCCAGGCGGTCCTCACCGATCGTGTCCGGTTTCGGATAATCAATGCCCACGCCGCAAAGCGTTTTTCGCGTGAGTTCGAATATGTTCAGATTCCAAAGCCGGCGGACGGTTTTGCGGACGTGCGGCGTCGCGCGCGGTACCACGCTGCACAGCACCGCGCCTTCCAGACTCGCGCGGCCCACAAATTTTTTCACCAGTTTTCCCGCTGCGCCCTTGAACCAAAGTGACGTGGGAATGTTCGTGTGCTTCATCACGCGCCGGTCGTTGGCCAGACCGAGGTGCGTGTTTGTGTTGCCGATGTCGAAAAGCAAAAGCATGGAGGAATGGAGTAATGGAGGAATGGAGTATTGGAAATCTTTTTCGTTGCCGCACCGCTCCACCACTCCAGCACTCCGTTCATTTTTCGAGCGTCACATCCCCGCCGGTGATGCGTTCCAAATGCCCGTGTTCGGTCCGCAACAACAGCGCGCCATCGTCATCCAGCGACTCGGCCCGACCACGAACCCGTCGCCCGCCGATTTGAATTGTCACCGCGCGGCCAATCGTCGTGCAATGCGCTTCCCACTCGTCGGCCACCTCTGCAAAAAAGTTGCCGCAGATGCGCGCGTAGTCGTGATCGAGTTCGCGCAAAATGGCCGTTGCCAGTTCCGGCCGGGAAATCGCTTTGCCAGTTTCAATTTTCAGCGACGTCGCCGTCTTGCGCAGTTCTGCCGGAAATTCGTTCGCGCCCAGGTTCACGTCCACGCCGATGCCGAGGATAACGTGCTTGACGCGATCCAATTCCGCGCTCATTTCCGTCAGGATGCCGGCGGCTTTTCTGCCGCGAATCAAAATGTCGTTCGGCCATTTGATTTCCGGGTTCAGGCCGGTTTCGGATTGAATCGCGCGTCGAAGCGCCGCTGCGGAAGCGACGGTGAGCCGCGTTGTTTCCTGCGGACGCAAATCCGGTCGCAGCAAAACCGAAAACCAAAGCCCTTTCCGTTCGGGCGAAATCCATTTGCGACCGAGCCGGCCCCGGCCTTTCGTTTGCGACTCCGCAAAAACAACGGCGCCTTCCTTCACCCCGTCGCGCGCCAGCTTTTCAATCACATCGTTGGTCGAAGTCGTCTGCTCGAACACGCGGATATCACGCCCGACAACTTTCGTTTTGCCGAGGCGCGCGAGCAAATCGTCCGCATACAGCGCGTCGGGCGCGCTCACGAGCCGGTAGCCGAAGTGCGGGCTGGCCTCGATATCGTAGCCGAGCTGGCGGAGTTCCTCGATGTGTCCCCAAATCGCCGCACGGGTGACGCCCAATTGCTCGGCGATTTCCGCCCCCGACACACCGTCGGAATTCGCGCGCAACGCGGTAAGAATTCTGGCGTCGGTGGTCATGAGATGGAAAACATCGGACATCCAACATCGAACGCCCAACAACCAATTTGGAAGGCACTGCCGTGCGCATCCATTGGATGTTCGAGGTTGAATGTTCGATGTTCAATATTCTCTTTCATTCTTCAAAATCCAAACCAATGTCCACCGTGCGCGCGGAATGCGTGAGCGCACCGACGGAAATGAAATCCACGCCGGTCCCGGCAATCGCGCGGACGTTCGCCAGATTCACGCCGCCGCTGGCCTCGGTCTTCATGCGGCCTTTGACTTTCTGCACCGCGAGCCGCAGTTGAATCGGGTTCATGTTGTCGAGCAGGATGATGTCCGCCCACGCATCGGCGGCCTGCTCGACCTGCTCCAGCGTGTCGGCTTCGACCTCGATTTTTAGTTTTGGAAATTTTTCGCGCACGCGTTGGACGGCAGCGACGATGGCATTCGGTTTTTCACCGCGCAGCGCCGCGAGGTGATTGTCCTTGATGAGCACCATGTCGAACAGGCCGAGGCGATGGTTGTGCCCGCCACCGCACGTGACGGCGTATTTCTCGAAACGCCGCCAGCCGGGTGTAGTTTTGCGCGTGTCCAGAATCTGCGCGTGGGTTCCTTTGATGGCCTCGACAAATTGCGCGGTCAGCGTGGCAATGCCGGATAGCCGCTGGACGAAATTCAATGCGACGCGCTCGGCGCTCAAAATGGTGCGCGCCGGGCCGGAAATTCTCAGCAAGGTTTCGTCTTCACCGGCGTGCTGGCCGTCCTTTGCAACCGGTTCAATTTTGACTTCCTCCTCGGAGGGACGAGTTACACGAGTCCCTGATTTTTTTTCATTTGGAGATTTTGGGGACTCGCGCGGCTCGTCCTTCCGGGAACTGGGTTGTGAAAGTTCGGTGAACGCAGCTTCGGCAAACGCAAGTCCGGCCACGACGAGCGGTTCGCGCGCGCGCAGGACGGCTTTGGCCGTCGCGGTTTCGGGCACGGTGGCCAGAGTCGTGGCGTCACCGCTGCCGATGTCCTCGGCAAGGGCTAGCTTGACGGCCTGACGGATTTCTGCGGCGGACAATTCCACGCCGTTAAAATGAAGGCGAATGGAAAAAGGGAAAAGAAAAAACGGGCGGTGGAGAAAGCGGCTGAAATTGTAATGGCCTGCCCCGCGGCTTTGGTTTAGAACAATCTTGTGCAAACCCAAATCCCCTTCGTCATACCATTTGTGATTGTGGTGGTGCTTATCATTGCTGTGATCGGCGCCATTTACGGCGCGATTCGGGCGCGCAAACGGTTGGAGGGACTGTTTGAGCTGGCACAACGGCTGGGTCTGAATTTCAGCGCGGCGGAAGATTACGAACTCGCCGACCGGTACAATTTTCTCAAACAACTGGCACAGGGCGAAAACCGTTATGCCCGCAACGTCCTCTCCGGAACCTGGCAGCAAAACCAGGTGCTGGCGTTCGATTACCACTACGAAACCTATTCCCAGGGCAAAAGCGGACGCCAGACGCACCATTACTGGTTTTCTTTTTTCATTTTGACGCTGCCGACGGTTTTCCCCGACCTGACCATCCGGCGTGAAAATTTTTTCACCAAAGTTGCTGAGGTGTTCGGCTACCAGGACATCAAGTTCGAGTCCGCCGAATTTTCCAAGGCCTTCTGTGTGCGCTCTCCGGACAAAAAATTCGCCTACGACGTCTGCAACGCGAAGATGATGGAATACCTGCTGGCCAATCGCGACTTGAGCGTTGAAATTGAAAATCAGGTGTTGGCGCTGGCGTTCAACACCTGCCTGTCGGTCGAAAAAGTCGAATCCAATTTGCAGCGGCTGGTGGAAATCCGATCGCGCCTGCCGGATTATCTCTTCACAAACGCATGATACCCATACTCATCGCTGTTTTCGTCGTAGTTGTGTTGCCGGCCCTTTACGTGCTGGCGCAATACAACGCGCTCGTCGCCCTGCGCAATTACATCCGCGAATCGTGGAGCGACGTGGACGTGGAATTGAAACGCCGCTACGACCTCATTCCAAATCTCGTGGCCGTGGTCAAGGGCTATGCCGCGCACGAGCGCGAGGTGTTCGAGCGCGTGACGGAACTGCGCAACCGTTGCGCCGCCAACAACGGCCCGGTCGCCGACCAGTCCCGCGACGAAATCCAGCTCGTGGACGCCCTGAAACAACTGCTCGTCGTGGTGGAAAATTATCCGCAACTCAAGGCCGACCAGGATTTTCTCAAGCTGCAAACGGAACTCGTCAACACCGAGGACCGCATTCAGGCCGCGCGCCGGTTTTACAACGGCAACGTGCGCGACTACCGCAACAAATGCGAAACGTTTCCAAGCAATCTCGTCGCTGGAATGTTCGGCTTCAAATCGGAGGGTGATTTTTTCAGCGTGCCGCCGTCGATCCGCGACGTGCCGAACGTGGATTTTGCATCCTCGTAGCTGGAAAGCGCCGGAGGCGCGAACGAAAGCAGCCCACGACTTCAGTCATGGGAAGTGTTCGTTGAATGACATAAGCCCCGGATGGGGCGAAAGAAAACGAACCGGCGAATTTTCTCTGCCGCCCCTGACGGGGCTTTGTATTTTTGATTTCACGAACCCACGGTTGAAACCGTGGGCTACTTTCTGACGCCGTTCCGCGGCTCAAAAATGAGGCCGGGCTTTTCCATTATTCAAGCGCGGTTTTCAATGCCGCCAAGCACCGATCGTTTTCCTGCGGCGTGCCGATGGAGATGCGGATCCATTCCGGCAATTGATAGCCGCCCATCGGACGCACAATCACGCCCTGCTTTTGCATCGCCTCGAAAATTGTCCAGCCATCGCCGACGCGGACCAGAATGAAATTGGCCGCCGATGGAATGAATTCGAGCCTCAAGCCGCGGAACGCCCGCTCGAAAAATTCCAGTCCGGCGAAATTGTTCTGCCGCGTCTTGCGGACGTGTTCAACGTCGTCCAGCGCGGCGAGCGCGGCGGTCTGCGCCAGCAGATTGATGTTGAACGGCTGCCGGATTTTTTCCAGCGCGGCCACAAAGTCGGGATTCCCGATGCCGTAGCCGATGCGCAGGCCGGCCAGGCCGTAAATTTTTGAGAACGTCCGCACCAAAATCAGGTTGGGCCGGACGTTTTGGTGGACGAGCGGTGACAAATCCACCGGGTCGTTCAAAAATTCAAGGTACGCCTCGTCCATCACCAGCAGCACGTCGGCGGGCACGTCGTTGATGAACCGGATGACGTCCTCGCGCGGCGCGCGTGTACCGGTGGGATTGTTTGGGTTCGCCACAAACACAATGCGCGTGCGCGGCGTGATGGCTTTGAGCATCGCGGGCAAATCGTGGCCGTAATTTTTCGCTGGAACGGTGACGAGGTTCGCGCCAAACAATTTCGTGACGATGGGATAAACCGCAAAACAGTATTGCGACACCACCACGTCCGCCCCCGGCGCGAGCAATGCGTGTCCGGCGAATTCGATGATTTCGTTTGAGCCGTTGCCGAGAATGAGGTTCGCCGGTTCGACACCGAGTTTGGCCGCGAGTTTTTGTTTGAGATAAAACGCGTTGCCGTCGGGATACAGATTCACGCCAGCCAGCGCCTTTTGCATGACGGCCAGCGCGAGCGGCGACGGTCCGAACGGATTTTCGTTCGACGCGAGCTTGATGATGCCATCGGCGGGCAGACCAAGTTCGCGCGCGACTTCCTCAATCGGCCGGCCCGGCTGATAGACCGGTAAATCGTTCAGTGCGGGATTGATTTTCAATTTTTTATGGCTCGTCGCCGGGCAAACGCGTGTCGGCGCCGGGATATAGTTTGTGATAATCGGTCGCCTGCACGCCGATGATGGCGGCGACGCCGAGGATGTCGTGCGCGTTCGAGCCGCGCGTCACGTCGCCGGCGGGGCGGTTCAGGCCGATCAGGATGTGTCCGTAGGCGTTGGCGTGGCCGACGAGCCGGACGAGTTTGCTGGCAATGTTGCCGGAATTCAGTTCGGGAAAAATCAGCACGTTCGCACGCCCGGCGATTTTGCTGTCGAGCGATTTGCGTTCGGCGATTTCTGGCACCAGTGCGGCGTCCACCTGCAATTCGCCGTCGAAATCGGCTTCCAGCAGCGATTGCTCGGCCTTGACCTTGGCCATGGCCGTGGCCGCCTGCACCTTGCCAACGGACGGATGCGACGCGCTGCCCTTGGTGGAAAACGACAGCAACGCCACACGCGGACGCACGTTGAGCAGATGGCGCGCAAGCCGCGCTGTGGTGATGGCGATGTCGGCCAGCTCCTCCACGTTCGGGTCGGGCACAACGCCGCAATCGGCCATGAACAGCACGCCGTTTTCACCAATGCGCGTGTCTTCGACCTCCATGATCATGCAACTCGACACCGTGGCGATGCCGGGCGCGGCCTTGACGATTTGGATCAACGGCCGCAGGACGGCGCCGGTGATGTGCGCCGCGCCGGAAACCAGTCCGTCCGCCTGGTGCATCGCGATCATCATCGCGCCGAAAAAATTCGGCTGGAGCAGCGCCTCGCGCGCCTCGGCGGCGCGAATCCCCTTGTCACGGTAAAGCGCATGAAAACGCCGGGCGAAATTTTCCATCTCTTCGCTCGTGGCGGGATCAATGACGCGGATGCCGTCGAGCGGGATGTTCAGTCCCTCGGCGGTTTGCTTCACTTTCTCGTGGTTGCCGAGCACGATGGACGCGCCGAGCCGCAAGGCATGAAACTGCCGGGCCGCCTGCAGGATGCGCGGTTCCTCGCCTTCGGGAAAAACCACCCGTTTCGGATGCCGCTGCAATTTTTCGATGACGTTGCCAATAAAACGCATGACGACAGGTTAGCGCCCGGCGGCGGTATCGCCAAATCATTTTGCCGCGGAAACCCATCCTCCTCGTCCGTTGTTCTCGTCCTCGTCGTCGAATTCCCAATTTTTCGAGGACGAGAACGAAAAAAACGGAATTGCTCGCAGTTGAGCGATTTCGATTCCCCAAAAAGGCCCGCGTCGTTTACAGGGGAGATAGCGGATGCCACCCGCCGCGTCTGTCAAGAATGCTTCGGGCAATTTCCTCAGCATGGGGACAAACGTAAACAGACAGTCCTCGAAGTTCATTCTCGCGCGGAGGCCAGACATCTGAATCAACCTTAAACTCCGCCCCGACACCTTCTCCGGTTCTTTCTTGTTCAATGCGAACAGTGAATTCAATCATGGTTTTGCTCCGTTGTTGGTTCCACAACCCGCTTTTATACCTCCGATTGGAAATGGCAAGATTCAAAGCAGCCCACTGCCAACCACTCGCCTGAATTGACTTGGTGTGTTCCGGCGGTTAATCTCCGGCCTAGAATGCTGGAGACGATTGAGAAGCTGCTGGTGCTGCAGGACCGTGACCAAAAAATTCGTCGCGTGCAGGGAGAACTCGCCCACCTTGGCCCCGAACGCGAAGGCTTGCGCGCCAGGGCCGCCGCCACCCAGAGCCAGCTCGAATCCCTCAAGACGCGCGCCAAACAGATCGAGTCCGACCGCAAACGGCTCGAACTCGACGTTGAGTCGAAGAAACAGCAGATTGAACGCTACGCCAACCAGCAGTTGCAGACGCGCAAGAACGAGGAATACCGCGCGCTGGCCCACGAGATTGATGCGTGCAAGGCCGACATCACAAAAATTGAGGACCAGGAAATCGCGTTGATGGAGCAGGCTGAACAGGTGCAGAAGGAAACCAGCCGCCTTTCCCGCGAGGCCGGAGAAACGAAAAAGCTGGTTGAGGACCAGGTCGCGCAATTGGACCAGCGCGAGGAGAATTTGAAGAAGGAACTGGCTGAATTGCAGCAGGGCCGGGCGGAGCTGGCGGCAGGGGTGGAGGAATCCGCACACGCGCGCTACGAACGGCTGGTCAGAAGCAAGGGCGAGAACGTCGTCGTGGGCGTGGACCACGGCGTGTGCGGCGGCTGCCACGTGAAGTTGCCGCCGCAAATTCTCGTCTTTTGCATGGCCGACCAGGAAATCATCACCTGCACGAATTGCGGGCGGATTCTTTACTACACGCGCGACATGGCGCCGGCGGGAACGGAAGAGTAGGAGACGACGTAAGGAGTCTCTGACTCGCTTTTCAAAATCCGGGAAATTTGAGACTCGTCACCTCGTCTCCTACGACGCAATGAATATTTGAATCCACTGCTATGCGCCGTTGTCGCCGATGGCTTCCACCGGGCAGCCTTCCTTGGCCTCTTTGCAGCGCGCCTCCTCTTCGGGCGAGGCTGGTTGTTTATAGACGAACGAATAGCCGCCGTCGTCGTTGCGTTTGAAATTGTCCGGCGCTGTCTCGCGGCACAGGTCGCAGTCAATGCACTGGTTGTCCACGTAATATTTTCCGGGGACATTTTCGGGATATTTGTTTGCCACGTCAGCCATAAATTGTGCCTGCAATATGGACGCCGTTGACGGGAATGGCAAGCGGGATTTGTTCGTTTTGTCCCCGCTGCGCCAATTAAAAGCTTTTAATTGACGCAAGTAGGATTATTTTTCGCCCGTGCAACCGGGAACTGTCCGGAAAACCAAAATCATCGCCACGCTGGGGCCGGCCACCGACTCGGCGGAGATGATTGCGCGGCTCATGGACGCGGGCGTCAATCTTTTCCGCCTCAACATGTCACACGCGCCGCACGACTGGGTGCGCCGCGTTTACCGGGACATCCGCGCCGCCGCCGCCGCGCGCCGGCAATTCATCGGCATCATGCTGGACACGCAAGGCCCGGCCATCCGCACCGGCGACATCAGCTCGCCGCTCGATTTGCAGCCCGGCCAGAAATTCACCCTCACCGTCCGTGGCGAACACGATCTGGAAGAACATTCCGTGGACGTGAATTACGCGAATTTCGTCAACGACATCAGCATCGGTGACGTGGTGCTCATTGACAACGGCGCGATTCAGATGAAGGTGCTCGCCAAGGACGGCAATCGGGTCGAGTGCGAAGTACTCACCGAAGGCACTCTCGGCAGCCGCCGCCACATCAACCTGCCCGGCGTCAGGGTCAGCCTGCCCGCCCTCACGGCCAGGGACATCAAGGACGTGAAGCTCGGCCTCGAACTCGGCGTGGATTTCATCGCGCTGTCGTTCGTCCGCGAAGCCCGCGACCTGCTGCAATTGAGGGAGCTTTTTGAAAAAGATAAACCGTCGCCGTTTGTCATTGCCAAAATCGAAGACCGGCAGGCGGTTCAAAATCTGGAATCCATCGTCCGCGAAACCGACGGCATCATGGTCGCGCGCGGCGATTTGGGCATTGAAATTCCGTATGAGGAACTGCCGATCGTCCAGCGCCGCATCGTCAAATCGTGTTTGCGTCAGGGCAAACCCGTCATCGTCGCCACGCACATGCTCGAAAGCATGATTGAATCGCCCATGCCCACCCGCGCCGAGGTCACCGACGTGGCCAACGCCGTTTATGAAGAGGCCGACGCCATCATGCTCAGTGGTGAGACGACCGTCGGCAAATATCCGCTCAAGTGCATCGAAGTGTTTGACCGTATCGCCGTGCGCATTGAACGCAGCGGCAGCGCGCAATTCCATGACACGGCGGAATTGAGCAGCGCGCGGCAGAAACTCGTCAAGAGCGCCGTCGTCATGGCCAACGAATTGAAGGCCGCGGCGATCCTGGTGATTACGCGCAGCGGCAACATGGCGCGCTACACCGCCTGGATGCGCCCGCATTATTCGCCCATTTACGCGCTTTGCCCCGACAACCACGCGGCCGGCGGGCTGACGTTGAGCTGGGGTGTCACGCCGTTTGTCGTGCCGTTCGACCTTATCAATCCGGAAAATACCATCGAAACCTCGCTGAAAATCCTGGTCGGACAAGGCCGGTTGCGCAAAGGCACCACCGTCGTCATCATCGGCTCCATCCTCGTCGGCGAACAAATCGTGGACGCGGTGCAGATGCGCGTCGTTTGAGCACGTACCGGGAGCGGCGACGCTACTTCAACGCCTGTGCCGCCTCCGTGGCGAGGTTCAGCACCACACTTGGAAACAGGCCGATCCAGAACATGCCCGCAATGCAGACCCAGAGGGAAACCTTGGCCGGGGCCGAAAGCGCAATGGGCGATAAATCCGGCACGTCCTTGCTCCAGTAAATAGCGCGGATGACGCCGAAATAGTAGTAAAGCGAGATCACCACGCCCGCCAGCGCCGTGAACGCGAGGCAATAATAACCCGGGTTGGTCGCGCCCTGTTCAATCACGGCTTTCAGCAGCAAAAATTTCCCGAAAAATCCCGCCATCGGCGGGATACCCGCCAGCGACACCATCGCCAGCGACAGCGTCGCGGCCAGCAACGGCGAGCGCTGGTTCAAACCTGCCAGTGCGGAAATGTCCTCGTTTTCCAAGTGCCGCATCACGAGGCAGATCACCGTGAACGCCCCCAGCACCGTGAACAGATAACCGGCCAGATAATACAAAACCGCCGCCTGGCCACTTGTGCTCAACGCCGCCACGCCCAGCAGCAGGTAACCCGCGTGCGCGATGCTCGAATAGCCGAGCAATCGCTTCAGGTTGCGTTGCGGAATCGCGCACAGGTTGCCGTAAAGGATCGTGATGCCAGAAATGACGATGAGCAAATCTGCCCAATGCGCCGTGACGCTGGGAACGGCGGTGAACAAAACACGCAGGAGCAGGACAAATCCGGCGGCCTTGGAACCAACGGCGAGAAAGGCGGTCGTCGGCGTCGGCGCGCCCTGATAAACGTCCGGCGCCCAGATTTGGAACGGAAACGCAGCTATTTTGAAACCGAGGCCGACCAGCACCAGCAACACACCCAACAGGAAAATTTTGTTGCCGGCAAATTGGGACGCGACCGAGGCGAGTTCGTCGAAATTCAATTTGCCCGTTGTGCCCCACACCAGCGCGATGCCGAAAACCAGGAACGCCGACGACAATGCGCCCAGAATCAGATATTTCACGCCCGCTTCCAGCGATACCAACCGTCCGCGTTGAAAACTCGTAAGCACGTAAAAAGTGATGGTGATCAACTCGATGGAGACGAACAGCATCGCGAAGTCGTTGGCTGACGCCGTGAACAGCATTCCAGACAACGCGAAGATAATGAGCGAGTAATATTCCGAGATGCCGGTGGCAATGCGGTCGGAAAATTCCACCGACATGAACAGCACGAGAATGGCGGCAATGATAAAAAAGCGTTTGAAGAAAATCGCCAGGCCGTCCTCGACAAATGCGCCGTTGAACGCCACACCGGTGATGGTGTTGCCGAGCTGGGTGAGCAGCAGCACACCCAGCGCCGCAATGGCGGCATAGGCCATGAACCTTTTGCGTTCCGGAGAGATGCAGAAGAAGAAATCCGCCAGCAGCAGCACGACGCCGAGGGCGATCACCGAGACTTCCAAGCTTATCAAGGCAGAGTTCATCAATCTAAAATCGTATTATTGGCCAAGGTGCCGGTGGAAATATCGTGTAGCACCCGCGTCCCGCGGGTCATTTCGGGCGTCGCGCCCGAAACCGTCTGTGAATAAAGCTCGCCATTGCGCATGTGACCAGTTCCGGTCATACGCGCACCAACGCAATTCGGTGGGACGCCGAATTGAACCCGCCAGAGGCGGGTGCTACCCACAGCAACCGTTTCACCTCGCATCATCTTTACAATCCTGTCGACATCCGGCGTGATTTTGTCCGTGAGCAAACGCGGCCAGACGCCGAACACAAACAGGCTCGCCAGCAGCAGCGCGTAAGGCAGCTTGCGCCAGACATGCGACGCGTCGGGAATGGCCGCCCATTTTTCCGGCAGTGGGCCGTGCAGAACGTCCCGCATCGCACGCAGCATGTAGAGCGCGCCGATCAGCAACGCGCCCCAAACGGCCAGCGCCGTCACGAGCGGGAAAACCGTCCACGCGCCGAAGAAGACCGTGACCTCGCCGACGAAATTCGCAAAGCCCGGCAGCCCGCAACCCGCCAGCGCCGCCATCAACAGTGCCGTGCCGATGAACGGCAATTGGCGGCATAGCCCGCCCAGCCTGCTCATTTCCAGCGTGCCGGTCTTTTGATAAATGTAGCCGCTCAAGGCAAACGTCAGGGCCGCCAGGAACCCGTGCGCAATCATGATGAGCACCGCGCCGGTCACGCCGATGAGGTTCAGGCTGGCGATACCAAGGAAAATGAAACCCATGTGCGCCACGCTCGAATTGCCGATGAGCAGGTTCAGGTCCTTCTGCCGCATCGCCACCCAGCCGACGTAAAGAATGTTGCCGAGGCAGAGCCACGCGAGAAAAGTCATCCAGTGATGAGCGGCCTGCGGCATCAATGGCAGCGCGATGCGGATCAAACCGTAAAGACCAAATTTCTTCAAGACGCCGGCGTGCAGCATTGCGGTTGGCGACGGCGCGGCGCCGTAGCCCAGCGGCGCCCAAGAATGAAACGGCCAAAGCGAAACCAAAATGCCGAAGCCGAACAGCAGCAGCGGGAAGATGAAGTTCTGCGCGCCCGCCGCAAGCGGATTCGCCTTGGCGTGTTCAATCAAATTCGGGATGTCGAATGTTTTCGCGCCGGATTGCAGGTAAAGCGCAATGAGGCCGATGAGCGCGATGAGCGCGCCGATGCTCAGGTAAAGCGTGATCTGGAACGTCGCGTAGTTCTTCCGCTCACCTCGCCCCCAGACGCCGATCATGATGAACGTCGGCACCAGCGCGAGTTCGTGCAGGAAATAAAAGAAGAACAAATCCAGCGACGCGAACGCGCCGAGGATGCCGCCACTCATCACCAGCAGCAGGATGTAAAATTCCTTTTCGCGTTCCTTGATTTCCCACGAGCAGCACGCCGCCGCGAACGCGACGATGGCGCCCATCAAAATCAGGCCGACGTTCAAACCGTCCACGCCGACGTGGTAGCTGATGCCGAGCGATTCGACCCATGGGATTTGCTGTTCAAACTGATAGCCGATTGTGTTGGGCACGAACTGGCAGAACATTTTTATCGCCAGCACCATCGGGATGAACGTGCCGAGAATAGCAACGGCGCGGATGATGACGCGGTAATTGCGCGGCACGAGCACCAGCACCAGCGCCGCCAGCAGCGGCCAACCCAAAATGTAAGTCAGAACGGACATTTTATTTCACCAAAACAAAATACAGCAACACCGCCACGCCGAGCACGAACAGCAAGGCGTAGGTCTGGAGGTTGCCGGTTTGCACGAGGCGCAACGCACGGCCGGTGAAATCCGTGCTGCCGCGAACCAGCCCGATGCAAAAGCCTTCCACAAACCAGCGGTCAACCACATCCATCACTGCCGCAATGAAATCGTGCGCGCGGATGACGGTGGCCTCGTAAAGTTCGTCGAAGTAAAACTTGTTTTTCATCACGGTGGCCAGTGCGCCGAGTTTTGCCGGCAAAGGGTCTTCGGCGGCTTCGCGGTAAAGCGCGCGCGCCGTGAAGAAACCAATGAGGACGACAACAATTCCCAGCGACGCGGCAATCGGTGACTTCACGAATGGCTCAATGATTTGTTGTGCGAGCGACGCGTGCTCCTCGCCGCCGATGAATTGCGTGCCGTAAGTGTCGCTCACGCTGATGACACCGCCGATGACGGAGAACAGCGCCAAGACCAGCAAGGGCCAGGTCATCACCGCCGGCGATTCGTGCGCGTGGCCGGCGGTTTCCGTCCGCGGCTTGCCGGTGAATGCAACGTAGAAAAGCCGGAACATGTAAAACGTCGTCAGCCCGGCGACCACTACGCCGAGTGCGAAAAGCGGATAACCCAGCGCCGGATTGTCATGGGCTTGGTCGAGCGCCTGGCCGAGGATTGAATCCTTCGAATAAAAACCGCTGAACGGCGGCACGCCGCTCAAGGCGAGTGTACCGATCAAGAAGGTCCAAAACGTGATGCCCATCTTGACGCGCAGGCCGCCCATTTTCCAGATGTCCTGCTCCTCGTGCAGCGCGTGGATGACCGAGCCGGCGCCGAGGAACAGCAACGCTTTGAAGAACGCGTGCATCGTCAAATGGAACATCGCCGGCGTCGGGCCAGCCAAGCCGACGGCCATGACCATGTAGCCGAGCTGCGAAATCGTCGAGTAGGCGAGAATGCGTTTGATGTCGTTTTGCTGGATGGCGATGAGCGCGGAGAGCAACGCGGTGAAACCGCCGATGTAGGCGATGACTTGCAACGCGGTGGCGTCGAGCAAAAACAAAACACGGCAAAGCATGTAAACGCCAGCGGCCACCATCGTCGCGGCGTGGATGAGCGCGCTGACCGGCGTCGGGCCTTCCATCGCGTCCGGCAGCCAGACATGCAGGGGGAATTGCGCGGATTTGCCCATCGCGCCGCAGAAAATCAACAGACCGGCGAGCGAAGCAACGCTGCCAAGCGCTGCAGTCGTTCCGCCGAGCTTTTCCTGGAGCACACCGAAGTTGAGTGAACCGAGTGTCGCCCACACCACCAGAATACCAAGCATGAAGCCGAAATCGCCAAGACGGTTGGTGAAGAATGCTTTTTTTGCCGCATCCGCCGCGCTGGGTTTTTCAAACCAGAACCCGATGAGCAGGTAGCTGGACACGCCAACCAGTTCCCAGAAGATGAAGAGTTCGATGAAATTGTTCGCCAGCACGATGCCGAGCATCGAAAACGTGAACAGGCTCATAAACGCGAAGAAGCGCGCCTTGCTTCGGTCGGCGTCCATGTAACCGTAGGAATAGATGTGAATCGCGCCGCCGACGCCGGTGACGATGAGCATCATCATTTCGCTCAACCGGTCGAGTTTTAATCCAAAATCAACGTTCAGGTTGCCGATGGAAAGCCAGTTGGTCGTCAGTTCAGAAGGCGTCGGGGTCCAACCGTTGTTAATGATGAAACCGACCGTAAGGACAAAACCGATGACGATGGCCCCGATGGAAATGAGCGAGCTGATCGTGCGGTAGCGCAATGTGAAAAGCGTAATGCTTGCCACAGCGAGCAACGGCAGGAACAGGATGAGCCAGGGCAGATATTCGTATTTCATCGGTTGAAACAGAAACATCGAACATCGAACATCGAATACTGAACATCGAGATCTGCCGGAACAAAATCGTTCGGCGTTCGATGTTGGGTGTTGGATGTTCGGTGTTTCTTCATCTCCTTACAGTTTCATCGTGGTCAGGTCCTCGACGTGGGCGGACTGGCGTTTACGGTAAAGCGCGACGATGAGCGCCAGGCCAACCGCGACTTCCGCCGCCGCCACGGTGATGATGAAAAAGACCAACACTTGGCCATCCAGTTTGTTGTTGAACCGCGAAAAGGAAACCAGCGCGAGATTGGCCGCGTTCAGCATCAATTCCAGCGACATGTAAATGACGAGCAAATTGCGTCGCATGACAACGCCAAGCAGCCCCAGCGCGAACAGTAGGAAGCTGACAACCAGATATTGTTCAAGTCCGACTTGCATTTTATTTTTTCATTTAGACGCGAAATTAACTAATAAGACGCGGAGACGCGAAGGGCGCAAAGGGCCGCTGAGAATGTGAAATTAAATTCTCCGCGTCACTCTGTGTTCTTTGCGTCTCTGCGTTAAATGTTGTCATCGTGGTTTTATTTCAGGTCCTTTTTGCTCAACAAAATCACACCCACCATCGCCACCAGCAGCAGCACCGAGACGACTTCAAACGGCAGCACATACTGCTTGAACAGCAGTTGGCCGAGTTCGGCGGTGCCGCCTTCGAGTGTAAGCGACGATTGGACACTGAGCTGGGTGGTACGCAAGCACTTCAGGGCAATTGCGATCATAGCACCGACAGAAATCAAACCGCCAATTAGGCCAAATATTTTGATTTTGCGGCGTTGTTCCTCCTTCAAATCGAGCAGCATGATGACGAACAGGAACAGCACGATGACCGCGCCGGCATAGACGATGATTTGGACGGCGGCGAGGAAGAACGCGTGCAGCAGCACAAACAAGCCGGCCAGCGAAACGATGGTCAGCACCAGAAACATCGCGCTTGTGACCGGGCTGCGGCTGAACGGATTGGCCACGACGAGGACGCCGCACAACAGCGTCAGCGCCGCGAACACGTAAAATAAAATGTCAGGCAGTCCCATGTTGTCCCGCGTCAGACCTTCACCGGAAAATCTTCCTGTGTCTTCGCTTCCTGCAGTTTGTGTTTCCACTTCTGGATGCCACCGTGCTCGCCACCGAGCGCGAGGAGCTTTTCCTTGTTGTAAATCATCTCATCACGGCTCTGACCGGTAAGCGAGTAATCTTTCAGCAGGAAAATCGCCTCCTCGGGGCAGACTTCCTGGCAAAAACCGCAGTAGATGCAGCGCAGCATGTTGATTTCAAATTCGAGCGGCATTTTTTCCGCATTCGGACGATCAGCTAGCGGCCCGGTCGGGCCGGGCGGGATGATTTTGATGGCCTTCGGCGGACAGACAAATTCGCAAAGCTGGCAACTCACGCACTTGGTGTTGCCGCCTTGGTCGCGAACGAGATACGGCGCGCCGCGATAATCCGGCGGCACGGCCCATTTCTGCTCGGGGTATTCCATCGTAACGGTCTTGCCGCCGAACAACGAGCGGAACAAATGCCGGGCGGTGACTTTGAATCCGCCGACAATCGCCGGCAGATAAAGTCGTTCCCAAAACGTCAACGGTTTGCGATTAACAATCATTTGACCTTCATCCACAGCACAACGGCCGTCACCAGAATGTTCGCGAGCGCCAGCGGCACGAACCGCCGCCAGCCCAAATCCATCAACTGGTCATACCGGAAGCGCGGGAACACCCAGCGCACCCAGATGAACAACACCATGAACAACAGCATCTTCACCAGAAAAATTAAAATGTGCGCGAGGCCCGCACCCAGCGTCGCCGCCGGATGGTCCAGCCCCCAGAACGGCAGTGTCCAACCGCCGAAAAACAGCGTCACCATCATCCCCGCCGACGCGATCATGTTGGAATATTCGCCGAGGAAAAACAGCGCGAATTTCATCGAGCTGTATTCGGTGTGATAGCCGCCGACCAGCTCGGTTTCCGCCTCCGGCAAATCGAACGGCAGGCGGTTGGTTTCCGCGAATGATGCGACGAGGAAAATGACGAACGAAACCGGCGCGTAAAACACCATCCAGCCGTGCGACGCCTGCCAGCCGATGATCCGGCTCAAATTCAAATTGCCCGCGATCAGCAGCACCGGAATCACGGACATGCCCATTGAAATTTCGTAGGAAATCATCTGCGCGCTCGATCGGATGCCGCCGAGGAACGGATATTTCGAGTTCGCCGCGTAGCCCGCGAGCACAATTCCATAAACGCCGAGCGAAACGATGCCGAATGTGTAGAGGATGCCGACATTCAAATCCGAGATGACCATCTGTTGATGGCCGAGCTGCGAGCCGAACGGAATTACAGCCACGACCAGCATTGAAGGAATCACCGCGATGGCCGGCGCCAGCCAGAAATAAACCTTTCGCACACCGGCCGGCGTGAAATCCTCCTTGAGCATGAATTTCAGACCGTCCGCCAGCGGCTGGAAAAAACCGATGCGGGTCAGAAACGGCCCAATGACTGGAATATATTGGGCAAACGGCGGCGCAGCGCGGTTCGGTCCGACGCGATCCTGAATCCACGCCGAAATTTTGCGCTCGGCCAGCACCGCATAGGCAACCATGCCCTGCACCACGCCGATGACGATGGCGATTTTGACCACGCTGAAAATGATGAATTGCCAGTTCATTTTAGATTGGCACCGTTGCGCCCGTGTCGCCGAGGCCCGCCCACGTCAACCCGTTGAACACGGGCACATCCTTCGCCATTTCGTTAAACAATCCTTCAATCGTCAGGAAACCGTCCTGGCCGGTGACGTTATAGACTAAATCGTGCAAAAATTCCCACTCGGGCCGCGCGTCGCCGGGCGCTTCGACGGCCTTCATGAATTTCTGGACGCGCCCCTTGATGTTTGTGAACGTGCCGCGCTTTTCGACGTGTGCGCAGCCGGGCAAAAGGTAATGTGCCAGTTTCGTTGTCGCATTCGGCAGAATGTCGCTGACGATGAGTGTGTCCAGTTTGCCGAGCAACTCGGCGTCAATACCATTCTTCGTCACGTCTTCGCCGAAAACGATCAAGGTCTTGATCTTTCCAGCGCGGATGAATTCGGCAATCGGCCGCAATTTGATGCCCACGCTTGCCTGGCAAATGCCGATGAGCCGTGCGCCGGTCTTGTTCGGATTGCGGTCGGCGTTCAGCAACAGCTTGTCGCCTTCGCCGAAACGCCCGACGGAATCGGTCATCGCCCCGAACTTGTCCGCCAGTTTTTTGAGCAGCCACAGCTCTTCATTTGTCTGCCGGGCCGAGGCGATGATGGCCACCGAACCGTGCGGGGCTTTTTTCAGTTTGTCGGCGATTTCATTGAGCGCCGCCGTCCAGGTGGTCTTTTGACCGCGAACCAGAACGTCCTTCAACCGGTCTTCGCGGCCAATCCACTTGTAATTCAAACGACCATAATCGCACATCCAGCATGCGTTGACGGCGTCGTTTTCGCGCGGTGTGTACCGGTAAACTTTTTCTTCCCGCGAACCGACGATGATGTTGCAGCCCGTCGCACAGCTCGTGCAGATGCTCCTGGTTTCCTTGAGGAACCACACGCGCATCTGGAACCGGAAATCCTTCGACGTGAGCGCGCCGACCGGACAAATGTCCACGGTGTTCAGGGTGTAATTGTTGTCGAATACCTTGCCCGGATAGGCGGTAAGCGTGTTGTAACTGCCACGATTGACGATGCCGAGCGCGTCGTCGCCCGCGATGTCCTTGGTGAAACGGATGCAGCGCGTGCAGAGAATGCAGCGTTCGTCGTCGAGCACGATGCGCGGGCCGAGATCAACCGCCTTCGGCTTGTGCACCTTCGGTTCCACGAAACGGCTCGCGCTCTGGCCGTAATCCACGGAGTATTCCTGCAGTTTGCATTCGCCTGCCTGATCGCAAATCGGGCAGTCGAGCGGATGATTGATGAGCAGGAATTCCAGCACGCCCTCGCGCATTTGCTTGACGCCGGGTGTGTTCGTGTAAATTTCCATGCCGGGCGAAATCGGCGTGGCGCAGGCGATGGCCGGGCGCGGCGATTTCATGATTTTCGACACGCCATCGGGATTCAAAATCGGCTTGCGGTCCGGGCCGAGCATGGGCGTGCCGAATTCGACGAGGCACATGCGGCAATTGCCGGCGACCGGCAGTTTCGGATGATAGCAATAATGCGGCACATCCACCTTCGCCAACTCGCAGGCCTGGATCATTGTGGTTGGAATCGGCTTGCCGGAAATTGGATCGGGCATCGTCTTCGGCACTTCGATTTCGCGTCCGTTCACCTTCACCCTGGTCTTCTCGATCGCGGGTGCGGCAGGCTTCGTTTCAGTTGTAGCTGCGGTTGACATGGCAATCAGTGATGCGCGGCGGCAAGTTTCATTTCTTTCACCGGCGCGGCACTTTCCCTTGCGCGGCGCGCCTCATCAGCCGCGCCTTTGGCGACAAATTCGTCCTTGAACTTCGCCACAAAACTCTGCACCGGCCACGAGCAGGCTTCGCCAAACGCGCAAATTGTCCGGCCGCCGGGAATGTTATCGGCAATTTTAACCAGATAATCCGCGTCGCTGGCGCGCCCTTCGCCGTGGGTGAGACGATGGAGCGCCTTGCTCATCCAGAGCGAACCTTCACGGCAGGGCGTGCATTGGCCGCAGCTTTCGTGCGCGTAAAACTCCGCGATGTTCGACAGCGCCTCGACAATGTCGGTCGAATCGTCCATCACGATGATGGCGCTCGAACCGCTCATTGAGCCGGCGGCAATGAGTGAATCAAAATCGTAAGGCAAATCGAGCATGTCCACTTCCTGCACAATCTCTTTGCCGTCCGGCCCTTTGTGCTTGAGCTTGAACTTTTCGCCCGCCTTGAAAATCTTTGCTGACGAGCCGCCAGGGATGACGGCTTTCAATGAATGCCCGGGACGCAGTCCCCCGCCGAACGCTGGATCGTTGATGAGCTGGCCGATGGTGACCTTGCCGGTTTCGATTTCGTAATAGCCGGGGCGCTGGACGTGGCCGCTGAGGCTGACGATGCGGGTGCCGGTATTGTTCGGCGTGCCGAGTTTGGCGAATTCACGCACCGCCCATCGCCACGATGTGCTTCACGTTGCAGAGCGTTTCGACATTGTTGACGATGGTCGGGCACATCCACAGGCCGAGCACCGCCGGGAAATAGGGCGGCTTGATACGCGGATATGGCCGTTTGCCTTCGAGTGATTCGATAAGGCCGGTTTCCTCGCCGCAAATGTAGGCGCCCGCGCCACGATGAACGTAAATTTCCAGATCATAGCCGCTGCCCAAAATGTTTTTGCCGAGGAAATTCTTGGCGCGGGCTTCGGCCAGCGCCTGGTTCAACCGCTTTGCGCCATCGGGCATTTCGCCGCGAATGTAGATGTAGGCGAGATGCACGTCGTTGGCGAAGCACGAGATGATTGTACCTTCGAGCAATTGATGCGGGTCCTTGTAAATGATCTGGCGGTCCTTGAACGTGCCCGGTTCGGATTCGTCGGCGTTGCAAATCAGGTAAATCGGCTTGCCGCTCTTGCGGTCAACGAAACTCCATTTCAAGCCGCACGAAAAACCCGCGCCGCCGCGACCGCGCAGGCCGGAGGTCATGACTTCCTGGCGGATTCGTTCCTGCGGCGACTGCGTTTTGCCATCGGGCAGGGTTTTGGGCTGCATCGTGAGCACCTTTTTCAGGACTTCGTAGCCGCCATGACGCAAATAGCATTCGAGGTCGGGCGTATAACCCGGCTCATCGGCGTATTTCAAAACCAATTTGTATTCCTGCGCCATATCAAATGTGGCACGGGCCTCTGGCCTGTGATGGAAATGCTGACTGATACCCCGGCTGGAAGCCTGTGCCACGTTGCCGGCTTGACTGGCCGTTGAAACCCTTTAGCCTAGCCAATGCTCCGGCTTGCCCGATGGTGTAACGGTAGCACAGCAGACTCTGGATCTGTTTGTCATGGTTCAAATCCATGTCGGGCAGCCAATGGCCATTTACGATTTCAGATTTACGATTTACGATTTGCATCGGCTTCCATTCATTTGCAATTCGCCATGATCTCGTCTGCTTTTTTGTTACCCACGCCTTCGTAGAAATCGTCGTTGCACATCATCACCGGCGCAGTGCCGCAACTGGCGAGACATTCGACGAATTCGACCGTGAACTTTCCGTCCTTCGTCGTTTGCGGGCCATGCGCGTGCGCGTCCAGCCCCAGCTTCCCGCAAAAATGTTTGTGCAGTTCATACGCGCCGCCCAGCGCGCAGCTCAACGTCCGGCAGACTTTGATTTGATATTTGCCCATCGGCTGCTGCCGGAGCATCGGATAAAACGTCACGAGCTCATAAACATTGATGGGCTGCAGTTCGAGCTTCCTCGCCGTCCATTCGACCGCCTCCTGTGAAATCCAACCGAACTGCTCCTGGATGGCGTGCAGCACCATCAGCGACGCCGCGCGCTTTTCGGGGTAATGCGTGATCAATTCGTCCACTTCCGCTTCCAGCGCAACCGGCACGGCGAAACCGCCCTGTTGCCGGAGCGGATTGGGAATGGGTTCGGTGTGCGCGGCGTTCATCGGTCGCACTCTCCCATCACAAAATCCAGCGAACCCAAGATTGCCACGGTGTCGCTGATGAGACAGCCGGGGAAAATTTTCGGGATGATGCTCAGGTTTACAAAACTGGGCGCGCGGATTTTCATCCGGTAGGGCGTGCCGCCCCCGCGGCTGTTGATGTAAAAACCCAGTTCGCCCTTCGGATTTTCGTGCCCGAAATAAATTTCGCCGGGCGGACAGTTCATCCCCTGGGTCACCAGGATGAACTGATGAATCAATTCCTCCATTTTCGTCATCACGTTTTGCTTTGGCGGCAAAACGATCTTGCCGTCCGGCACGTTCACCGGCTCCTTCGTTTTGTTGTCGGCACCACCGGGAATTTTTTGGATGCACTGCAGCAAAATGCGGACGCTCTGGCGCATTTCTTCCATGCGCACAAGGTAGCGGTCGTAGCAATCGCCGACCGAGCCGGTGGGAATGTCGAATTCCAGATCCGGGTAGCAAAGATACGGCTGCTTTTTGCGCAAATCCCATTCGATGCCGCTGCCGCGCAGGTTTGGGCCGCTGAGACCGTAATCTATGGCATCCTCCTTGGAAATCACGGCCAGGTTCCGGACGCGGTCCACCCAGATGCGGTTGCGAGTGAGCAGCACCTCGACTTCGTTGAGCGCGGGGATGAATTCGTCGCAAAATTTTTGGCATTGATCCAGCCAGCCGGGCGGCAAATCGCGCATCACGCCGCCAATGCGTGTGTAGCTTGTCGTGAAACGCGCGCCGCTGATGGCTTCGGCCAGATTGTAAATTTTTTCGCGTTCGGTGAACGTCAGCAGGAACACTGTCACTGCGCCCAAATCCATCGCGAACGCGCCGAGTCCGAGCAAATGTGCGGAAATGCGCGCGAGTTCCGCGCACATCACGCGGATGTACTGGCAGCGCGGCGGCAAATCCTTTTCGATGCCGAGCAGCTTTTCCACCGCGAGGGCGTAGGCGACGTTGTTGGCCAAGGGTGCGAGGTAATCCAACCGATCCGTGTAGGGGATGAACTGGGTGTAGGTCATGTTCTCGGCGATTTTTTCGTCGCCGCGATGCAGGTAACCCACGTCCGGGTCGGCCCTGGTGATGATTTCGCCGTCCAGTTCGAGCACAATGCGCAACACACCGTGCGTGGCTGGATGCGATGGCCCCATGTTCAAAACCATCTTTTCACCTTGAACATCCTGAAGCTCTTCCGCCGCCTGCACCGTTCGCGCAGCGGAATCGGGAATTTCAATGTCTTGAACCGTGGCCATGAAAATTATCCTTCCGGTGTCCGCACGCGGGGTTCACGTTCAATGGCGTCTTTGCCGCCGGCCACGGTCACAAACGGTCCGCCTTCGAGCGGCGCGGGTTTGGTGAACGCGACGCCGGGCAGGTCCGTCGGTTTGCCGGCGAGCGGAAAATCCTTGCGCAGAGGAAAATACGGATAACCTTCCCACATCAAAATCCGGCGCAAATCCGGATGCCCGCGGAACCGGATACCCATCATGTCGTAGATTTCGCGCTCGTGCCAGTTGGCGGTCTTCCAAACCGTGGTGACGGTCGGCAGTTCGGATTTTTCCTCGCTCACGCCGGTTTTGAGCCGCAATTCATTGCCGTGCGTTAGGCCGCGCAAATGATAAACGACCGTCCAGCGCGGGTCGTCGCCGTAATTATCGAGGCTGCTGATGTCCACGAGATAATTGAAATCCAGATCGTTTTTCGCGTAGCGGCAGACTTCGACGATTTTTTCGGCGTCAGCAATTTTGAGGGTGATTCCGCCGCGAAATTCAGCCGGCTCGGAGATCAAATCACCGAATTTGGCTTTGATTTTTTGAGCGGATTCGAGGGCGGGCACGGCGAGTTCAGATAAAAGTTTCAAGGACGGTGCAGCGCAGTGACCGCCGTGAGTTTCTCCAAAACCGGTTCTTTGCTGATTTTTTCCTGCAATTTGATCAGCGCGTCGAGCACGGCTTCCGGCCGCGGCGGGCAGCCGGACACATAAACGTCCACCGGAATGATGTTGTCCACGCCCTGGAGCACGGCATAGCTGCGATACATCCCGCCGGTCGAGGCGCAGGCGCCCATGGCGATGACCCATTTCGGCTCCGGCATCTGGTCATAAATGCGTTTGACGGCCATCGCCATTTTGTAGGTGACCGTGCCGGCGACAATCATGCAATCGGCCTGGCGCGGCGAAAAGCGCATGACCTCGGACCCAAACCGCGAAATATCGAACCGGCTCGCGCCGACCGCCATCAATTCGATGGCACAACATGCCAGCCCCATCGGCATTGGCCAGACGGAATTTTTGCGGAACCAGTTCAGCGCAGCGTCCACCCGCGTCACAATGACGTCGCCCTCGATCTTTGAGTTGTAGCCGATTTCAGTTTCGGTTCGCATAAACACAGCGCGCCCTGAATCGGGCGCCCGAACAACGTAATCGGGTCGGAAAACCGAGGCAAGTTGAATTTGTGATTTTTTTCACAAGAAGACTTAATTTCACACAAATTTAACAAATACCATTTGCATAATCGTGTTATCAACTTGCGCTTGTGACCGGCGGCGGCTGGTGTAGAATCAAAAAACGCGGCGGGTTTGAATTATGAAAACTTTTGCGGAATTGAATTTTCCCGGACGGCTCATTGCCGTCGAAGGCCTCGACGGCTCGGGCAAGTCCACGCAAATTTATCTGCTCAAACGCTGGCTCGAGGCCGAGGGCATCAAGGTCTATTTCAGCGAGTGGAACTCCTCCGAACTCGTGAAATCCGCCACGAGCAAGGGCAAAAAGCGCGAATTGCTGACGCCGACGACGTTCAGCCTCATTCACGCGACGGACTTTGCCGACCGTTACGAACGCCATCTGCTCCCGCTGTTGCGCGCGGGCTACATCGTATTGTGCGACCGGTATATTTTCACCGCGTTCGCGCGGGACGTAACGCGCGGCTGCCCGTCCGAATGGGTGCGCGGCATCTACAGTTTCGCCTCTCAGCCCGACCTTACGTTTTTCTTCAAGGCGGACTTGGAAGTGTCGCTCAACCGCATTCTCGAAGGCCGGCCCAAGTTGAAGTTTTTCGAGGCGGGCATGGATCTGCGGCTGTCGAGCGATCCCTACGAAAGTTTCCGCATCTTTCAAGGCCGCATCCTAGAGCAATACATGGCGATGAGCGCGGAGTTTCATTTCGTGGTGACGGACGCCAATCAAAATGTGGAAACGCAGCAGGCCGCCGTCCGCAAACTGGTTGGGGAGCGGATTGACCTGGAACGTTTCCGTCGCCGCAGTCCGCTGCCGTTGCCGCCGCCCATGCAGCGAGCCAACAAGGTTGAGGAAGTGGAGGAGGATTCGGCCGCATGAAAACGAACGCCGTCAAGCCAGCCGCCGGACGGACCAACCATCGCCGTTTTTACGGCCATGGCATTCCCCGTGTCCGGCTGGAAGACCTGGCGGGCAAATTGATCGTGGTGGAAGGTGCGGACGGTTCGGGCCGTTCCACGCAAATCGCGCAGCTGGTGGACTGGCTGGAAACCAGCGGCCACGCCACGGTGCAGGTCGGCCTCAAACGCTCCACGCTCGTCAGTGCCGAACTTGAAAAGGCGCAGGACGGAAACATTTTGAGCCGGACGACGTTGAGCTTGTTTTACGCGACGGATTTCGCCGACCAGTTGGAAAACATCATTTTGCCGGCGCTCAAGGCCGGACTCATCGTGCTGTCCGACCGTTACATTTACACGCTCATGGCGCGCGACATGGTGCGCGGCATGGACGAAGCGTGGCTGAAGAATCTTTACGGCATCGCGCTGGAACCGGACGCGGTTTTCTATCTCGAAGTCGGGGCCGAAGAACTGGTACAGCGGAACCTTTCCAAAAAGGCGGCGCTGGATTACTGGGAAAGTGGCATGGACCTCGGCCTGTCGCGCGACATGTTTGACAGTTTCCTCAAATACCAGATGGCCATGCAGGCCGTGTTCCGCAAATTGCAGAGCACCTACGGCTTCACCATCGTGGACGGTAATCGCTCCGTGGAGACGATCACGGAGGCGTTGTGGGGAAAAATCCGCGCGTTGCTCGCGGAAAAATAGAAAACGTCAAAGGCCCCGCGGCGGAACATTGGTAACTGAATTCGGCGGCAAAGTCAGGGGGGCGTTCGTGGGCGACGGCGGTCGTCGCGGCGAGAGTTGTTTCATCAGTTCCTCAAATTGCTTCCTTTGCTCCGGCGTCAACTCACCGCGAATGCGCTGGTGCACATCCTGCATGACCTCGTGAAACTGCGGCGAGACGAGCTTCCAAAGATCACGGTTGCGTTCCTGGCCATCGGCGATGATTTTGCCGATTTTCTCACGCTGGTCCGGCGTCAGGTGCAAAGCCGCATCCAGTTGTTCGATAAATTGCTGGTTCAGCATTTGCGGGCGCCGGTTTTCAGCCGTGTGCCGGTGCGCGCGTTCAACGTAATTGACGAGCAACCCGCCCGTCACCGCGCCGCAGCCAAAAATCACCACGGCGGCCAGAATGATTTTCCAGGAATTCACTGTGCTTGGTCACTTTGGTCCACTGAAGCCAGCAGCGTGTTCTCAAAATTCTGTGAGAGGTCGGCGGAATTGGATGAGGTTGTTGAGTTAACGAAGACCCATGCGCCGAGCAACAACGCAATCACCACACACGAAGCCGCCGCCTGCCAAAGCCTGCGGGTCCACAACACCCACTTGTCCGCAACGGGGCGCGACGCCAGCAACGCCATCACGCGTTTTTCAAAGGCGTAAGGCACGCGGTCGTCCGGCGCATTGGCACGGGCGGCAGCGAGCAATTTCTTTTGCAGTCCGGCGCTGTTCATACAGATCCAATCCATCAGACGGGCTGTTGCAGCAACGGGTTACAGATACTTCTCCATCGCCATTTTCATGAGAATTTTCCGCATCTCCGCGCGCGCCCGGAACGCGCGCACCTTCACCAGCGGCACCGACCAGCCGGTGAGTCGGGCGATTTCCCTGACCGAACGGTCCTCAATTTCCAGCAATGTGATGACCAGCCGCGCCGGCGGTGAAAGTTTTTCAAGCACGCGTCCGACGAGCAATTTTGCGGCGTCGGCGGTTTCAGCGGCGGCTTCGGGTTGAGTGACAAAACGTTCCAACCAATCGGCTTCCGGCCTGGTTAAATCTGAAAACGCCGACTCCCGATTGCGCTGGTGGCCGCGCAAAAAATCGTAGCACGTCCGCACCGTCAGGCGCATCAGCCAGTGTTCAAACGGCGCTTCGCTGCGAAAGCTGTTGAGCTTTTCAAATGCTTTGAGCCAGACCTCCTGCGCGATGTCCTCAACCTCGCTTTCGTGGCGGGCGTAACGACGTGCAGTGGCAAAGACGCGCGGCGAATACTTTTGAACCAGCGGCTCAAAACTCGCGGCATCCCCCCGCAAAACCGCGGCAATCAACTCCGCCTCAGTTCGTTCCATGGCGCGTATTATGTCGGGCGTCTTGTCCCGGCTAAAGGCAAAAGCCGTCCGGCCCAACACGCTCAAGGCTTCGTGATGTGAAGTGCCGCCTCGAAGTCACGGGAAAATTGCGAAATGACCCCGGTGATTTTGCGCGGCTGCTCGATCAGGGTGTCCCACATGTTCCCGGCGTTTTCCGGGCGGCGTTTAATCAACTCAACCGCCGCCGTCATCAGCGACAGGCTGTTGTTCACGTCGTGGCGCAGGTTGGCGAGTTTTCGGTTCAACTCGCGTACTTGGTCGGCGCTCAAGGTGACGGGGTCGTCCGGCAAAGGCATTCCGGAAGATGCTCACAGTGGGACGTGAAATCAAGCGTGTTTCGGCAATAATTTGGCATTCATTGTAAAGTTTTCAGCAAAATCTGCGGAGTCACAGATGACCAACCATTCGATGATATGTAGTTGCCGATCTACGAAGCAATCAAGGGCCTTCCTTGGCTTGGGGTATACACAAATACGCGCACAGATTTCTGGCGCGACAATTAAAACGTGACGCTACCTGTCGCTGTCAGTGAAGGGATGAAAAATGCTAAAGCGCTTGTAAATGTCGGGGGGTGTCTCGGCCTGGCACTGTTGGTCGCAGTGAACGAATTGGAGCGAGCGAAGGGATTCGAACCCTCGACACTCACGTTGGCAACGTGATGCTCTACCAGGCTGAGCTACGCTCGCTTCCAGAAAGCTTGGAAGGTTATGCCAGCCCGCAGAATTTGCAAGACAGATTTCAGGCCGATTCGGTCGCACCGCCCAGCACCGATCGGATCACCTTGAGCAAATCGTCATGGTCAATCGGCTTGTGGAAAAACGCCACGGCACCGCTGCTCACGGCCCGTTCCTTGTATTTGGGATCTTCGCTGCCAGTGATGATGATGATGGGAATTTTTCTCGCCGTGTCCAACCGATGGAACCAATCCATGACACGAAAGCCGTCCCACGGCACGCCGTCCACGGCGGGCGGAAAACCGATGTCCAGCAAAATCAAATCGGGATTTTCCTTGCGCGCAGCGGCGACTGCTTCGGCTCCGTCCAACGCCGTGAATACCTTATAACCAGCCCCTTGCAGTTTCAGAGAAACTGTTTTGAGGATGATCTCATTGTCATCCACCACCAAAATCTTTTTTGCAGGCCCGGATGCGGTTTCAGTACTCATAAAACGTCATCATCGAAACACGGTTCGCGTTTTCCCAACAGCGATGTCAGTAAAAATAACAAACCGGCCATTTCATGCAAAGCACATTTTATGCCCTTTGACTTCCAGCCCATCCACCATGCTAAACTGCGCAAGTGAGCAATGTCTTCTATGACCCGGGCGAGCAACGCGCTGCGAAGGTCAATGACCTTTTCGCCGCGATTGCCCGGCGCTACGATTTGCTTAACGACCTGCAAAGTTTCGGCCTCCACCGCCGCTGGAAACGCCGCGTCGTCGAACTCGCCGCCGTGAAACCCGGCGAGCGCGTCCTGGATTTGTGCTGCGGCACCGGCGACCTGGCGCTGGCGCTCGTGCAACGCGGCGCGGAAGTCGTCGGCCTAGATTTCAGCGGGGCCATGCTCGATATCGCGGAAAAACGCCGGCGGAAAAATCTCGAATCCCCAATCCCAAATCTGAAATTCATTCAGGGTGACGCGCAGCAGATTCCGTTTCCCGACGGCTCATTTGATACTGTCACGGTTGGCTACGGTTTGCGGAATCTGACGAACTGGGAGGTGGGTCTGGCCGAAATGAACCGTGTCGCCAAACCGGGTGCGCGGCTCGTCGTATTGGATTTCGGCAAGCCACCGAATGCCATCTGGCGCGCAGTTTATTTCGCGCACCTTAAAATTTCCGTGCCGCTGCTGGGCTGGATGTTTTGCGGCAACGCGCAGGCTTACGCTTACATCCTCGAATCGTTGAATCATTATCCGGCGCAGGCGGGCGTCGCGGCCAAAATGCGCGAATGGAAACTCGTGAACGTGCGCGTCATCAATTTGCTGGGCGGCGCCATGGCCATCAACTACGGCGAGAAGCCGGTTTGACCGGCAACTCGATCGTATGCATTTCGCGCGCGGCTTCGACTTTCAATTTCGCCCGCTGCCGGGCGACGAGTTGGCGCGCGTGTCTGACCAAGCCGTCAATTTTTTTATCGTCGTGGTCCGGGTCGTGGTGAAACAGGTAAAGTTGTTTGACTCCGGCTTGCACCGCGAGCGCGACCGAATCGTCCACGCATCCGTGTCCCCAGCCGATGTGCTTTTTGTATTCCGCTGAATTATACTGCGAATCGAGAATCAGCACATCCACGTCGCGCAGGAATTCGATCATCTCCCGGTCTTCGCCGCCTTGTTTGGATTCGGCGTCGGGGAAAAACGCCACCAAGCCGTCAGGCGAAAGCAGCCGGTAGCCAACGCACCGCCCGGGATGGTTCGCCCGCTGCGCCCGCACACAGACCGAGCCGATGTTGAGATTGAAATCCTTGAGTTCCTCAATTTCGATGTTGCTGGGCAGTTTGGCGAACGGCACGGGGAAATAGGTGCTCTCCATCTGGCCGGTCAGTGCGTTGACCAGGCCCTTGCGCGCGCCTTTGCCGCCCAGAATCCGCAGTTGGCAGCGCGGATCATAAATCGGCGCAAAAAACGGCAGCCCCTGAATGTGGTCCCAGTGCGTGTGCGTCAGCAGCAGCGTGAGACTCAACGGCTGGTTCTTGAATTCCGCCAGCAGCGCGCGGCCCAGTGCGCGCAACCCTGTACCCGCATCAAGGATGATGATGTCGTCGCCGGAACGCACTTCGACGCAGGACGTGTTGCCGCCGTAGCGCACCGTGGCCGGTCCCGGCGTGGGAATCGAGCCGCGCACGCCCCAAAATTTTATGCGAGTGGCGGTTTTGACGGAGGCAGTCTAGCGCAGCCACCGCGGAAAATAAAACCGAAAACCGCCTTCCCTGCCATTGAAAAATCTTGCATGGGTTGACGCGGAAGATTAATTTGCCGCGCTCCAGCGGGTTGGTAGCTCAGTCGGTAGAGCAGCGGCCTTTTAAGCCGTTGGTCCCGGGTTCGAGTCCCGGCCAACCCACTAATTCAGAACACTAGGAAATCCTTAACAAACCAGCGAAATTGGCGGCGGTAAAGATTGGCGGCGGTAAAGATTTGACCCGCACGACAGAGTTTTGGTAAAATATCGAGGTATGCAACGTCCGCACAGAAAGCGTGTCCAGCGGCATCAAAGAACTGAACCGCCTGAAGGTGTAGATTTGGCAGTCGTAGCGGATGAAGTTCCGTATGTTGGCAGTCCTGAACAAAAAATAACACCCTCTTTTGCTGGACACCCTGCCCCAAGATCAGACGCTTCTATCTGCGACCCATCCTTGGCCAATCAGCGAGAGTTGGTTCAATCGTGGCTTCGTGATGCGTTACGTCGAGGAGACTGCGGCGGCCTTTGGGAAGGACGATTTCCTCGTTATGTTTGGAGAAAAGCTAATCAGGAAAGAGAGGAGGGCGTGAATCCTATGCCACCGAGCACGAGTCGAAAACTGGGGCTGATGATTCGTATTTGCTTGTTGACCACGGTGCCGCTGTTTTGCGGAATGTTGTTCGGTTGTTCAACACCTTCCAACGTGCGGACGTATCCGGGGCCAGTGTTGGCTGCCGACCAGGTGGCGGTTCTTTCTTGTGTCACAACGTCAGCGGGCTTCCTCGGCATGGGAGTGGGGGCTGCGGACGTTGTGAGAATTGACGGGGAGAAGGCCCCTCCTTCTCGTAGCGGGAAATATGAGTTGCTGCCGGGGCCCCACAGAGTGGAGGCCGGATTTTCAAGCGCTGGGCTGGGTTCCAGTAGCCGTGTCTCCAAGAAGTCTATAGAACTCGATTTCACTGCCAAGGCTGGTGAGGAATACGAACTCCGAGGCAAGGAGACCGCCACTACACAGGCGCTGATCGGCTTGCCCGGCAAATGGACCGCTTGGATTACAGAAAAGAGCTCGGGACAGGTGATTGCCGGGGATCCTGGGAAATAGGGAGTGCCAGTTGGCATGACTATGGGCACAACGTACGGAGATTGTTGGCACACAGTTTGTCGCGCTGGGTCGCTTGTCTTGGCCTTGGCGCTGTCGTTACCAATTCTCAGCGCTCTTCAAGGGTGCAGCACTGAAGACCCGACACGGAACCAATCTGGCGGCACGCGCTTTATAGATGTGGGAAATGGCACGGTCACGGATAAGACCACAGGCCTGATTTGGGCCAAGGATGCGAACCTTCCTGGAATCTCGTCAGCGTTCGACGGACTTACTTGGAACGAGGCCGTGGCATTTGTTTCAGACATGGACGCCGGACGGAAGCCCAATATGGGATATGCTGATTGGAGGCTTCCGTCAAGGGGGAGCTCTCGGGTTTGATCGGCGGTTTCTGGGTGGAACCGGGTGGTGTCAAGCGTTTCTTGCGGGCAGGTGGGCCGCAGTGGTTTTCTGAAGATGACCGCTCAGGACTCACGCGTGGTTCCACGGAGCCGTTTGTCAACTACACGGAGGCAGCATATTGGTCGAGCGAAACGAATGATGCCGACACAGCTTGGGCCATTGATAACCGGGGCAAACCTTTGCTCCAAACAAAAGCGTCCGGGAAGCGGGTGTGGCCCGTGAGGAACCGTTGACGCCGAGCGACGCAGCCCAGAGATTGTCTCGCTTCCGCGAGCCAGCCATTCCGTCGTCAGCTCGATCTGCCTGCATTCGGCTGGCTTCACGTCCGCGAAATTTTCACGGATGCGGGTTCCGTCGCCCTGGAAGCCTGTTACCCGCCACGACTGACTGCCAGTGCATGGGTTGGTGTAGGGTTGAATCCTGAACGGTTGGTGATAGCGCGTGGGTGGGTTCTCGATTTTTGATCGTTTTGGCGGCGAAACCGCGTTTTCGGCAACCGGGGTCTTCTTTTCTTGTGGATTAAATGTAATTGTTTGCGAAAGGCGGCGATCCTTGGAAACCGTGGCAACCGCAGTGGCAACCGTTTTTTCGGTGGTGGCAAAAGGCTTCATCTACCGTCATAGAACTGAATCGGAAGCGTAGTGCTTTTAAGCCGTTGGTCCCGGGTTCGAGTCCCGGCCAACCCACCATATCGAAACTTGCCCACGCCAAGCCCCGCCGCTTACCCTGCCCGCACAATGCGGCTGTTGGACCGATATCTGTTCCGCGAACTGCTCGCGCCGCTCGCGTATTGTCTCGGCGGCTTTTTGATTTTTTGGATTTCCTTCGACGCCTTCAAAAGTCTGTCGGATTTCCAAGACGACAAACTGCACTTGTTCGACATCATCGAGTATTACCTTGCGATGACGCCGGAATTTATCGTGACGGTGCTGCCGATTGCGCTCCTGCTGGCCCTGCTTTATGCGCTCACCAATCATGCACGCCACAACGAAATCACCGCCATGCGCGCGGCCGGCGTGAGCTTGTGGCGAGTGTGCCTGCCATATTTAATCGTCGGTTTTTTGGCCAGTATTGCACTGTTTGTGCTGAATGAATTTCTTGTGCCGCGCAACACCGATTGGGCGTACAGCATTTTGAACCGCCACACGCAAAAAGCAGGCAGCTACGAAACGCAAAATCGTTTTACCGATTTTGTCAACGCCCGTGACCACCGCCTGTGGCATTTCAGCGAATATCACGCCAAGACGACCGAAATGCTCAATCCCATCGTAAGCTGGATCCTGCCGGACGGCTCAATCCGGCAACTGAAGGCGGACCGCGCGGTCCACACGAATGGCGTGTGGACATTTTTCGGCGCGATTTTACATGAACAAGCCAACGCCAGCGCGCCGTTGCTGCCAAAATTTCAAGCCAACACCCTCCCCATGCCGGAATTTGACGAAACGCCTAAAGAAATCCTGAGTGAAATCAAAATCAACCAATATCAGGGTTTCCGCGCTTCACGCCAACCGGATATTCCGCTTGTGGATATCGTTGCGTACCTGAGTTTGCATCCTGATTTGTCACGCGCTGATTCAAGCTGGTTGCTGACGAAACTATATGGGCGATTGGCGGCGCCGTGGACGTGTCTGGTCGTGGTGCTCATCGCGATTCCGTTTGGGGCCGCCTCGGGCCGGCGCAATTTATTTTTTGGCGTCGCAGGCAGTATTTTCATTTGTTTCACTTTTTTCGTGCTCCAACAGGTGGGACTGTTTTTGGGTTTGGGCGGCCGTCTGCCTCCATGGCTGGCGGCGTGGTTGCCCAACTTGATTTTCAGCGTGGCGGGCTTGTGGATGACGGCAAGGGTAAGATGAGTATTCAGCTTTTAATTTGAGTTTGAAAGGCGGAACCTCAATGGGGTGCAAACCGGCTAAAACCCAAAGATTCAAACCCATGAACTGAAAACTGGAATTGTGAATGACGAACTTTCCAAACTGATGTCGCGCTATGATCGGCTCAATTTGCTCTACCAAGTGAGCAATGTCATCCACTCGACGCTGGAGCCGCAGGAAGCGTTGCAGTTGATCGTGAGCGAAGCGGTGCGGCTCATGCGTGCCTCGAGCGGTTCGGTTGTCTTGATCAACCCCACGACCGGCTTTCTGGAAATCCACGCCTCACAAAATCTGCCGGCATCGGCGGCGCGGCTCAAGTTGCGCATCGGCGAAGGCATCACCGGCTGGGTTGCGCGCGCCGGCAAACCCGCGCGGGTCGGTGACGTGGCACAGGACCCACGCTACGTCGCTGCGCGGCGCGGTGTCCGTTCGGAATTGGCCGTGCCCTTGGAGGTCAACGGCGAAGTACGCGGTGTCCTGAATGTGGACTCAGACCGGAAGAACGCCTTCAGCCCGGACGATCAAGAATTGCTCCAAGAGCTTGCGGTACAAGCGGCCAAGGTGATTCACAACACTTGGCTTTACGAGCAACTGCGGTTGAAGGCGGGTCTGTTCGAGTCACTCGCAAGCGTGAGCCGCACGATCAATTCCACGCTGAATCTGGACGAGGCGTTGCGTGCCGTTACGCGCGAAGCGTGTCTGCTCATGCGCGCCCGGATGTGCTCGCTGATGATGCTTGATGAAACCCGTGAGTGGCTTAATCTGCGCGCCAGCTATGGCGCGGGCGAAGCTTACCTCAACAAACCGCGTTTGAACGTTGAGGAAAGCCTGCTCGGAGTCGTCGTGCGCCGCAAAAAACCGCTGCAGGTAGAGAATGTCCAAACATCCAACCGTTATCAGAATGTCGAAGTCGCACGGCGAGAAGGATTGGTTTCGTTGTTGAGCGTCCCGCTGCTGTTTGCCGGGCAGGTGACTGGCGCGTTGAATGTTTACACCGGTCGGCCGTACAATTTTTCCAACGAAGAAGTCCGCATTTTAGGCGCGCTGGCGGAATTGTCTGGCATCGCCATTGAAAAAGCGCGGCTTTACGAACGCACTGTGGACGTTGAAGAACAATTGCGACAAAACGAAAAACTTTCCGCGCTCGGCTTGCTCGCCGCTGAAGTCGCGCACGAAATCCGCAACCCGCTCACGGTGATGAAATTGTTGTATCATTCGCTGGATTTGAAATTCCCCGCCGCCGACCCGCGAGCGAAGGACGCACGGCTGATTGAGGCGAAGCTTGAGCATTTGAATAAAATCGTGGAGCAAGTTCTCGCCTTCGCGCGCACGACCGAACCACAACTGGCCCCGGTGAACTTGAACGAATTGATTGACGAGCTGGGTTTGCTGGTACGACACAAGCTGGCCAATCAAAACGTTGAATTCGTCCGTAATTTGCAGCCGGATTTGCCACCCGTGCCGGGCGATGCACCCCAATTGGAGCAGGCGTTTTTGAATCTGATTTTCAACGCCGCCGAGGCGATGCCCGGCGGAGGCAGGCTCATCATCAAATCCCGCGCCGCCCGCCCATCCCCGGCCGGGGACAAGCCCGCGCATGTCCTGATTGAATTCAAGGACACCGGCAAAGGCATGAGTGAAGAGTTGCAACGCCGGGCATTCATGACTTTCTTGAGTAGCACAAAGGCCAAAGGCACCGGCCTCGGCTTGGCCATTGTCGGCCGCATCATTGAAACGCATCGCGGCAGCATTCGTATCAAGTCCCGCCCCAACCACGGCACTATCATCACTCTCTCACTGCCGACTTAGTCAGCCGAGTGTCTTAATTCTATCCTCCCGGACCTTCAGATTTCCGTAAATTTTCGTCCATCTTGCTCGTTGCGAAATCGCCGTCACGCAGTATTTTCTTGCCAGACCTTGCCGGCGGGTTTATCCGACGTCATTTCTGATTTTATGAATTATACAAAACTGCAGTGGTGGAAGCGATTTCAAAAATCTTACACCGGACTCCCCGCGCTCAGCCTTATGGTGGATTTAAGATGGATGAATGTCGATGACGACTTCTTTACCGCGATCGAGCCACGAATACAGCACGCGTTCGCAGACATACCCTACTTGTTTATGTCAACGCCTGTGATAAAGTCTGTAAAAAAATAACGTTACACTAAATCTGCCGTCGAGTGTTCCATTGGCATTGTATAACCCGGTAACGATACAGGAAACAAAACATGCTTGTCCTGCCGCGTAAATACGGATTAGAATACCTATTAGCACTGTTCCCGAAGTACTTTCAACAGCTTCTAATGGAATCACCAAGTACGGAAATAGATTTAGCACGGCGCACTATGCATCAATGGATCACTGTCTCAGTTAATAAATGCTCAACAGGGCAACATATTTATGTTAAATTATTTACAAATATATTATGCAATTTATTCGTGGTTCTTATTGAAGTCATGAACCACGAATCTCACTCATATATAACAGTTGAACCTGAAATTATCAGCGAACTTTTTCCGTACGGCTTTCATTTAGGTACTTGTCGGGCAGTGACTCGCAAGCGGCGTGAAACTATTACGATTACCATAAAGGACAATTCTGTATTTACTGTTGGGATGTTGATTGCCTGGTTCGAGACGGCCGTTGGCCTCTATGCCTCGCTCATTAATATCAACGCCAATCATCAGCCAGATGTACAAAGCGTCAAGAAAGCCTCAAACAATCTCATAGCCATTCAACGGCAAGTGTTGGAATTTGTTTCCAAACGCACACACCAGTTATTTGCTGTTATTGAAATTGCAATGGGAATCAAAGCAGGCGGCGAAGTCGAAAATGTCTTTAAAATCTGCGAACATTTGTCATCGAATCCAACTCGCAGTGTAAAAAAGGTCCTTACCGAATCATCCTTTGCTGCGAAATATAGTTTCGCCTGAGTTTTTTCATGTTTGTCTATCCAAAGCAATACGACGTCATTGTTGTCGGTGCCGGGCATGCAGGAGTCGAGGCAGCACTTGCTGCAGCGCGAATGGGTTGTCAAACGCTGCTCTTGACCATCAATGTAGATACCATTGGGCAGATGTCGTGCAATCCAGCCATTGGTGGCCTTGCAAAAGGACATTTGGCCCGAGAAATTGACGCATTCGGCGGGGAGATGGGCAAAGTTACGGACATGACAGGATTTCAGTTCAGAATGCTGAACACAAAGAAGGGACCCGCTGTTTGGGCTCCGCGCGCACAATGTGACAAGAAGGCTTACCAATATCGGCTGAAGTGGATATGTGAATCTGAACCAAATCTCGATGTAAAACAGGGGCAATCGTCCAAGATTTTGCAGAAGGATGGACAGGCATTTGGAATTGAAACCACCTTGGAAGTTCAGTATCTTGGCAAGGTAATTGTCATAACCACGGGAACATTTCTTCGCGGTTTGATGCACATTGGTTCAAATCGGCAATCGGGCGGACGATCCGGCGATGCCGCCGCGATGAACCTTTCGTCGTCGCTCAAAGAGCTCGGACTTGAACTCGGGCGATTAAAGACAGGAACACCGCCACGAGTTTTGCGCCGCTCGATTGATTTCTCCAAAACCGAGATTCAATCAGGAGACGAACCAGTTCCATTTTTTTCTTTTTGGAAAGACTATTTGTTCCACGTGGAACACTCTTGGACAAAACCTGCAGGAGGCAGTCATTCAAACAGTAAATATCCGCCGGGTTCCATTTTGGACAGAATTAATTGCCAACTACCTTGTTTCATAACATTTACGACGCAAAAGACGGTCGACATTATCCGCAAAAATCTTCACAAATCACCTCTGTATTCGGGTATGATTAAAGGTATAGGGCCTAGGTATTGTCCTTCCATTGAAGATAAAATTGTCAAGTTCCCAGAGAAGGACAGACACCAAATTTTTCTCGAACCAGAAGGTATCGAGACAGACGAGTTCTATGTAAATGGTTTCTCCACCAGCCTGCCATTCGACGTGCAATTTGAACTCGTCCGCACAATCATCGGTTGCGAGAATGCTGAGATTTTGCGTCCGGCTTACGCCGTTGAATACGATTTTTGCCACCCGACACAATTGCATCCGTCACTCGAAACAAAAGTGTGCCGAAATCTTTTCCTGGCAGGTCAAATCAACGGTACATCTGGATATGAAGAAGCCGGAGCCCAAGGTCTTATGGCCGGAATTAATGCGGCGTGCCGAGTTAAAGGATTGAATTCCATTGTTCTTCGGCGCGACCAAGCATACATCGGTGTTTTAATTGACGATTTGATCACAAAAGGAACGGTAGAACCTTACCGGATGTTCACATCTCGTGCTGAGTATCGCCTTCTTCTTCGCCAAGACAATGCCGATCTGCGATTGTCGCAAATCGGTCATGAAATTGGCCTATTGCCAGATCGAAACTTTCAAAAATATAAGGCAAAAGAAAATGCAATAATTAATGAAATAACGCGTTTATTACAAACATATTATGAATCACATTCTCTGGCCAAAATCCTTTCCAGGCCGGAAGTAAATTACAAAAATTTGCCAAATCGAAATGAGACGTTGACTGAGGAAGTTGTCCAACAGGTTGAAATTGCCGTCAAATACGCCGGCTACATTGAGCGCCAAGAAATGGAGGTGGAGAAATTCAAGACCTTGGAAGACAAATCAATTCCTGATGCCTTTGACTTCTCGACCGTTCCGAGTCTACGGCTTGAGGCGCGGCAAAAACTCTCCAAGATTCGCCCGGCCACCGTTGGCCAGGCTGCCCGCATCTCGGGCGTGTCGCCCGCGGATATCAGCATTCTTATGGTTTGTTTAAAGCGTTGGGGTGCGACCAACGGACAGAACGCTTCGATAACGAGGGGAGCTTGCAATCCTTGCGAAGCAGAATTCGAGGAATGATTGGACTTACGAATGGAGTTTCAAATCCGACGCCACCAAGGCAAGTCGCGGACACATGGGCGTAATCGAGAGGCTCGGATATTTGGCCGCAATTCTGACCTGCTGGCCTTAAAAAGTGAAGTCAGGTCATTCCCTTTCGTGGTGTAACGGTCCGGGTCAAATAAATCACCGAGACCGGCAACACATCGAGAAATTGCCGAAACTCGTAGTCAGTATTGGCCCAATAGCAGGCCAACGTCATTCCGGCAAAAAAGAGAACGAGGACAAACTTGATTCCTTTGTCAACCAGCGTTTTCATTGGCAGCAACATCGCCACGACGAAAGTTCCTCCATTCACCCATATGAAATGATTCAGGTGGGGCGTGAACAATTTTATAAGTAATAGCCTTAAGCCTTCAAACAATGGAGGATGTCCGGGTGCAACATCGGTGGTAAATACCTGGGTGTGTCCCATCACGGCGTGAGTGATCCACAATCTAAGCAGCAGGCACGCAACAAAGGCCGCGCCAAAGAATCCAGCCTTTTGTTTCCAGTTTAGCTTTGTAAAGAAAAGCAGGAAAGCCGTCACCGCCACCGTCTCTTTGAAGGCAGTCCCCAGGACAATCGTTGCCAGCATCCAATTGAACCGCCCGCGCATCCAGAACAGACAGGCCAGCGTGAAAAAAAACATGCTCGGCACATCCCACGGAAACACGATTACATCACGACGTGACGTCAGTGTGTAGCAGGCCCCGGCAAACACCGCTGAAATGATAAATGCCGGATTCTCCATGAAGCAAATCAGCACAATAAAAGTCAGCATCAACCATGCGGCCTGATATGCGCCGAACACATTCCGAAAAGGTTCCAGATCTACCATCATGCCATTTATGGCCACACCGTTCGTGTCCCTCACCTGCAACGGCTCAAGTTTGCTTTGCAGCAGATGCCCGGCAAGCCAAGGCCCGGCGATACGCGCCTGCCATACTTTCGGCAAACTGTTGTAAGCGTCGCCGCTTGTCGTTGGCATGGACAGCAATCCAATTACAGGATTGGTGCCCGCTCTCAAAGGCTGAACAGTCATGCTGCCGCCGTCTATATCAGATGCAAAGAGAGCAGGTGTGATGGTGTTTATGCGGTTGCCCGGTGCGACTTCGCGCATGAAATAAAACCACGTCACGCACAACGAAAGCGCGATGAACAAGGCAACCAGTTTGGTTTTCAACGCATTCATAGATGGCGATTCTCAACCGTCAAGAACGAGGTTCAGCCGCTTTGCGTCGCAATTGTGTCAGAACCGCCGGAAATTGTTGTCCTCAATTTGCAGAGGGTATTTGGCTGTCCGACATGGATTCGAACCAACTTTCAGGGCGTTCTCGCCACTTCCCGTGATTGCCACTAGTTGTGTATTCATTGCCCTCCAATATACACGCATAGGCAATGTTTGCAAGCACTTTATGTGCATTTTTGGGAAGCGGCGGGAAGAAAAACGTGTGCAAATCGTGTGCAAGAAAAGCGGCTGTGCAAACTTTGTGCAAATCAAACTCGACCCGGAATCTGTGCAAACCTTGTGCAAAGATTTTGGCCTGCCGTGGCGCGTGGCTGGCCTGTGGCGCGTCCAGATCGCCGCCGGAGGGTCATCGCAGCATCCGGGGACTCAAAACGACGTGAAGCGCGTCAGGGCTTTTTCTTTCCCTTCGCCGGTTTCAATTGCTTCAACTTTTTCACCGCCGCCTCAAAATCCTTTTCCACCGGGTTTGGCTTCGCATCTTCCAGCACGCGGAATTTTGAAAATTCCAGTTCCGCCTTTTTCACCGCCTGTTCGTGAGAAATCGCCCCGGCGTGATCCAGCAGCTTGCGCCCGGAAATCTTCAGGAACTCGTCCAGCTTCGTGATCCAGTCGCGCATCGTCATTGGCTTGCGTTCCAGCGCCTGCAACTCTGCGTATTCGATGTAGAGATTCACAATGCGGTTAAGCACCTGCAATTCGTCTTCCGTGAGATAATTCTTGGCAATGGCCGCGTCCTCTTTCCGCACGCGCCCGCCGGGGCGTGTCGTCAGCATCCCCATGAACGGTTTTCCGGCATCAGCTCGCTCATGGATGATTTCCGCCGCCGTGTGGCCGTGCGTCGCCCAGTGCATTTTGTTCTGCACCGTGGCAAAAAACTTCTGTGACACCTCGGCGTCCGGCGTGTAATCTACGCTTGTCGCGTAAATATCCAGCACCTTCTGATAGAACCGCCGTTCCGAGGAGCGGATGTCCCGGATGCGCGCCAGCAGTTCGTCGAAATAATCCGTCTGCCCCTTGCCCGGCGGATTTTTCAGCCGCTCGTCGTCCATCGTGAATCCTTTCACGAGATATTCCTTCAGCCGCGCCGTCGCCCAAATGCGAAACTGCGTGCCACGCGGCGATTTCACGCGGTAGCCGACGGCGATAATGGCATCCAGATTGTAAAATTCGATGTTCCGCGCCACCGTGCGCCCGCCCTCCTTTTGAACTGTTGCAAAATTTGCAACAGTTGCCGCTGCCGACAGTTCGCCTTCCTCAAATATATTTTTAAGATGCTTGGAAATCACCGATTTGTCCCGCTGGAACAACTCCGCCAGTTCGTTCAAAGACAGCCAGGCCGTCTGTCCGTCCAGCCGCACTTGCACGCGAGTCTGCAAATCCTCTGTCTGATACAGGATCACTTCGCCGCCGGGTTTGTTTTCATTCGCACTCATGGCATTGAATCATCTCGGTTTCAAATCAAAAAACGTCGCGGACAGATTGCGTCATTCCGGCGGAGTGTCAATCAGGGGAATTATCACCTTGCAGGATGTTGGTAACGCAGCAGCGCGGCCTCGACTGACGGCCAGTGAAACAGGATGCGACGCCCGCCCAACCGCACACACGGAATTTTGCCGGTCTTGCGCCAGTTGAACAACGTGCGACGGCTGATTGGCAACCGTGCCAGCAATTGCTTTTGGTCAATGAAGCCAGCCTCGCCTGCCGATGTTTGGTTTTGTTCGGCGCGGATGCCAACGTCCCGTATATCCGGGCTGGCAGGCGGCACAACGCTCAAAAAATCCTTCCGTTCACCATTCATACACCGGAGACTTTGCGCTAAACAGCGACCGGGCGGGTGTGTCACGCACGCAGGATTTCAAAAGCACCTGATACATTGCCGAAATGGAAAGTGTCCTCTCAATCTGTCCAATCGCATCAGCGAAGCAGGCAAATCGGTTCACACTTGATCCGCAGTGGATTGGCATTCGCACGGGTTCAACCTACCGGTTTTGGATGGGGTCGGGTAAGGACGCGGCGTTGCCGCCGCGCCCTCCCCTAAGAACCGGACGTGAAGGTTGTCCCTTCATCCGGCTCAAGCCGTTACAAAGCTCCGCGTGAGCGGAGCCGGTCAACCTGACTTTGACAACCCAGCCTCGTGACGATGAATGCCCAGCTTCTTGAAGAACGCACGGTCTTCAAAGTAGCCGCGCCACTGCGGGTCGAGCGGATTTGCCTCCGCCCGGATTTTGACGTGACGCCGGATTTTGGTTTCGGTTGGATAAACCAGCCGAACCCAGACGGGTTTCCCCGCCGGTGTCCGTTCCCCGGTGTCGGCGGCAAACTCCCAGGCACGCCGTCCGCCGAACCGCCAGTAATGACTGGCGATCCAGCCGTGCGGTTGGCCCGGATGTCTGCGTTTGGCCCATCGCCAGAGGGTATGCCACAGAGCTTTTTCCACATTCTTGAAGGTCTGCAACGCCACGATGTGGCGATGGTAATTCACCCAGCCACGAATGACCGGGTTGAGTTGACCTATCAAGTGAACCTGACTTGCGCCCCGATTTTGACGCACCAGCTTCCGAACCTTTTCCAAAAAGTTATGCGTGTTCTTCTTGGAAGGGCGGATAATCAGCTTGCCGTCAAACTTGCGCAGGTTTTGTCCGAGGAAGTCGAACCCTTGCCCGATGTGCGTGATGCAGGTTTTCTCTGGCGAGAGCTGCAAGCCCCGGTCGCGCAGGAACTGCTCGACCAGTGGCTTGACTTCATTTTCCAGCACGGCCTTGTCCGCGCCGGTGATGATGAAGTCATCCGCATACCGGATGAGGTGTATCTTTGGATTGACCGGCACTCCGTTGCCGCGCTTCACGGGGAAGCGTTGTTTCAGGAGTGGTTCCAGTCCGTCCAAAGTCAGGTTGGCCAGCGTGGGCGAGATAATCCCGCCCTGTGGCGTGCCTGCCTCCGTGGGGAAGAGGATTCGATTTTCCATGAAGCCCGCCTTCAGCCATTTTTGCAGCACCGCCTTGTCTGTGGGGACGTGCCGGAGCATCCATTCATGTGCGATGTTGTCAAAACATCCCTGAATGTCTCCTTCCAGCACCCACTCGGCCATCGAGTGGGAACCGCCCCGCAGCATCAGGAAGCATTGCCCAATGGCGTCCGCCGTGCTTCGGCCAGGTCGAAAGCCGTAGGAGTTTTTGTCCGCCGTGGTTTCCGCGACGGGCAGCAGCGCCTGCAAGTGCAATGCCTGCATGGCGCGGTTGGTCATCGTCGGGATGCCCAGCGGTCGCAACTTGCCGTTGGCCTTCGGGATATGGACTCGCCGCAGCGGTTGCGGTTGATAACCGCGCCGCTGCAACCAACCCAATGCTTTGTGCTTGGACGCCGGCGTGCTCCAGATTTTCCCGTCCACGCCCGGCGTCCGTCTGCCTTGATTGTCCGTCACCCGTTTCACGGCCAAGGCTTTGCCGGAAAACGAGCAGGTCAGCAGTCGTTGCAAGGCTTTCACCTTGCCCCAACGCTTTTCCTGTGTTGCCTTGACGATACGCGCTTGCAGCCTGCTGACCTGACGTTCACATTGAGACCAGTCAATCTGTTCCCATGCGTTCGCCGGGCTGGAGGATGCACACATGGACGAGTCCATGTTCATTTGCCATTTCCTCCTGCGCAGGTTCCGCGAGTTCTCTCGTCACGAACGACCCATTGGAAGTCTGCCCGTTTGCACGGCGGGACGATGTTGCAGTCCCTATCCGCCCCGTTACAGGGCGGCGTTCGCTTTTTCCAATTTCCTCCGCCTGCCACCCCGTCAGCGTTCCTTGCGGACGCGCCTGCCTTCACCCGAAGGCGGGATGTCAGGTTTGCCATGTGTGATTGCAATGACATGGATGAATTAACCCCTGCTTACCACACCGGCAGTGGTGAATGTCCGTGTGCCCCATGCGTCCGCTGGAGTAACTCGCTGCGTGCCTTTTGGCCGGAGCCTTTCAGCATCTTTGGCTCCTTGAGTATGACGATGCCCGAAGCAGTTCACTTGTGTTGGGTGTTTCATTCAGCCTGTCCCTCCGACCGCATTGATGCTCGCAGTCGCGGAAACAACCTCGCGGCCATTTCCTCACCTCGACGATGGAGGGATGTTGTCCCGGCAGCTTCTGACCCGACCGTTGCCAGTCGCGCCAGTGCCGATAGGCTACTGCGAACGGAATCGCAGGTTCGTCTTACGATTTTTATGTCATATCGAACAATCATTGTAA
>CAWJHF010000019.1:0-17825 GCA_963842445.1 uncultured Verrucomicrobiae bacterium | reverse complement strand
GTTATGTAGCGCCTGGCACCAGACGTATTGCTGCCATGTGCTCCAAACTGCCCGCGCCGCCGCTCGCCACCACCGGCACACCCACCGATTCACTGATGCGCCGCGTAATGACCAGATCAAAACCCGCCTTGGTGCCGTCGGTGTCAATGCTGTTCAATACAATCTCGCCCGAACCGAGCGACACGGCGCGTTTGGCCCACTCGACGGCGTCCAGACCGGTCGGCTTGCGCGCGCCGTGCGAGAAGACTTCCCATTTGTCCGGCGCGACTTTCTTTGCGTCAATTGAAACGACAATGCACTGGCTGCCGAATTTTTCCGCTCCGGCGCGAATCAAATCCGGATTTGCCAACGCCGAGGAGTTGATGCTGATTTTGTCCGCCCCGGCGCGAAGCATCGTGTACATGTCGTCCACGGACTTGATGCCGCCGCCGACAGTGAGCGGCATGAAACATTGATCTGCGGCGCGTTCAATCACATCTACCATCGTCGCCCGGCCATGCGCAGTGGCGGTGATATCGAAGAAGACCATTTCGTCCGCGCCCTGCTCGTTGTAGCGAAGCGCGAGCGCCACCGGGTCGCCGACATTACGGAGTTCGCCCTTCTCGGCTTTGCCGAACCGGACGCCGCGTGTGACCTGGCCGTCGTGGACGTTGAGACACGGAATGACACGTTTGGCAATCATCACGTTCATTGAAACGTCACTGGCGGCACAAGGCAACTTATTCCGCGGCTCAAATGGCGCCCATCACGCAGTTTTAATGACTCAAAGCCGGTTAGTTACAACTGACATAATGATTTGAGTTAGATAAGTAAATAGTTTTATTATTTGACATACGCCAAGAGGAAATTATGATCGGTATTTTGGGTGATGTCGTCCGGTTGCGCGAATGCTGCTGTAATTTTCTGCACTGTCGCACCACGCCATTACGCTGATAAAGACAACGTGGTCTGGAACGCCAGTACGGTCGTCTCAGTATGAGCTTCCGCCCTTAGTCTGCCGATGCTGCGAGACAGGCAACAAGCGATGGGATGCTCGAAGGAAACCGCAGTCCTGCCATTGCGGACCGATTTCCCGGTGAGGCAAAAACTCTGCCCAAGAGTCCCTCCGATGCGGTGCGTCGCATCACTCATCTCTCCACTTAACACGATTCAAAAGGCACCTTATGAACGCTAACACTCGATGCTTCCCACACTCGTCCCAATTCATCATCACTGCCTTCCTGGCCGCTGCGGCGCTGGCCGGCGTTGAGTCGGTCCAAGCCTCGCCTGACCCGGGATACATCACCAACAACGTGGCGCTCTTTCAAGGGAACCAAACCAACGGCATCTTCGGCGGCGCAGGAGGCGATTTTCAACCCGCAAATGTGACGACGCTCGATGTGAATTCGTTGAGCGCACCGATCCAGCCCGGCAATGGTGTGTCCGGCATTAATTTTCAGAAAACAGGTGCCGGCGACGTGGCGATTAACGCCGGAGTGGCTGGCAACAACATCGTCATCAACACAACCAATGCGGCCGGGATTGTTGCCGGAACCGTTGGAAGCCCCCCGGCCAACCCGCCGCCCGATCCGTTTTGGGGCATCCCCATGCCGACCAGTTCCAGTGCACAGGGCGGAGTGGTGCAGGTGCAAAGCTACAGCGACATTACCAACCGAGGCGACAACGTGGCTGGAATTCTCGCCACCAGCCAGACGACTGGTTATTCACAGACGATCATCAACGGTTTAACAAATTTGGTTAACTCCGGAGTGACGTTCACAGTGATCGGGGTGACGAATGTTGACGGCACCAATGTAGCCGTCGGCGTGCCGGTCACGGGCACACTCGTGGATACCAATGGCGCTCCGCTGGCCGGTAACGGGGGAACATTTGTGGTCAATACCAACGGGACCTTCAGCTTTAATGCCGGGACCAACCTCGACGGGCTGGCTGTGGGTGAAAGCTATCAGTCACTGGTGAATTACACCGTACAGGGCGTTAACAAAACGGGAATGACCAATGATGACATGGGCACCTTGTTGGCGGTGATCACAATGACCACAAATGGGCTGGTTACCAACTGCGGTGCATATTTTGGCACCTACGGGCCGAGCACCAATCAGAATTCCGCGTTGCCTGACCTGGTCACCTATGGCCAAACGTTGGCGGCGAACGCGTCTGCCGGTGGCGCCGGCAACAGTGTCACTGTGACCAACGAAGGAAGCATCAAGACATACGGCACCAACTCGTCCGGAATTCTTGCGCAGAGCATTGGCGGCAATGGCGGAACGGGCGGAGGTGGAAGCTGGTTGCACAGCGCCGGGCAGGGCGGCGCCGGGAGCGGCGGAGGCGCGGTCACCGTCACGGCAAACGGCAGTATCACGACGATATCAAACAATTCATGTGGCGTGGTCGCTTGGAGTCAAGGTGGCACCGGCGGCCAAGGCGGTTATGGCGGTGCATTTAGATATGGTGGTCCTGGAGGAACCGGTGGCAATGGCGGAGATGTTCACGTGGATGGCAGCGGGACGATCACGACCACCGGCGACTATGCGAGCGGCATTCTAGCCGTCAGTGCCGGGGGCGACGGCGGCGCAGGTGGCGGCAGTTGGAAGACAGTCACCGGGGGCGGCAACGGCGGCAATGGAGGACAAGGGGGCAGCGTAACCGTGGATGGTGATTGGAACATCACAACCACCGGCAATTATGCCTATGGCATCTGGGCCAAGAGTGTTGGTGGCAACGCCGGGACTGGTGGCAGTGGCGGCTGGATTGCCGGCCATCCAGGCAACGGCGGACAAGCCACCGACGGCGGCACCGTCACCGTCAATGGTGGTGGAGCGATTGAAACTTCCGGCGACAATTCGTACGGCATCTATGCCGAAAGCATCGGCGGCTTTGGAGGCCAGGGCGGCAGTCAGACGGGCATTTTTTATTCCCAAGGAGGCAGCGGAGAAAGTGCCGGCAGCGGCGGCGATGTGTATGTTACACAGGGAGCCAGCGGCCAAATTACCACTTATGGCACCAACTCCCATGGCATCTTCGCTCAAAGTGTCGGCGGCGGCGGCGGCAGCGGCGGCAGCGGCGGCGCCCTGGTTGGATACGGCGGCGGCTCGGCCAATGGCGGTTTCGGCGGAAACGTCAACGTGACCAATTACGGCGTTATCACGACGTACGGAAGCGGGGCCAAAGGCATTTATGCCCAGAGCGTCGGCGGGGGCGGCGGCGATGGCGGTTTTGGCGCCGGATTGGGCGCGGTTGGGGGCAACGGCAGCGGTACCAGTGACGGCGGTAAAGTGAACGTCTTCAATGCGGGAACCATTGACAGTCAGGCGGAAGCCATCTTTGCGCAAAGCATCGGCGGTGGCGGCGGCAATGGCGGCTCGAGCAGTGGCTGGTTCTCCTTCGGCGGTTCTGGCGGTGGCGGCGGCAATGCCGACTCGGTTACGGTCGTCAATATTGGCAATCTCACCAATCACGAAGACAATGCCAGTGCCATTTTCGCCCAGAGCCTTGGCGGTGGTGGCGGCAACGGAGGATGCAGTGGCTCGGTAGGCGCCTTTGGCAGTCTCGCCGTTGGAGGCAGTGGCAAGGCGGGCGGGAACGGAGCCGACGTGAGCGTGTACAGCGGAACGAACAGCATAGATACCAGTGGCGACAGCTCGCATGGCATCTTCGCGCAAAGCGTTGGCGGCGGCGGCGGCAACGGCGGCTATGCCGTTGCTGGCTCCATAGGTGATGGTGTCTCGGTTTCCGTGGCTGTCGGTGGCAACGCGGGTGCCGGTGGTTCGGCGAGCAATGTCGTGGTTGACAGTGACAGCGACATTACCACTCGCGGCACAGGCTCTCACGGTATTTTTGCCCAGAGCGTCGGCGGCGGCGGCGGCACCGGCGGATTCAGCCTTGCCATCAGTGGCAGCCAAGGGGCTTCCCTCTCACTCGGCATCGGCGGCTGTGGCGGCAAAGGCGGCAATAGCCAGGAAGTCACGGTCAACAACTCCGGCCAGATTGAAACGTTTGGCGACCGTTCCTACGGAATTCTGGCCCAAAGCGTGGGCGGCGGCGGCGGCGATGGCGGGTTCAGTATTTCCGTTGCGGGAAGCATGGGCGGTTTGGCCTTGCCATTAAGCTTTGGCGGCAGCGCCGGGACCGGTGGCGACGGCGGCCTGGTTTTTCTCACCAACTCCGCGACGATCATCACTCACAGTAATGATGCTCATGGAATAATGGCCCAGAGCGTCGGTGGCGGCGGTGGTTCCGGCGGATTCAGCATCGCCGGTGGCATCAGTACCGGCAATGAGCTGAGTCTCAGTTTCGGTGGCAGGGGCGGCAGCGGCGGCGCGGCCAGCAATGTAACCGTGTTAAATTCAGGGAACATCGCCACCTCGGGCGATCGTTCCTACGGAATTCTCGCCCAAAGTGTGGGCGGCGGCGGCGGCGATGGCGGATTCAGCGTTTCCGGCGGCCTCACTGCGGGTGCATCAGTCGGTTTCAGCATGGGCGGCAATGGTGGCAGTGGCGGTGCCGGCGGCAACGTGTATCTGGAAAGCTCCGGCAGCGTTTTCACGACCGGCAACGATTCACACGCGCTCTTCGCCCAAAGCGTGGGCGGCGGTGGCGGTTCCGGCGGGTTCAGCGTTTCCGGCGGCATCAGCGAGTCGCCCACGGTCCAAATCGGCATCGGCGGCAAAGGCGGCAGCGGGTCCAACGGCGGCGAGGTGACGCTGATCAGCGATGGCCCGACCAACCATACCGAGGGTGACCGGGCCTACGGCATTTTTGCGCAAAGCGTCGGTGGCGGCGGGGGCGACGGCGGGTTCGGCGTTGCCGGCGGCATTACCAAAGAAGCCGCCGTAAGTTTCGCGATGGGCGGCAACGGCAGCACCGGCGGAATGGGTGGTTTGGTCTTCGTCTCAAATACCAGCCGGATTGAAACCGAAGGGGATTTGGCCCACGGCATCCTCGCCCAGAGCATCGGCGGCGGCGGGGGCGCTGGCGGATTCAGCATGGCGGGTTCGTTGGCCCTCAGCCAGGAGTCCAAACAGGTCAGCGTCTCCATCGGCGGCGACGGCGGCGGGGGCGGTTCGGGTAGCAACGTTATGGTATTCAATTCCGGCTCCATCGTGACCCTCGGCGAGCGCGCGAACGGCATTTTTGCCCAAAGCGTGGGCGGCGGCGGTGGTGATGGCGGTGAAGCCAAAGTCATGAATAAATCGCTCGGCATGGCCTTCACCAACTCCGGCAGCGCAGGGAGCAACGACAACGGCTGGAGCCTCAGCATTGCCATCGGCGCCGGCGGCAATGGCGGCAGCGCGGGCAACGGCGGAGTCGTCATGGTTACCAACCTCGGAAGCATCTACACCGGTGGCTCCAATTCCATCGGCATCCTGGCCCAGAGTGTGGGCGGCGGCGGCGGTTCAGGCGGCCTCAGCGCCACGGACGCCAGCGGCGGTGGCGGCAGCACCTCTGTCAAACTCAATTTCGGATTGGGTGGCGCGGGCGGCGGCGGTGGCGCAGGGAACATTGTCACCGTGGTGAACCAGGGGGCGATTACCACGGTTGGCGACGCCTCGCATGGCATTTTTGCCCAGAGCGTGGGCGGCGGCGGTGGATTGGGCGGCGCCAGCACCGCCACGACATCTTCTCCAGATTCGGACACTTCGCACTCGGTCACCCTCACTGCGGTCATCGGCGGTAGTGGTGGGGCCGGCGGAAACGGCAGCAATGTCATGGTCTTGCAGGAAGGCAGCATTACGACGTACGGGGAAGGTGCCTATGGCATCCTGGCCCAAAGTGTGGGCGGTGGCGGCGGCATGGGCGGCACTGCCAAAATCGAAGCGGAATCGGACACCAATAGCTCTTCGTTATCGGCATTGACGACAACATCAGCGGCTGACACTTCTTCCGACAGCAGTGGGAAAGCATGGGGTGTCAATATTTCGTTCGGATTGGGCGGCAATGGCGGCATTGCCGGCGATGGCGGTCAGGTGACGGTTGACAATCAGGGCAACATCACCAACTATGGAGCCAATTCCATCGGCATCTTTGCCCAAAGCGTCGGGGGCGGGGGCGGCGCCGGCGGCATGAGTCAGATTGACAGCCGGGGCGATAGCGGCAACACCAATCTGTCCTTGAGCATCTCCTTGGGCGCCGGTCTGGGCGGCGCGGGCGGGGCCGGCGGCGCGGGTAACACTGTTGCCGTGACCAATCATGGGACGATCATCACCGAGGGTGACGCGGCGCATGGCATTTTTGCCCAAAGTGTGGGTGGCGGCGGCGGCGTGGGCGGCGCCAGCTCCATTACGAAATCATCCCCGGGTTCGGGTAATTCGATCAGTCTCAACGCGGTCATCGGTGGCGGCGCCGGAGTTGGCGGCAACGGCAGTAATGTGGTGGTCGTGCAGGAAGGCACCATCACGACGTACGGTGAAGGCGCTTACGGCATCTTCGCCCAAAGCGTGGGGGGCGGCGGCGGCATGGGCGGCACCGCCAAAATTGAAACAGAATCGGACACCAACAGTTCCTCGTCATCGGCGCTGGCGATGGCAGCGTCGTCTGACACTTCTACCAACAGCAACGAGAAGGAGTGGAGTGTCGATCTCTCGTTCGGCTTGGGCGGCAGCGGTGGCGGCGGGGGCAATGGCGGTCAGGTGATGGTCGTCAATGGCGGTAATATTACGACGTACGGAACCAATTCCATCGCCATCTTTGCGCAGAGCGTCGGGGGTGGCGGCGGGGCCGGCGGCATGAGTGAAATTGACGGCGTGGGCAATAGCGGGAATACCAATCTATCCCTCAGTGTTTCCCTGGGCGGGAGTGTGGGCGGTGGTGGCGGTGGCGGCGGCGCGGCAAACACCGTAACCGTTACCAATCAGGGAACAATCATTACGGGAGGAGACGCGGCGCACGGCATTTTCGCCCAAAGCGTGGGCGGTGGTGGCGGTCTGGGCGGCGCCAGCGCCGTTTCAAAATCTTCACCGGAGTCGGGCAGTGCCATCACGCTTACTGCGGCCATCGGCGGGAGCGGCGGAGCCGGCGGCAACGGCGGCAACGTCGTGGTGGTGCAGGACGGCACCATTACGACCTACGGCGAAGGCGCTTACGGCATCTTCGCCCAAAGCGTGGGGGGCGGCGGCGGCATGGGCGGCACCGCCAAAATCGAAACGGAATCGGACACCAACAATTCATCGCCGTCGGCTTTGGCAGCGGCAGCATCGTCCGACACTTCAACCAATGGTAGCGGGAAAGAATGGAGCGTTGATCTCTCGTTCGGACTGGGCGGCAGCGGCGGTATCGCCGGCAACGGCGGCCAAGTGACGGTTGATAATCACGGCAGCATCACCAACTACGGAGCCAATTCCATCGGCATCTTTGCCCAAAGCGTCGGGGGCGGGGGCGGCGCCGGCGGCATGAGCCAAATCGAAAACGCGGCCGATGGCGGGAACACGAATCTGTCCCTCAGCATCAACTTGGGCGGCGGGCTGGGCGGCAGCGGGGGTGCCGGCGGTTCAGGTGACAGCGTCCGGGTCACGAGCGAAGGTTCGATCACTACATTCGGAGATGCCGCCCACGGCATCGTGGCGCAAAGCATCGGCGGCGGCGGCGGCAATGGCGGGGCCAGTGCGGCGACCACGGCTTCAGCCGGCGACAAGTCCATCAATTTGACCGCCACCATTGGCGGCGGCGGCGGCGCGGCCGGCGACGGCGGCGCGGTGACGGTTGATAATCAAGGCCAGATTAACACTTGGGGGAACGGAGCCTACGGCATCCTGGCGCAAAGCGTGGGCGGCGGCGGTGGCAACGGCGGCACGGCGAAAATTGAAACCCAGGAGGCAAATACAAATTCAGCCTCGTCGTCCGCCAGTGAAGGTTCGGATACAAACGCGCCGACCTGGAGCATCAATCTGGGCGTGGGCGTTGGCGGGGGCGGTGGTAGCGGCGGAAATGGTGGTGCCGTGTCGGTCAATAACGCCGGCAATATCACCACGCGCGGAAACAACGCCCTCGGCATTTTTGCCCAAAGTGTTGGCGGTGGCGGCGGGGCCGGCGGCATGAGCAGCGTGGACAATGGCGGCGGCGACGCCAACATCGCCATCAAACTCGGAGTCAGTCTCGGCGGCTCCGGCACCAATGGTGGTTTCGGTTCGACGGTGACGGTTACCAACACCGGCACGATTATCACGTTCGGTGACAGTTCGCACGCCATCCTGGCGCAAAGCGTGGGCGGCGGGGGTGGCCTCGGTGGTGACAGCGCCACCACTTCGACAGCGGCAGGTACCAACACGCAGCGGTCAGTAAATCTTTCCCTGTCACTGGGCGGGAGCGGGAGCCTGGGCGGTAACGCCGGCGCGGTGGACGTTTTCCAGAACGGCCAGATTTACACCGTCGGCGCAAACGCCTACGGCATTCTGGCGCAAAGCATCGGCGGCGGCGGCGGCGGCGGCGGCATGAGCGTTTCGACACCCGACGGCGGCACCAGGAATCTGCTCCAGCTAACTGTCGGTATCGGCGGCAAAGGCGGTCCCGGCGGCTATGCCGGGGCGGTCAATGTGGTTTCCTCCGGCGGCATCACCACGTATGGCGACGGTTCTTACGCGATCATCGCGCAAAGCATCGGCGGCGGCGGCGGTGTCGGCGGCGATACTGTGAACGCGGCCGGCTCGGGCAGCACTCTTGACCTTACCGTCGGCATCGGTGGAGCCGGTGGCAACGGCAATTACGGTGGTGCTGTTACCGTGACCAACAGCGGCGACATCGTCACCTACGGCAACAATGCCCTCGGCATTCTTGCCCAAAGCATCGGCGGCGGTGGTGGCCGGGGCGGCAGCGCAACGGCGCAATCCAATCTGACCGGCGACGGCAACACGTTCGATTTGAACGTGTCGGTGGGTGGCAATGGCGCCGGTGCCAGCGACGGCGGTGCGGTGACCGTTAACAACATCGGCAACATCGTCACCTTCGGCGCTGCTTCGCATGGCATCATGGCGCAGAGCATCGGCGGCGGCGGTGGTGACGGCGGCTACGGCGGGCAGGCGGCCAGCGCTGACGGATTGTCGGGTACGGATTTCCAAATTGTCGTTGGCGGCAAGGGTGGCAGCAGTGGCAACGGCAATGAGGTCACGGTTCAGAATTCGGGATACATTGTCACTTACGGTGCGGGTGCCTTCGGCGTTTTGGCCCAGAGCGTCGGCGGCGGCGGCGGCATTGGCGGTTACGGCCAATCAGGCGCCCTGGCAAACCTCGCCATCGGTGGCGGCGGCGGTGCTGGCGGCAACGGCGGTGACGTGAATGTCAACGTCACCGGCGGCATTGAAACCTTCGGTGACGGTGCGTATGGCGTTTTTGCGCAGAGCGTCGGGGGCGGCGGCGGTGTGGCGGGCAATGTAAACCATGGTGTGAGCGCTGCGGGATTGGCGGTGAATTTGGGCCAATCGGGCGGGGCGGGTGGCAACGGCGGGGATGTGACGGTGGTCAGCGCCGGCGACATCATTACCCACGGCACCGGCGCTTACGGCATCTTCGCCCAAAGTGTCGGTGGCGGCGGCGGTCTGGCGGGGGACCTCGGCAACGGATTATCGTTTGCCGGCAGCGTGGGTGGCGCCGGGTCAGCGGGCGACGTTCACATTATTCATACCGGAAACATCACGACATACGGCGACTACGCCGACGGCATTTTTGCGCAAAGCGCGGGCGGCACAAATAACAGCGGGTTGGTCGAAATCGACTACATCGGCAGCATCAACGTATATGGATCCAATTCGTCGGCCATCTTCGTGCAAAGCCGCGGCGATCAAGCTTCCGGCAACCTGACGCTCACTGTTCACAATGGTGTTTTTCAGGGTGGCAGCGGCACCAGCGCCGGGGTCTGGTTCGCCGACGGCGGGAACAACACGTTGTATAATTTCAACACCATCACCACGTTGAACGGGATTGCGGGCAACGCCATCATCGGCGGCACAGGCAACGAGACCATCAACAACGACGGCACCGTCATCGGCTCCGTTGATCTGGGCCCCGGTCAAAATCAGTTCAACAATTACTCCGGCAGCCGGCTCAACGCCGGCGCGACGGTCAACCTGGGTGCTGGCAATCTGTTCCTGAATAACGGCACGCTCGCTCCCGGCGGACCAGGCGTTCTGCAGACAACGGCGCTCACAGGCAATCTCACCCAGGTCAACGACGGCACCGTGGAAATCAAACTCGGCTCGACGACCGCTTACGACCGCCTCGCGGTCAGCGGCACTGCCTCGCTGACCGGCACACTTTCGGTGGCGCGGTTCGACGGTTTCGTGCCCACAAAAGGCGACCGGTTTACGGTGTTGACCGCGGCGGACGGTGTAACGGGCCAGTTCACGGCCCTGAACGATCCGTTGAAAGGCAATTATGCGCTTCAACTCGGCACCCTCTATGGACCCAATCAGGTCAGCCTGATCACCCTGCAGGACACCTTCGTGCCATTTGCCCTTACGTCCAACCAGCGCGCCGTGGCCCGAGACCTTGACACCTTCTCCGGATACCTGGGCGATAAATTACAGGGCGACCCGCGTGAGACGAATTTGATCGCAACCCTTGATGCCGTCCCGGGGCTGCAACTCCCGGCGGACTTTGACCTGATTGCCCCGGAAGAATTGGGCGCGTTGTTTGACATGAATTTCAACGCCGTGGATGTCGTCGTGGGGAACGTGCAACGCCGGATGGACAATCTCCGCGCAGAATATGCATCCCCCAGCGGCAGTGCGTCGCTGTTCGATCCCCGCATCCAATTGGCTTCCGCGGGTCAGAGCCTGCCTCCGATGCCGACAGCCCGGCCAAACGAGGAATGGGATGGATTTGCGGCTGGCTATGGCCGGTTCACCCATGTCAGTAGCACGGCCAACGCCTCGGGTTACTGTCTCCAGGACTCCGGTATGACTCTGGGCCTGGACAAGCGAGTGGACAATTGTCTTGCGGGCGGTCTCACGCTGGATTACGCCAACGGCGAGGCGAGCCTGGTCAACGGAGGCAGCGCAGACATGGAAGGCGGTCGGGCTGGCGTCTATGGGAGCTGGTTCAAGCCCAACGTTTACCTGGAAGCCCAACTTGGCGCTGGCGGTTACCATTACGACAGCAAACGTGCCGCACTAGGCGGCATCGCGAGCGGGAACACCGATGGTTACGAGGTTGATACTATGCTGGGCGGTGGCTATGTCTTGAAATACCATGATTTTACTATCAGCCCACTGGCTGAAGCGCATTACACCTACGATGATATTAACGGGTTCACGGAAACCGGTTCTATGGCGCCACTGCAAATCCTGAATAACGACAGCCAGTCGTTGTGGACCTTGTTCGGAGGACGTTTCGCCTACGAATGGCGCGTCGCCAAGGTGGCGTTGCGGCCCGAACTTCAGCTTGGCTGGCGACATGAGTTTCTGGATGTGAGCCGGGCAATTGATTCACGCATGGCCAGCGGCGCGGGATCCGTCTTCCAGGTGGAAAGTCCGTCGCTGGGACGGGACAGTCTCTCCTTGGTCGCTGGTTTGAGCACACGCTGCACGCAACGTCTTTCCGTGTTCGCCTACTACGCCACCCAACAGGCGTGCAACAATTGCAGCAGTCATACCGTGAGTGGAGGTCTCAGCTTGGAATTTTAATCGGGATCGTGAAGCGGGCGCGGCGGGGATAAACAAAATTGGCATCCGACATTGTCCATCCGTGACGACGTCATCCTCTTCTGGTCGTTCACCGGTTGCTGTTGGCGCTGCTGACAAATTCCCGATGCAGCCGGGCATAAACGCCTTCCTGCCGCAGCAGACTTTCGTGTGTACCGCGCTCCACGATTTGGCCCTGGTCCAATACCAGAACCAAGTCGGCCCGGCGGATGGTGCTCAACCGGTGTGCCACGATGAACGCCGTCCGCCCGCGCAGCAGGATTTCCAGCGCCCGTTGCAACCGCGTCTCGGTGACCGTGTCAATCGCGCTCGTCGCCTCGTCCAACACCACGATGCGCGGGTTGACCAGCATGGCGCGGGCAAAACACACCAGTTGCCGCTGGCCAAACGACAGCGCTGCGCCACGTTCGGCCACTTGCGAATGCAATCCGTGCGGCAGCACGTCCAGCAAATCGGCGCAATCCAGTGCCGCCAGCGTCGCGCGCACGTCGGCTTCCGTCGCCCCCGGTCGCGCGAGCCGGATGTTGTCCAGCACGGTGCCGGAGAACAGGAAATTGTTCTGCTGCACGCTACCCATCTGCGACCGCAACGAGTCGCTGGTGACCGTGTTCAAGTCCATGCCGTCCACCAGCACGCGCCCGCCCGTCGGCAGATAAAACTTTTGCAGCAAACTCACCAGCGTCGTTTTGCCGCTGCCGGTGTGCCCCACCAGGGCGACGTTCTGTCCTGGCTCGGCCACAAATGAAATGTCCCGGAGCACCAGCCGGCCCCGCTGATACTCGAAATGCACCGCCTGGAATTCCACGCGGCCCTTGATGCACGGCAGCGGTTTGGCCGTGGACGCGTCAACCCATTCCGGTTTCTGGTCCAACATCCGGAACAGCCGCTCCGCGCCGGCCATCGCCATGAACGCCTGGTTCAATTGATTGCCGATGGCCTGCACCGGATCAAAGAACAAGTTGGCCAGGAACAGAAACATCACCAGGTCGCCCACCTCCATGTGCAGCCAGCCGTGCCAATGCAACACACCGTAGCCGCCCAGCAACGCCATCGCGCCGAGGAAAAGCTGGCTCTTCAACTGCAACAGGGGCACGAACACCGCGGACGCCTGCGCCACACCTACGTTGTTCTCGCCGTGGACATCAATCAATTTGCGGAAGAAGTCCGAATTGATTTCATGCCGCACAAATGCCTGGGTCACCCGGATGCCACTCACCGATTCGGCCAGCGTGGACGCCACCCGGCTCCACGATTCCTGCACCTTGCGCAGCCGCCGGCTCATCTCGCGGCGGTAATTTTCGTTCACCACCCAGATGACCGGCGCCATGATGACCATCAGCGAAAAAAGTTTCCAATCGTAATACGCCATCAACGCCGCCGAGGTCGTCATCTGCAACCCCTGCACCACCAGCACGAACGCCACGTCCTGCGCCCCGGCGCGCACGCTGTCAATGTCCGACGTCATCCGGCTGATGATGCGGCCGAATTTGGTCTGGTTGAAAAACGACATCGGCATCGTCATCAGCTTGCGGAATAAATCCGACCGCATGTCGTGCACCACCGCCTCGCCCAGTTCGAGCGCGAACCGCTGACGGAAATGAAAGTTCACGACCGTGACCAGGGCCAACGCGAAATACCCCGCTGCATACCAGAAAATTCCCGACAAATCACGGTGCGCAATCGGCCCGGTGATGGTGCGGCCAATCAACCATGCCAGCGCCGGCAATTGCAGGCCGCGGATAAACGTCAGAGCGAACAGCCAGTTCCGCTTGGCCGCGTACGGCTTCGTGTAATGGAAAATCCGGCGGATGAGCGCCATCTGCAAAGGTGCCTTGTCCGCCTCGCGTTCCTCCATTGGATTGTAATAGGTGATGGCCTCCCGCGCTGAAAGGTCCCCCTTCGCAAGGTCACTTGCCGGTGACTTGATGTTCGATGGCGAGCTCATGTCTGGTTCAATGCATTTAAAATGGGGAGCGTGCCTGTCCCAAGCGCGACAGACACGAATGGGAAAACATCGAACAACCAACATCGAACACTGAACATCGAATTATGCCGATCGCAGCTTCTTTCGACGTTCGATGTTGGGCGTTCGATGTTCGCTGTTCTCATATTTTCAATTCCCCCTCCCACTTTCCAAGTCCCCCAAATCCATGATCTGCAATAGCGCCGTCTCGTGATACGGTCCCGGGCGGTGCACCAGTTCCGCGTGCGTGCCCGATTGCGTCAGCCGCCCGTCCTCCAGCACCAGAATCCAATCCGCCCGCCGCAACAGGCTCAACCGGCTCGACACCACAAACGTCGTCCGCCCTGCCATCGCTTCGCGCAACGCCGACACAATTTCGTTCTCCGTCCGCGCGTCCACCGATGCCGTCGGGTCGTCCAGAATCAAAACAGGCGGTTGCAGCAACAACGCCCGCGCCAGAGCCAGCCGCTGACGTTGACCACCCGACAAATCCACGCCCGATTCACCCAGCACTGTTTCGTAACCCAGTGGCAGCGCCGTGATGAACTCGTGCGCCGACGCAATCCGTGCCGCCCGCTCAATCTGTTCCATCGTCGCGTGCGGATGCCCGAACGCGATGTTCGCCGCCACCGTGTTCGAAAATAAAAAACTCTCCTGATAGACAATCCCGATCTGCCGCCGGTACGCATCCAGGTCCAATTCCCGCAAATCTTTTCCGTCGGCCAGGATGCGGCCCGCGGTTGGATCATAAAAACGCGGAATCAAACCGAGCAAGGTGCTCTTGCCCGCGCCCGTCATCCCGAAAATACCGATGACCTGTCCCGGTTTCGATTCAAACGAAATGTCTGTCAGCACCGGTTTGTCCGCGTGATAACCGAACGTCACTTTTTCAAAAACCATCCGGCCCGTGAGCTTGGGCGGCTTGACGGCGTCCGATCGGCTCTGCACTTCCACCGGTGTGTCCATCACCTCGAACACACGCCGTGCCGCTGCCAAGCTCTGCTGCACCGAGTTCGCGATGGTCGAGATGGTCGCCACCTGTCCCGTGAATTGCTGGAGCAATCCCGCAAACACCACCAGCCCGCCGCCCAGCGGAATTTTTCCCTGCGCATACAGCCAGCCGCCGTAGGCGAACAAAATCACCAGACTCAATTGCGACAACATCTGCGTGCCCGGCGTGAACACCGACAAATCCCAGAAAATTTTCCGCTGTTGCGACGACACACGGTCGTTCGCCTCCTCGAATCGGCGGACCTGATGCGGTTCCGCGGCGAACCCTTTCACCGTCTGCATCCCGCGCACGCTCTCGCTGAACAGTAACACCATGTTGTCCGTCAACTCGCGGTTGCGCAGGTAACCTGGACGCAGCCGCGCCGAATAAAAATGCGCCAGCCACCATAGCGGCACCGACACGCACAGGCACGCCACGGTCAGCGACGGCTGAATTCGCCACATGAAAACCGCGTAGGCCGCCAGCGTGAGAATCATCGTCGCTCCCTGCAACAACACGCCGTCCACGAACAACCGCGTGTTCTGCACGTCGCCGGTCACCCGGTTGAAAATCGAATTGGAGCCGTGCAGGTCGAAGAAACTGAAGCTCAGCCGTTGCAGCTTGGCGTAAACCTGCGCGCGCAGTTCCGGCACGATTTCACCCTGTGTCAACCGCGCCGTAATTATGTTGTAGGCGTAGGTGAGTGCCGCGCGCAACACCGCCTGTGCCACAATTGCCAGCGCCAGTGCCGTGACAATTTGCAGCGCCGACCACCCCGACGGCGGGTTCCAGCCGAACGGATACACCGGTGGCGGCAGGGACGAATCGAGCGCATGGCGGATGACGTCAATCACCACGCCCAACAATTTGAGGCCCGCGATGCCGAGCAGCAGCAGCACCACGCTCAGTACCAAGGACCACAGGCAATCCTTGCGAAACCGCCACGCCAACGCCACGAGCCGGCGAACCAGTTCCCCCGTGGGATACCGTTCGTCGGCTGGCGGATGGTTGGATGATCTGGACGTTTTCAGAACGTCAAAATGCCGCAGCTCGAACTGGCAATCGAATCAAAAAATTGAGGGAGACGAATTCCACACCGTCCATTCTTTGGAAAAAACAAGGGCTTGGCGGAATTGACAGTCACGCCGGACTCATTAACATCACCCTCCGCTTACCGCCGTTAATGGCTGGTAAGATGGAGTGCCGACGTGGCGGAATTGGCAGACGCGCTAGACTCAAAATCTGGTATCCGTGAGGATGTGTGGGTTCGACCCCCTCCGTCGGCACCATATAAATCAACGACTTACGTTGATTCACTTGACATGTTGTTACAGTGTTGTTACACTGTAGCGCATGAAATCGAATCTTAAAGCAAATTCGCTCGCACCGGAATCAAAGCCTGTTCGCCTGCCGAAAGCGTGGCCGCACGTCATTCGCAACGGCGATGTCGCGGTAAAAATCTACAAAAACAAAGGCCATGTTCGCGGTGAAAACTTCCCGACTTTTTTGTTGAGCTACTACGCCAACGGAAAGCGCCAGCTTCGCCGCTTCATGGACTTCGACAAGGCCAGCGCAGAGGCGACGCGCATCGCGGAGCAGAAAGCACAGGGAGCACTCGGCGCGGCGGCATTGAGCGCCACAGATCGCGTGTCACTCGAACAAGCCCTCGCGTTGCTCGCCAAGAACGAAGGCATCGGCAATGCCACCGCCTCCCGACTGGTGGAAATCGTGCGCGACTACGCCATTGCCCGCGCAGGTTTGCCAAAGGACGTGACCTTCGCCGAAATGGGGCAGTTCTACAAACAGAAGCATCCGGCCAACATGCCCCGTAAAACCGTGGCCGAAGTCGTCGCGGAATTCATCGCCGACCGGCGGAGTGCGGGTTGCTCGGCAATCCATGTGAACGACCTCGAAATTCGGCTTGGTCAATTCTCCAAGGCATTTGTGCTGCCAATAATCGCCGTAAGCGCGCCATTGGTTCAACAATGGATTTACGGATTAAAGAACCAAAAGACGAAGAAGGACACCGCCGCCCGCACCAAAGAAAACATGCTCCGGCAGATCGTCAGCCTGTTCAACTTCGCCCGCCGTCAGAAATATGTGCCCGCCGACCTTGCCCTCGAACTCTCCGAAATTTCCACGCCCCGGAAACAGCACGCGCCCATCGGCATCTACGCACCCGACGAAATGCGCGCCATTCTCGCAGTAGCGGACGCGGCCATCATTCCGGCGCTGGCCATCGCTGCGTTTGCCGGTCTGCGGTTGGCGGAAGTATCACGGCTGGACTGGCGCGAAGTGCGGTTGGCCGAAAAACTCATTGTAGTCGGGGCGGAAAATGCCAAGACCGCAGCCCGCCGGTTGGTGCCCATTAGTGACAACCTCGCTGCTTGGCTCGCTTCTCACGCCAAACGGTTCGGCTCGATGAATCCGTGCGATGAACAGGATGAGAATGTCGGCAACGCTTTGGGCAATCGTTTTGAGCGAGCGGCGGCGCGGGCAAAGGTGACATGGAAACGCAACGGTTTTCGCCATTCCTACATTTCCTATCGCGTGGCTACGCTCAAAGACGTGCCTGCCGTGGCGCTGGAATGTGGCAATTCGCCGCAGGTTATTTTTTCCAACTACCGTGCGCTGGCTACCGATGCCGAAGCCAAGGCTTGGTTCTCCATCCTGCCGCCCAAGCAGGCCGGGAACATCGTCCCGCTGCAAATCGCCGCCAACGGATGATGCCCGCGCGGGTCACGCCTCAACGCCAAAAAATTCCCGATTTATCCAGGACAAGCCCTACCCCTCGTCAAAACGAGGTTTTCGCGTCCGCGAAATCGTCACGGCGCAGCCGCCCACTATCCGCGCAAAAGCCTCATCCAGCGTCCGCGATGTCGGCCAGTCCGCGTCCGAGTCCCGCCCGCAGTCAGTCCGTGATCGTGTCAGTCCACGACCGCAGCCGCAGTCAGGAATTGTCCCTGTCCGCGAATTATCCGCCTCGGCAATCAGTCCGCAGTCGCGCAACGTCCACGGCCAGTTCGCGTCCGAAGTCAGTCCACGACCAATCCGGGGACATGACTCGCGGAAGCCGGTTCAATTACAAACCAAGACGGCCAGCCAGACATTTCGTGAACCGCCGCGCCTCAATGGTTCAAGTCGTGTCCATCGCGCTTTTATTTCATGGTATTGCCCAAGTCCATTCCCGGTCACGACGCCAGCCTGCTGAACCTTAAATCTCATGGTTTTCTCCAAGGTC
>CAWJHF010000018.1:0-10742 GCA_963842445.1 uncultured Verrucomicrobiae bacterium | reverse complement strand
CGGTCTCGGTTTCCCCCGGTTTGGTTTCCGCCGGTGTCGTTTCTTCGGCCGGTTTTGTCTCTTCGGCAGGCGCGGTTTCGGGCGCAGCGGGAGTGGGGGGCGTATAATCCACCCATTCCAGAATCGCGCGCTGGGCGGCGTCACCCTGGCGCTGTTCCATTTTGATGATGCGCGTGTAGCCGCCGTTGCGTTCCTTGAACGCGGGCGCGATTTCCTCGAAAAGAATGCGCACGACGTCCTCCTGGTCACGCCATTTGCGGCGCTCGTCCTTGGTGAGTTGGACCGTCGTGCCGCGCGTGTGCAAACGGGCGGCGGCGACGCGGCGGGCGGAAATGGTGCCGCGTTTGCCGAGCGTGACAATCCGTTCGGCGACGGGACGCGCGGCTTTCGCCCGGCCGAGCGTCGTGGTCACGCGCTTGTGTTTGATGAGGCTGCAAACCAGGTTCGCCAGCATCGCGTTGCGATGCTCGGGGGTGCGACCGAGTTTGGCCGTTCGCTTCAAATGTCGCATAGGCTGGCCTTAATTGTTCGCCGGATTATCCTTCACCGGCGCGTCCAGCAGGCCCGGCTCGAAGTTCATGCCGAGCGACAGGCCCAAAGCCTGGAGCTTGTCCTTGATTTCGTTCAGCGATTTCTTGCCGAAGTTGCGATACTTGAGCATTTCCTGCTCGGTCTTCATCGCAAGCTGGCCGACGCTGGTGATGTTCGCGTTGTTCAGGCAGTTGGCCGCGCGGACGCTCAATTCGATTTCGTTCACGCTCATGTTGAGAAGCTTCTTCATCTTCATCTTCTCCTCGTCCTGCTTGTCCACGGCCTCCTCGAATTCGACCGCGTTCTTGTCGTAGCCGACGAACACGTCGAGGTGATGCTGCAAAATCGCCGAGGCCTGCGTGAGCGCGTCGTCGGGTGAAATGCGCCCGTCCGTCCAGATTTCCAGAATCAACCGGTCGTAGTCGGTGCGCTGGCCGACGCGCGCGGCCTCCACGGCGTAACGCACGCGCGTGACCGGCGAAAACAGCGAGTCAATGGCCACCACGCCGATGGCCTGGCCGGGTTTCTTGTTTTCGTCGCTCGGACAAAATCCGCGGCCGATTTTCACCGTCAATTCCATCTCGAACTTCTTCTTTTTGTCGAGCGTGCAGATGAGCTGGTCCGGGTTGACCAGTTCGACGTTCTGGTTGAGCTGGATGTCGGCGGCGGTGACAGCGCCTTCCTTGTTGACGGAAAGCAACAGCGTCTGCTCGTCACGCGAGTGCGCCTTGAACTTGATCTTCTTCAGGTTCAGCACGATGTCGGTCACGTCCTCGACCACGCCGTCAATCGTCGCAAATTCGTGCATTGCGCCGTCCACCTTCATCGAGGTGATGGCCGCGCCTTCCAGCGAGGACAGCAACACGCGGCGCAGCGAGTTGCCGATGGTATGGCCGTAGCCGGTTTCAAACGGCTCGGCGACAAATTTGGCGTAAGTTTCGGTGGCGGTTGAATCTTCCTTCGTCAACCGCTTGGGCATTTCGAATCGTCCTAGACGTGCTGGCATGTTTTCCTTTCAACAATTTTAATCTGGCCTCAGCGCCGTTATTCCCGGCAGCCACCGAAGTCCGTATAATTGTTTTTGTTTTTTTCTTTTTTATCGGGAATAAAATTCGACGACTGCCTGCTCGTTGGCAATCGGCTGGATTTCGTCGCGCGTCGGAATCCGCATCACGGTGCCCTTGAACTCTTCCTTGTTCAGGGACAGCCAATCCGGCACCGCGCGGCTGGTGGCGATCTCCAGATTTTTCGTCGCCAACTGGCGCGACACGTTGGAATTTTTGACGCTCACCGCGTCGTTCACCTTGAAACCGAAGGAGGGGATGTTCACTTTTCGGCCATTCACGGTGATGTGGCCGTGCGAAACCATCTGGCGCGCCGCCGCGCGCGTGTTCGCAAAGCCGAGGTGATAAACCACGTTGTCGAGGCGCGTCTCCAAAATCTGCAACATTTGTTCGCCGGTGACGCCGCGGCGTTTCAGCGCCTTTTCATAGACGCCACGGAACTGGCGTTCGAGCAGGCCGTAGTAATAGCGCAGCTTCTGCTTCTCAATCAAACCGAGGCCGTAATCGGTGTGTTTGCGGCGTGACTTCGGGCCGTGCACGCCGGGGCCATAGTTGCGGCGCTCAAGATATTTCGTCGGGCCAAAAATCGGCATGCCGAAACGGCGGCTGATGCGAACGCGGGGACCTGTATAGCGAGCCATTATTGATTGGTGGTTGAAAGTTGAGAGTTGATGGTTAGACGCGGCGTTTCTTGCGCGGACGGCAGCCATTGTGTGGAATCGGTGTCACGTCCTTGATCGTAATGATTTCGAGTCCGATGGCCTGTATGGCGCGAATGGCGGATTCCCGGCCGGAACCTGGGCCTTTGACGCGTATCTCGACTTCCTTCATGCCGTGCGCCATCGCCTGGCGCGCGGCATCCTGCGCGACCTGTTGCGCAGCGTAGGCCGTGCTCTTGCGCGAACCTTTGAACCCGACACGGCCCGCGCTCGACCAGCCGATGAGATTTCCATGCGCGTCGGTGATGCTGACGAGCGTGTTGTTGAACGTGGCCAGAATGTTCGCGACGCCGGAAACGATGTTCTTGGCGTGTTTGGCCTTGATGATTTTCTTGGCCGCGGCGTCCTCACCCAAAAGTTCGGCGGCGCTCGGTGCGGAACCAGCCACCGGCGTGCCCGCCGGTTTGGGCGCTTCGACCGTTGGTGTTTCGGCTGCTGCCGGGGCTTCGCCCGGTCGGCGCGGCTTTCTTCGCCGATTTATCCCTGGGCTGCAGCTGGTTTTCTCACCAGCCGCCTTTGCGGCAGGTTTTTCCGCGGCCGCCGCTTCGGGCTTCGCTTCCTTTTCCTTCCTGGGGGCGGATTTTTTCTTTTCGTCGGCCATGAACTATGAATGGTTGAAAGTTAAGAGTTGACGACCTTAATGGATGCCGGTCTTGGCGTTCGGGTTGCGTTGCACGCCGACGGTCTTGCGCGGGCCTTTGCGCGTGCGGGCATTGGTCTGCGTGCGCTGGCCGCGCACCGGCAAACCGCGCATGTGGCGGACGCCCCGATAACACTTGATGCCCTGCAACCGCTTGAGGTTCATGCCAATTTCGCGGCGCAAATCGCCTTCGATAATATATTTGCCTTCCTGAATCGCGTGGACGATTTGCGAAAGCTGTTGCTCGGTCAAATCCTTTGCGCGGACGCTTGAATCAATGTTCGCCCGCTCCAGAATCTCCTTCGAGTTGGACGGGCCGATGCCGTAGATGTAGCGCAGCGCAACGTCAATGCGCTTGTTCGGCGGAACCTCAACACCAATGATACGTGCCATATTTCGTTAAATTGTTGAACTGTTGAGCCTTCAACCTTGTCGTTGTTTGTGCCGTTTGTTCGTGCAAATGACGCGGATGACACCGCGCCGGCGCACAATCTTGCAGTGCTCGCACAGTTTTTTTACTGACGCGCGAACTTTCATGTTCAAATCATTTTTGCTCAACCAAAATCCGCCCCGCCGACAAATCGCAGGGCGTCAATTGCAACTTCACTCGGTCGCCGGCTTTCAATCCGGCGAAATTCTTTTTTGCCCTGCCGGCCACGAACGCCGTCAACCGGTGTCCGTTGGCCAGCTCGGCGCGATACGTGCCGTTCGGCAGCGCCTCAATCACGCGACCTTCAACCTGGAAGGCTTTTTCTCCGGGCATGTCAAAATTTCCGGTTCACCCTCGGTGATCAAAACCGTATGCTCAAAATGAGCGGATAGTGAACCATCTTGCGTAACCACTGTCCAGCCGTCTTTCAATATTTTTACGGCGGGCTGGCCGGCGTTCACCATCGGCTCAATGGCCAGTGTCATGCCCGCGCGCAGCTTTTGATTCATCTTCGCATCAACAAAATTCGGCACCTGCGGCTCCTCGTGCATCACGCGCCCCACGCCGTGGCCGACAAACTCGCGCACGATGCTGAATCCATTGCCTTCGACGTAATTTTGAACCGCGCGCGAAATGTCCGTCACGTGATTTCCCGGAACTGCCGCCGCAATGCCCTCGTAAAGTGCGCGTTCCGTCACGTCCATCAACCGCTGTGCCAGCACGCCGCAACCGCCCACCGCCACCGTGCGTGCCGTGTCACCCACAAACCCTTTATATAACACGCCCACGTCCACGCTCACGATGTCGCCGAAGCGCAATTCGCGGTTGCCCGCCAATCCATGCACGACTTCTTCATTTACCGACAGGCACGTGTGGCATGGATATTTGCGATAGCCCAAAAATGCGCTCTTCGCGCCATGCGCCTTGATTCGCGCCGCGGCGAACTCGTCAACCTCGCGCGTTGTCAAACCCGGCTTGATGAACGCGGCGATGGCTTCCAGCACCGCGCCTGCCAGGGCACAAGCCGGACGCATCAGCTCCAGGTCGCGCCCGCTTTTCAGAATAACGTCTTTCAAATCTCAATCGTAATCTACATCCTGCTCTTAATCGCATCGCGATCAGGATCAGGAAAAATCAGAATCGCCCGCGCAACCGGCCTCTTTTCAAAAACCCGTCGTAATGGCGCATCATCAGATGCGATTCGACCTGGCGCATCGTGTCCAGCAAAACGCCGACGGTGATCAGCATGCTGGTCCCCCCGAAAAACTGGGATACGTTGTAAGGAATGTTCATCTCGCGCGACAGGATGATGGGGATTATGGCAATGATCGTCAGGAAAATTGCGCCGGCCAGCGTGATGCGGCTCATCGCCTTGTGCAGATAATCACTCGTGCCTTGGCCGGGGCGCACGCCGGGAATGTAGCCGCCGTTCTTCTTCAAATCGTCGGCAATCTGGATTTCGTTGAACTGCGTCGCCACCCAGAAATACGAGAAGAACAAAATCATCAACCCGTAAAGGCTCATGTAAAAAACCGAACGCTCGCCGAGCAACACCGCCAGTCCGTGGAAGAAATCGCTCAAAAACGGGGTTCTGGCAAAAACCTCAGCCAGCTTCGAGCAAACCGGCTGGGGGAACAGCAGGATGGATTGCGCAAAAATGATGGGCATGACGCCGGAGTAATTCACGCGCAGCGGCATGAACGAAGTGCCGCCCGAATAGAGTTTGCGCCCGACGGCGCGCTGCGCGTATTGCACGGGGATTTTCCGCTGCGCCTGCGTCACGGCAATGACGCCGCCAATCACCAAGGCCAGCAAGAGCACCAGCATCACCCCCGTGCCCATGAAATGATAATTTGACTCAATCCCGCCGGCGGGGCGAAACATGTCCTCCAACCCCGTTACCGCCGCCGGCAGCCGCGCCACAATGCCAATGGTGATGACCAGCGACACGCCGTTGCCGACGCCGCGCTCGCTGATTTGTTCGCCGAGCCACATCAGCAACATCGTGCCCGTCGTCATGACCAGCACGGTTTGAAAGAGATACAAAAACTGATTGTCAATGAGCACGAGCCGGCCTTGAAATCCTTGAAACACCTTCCCGGGATTTTCCCAACTGCCGGCAAAATACAGGCCTTGCCCGAGGCAGATGAGCACCGTCAGATAACGGCCGTACTGGATGATTTTTGCCCGGCCGCCTTCCTCGCGCGCCAGCTTGCTGAGTTTCGGCCAGACCGCCGTGAGCAATTGAACGATAATCGTTGCGCTGATGTAAGGCATGATGCCCAAAGCACCAATGGCGCAACGTTCGTAACCACCGCCGGCAAACGTATTATAAAGGCCCAGCAATCCGCCTTGGTTTTTGCTGAAGATATCGGCCAGCGCCGTGCTGTTCAAACCGGGAATAGTGATGAACGATATAAGACGACACACCGCCAACAGCCCAAGCGTGAACAAAATGCGGGACTTCAGCTCCGGGATTTTGAAGCAGTTGGCAAACGTGTTGAAAATGTTGCGGAACATGCGTTAGACGCCATCAAGCCTTTGCCGGCCCGGCGGGTTTGCGGCTGATGATTTCACACGTCCCGCCCCTGGCTTCAATTTTGGCGCGGGCCGAGGCGCTGAACGCACTCGCGCTCACCACGAGCTTTTTGGACAATTCACCCTCGCCGAGGATTTTCACGCCACTGGCACGACCGTTGGCCAGACCGGCCGAGCGCAAGGCTGTTTCATCCACCCGTGAGCCGTTGTCGAACCGCTCCAATTCGCCGACGTTCACCGCGAGATAACGTGTACCAAATCGTACGTTGTTGAACCCGCGCTTGGGAATGCGGCGGATGAGCGGCATCTGGCCGCCCTCAAAACCGATGCGAATCGAGCTGCCGGAACGCGCCGTCTGGCCCTTGCCGCCGCGACCGCTCGTCTTGCCATGACCGCTGGATTCACCCTGGCCGAGCCGCTTGCGGCGATGCTTCGCACCGGGACGGGGTTTTAAATCGTGTAATCGCATAAAACTTTCAGGCTGAAGCGGGAGCGGCTTCGGGAGCCTTCGGGATTTCAACCTTTCTGATTTCCAGACCGCGGCCCTTGTAAATATTCTCGCGCGTGCGAAGGCTCAACAACGCCTTGAGCGTGGCCTTGACGACGTTCGCCGCGTTCTTCGAGCCGAGCGATTTGCTCAAAACGTCCTTCACGCCCGCCGATTCCAAAACCGCGCGGACGGTCTTGCCGGCGATGATGCCGGTGCCCGGCGACGCCGGACGCAGCAAAACCCTGGCGCCACCGAATTCGGAAAAAACCTCGTGCGGAATCGTCGCGTCTTTCAACGACACGGAAACCATTTGATTGCGGGCCAGTTCACCGCCGCGCCGGATGGCATCGGCCACTTCGCCCGCCTTGCCGAGCGCGACGCCCACGCGCCCCTTTTTGTCGCCGATGACGACCAGTGCGCTGAAATTGAACCGGCGTCCGCCTTTGACGACCTTCGCGGATCGGTTGATGTAAACGACCTTTTCCGTGAGCTCTTCCGTCGCGCCACCTTCAAAGTTCATTTCAGGCGCTTCGGAAATAGACTTGGCGCGGCGACCACGGCCGCGCGGGCCGCGTTGCGGTTCACCTGCGATTTTTTCGATTTCAGCCACAATATTTTTCTGGTTTCAGGTTAAAATTTCAATCCGGCCTCGCGCGCCGCGCCGGCGAGCGTCGCCAGCTTGCCGAGCACCGTCACCGGCTTGCCGTCCTTGCCTTTGCCCCTGGACCAATGATAGCGCGCGCCGCCGCGGTCAAAAACAACGCTCTTGATGCCCTTGGCGAGCGCGGCCTCCGCCGCCAATTTGCCGATGATCTTCGCGCTGGCCACGTTTGCCGCGAGCTTGTCGCGGTCGGGCGCGCTCTTGCTCGTGGTCGAGGCTGCCGCCAGCGTCGTGCCGGCGTGGTCGTCAATGAATTGCACGTAAATGTTCTCGTTCGTAAAGCGAACGCTCATGCGCGGGCGTTCCCTGGTGCCGTGGATTTTCCGGCGCACTCGCCAGTGCCGGAGTTGCGCAAGCTTTTGTTTCTGTTCCGTTCTCATTTCATTGCGTCACGGGTGTTGCCGTGAACCAAATTTTTTACTGCACCGTCTTGCCTTCCTTGCGCTGGACGTGCTCGCCCACGTAGCGCACGCCCTTGCCCTTGTAAGGCTCCGGCGGATAGAAGCTGCGGAGTTCGGCGGCGACCTGGCCGACGAGCCGCCGGTCCGGGCCTTCAATCGTCAGTTTCGTGTTCTCCTCGACGGTTACTTTGATCTGGTCGGGAATCGCGTAGTTGATGGGATGCGAAAAGCCGAGCACGAGATTCACATTTTTACCCTGAACGGCAGCCTTGAAGCCGACGCCCTGGATTTCAAGTTTCTTGACGAAGCCTTCGGTCACTCCCCTGACCATGTTGTTGACGAGCGCGCGGCTCAAACCGTGGAGCGCCTTCGCCTGGGCGTCTTCGCCCGCCCGACTCACGACGATTTTGCCGTCCTGCACCTTAAGGCTGGTGCGGCGTGGCAATTCCCAGTTGAGCTTGCCCTTCGGGCCTTCGACAAAAATGTTCTGCCCTTTGACCTCCACTTTCACCTTGGGAGGTATGGCAATCGGTTGTTTTCCAATGCGCGACATAAATTTTCACCAGACGTAGCAAAGCAGTTCACCGCCCAGATTTTTTTTCTTCGCTTGTGTCCCGGTCATCACGCCTTCGGGCGTGGACACGACGGCGACTCCCAAACCACCGAGCACGCGCGGGATTTCCGTCGCCCCGACGTAGTGGCGCAGACCGGGCCGGCTCACGCGGCGCAATCCTTCAATCACGTTCTTTTTGCCCTGATACTTCAGTTTGATGTTGATGGTCTTGGGTGTTTTCCCCTCGACGGCCACCTCGGCGACGTAACCTTCCTTTTTCAAAATGTTCGCGATGTTTTCCTTCACGCGTGAATGCGGCACCGCGACCACCGGGCGGAGGGCACGGCTGGCGTTGCGGATCCGCGTCAGCATGTCTGAAATCGGGTCTGTCATATTATTTATTCTCGTCCTCGTCCTTCGTCCTCATCCTCGATTATGATTACGAGGACGAGGGTGATTAAATCGTCACCAACTGGCTTTCACAACACCGGGAATCAAGCCATTCAACGCCGCCTCACGAAAGGTGAGGCGTGAAACACCAAATTTGCGCAGATAACCGTGCCGGCGTCCGCTCATCGCGCAGCGATTCACCAGCCGCGACGGGCTGGCGTCGCGTGGCAGCTTGGCGAGGCCTGCGTAATCGTGTTTGGCCTTCAGCTCCGCGCGGATCGCGGCGTATTTCTTCACTGTTGCAGCTTTGCGCTTGTTGCGCTCTCTCCATGCTTTCTTGGCCATAAAAACTAACTGTTGTGGTGGAGTGGTGGAGTGGTGGAGTGCTGTTGGAAATCAATACTCCAATACTCCATTGCTCCAATGCTCCAGTCCTTCATTTTCATTTGGTTTCCGGTTTTGCCTCGGCGGCGGCTTTTGCGGGCATTCCTTTGGCGTCCGGTTTTGCCGGCGTTTCCTTCGCTTCCGCCAATGGAAAACCCATCAGCTTCAAAAAATCCAGCGCTTCAGCGTCGGTTCGTGCGCTGGTCACAATCGTGATGTCCATGCCTTGCGTGCGTTTGATTTTGTCCAGTTCAATTTCCGGGAAAATCGTCTGTTCGGCGACGCCGAACGTGTAATTGCCGCGCCCGTCGAATTTGCGCGGCGACAATCCGCGAAAGTCGCGGATGCGCGGCAGCGCGGTGGCGACGAGCCGGTCGAAAAATTCGTACATCGCATCCCGGCGCAGCGTCACCCGGCAGCCAATGGGCTGGCCTTCGCGCAGCTTGAAGTTCGCGATGTTGTGGCGCGACTTGCTGATGGCCGGTTTGCGGCCCGTGATAAGCGCGAGGTCCTTCGCCGCGTCTTCGACCGCGTTTTTTTCCAGCGACGCGCTGACGCCCATGTTCACCACGATTTTCACCATGCGGGGAATCTGGTGAACGTTGGCATATTTGTGCCTTTCCTTCAGCGCCGGTGCCACTTCGTTCACGTATTTGTTGTAAAGTCTGGCTTTCATGGCCCAATCATGCGTTCGCCGCCGGGGCTGGTTGTCCCCCGCGCGCGTCAAAAAACTCCGCCTTCATCACGTTGGAAATGTGGATGGTCCCTTCGCGCTCGACGATGGCACCCTGCGGGTGCTGCTGGCTCTTGCGCGTATGCCGCTTGATCAATTGCAGGCCTTCGACAATAACGCGCGCTTTTTTTGGCGACACGGCGATGATTTTGCCGCGCTTGCCCTTTTCCCTTCCGGCCAGCACCACTACTTCGTCGCCCTTTTTCACATGACACTTCATAATTTTTTCAAATCACTTCCGGCGCGAGCGAGATGATTTTCATAAACTTCTTGTCGCGCAACTCACGCGCCACCGGCCCGAAGATGCGCGTGCCCTTCGGATTCATTTCCGGGTCAATGATGACGACTGCGTTGCTGTCAAAGCGCAAATACGAACCGTCGCTGCGACGGATCGGCTGCCGCGTGCGGACGATCACCGCGTTGTGGACCTCGCCTTTTTTCACCTGGCCGTCCGGCGCGGCGTCCTTGATGTGGACCTTGATAATATCGCCCACGTGCGCATAACGCTGGTTGCGGCCCAACACACCGATCGCCCAGGCGATTTTCGCGCCTGTGTTGTCCGCCACGTCCAAATGGGAACGAATTTGCAACATAAAATCCCGTTACTCAGCCACCGGCGCAACGCCTTGATTGCGTTCCACCACTTCCAGCAACCGCCACCGTTTCGTCCTGGAAATCGGTCGCGTTTCCTCAATGCGCACGCGGTCGCCCGGCTTGGCCTCGCCCTTTTCGTCATGGGCGTAAAACTTTTTGTAAGCGGTCACCACCTTGTGGAACCGCCGATGCGGAAACCGGCGTTCGACACGCACGACGATGGTCTTGGCCATCTTGCTGGCGATGACTTCGCCAACGCGCTGTTTGCGTTGTCCGCGCGCCGTTTCCGTTGGATTCACAGTGTCAGCCATACGATTAAGCCGCTTTGTTGCGTAATTGCGAGATGCGCGTTTCAAGCCGCGCGATGTCGCGGCGCAGCGTTCGCAGGCGCGCCGACTTTTCCAGTTGGGCGCTCGCCTGCTGCAAACGCAGGTTGAACATTTCGTGGCGCAGATCGCGGCTCTTGGCCGACAACTCCACCAGCGTCATGTCTTTCATTTCCGAAAACTTCATAAAAATTCTTTTGGTAGGGACGCCGCGCCGCGGCGTCCGGACAGCGCAGCGCGCTGTCCCTACCGTCATCTGCTCAAATGATGCCGCGAAATAAACTTGGT
>CAWJHF010000017.1:0-81254 GCA_963842445.1 uncultured Verrucomicrobiae bacterium | reverse complement strand
GGGAAGTTCCTGGAAGGCGAGACGCCGACCATCGAAGAGCTGAAGGCCGGCATTCGCAAGGCAACCATCGATCTGAAGGTCTTCCGGTCATCTGCGGATCGGCGTTCAAGAACAAGGGCGTGCAGACGCTGCTCGATGCGGTCGTCGATTACCTGCCCAGCCCCATCGACAAGCCTCCCGTCGAGGGCATCGATCCCAAGCATCACTCAAAAATTGAAAAGCGCAAGCCGGACGACGACGAGCCGCTTTCGGCGCTGGCCTTCAAGATCATCAACGATCCTTACGGCAAGCTGTGCTTCGTCCGCGTCTACTCGGGTCGCTCAAGACGGGCGACACGGTGCTCAATCCCCGCACCGGCAAGACCGACCGCATCGGCCGCCTCGTCAAGATGCACGCCGACAAACGCGAGGACGTGACCGAGATTCTGGCCGGCGACATCTGCGCGTGCCTGGGAGTCAAGCATCTGAAGACCGGCGATACGCTTTGCGATCCCCATCATCCCATCGCGCTCGGCGCCATCACCTTCCCCGCCGCCACTGCGCATGGCCGGGCGACGATGGTAGATGTGATTGAACGCGCCGCAGATCAATGTTTCATGCCGCTCACTGTCGGCGGCGGCATCAAGTCCGTGGACGACATGTACACGATGCTTCGCGCCGGGGCGGACAAAATCAGCATCAACTCCTCGGCGTTGGCAAATCCGGATTTGATTCGCGCCGGAGCGGAAAAATTCGGCAGCCAGTGCATTGTCGTCTCAATTGACGCAAAGAAAGTCGCGCCGGACAAATGGGAAGTCTTCTCGCACGGCGCGCGCAAGCCGACCGGTCTGGACGCCGTCGAGTGGGCCAAACGCGCCGTGTCGCTCGGTTCGGGCGAGATTGTATTGAACAGCATTGACACCGACGGCACCAAGGCGGGTTTTGATCTGGTCATTACGCGGCGCATCAGTGAATCGGTGGGTGTGCCGGTGGTGGCGAGCGGCGGCGCGGGCAGTTTGGAGCACATGGCCGAGGTGCTGCTCGAAGGCAAGGCGGATGCCGTCCTCGCCGCGAGCATTTTCCATTTCGGCACCTACACCGTCGGCGACGTGAAACATTTTTTGGCGGAGAAGAAAATTCCAGTGAGGTTGTGAATTGAGAATCGGCTTGTCGTCCCCAGCGCCAGAGGCGTGACCGAAAGCAGCCACGGTGAGACCGTGGGTTTCCTGTCCAAAAGAAATTCAAACCCCGGCAGGGGCGACAGAAGACCGGCCGACGGAAATTTCTTTCGCCCCATCCGGGGCTTTATTTGTTTGTGCATTGATACCCACGGTTTCACCGTGGGCTGTTTTCGATCGTCGCTCCGCGACTTCAAATCCGGCTTGGCAGTCGCGGTGCATTCTGTTTTATTGGCCGCGCCTGATGAGAAAATTGCCCGCCATCACTCCGCTGATTTTTTTTATCGCGGTTTTCCCCTTCGTATCTTCAGCGCAGCAGGAACCGTCGTGGGAAATCCAGGCGCTCAACCGTATTATTCCCGGCACGCCCGAAGGCGGTTTTTTTTATGACCTGGCATCCGGTCTGGCGCGCGGCACCAACGGCATCTATGTGAAATATGGCGACGCAACGCTCTCGGCGGACAGTGCGACGTTGAACGAGCAGACGGGTGAAGTCGAGGCGGACGGCCATGTGCGCATTGAGTCGGGCGACCAAATCTGGGTCGGCGAGCACATTCGCTACAATTTCAAGACGCACCAGATGCAGAGCGAGGAATTTCGCACCGGCAAACCGCCGGTGTTCGCCGCTGGCCGGGAATTGGAGGGCGACACCACCAATCGCACCTACAACGCGCGCCACATTTTTATCACGACCGATGATGTGGGCGACCCGGCAACGCGCGTGCGCGCCAGCCGCGTGAAAATTGTCCCCGGCAAATACGTCGAGATGTGGAACGCGGTTTTATACGTGGATGGCGTGCCGGCGTTTTATTTTCCGTATTACAAGCGTAACCTCGGCGAGCGCGCGAACAACTTTAGTTTCGTGCCTGGCTATCGCAGCGCCTACGGGGCGTATCTGCTGAACACTTACACCTGGTTTCTGGGCGATAACGTTGATGGCAAAATTCATCTGGACTACCGCGAACGCCGCGGCGTGGGGGGCGGGCCGGATTTGAATTTGCAACTTGGCCGCTGGGGTGACTTCGCGTTCAAGTATTATTACCTCCACGATCAGAATCCCAACACCAGTGTAAGCACAAACGGCCCCGTCACCAGCTTCGCCAATCTGGGGGCAATCCCCGAAAACCGGCAGCGCTTTTATTTTGCCTGGCAGGCGACGCCGTTCACCAATTTGAACGTGAAGGCGCTCGTGAATTACCAGAGCGATCCGCTGGTGTTGCACGACTTTTTTGAAGGGGATTATACCGCAAACCCGCAGCCGAAAACATTCACTGAGGTCAACAAATACTGGGAGAACTGGAGCCTTGACGCCGAAACCACGCCGCGCATCAACAATTTCTTCGACCAGGTCGAGCGGCTGCCGGACGTGAAACTTACCGGTTTCCGCCAGCAGGTGTTCGACACGCCGTTGTATTACGAAAGCGAAAGCTCGGCGGGTTACTATCGGCAGATGTTTGCCAGCACGAACGAGCAGCTTTACGTCAATACCAATGGTCCATTCGCCAATTATTCCGCCGCGCGCGCCGACACGTATCATCAAGTGCTCCTGCCGTGGAAATTTTTCAACTGGCTGAACGTCACGCCGCGCCTCGGCGGACGGTTCACGTATTACAGCCAGGAAAGCGGTCCCGGCGGCACGAACGACGAAACCTTCCGCAAAGTCTTCAACACCGGTGTTGAAACTTCCTTCAAAGCCTCGCGTTTGTGGGCGGGCGCGACCAATTCACTCTTCGAAATTGACGGCCTGCGCCACATCATCGAACCGTCGGTGAATTACGTTTTCGTTCCCGATCCGAGCACGCCGCCGTCGCAACTGCCCCAATTCGATTCCGAGTTGCCCGGCTTGGAGATTCTTCCGATTCAATTTCCTGATTACAACAACATTGATTCGATTGACAGCCAGAACGTCATCCGTTTTGGCCTGCGCAACACGCTCCAGACCAAACGCGACGGACAGCTTGACAATTTGCTGGACTGGAACGTCATGCTGGACTGGCGGCTCAGGCCCAACACCAGCACCAACGCGCTGCAAAACGGTTTGACCACGGTCGGCCCGCAAAAAACGTTCAACGACCTTTATTCCGAACTCGCGTTCCGGCCGCGCTCGTGGCTCACGCTGGACTCCCAGGTGCGCTACGACATCAACGACAGCCACTTGAATCTCGCGTTCCATCAACTCACCTTTGCGCCGAATGAAAGGTGGAGTTGGGGTCTCGGCCACTGGTATTTGCGCGGCGGTCTTCTGGGAAACGCCGTGGGCGGCGACAATTTCATCACCAGCACCTATTTCTATCGCCTGAACGACAACTGGGGGTTTCGCGCCACCGACAATTTTAACGCGCAAAACGGCCGCATGCAGGAACAATTTTACACGCTTTACCGCGATTTCCGGAGTTGGACGGGTGCGCTGACCTTTCGGGTGATTGACAACGGCACAGGCCCGGAGGATTTCACCATCGCCTTCAGCTTCTCGCTCAAGGCCACCCCCAGGATGCACCTCGGCGACGACGCCGTCAGCCCGTATCACCTCGTCGGGGAATAAGGTTATTCCGGCCGCAACGCCGGCAGTGAGATGCTGAACGTCGCGCCTTTTTTGGCCTCGCTTTGCGCGGTGATGTCACCATCGTGTTCGTGGACGATGCGCTGGCAGATGGCCAGCCCCAATCCCGTGCCGTTTTTCTTGGTGGTGAAAAACGGCTCGAACAGGTGCGCCAGATTTTCCGGCGGAATGCCCATGCCGGTGTCTTGAATGTGAATTCGCATGCGCCGTTCGTTCGATTTCTCCCCGGCGATTTCCGTGCTCACGGTCAGCGTGCCGTTCATCCCCACGGCCTCGATGGCGTTGAACAATAAATTCATGAACGCCTGCTGCAACTGATATTCGTCTCCGCTGACCGTGTCCGGCGCGGCGGCGTAACGGCGGTTGAGCGAGACCAATTTGCTGCGGAGCTGGTGTTCGACGAGCCGCAGTGAATGGTCCAGCAAATCATGCACGTGCACGGTGGCAAATTCATTTTTGCCCGGCGCGGCAAACCGCAGCATCTGGTTCACCAGCGTGTCAATCCGCCGCAACTCGCGCCGGACGGTTTCCGAAAACTCCCGGTCCCCGCCGCTTTCCAGCAACTGGCCGACGAAGGTGTTGACGGCGACCAGGCTGTTTTTGATTTCATGCGCCATGCCCGCCGAAAGCAATCCGAGGCTGGCCAGCCGGTCAAGCCGCCGCATGCTTTGTTCCGAAATCGGCGAGGAACCCCATTGACTTGAATTTTCCGGGCCGCCAGTTTTTTTGATTGAGTTGTTCGGTGGCATATCAAAACAAATTTTTCCCGCCTTCCGCAATTTTGCGCTGGAGCGCTTGGCGATATTAAACCGATAACTTGCCAAGGCCAACAAAAAAGTAGGTTGAATCGGCTGGCGTTTGGGCGTCGGAAGACTACGCTGTTTTCGCCGAATGAAAAAAACTTTCGACAGCATCGAATCCGTCATTGCGGACATCCGCCGGGGGAAAATGGTCATCGTCGTGGATGATGAAGACCGCGAGAACGAGGGCGACCTCATCATGGCCGGCCAGCACATTACGCCCGCCGCCGTCAATTTCATGGCCCGGTTCGGACGCGGGTTGATCTGCGTGCCGGCGACCGCCGGGCGGCTGCAACAACTTGGCATTGACCGCATGGTGCACCAGAACCGCGAGAGTTTTCGCACGGATTTTCAGGTGAGCGTGGACGCCGCGCGCGGCATCACCACCGGCATCAGCGCCGCCGACCGCGCCAAAACGATTCAAATCATGGCGTCGCCCACCGCCGTGCCTGAGGACCTGGTGCAACCCGGCCACGTTTTTCCGTTGCGCGCGCGGCCCGGCGGCGTGCTGCAACGCGCTGGCCACACCGAGGCGGCGGTGGACCTCGCGCAACTTGCCGGCCTGCGTCCCATCGGCGTGCTCTGCGAAATCATGAACGACGACGGTTCGATGGCGCGACTGCCGGAATTGAGAAAATTCGCCCGGAAACATCGCCTGAAAATCTGCACCATCGCCGATTTGATTGAATACCGCCGCACGCGCGAAAAACTGGTCGAACGCATCGAGACCGTGAAGCTGCCGACGGATTACGGTGATTTTGACCTGGTGTTATATCACTCGCGCCCGGACGGGCAGGATCATCTGGCGCTCGTCCATGGCGACGTGGCCGGACGCGATAAAATTCTTGTGCGCGTCCACAGCGAATGTCTGACCGGCGACGTATTCGGCTCGCGCCGCTGCGATTGCGGTCCGCAACTGCATCAGGCCATGCGGCAGATTGCCGAAGCCGGTCGCGGCGTGATTGTTTATATGCGGCAGGAGGGCAGGGGAATCGGCCTGCCGGCGAAAATCAAGGCTTACAAACTGCAGGAGCAGGGCTACGACACCGTCGAGGCCAACCAGAAACTGGGTTACGACATGGATTTGCGCGAATACGGTCTTGGGGCGCAAATCCTCGTGGATCTCGGTTTGAAAACCATCCGGCTGCTGACGAACAATCCAAAAAAAGTCGTCGGACTGGAGGGCTACGGATTGAAAATTGTCGAGCAGGTGCCGATTCGCGTGAAACCCAATCCCCACAACGAACGGTATTTGAAAACAAAGCGGCAGAAAATGGGGCATTTGCTTTAACCGCGGATTTCGCGGATGACACAGATTTTTATTTCTGAAATCCAATCAAGACCGAAACCAAAGAGGCGCGCCTCATTGATTTTGGGGAGGGACGGCGTGCCGCGGTCCCTGAAAAATTTGGGTCGCCGGCACAGCGACCCTCCCAATCGCTGACTTTTTATTTGCCGGACTATTTTCCCGGACAAAACCCCGCCAGATCCAGGTTTTAGCCATGCTGCTTGGAACATTTAGCGCACCTGTTAATATTACCTTTTTATGATTTGCATTAAAAAAAGATTGCATTATTCCAAAAATGGTGTCTAAATGGCAAGAAATGTGGAGTGCGATTTGGGAAAGGAAAACGATGATGGAAGGGCGCAAGGCAAAATAGCAACTGCGAACACAACACCTATGAAAAGACAGAAACTGATTTTGTGGGGCGCGGCGGCGCTGTTCGGCGCGTGCCTGTTCGGCTCCGGCTTGACGCCGGTTCAGGCCCAGCCGCCGGCGAAAACGGATTCCGCGCCGGCACAAACCAATTCCGTGGCCTTGAAAGCCAGAACGCCGGATAAGGATACAAAGCAGGTTGTGGCGAAAAGGCAACTCACCGGGGCGGAACTTTATTCGATGCATTGCAACCGGTGCCATCAGGAGCGTTATCCAACCGAGCGGACGGGGGCGCAATGGAAAACCATCATGCTGCACATGCAGGTGCGCGCGAACATCCCCGTGAGCCAGGCAAAATTGATTTTGCAATACCTCCAGGAAAACAGCGGCCGTTGAGCGGCCGGGCGATGACTTGAGCAACCAACAAAAAACAATGAATACACGCCGCTGGATGTTTGGAATGGTGGTCGCAGGCTGCGCCCTGGGGATGGCGCTGCCAACGCGCGCATCGGCCGAGGTGAGCGATGCTGACTTCAACGCCTTGAAGGAGACGGTGCAGAAGTTGAGCGAGCAGGTGCAGGGCTTGCAACAGACGAACATGCTGGTGGAGCAGGCGCATGAGAAAGACCTGCAGCAGCTCCAACAACTCCAGGAAAAGCTCGCCGAAACACAACAACTGGCCACGAACACGGAACAGAAGGTCGTCGAGGCGGCGCAAACGCAACCGATTCCGAGGCAGCCCATTGACGAGGCCACCGTCAATCACAACTTCCTGATGTTGGGCGACGCGGAGTTTCAATACGACAAGACGTTGGGACAACACGGGTCATTTTTGCTGGCCGATTTTGCGCCCATTTTTCTGTATCGCGCCGGGGACAACATTTTGTTCGAGGCCGGCTTTGATACCACCATCCAAAATAACGCGACCAACAGCCCCGGTTACACGACTACCTTCAATCTGAGTTTTGCGCAGATGGATTATGTGATGAATGATTACATGACATTGTGCGTTGGCGAACTGTTGCTGCCGCTCGGGACCTATACCGAGCGGGGCGCAGGGTGGTTGAACAAGATTCCGGATGATCCGCTGGCGGTGGATGCGCTGCTTCCCGGCAGCGGAGTGGGGGCAGAGTTGCGCGGAGCGGTTCCGCTGGGTGACGACGGCAAGTTCGTTAATTATTCGGTATATGGAGTGAACGGGCCAAGTTCGGCGGATGGGACCGGAGATGCCGGCGCGCTGGATTTGGGCGGGAATGTGGGGCTCCGGTCCGACGGCGTGGTGGCGAATCTGCACAGCGACCCGTCCGGCGGCGCGCGTCTGGGGGTGTTTTTGCCATTCCCATACAAACCCCATTACGACTTGGAACTCGGAATTTCCGGCCAATCCGGCGAATGGGACAACGCGGGGACCCATCTTTGGTCGGCGGGCGTATTTGATGCGGCCTTGCACCTGGGGCCAGACTTTGAGGCCAAGGGTGAATATATTATATCCCGTTACGGAAGCGACGACCTCGGTCTCATCCGCCAACAAGGGTGGTTTGTGCAGGCCAGCTACAAGCTGGCCGGATTGAATCTGGAGCTGCCGTTCATCAATGATATGGAACTCGTGAGCCGCTACGACTCCTTGCACGACGGGCTGGGAACCAAAACCCGGCGATACACCGCGGGTTTCATTTACTACATCACGAACACGCTGCTTTTCGAAGGCGACTATGAGGTTCTCCACAGCACCGACCCAACCCAAACCAACCAACTTTTATTGCAGCTTTCCCTGGGGTTTTAATGCCAGTGATGAAAATTGCGATTGATTATTCAAACCAGCAGCAGCCATGCATACATTCCTGTTTCTGAATCAGCAGCGGCGGCGGGCGCGATTAGTCTGGCCGTGTGTAACGGTGGTGATTGGGTGCCTCGTGTTAGCCAAAACTTTGGCGCAGAGCACGCCGCCAGTGGCACATGACAGCAAAGCCATGACTCCCGCATCAACCAATCAAGCCCCGACTTACCTCCGCGATATTCAGCCGATCTTCATGGGCAATTGTTCCCGCTGCCACAACCAACAGTCCCGGTTCGTTTACGACTGGCTGGACTATAAAACGGCCTACGCCGATCGTTGGGAGATCAAAAGGCGGATTTGGGACAGTTGGAAAGGAACCTATTACAAAGAGGCAATGCCGGTCGCCAACAGCCCTGAATCACTGGCGCTCACCGACGAGGAAAGGTTGATGATCCGGAACTGGGTGGACGACGGCGGCCTGCGTGGTGTGGCCCCGCCGCCCGGCGTCGCTAAATCAAAGGCCGAACGGATCGAACTGGGCCGGCGGCTGTTTACCTCCATTTGCGCCGCCTGTCATCAACCCACGGGACGGGGACTTCCCAACGTGTTTCCACCTTTGGCCGGATCGGACTTTCTAAATGCTGACAAGGACCGGGCCATCAAAACTGTAATCTTTGGCCGGCAGGGGGAAGTGGTGGTGAATGGGATGAAATTCAACAACAGCATGCCTTCGTTCCCGCTCAACGACCATGACATCGCGAATGTCCTGACCTTCGTTTACAATTCCTTCGGAAACTCCGGACTTGAGGTGACACCCGAAGAGGTAAAGGTTCTCCGCGCACAGCCGCCAACCCCGTCCGGATCGCCAGCCCCATCCGGACCGCCCGCGGCAAAAAGCGCCTTTGAATGAAGTAATTCAAGGGTGTTGAAATCGCCCTATCAGTGGCAGCGCTAACAGGGCGGTGAAAAAAGGTGACAAGACTGTCGCAGACTCCAAAGGAGTTGGCCGGGACAATTCGTGCGTGTTCTTTCGCGCCCGTCCACCCTCGCAGTATTGCTTCGGAGGGCGGATTCGTGATTTAATCGTCCGCAATGCTTCGCAGAAACCAACAAGCGGAAACGCAGATGGGCAGCGGCTCATTTGCCATCGTCGCGTCGCGCTACAACGCGCGTTACGTGGATTCGATGTTGCGCGCGGCCAAGGCGGAGTTGTGGCGCGCCGATGTTCCAAGGATCCAAATCATCCGCGTGCCGGGCGCGTATGAAATTCCCGTGGTCGCCGCCAGGCTGGCGAAAAACGCAGCACGCAGCACGGATCTCGCATCCCGTCTTTCAGCCATCATTTGTCTCGGCGTCATCCTGCGCGGCGAAACGGTCCATGCCGCGCACATTGGCGAAGCCGTGAGCCGCGCGCTCATGGAAATCCAGCTCGCGCATGAAATCCCCGTCATTCACGAAGTGCTGCTTTTGGAAAACGAAGAGCAGGCGCGCGTTCGCTGCCTGAACCCCAAACACAATCGCGGCACGGAGGCGGCGCAGGCCGCGCTGGCCATGGCGCGGGTGATGAAAAACCTCAACATCGAAAACGGAGCGTGAACTTCAAGCGATGCCCTATTTTACAATTTTGATGATCGCCCTATTTGCGGCTTTCTATTACCGCGCGGCGGAATTTGAAAACGAATCACGCCTGCTATGGTGCGGCTTGTCCATTTTGATTTCCCTCGCGACCTTGTTCTATTTTCATTGGGGCTGGCTCGGGACCGTGCTCGGCCAGGTTGGACTTTTTGTGGGCATCACCATTTTTCGGATGACGCGAAAGTCGTGAGGGATTTGCAAACCACTCGCTGCGTTTCAGCGGTTTGAACTCCGCCCAATGATTTTTCATGAAGCCGGGCAATCACTACGGGTTTTCTCCGGCGCGAAAAAAACACGCAAGTGGGCTGATTTGAACGCCGGCGATTAGCCGCCGTCAAACAAACGAGGAAGACAATGAGCGCTTGTGAAATTTTTCACAACGGGCTTGCCGTTGATTAGGGCGGATGATAAACTGCATCCGCTTTGTTGAATTCTCGAAAAATGAAAGACATAAAATTCTCTCTGGTTCTGCTGTTGACCGCGATGCTGGCCGTCGCGGCGGCCGCGCGCGGGGCGGACATCATTGGCACCATCATCCTCAAAGGCACGCCGCCGCAGGAAATCCCCATCGCGCCGCTCATGGACAATGCGGATTGTGCGGCGATGCACAAAACCACGCCCACAACGCATTTTTATGTCGTCGGACCGAAGGGTGAACTAGCCGACGTGGTGGTTTCGCTGAAGGGCGTCACCGGCAAATCCACTGGCGCCAGCGCACCAGCCGTCGTGCTCGACCAAAAGGGCTGTTTGTATGAGCCTCAAATCCTGGCGATCCAGACCGGCCAGAAACTGGTCGTCAAAAATTCCGACAACTGCATCCACAACGTCCACTGCACGCCCACCGTGGTCGGCAACGACGAGCACAACGACGCGCAGATGCCCGGCGGCGCGGATTTGACCTACACCTTTCCGAAACCGGAGATGTTCTTGAGATTCAAATGCGACGTGCATCCGTGGATGTTCGCCTGGGTGAGCGTCATTGACAGCCCTTACTTTTGCGTCAGCGGCCCAGACGGCAAATTCGTCATCAAAAACGTGCCGCCCGGCAAATACACCGTAGAGGCCGACCACCGCAAGCTCGGTTCACAGACGCAGGACGTGGAAGTGAAGGACAGCGATGTGACCGTGAATTTCACTTTTGCAGTCAAATAACGTCAAGTTTGGCAACCCCGCGCGCGAGCCGGGGTTTGCCGTTTTTTGATATGAATGCGAATGCGCAAAATTACAATCCGTGGCTGCACCGGTTTATCGTGGTGACCGCCGCCGCCACGTTTTTGCTGCTCGGCTCGGGCGGCATGGTCACCAGCCACGAAGCCGGCATGTCCGTGCCGGACTGGCCGAACACCTACGGTTACAACATGTTTTTGTTTCCGGTTTCAAAATGGATGGGCGGCATTTTTTACGAGCACACGCACCGCCTGCTGGCTTCGGGCATCGGCCTTTTGACGACGATGCTTGCGGTCTGGCTCTGGTTTAAGGATTCGCGCCAATGGATGCGGTGGCTCGGCGTACTCGCGTTTGTGCTGGTTGCGCTGCAGGGCGTCCTCGGCGGCCTGCGCGTGACGCTGCACTTGGACAAACTCGGCATCGTTCACGGCGCGCTCGCGCAATTGTTCTTCGTTTTGATTTGTGCTTTGGCGCTGTTCACCTGCCGTTGGTGGCAGAACGTAGCGCAGGCGTCCCGCCTGCCTGACCGCACGAATTCGCCGGGTGCAGCCGGGACGGCTGCGCTCCGTTGGCTCGTGCTGGCAACGACGATTTTGATTTTCGGGCAACTGATTCTCGGCGCGACGATGCGACACCGGCACGCCGGCCTGGCAATCCCCGATTTTCCGACCGCCTACGGAGCAATCTGGCCGGACACGAGCGCCGCCGCCGTTGCTCGCTACAACGCTGACCGCATCGAGGTCATTTCTGAAAACCCGATCACGGCGTTTCAAATCATATTGCAAATGGTGCATCGCATTGTGGCGTTGGCGATCTTCATCGGCGTCGCGGCATGCGTCCAACAGGCGTGGCGTCGTCTCGGTAAAAAGGATTCTTTGACACGGCTGGCGGTGTTTTGGCTGGCGCTGATTGTGGGGCAGATCGCGCTCGGCGCGTGGACCATCTGGTCGAACAAGGCCGCCGACGTGGCGACAGCGCACGTGCTGGTCGGCGCGCTTTCGCTGGTGACCGGCGCGTTATGGTGCGCGGTTGCTTTTCGGGAATCTGTAGCGGTGGTCCATGACCGCCGAACGAAAGACCGGCGCTCACAGAGCGCCGCTATAGTGGGTGCGCATCCAGCCCTGGCCGCAAACAAATGAAATGAAAGAAATCTCGGCTGGAATTTTAAGCGCGGCCCCGGTCACGGAAAAAAGCCGGGCGGCGGTCTTTGCCGATTTGGTCAAAGCCCGGTTGACGACACTCGTGCTGCTGACGACGCTCGTCGGATTTTACCTTGGCTGGCGCGGCGCAATGAATTTCGCGCTGATGTTTCACATGCTGGCCGCCACGGCGCTGGTCGCCTCCGGCGCGGCGGCGTTGAACCAGTTGCTGGAGCGCGAATACGACGCGAAGATGCGCCGCACGCAGGACCGTCCGCTGCCATCGGGCCGGTTACAGCCCGCGACAGTGATGCTATTCGGCGGCACGTGCGCAACGGCAGGTCTGATTTATCTCGCGCTGGCCGTGAACCCGCTCACGAGTGTCATTGGCGCGGTCACGCTGGTCAGTTACTTGTTCATCTACACGCCGCTGAAGCGCGTGACATGGCTGAACACGAACATCGGTGCGGTGCCCGGCGCGTTACCGGCGTTGATGGGCTGGACGGCGGCGCGCGGTGAAATGAGCTGCGAAGGCTGGGCATTGTTCGCGATTGTGGCGTTCTGGCAGATTCCACATTTCATGGCCATCGCATGGATTTACCGGGACGAATACGCGCGCGCCGGTTTCAAAATGCTGCCGGTGGTCGAACCGGCCGGCCGTTGCACGGGAGAACAGGCCGTGAGCCACACGCTGGCGTTGCTGGCGGTCAGCCTGTCGCCGTTTGTTTTCAAGCTCGCGGGGCCGGTTTATCTCGCCGGGGCACTGGCCTTGGGCGCGGGTTATTTGTGGTGCGCCATCCAGTTTTTGCGGCAACTCACATTGGCGCGCGCGCGGCTGTTGTTTTTGGCGTCCATTCTGTATCTGCCGCTGCTGCTGGCGTTGATGGTTTGGGACAAGGTGAAGTGAAAAAGGCCAATGCCCAAATCCGAATGACCAAAGAAATCCCAATGACCAATTGCAAAACTGCTGCCCGTGTGGCTGAAATGAATTAACATGGATGCGACGGTTGAACAATTCCCGCCGTATCGCGGTGATGACGATCACGGCCAAGATGACCGCGCCCATCACGACCCCGGGTTCTGGCGCGGCTGCGTTTTTTCCACCGACCACAAAATCATCGGCATTCAATACGGCTTCACGGCGCTGTGTTTCATGCTGTTCGGATTTTTCCTGATGCTGCTGATGCGCTGGCAGATTGCGCATCCCGGCCAGCCGGTGCCCTTCATCGGTCCGCTTCTGGAAAAAGTTCTCGGGCCGGCGATGGCAGGCAACGGCGCGATTTCAGCGGATCTTTACAACTCGTTCGGCGCGATGCACGGGACAATCATGGTGTTTCTGGCGATTGTCCCACTGGCATTCGCCGCGTTCGGCAACTACGTCGTGCCGTTGATGATTGGCGCGCCGGACATGGCGTTCCCGCGCGTCAACATGGCGAGTTATCAGGCGTATTTTCTTGGTGGTGTCGTCATGCTGGTGAGTTTCTTCATCCCAGGCGGCGCAGCGCAGGCGGGTTGGACCTCGTATTCGCCGCTGGCCACGACGATACCGACACACGGACAGGCGTTCTGGATCATCGGCATGGTGCTGCTCATCTCGTCATCGCTGCTCGGTGCGGTGAATTTCATCGCCACCATCATTCAACTGCGTGCGCCGGGCATGACGTGGATGCGGATGCCATTTTTCGTCTGGGCGCAATTCGTGACGGCGTTCCTGCTGCTGCTCGCGTTCCCGCCGCTTGAAGCCGCGGCACTCATGCAATTGATGGACAACCTGGCGCACACGAGTTTCTTCCTGCCGACGGGTTTGGCGGTGGGCGGCAAACTGGCGCACATCAGCGGCGGCGGCAGCCCGCTGTTGTGGCAGCATTTGTTCTGGTTCCTCGGCCACCCGGAGGTTTATGTCTTGATCCTGCCGGCGATGGGCACGGTTTGCGAAATCATCGCCAACAACACGCGCAAACCGATCTGGGGCTATAAATCGCTCGTATATTCTGTGCTCTCGATTGGCTTCCTGTCGTTCATCGTCTGGGCGCACCACATGTATCTGACCGGCATGGGCACGAAAATTTCCGCGTTCTTCCAGGCCACGACCATGGCGGTGTCCATCCCGTCGGTGATCATTCTGACGTGCCTGTTCATTTCGCTGTGGGGCGGCTCGATCCGGTTCAACACGCCGATGCTCTTTGCACTGGCGTTCCTGCCGATGTTCGGCATCGGCGGGCTGACCGGTCTGCCGCTCGGGTTCAACGCGAGCGACGTTTACCTGCACGACACCTATTACGTCATCGCGCATTTCCATTACGTTGTCGCGCCGGGGACGATTTTCGCATTGTTCGCGGGGATTTATTATTGGTTCCCGAAAATGACCGGGCGGAAGATGAATGAGTTCTGGGGCCGCGTTCATTTCTGGTGCTCGTTCGCCTTCATGAACCTCGTTTTCATGCCGATGTTCGCGCAGGGCATCAAGGGCATGTTGCGGCGCATGGCCGACGGCGGCGCGAATTATTCCGCCGCGCGCGTGCCGGGTGCGATTGACACGCTGCCCGGTTCCATCATGGAACTGCACACTTGGATACTATGGGCAGCGGTGGCACTGGGCATCGCGCAAATTCCGTTCATCCTCAATTTGTTCTGGAGCATCAAGCACGGTGAAAGGGTTGGCGATAATCCGTGGCACTCGACCACGCTCGAATGGCAGACGCCCACGCCGCCGCCGCATGGCAATTTTGCTGAGCCGCCGCACATTTGTCGCGGTCCTTACGAATACAGCGTACCCGGCCACGACACGGATTTCACGCCGCAAAACGAACCGGACGCCCCGATGCCGGCAGCCGTTCCGAAAATCCCACACGTGCCGGTCGCACACTGAAAATTTTTCATGGAAATTCCCTACGCAATTCATCCCCGGCCGGACACGGGTATTTACAATGCCAAGGTGGGCATCTGGCTGTTTCTCGCGTCCGAAGTCATGCTCTTCGGCGGCTTGTTTTCCGGTTATGTGCTGTTGCGCGTCGGCGCCGATCAATGGCCGCACGGCTGGCTCGACGTCCGCCTCGGCACCGCCAACACCATCATCCTTGCGCTCTCGGCCATCACGACGCTGCTCGCGTGGGCCGCGTGCAAAGTCCGCGAGTTCGGCAAATTCAAGGTTTTCCATGCCTGCACGCTGCTGCTGGCGCTCTCGTTCCTTGGCATCAAAATGTATGAATACCATGACAAATGGATTCACTACGAAATCAAGCTTACCGACGGTCGCATTGCCGACGGGCACATGATGGCGAGCGACGCCGGCTCCGTGACGATTGAAGGCCGCTACGTGAGCGATGAGAGCGAGCTTTACGATTTGCGGGCGCAGAAGAACATCCCACGCGACGAGATCAAAATCCCGCGCTCGCAAATCAAATCCATGGAGAACTACGGTCCGTGGCACAACACGTATCTGGCGCTTTACTTCACGCTTACCGGCCTGCACGCGCTGCACATTCTCGGTGGCAGCATCGTCATCGGCTATCTATGGGGGCCGGGCCGGCGGTTGTGGAAGACCAACCCGGAACAGTTCACCAACCGTGTCGAGGTTTCCGGCCTGTTTTGGCATTTCGTGGATCTGATCTGGATATTTTTGTATCCGGTCTTATATTTGACCTGAAAATATTTTATGAGCGAATTGAAAACAACCGAACCGCACAACGCGCCATTCCCAGGCGAATCGGTGTTGCACGAACATCCGGTTGAGTTGAAAAGTTACATCCGCACCTGCGTTTATGTTTTCATCGCGGTCCTGTGCGCCGTGTCGTTGATGATTTGGGCGTCTTACTTGCCGCAGGAGCACTTCAGTTGGCCGGTCAAGGTGGGCCTTATCCTGGCGGTTGCCTGCTGCAACGCCTTTGTCGTCGCCGGCTTTCTCATGCACCTGATTTCAGAAAAGAAAATGATTTACACTGTGCTGGGTTTCACCGTGTTTTTCGCCGCCGCCCTGATGTGGCTGACGGTTTACGCCATGCACGATTTCCCGGCGGGCACGACCCATTAATATGTCGCTGAAAGCCTTCCATCTCATTTTCGTGACGCTGCTGACGACACTGTCGTTCGGCTGCGCGGCGTGGGGATTTGCCGTAGGCCATCCGTTCTTCGGCGCGCTCGGAATCGCCGCGGGAATTCTGGTCATTATTTACGGGATTTATTTTCTGAAGAAACTGAAAAACGTGAGCTACCTATGAAATCACTCCGCAAAATCCTGGTTGCCGCCGTCGCACTTGCACCTTCGCCGCTGTTCGCCTGCGCAGCGTGCTACGGCAAATCCGATTCGCCTCTGGCCAGCGGCATGAACTGGGGCATCTTCACCTTGCTCGGCGTCATCTTGACCGTGCTGACGTGCATCGCGCTGTTCTTCGTCCACGTCGTCCGGGGCGAGAAGGCGCAAAACAGCAACAATCCGGCCCCGAAAAATCCTTCCGGCGTATGACCGAGTGGTTCGCCCAACATATCCTCGGCATGCCCGAGCTGGCCTCCCAAAACGGCGAGGCGGTTGACGCCTTGATCGTTTATGTCCACTGGTTGATGATTGCGCTGTTCCTCGGCTGGCTGATTTATTTCGGTTACGCGGTCTGGCGTTTCCGCGCCTCGCGCCAGCCCAAGGCCAATTACGCTGGCGTCAAGAATCATGCGTCCAACTATATTGAACTTGGCGTCGTTGTTGCCGAAGCCGTGCTGCTGATTGGCGTGGCCATCCCGGTCTGGGCAAAGGCCGTGGACCATTTCCCTGACGCGAAGAACTCCACCGTCATTTACGTTATGGCCCAGCAATTCGCCTGGAACATCCGCTACGCCGGTCCTGACGGCGTTTTCGGAAAGCAGGACATGAAATTTATCAGCGACACAAACGTTTTTGGCGTTGACCCGTCCGACCCGAACGGCAAGGACGACATCCAGACGCTCAATGAAATCCACGTACCGGTCAACAAACCGGTCATCGTTTATGTCAGTTCCAAGGACGTGATCCATTCCTTCAAAGTCGTCGCCATGCGCGTCTGTCAGGACGCGATACCCGGGCTGCGGATTCCGTGTTGGTTTACGCCCACGAAAATCGGCCGCTATCAGGTCAACTGCGCGCAGCTTTGCGGCAACGGCCATTCGGCAATGACCGGTGGCTTTCTGATTGTCGAAAGCCAGGCGGACTTTGACAAGTGGCTCAAATCCAAGAGCGGCGCGGCCACCAGCTTTGAATAAATTTGACGCGCCGATGTGCGCGTGACCAAATTGCGCCGGGCATGGACGATATTTTTCAACGGCTCCCGCGGACGCTTTGGATCGGCGTTGTGCTGTTTCTCGCCCTGCTGTGCGTCGCGTATGTGCTCTCGCTGACGGAACTGAGCACCACGCAACGTCACCCATTGCCCGTGCTCGGTCACGTTGCCGACTTCACGCTCACCAATCAGGACGGCCAAGTCACCACGCTCGCCGATTTGACCAATCATGTCTGGGGCGCCGACATCATCTTCACCCGTTGTGCCGGGCCATGCCCGATCATGACGGCGCAGATGAAATCGCTGCAGGACGCGCTGCCGCCGGCAAGCAGGGCGAAACTAATAACGCTTACCACCGATCCCGATTACGACACGCCGCCCGTGATGAAAAAATACGGCGAACGCTTCGGCGCGAACTTCAACCGCTGGACGTTCTTGACCGGCACCAAGGCGGAAATCGCCGGATTGGCGGGCGGCAGTTTGAGATTAAGCGCGGTTCCGGTGAAATCCGAAGACCAAAAAAATTCCGCCGATTTGTTCATCCACACCACGATTTTTGTCGTCGTGGACAAACACGCGCGCTTGCGTGGCCTCTTTGAAACCGAAGGTGAGGGCATCGAATGGACCAATGTCCAGTCGCGCATTGTCGCCACTGTGCGCCAACTCGAACGCGAGCGATGAACGTTCATGATTTGCCCGCCGTCAATGCCTCGCTCAACGGCCTGAGCGCGATTTTCCTGACCGCCGGTTTTGTTTTCATCCGGCGCAAAAACAAAACTGCGCACCGCAACTGCATGATAGCGACGTTCGTGACCTCTATCTTTTTTCTGGCGTGTTACCTGACTTACCACTTCACCGTTCGGACGGTGACACATTTCCGTGATCCGGAATGGTTCCGCCCGATTTACCTGACGATTCTGCTCACGCATACCGTGCTGGCCGTTGTCATCGTGCCGATGATTTTGGTGACGCTGAACCGCGCGCGATTGCAGCGTTTCGAGCTTCACAAAAAAATCGCGCGCTGGACGTGGCCGTTGTGGATGTACGTTTCCGTGACCGGGGTGATTGTCTATCTCCTGCTCTACCAGATTTTCCCGCAAAGGTAGCAGCGCATGAGCACCATCACCAACGTCACGATTCACCGCAGCCAGTTTCCCGACACGGTCCGCCGCGATTTGCTGGAGTCGCTGCGCACGCGGCGCGTGAACCACAAGTTTCATTACGACAGTATCAGGCAAACCCAAAAATGGCTGGCGCTGCACCAAACGTATTCGCCGGCGTGGAATGACACGGATTGTCAGGCGGTATATGAAAAAGGTTTCAAGGCTGCTGCTGCGCGGATCGCAGCGAAGAGCGTTCAGGTCATCGGCTTAGGCTGCGGCGGCGGGCAAAAGGATATGCGTCTGCTGAAGCTGCTGAAAGCCCACGGCAAGGAAGTGCTCTACATGCCGTGCGACGTCAGCACCGCGATGGTTTTGACCGCCCGCCAGACTGCACTGGCAGTCGTGCTGGAGAAAAATTGTTTCCCATTCGTTTGCGATCTGGCAACGGCGGATGATTTGCGCAAAGCTCTCGTCACGCGTCACCCGCGTATAGCGGCGTGGCCGCCACGCGGCTTTACGCCGTCACTCGTCACTTTTTTCGGCATGATTCCGAACTTTGAGCCGAAGCAGGTTTTGCCGAAGCTCGTATCGTTGGTTCGTCCGAAGGATTTTCTGCTGTTGAGCGCGAATCTGGCGCCGGGCAAAAATTATGCCGCCGGAGTGAAAAGGGTTTTGCCGCAATACGACAATCCGCTCACGCGTGACTGGCTGATGATGTTTCTGCTCGATCTTGGTGTCGAGCGCAGTGACGGCAAGCTGCGCTTCAAAATCGAAACTGATTCAGCCAGCGGCTTGAAACGCATTGTGGCCAAGTTTCATTTTACACGCCCGTGCCGGATCGAAATTGAAAACGAGGCATTTGATTTTCGTGCCGGCGAAGCCATCCGGCTTTTCTTCTCGTATCGTTATACGCCGGAGCGAGTTCAAGTGGTTCTTGGTCGGTATGGTTTGGAGGTCTGCGGGCAATGGATGACTAAATCCGAAGAGGAAGGGGTGTTCCTTTGCCGCAATTCGGAGGGGCGAGCTCTGTGAGTCCCTGATTTTATCAAGGCGTCGTGGAACTCCGCCCTCTGATTTTGGGCGGCTAAAATACTTTCATCGTGTCCAGCACGGCTTTGATACGCGGGATTTCGTGGGTCCGGAACAAGTCGGTTTTGCCCAACGCGGCCAGCATGGCAAAGAACGGCTCGGCGCAGCGGACTTCGTCGCGGAAAAATTCAAAGGCGTGGGGCAGGGCGTGGCAAATCGGAAAACCGAGCGTCCGCAACCGGAACGTGTTCAGGAAAATGTTCATCTGATGCCGGACGCGCACCGCGCTGTCCTGCAAGTTGCGGTAGTAAAAGCCGAGGCCGGGATCGAGCAGAATTTTTTCGAGGCCGTTACGCTGCGCGATTTCGATCTGCCGCGCAAAATACGAACCCATCATTTCAATCGGGTCGGCGCCGAAATCAAAATCGCCGACTTCACGGACGTTTTTGCCCTGCACATAACAGATGATCGCCGCTGCGTCATGCGCCGCAACCAGACGATACAATTCATCACTGCCGTCGGTGCCGGTGAGATTCAAGATGTTTGCGCCGGCTTCGAGGCAGGCGCGCGTGACGGCGGGTGAATAGGTTTCAACCGAAACCAGAATGTCCGCGGTGCGCAGTTCCTTGATGACCGGGAGCAACTTGGAGTTTTGCGCCCCGTCATCCGCACGCGCGGCGTGGGCGAGCGTGGATTCCGCGCCGACGTCCACGATGTCCGCACCTTGCGCGATCAAAATCCTGCCGCGTTGAATGGCGGCTTCTGCTGTCAGGCAGACGCTTTCGCGATACCAGGAATCCGGCGAGAGATTGACAACGCCCATGAAGGCTGCCCGTGAATTGAAGGCAAAATGTCTGCCTCCGATGGAAAATTCCTTCACGCGCGCGGACGCGGCGTCGCGGTTTTTTCCGAGGAGTTCAGCCAGTTGTTCCAGTGTCAGCATCGCGAATGAATCGTAAATCGTAAATCGGCAATCGTAAATGGAAAGTGGCGCGCCCGCCGCGAGTCGAACGCGGGACCCTCTGCTTAGAAGGCAGATGCTCTATCCATCTGAGCTACGGGCGCGGCCAAAGGGACATTAGTGCCAACGCAGCTTCCATGCAAGGCTCTCGTCCGCCGGTGTGTCTCAGCGGTTGGCTGGAAACGCTGCAATTTTCGCACAGGCAGCGATGCTGGCAAAAGCTCCTGCGCCGCCAGCATTTATACAAGGTCGCGCCGTTATGGACTTGTATCGTTTCCCCGCCATCGTGTCCTATTTAATGGCAAGGGACCGGATTTTCCAAGACGAATTGGCGGCAGAACGGATTGCCTGGGAGAAGGCATTCAACCTGCTGTATTTTACTGAATCTTGAGCTGTCTTGCGTGCTCAGGTTCTGGGTATGAAAACAATTAGTTGCAATGAGCCGCCATTGACTAAAGTCGTCCCCGCGTCGCCGGACGAACGCCCGATGAAGTGTTTGGAAAATTCGAAATCCGCGGAACCCGGCGAGCTGCTCGCGCAAGAGAACAAACGGCTTACCCAGGAAAATGCACGGCTGGCGCAGGAGCGGGACCTGTTGCGCACCATCATTGATAATCTGCCGGACCTGATTTATACCAAAGACACCGCCGGCCGGAAGACTATGGCCAATCCGGCGGACCTGAAAAACCTCCGCTGCAAAACCGAGACCGAGGCCATCGGCAAAACCGATTTCGATTTCTATCCCGCGGATATTGCGACCAAATTCTCCGCTGACGATCAGAAGGTGATTCAAGGCGAGCCGGTTACTGGCCGGGAGGAGTATTTCTTTAACGAGGAAGGCGAGAAACGCTGGCTGTTGACCAGCAAGCTGCCGCTGCGCGATCCGAACGGAAAGATCGTCGGGCTGGTGGGTATCGGCCGGGACATCACGGGGCTGAAACGGACGGAGGAATCAATGGCCGATGCCCACCTGTTGTTGCAGGCCATCCTGGACAACGTCCCCGACCGGATTTATTTCAAGGACACCCAATCCCGGTTTTTGAAGCTCAGTGATGCGCTCGCCAAGCGCCTGGGCGTGAAAGATCCCGAAGAAGCCATTGGCAAGACGGACTTTGATTTCAATCTAACGGAAAAGGCCGAGGAATTTTACCAGGATGAGCAACGGATTATCCGGACGGGCGAGGCGTTGATCAACAAGACCGAGCGGCAGATCCTGCCCAATGGCGAAATCGCCTGGACGTCCACCACCAAGGTGCCGCTGCGGGACAAGGCGGGCAAGGTGTTCGGAATCGCGGGCATCAACCGGGACATCACGGATCAAGTACAGATGAAGGAATCGCAGGCCCGCACTAATAGCCAGTTGCGGGCGGTGCTGGACAACATCCCCGACCGGGTTTATTTCAAGGACACCGAATCCCGGTTTGTTCAGTGCAATCGGGCGGTCGCCCGGCGCCTGGGCGTGGAAACTTGGGAACAGGTCATTGGCAAAACGGACTTTGATTTTTATCCCCGGGAAAAGGCCGAGGAGTTCCGTCGGGACGAGCAAAAAATCTTCGAGGCCGGACAGCCCTTGCTTGGTAAAATCGAGAAGGTGACGATGCCCGACGGCAAAATCACCTGGGCGTCCGTCACCAAAGTGCCGCTACGGGATGATGGGGGAAAAGTCATCGGTCTGGTGGGCATCAGCCAGGACATCACGGAGCTTAAACAGACGGAGGAATCGCTGAACCGGGAACGCCGCCTCTTGCGCACGCTCATTGACAACCTGCCGGACCTTGTCTTTATCAAAGACGCGCAGAGCCGGTTTGTCGTCACCAACATGGCCTGCGCCCAGCAACTGGGGGCCGGCCATCCGGACAAGGTGTTGGGAAAGAGCGACGCGGATTTTGTCGGGCCGGAGCTGGCCGAGCAGTATCTTGCCGACGAACAATCGCTGATGCGCTCAGGCCAGCCGATGAACAAAGAGGAACCCACCCAGCACAAAGGAACGGGGGAAATGCGCTGGTCCCTAACCACAAAAATTCCGTTGAAGGACGATGAGGGCAATGTTACGGGGTTGATCGGCATTGCGCGGGATATTACCAAACTGAAACTGGCCGAGGAGGCGTTGCGCCAATCGCGTGACGAACTGGAACAGCGGGTCACCGAACGCACCGCCGAACTTTCCGAGAGGAACGCAGCGATGCAACAACAAATCGCCGAGCGGAAGCGGGCGGAAGAAGCGCTGGCCGGCGCTCAGCGGCTGTTGCAGGCGATGCTGGACAACGTTCCCGACCGGATTTATTTCAAAGACACCCAATCGCGGTTTCTCAAGCTCAGCCGGACGCTCGCCAAGCGCATTGGCGTGGCGGATCCGGAACAGGCTGTCGGCAAGACGGACTTTGATTTCTTCCCGCCGGAAAAAGCCCAGGAGTTTTTCCAGGACGAGCAAAAGATCATCCAGACGGGCCAGCCTTTGATTAACAAGATCGAGACGCAGACCCGGCTCGGCGGCGAAGTCACTTGGGCGTCGGTGACCAAGGTGCCGCTTCGGGACGAGACAGGCAAGGTGGTCGGCATCGCGGGCATCAACCGGGACATCACGGACCAGAAACACACGGAGGAATCGCTGGCCCAGGAACGCCTCCTCCTGCGCACGCTCATTGACAACCTGCCGGATGCCATCTACACCAAGGACACCTCCGGCCGGAAGACGCTGGTTAATCCAGCCAACCTGAAAAACCTCCGCTGCAAAACCGAGGCCGAGGCCATTGGGAAGAGTGATTTCAATCTATTTCCGCCGGACATTGCCGAAAAATTCTGGGCCGACGATCAGAAGGTGATTCAGGGCCAGCCAGTACTAAACCGGCAGGAATACTTCATAGACGAAACAGGCCAGGAGCGCTGGCTGTTGACCAGCAAGCTGCCGCTGCGCGATCCGAACGGGAAAATCATCGGGCTGGTGGGAATTGGCCGGGACATCACTGAATACAAGCAGGTGGAAGCCAGGCTGGAGTACGAACGGGAACTGTTCCGGGCACTGCTGGAAAATATTCCGGACAACATCTATTTCAAAGATCAGAAGTCACGCCTTGTGCGGGCGAGCAAATCGAAAGTGGAGGCGACGCTGGAAACCGCCCGTGAGAGCTATCGCGCGCTCCACCCGACCGCCGGTCCGGACGAATGGCCGGCCCACTTGGCGGGCGTTGAGGCTTTCGGCGAATGGCTGATCGGTAAAACCGATTTCGACACTTACCCGGAGGCGCACGCGCGTGCCGCGTATGAAGACGAGCAGGAGATTATGCACACGGGTAAGCCCATCATGGGCAAAATCCAGAAAGCCGCCCTCCCCGATGGCAAGGCCATTTGGTGGCTCTCGGCGAAGATGCCCTGGCGCGACAAGGACGGAAACATCATCGGCACCTTCGGCATCTCCAGTGACGTGACGGCGATCAAAGAGACGGAAGAGACGCTGGCCCGGGAGCGCCTCCTGTTGCGCACATTGATTGACAATTTGCCGGACTTCATCTATGCCAAAGACAAGGAGGGGCGGTTTGTGTTGAACAATCTGGCTCATGCAGGAAACCTCGGCGAAAAGTCGCCGGAGGAAATGAAGGGCAAGAGTGACTTTGACTATTTCCCGCGGGAACTGGCCGAGCAGTTTTACAATGATGAACAGAATATCATAAAATCCGGCAAGGCGGTCATTAATCAGGAACAATACAAGGTCAGCCCCGGTGACAAATCAGATCAGAAACGCTGGTCTGTCACCAGCAAGGTGCTCTGGCGCGACAACAATGGAAACGTTTTGGGGACGGTGGGAGTTACGCGTGATATCCACGAGATGAAAGTGGCGCAAGAAGCCTTGCGCAAGAGCGAGGAGAAACTGCGCCAGTTCATGGCCCAGCTTGAACGCAGCAATCGCGAGTTGCAGGATTTTGCCTACGTGGCCTCGCATGATTTGCAGGAACCGTTGCGCAAAATCGTGGTCTTTGGTGAACGGCTCAAGGAGAAGACCTGTGAAACCCTGGAGGCCGAATCGCGCGATTATTTGGAGCGGATGCAGAAGGCGGCCGCGCGCATGCAAAACCTGATCAACGAGCTGCTGACTTTTTCACGCGTCACGACCAAGGCAAAACCGTTCGAGCCGGTGGATTTGGCGGAGGTGGCCCGTGATGTCTTGAGCGATTTAGAGGGGCGGATCGAACTGGTCAAAGGGCGCGTGGAAGCGGGAACCCTTCCGGTTATCGAGGCGGAAGCGCTTCAGATGCGTCAGTTGTTGCAAAACTTGATTGGCAACGCCCTCAAATTCCGCCGCCCTGAGGCGCCGCCCGTGGTGAAAGTCGCGGCGCAAATTATCTCCGGGCCTCGGCCGCAGGCTGGTCCTGACGCGCCGGAGGAAAAACTTTGCCGCCTGACGGTCAGCGACAACGGCATTGGGTTCGACGAAAAATATCTCGACCGGATCTTCAACGTGTTTCAGCGGTTGCACAGCCGGAACGAATACGAAGGCACGGGCATGGGGCTGGCAATAGCCCGGAAAATTGCGGTGTTTCACCACGGTGACATCACCGCCAGGAGCAAGCCGGGTTCGGGAGCCACGTTTATCGTGACATTGCCGGTGACCCATCCCAAAGAAACGAAAGAAACGAAAGAAACGAACAACGGTGTACTAAACGAATGAGGAAACCATGAAAAAGGAAGGGAAAATGATTACAATTCTTTTGGCAGACGATGACCCGGATGATCGGCAGTTAACACGCGATGCTTTTGGGGAGAACCGCCTGGTCAATGAACTCCATTGCGTGGAGGACGGCGAGGAATTGATGGACTACCTGCACCGGCGCGGCCGCTACCGCGATTTGAACGGCGAGCCATTGCCGGGCCTGATACTGCTCGACTTGAACATGCCACGCAAAGACGGGCGCGAGGCGCTCAAAGAAATCAAGTCAGACCCCATGCTGCGCCGGATTCCCATCGTCGTCCTCACCACCTCAAAGGCCGAAGAGGATATTCTGCGCAGCTACGATCTGGGGGTAAATTCCTACGTCACCAAGCCTGTGACGTTCAAATCGCTGGTGGAATTGGTCAAGGTCCTCGGCCAGTACTGGTTCGAAGTCGTCAAACTTCCGCAAGACGGAGTGTAATCCAGTTTATGTCCGACACTGCCGTCAGAGTCCTGCTGGTGGATGATGATGAGGATGATTATATCATCACGCGCGATCTTGTTTCTCAAATCGGGAACCATCGGCTGGACTGGATTGACAATTATGATGCCGCTTTGGCGGCGCTCCAGCGTCGTGAGCACGACATCTGTCTGTTGGATTATCGCCTGGGTGAACGGACCGGACTTGAGTTGTTACGCGAATCGCAGTCGTTAAGTGGCCGGCCACCGATGGTTCTTCTTACAGGCCAGGGTGATCACGAGATTGATCTCGAAGCCACGAAGGCCGGAGCCGCCGACTACCTGATCAAAGGCCAGTTGGACGCCGACAAACTGGAACGCGCCATCCGCTATGCCATCGAAGGTCAACACGCCAAGGAACGTCTCCGCCGTGACCGCGACCTCATCAGCCGCATTATGGAAACGAGCCCTGTCGGCATCGTTGTCACCGACCGGGCGGGGAAAATCACTTTTGCCAACCATCGGGCGGAGGAAGTGCTTGGCCTGACCAAGGACGCCATCGCGCAAAAAACGTGCAGTGTTCTGGATTGGCGCACGACCGATTTGGAAGGCAATCCATTGGTTGAACAACCCTCGCTTTTGAAACAAGTCCTCGATTCCGGCCAGGTGGCGCAGGACGTCCGCTATACGATAAATCGCCCCAATGGCCGTCACACTTTGCTTTCGACCAACGCTAAACCGCTTTTTGATGCCGCCGGCAAGATTGACGGCATGGTCGTCACGGTCGAAGACATCACCGAACGTCTGACGCTGGAAGCCCAATTGCGGCAGTCGCAAAAAATGGAGTCGGTGGGCCAGCTGGCCGCCGGCGTGGCGCATGACATCAACAACATTTTGACCGTTATCCAGGGGCACGCGGGACTGTTGCTCAACATCACGCCGCCAGACTCGGACTCGGTCAGATCATTGAAGCAGATTTCCGCAGCGTCGGAACGTGCGGCCAGCTTCGTCCGACAGTTGCTCACATTCAGTCGCAAGCAAATTTTCCGCTCGAAAATTCTCGATTTGAACACAGTGCTGCAGAACTTGGAAAACATGCTCCCGCAAATGCTCGGCGAAGACATCGTGCTGGAGACCCGCTACCAGCCCAAACTGCCGCACATCGAAGCGGACACCGGCATGATCGAACAGATTGTCATGAATCTGGCGGTCAACGCGCGCGACGCCATGCCCAAAGGCGGCAAGCTTCTCATTGCGACTTCCGCCGTTGAAATCGGGGTCGCCCACGTGCGGCAGCATCCCGAAGCCCAGCCGGGCTGGTTCGTTTGTTTGACCGTTACGGACACCGGCTGTGGCATGGACTACAAAGTATTGCAACGGCTTTTCGAGCCGTTTTTTACGACCAAGGAGGTGGGCAAGGGGACGGGGCTTGGTCTGGCCACCATTTACGGCATGGTCAAACAACATCAGGGTTGGATTGAAGTCCAAAGCGAGATTGGTGCCGGCAGCACCTTCAAGGTTTTTCTGCCGGTGGCCAGCGAAATCCGCAATACACCCGTCGCGCCAAGCGTTGAACCCAAGCCGGTTCAGGGACGTGAAGAAACCATTCTCGTCGTCGAGGATGAAACCGGCCTGCTGGAATTGGTGCGGAACGTTCTTCAAGGCTACCATTACCGCGTTTTGGCCGCTTCGTCCGGTGCTGAAGCCCTGCGGATTTGGAACGAGCACAATGGCCAGGTTGATTTGCTCCTGACCGATATGATCATGCCCGGTGGCATGACGGGTAACGACTTGGCGTCGGAATTAAAAAAACAAAAGCCCGGACTCAAAGTGCTCTACACCAGCGGGTACAGTTCCGAATTGATGGGAAAAGATTCCGGTGCAAGCGACACCACTTTTATTGCCAAACCCTATCTGCCGCTGCAATTGGCCCAGACAGTCCGGAAATGCCTGGACGCCTCTTCGGGAAGCAAGCAAGAGCGCGCTCTTGCTCCGGCTGATGCCGTTCCTGCGCCAGCTCATGCTTTGTCAACACAACCAGCTTGAATGTTGAAACGCCGGGGAATCCGTTTCGCCGGTCACGGCGTTGGCTCGGGGCATGGAACAACGCGTTTGCCGTTCAACGTTTGATTGAAAATCGCCGCCGCATTTCGCACCCTTGCCGCGTGAAACTGACAGGATTCATTGCGTTGTTTTTAACCGCGGCATTATTGACCGGCTGCAAAAAATCCGGCGAAGCCGCCGCCAAACCGCCGACCATTGACAATTTGCTGCCAAAACAGGCACAGCCGAAACTGCCGACGATGAAAATTTATCTCGGCGCGGAAACGCTGGACGCCGAGCAGGCGCTCACCCCGCGCGAGCAGCAGACCGGCATGATGTTCCGCACCAACGTCACCGATGAAAGCGCCATGCTGTTTGTGCTTCCAGAGGCGCTGCGCGCGCCGAACGGATTTTGGATGACCAATTGTCCCGTGTCGCTGTCCGCCGCCTACATCGGTCCCGACGGCGCCATCGAGGAGATTCATCATCTGGAAAAAAACGACAACATTCCTGTCGTGGCCACCAACGACAACATCTTATACGTTCTCGAAACCAGCGACGGCTGGTTCACGCGGCACAACATCAGCGTCGGCATGGTCATCCGCACCGAGAAGGGTTCGTTGCAGGAAACGTTTTTCCCACCACGGCAATGAATTCATGGGCCGAATCCGAAGCGTTGTTCGCCGAGGCGCTGAAATACATTCCCGGCGGTGTGAATTCGCCCGTGCGCGCCTTCCGCGCCGTCGGCGGCTGGCCATTTTTCGTCAACCGGGCCAAGGGCGCGCGCGTCTGGGACGTGGACGGCAACGAATTCATTGATTACGTCTGCACCTGGGGGCCGGCGATTCTCGGCCACGCCCATCCGAAAATCATTTCCGCCGTCAAGGCCGCCGCTGAAAAAGGCACAAGCTTCGGCATCCCGAATCCTTACGAAGTCACGATGGCGAAGATGATTTGTTCGCTCGTGCCGAGCGTGCAGAAAGTCCGCATGTGCAATTCGGGAACGGAAGCGTGCATGAGCGCGATTCGGCTTGCGCGCGGATTCACCCAGCGCGACAAAATCATCAAATTCGACGGCTGCTACCACGGCCATGCGGATTCGTTGCTCGTGAAGGCCGGCTCCGGCGCGCTCACGTTTGGCAATCCTGACAGTGCCGGTGTGCCCGCGGCATTCACGCAACACACCATCGTTTTGCCGTTCAACGATGTTGACGCGGTGAAGGCCGCGTTTAACGCGAACAAAAATCAAATCGCCGGAATCATCGTTGAGCCTGTTCCGGGCAACGCCGGAGTTTATTTGCCAAAGCCGGGCTATCTGGAATTTCTCCGAGAAATCGCAAGGGCCAGCGGCGCGTTGCTGATTTTCGACGAAGTGATGACGGGTTTCCGTGTGGCACGCGGCGGCGCGCAGGAACGTTTCGGCATCACGCCGGATTTGTCCACGTTCGGCAAAGTCATCGGCGGCGGCTTGCCGGTGGGCGCGTTCGGCGGACGCGCCGACATCATGGATTTGCTCGCGCCGCTGGGACCGGTTTATCAGGCCGGGACGTTGAGCGGCAATCCGGTTGCAATGGCGGCGGGCATCGCGGCCCTCAAAGAGTTGTCGGAGGGACGAACTCCGCGAGCCGCTAAAAAGAAGTTCGAAACCAAGTCAGGGCGTCGTGGAACTCCGCCCTCCGAAGCGAACGTTTATGACCAGCTCGAAAAACTCGGCGCGCAACTTGAAACCGGCATGAAGGACGCCGCAAAGTCTGCCGGCGTGGCCGTTACGTTTAACCGTTGCAGCTCAATGTTTTGCGTGTATTTCACAAGTGGACCAGTCTGGAGCTTGGCCGATGCGATGAAAAGTGACCGCGACCGGTTCAAAAAGTATTTCCACGGAATGCTGGACGAAGGTATTTATCTCGCACCGTCGCAATTCGAGGCCGGTTTCATTTCCACCGCGCACATGTTGACGGATATTAAAAAAACGGTCACCGCGGCCGCGAAAGTGTTGCGCGGGTTGTAACCTTTCGGCACCCTGCGCGTCTGATGGAACATGCCGCCGTTCCACTTTGGAGCGGTGGAGTTTGAAAACAATGACCGAAGCAAATTTATGAAAATCACGAAACCATTGATCATCACCGCACTGGTTGCCGGCAATCTGCTGGCGTGGAACTTTGCGCTCCATGCACAGGACGCCACCAATTCTCCGCCACCGCCTCCACCGGCAGGCGGACCGCCGCCCGGCGGCCCGGGCATGAGGGGCCGGCCGAATCTCGACATGATTGCCCAGCAACTCAACCTGACCGATGACCAGAAGCCGAAATTCAGGTCCATCATGGAGTCCCGGATGCAGAAAATGCGCGACCTGCGACAGGACCCCGGCTTTGCCAGCCTGTCTCCGGAAGACCGCGCAGCCAAAGTAAAAGCCATCCAGGACGAGACAGAAGCGCAAATGAAATCCTTGCTCACGCCGGAGCAATTTGAAAAGTGGCAGAAAATGCCCCAACTGGGCATGCGCGGGCGCCGAATGGGTCCGCCTCCGGGTGGCCCAAATGCCGGGAGCACGAATGCACCCACTCCTCCGCCTGCGAATCCACCGCAATAATAATCTGTGGGGTGACATGCATTGACACCGGGACGGCCTTGCGCCGTCCCTTTTTGCTTTCCCGCGCAAAATCAGCGGCCGGCGGTGCAGATTCCATTTGAGCAAAAGCAGGCGGGTGCGTATTGTGGGTTTGCCTTGCGCGAGTAGCTCAATTGGATAGAGCGTCGGCCTCCGGAGCCGAAGGTTGTGGGTTCGACCCCCGCCTCGCGTACCATTTCTGATTTGACGGCGGCGGCCGAAAGCGCGAAAAGAAGCTTGACCATGATACTTAAACGCTGGGTTCTCTGGTTGTGCATCGTGGCGCTGATAATCAGCGAACTTCTCCTCTTTTCAGCCAACCAGCAAAAAAGCGCGGCCCAGGCCGACGCGCGTGACGCCAAACTACAGATCGAACAGTTGCAAGCGGAATTGGATAAAAGCAAAAATTCCAGCGTTGAGTCGCAAAATTCCGAAATTGCCCGCCTCCGCAGTGAAAACCAGGATTTGCTCCGTCTGCGCAACCAGGTCCGCGAGTTGACCGAAACGAATCAGCAGTTGGCCCAGCAGTTGAAGAGCGTACACCTCGTCGCGCAACAGCAGCAGGATGCGTTGCAGGCATGGCAGGCGGACGCAGTCGCCGCGCAACAAGCGCAGCGTGCCGCCATGTTGGCGGCACAACAACAGGCCCAAACCGAAGCCGCGCAGCGGAACGCCTGCATCAACAACCTCCGGCAGATCAACGCGGCCAAGCAGCAGTGGGCGCTGGTAAACAACAAAACCGATGAAGCCGTTCCGACGGCGCTGGATTTGCTGCCCTATTTGAAAGGCGGAGTTTTACCGGTGTGTCCCAGCGGCGGCACTTACACGATTAATGCCGTTGGCTTGCCACCGGCCTGCTCGGTTTCCGGTCACGTGCTGTCGCAATAGGCGTTGTGCCGCTCACAGCGGCATTAAGTTGGCGTATGCGGAAAAACACACTAACATGGCGAGTCGTTGGCTTTCACGCCCGCGTGCTTTCCATGCCGGATGAGGTCGTTTCCCGGCCAATTCAATTGGCCACCAGCACGCGTGCGCGAAACTATTTATTTTGCTCCTCACGCCCGAAAGACAATCCAAACTGAATGAGCTTTTCCCGCAGTCTCATCCGGCCGATGCCCAGCCAGCGGGCGGCTTTGGATTGATTGCCTTGCGCCAGTTGAATGGCCTGCTTGAACAATTCCGGCTCCAGATCCGCGATCAGGCGTGAGTAGGCATTGTGAACGTCGCCGCTTTGCGCACGGTTGAGCAGTTCAGCAATGTAAGCAGCGTGGGTTTGTTGGGAGGCCGCCACGGGTTTTCGGGTTTTGGCCAGCACCTGCTGCACGTGCTCCAGGCTGATGCCAAATGGCCGCGCTGACAACAACGCCTGGCGGATGACATTTTCCAGTTCGCGCACGTTGCCCGGCCACGGCTGGTTTTGCAGAAACGAAATGGCTTCAGGCTGGACGGAGGAAGAGTCGAGGCCGAGCTCTTTTCCATAGCGATGAATAAAGTATTTCGCCAGTTGTGGAATGTCTTCCGCGCGCTCGCTCAACGGCGGCAGCGCGATGGTGACGACACTCAGGCGATAGAACAAGTCTTCTCGAAATTCCCTTTCCTTGATGGCGGTCTCCAGATCCCGATGGGTCGCGGCCAGCACCCTTACATCCACGGGAATACTGGCTTCGCTGCCAAGCCGTTGGATGCAACGTTCCTGGAGCACACGCAACAGCTTGCCTTGGGTGTTCGCGTTTAAATCACCAATCTCATCAAGAAAAATGGTTCCGCCGTGTGCCTGCTCGAAACGGCCTATGCGCCGGGCCTGTGCGCCGGTGAACGCGCCGCGTTCGTGGCCGAACAATTCGCTTTCCAGCAACGCATCCGGGATGGCGGCACAGTTGACGGCGATGAACGGTTTGTCCGCGCGCAGGCTGTGCTGATAAATCGCGCGGGCAATCAGTTCCTTGCCGGTCCCGGTCGCGCCGCGAATCAGGACCGTGGTGGGTGTGGCCGCGACCCGTCCGATTTCCTTGTAGATGGCCTGCATGGCCCGGCTTTTGCCAATGATTGCCGATTGGTCCGTCCGGGCCTCTCCCATCTCCACCGGTTCGGACATGAGCCGGCTGCTGGCGACGGCGGAAGCGACCAAATCAAGCAGTTCATCCGCTTCAAACGGTTTGAGCAGATAATCGCACGCTCCCAGCTTGGTGGCTTCGATGGCCGTCTCGGTTGTGCCATGCGCGGTCATCAGGATGATCGGTTGCTTCGGCTTTGCGGCGTGGAGCTGGGCGACCAGTTCCAGCCCGCCTAAGCCGGGCAGGCGCAGGTCCGAGATAACGACGCTGTACTCGTTTTGACGCGCCAGTTCCAAGCCGGCATCACCGCGACCGGCGGTTTCCACTTCATAGCCCTCAGCGCACAGCACCTTTTTCAAGGAAGCGGCCGTGCTGGCGTCATCTTCAATCAGCAGAATTTTTGGGTTCATGTTCATCAACGTGCGGCAGGACGATGGCAAAAGTGGTGCCACGATTGAGTTGGGTTTGGTAACGGAGTTCGCCTCCGTGTTTCTCGACGATTCGTGCCGCGATGGGAAGGCCAAGTCCCGTTCCACCTTCCTTGGTGCTGAAGAAGGGGTCAAACAGGCGCTTTTGCACCTCGTCGGGAATCCCTTTTCCAGTGTCGGCAACTTCCAAAACCACGGAATCGGCTTCGTCGTGGACGCGCAATGTGATTGCTCCTTTGCGCCCGATACTGTCCGCCGAGTTCTGAATCAGGTTGATCAAGACCTCTTTGATTTGTTGGGTGTCCGCGCGCACCCAGGCAGCTTCGGACGGCTCCAGCTTCAACTCGATCGCGGCCTTTTCCATTTGCGGCCTCAGCAGGTCATGGACTTCCTGCAGGATCCGTTGCGGCGGGACGGCAACCAATTCCGGCTCGGAAGGGCGCGCAAACTGAAGGAAATCCTTGACGATTCGCTCCAAGCGGCTGATCTCATTGGCAATGACAACGGCGTCTTCGTTGTCCGCGTCGGGCAACGACTTTCTCAAACTGTAGAGGCGGAATTTAATTGCCGTGAGCGGATTGCGGATTTCATGAGCAACACCCGCCGCCAGCACGCCCAGCGAGGCGAGCTTTTCCTGCCGCGCGATGATGGCTTGGCTTTCGGTCAATTTAAAGCGCAGCGGCGCAATCATGCCACGATAAACCAATACGGCCAGTGCGGCTATGAGTGCCAGCAGCAGCGCCACGGAAAGTTTGAGCAGCCACTGGAAGGTGGTCAACGTGTTGTTCGACTCTGCAAGAAAGTCGTTGAAAGCCAGTTTCTGGCCGTAAATGAACGCATCACACAAATCCAGCAGATGCTGGGACTGCTGTTGCACTTTTTCGTAGCTGGTTGGAAACGCGCCGACTTTTGTTTGGAGCATTCCGTTGCTGGCAACCAGCAAATTCGTGCTCATGTTCAGATAATCGTAGTAAGCACCTCCCATCTGCTCAAAAAACTGGCGTTCCATGGGCGTGACGGCGTTGGTCCGGCTTATCTCGAACCATTGGGTCAGTTCCCGCACGTTGCCGAGGAACAGGTCGTAGTCGGCGGCTTCACCACGCAGACGGTAGCGGAGCAATGTGTCGTTCAATCGCTGGATGTCACTCTTCATGCGAACGCCCAGATAAAAACTCTCCGGCTTCAACCCGGCGAATTCGTGTTGCAATCGGGCCACCCGTTCCCAAGTTGTGCGGCTCACCCAGACAACCAGGATTGAGCCAAGCAATACGGTCAGCACCAGCCCGGCCAGCCGCAGCTTGACCGCCGGGCGGCCCGAGTTGGCTCTTGGCAGAGCACCTGTGGCTTGAAATGGAGCATCCATCTGTTTCATTCGCGTGCGGGCGCCAGCGTCAATTCATTGGCTTTTGCAGGAAAATCGCCTCATGACCCTGCTGGCACAGCAACCGCTAGTCCCTTTTTGCAAGAGCAGAGCCAAGTATAGACCAAACCGATAATAACCTCAAATTTCAAACTGATGAAAACGCAAACTGTTCTCGGTTCATACGAGTCGGTATTTTTCCCTATGCCTCGAACCAAGGTGAAGAAAACCGGTCGTGTCAACGGTGACGGCCCGAATTCTCCGCGAGTTTCATCGGAGCCAATCGTGGCAGGGCGAATTTCTGCCCGCAGTCCTGCGCGCCACATCAACACCGGTTTGCCGGCTTCCCTGGAAGACTGGCTGGTCTGCAAAGAAGCCTTGGAAATTTGCCAGAAAGGTTGCGACGGGAGCGAAGGCGGAAGTGACGCTTGGATTATGACCGCCAAACCGGCGACCCGTGGAAAGATTCTACCTGCCACGGGCATGCGTCCGCAAACGGCATTGTGACCGTTCGCGGGTTGATCTCAACAGACCCGCATCCTATGAAAGAAAAAGTCCTGGTGGTGGATGATGACGCCAGCGTGCGTGAATCCTTGCGCAAGGTTCTGGAAGATGTGGGCTACGAAGTCGCCTTGGCAGGAGACGGCCCGGAAGCGGTGGCACAATTCGAAGGCGGGCACGTTGATTTGCTGCTGCTGGACATCGGCCTGCCGGTCAAGAACGGATGGGACGCCTTCGAGCGCATTACCAACGAAGCTCCCGTGCTCCCGATCATCATTATTACCGGGCAGGCCAACCAACACGACATGGCCGTGGCAGCGGGTGTCGGCGCGCTGATGGAAAAACCGCTCGAGGTGACCGAACTTCTGAACACAATGCAGGAGCTGCTGGTTGAACCAATGGAGACCCGGTTGCTCCGACTCTGCGGCCAGGGCCAGAATATGCACCATGTGCCCACGTTCAGACTCCGGGCCTGACACGAGCATTGATGGGTCGGCAATCGGCCGTCCGTGTGCCATCGCCCCGCCCGCAGTTTCTTCCGGAATAAGGCGACCAGCATTCCGCTCATTGCGTAGCACCTTCGGTGAAACTGAACAATCCCAAGTAACGCAAACATCACGGTGATTGGTGGTGGGTCAGTTTAACTGGCAGGGACGGCTTCCTGATCATCTGAGGCTGCGCAACAGCGCGGCTCTACCGACAGAAAAATCAAACTGACCTACTACCCGGTGATTTTCATTCTTGGCTTTGGTTGCCTTCTCACATAATTTCTCCGCTCCATGATTGATACAAACATTGAATTGTTAAAGGGCATCGCGAACCAGTTGCGCATTCATTCGATTACCTCCACCACCGCCGCGGGCAGCGGCCATCCGACTTCGTGCCTGTCGGCGGCAGACGTGATGGCGGCGTTGTTTTTCGGGCACATGCGTTACGACGCGAAAAATCCGCATTATTACAACAACGACCGTTTCATTCTTTCCAAGGGGCACGCCGCGCCGGTGCTCTACGCCGCGTGGGCGGAAACCGGTTTGTTTCCTGCGAGCGATCTGTTGAAGCTCCGCAAATTCGGCAGCGACCTGGAAGGACATCCGACGCCGCGCATGCCGTTCGTGGACGTGGCCACCGGCTCGCTCGGCCAGGGCTTGAGCGTCGGGGCCGGCATGGCGCTGGCCGCGCATCTCGACAAGCTGGATTACAACACCTACGTCCTGCTCGGCGACGGCGAACTCGCCGAAGGCTCCGTGTGGGAAGCCGCGTCGCTCGCCGGCATTTACAAACTCAACAATTTGATTGCCATCGTGGACGCAAACCGCCTCGGCCAAAGCCAGGCCACCCCGTTCGGCCATGACATCGGTGTTTACCGCAAACGATTTGAAGCGTTCGGCTGGCGCGTCGAAGACATTGACGGCCACGACATCGAGGAAATTCTGGAAGTGCTCAGTGGCGTCGGCTTGAACGACCAGCCGCTGGCCATCATCGCCAAAACTTACAAGGGGGCGGGTGTTTCATTTTTGCAGGACCGGGATGGCTGGCACGGCAAACCGTTGAACAAGGAAGAAGCCGCCAAGGCCATCGCCGAACTCCAGCCGGTTGCAAAGCCGGCCGCCGGCGTGGCCATTCCCGCGCCGAATCAATTGCCCGCTCCAAACAACGCCGCGCCCGCCGGCTACCCGCCGCTCAGCTACAAGCCCGGCGATTCGGTTGCCACGCGCGAGGCTTATGGCAATGCGATCGCGCGCATTGGCGAGGCGGACCAACGCATCGTCGCGATGGACTGCGACACGAAGAATTCCACTTACGCGGAAAAATTCATGAAGAAATTACCCGCGCGATTCATCGAGTGCTTCATTGCCGAGCAAAACATGGTTGGCGTTGCCGTCGGCTTCGGCACGCGCGGTAAGGTGCCGTTCGCGTCCACGTTTGCGTGTTTCTTCACGCGCACTTACGATCAAATCCGCGTTGCGGGCATTTCGCGGGCGAATCTGAAGATCGCCGGCTCGCATGTTGGTGTGAGCATCGGCGAGGACGGCCCGTCGCAGATGGGTCTGGAAGACCTGGCGATGATGCGCGCGATTGTCGGCAGCACGGTGTTGTATCCTTGCGATGCGGTCAGCGCGGAAAAACTCATCGAACAAATGGCGTTGGCCAGGGGCATTTGTTATTTGCGCACGTCACGGCCCAAAACGCCGGTGATTTACAAAAACGACGAATTATTTCCGATTGGCGGTGCCAAGGTGCTGCGCCAGAACGCGGGCGACAAAGTCACCGTTGTTGCCGCCGGCGTCACCTTGTTTGAAGCGCTCAAGGCCGCCGATGCGCTCAAGAACGAAGGCATCGGGGTCACGGTGATTGACGCGTACAGCATCAAACCGCTGGGCAGGGACGTGATTCGCGCCGCGGCGCAGAAGACAAACAGTACCGTGATCACCGTTGAAGACCATTACGCCGAGGGCGGTTTGGGCGACGCGGTGGCGGGCGAACTCAGCTCCGCCGGCGTCAAAGTCCACAAACTCGCGGTGATGGCGTTGCCGCGTTCCGGCAAAGCCGAGGAGTTACTCGCGCACTTCGGCATTGACGCCGCGGCCATTGTAAAAAAGGTTAAATCCCTGGGTTGATTCTGGCGCGGGAGGTGCTGGTTGCATTCGGTGACGTGACACGGGCTGGTTGTCGCCGTCCGTGGATTTTCGGAAAAAGGTCAAACCATGCAACAACGCGCGAGATATCTTTGGATCATCTTTTTGATGGCGTGTTTTTGTTTCGGCACGCCCTCGGTGGCGCAGGCGGATAATATCTGCGCCATCTGCGGCAAAGAAATTCAAGGCACGATTTACATCATGACGGACAAGGTCACCGGTGAAAGAGTGCTTGTCTGTTCTGATTGCATAAAATTGCCCCGGTGTGCCATCTGCGGTTTGCCCGTCAAGTACAACTACGTCGAGTTGTCGGACGGCCGCTACCTTTGCGCCCGCGACGCCAGGACGGCGGTGTTGAAGGCTGACGATATCGAACAGATTTGCGGTCAGGTCAAGGATGACCTCGACAGGCTGTTTTCCCGTTTCACGTCGTTCCCGACGAATGTGGATGTCACGGTCATCGATCGCATTGATGTGGATTCCATGTTTAATACGGAAGGCAACACTTTTGAGAGTCCCGACCTGCTGGGCTGCATCCGTCCCCAAACGGACAACAACAAGACCAGATACAAAATGAGCCTGTTGACCGGGATGCCTCTGGCCCAGTTGAAGGAGACTTGTGCCCACGAATACTCCCATGCCTGGGTGGGCGAAAATGTGCCCAAAGGGCGTCACGCGCGGCTGGCACGCGACGCCGAGGAGGGTTTCTGCGAAATGGTCGGTTATTTGTTGATGGACTCCCAAAACGAAGAACTGGAAAAGAAAAGAGTCCTGCAGAATCATTACACGCGCGGCCAGATTGATCTGTTCATCGAAGCCGAACAGCGTTATGGGTTCGATGAAGTCCTCGATTGGATGAAATACGGCGTAGCCCCGAAATTGGAAGCAGGGCACGTGGATGAACTCCGGGATGTCAGGATGCCTTCGGCAAAGTCGGTTGCCGACCGCCCGGCCGTTTTGAACGGTATGAAGCCAGCGCCCCAACCCGCGCCTGCCCCGGCCACCATCAAACTCGAAGGGATTTTGTGGGGGAACCGGCCCGTGGCCATCATCAATGGCCGTTCCTTTCTCGCCAATGATTTCGAACGGGTGCAGTTGGGGAACACAAACGTGATGGTTCGTTGCCTGGAGATCCGGGAAAGGTCGGTTCGTATTCAGAACATTGATTCCGGAAAGGAACAGGAACTTTCCCTGCCGCCGAATTGAAATTCCCGGCGTCGGAATGGCGGGGCAGGGGTTTACTGCACTCTTCGGCGTGGACGTCTCTGGTGATGCTGAAAATAGTGAAAACGACCGGTTTTTCCTTGTGTCCGTGGCCTTGGCGGTTTTCTTTTTGCCAGCCGGGCGAAGGTGGTGCAAATTAAGCTGGTGAACGCGCCGGGGAAATTCCTCAAAGGCCAGTTGCTGCTGGACAGCGGGCAACTGAGTGGCTCCTTTTTTCAGCGCACCGTCGTGTTGATTTGCCAGCACGACGCCGAGGGCGCGTTCGGTCTTGTGCTCAACCGCTCGCTCGGCAAAAAGGTCGGCGAGATGATCGTCGCCGATTTGCCCGACATGCTCAGGGAATCGCCGCTGTATCTCGGCGGCCCGGTCCAGCCCACGGCGTTGAGTTTTTTGCACACGGACAATTTCATTCCTGACGCCGACGTGCTGCCGAACCTGGCGCTCGGCCATTCGCTCGATGATTTGGTGGAAGTCGGCGAATCCTTTTCGGCACAGAAAAAGGTCAAGCTCTTCGCCGGATATGCCGGCTGGTCGTCCGGACAGCTTGAGGATGAAATAAAACGCAAAGCGTGGTTGATTTTTCCCGCGTCACTCGAACTGGTTTTCGACACGCCATCGGAGCAGCTCTGGTCAAAAATTATTAAACGCAAGGGCGGCTGGCGGAACAAGCTGCTTTCCCAAATGCCGGAAAATTTGTCGTGGAACTAAATCGTGTGTGCGCTAGATCACTATGAGTTTAATCCTCATAGTTCTTAGCCTTCCATTGATTGTGATTTTAGGATTCGTTTCAAGCATTCAGTTCATTCCGAATCGTTTTCTTCGCAGATTCACCTGTTCTGTTTTGGCGATGGTTTTTCTTTCGCTGGTATCGTTTTGTTACGCTGTTATACCGTATTTCTACGCCTGCTATTTGGAGGGAAAGTGGTCAAAGGCTGAACCCAACACCCGGGCCGAACTCGATAAATTTCTCCACCTGTATTCAACACGACAAATTTCGCCAACTGAGTCACTTTGGGGAAGGGATTATAAACTTGGCGACGGTGAAAGAATGATTCAGTGCAAGATTCTTTGGAATGTACCTTTGGATGTCGTTTACGGCAAAGACGACCGTATCATGATGATTTACACATCCTACGAATAGTTTGATAAATCGCAAATATCTCCAATGCCGGAAAGTCTGTCGTGGCATTGAAAACGTAGGAGCCGACGTTAGGAGGCTCTAAATGAACCGCAAAAATTTGAGCCTCGTTACCCCAGCTCCTACAATAGTATTTAGCCGGGGTCAATCCGCAACAGGGTCGTTCCCGCTTTGGCAGAGATTCCCGCACCTTCCAGGCAGGCAGGCACCAGACAAAATTGTCCGGCAGACAGGCCCGCGGCAAACGAATTGTTGCTGACTTCAAGCCGGCCGCGCACGATGGCGATGATTTGAAGTTTGCGCGGTTTCAAATCCAGTCTAGCGCCGTTTTTCATTTCCACCGCTTCGGCATTGAACAACGGATCCTTCACGAGCGGCTGCGTTTTGATTTCCTGGCCGGTAAATTTGCCTTGAACCAGCGCCGGCTCGAAGTCGCTGAAATCAATGCCAGCCAGTGATTGTGCGACGTGCAGTTTGCGCGGCTTGCCGTCCAGCCCGGCGCGGTTCCAGTCGAAAACGCGATACGTCGTGTCCGAATTTTGCTGGATTTCAAAAATCACCAATCCTGCGCCAATGGAGTGGACGCGGCCGCCGGGCAGAAACATCGCGTCCCCCGCCCGGACGGAAATCCGGTGGAAACAGTCAGCCACTTCACCGGTCCGGATTTTTTCCTCAAATTCCGGGCGCGTAACGCCGCGCTTCAAGCCGACGAACAATTCAGCGCCGGGTGCGGCATCGGCGATGAACCACATTTCAGTCTTCGGTTCGCCGCCAAGTTCAGCGGCCTTGTTCGCGGGCGGATGGACTTGCAGCGAAAGCCTGTCGCGCGCGTCGAGAATTTTGCAGAGCAACGGGAAACGATTCCCGGTTGCCGATTTTGCACCGCCGAGGATTTCAGTCGCGTGGTTCTCCATGAGCCAGCGCAGGGTTTTTCCGGCGAGCGGACCGTTGGCGACCACGCTCACGTCGCCCGGCCGGTCGCTGATTTCCCACGATTCGCCGACGGGCGCGCGCGGCGGCAGATTTTTTTTGAAAAGCCGTTCGAGATTGCGCCCGCCCCAGACGCGTTCCTTGTAAATCGGATGGAAGGTGAGCGGATAAAGCACTTTGGTTTACGCGGCTGGAGAAACAGCGGCGGTGGCGGCGCCATTTACGGCCGGCTCGGCCTTTTCCGCCGGAGCGGGGACTTTCTCGAGGAAATGCCCATGCGCCCGGTATTTTTCGTAACGCTTTTTCAAACGCTCGGCGACCGGCAATGCGAGGAGTTCATTGAGGTGTTTGAGCAAATGCGTTTTCAAGGTTTCACCGGTCGCGGCTGGGTCGTTGTGCGCGCCGCCGAGCGGTTCGGGCACGATTTCGTCCACGAGTTTGAGTTCGAACAGATCCTTCGCCGTGATGCGCAGGGCTTCGGCGGCTTTGGCGGTGGCGGTGCGGTCTCTCCACAAAATCGCCGCGCAACCTTCGGGGGGGATGACGGAATAATAAGCATTTTCCAATATCAAAACGCGGTCGGCTACGCCGATGCCCAGCGCGCCGCCGGAACCGCCTTCGCCAATGACGGCGGCGATAATTGGGACTTCGAGCAAAGTCATCTCGCGCAGATTGACGGCAATGGCCTCGGCGATGTGGCGTTCCTCCGCGCCAATGCCCGGATACGCGCCGGAGGTGTCAATGAGCGTGATGATGGGCAGGCCGAATTTGCTGGCGAGCCGCATCAGGCGCAGCGCCTTGCGATAGCCTTCGGGATGCGCGGAGCCGAAATTGCGCAGAATGTTTTCCTTGGTGTCGCGGCCTTTTTGCGTGCCAATAACCATGACACGGTGTTCACCCAGTTTCGCAAATCCGCCAACCATCGCGCGGTCCTCGGCGAAAAGCCGGTCGCCATGCAGTTCCTGAAAATCCGCGAACGTCGTCCGCAAATAGTCCAGTGTGTAGGGACGTGTCGGATACCGCGCCAATTGCACCCGTTCCCAGGCGGTGAGATTGGAAAAAATCTGCCGGCGGGTTTCATCCAGCTTTTTTTCGATGAGCTGGATTTCCTCCTCAAAGCTGACGTCCAGCGAATGTTTTTCCGGGTGCTCGCGGAGTTCTTCGAGCTTGGCTTGCAGTTCGATGATCGGTTTCTCGAAATCGAGCTGATGTTTCATGCGTCAGGAAGACTAAACCCTTTTCGCCGGTCAATCAATCGGATTTCGAGGTTGGATTTCGAGGTCGCGTCGTAATCATAATTTTAATCTTAATCTGCCCGCGATCACGTTTTGGCGCGGGAATAAAATCAGGCCGGTATAAACGCGAAAGGCCGGACTTGCGTCCGGCCCCCGCAGTGACGAGGTTTATACGCCCTCACCCGGGCGCTCAGAAGGGTGGCGCGACCAACTTGGGGGTCGCTGTTCGAGCCGCGCCACAAGCAAAACCTCTATGCCAACCCTAAACGAACAGCGAAATCCTCACTACTTATGATGACATAGACGGAGCGAAAACGCAAATTGTTCAAAAAATTTTTTACTTTTTTTAGCGCGCTCAAATCGGCAAAAAATCGCAAAAAATTCTTGTCTGTGTCCTAAATTTAGTCACTCGTGCCAGAGGTGTATAACCATTGGCAGCAAGCGATTCGTGCAATGCCGCCTCCTTGCCCGCCCCGGAAACCAGCACCCAAACCTGCCGCGCCGCCGCGATGGCCGCGTAGCCAAGTGTAACGCGATTCGGCGGCGGTTTGGGCGAGTTTTTCACGGCGCGATAAACCGCATTATCAGAATTGACAGCTTCAATTTCGCTCGGAAACAGCGACGCCACATGGCCGTCCTCGCCCATGCCGAGAAAAATCAGATCCAGCACCGGCTGGCCGCTCTTGTTCCGCGGCGTGATTTCGGAAATTTCCGATGTAGCTTGGGCGGCTGCAGCCCCCGGCGGCAATTCGCCGCGAATGCGATGAATTTGGCTTTCGGAAATCTTCAGCGGCGCGAACAAAAGTTTGTCCGCCAGCCGAAAGTTGCTTTCCCTGTCATCCGGCGGAACACAACGCTCGTCCGCCCAGAAAAAATGGACGCGGGCGAATGAAATCGCCCGTGCCTTGGCCTGTTCGACCGCTGCCCCCAAAAATTTCTGCGCGATGCGTCCGCCGGACAACGCAACGCAATGCGATTTGCCGGTGCGATTGACGGATTCAATTTCGTCCAGCCACTTGGCGGCGACGGTGCGGGCCAGTTCATCGGCGGTGGCGAAGGAAATCAGTTCGAAATTTTTCATGGCGCCGGCAATGGCTCATGCCAGGCGTGACCGCCTTGGGCGAGCAAATCGTCCGACGCGACCGGCCCCCACGTGCCGGCGGCGTAAAATTCGCGGTTCGTCAGCGGCTTGTCTTTCCAGCCCGCGCGGATGGAATCCACGATTTGCCACGCGGTTTCCACCTCGTCGCGGCGGATGAACAGTGTGGCATCACCGGCGATGGCTTCGAGCAGCAGCCGTTCATAAGCTTCCGGTGTGTAGGCGCCGAACTCCGCGTCGTAACTGAAATTCATCCGCACCGGCCGCACGCCGAGGCTCATGCCGGGCACCTTGCCGTTGAAGCGGAGATAAATGCCTTCGTTCGGCTGGAGCCGCAGCGCGATGGCATTGGGATCCAATTTCTGCCCCAACTGCGCGGCGAACAGCACGTGCGGCGTGGGGCGGAATTGGACCCGCACTTCACTCGTGCTTTGCGGCAGGTATTTGCCCGTGCGCAAATAAAACGGGACGCCGGACCAGCGCCAGTTGTCAATGAATAGCTTCAGCGCGACGTAGGTTTCAACGTTGGAATCGGGCTTCACCTTGACTTCTTGCCGGTAGCCCAACACCGGCTTCCCATCCACCGTTCCGGCAAAGTATTGGCCGCGCACCACCTGCCGCGCCACGTCGTCGGGACCCAGCGGCCGGATGGATTTGAGCAGTTTCACTTTTTCATCGCGGATGGATTCGGAGTCGAGGGACACGGGCGGTTCCATCGCGATGAGCGCGAGGACCTGGAGCATGTGGTTTTGCACCATGTCGCGGAGCGCGCCGGCTTCCTCGTAATAGCCGCCGCGCTGGCCGACGCCGAATTTTTCGCTCACGGTGATTTGCACGCGGTCAATCAGGTTGCGGTTCCAAAGCCGCTCGAAAATCGAATTGGAAAATCGGAACATCAAGATGTTCGCAACCGTTTCCTTGCCGAGGTAATGGTCAATACGGCAGACCTGTTGCTCGTGGGCGAAGCGCGTCAGTTCGGCGTTCAGCGCATGTGCGGACGCGAGGTCATGCCCGAACGGTTTCTCGACGACGATGCGCTGCCAGCCCGCTCCCTCTTTGTGCAGCAGGCCGGCCCGATGCACGTTTTCAATGACCGTTCCGAACTGGCTGGGCAGGGTGGCCAGATAAAACAGCGCGTTCTCGCGCAACGGCGCGCTGCCAAATGAGGTGAGCAGTTCTTCAAGCTTATGGTAGGCGGCCGTGTCGGTCACGTCGCCCTGGCAATAAGACAGGTTTCCCGCAAATTTCTGCCAGACGGTGTCGTCCACGGGTTTAGTGCGGGAAAACTGGTCGAGCGCCGCGCGCAATTCCATTCGCCACGACTCATCGGTTTTTTCGCGCCGCGCAAAGCCCACGATGCGAAATGCCGAGGGCATCAACTTGTCCTTGTAGAGATGATAAAACGCAGGAATGAGTTTACGCGCCGTGAGATCGCCGCTCGCGCCAAAGATGACAATGGTGCAGGGTTCCAGCGCCTTGCGTTCCGCGCCGATGTGGCCGGCCAGCGCTTCGTCGAAATGTTCAGAGTCAGCCATGGCCCAAACAATGGCGCAGCGGGCGGACAAATTCAATGCTGTTGCGCGAATTCAAAAATTGCTCGCCCGGCGGCGGATTTTTTCGCAACATTCCACCGCGCGCGAATGAAAGCAAAAATTGTCATCACCCCCAAGAAAGCCGTGCTCGATCCGCAGGGCAAAACCGTCCAGAACGCCCTCGAACAAATGGGTTACCAGGGCGTGGCCGCTGTTCACGTCGGGAAATACATCGAGATTGACCTCGTCCCCGGCGCGGACAAAGTCGCCGCACTCCGGGCATTGAACGACGCGGCGCACAAGTTTTTGAGCAACCCCATCATTGAGGATTACAAACTGGAAATCGAATAGCCGAAATTTATGATTTATGATTTACGATTGATGATTGGCGGATCGCCCGCCGGTTTGCGCGTAAATCATAGATCATAAATCATCAATCATAAATGAACTTCGCTGTTTTACAATTCCCCGCCAGCAACTGCGACCAGGACGCCATCCACGCCATCGGGCTGCTCGGCCATTCGGCGCGTTACGTCTGGCACAAGGAAAATTCCCTCGGCGTTGCCGACGCCGTCATCGTGCCTGGCGGATTCAGCTACGGCGATTATCTGCGTTGCGGCGCCATCGCGCGGTTCAGCCCGGTGATGCAGGCCGTGAAACAATTCGCCGACAACGGCGGGCTGGTGCTTGGCATCTGCAACGGCTTTCAAGTGCTTACCGAGGCCGGCCTGCTGCCCGGCGCGCTCATCCGCAACCGCGATTTGCAGTTCCACTGCGAACACATTTTCCTGAAAACCGCCACGCCGGATTCGCCGTTCACGAACAAAATTCCGCCGGGCAAATGGCTGAAACTTCCCATCGCCCACGGCGAAGGCTGCTATTACGCGGATGAAGAAACGCTCGCCCGGCTCAAGCTGGGCAACCAAATCCTGTGGCAATACTGCGATGCCAATGGGAACCTGACCGACACCGCGAATCCCAACGGTTCCGTGCAGAACATCGCTGGCATCTGCAGCGAACGCCGCAACGTGGCCGGCCTGATGCCGCATCCCGAACGCGCCAGCGAACCGGTGTTAGGCAGCGACGAAGGCAAATGGATTTTTGAAAGCATCTTTACCGCGCTGGAAAAGAAAACTGTGGCGAAAGCGGCATAATCACGTATATGCACCCGAAGTTCAAAGCTTTGCTTCGACGCTGTCAGGAAAGGAAATACTTAATTGAGCTTGATCGCCGCCCGCGAATTAATGAGCGAATCGCTGGGTTTGTTCTGGATTTCAACGATTCCTTGATACTACTGCATCTGCTTGAGTGGAACACATTCACCCTGAATGGCTACGTCGTGATTCGTGAGCAGGACGTCAAGCACCAAAGGGTTTTCGACAAGAAAGGCTGCTGGCAAAACAAAGCGGCGAATATGAACGGACTAAAGCCAATTCATCCTGGCGTTTCCATCTCGTCACTCGAAGAAGCCATTAAATCCGCCAGCAAAAAATTTTCACTTGTTACTATCGAAAAGGAATTGGTTGAGGATGACGCTTGCTGGATTGGAACGCTCGCTGGATTCACCGAGAAAACACTCGTGATTTACGATTTAAATCCCAGTGCAAAGTGGAGTGGTAAAATGAAATTCAATTTGAAGGACATAACGCGACTTGCATTCGGGGGCGGCTATGAAACCGCGCTCGCATTGTCCGCGAAGAAATTGCGAGGGAAATTGAAATGACCGAACCCGCCATCACCCCAGAGTTGGTTGCCAAACACAACCTCACGCCGGAGGAATATGCCAACATCCAGCGTCTCCTCGGCCGCCAGCCGAGTTATACCGAGCTGGGCATCTTCTCGGTGATGTGGAGCGAGCATTGCAGCTACAAAAACACGCGTCCGTTGCTGAAAACGTTCCCCACCAAATCCAAAAAAATCCTCGTCGGGGCAGGCGAGGAGAACGCCGGCATCATTGACATCGGCGACGGTCTGGCCATTGCGTTCAAGATGGAATCGCACAATCATCCGAGCGCGGTCGAGCCGTTCCAAGGCGCGGCCACGGGCGTGGGCGGCATCGTGCGTGACATTTTCACGATGGGCGCGCGGCCGATTTGCTCGGTGAATTCCCTGCGTTTTGGGCCGATTACCGAGAACGGAATTGAAATGGGGAGCGCACGCGCCTCGCGTGCACCGCTCTGCGCCCCCGCCGAGCAGAAGACCGCGCCGGCCGAAGTGATCGGCGAGGCGCCGACCACAACACGCGAGGGCGCGTGTGCTCCCCGATCCGAAGTTCTGAACAACCGCCGGTTGTTCGCCGGTGTCGTGGCCGGCATTGCGCACTACGGCAATTGCTTCGGCATCCCGACCATTGCGGGTGAGGTCTATTTCGACAAGAGCTACGAAGGCAATCCGCTCGTAAACGCCTTCTGCCTCGGCGTGCTGCGGCACGAACAAATCGCGCGCGGCGCGGCCAAAGGCGTGGGCAACCCGGTGTTTTATGTCGGCCCCGCCACTGGCCGCGACGGCCTCGCGGGCGCGGCGTTTGCGTCGCAGGATTTGACGGAGGAATCCGCCGAACAACAGCGTGGCGCGGTGCAGGTCGGCGATCCGTTCATGGAAAAGCTCGTGTGTGAAGCGTGCCTTGAGCTGTTGGCCACCGGCGCCGTCGCGGGGATTCAGGACATGGGCGCGGCAGGATTGACCTGCTCGACTTGCGAAACCGCCGCGCGTGCCGGCACCGGCATCGAGATTGAGTTGGACAAAGTCCCGCAACGCGCACCGAACATGAGCAGCTACGAAATTATGCTCTCGGAATCGCAGGAGCGGATGCTTATCATCGTCCACAAAGGCCGCGAAGAGGAAGTGAAACGCATTTTCGACAAGTGGGACTTGCCGTGGTCGGAAATCGGCAGCGTGACCGATACCGGCCGCATGGTCGTGCGGCATGGTGGGAAAATTGTCGCCGACATACCGGCGAAGAAAATCGCCGACGAATCGCCGGTATATCATCCCGAATCGCGTGAACCGGAGTATTTGAAGGAGGTCCGCGCGTTCCGGTTGGATGGAATTCCCGATTCCCAATCTCCCATCTCCGATCTGCTGAAATTGCTGGCGTGGCCGACGATTGCATCGAAGAACTGGGTTTACCGCCAATACGATCACATGGTTCGCGACGGCTCGGTCGTCTGCCCCGGCAGCGACGCGGCGGTGCTGCGTATCAAGGAAGATTCGTTGCCCGACGTAGGACAGGCTTCCAGCCTGTCTCAAATTAAAAATGAAAATGGAGACAGGCAGGATGCCTTTCCCACAAAGTTGATTGCATTGTCGGTGGACGGCAACGGGACCTACGTCTATCTCGATCCTTACGAAGGCGCGAAGATCGTGATGGCCGAGGCCTGCCGCAATCTGGCTTGTTCCGGCGCGGTGCCACTCGGCACGACGGACAACCTCAATATGCCCAGCCCGCTCAAGCCGGATTTGTTCTGGCAGATCAAGGAATCCGTGCGCGGCCTGGCCGACGCGTGCCGGGCGTTCAATGCGCCCGTCACCGGCGGCAATTGCTCACTTTACAATCAAAGCCCGAACGGCCCGATTGACCCGACACCAACGGTGGTGGTGGTCGGCCTGATCGAAAAACCGGAACACGTCACGACGCAATGGTTCAAGGACGATGGCGACGCGATCATTTTGCTCGGTGACGCGGTGGATGCAAACGATCCGTTGCTCGGTCTCGGCGGTTCGGCTTATCTGCAAGTCGTTCACGGCAAAAAAACCGGCACGCCGCCACGCTGTGATTTGGAAACCGCAAAGACATTGCACACAACGCTGCTCGGACTCATCCAAAGTGGTCTGGTGAAAAGCGCCCACGATTGCAGTGAAGGCGGCCTGGCGGTGTGTCTGGCCGAAAGCTGCATCAGCCAGCTCGTCGCGCGCGAGACACCACGGCTGATTGGCGCGACGGTAGATTTGACGGCCGTAGGACAGGCTTCCAGCCTGTCTCAAACTGATTTAAAAAATGGAGGCGGGCAAGATGCCTGTCCTGCGTTGCGTCTCGACGCGTTGCTATTTGGCGAAACGCAAAGCCGCGTAGTCATCACGTGCAGACCGCTTGACGCGGTGAAAGTGGTCGAACGCGCGAGATTGATGGGTGTTCCGGCAATTCAAATCGGCAAAGTCGGCGGCGACAAGCTGGCCATTAGGACCGCTGCCGGCGAACTCAGTGCACCGATGACTGAATTGCACGACGTGTGGTGGAATTCCATCGCGCGGGTGATGGCCTGAACGGCAATTTCGTTTGAACGCAATCGCCCGCCACAGGCTCAATTTCCATGGAATTTCAAGTATGACCTGTGTTTTGGACGGATTCACTGCTGGCAATTTGCAGCCGAGTTCGTAACCTGTCCGGCACATTCGACATGCGACAGTTTTTGACCATAGCCGCGAACGCCTTCATGGAGTTGATCCGGCAGCCAGTGTTTTTGCTGCTGATGACGGCGTCGGTGCTTTTTGAGATATTCCTGGCGGTGCCGTATTACTTCGCATTCGGCGACGAGCCGAAGCTGGTCCAAAACAGCGCGCTGGCGGTGATGCTGTTGTCGGGGCTGTTCGGCGCGGTGTTGAGCGCGTCGGCGTCGCTGGCGCGGGAAATCCGCACCGGCACGGCGCTGGCAGTGCTGTCCAAGCCGGTTGGGCGCGCGCAATTTTTGCTGGCGAAATACGCCGGATTGGCGGCGGCGTTGACAGTGCTGACGTATGTGAACCTCATCGGCGTGCTGCTGGCGAGCTGGATGTCATTCGACGCCTACGGCAAAACTGATTTGCCCGCGCTTGGCGTTTTTGGGGCCGCAGTGGTGCTGGCCTACGGGCTGGCGGGCTTCAGCAATTTTTTTCTGAGGCGGCCGTTCGTGAGCGACGCGGTGCTGGCGTTGCTGGTGCTGGTGACGTTGGCAGCGTTTGTCATTTTTCAGTTCACCCGGCAAATGCAGAGCCTTGGCGTGCGGGCGCAGGTGGATTGGAGGCTGGTGCCGGCGGGAATTCTGGTTCTGTTCGCGTTATGGGTTCTGGCGGCGCTGGCGCTGGCGTGTTCGACGCGGCTGGACACGATTCCCACTCTGGCGGTCTGCTCGGCGTTTTTTTTGATTGGGCTGATGTCGGATTACTTCATTGGCCGGCGCGCCGAAGCCGGCGAATGGTGGGCGTCGGCGCTTTACACGGCGATACCAAACTGGCAGCTTTTCTGGCTCGCGGACGCCTTGAGCATGGGCAAAAACACGTTCCACTGGACTTACGTCGGCAAGGCATTTGCCTATGCGGTCGCCTACGCGGGCGCGGCGCTCGCCGTCGGGACGGCGTTGTTTGAGGAACGGGAATTGAGTTAAACGTGAATTGTTGAATCGGCTGGCCGATGCAACGATTCAACAATTTGCACAGGTAATGGTCGAAAGACAGATGGAACGCAACATTCAAACAAATGGTTTGGTGAATTTGGTCGCGGCGGTGGTGATTTTCATCGCTGCGTTCGTCGTCACTTGTTACGTGAATTCACTGACCGGGCTGGGCTGCTCGATTTTCCTCGGCCTCGGCGCGCTGGTGGCGTTCGCGAGCTGGTTCCAGATGCGGCTGGAGGAAAACGAGCGGCTGGAAAGACTGGAAGTCGAGGAACTCGCCCGCGCCCGGGGCGATTCCACATTGTTTGAGTCAAAAGAAGCCGAGGTTTTTCCGGCGCGGCGCGCACGCGAGCAGTTTGAGAAATTTTTCGTGCCCGGCTTCGCCGTACTGCTGTTCCTGCTCGAAGCCGGTGGCGCGTGGCTGCTCTGGTACTGGGTTGCCAAAACCACCAACGCCGTTGCGCCCGAACGCGCGATGACGACGCTGTCGCTCTTCGGCATTTTTGCGCTGCTGCTGTTTTTGCTGGGGCGATTTTCCGTGACCATCGCGCGGCTGGAAAACCACCGGCTGTTGCGGCCGGGCGCCAATTTTCTGCTGGCGGGCGCGTATATTTGCTTTGTCACGGCGCTCGGCATCGCCGGCATTGAGGCGAAGTTTCCGAGGGCTGACTTTTATCTCGCGCGGGTGTTGTGCGTGCTGCTCGGCGTAATGGCCGTGGAAATGCTCGTCACCCTGCTGCTGGAGATTTACCGGCCCCGTGTGAAGGGCAAAGTCGCGCGGCCCATCTACGACAGCCGGCTCACCGGCCTGCTGGCGCAACCGGAGAGTTTGTTCACGACGGCGGCGCAGGCGCTGGACTATCAATTTGGTTTCAAGGTTTCGGAGACGTGGTTTTTCCAGTTGCTCCAAAAAAGCCTGCCCGTGCTGTTTCTGGCGCAACTGGCCGTGCTGCTGCTGTCCACATGCGTGGTGTTCATTGAGCCGGGGGAGCAGGGCGTATTGGAACGGTTCGGCCGGCTTGCCGCGCGTCCGGTTTTAAATCCGGGCGGGCATCTTCTGTGGCCGTGGCCGATTGACAGGGCCTATCGTTACCGCACGGGCCAAATCCAGATGTTTGACATCGGTTTTACGCCTGACGCGCAGAGCGAAAAGCTGCGGACGATTTTGTGGAGTGTTGTCCACACAAAGGAAGAGGTCAATTTTCTCGTGGGCAGCGCGGCGCCGACGACGATTACCAATCAGACTGCCAACAACAGCGATTTGCTGAAGGTGGCGCCGGTGGGTTTGATTGATGTCAGCATTCCAGTGCAATTTCAGATTACAAACGTGCTCGATTGGGCCTACAACAACGCCGACCCGACGAACCTGCTCCAGGACCTCGCCACACGGGCGGCGATACATTATCTGGCGGGCGTGGATTTGACCAATGTGTTGTCGCACGGGCGTTTGGAGGCCGCGCAGGATTTGCGTGAAAGGATTCAGACCGATGCGAACCGGCACCGGCTCGGCGCGAAAATCATTTTTGTGGGAGTGCAGGACATTCATCCGCCGGTGAGAGTGGCGGGCGACTACGAAAATGTTGTCGCCGCCACCCAGGAGAGGATCGCCGCCACCAACAACGCCGTCGCCGATGCCATCCGCACCAACGCCCTGGCCGGCGCGGAGGCGTTCGCCGACGTCAACCAGGCCCGGGCATCGCGGACCCAGACGGAACTGGCCGCGTTTGCCAGCGCGGGGTTGTTCACCAACCAGATCGCCGCGTATGAAGCCGCGCCGTTGGTCTATCGGCAGCGCGCGTATTACCAGATGTTTCCCCAGGCAACCGCCAATGCGCGCAAATACATCCTGCTGGTGACCAACACGCGCGACGTGCTCTTTTTCGATCTGGAGGACAAAATCCGCGCAGACCTTCTGAATATGAACGTGCCGTCGTCGCCCAGGAATTCAACATCGCCATGAAACGCAACCTTCTAGTCATCATCGTCGGCGCAGTGCTGGTCGTGATTTTCGCACTGCTGCTTTTCACCTTTCAAGTCCGCCGGTCCGAAGTCGCCGTCGTCACGACTTTCGGCAGGATAACGGGCCCCCCGTGCCAGCCCGGACTGCACTTGAAATGGCCCTGGCCGATTCAACAGGTTTACAAATTCGACGAGCGCATCCAGGACTTCCAGGACAAGTTCAGTGAGAACTACACCGCGGACAGCATCACTCTGATTACCAGCGTCTATGTGGGCTGGAAGATTTCCGACGCGCCGGCGTTTCTCAACAGTTTCAAGGATGGCTCCGTATCCGCCGCCCAAAGCCAGCTCCAAAGCATGTTGACCAGCGCCAAAAGCGCCACCGTCGGCCACCATCCACTCTCCGATTTTGTGAACGCGGACCCGAAGCAACTGAAGTTCAACGAGATTCAAAATGAAATCGAACAGGCGGTCCAGGACGAGTTGATGACCAACAGCTATGGCATTCAAATCGAATTTCTCGGCATCAAAAAGCTCGGCTTGCCTGCCAGCGTCACCGAAGCGGTGTTCACCCGCATGAAATCGGAGCGCAACATACTCATCAGCCAGATACAAAACGACGGCAGGGCCGAGGCCATAATAATCAAGGCCAACGCCGACCGTCAGGCCAGTGAAACCCTGGCCGACGCCCAAGCCGAAGCCACGCGAATTGAAGGCGAGGGCGTGGCGGAAGCCGCCAAAACACTGCCCATCTTTGAGGAAAATCCCGATCTGGCCGTCTTTCTCCTGCGCATCAACGCGGTGCAACAGGCGCTCAACCAAAATGCGACTGTGTTTTTCGATCAGCACATGCCGCCGTTTGATTTGTTCCAGAATCTTCCCACCAACACACCGAGTCATTGACCATGAACGACGAGCACGATCATCACGATCACGCGCACGAGCCTTCCGCGTCCGCGCCGCTGACGCCGGACGATGCCGGTTCACAGGCGCTGGCGGAAGCGTTGCGCAGCAGTTTTGCGATTGTCAAATTCATCATGCTCCTGTTGATCGTGCTTTTCTTCGTTTCCGGCTTGTTTCAGGTCGGACCGCAGGAAAAGGCGGTGATCCTCCGCTTCGGCAGACCCGTCGGCGAAGGCGAGAAGGCCTTGCTCGGCTCGGGCCTGCACTGGTCGTTCCCGTATCCGATTGACGAAGTGGTGAAAATCCCAATCAAGGAAGTCCAGAAAGTCACTTCCACCGTCGGCTGGTATGCCATTGCGCCGGAACAGGAATTGAGCGGGATGGAACCGCCCTACGGAGAGACGCTTGATCCGGCGGTGGACGGCTACGCGATTTCGGCGGACCGCAACATCATTCATGCGCGCGCCACACTTTACTATCAGGTGGACGACCCCATCCGCTATGTGTTCGATTTCTCGTCAGCTTCCAACACCGTCCAGAGCGTGCTGGACAATGCCCTGCTTTACACCGCCGCGCATTTTGGAGTGGATAGTATTCTTTACAGTGACGTGGCTGGGTTTCAGGAGGCCGTGGAACAACGCGCCAGCCAACTGGCTGACCAGGAACGGCTTGGCATCAACATCAAACAATGCAATGTCGTCAGCATCGCACCGCGGCAGTTGAAGGGCATTTTTGACCAGGTGACCGAAGCGCGCGTAAACCGCGCCAAGGTCCTCGACGACGCGCACAGCTACGAAAATCAAGTTACCAACACCGCCGACGCGCAGGCCTCGGCCATCATCAGTGAAGCTATCAGCGCCCGTGTGCGCTATGTCCAATCCCTCAAGGCCGACGCGAAGGCGTTCAGTGACTTGCTGCCGAATTACAAAATCAATCCGGGTTTGTTTGAACAGCAGAAGGTGGTGCAGGTGGTAGGTGAAGCGCTCACCAATGCGGAGTTCAAATCTTATTTGCCGACGACCGCCAATGGATATCCCACTGAACTTCGGTTGATGTTAAACCGTCAACCGCCGCAGCCGAAATCGGCGGCGCAGAGTCCGTAAAATCGTAAATCGTAAATCGAAATTCAAAAATTTGTATGCAGGTTACATCGCTTTTGAGCCGCCACGAACACGAGCACAAGCCGGAGTGTGGCAGCGGCCACGACCACGAGCATTCCGTCGTGCATCTCTGGCAGGCCGTCGCGGGCATCGTTTTCGTCCTGAACGCCTTCGTCGTGGACTGGCTGTTTAATCAGGGCACGATGGTGGCCAGCGCCAGCGCCATGATCGGCGCGATCATTCTCATCTATCCCATCGTGGTCACGGCTATCAAGGATTTGCGCATCGGCCGGCTGAGCATCAATGAACTTGTCGCCATTGCTGTGCTCTTCGCGTTCGCGTCCGGCGCATTCGGCAACAACATGAGCGCGGGCTACAAAACCGCCGGCCTCATCGCCTTTTTGATGCTCATGGGCGAACTCATCGAAACACGCACCGCCGAGGGCGCGCGCCAATCCATCGAATCGCTCATCAAACTCACCCCCACCAGGGCGCGCCGCGTCAAAAAAGACGGCGGCGAGGAGGAAGTGGCCGCCAGCGAACTCGCCGTGGGCGACGTGATTCGCATCCGCCCCGGCGACAATGTCGCGGCCGACGGCGTCATCGTCAGCGGGCAAGGCTCGTTCAACGAGGCGACCATCACCGGCGAATCATTGCCCGCCGACAAAAAGACCGGCGACGAGGTTTTTGCCGGAACGCAAAATCTGACCGGCCTTCTGGAAGTCAAGGTCAGCCGCGCCGGCGAGGACACGACACTGGGCCGCGTGCGCGAGCTGATTCTCGCCGCCGAGAAGACCAAGCTGCCCATCATGAAAATCGTGGACCAATACATGGGCTATTACACGCCGCTCGCGCTGGTCATCGGCGCGCTCGTTTGGGCGTTCACCCACGACATCAACCGCGTCATCACCGTGTTCGTCATGTCCTGTCCCTGTGCTTTCATTCTGGCGACGCCGACCGCGATGGTCGCCGCGCTGTCCGCCGCCGCGCGCCTCGGCATTTTGATCAAGAACGTCGCCGACATCGAGGCCGCCGCGAAAATCAACGCGTTCATCTTTGACAAGACCGGCACGCTCACGACAGGCCAGCTCGCTGTCAGCCGCTTGGCACCCATCGGCGAAACGAAGCCCGCCGAATTGCTGCGCGTCGCCGCCTCGGCGGAAAAATACAGCAACCATCCAACCGCCAAGGCGCTTGCGCAACTTGCCGGCGAGGCAGGCGTGCCGCTGGCCGAGCCGAAGGATTTTTCCGAAACCGCCGGCCGCGGCGTGAAGGCGGAAATCAATGGCGCAAAAGTTTTGGTGGGCCGCGCGCAATGGCTCAAGGACAACGGCGTCGCCGAGGATTTTCTCAAATCGGTTGACCTCGACGAGGCTGAAGGCTGGAGTCTGATTTTCGTCGCCCGCAACCACCGCTGCATCGGCTGGGTTGGCTTGCAGGATCAAGTGCGCGTGGAAGCCAAAACTGCGCTGGCCGAATTAAAGGAAGCGGGTGTGCGCCGCATTGCAATGATTTCCGGCGACCGCCAACTGGTGGCCAGCCGGGTCGCGGCGGAAATCGGTTGCGAGGAGTCAAAGGGCGATTGCCTGCCGCAGAACAAGGTTGAGTTTGTCCGCACCATGAAGGCGAAAGGTTACCGGGTCGCGGTCATCGGCGACGGCGTGAATGACGCACCGGCGCTGGCGGCGGGCGACCTTGGTATCGCGATGGGCGCGGCGGGCAGTGAAGTGGCCATCCACAGTGCGACGATCGCGCTGATGAACAACGACCTGCAACGGCTGCCGTTTCTGGTGAAACTTTCGCGCAGCACGCGCGCGATCATCAATCAGAACTTCGCTTTTGGGATCTGCTTCATCATCGCCGGACAGTCGGCTGGGGCGTTCGGCTTGTTCGGCCCGGTCACCGGTGCCATTTTGCACGTCATTGGCACGTTCATCGTGATTTTCAACAGCGCGCGCCTCGTGCGCAAAGGCGAGGAGCTGGAACATTTCCATCCCGAAACGGAAGAACCGCCGCGTCGCGCAACCGGCCAACTGACACCGAAACTGGCGTAAACGTTTTCTGTCTGGCTTATGCCCGTCGCCGAACTAAATCTGCAATCGCAAACCGGAAATCAAAAATCCGAAGAGGTCATCGTCTCCGTGCGCGGGCTGACGAAGGTGTTCAAGGATTTCTGGAACCGGCCCAAGGCGCGCGCGGTGGACAACGTGGATTTTGAAGTCCGGCGCGGCGAGGTCTTTGGCCTGCTGGGTCCGAACGGCTCCGGCAAGTCCACCACTGTCAAGCTGCTGCTTGGTTTGCTCAATCCGACGCGCGGGCACATCGAGGTCTTCGGCCATTCGCCGCGGCACGTGCAGACCAAGTCGCGCATCGGCTATCTGCCGGAGGAATCGTATCTCTACCGCTACCTCAACTCGCGCGAGACACTCGACTTTTTCGGCAACCTTTTTCACTTGTCCAGCGGCGAACGCAACAATCGCGCCGCGCAATTGCTCGAGATGGTTGGCTTGAGCCAGGTCCACACGCGCTCCGTGGGCGAGTTTTCCAAGGGCATGCAGCGCCGCATCGGGCTGGCGCAGGCGCTCATCAATGATCCTGACCTCATCATCCTCGACGAACCGACTTCCGGCCTCGATCCCATCGGCTGCCACGAAATGAAGGACCTCATTCTCGCGCTGTCGCGCCGGGGCAAGACGGTGATTTTGAGCAGCCATCTGCTGGCCGACGTTGAGGACGTTTGCGACCGCGTTGTGATCCTTTACGGCGGCAAAGTGCAGGCGATGGGCACCCTGAAGGAATTGCTGTCCGAACCGGACACGCTGCGCATCACAACGCCGGTGTTGCCGCGCGAAACGCTGGCACGCGCGCTCGAAGTGATCCGCCACGACGTGGCCGCCGACAAGGTGCGCGTGGACAATCCGACGCAAAATCTCGAAAGCTATTTTCTCGACGTGGTGCAAAAGGCACGTCAGGCGGCGGCGGAAACCAGCGGCGCCCTTTCCGGCGCCCGCGTGGCGGCTTACCTGCGCGCCGGGGCCGAAGAACGGCCGCCGGCGGAAAAAGTTCTTGAGCGTCTGGCTTTACCACAGGCCGCCCAACCCGCCGCCGGACCCAAACCGGCGACTCCGGTCGCACCGGCCATGGATGCCAATAAACTGGAAGCGTTGACGAAGGCCGCCACGCCGGTCCCGGCAAAACCGAAGACTGAGGCGGAACAAAAACCGGCGGATTTGTCGAGGGCGGATGAAAAATTGTCGTCCCTGCTCGGAAAGCCAAAATGAGACACGGATAGCACGGATTATCACCGGTTCAATCCGTGTAAATCCGTGAAATCCGTGTCAAGGATTTGATTCATGCAAAGACTTTTGGCCATCGCCTGGTTGACTTGGAAAGCCGCGTTTCGGTTCCGGCTGTTCCTGGTCATCGCGGCGTTGTTGCTCGTGTCGGTGGTTGGCCTGCCGCTTTTGGTCAAGGACGATGGCACGGCGCAGGGGTTCACGCAGATTTTGCTGACTTACACGTTGACCGTCATCACCGGCCTGCTGGGTCTGTCCACACTCTGGCTTTCGTGCGGTACGCTGGCGCGCGACATCGAGGAATGCCAGATGCAGGTCGTCGCAACCAAACCCATCGCCCGCTGGCAGATCTGGCTGGGCAAATGGCTGGGCATCATGTCGCTGAACGCGGTTTTGCTGGCGCTGTCGGGTGCGTGTGTTTACGGGTTGTTGTACTGGCGTGCGGCCCGGCTGCCGGCGGCGGAACAAAAAGTTTTGCGCGAACAGGTGCTCGTCGCGCGCGGTTCGGCAAAGCCGCAAAATTACGAGGCGGCGATTGAGGCCGAAACGGAGCAGGTGTTGAAGGAGCGGTTGAAAACCAATCCGGAATTGGATCACTCGGTGGATCTGGCGGAGGTGCGCAAACAAATCCGCAGGCAGGTCATGGCCCAGTATGAACTCGTGCCGCCAGACTATTCGCATGTGTGGCAGATTGATCTGGGTTTCGCCAAAAATTTTCTGCATGACCATCCGCTGCATTTGCGCGTGAAGTTCAATGCGGCGCAGCAAAGCCCATCCGGCACCTTCCTCGCCCTGTGGCAGGTGGGCGAGCCAAATGTCACCCGGCTCTGGCAGACGCGGGAGCCGATGAGCCTGGCACCGGACACGTTCCATGAATTTCAAATTCCGCCGAACCTCTTCGACAGCAAGGGGATGTTGACAATCGTATTTGCGAACCCGAACGGCACGTCGCTGTTGTTCCCGCTCGAAGACGGGATGGAAGTTTTGTATCCCGATGGCGGTTTCGCCCTGAATTTCGCGCGCGGACTGGGAATCATTTTCTGCTGGATGGCGTTCCTGGCGGCATTGGGCCTGGCTGCGGCCAGTTTCCTGTCGTTTCCGGTCGCAGCATTTTTTTCCATGGCGGTCCTGGTGGTCGGGCTTTCCGGCGGCACGCTGAACGAAGCGGTGGAAGCAGGCACGGTCGCGGGCGGCAACGCGGAAACGGGCGTGATGGGACATTCCATCGCGGACACGGTGTTGATCCCGCTGTTCAAAGGTCTTCTGGTGGTCATCAACCTGGTCAAAAATTTTTCGCCGATTGATTCCTTGAGCACCGGGCGAAGCATTTCGTGGACTGAACTGGGCACGGCCTTCGGGCAGATCGTTTTGTTGCTCGGCGGAATCACCGGCCTCACCGGGATCGCGTTGTTCAGTCGGCGCGAATTGGCGGCCACCCAGGGAAATCAATAGAAGTGCGAAGCCGGAAGTTTGAAGTGGAAAATAAAAATGTCAGGCAGACTTAAAAAGTTCGCGCTGCTGTTGCTCGCGGTGGCGCTGCTCGCCGGCTCCGGTCAGGTGCAAAAATCCTTGAACCGTGACCGCGATCAGCTTGGGTTGACGCGTGCGTCAGTGCTGGAAAACGCGCCGCCGCTGCTGGCGTTCACGACCGTTGCGCTCGGCGGATTCCGGGGGTTGATTTCCAATTATCTCTGGATCCGTTCGAACGACTTGCAGTTGGACGACAAATTGTTCGAGGCGGCGCAGCTCGCGGATTGGATCACGGATTTGGAGCCGCACTTCGATCAAGTCTGGAGTTATGAAGCGTGGAACATGGCCTTCAATATTTCCGTGAAGTTCAGCGATTCTTCCGATCGCTGGCGCTGGGTGGACCAGGGCATTGAACTGCTGCGTGACCGGGCGTTGCGGTACAACCCGGATTCCCCGTTGATCTACCAGCAACTGGCCTGGCTCTTCCAGTTCAAGCTGGGGCAAAACATGGACGACGCAAATTTATATTACAAACAGGAATGGGCGCGGGAAATGGCGCCGTTCTTCGGCCCGAACGGGACAAATTTTGCCGCCCTTATCCATCCGCAAACCGCGGAAGAAAGAACCAACGCCGTGGTTCTCCGTGAAAAATACAAGATTGATCCGGTGTTCGCCCAAAAAGTGGATGCGGAGTGGGGCCCGCTCGACTGGCGTTTGCCGGAGGCGCACGCGATTTACTGGGCTTCCCTCGGCCTGGAAAAAGCGAAGGAAAATCCCGGCAATGTGAAAACAAACGATTTGCCCCAATTGCGCCGGGTCATTTACCAATCCATGCAGCAGGCGTTTCACCATGGGCGATACATTGCTGATCCGTTCGGCAGTCATACCCTCGGTCCCAATCTCGACCTCATTCCCAAGGTGAATGAATCCTACCAAAAAGAATATGCCGAGGAACCTGATGCGGGCCAAAGGGACGGCATTCAAAGGGCGCAACGGAATTTTTTGGCCGACGCGGTTTATTTTCTTTATGACCACAATCGCCTGGCCGAGGCGGCAAAATGGTATCATTACCTGGGCGAGCAATTTCCCGACAAGACCCTCCTCGGCGGCGACACCAATTCATTTCCGCGAAATGTCACGCTCGACGAATACGCCGTCGCGCGGGTGCAGGAGGACCTCCACGAGACGTCGCAGGAGCGCACGACCTCGGACATTCAGGGACTGCTTGTCCGGGCCTATATCTACTTGGCCGTCGGCCAGGACGACCGTTATGAAGGTTACAAATTGCTGGCCGGGAAAATTTATAATCGTTACCAGTCCGAAATGTCCGGCACGAAAGGCGCCTGGCAACGAGTCGGTCTGATGCCGTTTCCAGAGCTCGACCGCACCGTGCTCAACGAACTGCTCGATCCGCAACAGGGCCTCCCTTACGCCATGCGCGCCGTGCTGCGCACGCAACTCAGAATGACGGCGGAAACGAATGCGCCGTCTGCCGCTGCCATTTCGACCAATGTGCCTGCTCCGGTTGCGCCTCTGCCAACCAATGTGATCGCTGCTCCATCGGCCGGCAAATAATTTTCGACGCCTTGCCCCGATGGGATGAGCGTCCCCGCGGGCCGATGTAGCGTTGAGCCGATGGCTCAACCGAATTGGCGCATTCTCACCCCGACTTCCGATGTCGGGGCAGGTCGCCGACACGACAACCCATTCCAGGCACCACGAGCCAGTTCGGGAGGTTGCTTCCGTCCGCCGCATCGCATAGCTTGCCTCTCCTGTGACCGGGAAAAATTCCAGCAAACGCCCTTTGCGCGTCGGTTTGATTTCGCTTGGCTGTGCCAAAAATCTGGTGGACGCCGAAATCATGCTCGGCGCGCTGCTCAAAGACGGCGTGGAAATTACCAACGACCCCGCGCAGGCCGATGCCATCATCGTCAACACCTGCTCATTCATTGACGCGGCGCAGGAGGAAAGCGTGGACACTATTCTCGAATCCGCCGAGGTCCGCGCGGCGAAAAATCGCAGCCAAAGCCTTATCGTTTCCGGTTGCCTGCCGCAGCGGTTTCGCGACGAACTGCCCAAATTGTTGCCCGAAGTGGACGCCTTCATGGGCATTGATCAGGTCGCGCAGGTTTCGGAAATCGCAAGACAAGCGATGGCAAGACGCGCGGAACGGATGGAAGAGCATCGAACATCGAACATCGAACATCGAACATCGAAGGGAAAAATTACGGAGCAGATTGCGGAATTGGAAAAACGGCGCACCCAACCCGAACACGCACAGAAAGAAGCCATTCGTGGCATAGAAAAATTTGGCAAAGCCAAAACCGCCCTTACGCCTCATGCCTCACGCCTCACGTTAATCGAGGATAATGGACAAGAACGAGGACGAGGAGGAGCATTGCTCGAAGTGAGCCAGCGTCCTGTCTTCATCCCCGATTTCGGCACGCCGCGGTTCCGCCTGACGCCGCGCCATTTTGCCTACGTCAAAATTGCCGAGGGCTGCAATCACCCGTGCAGCTTCTGCATCATTCCGCGGATGCGCGGTTCGCACCGCAGCCGGCAACAGGCGGACATCGTCGCCGAGGCGAAGGCACTGATTGCCAATGGCGTGAAGGAATTAAATTTGATTTCGCAGGACTCGACTTATTACGGACTCGATTTGCGCCCGAACCACAGGCGCGCCATTTCGTCGCCGGAAAAATTTTCAGCCACCGCCAGATCGCTTCCCCCCGATGCCGCGACCATATGCACACTGCTGCGCGAGTTGAATTCGCTGAAAGGTGATTTCTGGATTCGCCTGCTTTACACCCATCCGGCGCATTGGACGGACGAACTCATCCACACGATTGCCGCGTGCCCGAAAGTTGCGCGCTACGTGGACATCCCGCTCCAGCACATCCACGAAAACATGCTCGAACGGATGCGGCGCGAAACCTCACGGCAATACATCGTTGACCTGATCCGGAAAATCCGGGCTGGCGTGCCGGGCATCGCGTTGCGGACGACCTTCATCATCGGTTTTCCCGGCGAAACTGAGGCGTGCTTCGAGGAGCTGCTCGATTTCATCCGCGAGACGAAATTCGAGCGTCTCGGCGTGTTCACCTATTCCAAGGAAGACGGCACCCGCGCCGGGGCGATGACTGGACAAATCCCCGACAAGGTGAAACAAAAGCGCCGCAAGGTGGCGATGGCCGAACAGCACAAAATCGCCCGGCAGGTCTCCGAATCCTTTGTTGGCCGCGAAATCAAAGTCCTCGTCGAAGGCCGTGCCAGCGATGAACAGCTCCGGCTGGCCAGCGTTAGCTCTTGGGAACATGGTTTGTTGCGTGATGGCGAATCTTGTCACGCGTCACCTGTCACTCGTCACTTTTTTGCCGCCCGCGGCGAGGCCGATGCACCGGACATTGATGGTCGCGTTTTTATTCACGGCAAATTGCCGATTGGCAAATTTGCGAAAGTCAGAATCATCGGCCACACGGACTACGATTTGATTGCCGAGCCACTGTCTGACTGATAAACCAGAGAGGAAATGTCTTCGACCCATTTAAGCCTCCATTGCCACGTCATTTTCGGCACCAAACACCAGCGCCCTCTCATCGCCGCGGATTGGCGTCCTCGCTTTCACGCTTACATCGGCGGCGCGATTCGGAGTTTGGATGTGGTTCCCGAAGCCGTCGGCGGCGTGGCCGACCATGTTCATCTGTTGGTGGGAATCCGCGCGACGCACCGCTTGGCGGACGTGATGCGCGATGTCAAACGCGCTTCCTCGGCGTGGGTGCATGAATCCATCGGTGACAAACAATTCGAGTGGCAGGACGGCTACGGCGCATTTTCAGTGAGCGCGTCATTAGTTGAAAAAGTGAAACATTACATCGCCAATCAGGAGGAGCATCATCGTAAGAAAGCATTTCAAGAGGAGTATTTGGAATTTTTGAGAGCCAACGGTGTGGAATACAACGAGCGGTATTTGTGGTGAATTTCCGCCGCCCCTGCCGGGGCAGATGATTTTTTCGTCCGATGCAACCGGGGATGTTATCCCCGGCTAATTTCCAAAAACCCTCCGGGTTTTCCGCCAGGGCGCCACTTCCGATTTCATCCTCGCTTCGGCGCAATCCTTGATGGAGCCGGTTTGATTTCCGGCGGAGCGGGCATTCCGGTTTCAAAATCGGCGGGCAAATCCTCGGGTAACAGCGTCGTAAGGGCGTCGCGGTCGCATTGCCCGCTGGCGACGAGCCGCGTGCTTTGATTGCGCACGGCGGACTCGAACAGGTTCCGCATCTCGCGGGCGTTGCCGAATTGTTCGTTGCGCCCGGCATGCAGGTCCGCGCAGATGGACAGCACCTTTTTCTCCGTTTCGGGCGCGCACACCAGCCCGCTTTGCGCGGCCATGCGATGGAAAATTTCCAGCAGTTCCTCCGGTTTGTAATCGGGGAAATTGAGATAATTCGTGAAGCGCGATTCAAGGCCGGGATTCGACGCGATGAATTGTTTCATCGGTTCGTTGTAGCCGGCAACGATGACAATGAGCCGGTCGCGGTCGTCTTCCATGCGCTTGAGCAGCGTCTCGATGGCTTCGCTGCCGAAATCTTCCGCGCCCCGCCCGGCGAGCGAATACGCCTCGTCAATGAACAGGATGCCGTCGAGCGCCGAATCAATCACCGCGTGGGTGCGCACCGCCGTCTGCCCGACGTATTCGGCCACGAGCCGGCCGCGGTCGCATTCGACGACGTGGCCGCGCCGGAGCAGGCCGAGCGATTTGTAAATGCGGCCCATGAGCCGCGCGACCGTGGTTTTGCCGGTGCCGGGATTGCCGAAGAAGACGCCGTGCAAACTCGCCTGCACAACGGGCAATCCCTGTTGCCGGCGCATCACCTGCATCCGCGCGAAATTCGCGGCGCGGTGGACCTCGGCCTTCACTGGCTCAAGGCCGACGAGCACGTCGAGTTCCTTCAAAATGGCGTTGAGGTCTTCCTCGCTCACACCGGGGTCGGCGGCGCGCGCGGTGAAATCCACGGCGTATTGCCGCGAAACCTCCGTGAACTGCGCGGAGATGATGGCGGAGCGGCGTCGGCAGGCGTCGGACATTTCGCGGCCCATGTTGGCGAGCGTTGTTACGAGCGTTTGCAAATTCTGCCGGACAAATTCGATCGTCACCGGCTGCAAGCCCAAATCCAGCGTGTGGCGCGTGAACAGGCTGAAAATTTCGTCCAGCCCGTGCTTCTCCACCGGCTGCAACATGGTTTCCACGCGCTCCATCGCCTTGCGCCCGCCTTTTTCGAACCATTTCGCAAACGCGGCTTCGTCGCCGTTGGCGGCGGCGTAACCGGATTCCAACAACGCCAGCGCGTCGTCCGCTTTCGCGGCCAGCCCGGCGATGCAAACGGAAAGCGCGCCGTAAGCCTGCAATTCCGATCCGTCGGTGGCCAGCCTTTGCCACAGCGCCAGTGCCAACAGGCGGACCAAACCGTGCAGGTCGTCAATCAAATCAAATTCCTCGTCGCCGATGCGTTTGACCGTCTGCAGAGGCGGCGTGAGGATTTGCGCGCATTCAATCAGCAGGCGCAGTTGCAGCAGGCTGCGCAGGATGGCTTCCTCCTTGGCAACTTCGTAGCTGAAAACCTGCGCGCGCCAGTCGCTGTGGCGCAGCAATTGGTGAAGCCGCCGCGAGTGCGACTCGATGCTGTTGCGCAAACGCGCGGCGTCGTCCGGCGTGAACAGCGATTGCGACTGGTAATAATTCAGCAGGTAATCGCTCTTCATGCCGTCCAGTTCGGCCAGCTCCTCGCGCTTGAACGACACCGTGCGGCTGGTTTTTGGATTGCGAAACAGCGTGGTGAGAATGGAGCCGCGCAGGAACGATTCATGCAGCGGCACGGCGACCGGCGACGCCTCTTTGACGCGCGGCAGATTGGCCGGCGCGCGCGTGACTTCCTCCAGCACGCGGGCGTAGCGAAGAAATTCCTCCAACTGCTGGCGCAGTTTGACTTCTTCCGACTCAGGCTGCCGGTTCGTTTCCATGCCGCACGGTTTTCGGGTTGAGAACGGTGCAAGTTGCCACTGGCGCGATTCACATGGCAAGCTTCAAGTTCCCATTGAAACCTTCCGCGCTGCCGCTGGCGAATTTGCCCGCGTCAAAGTAATCGGGCACACGGACTACGATTTGTTTGCCGGGCGGGTTTCAAAATGATTACCGTTTCTTTTCGATGACGCACCAAATGACGGAAAAGCTTTCGCGGCGAGTCACATTCCACAACTATGTCTCCCACACCCTGTGGTCATCCAATCCAGGTTTTACTGTGCCGGAGTCCAGGTATCGTCAGGGTCAAAAGTGGTGATGGCCCTGGCGATTTTCGCGGTCTTCGGTCCAAGGTTCTCCTGATAGACCTTGCCTTGTTGATTGACGATGAAAGTCATTACCCCCGTGTTGCCCCATTCGGCCGGCCAGGCGACGAGCGCAAATCCGGCAATCATACGACCGTTGATGATGTAACTATACTTGCCGCCCGGCGCGTGTCTTCCCTGGCGTGTGAGGATTTTGAAATAGTAGCCGTGATAAGGCGCCTGCTTTTCATTCAGCATTTTAGCGGTACGATGATAACCTTCCACGCGAGCCTGCGCGACGAGCGGTCCCAATGGACTCAATTCTTCGCCTGGTTGATTCGTCGGCCAGAAAAGGCCGTCGTGGGTGCCGGGCGTGCTGCGCAGGAACTGCGCGTAGGCGAGCACGCCGTCCCCCAGGCGGTCCTGGCCGGCATATTCGCGCTGCGCCTCCACATACGCGTTGCAGACATTGATCGCGCCCATTTCGTCCATGCCGATGCGCCGGGCGAGAATCTCTTCCTTGCCCGCTGCGGTGTCGAAGAACCATTGCCCGTCCTGTTTGACGAGGGGAATGGGGAATGGCCAGCCGTTCGTGCCAATTTCCAGCGTGACGTTGGAATCCGAATTGTTGATCAACTGCACCTTTTCCGTCAGATGTTGGACGAACATTTTGTATTCCTCGGTGGCCTGGACAACATCGGGCGAAATCAAGTCATGCCCGGCCGGCCCAAAAATCGAATGCAGGGCATTCGTGTCATGATTTTGGGCCGCGCTCACGAGCGCGTTGACGGCTTCCTGCGGCGAAGCAAAAGTCTGTTCATCCGCCACAGATACACATACCGGCAACGCCAAACCCAGTCCCAACACCACCAGCCGGGCCTGACGCCACCATGTGAGCAAGTTCATTTTCATCGGCAATAAATTCTTTTGAAAATCATGGGAATAAAATCAATGCCTTGGCTGACCTGAACTATGGCCGCCGCCCCCGCCGCCGCCGGAGGACATCGCCGGCGCCGACCGTGAAACCGGTGCTGAACGGGTGACCGTCTGCATGCTCTGTTGGCCACGGTTGCTGTAGGTTTTTGTGTCATGCGAACTCTGAATGCCGATGAACGCGCCGTTTGATTCCGGCCGGCTGATGGGTTCGGCATGTGCAACTGGAGCCGGCGCGGGTCGTGCGACGGGCGTCGCAGACCGGGTTGCCGGCGCTTCCGGCCGGGCTGCCGGGGTTGGTGTCCGTCGCGGTGCCACTGAATCGGACATGGACCGGCCTACCGTGGCAATTACGGGTTGAGGTTGGCCCCAGCCCCGGTCGCCACGATTCTCCTCGCCTGCGCGCGGGCGATTCTCAGGACGCCAGACCGTTGTGTGCCTCGTGTCCCGCTGACGTGCAGGCTCATGCCACCAATTGGGTGGACGCGGATGATCGTGACCCCAAACAATGATATTGTGGTGCCCCCAGTCAAAATCGCAATCCAGCCACAAGCCAATCGGAAAGCCAATGCCAAAGGAGATGCCAAAACCGCTTTGATAATAAACCTGATCCGGCTGATAAACCGGCACATAAATCACCTGCGGGTCAGCCGGAACAATTTCAATGTAGCCGCCATCATTAATCACCTGTTCCTGCGGCGTGGATTGCAGGTTGCCGAGATTGTAAGCCGACATGCGCAGCCGTTGAATGGAATCCATTACCTCCTGCCGTTGATTGAGAAAAGCCTGTCCCAGTTCGGTCGTCCAATTCAAGTTATCATCCATCCATTTCAAAACATTTGGGTATCGGGCCAGGGCTTGGACGCTGGCGTCCCACGGCTGCTGGTCAATCTGGTTGGGGTCGCCGCCGCCGCTGACATAACGGTCGGCCAGCACGATTTGCGTGGGGAATGTGGATGCCGGCAGGATTTGGGCAATCAACGGGTCGGGATAAAGCGCAATGGGCCCCAGCAACTGGTCAAGCTGCGCGCCGGAAAGCGGCTGATAGGCGGGCATCGGGGGCGGGACCGCCATCTGTGCCCGCAGGGACATGGCCGCGCCAGTGAACACACACAGTAAAACAGCGATTTTAAACAATAACTTCATCCAAGTACTGGTAAAATTTGCCTGTCATTATCAACAGACGCGATCACAGCCTGACAGATTACATCAAAAAAGCAAAATACTTTTCCAGTACGGCCGATGGTTCGGTCATCCGGTAAAATATCAGACGCGGGATTCTACAGGTGCGGGAAACCGGCGCTCCTTTTTCCACGCCCACCTCAGAACGAATGCCGCCCCCGCTGTCAGAATAAAGCTGCACGACAGCAAAAGCCAGCGGCTTGGTTGGCGATATCCGAAATCCCGGCCTTGAATAACCGTGTTATATGGAATTTGGTTTTCCGCCAACAGGGCGAGTGTGGATTCATATGCCGATGTGATGTCAGCGGTATAACTCCCGTGTCCTGGAATGGAAATCTCCATTTCTTTCGATCCGTTATTGTATTGAATGACACCGGCCCGGGCGTTTTTGTTCTCTACGATGATTCGTCGAGCTTCGGTCACAGAAATGGTCTGGCCGTAGTTGTGATGTAACGTGAACCGAACAAGCAGAAGGCTTATGGCGATCAGCACCAGCGCAATGGCCGTGCCAAATACCTTGTTCGCCACTCTCTCCACTTGGTGCATTTCTCTTGTCCGCTGCGTGTCCGTTTCCTGCGGGTTGAATTTTCCCGGCTTGCGCAGGAGAACAACGCCGCCGATCGCCAGGATGAAAACGCAGAACACTGGCAAAAACCGGCCCGGCCATCCAAACACCTCAAAATCGCGGCCTTGGACGTAGGTTGGGCACTTGATGCCTTGTTCCTTGAGCAGGGCAAGCGTGGCGTCATCCACGGGCGCAGAATACTTGGTCCGTTTGCCGTTTTCCCGCAGCGTGATAAAAAAATAACTGTAGCCGCTCTGGTATTGCGAGATGGAAAACTGGATTTCCTTGCCTTTGCTATCCGCGACCATTTTCTGAACCTCGGCAGTGGTTATATACTGGACCTTCCAGTTCGTGTCCAGGAGACAAAGGACCAGCAGACACGCCGTCCCAATCATTGCGATGATCACCCACAGGACGAGCCGTTTTTTCTTCCTGGGATTCACTGTCACTTCCGGTTCACAAGCTGGCTGCGACTGGAACTTTCGCCGACGCTGCCACGCCCAAAGTATCAGAGCTGCCGGAATTACGGCATACATCAGCCCCAGCCAAATGGTGAGTCCGCCTAAAAGTTTTTGCCGGAAACCGGCGGAAAAATCGACGGGCATCGCTCCCAGAACGATGAGCAGCAGCAGTGGAACCAGCACAAACGCGGTCAGGCATCCGACCATGATGCGCCAGAATGTGGCGACCGACTCGCGTTGCTGCGACGATTGCCGGGCGTCACCGCCCATCTTGAAGCCGAAAAAGCCGCCCAGCAGCAGGATGGGACTGAACACGCCGAGAAAGCCGGAAACGGACTTGAGAATGGCTTGTAAGAACGCGCCCAGTCCTGTCGCTTTTGCCATCGCGCCGCCCTTGGTCGCGGTAGCGGTCGCTGTCGCCGCCTTGGCAGTCGTGGCCAGCAGCGGCAGGGCCGCAATCACGCCAAGCGTGAAGGTTTTGTCCGGAGCGGTTTGTTTCAGCGCGCCGGCGACAAAGGCGAGGAATTGCTCCTGCAACAATTTCCGTCCCCGTGACAATCGTTGCTTGACCGCGTCCTCGCTCAACTCCAAATCCCGCGCCACGGCCTCGATGGATTGGTGCTCGCGATAAAACAGGACCAGCGGTTCACGATAGATTTCCGGGATGCGTTCCAGCGAGCGCCAGAGAATCGCCTTTTCCTCCTCGCTGATGACCTGATCCGGCGGCAATGGTTCCGGCGAAGCCCATTCATCCGCCTCCAGCGATTCGGCAGCATGAGCCGGCTCGTGTCCCTGGCGCCGGAACTCCTTGCTGATGAGAAAACGGGTGATGCTGCACAACCAGGGCCGCAGCTTGGCCGGCTCACGCAGGTCCGCCAGTTGTTTCCAGGCGGACACGAAGGTCTCTTGGGCGAGGTCTTCACTCTGGCTCACGTTGCCGGTGGCGCAATACGCCAGCGAGGAAATCAAGGTTTGATACCGTTCAACAATCCGACGGAAGGCCTCCCGGTTTCCGTCCAGGCTTTCGGCCACCAGTTCGGCATCGTTGAATTCCGCCGTGTCCATTGCTTCGGGTGTCATCATATCACCCTGTAAGCACCCGAAAAAGGCCAATAGGTGACAAAGAAACGCATCAAAAGTGATGCCGTCACCGCGCCACCGATGGCGTAGCAATCGATGACGCCGCCGGCCTGCATCTGGTTGATGGTGGTGGCGACTTCTTTAATGTCCGCGCAGATTGCGCGGGAAACGCAGGACGGAAATGCAGTTTTGTGATGGCAATACCGTTGAGAGTTGAGGGTTGAGGGTTGAAGGTTGAGGCCATTCATATTTGCGATGGCCGATTGCCGATTTACGATTGAAAGAGAAGTTTTTTGCGTGTTTTACGTCTTTCACGGTTTTAATCCGTGTCCGCCCGTGTCCATCCGTGGGTAAAACTGGACTTTGAACTTCGAGGGACGAGAACGAGGACGAGGACGATAAAGAGTTGAGAGCATTTCCCTTGAGTCCGGGCCGCTGCGCGGGATACTTGCCGCATGAACCGACGTCATTTTATCAAACTCGGTGTCGTGGGCACCGGCGCGGCGCTGGCCGGCGTGGATTCCGTGTCCGGCGAAAACGTCCCGGTTGCAGCTAAGTCTTCCGCCACCATGGTGGCCATGCCTATCAGTGTGGCCCCGCTCGCGCAACGGGAGCTGGATCCGATGTTCGATGACATGCGGGAGCGCGCCGGGGTGAACGCGCTGTTTCCCTTCATCTATTCCCACGAGCCGCACCGCGCCGGAGTGGAGGCGGCGGGATTTCACGGCGGAAATTATGCCATGCCGCATATCCAGTACTACAAGGACACTCCGCTGGATTTTGCGGACCTGCGCGCGCCGGAGTTTGGCGACGTGGACGTGCTGGCGCGGGTCATCCCCGTCGCGCGCAAGCATGGCATCCGGTCGTTTTGCTTTCTGCTGGAGGACAACACGCTACCCGCCACCGTGCCGCATTGGGAAACGCTTTACGAGGTGGACCATCACAGCCGCCGCACGACAGGGCATCCGGGCGGGCCGTGTTTCAACAATCCCGGTTATCAGAATTTCACGCTGGGGCTGGTGGAGGATTACGCGCGGTCCTACGACATCGCCGGCATCATGTGGGGTTCGGAGCGCCAGGGTGGATTGCTCAACACGCTGGGCCTTTCGCAGAGCAGTGGGCAGGACCCGGGCCGCACAACGTGTTTCTGCGATTTTTGCCTGAAAAAGGGGCGCGACCGCGGCATTGATGTGGAACGCGCCCGCCGCGGTTTCAACGAGATGGAAAATTTTGCGCGCGCCGGCCGGGCCGGGCAGCGTCCGCGCGACGGCTATTTCACCGCGTTCTGGCGGTTGCTCCTGAATTATCCCGAAGTGCTGGCGTGGGAAAATCTCTGGGCCGGCAGCCGCCACGAATTTCAGGCGGCGATTTACCGCAAGGTAAAGTCCATCAACCCCGCGCTGCAGGTCGGCTGGCATGCCTGGCAGAACATTTCGTTCAGCCCATTCCAGCGCGCCGAGGAAAATCTCGCCAACGTGGCCGGATTCTCGGATTTCATCCGGCCGGCGCTCTACAATAATGTCGCCGGTGGCCGGTTCCTGAGTTTTGTCAAGGGTGCGCGCGAGTCGGTCTTCGGCGATTTGCCGCCCGAGGTGACGCTGGACGTGCTGTATCGGGAGTTGAATTACGATGGCGAGGCGCCTTACGACAAGGTCGCTGCGACGGGGTTCTCGGCGGATTACGTGGAACGCGAGACGCGCCGCGCGGTGGACGGTGTGGCGGGGCATCCGGTGCAAATCTGGCCGGGCGTGGACATTGACGTGCCGGTGGAGAAGGGCGGGGGACATTGCACACCTGAGAGTGTTAGGCGGGCGGTGAAGGCGGTATTCGCGGGCGGCGCGCAGGGCATCATACTGTCGCGCAATTACATGGAGATGAAGCCGGAGAATCTGTCCGGCGCGGGCGCGGCGCTGAGGGAACTGGGGATTATTTAGAGGCTGAAAGCAGGAAACATCGAACACCCAACATTCAACGCTCAACGTCGAATGATTTAAAGGCAAGGAAGGTGGAAGGGTTAACCGCAAAGAGCGCAAAGAGCGCGGAGAGGAAAAACAGAAAGGAATGTCATTCCCAACTTTTGATTTTGTGGCTCTTGTGCCTCTTTGCGGCCATTCCCACTGCGGAATTTGGTTTTGTCATCCGGCGGTCATTTCGAGCTTTCTCTTTTCGCCGGGAATCATTTAGCTCTTGGACACGCAAAGTTATGGAATCGGACAAAGCCGCGCCGCAAACGAAAATTCCAGCGGCCCCTTTTTTGATTTGTCTCCTGCTGATCGCGGCGACGCTCGCCGTTTATTGGCCGGTTATACATTGCGATTTCCTGAACTATGATGACCCGCTCTATTTCACATCCAATCCTCATGTGCTGAAGGGCCTCACGCCAGGCGGTGTGGTCTGGGCGTTCACGACCGGGCACGCGAGCAACTGGCATCCGGTGACGTGGCTGTCGCTGATGCTGGACGCGCAAATGTTTGGCAAAGGCCCGATCGGCCCGCATTTGACGAATCTGCTGCTGCACGCCGCCAACACGATGCTGCTGTTTCTGTTGCTCCGGCGTTTGACGGCGGCGACGTGGCGGAGCGCGCTGGTGGCGGCCCTGTTTGCCTTGCATCCGTTGCACGTGGAATCGGTGGCGTGGGTGACGGAGCGCAAGGACGTTTTGAGCGCGTTCTTCGGGCTGCTGTCGCTGTGGGCTTATGCGGGTTACGCACGAAAAGTGACAAGTGACAGGTGGCAAGTGACAAGTAGCGAGTCCGCAGCGGCCCCGTCACCCGTCACGCGACACGCGTCACTCTTTTACTGGCTGGCGGTGATTTTTTTCGCGCTGGGTTTGATGAGCAAACCGGTGCTGGTCACGCTGCCATTGATGATGTTGCTGCTGGATTGGTGGCCACTCGGAAGAGTGACAGGTGACAGGCGGCCGGTGACGGGTGTTGCCCGTTTGGTGGCGGAAAAAATCCCATTTTTCGTCTTGGGCGCGGTTTCGTGCGTGGTGACGTTCATTGTGCAGCAAAAAGGCGGTGCGGTGGCAGCGCTGACAGATTATTCACTGTCGGAGCGGATCGAAAATGCGTTTGTTTCCTATGCCCGGTATTTAGGCAAGATGTTTTGGCCGGCCACGCTTGCCACTCCGTATCCGCATCCGGGGCATTGGCCGTTCGGGCTGGTGCTGTTTGCCGTGGTATTGTTTGCCGCTCTTTGTGTCGCCGCCGTCTGGTGGGGACAAAAATTTCCCTTTGCGCCGGCCGGCTGGTTTTGGTTTGTCGGGATGCTGGTTCCGGTCATCGGCCTGGTCCAGGTCGGCGACCAATCCATGGCCGACCGCTACACGTATCTGCCGGTGATTGGGGTGTTCATGGTTCTGGTCTGGGGTGTCGGCGAGGCGTGCGTGCACTGGCGTGTGCCGAAAGAAGCGGCCATTTTTTTGGCCGCAATCGTGCTCGCCGCCTGCGCGTTGCGGACGCGAGACCAGTTGGGTTATTGGCAAAACAGCGGAACGCTTTTCCGCCATGTGCTGGCGGTGACGAAAAACAATTACGTCGCTGAAAACAACCTCGGCACGTGGCTGTCGGGCAGGGGGCAGATCGCAGAAGCGATGGATTGCTACCGTCAATCGCTGAAGATCAAGCCCGGCAATGTTGACGCGCTTTATGATCTGGGCAACGCCTTTGCCCGGCTCGGCGACTGGGACAATGCCATCGCGGATTATCGCCGCGCCTTGGAAATCACTCCGGACCAGGCCGACATTCTGAATAATCTGGGTTTTGCGCTGGCGGCGAAGCGGCAGTTCGCCGAGGCCATCGCGGATTTTAACGCGGCGCTGAAACTGAACCCGGATTCCGCCGGCGCGCACAACAATCTCGCCACGGTTTTGTTCATGCAACACCGGTTTGACGAGGCCGAGCAGCATTACCGTGAAGCGCTCCGCCTCACGCCCGACAACCCGCAGATTTATGCGAACTTGGGCGATACCCTCATCCGGCTGGGCCGGACTCCCGAGGCGGTGAAGTGTTATCAGGCGGCATTGCGGCTCGCCCCCGACGACCCCCAAATCAAGGCGAAATTGCAGGCGCTGGGCACGCCGGCGAATCTCACAGCTCCCGCGAACTGAATTCGCGAATCATGGCTTTCCACCACGGCGCGAGCGATTTGTCGGGGCGTAACCACGCCTGCTGGTGTAGCCACACCAGCGCGTGCGCGTCCGCCATGATGAGGAGCCGTTCCGCGGCGGTCAGTTTGTCCGGGCCTTGGGCCAGCAGTTTCTCGCCCAACCCGCGGACGTCCCCGCCTCCGACACCCAGCTCGGCGAGTTGTTCGGCATAAACCGGATTGAGCTGTTTCTCGCGCAGCAGCGAAACGTGGATGGCATTTACATAGGGGTCGAGCACTGCTTCGGCCAGACCCGCATGCGGACTGCGCGGCGTGGTGTCATCGGTGATTTCATGCACTTTCATGCGCGCGCGCAAAGCAACCAGTTCCAGCGGCGGCGCGGTTTCCTCCGGCGTCAGGAAAATATCCATTTTGCGCGCCCGCGCGCCCAGACTGCGCCGGCTGGTGAACACGCTCAACGGAATGGAAAACACCATTCCCGCGAGCACGGGCGTGAACCACCAGAACAACGTCTCGTCGAGCTGCCACATGAACACGCCCCAAACCAGCCCCACCAGCGTGTGCCACCAATGCCGCCGGACGGCGGTGGGCCACGCCGTGCCGTCATCCGCTGTGCGTTTTTGAGTGCCCCAGCCGACGCTGACGCCGAGCAGGTTGGTGATGACAAATTGCGTGTGCCAGAGCATCAGGAGCGGTGCGTGCAACGTGGAGAAAATGGTTTCGCCGACGACGCCCAACGTGGTACGGGCCAGGCCGCCGAATGCGCGCCGGCGTTCCCAGTCGAACGCGAGGTCAATGAGCGCGAGCGCCTTGGGCAGCATGATGACGACCATGCAAATCACGAAGACGAGCAGGGCGTGCGCTGTCCCGCTCAAATTCAAATAGGGCGTGAAGGCGTGGACGGGAATATTCGACAGCCCGGAGTTTTTTTGGTACCAGTAAATCCAGTTGAACGTGATTAAAAACAGCAGCCACAGCGGCCCGGCCAGATAGCCGCAGATGCCCAGCATCAAATGCAACCGGCTCACGCCGCGCAGGCCCTTGGCAAAAAGCACCATGCCATGCTGCAAATTGCCCTGGCACCAGCGGCGATCACGCCGCGCGTTTTCGATGATTCCCTGCGGGCCCTCCTCGTAGCTGCCTTCGAGATCATAGGCAAACCAGATTCCCCAATTTTCCCGCGACAACAATGCCGCTTCGACAAAATCGTGGCTGAGAATCTGGCCGCCGAGCGGCCGGCGTCCGGGCAGTTGCGGCAAATCGCAAAACTGCATGAACGGCTCGGTGCGGATCAGAGCGTTGTGCCCCCAGTAATTTCCAAAATCGAGCGCCCAATAATTCAATCCGGCGATGAATAGCGGCGCGTAAAGGCGGTTGGCGAACTGCTGAATGCGTCCGAAGAGCGATTCAGCGTTCACCAGTGCCGGCACCGTTTGAATCAACCCGACGCCCGGATGCGCTTCCATCAGTTTCACCAAATCCACAATCGTTTCCCCGCGCATGACACTGTCGGCGTCGCAAACCATGAAGTAACGGTAACGGCGGCCCCAAGCATTGAGGAAGTCGCGCACGTTGCTGCTCTTGCCGCCCTCGTTGTTCAGGCGGCGGCGGTAATAAATGCGGCCGAGTGCGTCGAGCTCGCGGACCAGATCACACCAGCACCGTTCCTCCTCGACCCATTTGTCCGGATCCGTCGAGTCGCTCAGGATGAAGAAGTCAAACCGTTCGAGTTCGCCGGTTTTTTCGAGCGATTCATAGGTGGCGCGCAGCCCTTCAAAAACGCGGACCGTGTTTTCGTTGCAGATGGGAAAGACAATCGCGGTGCTCGTGCCGGCGATGCTTTGCGCGCGGTAATCCGCCAGCCGGGTGATGCGCCGCCGGGTGCCAAACGTCCGCAACACGAACCCATAGATTCCGTGCATGCAGCCGATGGCGACGAACAAAAACAAAATCACGAACAAAACCAGCAACACCGTGCGGGAGGCGGACCAACCGGTGCGCCAGAGCAAATCCGCAAACAGCATGGAGACCAGCCCCGTCAGCAGGACGGCGGACGAATAAAAGATGAACAGCCGCCAGCCGCGACGGGGACGCGGTGCTGCCGCTACAGAAATGGTCGGTGCCTCAGCCATGTCAGCGATAGATCTGCGTGAACCAATCAACCAACGATGCCAGACGGGCTTTCATCTGATCGAGCCCGCCGTGGGTGAGCCAAAAAACCCCGATGAGCAGCAGCGCGAATCCGATCCAGACCAGCGCCATGCGGAGATAAGGCAGCCGCCCCAGATTGGTCAGCGTCGTAATCGGGCCGAGATCGAGCGAACGCGGCGCCATTTTTGAGAGTTGGAAATCCGGCCCGGCGCGGAAGTAGGTTTCGCGCATGGCGCCGACGAATTCCTGCGGCCAGGGACCCGGCCGCAGAAATTGTTCCTGCCATCGGCCGGGCATGTCGGCGAGCAGCAACGCCAGCCGTCCGCGGGTCGTCAGCATTTGATCGGCGTTCGCGGGCGATTCCTGAAGCACGGCGGCGAACCATTCAATCACGAGGCGGTCCATTTCCTCGGCGGCGAGTTGAGTGGCGGAGCGGTCCGGTTCAACGGGTGCGCGGCGCATGGCGCGTTCGAGCACGCGGAGGACGAGCTGGCCAAGCAACGCCTTGTTGCGCACGCGCAGCGCATGGAAATAATTTTCCACTTTCACATAAGCGGCGTTCCACTCTTCCAACGGACGGCCCGCCAGTTGGCCGGCCGCGCCGGTCACGGCGGATTCCATTGATACGTCCATGTCTCGCTCAAGCTGTTGGTTCCTTTTTGCAGCGTGCACCGGAGGTCCACCGGGTTGGTGTTGCCGGGCTGGGGCTGCATTTTCAGGATGACGCGCCAGGCGTTGAGAAACGGGTTGCGGACGACGAGATTGTCCACAATCGCGGCGTTCGTGCTGCAATTGGCAATGGCGAGCGGTGGCTCATTTTCCGGCACGGCATCCAGTTTTGGCCCGGCAAAGTCAATGACAAATTGGCGGGCGTTTGGAAACTGCGAGTCGAGGCCGACGCGCGTGGCAATGACACGGTTTTCTGAAAGCTTCAAGTCCGCCCCGCTGGTTTGCCAGCGAAGCGCGTAATTGAAGCGATAGGGTTGCAGCGGCGCGGGTTTGTCCTTCGGATCCCAAAACGCGACGATGTTGTCCAGGCCTTCGTAACTCGCGCTCAATTCGACGAGGTGCAAATCGCCGTCGCCCCAATTGCCGTGGGGCTCGACCCACATGCTCGGCACGAGTTGATCGGGGTTGAAAATGTCCTGATACGCCTCGAACGAGCGCTCGCGCTGGAGCAACCCGAAGCCGCGAATGTCCGGCGCATGGAAGACCTGATGACGCATCACCGGCGGGTTGTCGAGCGGACGCCAGAGAATTTCGCCGTTGTTCATGCGCGCCAGCAACCCGTCGCTGTCATGGACCTCCGGGCGGTAATCGTCGAACTTGCGCTCGGAGTTTTTGCCGAGCCAGAACATGCTCGTCAGCGGGGCCAGCCCGATGGTTTTGACCGGCTTACCCGCCGGATTCACAGCCAGTACCGTGTCGGTTTGCCGAAAGAAAAGCTCTACGGTCACGTCCACTACTGTCGTTTCGCCAGGATAGATGTGGAATTCATACGCGCCCGTGCACCGCACGCTGTCGAGAATGGCATACAAGGTCAATTCCTTGTCGTCCTTTTGCGGTTTGCCCAGCCACCAGTCGGTGAAGATGGGAAATTCCTCCGGGCGATCCGGTTCGCCGCAATCCAGCGCCAGCCCGCGTGCGGACGGTCCGTAAGACTGGCCCTTGCCCAGCAGCCGGAAGTAACTCGCGCCGAGGAACGCCCCGATCTCGTCCCACTTGTTCGTTTCATTCAACTGGTTCAACACACGGAATCCCGCGTAGCCCGTATCCGTCGGGATCTGTTTTTGAATGTGCAGGGCGCGGTAATTGAAGAAGTCCTGCACAAAACGGATCGGCTGCACGTGCGTCGCGGTGAATTCATTCACGTGCACCGGTTCCTGATACAAATATCCCGGATGGAAAAATTCGATTCGAAACGGCAATCCTTCGGACGCCCACAGGGCCTTCTCGTGGCGGAACTCGATCTCGCGGTATTTGTCGTAATCCAGATTGTCCTGCTGCAGTACCTTCGGCAAATCAGCGCGCGGCGAATGAAATGGATGACGTGCGCGCTCCAAGGCACGCGTGGCCACATAGTCCAGGTTCACCTCGGCCGCCTCCGGGCCGGCCAAAGCCCGGCCCCCCAGTGCCGTCCCGATGATTAGAATCAAACAACTCCGTTGCCACATGCCGGCCACAAGGAAATCAAACCGGCAGAAATTTGCAAGTTCGGTGCGGAATTGATTGGAAACCAGGCTGTTCCCGGGGGCTGGCGGCGTAATCGGGTCCCCCCGCCGACAAAAAAGGCGCGAAAATCAACGATTCTTCGCACCGTTTCTCTTTGCAAATCCTGGCTATGTCAAAACAATCTTGTCGCCGTCTTTCAACGTCACGATGGCCTTTTTCCAGCCCGGCGCCTGGCCGGCCTGATACGTGCGCTGGCGGCGCAATTTGCCGCGGACGTTCAGTGTGTTCACCTTGGTGACCTTGACCTTGAACAATTCCTGCACGGCTTGCCGGATTTCCGCCTTGTTCGCGCGGCGGTCGGCCACAACGGTGTATTGATTGTATTTTTCGCTTTGGCGTGTGCCTTTTTCAGTGAGCCGGACGGTTTTGATGACTTCGAAAGTGTTCATGGTTTATTGGTCTTTTGCCAGATGCTGGTCCACTTTTTCAAATGCGTCCTTCGTGAATAACAATTTGTCGGGGCGCAACACGTCATAAGTGTTCAGCGAATCGCTGGTCGTCAGCGCGACGTCCGGAATGTTGCGCGAAGCGAGCGTAAGATTTTTGTCCGTGCCTGATGAGACAATCAGCGTCGAGCCTTTCAAATCCAACACGGACATCAGACTGGCAAATTCCTTCGTCTTTGGCGAAGCGAGTTTCAATGTGTCCACCACGACCACGTCGCCGGCCTTGAGCCGCTCGCTCAACGCCTTGCGCAATGCCAGCGCGCGGGTCTTCTTGGAAGCTTTTTTGCTGAAATCGCGAGGCCTTGGGCCAAAGACCACGCCACCTCCACGCCACAACGGCGATTGAAATGAGCCGGCGCGGGCGCGGCCGGTGCCTTTCTGCCGCCACGGCTTCTTGTTCGTACCGGCTACTTCGCCAACGTTTTTGGTGCTGGCGGTGCCGCTGCGCTGTGCGGCTTGATACGCCGCGACGACGTCATGCACGGCTTGCGTGCCTTTCCCGCCTTCAATCAGCGGGAACTTCACTTCGAGTTCGCCCTGATTCTTCCCTTCGATGTTCTTGATGGCAATCTTCATGGCATCTCTTGGCAGGGACAGCCCGCCGGGCCGTCCGCGGACGCCGCAGCGCGGCGTCCCTGCTCGTAACTATTTTTTGGCCTCCGCGGGTTTGGGTTCGGCTTTCCTGGCCTCGGCACCCTTCCGTTTCATCGGCGCAACGCTCACCGGCGGTTTCCAGCCCTTGGGCCGTTTCTTCGATTCACGGATGACGACGTAATCGCCCTCCGAACCGGGAATCGCGCCTTTGATGAGCAACAAGTTGTCTGCCTCGCGCACCTGAATGACTTCCAGGTTCTGCGTTGTGCGTTGGACCTGCCCCATGTGGCCGGGCATTTTCTGGCCGCGCATGACCGTGCCGGGAAACAGGCGCTGGCCAATCGCGCCGACGCGGCGGCCCCAGCCTTTTTGCCCGTGCGACGAAGGGCCGCCGGCAAAACCGTGGCGCTTCATGACGCCTTCAAAGCCGCGGCCTTTCGTGATGCCGATGGCATCCACGAAATCGCCGGGGGCAAACAGCGCCGGGCCGACGATGTCGCCCGGTTTCACTTCCTTGGAAAAGTTGCGGAATTCCCTGATGCGTTTGACCGCTGTGCCGTTGTGTTTCTTGATGTGCCCGAGCAACGGCTTCGTCACGCGCTGCTCTTTCTGGTCGTCGAAGCCGAGTTGAACGGCATTGTAGCCGTCCTTGCCCGCCTGCGTTTTCACCTGCAGGACGCGGTTCGGTCCGGCGAGAACGACCGTCACGGGAATCAACACACCGCTCGCGTTATAGACGCGCGTGCTGCCGAGTTTCTTTCCTAAAAGTCCGAGTGGCATGGCGGTTCTCCTTAAATCTTGATGGTGATGTCCACGCCGGCGGGCAAATTGAGCTTCTTCAATTCGTCCACGGTTTTGGCGGTCGGCTCGATGATGTCAATGAGCCGTTTGTGCGTGCGTTGCTCAAAAGTTTCCTGCGACTTCTTGTCCGCATGCGGCGAGCGCAGAACGGTGAAGCGCTCGATGCGGGTCGGCAGCGGGATGGGCCCGGCGACGCGCGCGCCGGTGCGTTTGACGGTGTCGGCGATTTCGCGGGCGGACTGGTCTATGACGCGATGGTCATAGGCCTTGAGGCGGATTCGGATGCGTTGGGCAGCCATACAAAGAACAATTGTCTGTTAATGGTTCGGTTACATTTGCCGCTTCAATTTTCAAAAGCGGACACAGAGTGTAGCAATTAAAAGGTTCCGTGCAACAAGTTTTTTTAGGGAAATTTTGCCGGGGAAGGATGAGCGCGGCAAACGGGACGGGGCTGACATGCACGATTCGCCGTCCGATTTCAGAATGTTACGATTTTGTAATAAATCCGGGGAAAGAGAAAATGTTGTAACCTCGACCAGCAGGGCGGAGAAAAGGGTGCCAGCCGGCCTTGTGGCTCAAATGGGAATGATTTTTTTCAGTGCAGCGCGCCGGTCTGGTAATCCAGATTGGCCTGTTGGATGAGAACGTCGTAACGCGCGTTGGTGTTGGCGATTTGCGCCGAAGTCAGGCTCAATTGAGCCTGGCTCAATTCCACGATGGAACTGCTGCCGATTTTGTAACGCGCCTCGGCCAAATCATAAGCCTCGGCGGCATTGCGGACCAATTGTTCCGTGGTGCGAAGCTGTTCCAGCGCGTTGTTCAAATTCAACCAGGCAATATGCACGTCACGCACGATGTTGTCCTCCGCCGTGCGCAGGAGTTCATCATCCGATTGCGCCTTCAATTCAGCTTCGCGCTGACGCGCCACATAAAATCCGCCCGCGAACAAAGGCAGGCTTAATTGAACTCCACCCACCGCGTAATTGTCCGGCAAGTGACTGTCATGGGATGGCGCGTCGCCGGCCACGCCAACGGCGGAAATTGTTGGCAACCGTGAATCGCGTTCCGATTTCGCGAACCGCAGCGCGGCGTCGCGTTCGTCACGCAGGCTCAACAATTCCGGCCGTTCGGCCAGCGCCGTTTCGACCAATTTTGAAATGTCGTTCGTGCTGGAAAAAACGGATTGTGATGACTCAATGAGCCGGAACTGTCGTGGTTCACGATAACCCAACGCAGTTGAAAGTGAAGTCATCGCGTCGTCCGCGTCGTTCTGTGCCTTTTGCAGCATCAATCTGCCTTCTTCCAGGGCAACGCGCGCAAAACTCACGTCCAATTCCGACTTGAGTTTGTTGGACGCGAGCAGGCTCACCTGATCGAGCAGTAATTGCCGCGTGTTCACGGTTTGCTGTGCGACACGCAGGACGGCCTGCGCTTCCAGCGTGCTGAAATAACTGACATTCACTTGCAACAAAACCTGTTCGCGCGTGGCGTTCGCGTTCTGGTTTTCGGCCTGTGCTTGGAATTTGGAACTGGCTGTGAGGTTGGCCGTGCGGCCGAAATCGGTGATTAGCTGGCTTACAGCCAAGCCTCCGGCGGCACGATCATACACGCTCGGATTGTTCAGGCCGCCTGCCAGAATACGCGCCTCTTCTGAATCGGCACCGACGGCGTCCGCGTAAACATTTGCGTTTGGAAAATATCCGGAGCGGGTTTCTTTCACCGCTTCCTGTGCCGCGAGCGCGCGATAATTCGCAGCGGCGATTTGCGGATGATTTTGCAACGCCAATGCCTGCGCCCCGGCCAGGGTCAGGGTTTGCGCGGCGTTCGTGTCAACTGCCGGTGCTGTATTCGCCACGAACACACCGGCCAACAGAATCAGAAGGACTCGTTTCATGCTCGGTCAATCTTCAATGGGTGGAGCGGGAATCATTGGTTGTCACCGCAAATTTTGATTGTTCCTCCTGTCGGCGATAAAAAATATAATAGGCCGCCGGGACAATGACCACAGTGAGCACCACCGAAACGGCCAATCCGCCGATGATGGCCCGTGCCAACGGTGCATACGCTTCGCTGCCGGTACCGAGTTTCATGGCTAGGGGGATCAGGCCAATCAGTGTTGCCAGCGAAGTCATCAACACCGGTCGCAGGCGCACCCGGCACGC
>CAWJHF010000016.1:0-223202 GCA_963842445.1 uncultured Verrucomicrobiae bacterium | reverse complement strand
AATGAACAAGCGAGCGGGGAATTCGCGGGCTCAATGGAAGCGCGTTGACGCGCTCCGAGACCGGGCAATCGATTTCTCGGATACGCCGGAATTGACGCACGAGATGTTTGCCCGCGCCATCGTGAGGCGGGGTTTAAAGCCAGATGTACGGAAGAAACAGCTCACCATTCGGGTAGATGGGGATGTGCTCGAATGGTACAGACAGCAGGGACCCGGATATCAAACCCGCATTAATGCCCTTCTGCGCGCCTATATGCAGGAACGCAAAAACACAGGGGTCCACGGATGACGGCGAAACAAGAGTGCGCGAACGGCCTTAAGCAAAAAGACCTGGTGGATGTGTTTGGCACCCCCAGCATCGTCTCGGAAGTGATGAAGGGAAAGCGCCGCCTCACCACGGACCATATTCGCAAGCTCAGCCGACCTTTCCATGTACGATGAACGATTAGCCCGCATTTTTCACAGGCAAGATTGTTGATTGCGGTGAGATGAGGATTTAGGAAAAGTGCTTGGAAAGGCCGTCTTTTCATGGCATAACTGCGTTGTCGAAGCGTAGTTTTTGCCGTGCGGAGGCGGCCTTTCTGATGACAGAGTGTAGCCAAGAAACGTTCGCATTTACAGCCCATTTTTCGCGCCGCGTGGAAGCCGGGTTCACCGCCAGACAGGTTTCCAGCGATGGCGGGGCGTTGTTGCTGCGCGCAGCTGGACAACCTGAGCATTGCCACGCGAGTGTTGCAACAATTCAACTGGTCGCCGGATTTTTACGAGCCGGTCGCGGACAAATTGGCGGAATTGCGTGCACAGGCGCGGGCGCTGGCGGAATTGCTTTCCAGAGCACCGTCAGTCCATGACAGCTATTTTGTTGGCAGCCGGAAAGTTACGTATGATGACTTGTATCATTTTGAGGAGAAACCAAGTATTTATGGGTTGAAAGTTGAAGGCGGCTGCTTGTGGCAGGAAACGCCGGAAGATACGCTGGCACTTTATCGCGAACTTATGGCCAGTCCCGTATTCCGCTATCTACACGAACGGTTTTGGTTTCGCGAAAACAGATCGTCTTACTCGTTTTCATTTTTACCTCGGCTGCCGGAACGGCTGATAGCATGGAATGAAGCGGATCAGAAACGCTTGCCCGACCTGTGGCAACGCTTTGTTACGGAATTGAAAGAATCGCCGGACGTCTTTCTGCAAATGGAAGCACGGGCGCTACGATTGGCTGACACAGATCGTCTTTCCGAGATGTTAAGCATGGCTGGCAATCCCGACGCATACAAGACCGCATATAAGAAATATGATAAGGAACTCGCTTTCGCATTCACTGACTTTTTCGACGCATTTGTAACTAACCGTATCTATTTCAAGACTAACAACGTGGACGTTCTCTATTTGAATTGGGGTGTTGACGACCTGATAGAACGTATGGGCGGAGACGTTGTGACCGACACAAAAGAATCACTCCGAAACCAATACCGCACAGAATACGCCGCAAAGCTGACGGCGAAAGACAAGGAATTGGCACAAACCGTGGCCGCATTGGAGAATCTCGACGCCTTTGCAAAACAGATAAAATTTTTACAGGACAACCAACCATACGACCCGCAAGCGTTTGTCCAAATGTTTATTTTCGGGTTCAAAGACTATTCCCACGAACAGGCACAGGAAATCAGGCCGCTGCTGGCGGAATACAAAAAACAACTTTCGGGAACTTGGGTGCGAATCGGTCAAATGCAGATTGGGCAAGTCGAGGCAAACGTCGAACGCATTCTCAACCCCGCCGCCGTCGCTTCACAGTCGCCAAACCGTATCGTAATGACTAATGGCAATCGACCGCAGCCTCCGGGCGGAAATTTTCCGTCGGGCCGCCCGCCTTGGCTTGGCCAGCCCGGAACACCGCCGCAATTCGCACCACATCGCTTCCCGCCAGACCGCGAAGCGGAACCTATCGCCGAAACACCCGCACCGGAACCGCTTGTCTCCAGCAACGTCATAACCGCTAAAAGTTTTTATCCGCTGCCAATGGATGGACTGCCGGGAGACAAGCCGGACACATTCGAATTCACCGACCATCAACTGGTTGAAGGCAAGCTGCTGCTGGATTTTCGATACAATGCGTGGGTCTATTCGTTTGATCAAAATGGAAATTGGCAATCTTCGGCAAGCAAGACCTATTCCGGCGTGGCTCTGTTTGATCCGATGTCGAGCCGCTGGCAGGTGGCGGTGCTGCCCGATTTTTTAACAATCGAATTAGGCAGCAGGTTTTCACATCACAGCACGGTTTGGCGAGGTGTAATGTATTCCAGCAACAATGGCGAGGTGCAAAAGTTCGACTCGCAAAGGAACTCGTGGGATACAAATGCACTGCCAGTGCAGGGCAATTACCAGCTTTACAACTTGGATGGAAAGCTATACGTCGCGGATTACAACAGCATCCAGCAAATCACTGATGACGGGCGCGGCACCAGACTGCTCGCCAGCATTCAGCGCCAGCCGCCAGTCACCAGCTTGGATTCGCAGGGCGCGCTGATGAATCTGGCATTGTTCACGGACGCTCAAAATCTTGTGTGTGCCGCCGTCCATAACAAAGTCTTTCGCTGGGATGGCACCGACTGGACAGAGATCGGCAATGCTCCAGCGTCGTTTCCACCATCGGTTTTTGAAGATGGGGCCTTGTTTCTGACTGACGGCTGGAACCTGCGCCCGGCGCGGATTTCCTGCCTCGACACGGGAAGCACCAATGTGGAATTGTGTCTCGGACAGCCAGACCGCCAGCGAATCAATGCGCCTTCGCCCAATTCCAATGGCGGTGCGAAGCCGCTTTGGAAACTGCCAGCAGAATTATCCCTGCCGAACCTGTCCGCCACCCTGTGGCAATCGGATTTGTTTTTAATGGCCGATCATTCCGAGAAACAGGACATCTTAGCGGAAGAGCGTGGAACACGCCCAGATGGCACTTTGGAAGTAAGTCATGTTATCACCGGCGAAAAATTTCTGCCGAAAGACGGATATAATTCCGCACTGTTTTGTTTTTCACGCGGGCGGACGGCGGCAGAAAAAGTCCTGTTGAAATTTGATGACTCTGAAGGCTGTCCCCCGATGGCTGGCTTGGGTTCAAATTCGCAGCCGTTGATACCACAAATCGGGATAACCAAAAGCTGGATGCTTTTCACTCCGAAATTTCTGCTTTGCGGACGCGAGCGATCGGGTGATGTTCCAGGCAGTTCAGAACCTGCCGGTTTCAAGCCCGGAATCTGGGTTGTGCCGCTGGATTCAATCATGCCGGAAGTCACGTCGCTGAAACAAACGCAGTCCGACCAAAAACGCCAATGAAAATTTGGACCACAGCATTTTATCTCGCCCTTGGGTTGTGTGTCGGAAACTCGGGTTCCATTGCCAGCGCACAACCCAAGCTGATATCGGATGCAGCACCGCAATGTGTGTTCAGCGGACAATCGCGGAACATTACAGTTGTCTGGCGCAATCCTAGTGATGCAATTGTTGGGGCGGAAATCAGCGCGCGAATTTTGCAAGCCAGTTCGGCAACTGAAATCCGGCTGGGTGAAACACCATGGAAAAAAATCCAGGTGTTGCCGCAGCAAACCGTTCTTGAATCCGCGCACCTGGATTTCCCCCCTGTGAAAGCGGAAACAAAATTCCTCGTTCAATGGGTGGAAAACACAAATCGCGCCATTGGCGAAACCGAGGTGCAGGTCTATCCGACGAATTTGCTGGATGAATTGAAATCGTTCGTGGAGGAAGGTGAAAATAACCTCGGCGTTCTGGACCCCCAAAGGCAGCTCAAGCCGGCGTTGAAAAGTTCGGCGATAAAATTTGTGGATTTGGAGGAAACCGAACTGGACGGTTTTTCCGGCAAGCTGGCAATTGTCGGCCCGTGCGGCCCGGATGACCCCGAATGGAACGGCTTGGCAAGCCGCATCAGCAAACTGGCCCGGGAGGGAACGCCGGTGGTTTGGATTCAATCGCTGCCTAAAAAGCGGGATAAAATCCAGCCGTCATTTTACATCGTCCCGCAAACCCGAGCCGTCGTGGTTGTCGTCCAACCGGAATTGGTTTCCAACCTGCTGGAAAGCCCGCAGGCGCAGCTTAATTTGATTTATTTTTGCAAGCTGGCATTGAACCCGCAGCCGCCGATTTTGCCAGATTTGTCGCCCCAACCATAAAACTGAAATTATTATGAAACTAAAATTCACATTAACCCTCGCAGGCATTTTGGTCGCTGGAGGAATAGTCCATGCGCTTGCAACGGATGTTCTCACCGTCGCCGTTTTCGATTTTGAATCGAAAGACGAAGCCGTGCGCGACCTTGGCCCCAAGGTAGCCACACTGGTCAACGCCAACTTGTCCGCCGAACCACAAATAATCACCGTCGAGCGCGCGGAACTGGAAAAAGTCCTGGGCGAACAGGAACTCGGCCTGTCCGGCACGGTCAACCCGGACAGTGCGGCCAAAATTGGCCAACTGACCGGCGCCAAGGTGCTTGTCACGGGCCGGGTGTTCAAAGCGGACGACCAGACCATCATCGTCGCCAAGGTCATCGGCACTGAAACCAGCCGGGTTTATGGCGAAATGGTACAAGGGCCGCCGGCAAAGACAATCGTTGACCTTTCATCTGACCTTGCAAAAAAAATCGCGAGCGTGGTTTCAGAGAAAAGCGACACGCTGGTGGCAAAGGTGGAAACGCGAGAGCAACGCATTGCCAAAATCAAGCAGGCTCTCACCGGCAGGAAACTGCCGGTGGTGTCGGTGAAGATCAATGAACAGCATTACGGACCGCACATCATTGACCCCGCGGCAGAAACCGAACTGTCGCTGATTTTACAGCAGTGCGGATTTACCCTGGCGGATAACAATTCCACCAACAAACCGGCCATCGAATTAACCGGCGATGCCTTCAGCGCCTACGGCATGCAAAAGGGCAATCTGATTTCCTGCAGGTCGCGCATCGAAATCAAGGTCCGCGACGTCGCCACCGGAAACATTCTGGCGGTGGACCGCCAGACCAGCGTGGGTGTGGACATCGCGGAGCAGACCGCCGCCAAGACAGCCCTCGAAAATGCGGCCGACATGCTGGCGGAACGGGTAATACCGAAATTGGCCCAGTAGGTCACACGCGGCTTTTTCTCGATTTGCGATAGTTGATCGGTTTGGCCGGTTTGGACTCCAGTTTACCACCGTCCAACGCACACTTGAGTTCCTTGATTTGATCACGGAGCAAGGCGGCCTTTTCAAATTGCAATTCCTCGGCGGCGGCGAGCATTTCATTTTCCAGCTCGTTGATGGTTTCGGTCAGGTCAACATCCATGCCGGCGTCCTTCAACACGGCATTGGCTTCGTTGCGCTTCGATTCATAAGTCGCCAGGCTTTCTTCAACCGCGCGGCTGACGCTGCGTGGTGTGATGTTGTGCTCGCGATTGTAATCGAGCTGCCGCTGGCGGCGATATTCGGTGACGGCTAGAAATTTTTTGATGCTGTCGGTCATCACATCGGCGTAGAGAATCACCTCGCCGTTGAGATGCCGCGCGGCGCGGCCCGCGGTCTGAATCAAACTGGTTTCGCTGCGCAGAAAACCTTCCTTGTCAGCGTCGAGAATCGCCACGAGCGAGACTTCCGGCAAATCGAGTCCTTCACGCAGCAAATTGATGCCGACGAGCACGTCGAATTCGCCCTTGCGGAGCGAGCGCAGAATTTCGACACGCTCGATGGCGTCAATCTCGCTGTGCAAATACTGGACGTTGACGCCGATGCCGCGCAGATAATCGGTCAATTCCTCGGCGGTGCGCTTGGTCAGCGTCGTCACGAGTGTGCGTTCCTTCGCGTCGGCGCGTTTGCGGCATTCCTCGATGAGATCGTCAATCTGGCCCTTGAGCGGCTTGAGAGTAACTTTCGGGTCAATCAACCCGGTCGGGCGCACGACCAATTCCACGACGCCCGTAGGACTGGCATCCTGCCTGTCGCCATTTTTATTTTTCAAGTCAGAGACAGGCGCGACGCCTGTCCTACGGATGGCACTCAATCGTGACCATTCCAGTTCCCGCGCCGCCGGGGTGGCGCTGACGTAAATCGTCTGGCCTTGCATTGACTGGAATTCCTTGAAATTCAGGGGACGATTATCCAGCGCGCTTGGCAGGCGAAAGCCGTGTTCGACCAAAACCGTTTTGCGCGAGCGGTCGCCCTCGAACATCCCGCCGATTTGCGGCACGGTGGCGTGCGATTCGTCAATCACCAGTAGGTAATCCTTCGGGAAAAAATCAATCACCGTCGCCGGGCGTGAGCCGGGCGGGCGGCCGGCGATGTGGCGCGAATAATTTTCGATGCCGGAGCAAACACCCATTTCCTCCATCATTTCGAGGTCATATTCCGTCCGCTGCTTGATGCGCTGGGCTTCAAGCAATTTGCCGCGCTGCTCGAACCACACGATGCGTTCGCCGAGTTCCTCGCGGATGGTGAGGATGGCGCGTTTCATTTTGTCGCCGGTGGTGACGAATTGTTTTCCCGGGAAAATCGTGACCGCGTCGGGCAATTCAATTTTGTCTCCGGTCAACGGCTCAAAGCGCGTGAGGCGCTCGATTTGCTCGCCGAAAAATTCCACACGCAACGCGTCTTCGCGTCCGGCAGGGCGGACTTCCACCGTGTCGCCGCGCACGCGGAAATCGCCGCGCTCAAACGCGATGTCGTTCCGGTCGTATTGCAAATCCACGAGGCGCGTGAGGAATTGTTCGCGCGAAATTTCGCCGCCGACGCGGATGGGAATGACCATCGCCTCGTAATCCTCCTTGCTGCCGATGCCGTAAATGCACGACACGCTGGCAACGACGACGACGTCGCGCCGCGCGAAGAGCGAGCTCATCGTGGAAAGCCGCAGCCGCTCGATTTCCTCGTTCCGGCTCGAATCCTTTTCGATGAACGTGTCGGTGCGCGGGATGTAAGCTTCCGGCTGGTAATAATCGAAGTAGCTGACGAAGTATTCAACGGCGTTGTTGGGAAAAAAGCTTTTGAACTCGGCGTAAAGCTGGGCGGCCAGTGTTTTGTTATGCGAGATGACCAGCGTGGGTTTATCCACGTTTTTGATGACGTTGGCGATGGCAAATGTCTTGCCGGAGCCGGTGACACCAAGGAGTGTCTGGTGTTTCGCGCCGGACAGGATGCCGTCGGTCAGCTTCGCAATGGCCTGCGGCTGGTCACCGGCGGGTTTGAATGGCGCGACGAGTTCGAACATGCGAAGTGAAGGTAGGAGGGTAACGGGAGAGAGTCAATGAAGCGCCTTCCAGCCATGTCGAAGCTTCTCTTTGTGGGAATCTTCGCTTAAAATCCCACTCGTGAAACCCGATTCCTGGCGTCACGGGGTCACGCCCTACCAGTGGCTGGTGCTTTTCGTTGCGTGGCTGGGCTGGGTGTTCGACTCGATGGACTCCACGATTTACGCGCTGGTCCTGCAACCCGCGTTGCACGACCTCCTGCGTTCACCCGGGGGTGGTCCTGTCACTGCCGATGTCATCGGCTGGTACGGCGGAATCATTTTCTCGATTTTTCTGATTGGTTGGGCCATCGGCGGAGTCGTGTTTGGCGTTCTGGCGGACTATTTCGGGCGGACCAAGGCGCTGGTTTTCACAATCCTGATTTACGCCGTGTTCACCGGCATGGCCGCGCTGTCGCAAACCTGGTGGCAACTGGCATTGTTCCGGTTCATCACGGCGCTCGGCATTGGTGGCGAATGGGCGGCGGGCGCGACGCTGGTGGCGGAGGTGTGGCCGGAGGACAAACGGACCAAAGCGGCGGGTTTGCTGCAATCGGCTTGGGCGGGGGGATTCCTGGCGGCGGCGGTTCTCAACCTCCTCCTGCGCGACTGCAGCTGGCGGCCCATGTTCGTGGTCGGCATTGCACCGGCAGTCGTCGCGCTCTTCGTCTTCTTGTGGGTCAAGGAACCGGAACGATGGGTCAAGGCACGCGCCGAAGAACAACGAGCCGGCGGGACGCGCCCGCCAAAAATGGCCGAGCTGTTTGGGCCGGGGTTGGCACGTTCCACATGGGTCGGCTCCGGACTGGCGTTTGTGGCTGTGTTCGGTTTGTGGGGCGCGACGAATTGGACGCCGACACTCATCCGCGCCTTGCCGGACTTGCAGGGCATGGGCGCGTCCGATCTCACCAGTCGCGTCAGCTACGCCACCATGCTGCTGAATGTCGGGGCGCTGGCCGGTTATCTCAGTTTCGGTCCGCTGGCCGACCGTGTGGGCCGGCGGGGCGTCTTTGCCCTGATGTGCCTCGGCAGCCTGTTGCTGCTGCCGGTTACGTTCCTGACACCGCGAACCTACGTCCAAGTGTTGCTGCTGTTGCCGCTGCTGGGCTTTTTCAACAACGGCATTTTCAGCGGCTTCCCGATTTACCTGCCGGAACTGTATCCGACGCGGATTCGGGCGACCGGCGCCGGTTTTTGTTTCAATATCGGCCGGGTGCTGGCTTCCACCGGCCCGTTCGTGACCGGCTATCTGGTCACGGTGCTGGGCAGTTTCGGCCGTGCTGCCAGCGCCGTGGCCGCAATTTATATCGTCGGACTTCTGATTCTGCCATTTGCGCCTGAAACCAAAGGCAAACCACTTCCACCGTGAGTCAACCAGTCGCCGGCGGATTTGAGTGGCGCGACGAGGTCGAACACACCATGCGAAAGCAGGAGGGGAGTTGCCGGGTGTCAACGCGAGCTTCCAGGTTGAAACGGCCGAAGACTTGCGTAAGCTGCACGGCGAACAAACCATGAAAATTCTTTTTACGCTGGTCGTTATGCTTGCACTGTCAAAACTGTCGCACGCCGAGATCCTGGCTCCCATTCCCCTCTGGCCGAACGGCGCGCCCGGCGCGCTGGGCACCAACGCCCCGGATGTTCCCACGCTCACACCGTATTTGCCCGACTCGACGAATACAACAGGCGCGGCGTTGGTGATTTGTCCGGGCGGCAGTTACAGTCATCTCGCGCCGCACGAAGGAAACGATTACGCGCTCTGGCTGAACCAGCACGGCGTGACCTGCTTCGTGCTGAAATACCGGCTTGGCTCGAGCGGCTATCATTATCCCGCAGAGTTCGAAGATGTGACGCGTGCGGTGCGAATGGTCCGGGCGAAGGCGGCGGATTTGGAAATTGATTCGAAGCGCATCGGCATCATGGGTTCCTCGGCGGGCGGGCATCTGGCGTCCACGTTGCTGACGCATTTTGATTCCGGCAACACAAATTCGGATGACCCGATTGAGCGGCAAAGTTCGCGGCCGGACCTCGGCATTTTGTGTTACCCGGTCATCACCATGGGTAAATACGCGCATCAAGTGTCGAAAACAAATTTGTTGGGCGTCAAACCATCGCCGAAACTGATAAAAGAGTTGTCCACCGAACTGCAGGTGACGACGAACACACCACCGTGTTTCATCTGGTGCACCTGCGAGGACAAAACCGTGCCGATGGAGAACACGCTCCTGTTCGCCGAAGCGTTGCGAAAGAACCATGTGCCGTTCGATTTGCACATTTACCAAAAGGGCAGGCATGGCATGGGCTTGAAGGACAAGCCGCCGTTCGCGCATCCGCATCCGTGGGCCGGCGACTGTTTGTTCTGGCTCAAAGCGCAGGGTTGGGTGAAGGAGTAAAATTTGCCGCAAAGGCCCAAGCGCCATCGGCGCGAAATATTTGTAGTTCCGTCAACCGATGAAACAAAGCTCCGTCAGGAGCGAAATCGGAATATGCCGCTCCTGACGGAGCTTTTCAATTTTCCGGCCATGGGCTACAAATATGCCGCGCCGACGGCGCTACAAAATTGTCCTCGACAGAAGTGGCGGGCGCGAAATAAGATTCAGTTTGTAGGGAAAAGTCGGTTATTATGGCTGTTTTCGAATTATTTTCAAAACGACAGAAGAAGTTGCGCGGTGAGGTGCCCGAACTAACCACTGTTCCTGCGTCTGTTGCGAGCTACGTTTTACATCTTACGGCGACAACATTGCTTTTCTTGGCGGAGGCCGAGATTGAATTGAGTTGAGTAGTTTAATCCGTAATTTTTCTTGCTTGCCATTCTTCGCATTTCCGCTATTGTTCACCTTGCCTGAACGCCGCGGGTGCGGATGTTCATTGAGGCTGAGAAAAAATAGTTAACAGACAACCTAACCTTTAACCTCCGTTGCCGTTCGCAGCGCCGGTAGTTAGGCAATGGAGTCTTCAGCCCGGTTATTTTGGAGTGCGCGGACATGTCCGCGCTTTGAAACGACGCGACAGGTCGCGTCGAAGAAAGCGGCGACGCGTCGCCGCAGTCCATAATGCCGGGCAAAGTCTCCCGCAGTATTCACAGTCAAGTTATGCTCACAATGGAAGAAGCCCTGAAGCACACCGCGATGCGGTTTGCGGCAGGCGAAATTGTCAAAGGCAAGATCATCGAAGTCCGCCCGAAGGAAGTCCTCGTGGACATCGGCTACAAAAGCGAGGGCGTCATTTCCGGCGTGGAATTTGAGGACATCAAAACGCTGAAGGTCGGCGATGAAATTGATGTTCTGATTGAGAAGCTCGAAGACAAGGACGGCATGGTCGTCCTGTCACACGAGAAGGCCGAGTTCAAAAAGAATTGGGACAAGATTCTCACGATTTGCAACGAAGGCGGCCGCATCACCGGCAAGGTCAAGTCCCTGGTCAAGGGCGGCCTGGTCGTCAACGTCGGCGTCGAGGCGTTTCTGCCCGCGTCGCAAATTGACGTCGTCACCCCGAGGAACCTCGCGCAATTCGTCGGCAACACCTACGAATTCAAGGTCGTCAAAATCAACCAGGAGCGGCAGAACATCGTCCTGTCGCGCCGCGAACTGATTGAGCAGGAACGCAGCGAGCGCCGCGCGCACTTGCTCGCCGAGATGGTGCCGGGCGACATCCGCAAGGGCACGGTCAAGAACATCACCGATTTCGGCGCGTTCATTGATCTCAACGGCATTGACGGCCTGCTGCACATCACCGACATGAGTTGGGGCCGCATCGGGCATCCGTCGGAATTGCTCAAGATCGGCCAGGAAATTGACGTGGTGGTGCTGGACGTGAACAAGGAGAAGGAACGCGTCAGCCTCGGCCTCAAGCAGAAGATGTCCAATCCGTGGGACAACATCGAAACGAAATTTCCCGTCGGCGCGCACGTCAAGGGCAAGATTGTCAATCTGGTGCCGTATGGCGCGTTCGTGCAACTGGAACCGGGCGTCGAAGGTCTGGTGCACGTCACCGAATTGTCGTGGACGAAGCGCGTCGCCAAACCCAGCGACATGCTCAAGCAAGGCGAGGAAATTGAGGCCGTCGTCCTCGGCATCAACCGCGAGGAACAGAAGATTTCCCTCGGCATCCGCCAGCTTGAAAGCAATCCGTGGGACACCGCCGAGCAGAAATATCCCGCCGGCACGCACGTCAAGGGCAAGGTGCGCAATCTCACCAGCTACGGCGCGTTTGTCGAACTGGAGGAGGGCATTGACGGCATGATCCACGTGTCCGACATCTCCTGGACGCGCAAGATCAATCATCCGAGCGAGGTGTTGAAAAAGGGCGACGAAGTCGAGGCCGTGGTGCTCGAAGTGGACCGTCCGAACCAGCGCATCGCGCTGGGCATGAAACAACTCGCGCAGGACCCGTGGGAGAAGATTGACCAGCTTTACAAGGTCGGTGATCTCGTCACCGGCAACGTCACCAAGCTTGCGAGCTTCGGCGCGTTCGTCGGGTTGCAACACGACATTGACGGCCTCGTGCACATCTCGCAAATCAGCGAGGAACGTGTGGACAAAATCAAAAACGTCCTCAAGGTGGGGCAGGAAGTCACCGCGCGCGTCGTCAAGATTGACAAGGGCGAACGCCGCATCGGCCTGTCCATCAAGGCCGCCAGCTACACCGACGAGCAACTCAAGGAAGAGCAGAAACTCCTCGATGCGCTCAAACCTGGTGAAGACCTCGTGGCATTGCAACACGCCTTCGACGCCGCCGACGAGGCAAAGCAGGACGGTCCCAAGCCGGAATAAGCCTGCGGAATCTCAAATCTATCATTCGCTCAGGCGGGCTGGAAACGGCCCGCCTGTTTTTGTTTCATCGTAGGAGACGACGTGAGGAGTCTCTAACTCGCATTTGAAATCAGAGACGCGTTACCCCGTCTCCTACGGAAGATTATTCCTTTAGACTCCGATGCCGGTAGTGCAAAATCTTGAACTCGGGCGTTTCGCTGATTTCCCCGGCCAGTTCAAACCGGTTTTCAAACGGCGGAAAGAACGCGTCACCTTCCACTTCGCGCTGCACGAGCGTCAGGTAAAGATCGGAACAGCGCGGCAAGGCCTGCTCGTAAATCTCCGCGCCGCCGCAGATGAAAATATCGTTGGGAAACTCGTCAGGATTCATTTTATTCAGCGAATTGAAAATCAGAATTTCCGTTTCCAGTTTTTCCCCCAGCTTCGTGAAGTGAAACTGGTAGGCGCGCTTGAGGTAGCGTCCGCCACGCCATTCGTGGTATTGCCCGAAAATCTCCGGGTGCACCCTGATGAGCCTCTGCGGGTGACGCGTGAGCACCATGTTCTTGCGGCTGGGCAACGGCTGGCCGAGGCCCTCGAAGGTCTTGCGTCCCATCACGACGACGTTGCCCATCGTCATTTTTTTGAACCACTTGAAGTCCTCCGGCAGGTGCCACGGAATTTTGCCGCCCGCGCCAATCACGCGGTTCAGCGACATCGCGGCAATGGCTTTGAAGTGTTTCACATCCGTTTTTTAACGCAAAGACGCGAAGACGCAAAGATTCTTTCCATTGCGTCCTGGCGTCTTTGCGCCTTTGCGTTGAATTTTTTCAAACCGCAATCGGCGCCTTGATGGCCGGATGCGGGTCGTAGCCAGTCAGTTCAAAATCCTCGAACTTGAAGTCGTCAATTTTTTTTACCGCCGGATTCAATTTCATCTGCGGTAGCGACCGCGGCGCGCGCGACAGTTGCAGCTTTGCCTGCTCGACGTGGTTTTTGTAAAGATGCAGGTCGCCGAACGTGTGAACGAACTCGCCGGGTTTCAGACCGCAGACCTGCGCGACCATCAGCGTGAGCAGGGAGTAGCTGGCGATGTTGAACGGCACGCCGAGAAAAATATCCGCGCTGCGCTGGTAAAGCTGGCAGCTCAACTCGCCGTCGCTCACGTAAAATTGGAACAAGCAATGGCACGGCGGCAATGCCATCTTCTCGATCTCGCCCGGATTCCACGCAGTGACAATGTGCCGCCGGCTGTCCGGATTTTTTTTGATCTGCGCGATGACTGCGTCAATCTGATTGATGCTGCGACCGTCGGCGGTGCGCCAGTCCGTCCATTGCGCGCCGTAAATGCGTCCCAGGCTGCCATCCTCGTCCGCCCATTCGTCCCAGATGGTCACGCCGTGGTCGTGAAGGTATTTGACGTTTGTGTCGCCGCGCAAAAACCAGAGCAGTTCATAAATGATGGACTTGGTGTGGACCTTCTTCGTGGTGAGCAGCGGAAACGATTCGCGCAACGGACAACGGATTTGCGCGCCGAAGACGGAATACGTGCCCGTGCCGGTGCGGTTGGCCTTGAACCTGCCGTGTTCGAGGACCTGCCGCAGCAAATCGAGATATTGAATCATCGCGGGAAAAAGTTAACCACGAAGTCCGCGAAAGACACGAAAAGAAATTTAACAAAGGGGAAAATGACAAACGAGAACGGTTTTTTGCCGTGCTGGGAATTCCGCCGGTGATTTCAGCCAAAATCACCGCCCGCGTTCAAGTTGTCAAAGGTTTCAAAAGCCGAGACGGCCTTTTCGAAGTTCACAATTTTTTCTTTGGGCGTTTAGCGTTAAAAATTCCAACAGCAACCGCCAGTAAAAGCACAACAAACCCTATCCAAGAGCCGTTTCTTTTGAGAAAGTTGAGCGCCGTGTCGCTTGTTACAATCATCAAAGTTGTCCCAAATACTCCACCAACCCAGGCCCACGCCGCGATTGACCACCTAAAATGCAAGTCAGATGCGCGTTTTTCGACGATTTCATCAATGCGTATTGGCAAATCTTCATTAGCTTTGTTCAACTTATCTATGGATTTTTTAATTTCTCCATATTCTTCTGTGACGGTATCGAATTGTAGTCCTATTTGCTGAAGTCTCTGGCCGAGCAGATTCCACGGATAACCGGATTTTATCAGATTTTCCAACAAGGCTTCCGGGCCGCCTTCCATTCGAGAGTCTTCCCATTCATGTTCGCGCATTCCCGCTGGCGCTCCCTTACGTTCGGAACGAACGTAACCTGTTTTGTCTTGGTATTCACCTTTGTATGGAACAATGGGCGTTTCGCCTGGGGCGAGTTTGAAAATGGTAAGACGAAACAATTTTTCGTGAGCCAAGAATCGCCGTTCTTCGTTGGATGTATTCGTTATCGTCCAATTCAAAGTTCCGTGATAACCAACATCAACCTGCGTGGTCGGAGCCACAATACCCTCCCTAGACAAATCGGTGGAGGGGCTGATAAAGGCGTGGAGATCGTGGTTTGGATAAATTTCACGAACGGTTTCACGTCTAAAGTCAATGGTTTCAAAGGCCGTGAGTGCAACAGAATGTCCCGGCTGAACTTTGATTCCTTTCTTTTTCGTTCCGAGGGTAAATTCCTTGCCACAATTCAAAAATTCCCCTGAATTGCCGAGCCTTAACACATAGCAGTTCGGTTTTACACAGGATGCATCTCCATTTACAATGACACGTCCTATGATTTTCTTGATCTCTTCGTCATTGAGGATTGTTGCCATAGAACTGAACGGTTTTATGCGAGCATGATGACCGAACGAAAAAAGGTCAACGAAACGGCGCAAAAACATACCACCACAAAATCCACCTGTTGTTGTAGGTGCTTTTGACACGTTGTTGACATTTTTATTAACAATTTTGGGAACATCTTAGTTCATTGGGTTAGACAAATGCTGTCCAAGCCGTTTGGAATTTCAAATTATGACGTTACCAAACCGTGTTATTGAATTTTACGGCGTTTGTTGTAAAACTGTGTGTGTCATGCGAATACTTGCCCTCGATCACGGAACCAAACGCATCGGCGTCGCGGTGAGCGATGAAACCAAAACCATCGCGCAGCCGCTCGAATACATTCCCGCCGAATCGTTCGCGGATTTTCTCGCGCGACTGAAAAAATTGCTCGTTGAAAAGGAAATTGACCTCGTCCTCGTTGGCCTGCCGCGCAACATGGACGGCAGTTACGGTCCAGCGGCGCAAAAGGTGGAGACGTTCATGGCCATTTTGAAGACGGCCATCACCGTACCCATCAAAACCTGGGATGAAAGGCTGACGTCGGCGCAGGCAAACCGGATTTTGCTCCAAGGCGGGGTCCGCCGGGACAAGCGCAAAGAGAAAGTGGACAAAATGGCCGCGGCGATTTTATTGCAGAGTTATTTGGATGGGATTTGAACAACAAAGAAACCAAGCAACAAAGAAGTCTTTTGATTCTTGGTAGGAGCCGAGGTGACGAGGCTCAAATTAAAATATAAAAATAGAGACTTCTTACGTCGTCTCCTACAATTTGAAATGAAGGTGAACCGAATTATTTTGTCAGTCTTTGTTCCTTTGTTTCTTTGTGGTTAATGCAACTTCTCAAATTCAAACTGGTTATCGCTTACGACGGCACGGCTTACGAAGGCTGGCAGGTGCAAAAAACCGGCATCGGCGTTCAGCAAATCGTCGAGACTGCGCTGGCAAAGTTGTTTCCCAGCGCGCCGCGATTGCACGGCTCCAGCCGCACGGATACCGGCGTTCACGCACTCGGCATGGTCGCGCATTTTGAAATTCCCGCCGCCGAGTTCAAAATGTCCACGCACAAACTCGCTTTGGCTCTCAACGCTTGGCTGCCGCAAGATATCCGCGTGCTTTCGGCGGCCCGCGCCGCGAAAGGTTTTCATGCCCGGTTTGACGCGGCAGGCAAGCAGTATCGTTATTTTGTCTGGAACCACACAGCCATGAACCCGCTGCTCCGGCACAGCGCGTGGCAGGTGACACGTCCGCTCAACCTCAAGGCCATGCGCGCCGCCGCGCCGCTGTTTGTCGGGCGGCACGATTTCAATTCGTTTGCCGCCAGCCGGAATTACGAAATGGCATCCACCGTGCGCAAGCTCACGCGTTGCGACATCAAAAAATCCGGTCGGTTGCTGACGTTCGTCGTCGAAGGCGACGGGTTTCTTTACAAGATGTGTCGCGGCATCGTCGGGACGCTGGTGCAAATCGGCCTCGGGAAATTCCCGCCGGACGAAATCAAGCGGATGCTGGCGAAAAAAGACCGGTGCGTGGCGGGCATGACCGCGCCAGCGCATGGGCTGGTTTTGTGGAAAGTTTTTTATTCCAAATCCGGTAGGAGCCGACGTGAGGAGGCTCACTTCAAAATCAGAAATCGGAAGTTGAAGAGTAGTTAGAGCCTCGTTGCCTCGGCGCCTGCAAATAAATCAAATGAACATCGTCCTGGTTGAACCCGAAATCCCGCCGAACACGGGCAACGTGGCGCGGCTGTGCGCGGCCACGAGGACGACGCTGCACCTCATCGAGCCGTTCGGCTTCAAGCTGGGCGACGCGCAACTCAAGCGCGCGGGCATGGATTACTGGCAACATGTCGAATGGCATCGCTGGCCGAACTGGAAGGCGTTTGAGGAAAAGCTCCCGGCGAATGCGCAACTCTGGTTCGTCGAATCCAACGGTCCGAAAATTTACAGCGACGCGAAATTTTCAGCGGACGATTATCTGGTTTTCGGGCGCGAGACTGCCGGTTTGCCGAAACAGCTTTTGGAAAATCACCGCGAACATTGGTTGCGGATTCCGATGTTCAACGAGAAATCGCGTTCGTTGAACCTGTCGAATTGCGTGGCATTGGTTTTGTTCGAGGCATTACGGCAGCAGGGATTCAAAGGCGAAGTTTGAATGGTGGGCGCTGAGGGATTCGAACCCCCGACCTACTCGGTGTAAACGAGACGCGCTAGCCACTGCGCCAAGCGCCCATCCAAAAAACACCTTACCAGAATCCCGTCCTTTGGCAAACGTTTGGCAAGGGCGGCTCACTTTTCCTCAACCAAAGTCCCGTCGCGGCGGAGTTTCATTCTTCGTCCGCGCCACTCAACGGTGCTGCCTGTGAACGCGCCGAGCCAGATCACCACTTGGAGCAAATCCTTCACCGGCACAAGCCAAAGCGGTGAAATCAGGCTGCGATCCGGCGTAAACCGGCGCTGAAGATTTTGGGCAAGACAAATCCGGATCAATAAACAGGCGGCGGCAGTAAACGGAGCGCACAGCGTCGCCGACGAAATCAGTGAAACGACCAGCCACAACAGCGGCCAGAACGTGGCGTTGGACAGGATGCTGAAAAAATAGGGCAGGGGCTGGCAGACGCGGATGGTGCGCGCCCAGCGGAGCTGATGTTTCCAGACTTCGCTCCAATTCATCTGCTCGTCCCAACATTCCGCGACGACAGGGCAAAGGGCAATGTGATGGCCATTTGTGGCGATGCGGTGGCCGAATTGATAATCATCCGCCAGACAGCCGACCAGCGCATTGAACCCGCCGATTTCTGCGATCAATTTGCGTCGCGTGAGCATTACCGCGCCAAGTGCGAAGTCGAGCGGCTTGAGGCTGGCGGCCTGCAACACCTGGCTCCAGAAATCTGCGTTGATGGCGACGGCTTCCCAGCGCATGGCGGTCGTCGCCGGATTAGCGAGGCGGTAAAAGCAGTTGACCAGGCCGGTTTTCGAATCGCTCAGCGGCGCGGCGACGTTGGCCAGAAAATCCGGCGGCACGCGCACGTCGGCGTCGCTGACCAGAATCAAATCGTGCTTTGCGAGTTTTTCAAGCTGGACGAGCTTGGCAACTTTGGCGTTCGCGCCGGACAGTCGGTCACAAACAATGAGTTGCGCGTCGTGCCCCGGATTTTCTGCAATGAGTTCACGGACGATTTTGCACGCCGGGTCGTTTGCATCGGCGACGCCGAAGAGGATTTGCGTCCGGCCGGTGTAATTTTGGTTTAACCAGCTTCGGAGGGATGCAGCGGTGGTTTCGTCGCAGCCTTTGAGCGGTTTGAGCAGGGTGATGGCGGGCGAAAAAGAAAGATCGGCCACGCGCCGGTGCAGGGGAAATCGTCGCGCGGCGAACCATTGCCAGAGCGCGAGCGCGAGGCTCAACAACGCGAGGACGGCGAGAATTGCGCTGGCGAAATTCACCGGGGAGAAGACAACAAAAAATCAGGCGGGAGCGCCAGAGGTTTTGGCTTCGGGATGCTCGTCGAGCACGAGCACGCCGTGCGGCGGGAGGTCGTAGTTGCCGGAGAAGGTGTTGCCGGTAAGGTAGTCGTGCATCGGCTTGTAAAACTGGATGCGGACGGGCGAATTTTGATGATTGAGCAGGAAATAAACCCGCGTGCCTTCCTTTTCGCGCATGCTGACTTCGACGTTTTCGGGCACTTTGAGCAAGGGTTGCAGCCCGCACATCTGGCGCAGCCAGACGATGAAATCGTGGTAGAAATGCTGGTGGCTCATCGTGCCGATGTAAATCGCCTTGCCTAGGCCGAAGTTGTTCATGGTGATGGCGGGGCGGCCGGCGTAAAAATCCTTCGCGTAAGCCGCTAGAATCTGGCAGCCTTTCGGTTCGATGATGTCGCACCAGAGCCGCGCGGGATGCAGATGACTCGTCTGGAACGCGCCCTTGAAGGTGAGATGATTTTCCTCGCCGGGCGGAATGGGATCGAACTCCAGCACTTCCATTCCGAACAAGTCGGTCATGTCATTGGGATAGCCGGTGTCGGGCGCGATGCTGTATTGGTCCACCAAACCGGTGTTGAACGTGCTGACGAGCGTGCCGCCGTTCTGGACGTAAAGTTTCAACCGGTCGGCCTCGCCGGCGGACAGCAAATGCAGCGACGGGGCGATCACGAGCTTGTATTGCGACAAATCCTCCGTCGGGCGCGCGAAATCCACGGGAATGTTCCGGTCGTGCAGCGCGTTGTAAAAGAGCTGGATGTGCTCGCGCAGGTTGAAGAATTTGTTTGGCTGCATGGACTGTTGCAGCGCCCAGTCATTGTCGTGGGTGTAAAGGATGCAGGTCTGGGCTGCAACCTTCGTGCCCTTGATGGCAGGCGCGAGCAGTTTAAGTTCCTCGCCAATCTGGCTGATTTCCTGGTAAACGCGCGTGTTGCCATCGAGATGATGCGGCAGCACGGCGCCGGAAAATTGCTCGTTACCGATGCGCGGCTGCCGCCAGCGATAATAAAGCACGCCGCACGCGCCGCGCGAAATCAATTGATACGTGAACAGCCGGATGACACCGGGGCGCACGAGCGAATTCACGTCCTGCCAGTTGACCTGGCCGGCTTTTTGTTCAATCACCCAAAAACCGCAATCGCCGTCAGGCGTGCGGGCGTTTTGCTTTTTGAGCGAGCGCAGGATGTCAATATCGCAGGCCAGTTCGGCAGATTTGGCTTTGATGGCTGCGTTGGTTTCAACGGACACGAAGTCCACCACGTCCGCCATGTCGAAATGATCGAATTTGCGCCGGAGCGCGCGGAGGTTGACGGTGACAGGATGGTCGGGGCAAAGTTCGTGCAACACAGCGGCCTGCATCCGGATGAAGGCGATGATGGTGTCGCTGCAGAAGCGATTCCAATCGAGCAGGAGGGCTGGATTGTGTTTGCCGGGCGCATACAGGGGCATCGGCACCTGATCGAAGGAGGAAACAACCTGCCCCCAATGGCGCAAACCCAGACGGTCGTTGAGGCGCTCGACGGTTTCATATTTCAACTTGAGCCAACTCTGCCATTCCAGCCGCGTATCCTCGTTGAACGACCACTCGGTTTGATGACCGCCGATGCCGCTGTCAATCTGCCACGCGAGGAGTTGAGGATGGTCACCCAGGGTGCTGGCCATGTTTTCAACCAGGCGTTTGGCGGCGTTCCAAAAAGTATCGTTGTTGAAACACACCGCGCGGCGTGTGCCTTCGTGTTTGACCAGCCCGTGCTCGTCCAGCGGCAGGATTTCGGGATATTTGCGCGCCAGCCAGATGGGCGGGGCGGAGGTGGGCGTGCCCAGCACGACCTTGATGTCGTGGTCCGCCATGATGTCCATCACGCGGCGCAGCCAGCGAAAATCGTATTTGCCTTCCTTTGGTTCGCAGAGGCCCCAGGAAAATTCCCCTATGCGGACGACATTGAAGCCGGCCTTGACCATCAATTCGGCGTCACGCTCCCAAGCGCCCTCGGGATCGTCGGCAGTGCCGCCGTAAGGGAAGACCCACTGCTCGGGATAATAATCAACGCCAAAAAACATAACCCAAAATGGTTTCGACTCGTGGCTTCTTAGGGATTATAGAAGCGGGTCGCTGCTCTGGCAATCCTAAAATCGCAGGGCCGCGCGAACCCCAAAGCCCGTCAATTCGAAGGTTTCCAGAGCAAAATGGCTTTGGCCTGCATATCAACCGCCGCCTTTCCGCCTCGCGCTTCAAATTTTGCGCTTTATTCTCCAGCCTGAATTCTGAATTCTTAATTTCATGGCGCTCCTGAACGACAATTTTTTGAAGCTGAAAGCCGGCTACCTCTTTCCTGAAATCAGCCGGCGCGTAAAGGTTTTTTGCGAGGCAAATCCCGAAGCCGCCCGGCGCCTCATCCGCTGTGGCATCGGCGACGTGACCGAGCCGCTGCCGCCCGCCGCCATCGCCGCAATGCACAAGGCTGTGGATGAAATGGCCGTGCGCGAAACGTTCCGGGGCTACGGCCCGGAACAGGGCTACGAATGGCTGCGCGCCGCGATTGCGAAGAACGATTTTCGCGACCGTGGCTGTGACGTGGCTGACGACGAAATTTTCGTCAGCGACGGCACGAAATGCGACACCGGCAACATCCTCGACATCCTCGGCGCGAAAAACAAAATCGCCATCAGCGACCCGGTTTATCCGGTCTATGTGGACACGAACGTGATGGCTGGTCACACGGGCGAGGCGAACGAAGCGGGCACTTACTCGAAACTCGTCTATCTGCCGTGCAAGCCGTCCAACGGTTTCATTCCCGAACCGCCGAAGCGGCACGTGGACGTGATTTATCTCTGCTCGCCGAACAACCCGACCGGCGCGGCGGTGAATCGTCCGCAACTCGAAGCGTGGGTGAAATACGCGCTGGAACACAAGACCGTCATTTTGTTCGACGCGGCTTACGAGGCTTACATCAGCGACGCCAACCTGCCGCATTCGATTTACGAAATCCCCGGCGCGCGCGAGTGCGCCATCGAGTTCCGCAGTTGCTCGAAGAACGGCGGGTTCACCGGCGTGCGTTGCGCGTTCACCGTGGTGCCCAAATCGCTGAATGCGCAGACGAAATCCGGCGAGTTCAAACCGCTGCATCCGCTCTGGCTGCGGCGCACAACGACGAAATTCAACGGCGTTTCCTACATCGTGCAACGCGGCGCCGAGGCCCTTTACTCGCTGGAAGGCAAGGCGCAGGTGCATGCACTTATCGAGCATTATCTCGGCAACGCGAAAGTGTTGCGCGAAGGCGTGAAGCAGGCCGGGCTGAAAGTTTTCGGTGGCGTGAACGCGCCTTACATCTGGGCCAAAGCGCCGAAGGGCGTCACCAGTTGGCAGGCATTCGACAAAATCCTTGGCGAGGCCAACGTGGTCATCACGCCCGGCAGCGGTTTCGGCGCGAGAGGCGAAGGTTATTTCCGCATCAGCGCCTTCAACAGCCGCGCCAACGCCGAGGAAGTCGCCCGCCGGTTGCAGGCCCTGAAGTGGTAACGGCACGCGTTTAGTGTGAGTCTGACCGGACACTTGTAGGAGACGACGTAAGGAGTCTCTGACTTGCCGGGTGTTGTACAGCACTAACGCATGTTTGAGCCTCGTTACCTCGGCTCCTACAGTCGGAAAATTGCATTCCGGCGCTTACAACGCTTGCATTCACTGCATTTGCCGGTATTATCGGGGCGAGGCCAGTCGTCATGGATACCCTGAATGGCACACCTCGAAAAAGGCACGTCCTGATCGTGGACGATGATTTTCAATTTGCATGGTCCCTCAAGGAAACGCTCGAAGCCAAAGGTTTTGAGGCAACGATTGTGCCTGACGGCGCGCTGGCGTTGAAATTCGTACTCCAGCATCCCCTCGACGCTGTCGTCTGCGATCTGCAGACGTCCCGGGTTGAAGGCGACCTGTTGTATGCCACGATCGAACGAACACATCCGTTGCTGGCCCGGCGGTTTGTTTTTATTGTCGGGCAGAACGATCAAGCGCAGTTCCAGAAATTCATTGACTCAGTTGAGCTGCCGGCGCTACAAAAGCCGGTCGCCGTGGAGGTTGTATTGAAGGAGGTGGCACGCGCGGTTGAGCAGGAATAAACCGCGCCAGGTTCATCATTCCGGTTTCGACTTCATGCGGCTGCAAAACGGTGCATTGACGAAAATACGGTGAGCGTCAAACGAATATCGAATGGCAAGTTTGTTTTTGCCGAAATTCTCGAATCTCTCGGGAAAATTGGGGTGATTTGCTCTTCGTTATTCATCCTGCTCGTCGTGGTTTTTCATCGTTCATTTAACCAATGGACGCCAGTTTGGGTTCTGATCGCCTTCGGCATCTCGATTTTGCTGCTTTTGACCGCCGCGCGGCTGGCTGGAGATAAACAACATACAAAAACTTTCTTCGGGCAATTGCCGGTTTATGTCACGGCTTTTGCCTGCGTTGGTTTGGTGGAGTTCCTTCTGCACATCTATCGTCACCGCGTTCCACATCACTTGAATAAAGAAGAATGGCATCTGGTGTATCTGCTCATAATTGCACTGGGCGCGCTGACATTCTGCGTATGCCACTTCCAATTGAAAGCAGCGAAAACCCAGGTCAATGAGGCCGATGTGTTTGTGCCGTCGAATATTGAAACCACAGCACAACGTATTTTAAAGCTCGGTCCGCAACTTTACATCCTCCTCGGGATACCTTTCGGTTTGATGGCATTGCTCTTCGTGATTGCTGGTTTTAAAATCGGAACATGGGTTAACGCGGCTGAAGCCGGCTTATGTGTGCTCGGCATTTATGGCGTGATTTGCCTGTTTCTTGCCGGGAATATAATTATTATCGGGACAGATTACGTCGCCTTTAAATATCGGGGCAAATCGGCAAAAGCCGTCCGTTTCAAAGACATCACGAAATCGCGCGAGCATTGTCTTTGGGTGGGAGGCACCCCGGGCGTCACGCTGGTTTTGGACATTTATACCCGTGACAGCAAGCGGCCGGCGTTAAGAATTCCCGTGATACCTTTCAAATCAACGGAGATTAAATGGCTGCTTTCGCTTCCTGAAATGAAATTTCATTGAATTAAAAACATTGCCGGAAGCATTGGATTTGGTATCTTCACTCCTCGTTTTTTACTGAAAATTTAACCGGAAAGAATTTATGTCACAGCATCGCAGTCTGCGCGCGGCGTCCACCCTCGGCGGCAAGCGCAATGTCCTCAAGCGCTTCGAGCGCGTCGAGTTGCTCAAGAAACGCAGCCAGTGGAAGGACGGCGACCGCATCACCGGCCTCCGCAAAACCAAACCGAGTGTGTAAAAAGTGACAAGTGGCATGTGACACGTGACACGGGGATTCCATCACTTGTCACCTGTCACGTGTCCCATGCCACCGGCCATACGTTTGCAGAAATTCCTGGCGGACGCGGGCGTGGCTTCGCGCCGCGCGAGCGAACAAATCATTCTGGACGGGCGCGTGTGCGTCAACGGCCAGCCGGTCCGCCTGCTCGGAACGAGGGTTCATCCTGACCACGATGCGGTGACGGTGGATGGGCAGCCAGTTCGTGCCCGGCGCAAGCTCTGGGTGGCGTTGCACAAACCGGTTGGCTGCGTTTGTTCGCGTGAGGATGAGTCGGGCCGTCCGACGATTTATGATTTATTGCCCAAAGAATGGCAAAATCTTTACTCCGTGGGCCGGCTGGATTTCAACACGGAAGGATTGATTTTCCTGACCAATGATGGACAATTCGCCCTGCACCTGACGCATCCGCGTTACGGCGTCCGTAAAAAATACGTGGCGACGGTCGCCGGCGGCGTGGACGAGGCGATGCTCGCGGGGTTCAGGCGAGGCGTCTGGCACGCGGGCGAGAAGCTCAAGGCGGAGGCGGCCCGGTTAATTTCGGCCAGTCGCGCCAAAAGCGTGGTGGAATTGGAATTGGGCGAGGGCAAAAACCGCGAAGTGCGGCGGCTGTTTGAATCGCAGGGGTTGATGGTGAAGCGATTGCAGCGGACGCAGATTGGCAAAATAAAATTGGGCGAACTGAAACCAGGCCGCTGGCGGACATTGACAGAGACAGAAATAAGAACTTTACTTGGCTGAATTATGAAAAAGCAGATTTGGTTGGTTTTCGTGGCAACGATTTCAACAAGCTTGCTTGCGCAGACGAACGCACCCGAGTTAACACCAACCCCCGCGACTCCGCCGCCGGCGGTGACCGCACCCGCGACGACTGGCGTCGAACCTGTGCCGGCGGTCACGAACGCACCCGCCAGGAAGAAAGTCGTCCCGCGCAAGAAGCGCAAACTCTCTGCGGCGAAGGAGGCCATGTTCACTGAAACGCCCGTCGCACTCGTGCCCGGCCCGGCGGAAGTCGGCGTCAACAACGTCAACGTTCGCGGCCAGGCCGGTTTGAAGGGCGAAGTCATCGCCCACCTTCACCAAGGCGACGCGGTGACGGTGCTGGAACAAATCAATTTGCAAAAACACAAGGCGGATGAACCGGCGCAGTGGGCCAAAATCGCCTACCCGACAAACGCCAACGTGTGGGTCAACGCCAAATATATTGATGCTGCCACCAAAACGGTTAAACCAAAGAAATTGAATTTGCGCGCCGGGCCGGGTGAAAATTACAGCGTTGTGGGTTTGATTGAGCGCGGCACGCCGGTCAGCGAAATCTTGAGCAAGGGCGACTGGATGGAAATCGAACCACCGCCGAATTCCTATGCTTTCGTGGCTGCGTTGTATTTGAAACAAGAAGTGCCGGCAGCAGCCACAGCCAGCGTCACTCCACCGGCGGAAACCACGCCGGCACCCGCGCCCGCGCCGGCGGAAACCATGCCGGCACCCGCGCCAGCGACGGTCGCCGAATCCCAGCCCATTGTCGCCGAGCCAACCAACGCGCCGGCTCCGACCGAAACCACCGCGGCGCCGGCGGCTGCGATGGAAACGCAGGTGCCCGCCGCGCCGGCTGAACAGGCGCCGCCGCCACCGCGCGTCGTGACCCACGAAGGATTCGTCCGCCATGTCTCCAGCATTATTGCGCCGACGGCTTATGAATTGTATGACCCGAACACATTCACATCCATTGATTACCTGTACACGACAACGACGAACCTCGACTTGAGCCGTTACAACGGTCTGCACATCATCGTGACCGGCGAGGAAGGTCTCGCTGCGCGCTGGAACGAGACGCCCGTCCTCACGATTCAACGTATTCTTGTGGTTCCCTCAGATTTAAATGCCGCCCCGAGATTCCAATCCGTCAGCCCGCGCACAGGGCACCATTATTGACGGGCGCGTAATCGCCGCGCAAATCCAGCGTGAACTGGCCGGTCGCATCGCCGCACTGAAATCGCGCGGCATTCAGGCCGGGCTTGCGTTTGTGCGCGTTGGGGAAGACCTGGCGTCCAAGGTTTATGTCGGTCGCAAAGAAAAGGCGTGCGCCGAGCTGGGCATTTTTTCGGAAATGCATGTTCTCCCGGAAGCGACGAGTGAAAGTGAACTGCTCGCGCTGCTGAAAAAATTGAACGCCGATGCGCGTCTGCACGGAATTTTGGTGCAAGCGCCGCTGCCGAAACAAATTCGCGAGTCGGTGATCTATTCCACGGTCTTGCCGCAAAAGGACGTGGACGGTTTTCATCCGGTGAACGTCGGCAAATTGATGCTCGGTGACGCGACGGGTTTTCGGCCCTGCACGCCGGCGGGCATTGGCGAACTGCTCGCGCGCTCGAACGTGAAAACCGACGGCGCGGAAGTGGTGATTTTGGGCCGGGGCAACATCGTCGGCAAACCAATGGCCGCGATGCTTTGCCAGAAAAACAAGCACGCGAATGCGACCGTCACGATTTGTCATTCCGCCACACGCGACATCAAGGCGCACTGTCGGCGCGCGGACATTTTAATTGCCGCGATGGGCGTGGCCGAATTTGTGAAGGCGGACATGGTCAAGCCCGGCGCAACGGTGATTGACGTGGGCGTCAACCGGGTGAGCGATCCGACGGCAAAAGGCGGTTCACGGCTGGTCGGCGACGTGGATTTCGCGCGCGTTCAAACGGTTGCGGGAAAAATCACGCCGAACCCCGGCGGCGTCGGGCCGATGACGATTGCGATGCTGATGCAAAACACCGTGCGCGCGGCGGAGATGGTTTCGTGCAGCGGCGGTCTGTGACCGCCGGATTTGCGACAACAAACCTTGGCGCTCGCAAAGCGCCGCTACAACGGATTAATTTATGGAAGCCACTCGAATTTTGCCGGATTTGCAATCCTCGCTGTTGTGCGAGGAAGTCCGCCAGGAAGCCAACGGCAATCTGATTCTCATTGGCGTCATCAGCCTCATCCGCGTGCCGCAACTGCCCATCGTCGCCGCGCGGCTTTGCGTCTTCAACCGCTGGACGGCGGGCATCGGCCGGTTCACGGAATGTATCCGGCTCATTGCGCCCGACCAGACCACAGTGGTCCGCAAGGGCGAGATGAAATTTGAACTGCGCGACGCGGGACTGCACACTACCAGTGTAATGGTCTTCGGCCAGGTTGAATTCAAGGCCGCCGGGACCTATTTTGTCGAGGTGCTCGTGGACGACGTGATGAAACTGCGTTACCCCATTCCGGTGGTTCACGTCCCGCCGCCGGAGCAATCGCAAAAATCTCCGCCGCCCCCTGAAAATGCGCCCGGCGCTTGAACGCGGCATGGAACCGTCCGCTTGAAGAACGGGAACGCCGCGTTCACGCGGCAGCATTGAACGTTTGTCACTTTCTGCCGCCTGAAGGCGGCGTTCCGAAAGGGCAGGTCAAACGGGCATTCCCTTCGACGCTTTCACGTTTCAACAACTTCGGATAACCTGCAACGGTTGAGAACATCGGCTGAATCAACTTTTGCCTGGGAACCGCTCACGCCGCGCGGGGTGGCGGCTTTTGCCCATGTGCGACTCGGTCGCCTGCTGGTGGTGCAATTCATCGTTGCGGTGCTGGCGGCCGTAGCGGTGGATTGGTTTTTAGCCCACGGCTGTTTTCCCACCATCAGCACCGCCATCAAGCAATTGCCGGATCAGGGCGAAATCCGCGCCGGCCAGTTGGACTGGCATGGCGAAGCACCGGTGCTTCTCGCTGAAGGCGGTTTTCTTGCATTTGATGTTGACTTGGAACATACCGGCCAAATCCACTCGCCGGCGCAGGTGCAAATCGAATTCGGCAGGAAAACGATTCGCGTTTTCTCACTGCTCGGCTACCGCGAATGGAATTATCCGCCCGGTTGGATTGTGGCTTTCAACCGGACCGATCTGGAACCGCTTTGGGGCGCGTGGAAACCCGACATCCTGGCCATCACGGCCGGCGCGGTCATTGTCGGGCTGATGCTTTCGTGGGCGGTTTTGGCGGCCGTTTATTTTTTGCCGGTCTGGCTGATTTGCTTTTTTGCCGATCGCGATTTGAATTTCCGGCAGAGCTGGCGGCTGGCGGGTGCGGCGCTCATGCCCGGCGCGTTATTGTTGACGGTGGCGATTGCGTTTTACGCCCTGGGCGTGCTGGATTTGATCCAGATGAGTTTTGCCTTCGGCGCACATTTGGTGCTTGGCTGGATTTATTTGTTCATTAGTCCGCTGTTTCTGCGGCAGGTGTCGCCAGCGGAGAAGCAAAACCCATTTTTAACCAAGACTTAATCTTAATCCCGATCTTGCTCCTGCTCTCGTTTGGTGAGGGATGTGATTGAGATTAAGATTAAGATTGGGTTTGAGACCAGGATTACGAGCCGGATGAAGACTGACTTCGTTGACACCCGCGTCAATGGTCTTTAGCCTTCCACGCACCATGTCGCGACTGCCGTTTGAACTGATGCTGGCCCTGCGTTATTTGCGGCCCAAACGGACGTTCGTTTCCATCATCACCCTCATCTCCATCGTCGGCGTCGCGCTCGGCGTCGCGGTGCTCATCATCGTCATCAGCGTGATGAGCGGGTTCGACCACGACCTGCGCGAGAAAATCCTCGGCTTCAACGCGCACCTGAAAATTTATGCGCGCGGCCGGACTATGGAAAATTACGAGCGGGTGATGGAGCTGGTCGCGTCGAACAAAAATGTTCTTGGCGTCGCGCCGTTTGTGTTTGGCCCGGTGCTGCTCGAAACGGAACCGACGAATGGTGAGCAGTCGGCCTTCGGCACGCCGTTTATGCGTGGCGTTGATCCCGGTCATGAAGCCGATGTAAGTGTGCTGCCGCAAAGCATTCAATCCGGCAAATTCGATTTGAGCGGGCGCAGTCTGGTGGTTGGCAGCGAATTTGCCCAGACCTACAACCTCTTTGTTGGCGACCGGGTTTCCATTTATTCGCCGGCGGAATTGAAGAAAATGAAGGACCAGCGCGGCAAGACAAATGAGGAGGCCATTCTGCCGGACGAATACACCGTGACCGGCATTTTTGACGTGGGCTATTTTGATTACGATTCTTCAGTGGTGGTCGTTTCGCTCGAGAATGCCCAGGACCTTTATGACTTGGGCGACAGCGTCCGCGGGCTGATGGTGATGTTGCATGACCCCTATCAAGCACCTGAGGTGCAGCGCGAATTGGAAACCGCCTTGGGTCCGGACTACAACATCACAACTTGGACGGAGGAAAACGCCACGATTCTCGGGGCGCTCATGGTCGAAAAGAACGTCATGTTTTACATCATGTTTTTCATCGTGATTGTCGCCGCGCTATGCATCTTGAGCGCGCAAATCACGTTTGTGGTCCAGAAAACCCGCGAAATCGGGATGCTCAAGGCGCTCGGCGCGACGAATTTTCAAATCTCCGGCATTTTTCTGAGCCAAAGCGCGATCATCGGCGTGTTGGGCGTGCTGGCCGGCTATGGTCTGGGCATTCTGGCGCTGGCGTATCGCAATGAATTCCTGCATTTCATGAACCACCTGACGGGGCGCGACCTGCTGCCCGTGTCTCTTTATTTTTTCAATCAACTGCCGGCGGTCATCAACCTGAATGACATTGCCATCATTTGCGGAGGCTCATTTATCATTTGCGTTCTTGGTGGGGTGCTGCCCGCGTGGCGGGCCGGCCGCTTGAAACCTGTGGAGGCGCTGCGTTATGAGTGAACCGCTCCTTTCCGCCCGCGCCCTTACCAAGACTTACGCAATGGGCAAACGCACGCTCGAAGTGTTGCGCGGAGTGAACCTCGACGTGGCGCGCGGCGAATTCCTCGCCTTGCGCGGCGCGTCCGGCGCAGGCAAAAGTACCTTGCTCCATTTGATCGGCGGTCTGGACACGCCGAACGCGGGCGAAATCCATTTCGCCGGGCAAAATCTTGCCGCGTTCTCCGAACGCAAACTGACCGAATTCCGCAATTACCGAGTCGGTTTCGTTTTCCAGGCGTATCATCTGCTGCCGGAGCTCACCGCGCTTGAAAACGTCTGTCTTCCGGCGCGGGTCGCCCGTGTGCCCGCTGCCCAAGCCATGGCGCGCGGCCGCGAATTGCTCGCCCAAGTCGGCCTTGCGGAACGCATGGAACACAAGCCGTTTGAACTTTCCGGCGGCGAACAACAGCGCGTTGCTATTGCCCGTGCGCTCGTCAACGAACCGGATTTGCTGCTGGCCGACGAACCGACCGGTAATCTCGATTCGCACACCGGCGGTGAAATCCTTGAATTGCTGAAAAGTCTGCGCGCCGAAAAACAGACCACGCTGGTCATCGCCACGCACGACGCCCACGTAGCCGCCAACGCCCCCCGGGTGGTTGAATTGGTGGACGGGCAAATCAATATGACTTTGTAGGAGACGACGTGAGGAGTCTCTAATTTCTCTAAATATGAGCCTCGTCACCTCGGCTCCTACTTTTTGAACTGTGTGCCGCGAATATTGGGAACAACACTACCAATCCGGCGATATGCACTGGGAAAAAGGCGCGCCGTCGCCCGGGCTGGTGGATTTTTTGGTGACGCACCCGGCCCTGCCGCGTGGCACTGTCTGCGTACCCGGTTGCGGCACCGGCCATGACGCGCGCGAGTTCGCCAAGGCGGGTTTCACCGCGTTTGGTTTTGACATCGCACCGAGTGCGATTCAACTCGCTGTGGAGAAAACAAAAGCCGCCGGACTGACCACCAGATTCCAGCCCGCCGATTTTTTGCATGATGACCCGCCGCAATTGTTTGATTGGATTTTTGAACATACGCTCTTCTGCGCAATCAAACCTGATGAACGCAACGACTATGTCCGCGCGGTGCTGCGCTGGCTCCGGCCGGAGGGACAATATCTGGCGGTCAATTACATGATCGTCGAAAAGGGCGAAGGCCCTCCGTTTTGCACCACACGGGAGGAACTGGTGCAACGTTTCTCGCCGCACTTTGAGTTGGTGGCGGAGTGGGTTCCGCGGTCCTATCCCAACCGCGTTGGGCGGGAGCGGATGTTCTGGTGGCGGCGGAAAGCTGGTTGAAATGCGCCGTCCGTGCGGGTAGTTTCTGCAGGTATGCTTGACGATCGCGATTATATGCGCCAGCCGGTTTACCGTGACCGGCCGCGGGTGCCGCAAATGTCGTTCACGATCGCGCTTCTGATCGTGAACGCCATCGTCTTCCTCATTGAATGCGCTGTTTACGGCTATCCGTTGCGTTTTCCGGTTGACCCGGCTGACAGCTATTTCGCATTGAGCGTCGAAGGCTTGAAACAAGGCTTTGTCTGGCAACTGCTGACATACCAATTCATGCATGCCGGAGTGCTCCACATCCTGCTCAATGGCTGGGCGATTTACGTCTTTGGCCACGCGATTGAACAAACACTCGGCCCCAAAAAATTTCTGGTTCTTTATTTCTCCAGCGGTGTGATCGGGGGATTGGTGCAAATGTTGGGGGCGCTGGTCTGGCCCAGTCATTTCGGCACGGCGGTGGTGGGTGCCTCAGCGGCCGCACTGGGACTGGTCGCGGCGTTCGCCGCGCTTTATCCGGAACGGGAATTGACCTTGCTCCTGTTTTTCGTGCTGCCGGTGACCTTGCGGGCGAAGTATCTTCTATGGGGCACGGCGTTGTTGAGTCTGTTTTGCATCTTGTTGCCCGATTCATGGCTGGCCATGTCAGTTGGTGGCAATATCGCCCACGCCGCGCACTTGGGCGGGATGTTGACGGGCGTGATTTTCATCCGTCAGTTCGTTCAAGGCCGCTGGCTGCAATGGAAATTTCCAGCGCGCCGCGCCGCGCTGCGTAAACTGGTGAACGTGCGCACGGCCAAATCCGGCTCTTGGCGCTCCTCCGCCGGCAAACCGGATGAGGAAGAGTCCACCGACCAGTTCGTGAAGAGCGAGGTGGACCCCATCCTCGACAAAATTTCCGCGCACGGCATCCAAAGCCTGACCGCGCGCGAACGCGAAATTCTTGAAAAGGCCCGCACGCGAATGACAAAGCGTTGATTTTGCAGCGGTGGTCTATGACCGTCGCTGGCTTTTCCGGCGCCCGTAGAACGCCGCTACAAATTCTCGACTCCCGGCTCCCGGCGTTTTACGCTCGCCTCATGATTACGCGCTATTCCCGTCCCGAAATGCGGGCCATCTGGACCGACGAAAACAAGCTGCGCATATGGCTGCATGTCGAACTGCTCGCCAGCGAAGCGCTCGTCAGACAAGGCATCGTGCCACGCGCCGACTTTGCCAAAATGAAGCGCGGTGCGGAAAAATGGCTTGCAGATATGCCCGGCCTCGTCGCGCGTCAGAAGGAACTCGAAAAGACGCTCAACCACGATGTCATCGGCTTCACCACCGCCGTTGCTGAAAAAATCCACCATCGCGCCAGCCGCTGGTTTCATTTCGGCCTTACCAGCAGCGACATTATTGACACCGCGTTTGCTGTCCAGATGGTTCAAAGCGCCGACATCCTCATCACCGACGTGCAGGTGCTGCGGAAATCCATCGCGTTGCAGGCGCCTAAATACAAATTCACGCCCTGCATCGGCCGCAGTCACGGCATCCACGCCGAACCAACCACGTTCGGCCTCAAGCTGGCTTTGATGTATGACGAATTTGGCCGCGCGCTGGAACGCCTCGAACGCGTCCGCGAGGTTGCCGCCGTCGGCAAACTCAGCGGCGCCGTCGGCACGAGTGCGCATCTTTCGCCGCGAGTCGAGGCTTATGTTTGCAAAAGGCTTGGCCTGCGCCCGGCACCAATTGCCACGCAGGTTGTCCAGCGTGACATCCACGCCGAATTCATGACTACGCTGGCACTCGTCGGTGCGAGTATTGAACGCTGGGCCGTCGAATTTCGCCATCTTCAACGCACCGAAGTTCTCGAAGCCGAGGAACCGTTCACCAAAGGGCAGAAGGGCAGCAGCGCCATGCCACACAAGCGCAATCCCATCACGTGGGAACGTCTCACCGGCCTCGCCCGCGTGCTCCGCGGCAACGCCGTCGCCGCGCTCGAAAACGTCGCCCTCTGGCACGAGCGCGACATCAGCCACAGCAGTGTCGAGCGCATCATCTTCCCCGATTCCTGCACGTTGCTCGATTACATGTTCGGCCTGTTCACGCGGCTGATGAACGGCCTGGCAGTCTATCCGGAGAACATGAAGAAAAACCTCGGCTTGAGCTTGGGCATGTGGAATTCGCAGACGGTGTTGCTGACGCTCATCAAAAAGGGCCTGACGCGCGAACAGGCCTACAAGCTCGTCCAAGATGCCGCGATGAAAACATGGAAAGTCAAACACGCCGGTCGCGACGATGCGAACTTTGTCGAGCAGTTGAAAGCAGACCCGGCGGTCGCCAAACATTTCAAGCCCGGTGAACTAGAGAAACTCTGCTCGCTCGACTTCCATTTCAAGGAAGTGAACAACCGGTTTAAGAAATTGGGGTTGTAACCACGGATAGACACGGATGAAGAATGGTCCTTGAACGGGTTTTAACGCAAGGACACCGAGTCGCAAATCCGTGTCCATTGGTGTTTATCCTCGGTGAAAACTCTTTTGCTTGGCGCGGGTGCTGTGATTATTCTGCGCGCATGGCCTTTCGGATTCATGACAGCGTGGTGCGTGGCGAGATTGACAACCGCGTCAAGGGCGTCGTGCGCGGCAAAATCTGGGTGGAAGGCCACGCCGAACCGGTGACGCTCGAACTCAAGGGCAATGCCTGGCCCGACCTCGCCGGCTGCCTGCTCACCTTCACCAATCCTCAGAAGCGCATTCCGCATCCGGGTCTTGACACGTTCCATCCCGTCCAGCGGGGCACGATCGGCGATCTCACAGCGTCGCGGAAGGTGCGCGTGTTCGATATTCCGATGCCGGAAGCCTATCTGATGTGCAAACGTGGAGAGAAACCGCCGGAGCACATGGCCAACTGTCTTTACCTTGAATGGTTCAGCGAGGCGAATGGGCGCGTCGTGATCGAAAGCGCGGATTACGAGTTGAAAATTTCCGCACCTGAATGGCGGATGACGCCGGTGGAAAACGCAGAGCGCGCAAAACAAGCTGCCGCCGGCATGGACGATTTCATGCAGAAAATTACCGGAGCCATTGAAGCGCAACGGCGCGGGCAGAAGGAGCCGGAAGCGGATTGGGACGAGCACGATTACGAAAAGTTTATGAAGGAGTGCGACGCGCGTACGGACAAATACATGGAGTTGCTGGAGAAATACGGCGACACCGACGAGGCCGGGGAGAAGATTGCGAAGGAAATGGGCTGGGACCGCGAAGATGAAAGCGAAACCAGCGATGAGGAGGAGTTGATGTCCGTGGAGGAAATGAATCGCATTACCGAAGAGGCCGCGAATGAACCGCCGCCCGAACCCGAACCGCATCGTGAAGGCATCGACTGGATTCGTACGGAAGACGGGGGCCTGCGCCATCCGCTCCAGCACCGCTGCCATGAAAGCGCGATGAAAGTCTGGCGCTGGTGCGATGAGTTGGGCCTCGGAAAAACCGAGGACAATGATCTGAACCAGTTCGTGTTTGAATTCCACACAACGGCGGCAAAACTTGCCGGTGCGTTGAACGGCATCGCCCAAAGCCGGGGATTTCGCGACCACGCATTCACCGTCGCCTGCCTGAAACGCGCGCTCGACCATTTGCACAAGGCGCAGACCGGTCTCGAAGCCGTTGCGCTAAGGAAACTGGTGCCGGAAGGAATGGTTTCCGAGGCGCGCAAGGAATTATTCGAGATTCGTGAAGACATCCTGAAATTGATGGATGAATTTCGCGGTCGCAAATGAGCGGTACACGGCCAAACCGAAACGAAATTGTCCGGGCCACCGAAGCGGATTTGCCAGCCATTTCCAAACTGGCCGGCGTCATCTGGCGCGCGTGTTATCCGGGCATCATCACGACGGAACAAATTGATTACATGCTCGCGCGGATGTATTCGCTCGACGTGCTGCGCGACGAAATCCGTTCGCAAGGAATCCGCTATGACCAGTTGCTGGTGGACAATAGGCTGGCCGGTTTCGCCTCCTATGGACCGACAGCCGAACCGGGTGTGATGAAGTTGCACAAGCTCTACCTGTTGCCGGAGCTGCACGGTCGCGGGCTGGGCAGCCGATTGTTGCAGCACGTCGAGCGCGAAGTCCGTGCCGGAGGAGGGCACCGGTTGATTCTTTCCGTGAACAAACGCAACGCCAAAGCCATTACCGCTTACCAAAAAAATGGTTTTGTCATTGCCGATCCCGTCGTCACGGACATCGGCAACGGGTTTGTCATGGACGATTACATTATGGTGAAGGATTTGTCCGTTTAAGCCGTAATATTCAGTTGAAATGGGGAGCGCACGCGCCTCGCGTGCCGTATTCCGCGCCCTCGCGGGACACAGGAAGGCGTTACCGTGGTTGACCGTTTAGTGACTTGCGTGAGCCGTTCTCCGGCCGGCGAGGGCGCCGGTCGGAACACGCGAGGGCGCGTGTGCTCCCCGAAATGGACTGCACAGACATGCTCTGAGATCGAAACCGGCGGGGGCGGGCGGTTTTGATTGGAACGTTTGCCGGTTCACTTTTCAACCTGCAACAAACCCGCAATCAAGCCGTCCGTCGTGTGTTCCCTGGCTTCGAGCGTCGGTGTCAATCCGAGCGCGTGGAGGGCTTTGCTCGTTTCCGGGCCGATGGACGCGAATTTAAGTTGCGGGAATTTCTTCGCCAGCTTCGGCAGATCAAATCGCGCATGGAAATGTTCCACCGTCGAGCCGCTGGTGAACGTCACCCAATCCGCGCCGTGTTCCAGCAAATCCGCGCCCGCGTTTGCCGGGTCCTCGGTTTCAGCGACCGTGCAATAAACGGCGATGTCGTCCACGATGGCGCCGAGCTCTTCCAGTGCGCGCGGCAAATCGGGGTTCGCCGTCTCGGCGCGCAGCAGGCAGAATTTCAAATTTTCGATGCTCTCAAATCTCACAAATTCCTTGGCGACTTTTTGTCCGAGGGCTTCGTCGGGCGTCAAATCCACCTGCAGGTGCAGTTCGCGCAATTTCGCCGCCGTGGCCGGGCCGACCGCCGCGAGGCGTGCGCCGCCGAGGTCGCGCATGTCCCGGAACCGCTTGAAGAACAAATCGAAAAACGCCGTCACGCCGTTCACGCTCGTGAACACCAGCCAGTCGTAGGAATTCAATTCGAGCAACGCATCCACAATGGCGCTCCGGTCGGTCGGCCCGGTGATTTTGATCGTCGGCACTTCCAGGACGTCCGCGCCCAGTTCGGCAAGCCGTTGCGCGAAACTTCCGGCTTGTTCCGGACGCCGCGTGACGACGATGCGCTGTCCGAACAATGGCCGTTGCTCGAACCAGTTCAATTTCCCCCGCAGCTTCACGACGTCACCGATGATGGTGAGGACCGGCGGCGAGATTTTTTCCTTCGCGGCGAGCGCGGCAATCGTCGCCAGCGTGCCGGCAACCGATTTTTGTCTTCCCATCGTGCCCCAACGGACCATCGCCACCGGCGTGTCCGGCGACATCCCGTGCGCGACAAGCGACTTTGTCCAATCGTCCAGACGGTCGGTGCCCATGAGTACGACCTTCGTGCCGGGAATTTTGGCAATTTGCTCGTAGCGCAGGTCGGTTTTCGCGTCATCGGGATTTTCGTGCCCGGTGAACACGGTAAAGCTGGAGCAATGTTCGCGGTGGGTGAGAGGAATGCCGGCGTAATTCGGCGCGGCGACGACGGATGAAACACCGGGCACGACTTCAAATGGAATTTTCGCCGCCGCCAGCGCCTCGGCTTCCTCGCCGCCGCGACCAAAAATGTAAGGGTCGCCCCCCTTGAGCCGCACCACACATTTGCCCTCGCGCACCTTGGCAATCATCAGCGCCGTGATTTCCTCCTGCGGCATCGTCATGTTTTTGCCGCGCGCAATGAGTTCGGCGGACGGCGGCGCCAGGCGGAGCAAATCGGGATTCACGAGCGCGTCGTAGAGGACCACGTCGGCGCGCCGGAGCAGTTCCGCGCCGCGCAACGTGAGCAAGCCCGCGTCGCCCGGCCCGGCGCCGACGAGATAGACCGCGCCTTTGGATTTCACGCACACAGTTTATGCGAGCGGGGCGGTTGGGCAATGAAAGAGGTAGGTAAGGGTAATTGAAGCGGGAAATTGGACTTTACGTTTTGAATTGACGCGCAGGCTACTCAAATTCTCCTTGGCTCGAACGAATCAACCCGCCACCGGCTTGCTCTCGGCTTTGAGTTTGCTTTCGGGCCAGAACGGTTTGCGGAAGGCGTCGGTGAAATCGTAGCCATTCTGAAAATCGTCGCGGCTGTCCCGGTCGGTCTTGGCGAGCAGGCCGATTTCGACCATGTTGAAAACGATTTCGCCGAAGTCGCGGCAGTTGCGCACGCCCCATTCCTCAAACACGGTCACCACCATCGGGCCGAATTGCTGAAGCGCGAATTGCCGAATGCCGTCGAGCAGTTCCTGTCCGCTCACGTGGCGGATTTGGCCGTGAGTTTCCTTGCCGATGAGTTTCTGCGTGAAATCGAGCGCCTCGCGAACGAACGTATAGGCTTCGCGCGTGTAGCGCGGGTCCTTCGCGAGCACCATTTCCACCACTTCGTCAAAATTGACTTCTTGCATTTTTAAGGTTTGGCCAATCGAGCCGTGGTTGCCGGCGGCGGATGCGCGGCGCGATACGTTTTCACCGCCCAGCCGGTCAGCAACAAACCCAGAACGATACAGAGAACCAGTTGCTCCTGCCTCGTCAGCCCTTTCACGCCGACAATCTAATGCGTTAATCGTCCATCGGCAAGTGGCATGAAGACTTGCGAATCGTAGGAGCCGGCGTAAGGAGGCTCACTCTAAAGTTTGAAGCATGAACTGATTGGAGCCTCATCACCTCGGCTCCTGCAATTGAACCTTGCGACGGCTTTGCGGCGTTTGTTAGCTTGCGAACGTCGTATGGCAGCCATTGGCCGATTTCAAAAAGGTGACGAGATCTTCCACGCAAAAGTTGTGGAAGGCGAATTGTTCCGGCTGCGCGGCAACGTCTTTGGCGCGCCGTCTTTCGACCGCAAACCGACTCCGCGCAAGGGCGTGAAGACGCTGGTGCCGGTGGTGCCGCCCAAAATCATCGCCGTCGGTCTGAATTACGCCGATCACGCGCGCGAAACGGGCAAACCGCTGCCGAAAGAGCCATTGTTTTGGTTCAAGGCCACCACGTCACTGATTCCCGACGGCGGAAAAATTGAAATCCCGTTTCGCGAGCATCGCACGGATTACGAAGCCGAACTGGCGGTTGTCATCGGACGCAAAATCCGCAACGTCACGCCTGCGCAGGCGCCGCGCTACATTTTCGGTTACACTGCGGCCGAGGACATCACCGACCGCACAATCCAAAATTCTGAAAGCCAATGGGCGCGCTGCAAATCATTCGACACCTTCACGCCGCTCGGTCCGCTGGTGGAGACGAAAATTGATCCGAATGCATTGAACATCCAGCTTTTTCAAAACGGCCATTTGCGTCAGAACTCGAACACGAGCCAGCTCATTTTCAAACCCGCCGAGCTGGTGAGTTTCATTTCCACAAACCTGACGTTGCTGCCCGGCGACGTGATTCTGACCGGCACGCCCGGCGGCATCGGGCCGATTCAAAGTGGCGACCGGCTCGAAGTGCGGATTCAGGGACTCGCGCCGCTGGTCAACGTGGTGAAGTGAGAATGTGGAGGCGGCCCGGCAGAGCGCTGCCATCTTGAAGCAAAATTTGCGGCTCTCTGCCGAGGAGCCGCTGAGCTGCAAAATAAAATTCTTCGTTCCTTTGTTCCTTTGTGGTTAATCTTTCCGCCACATGAAGTGGACACAGACATTGATTCCAACTCTCCGCGAACCCCCCTCCGAGGCGGAAATTTTATCGCACAAACTGCTGCTGCGCGCCGGGCTTATCCGCAAACTCGCAGGTGGCGTTTACACCTTTTTGCCGCTTGGACTGCGCGCGCTCCGCAAGATTGAACAGATTGTCCGCGAGGAAATGGACCGTGCCGGCGCGCTTGAAATGCTCATGCCCGCGCTCCAGCCGAAGGAAATCTGGGAGCAGAGCGGACGCGCCGAGACCGCGCGCGACGTGCTGTTCAAGGTGAAGGACGGCGCGGGTCGTGAATGGTTTTTAAGCCCGACGGCCGAGGAGGTCATCACCGGTGTGGCCGCGGGCGAAATCAATTCCTACCGCCAGTTGCCGAGGAATTTTTACCAGATCAGCGTGAAGTTTCGGGACGAAATCCGTCCGCGCTTCGGCCTGATGCGTGCCAAGGAGTTCATCATGAAGGACGCCTATTCGTTCGACGCCACGGACGAAGGCGCGATGGCCAGCTACCAGAAAATGTACGATGCCTACGCGCGCATCTTCGCGCGATGCGGGTTGAAGGCGTTCCCCGTTGAGGCCGACACCGGCGTCATCGGCGGCAAATTCTCGCACGAGTTCATGGTGCCCGCCGAGACCGGCGAAAACGAGGTGGTTTATTGCGAAGGCTGCGGTTACGCGGCGAACCTCGAAAAGGCGACCAGCGGCATTCCCAAAACCGCCGCGCGTGAAATTGGCGCGGCGGTTGAAAAATTCGCCACGCCGGGCGTCGTGACCATCGAGGCGCTGACCAAGGCGCCTTACAGCGTTCCGGCCAATCGCCAGATCAAGACGCTGGTTTACATCGCCGACAGCAAACCGGTCATTGTTTTGATTCGCGGCGACGACCAGTTGAATGAAGCCAAACTGGCCGGATTGCTCGGCACCGTTTTTCGTCCGGCGACGCCGGAAGAATGTAATCTTGCCCTTGGTGCAAAACCCGGAAGCCTTGGAGCAGTCTATTTGCAGTTTGAGCGATTGAGGCACGAAGAAGATAGAAAGCTTCGTTTAGAATTGCGAAAAAAAGAATGGCCGGATGATATTAGGGTTTACACCGACGAACGCCTGCTTGGCGCGAACGGCATGACCACCGGCGCGAACGAGGACGGCTTCCATTTCCGCAACGTTTCCATCGAGCGCGACATCCAGGTGACGCAGTGGTTTGATTTGCGGACGGTCACCGCCGGCGAACCCTGCGTCAAGTGCGGCAAATCCTTGAAAATCCGGCGCGCGATCGAGGTCGGCCACGTTTTCAAGCTCGGTACGAAATACAGCGAGAAATTCAACGCGTTGTTCTTGGACGAGGCGGGCAATCGCAAGCCGTGCGTGATGGGCTGTTACGGCATCGGCATCACGCGCACGTTGCAGGCGGTCATCGAGCAGGGCAACGACAAGGACGGCATTATCTGGCCGTTGAGTGTTGCGCCGTATCAGGTTTGCCTCACGCCGTTGAATGTTGATCCAAACAACGAGGCGATGAAGCTTGCGGAAAAATTCTACGCCGAACTGACCGCACACGGCGTGGACGTGATTCTGGACGACCGCGATGAACGTCCAGGCGTAAAATTCAAGGATGCGGACTTGGTGGGCTTTCCCATTCGGGTTGCCTTGGGCGAAAAATCATTGGCGAAAGGCGAAGTGGAAATCAAGCCGCGCGGCAGGGCCTTGCACCCGGTCAGGGCCGCGGCGGCGGTGAAAGCGGTGATGAAGTTGCTGGAAGTCGGCAAGACCGCTTTGCGCCCGGAATGAATTTTTTCATCGCGGCAACGGGTGAAAGGTGAATTGCGCGGGACGATTCGCCGCAGGATCAATGTTGACTGTATAATAGCCGCCGTCGTTCAGCAGTTCGGTGCCCGAAAGCGAAGGGCACAGCCGTACCCGGAACGGCCACCAATGATGTGCTTCATGCAGCGCCACCGTTATGCGGCGGATGGAATGGCCCAGAAACCGGACGGGTGGAATGCCGGACAGCACCCGGCTCTTCCACAAAACCAGCCGCGTATGCAGATGACCGATCACTGTTTGCTCGATTTGCGGCAAATGGCGGTGGACCGATTCTTCGCGCCACAAAAACGGCAGTGCCGTGGGATCGTGGCAGAACAACAATACGTGCTGGTCGGGGGCGAGCGCGTCAAAGGCGGCGCGGATTTCGGCCAGATGTGCCTCCCGCAACCGAAGCCATTCCGGCCATTCTTCCGGCAAAGTATCCGGCTGGTTGGCCGGCAGCGCAATCAGTGGTGAAGTCACGCCTATGAGTTGGTAACGTCCGACGGCCAGTTGCCAGAACGGTTGCAGGCCGAGCGTTTCCGTGGCGCAACGCCAACTGGCCAGACGCAGGCCGCCGGCGCCGCCAAAGAAAGTCAGTTTGCCCAGTTCGTGATCACCGATGACGAACCGTGCGCGTCCGCCGAATTGCGCGCGTAATTTGCCGAGACATTCCTGCGTGCTTTCACGGGCAGCCGGATCACTGACGCCGACGAACCCGGTGTCGCAGGAATAATCGCCATTCGCCACCACATTATCCACCGGACCGACCTGACCCAGGAAACGGTCGAACTGCGGCCCTTGTTCGACCGGACGGCGCATCCAGATGCAGTGCCGGTAAATGCGCACGGCCGAACGGAGCAAGGGATTGGCGATGGCGCGCATTTCGTAGTCATTGCCGCGGGCGCGCTCGGCGGGACCGGCGTAATGGATGTCGCTCAAGATAGCGACGTTGACCTCACCGGGCGCGTTCATTTCTCTGCGATATCAACAGGCTGCGGCTGTGGCGAAGGTGGCATTGACGGTGTCGGCGTTGTCGAACGCGACGCGGCGACGGTCAAGTCGTAAGCGCCTGGGGTGGATTACTGGCGGGAGACTTTTCATCCAGCGTGTCACGGACGACTTTGGCGAGCATATCGTGGGTGTAAGGTTTCTGGAGAAAACGCGCGCGGGTCTTGGCCAGTATTTCGGGGCTGACCTCGTTGGCGGTGTAGCCGCTGGTAAAAATAATTTTCAAATGCGGCTGGCCGGCCAGCAGCCGCTGGGCAAGTTCCGCGCCGGAAACGCCGTCAGGCATGATCATGTCGGTGAGCAGCAAATCAATTTTGCCGCGGGTCAGGTTCCACATGCCCAGCGCTTCCTTGCCGGAGGATGCTTCCAGAATCCGATAGCCGTAGCTTTCGAGAATGTCGCGCGCCATTTCACGCAGGATCGGCTCGTCTTCGACGAGGAAGACGGTTTCGGTGCCGCCGGTCACGGATTCTGGCGGGCCGGTCTTTTCTTCGACGGTTTGCGCGGTTTGCGCGGTTTGCATGGCGGTCGGGAAAAACACGTCGAAGGTGGAGCCTTCGCCGGGTTCGCTGTCCACTTCGATCCAGCCATCGTGTTGTTTGACAATGCCGTAAACGGTGGCGAGGCCAAGGCCAGCGCCTTTGCCGACATCCTTCGTGGTGAAGAACGGTTCAAAGATGCGGGCGCGTGTGGCGGAATCCATGCCAATGCCGGTGTCGCTCATGCGCAACCGCACAAAATTTCCGGGGCGCGCTTGGGGATGAATTTCGACATGGGTGGCATCCACCGCCACCGCGCCGAGGCCGACGGTGAGCTTGCCGCCTTTGGGCATGGCATCGCGGGCGTTGACGGCAAGGTTCATGATGACTTGTTCGATCATGCCGGTGTCGCCTTGCACAACTGGCAATTCATCCGGCGGCTGGAACTCAAGGGTGATGGTTTCGCCGAAGAGGCGCTGCAGCATTTTGCTCATGTTGCCGACGACTTCGCGCAGGTCGAGCAGCCTGACCTGCATGACGTTTTTGCGGCTGAACATGAGCAGTTGGCGCGTGAGCCCGGCAGCGCGTTCAGCGGCAAAATACACGGCTTGGACCGGGTCAAGAACGTCCGGTGGCAGCGTCGGCCTGACCAGGAGCGCACTGGTATGACCTTGGATGATGGTGAGCATGTTGTTGAAGTCGTGCGCGACCCCGGCAGCCAACTGGCCGATGGACTCCATTTTTTGTGATTGGCGCAACTGTTCACCCATCCTCAACCGCTCGACTGTTATGCCGATGACGCCGGCCACGGCCAGAAGGAATTGCACGTCGTCCGGGGTGAATTCCCGATGCTTGACGGTATGCACGCTGAAAACGCCGAATGGCCTTTCGCGCGTGGGAATGAGAATCGTCGCCCCGCTGATGACGCCATGATCCATCAACAACGATGAAGCCTGGAACCGCCTTTCGGTCCACAAATCGGCGACCACAATGGCGTCGCCGGTTCGGAACGTCAACCCCGCCTGCGAGTAATCATCCACCGGCACCGTGGCCGAACCGACGCAGCCGGATTTCCAGCCGGCGCCTGCCCGCATGAGCAACTGGCCACCGGGCACCGATTCGAAGACAGCGCAGTATTCCACTTCCAGCGTTTGCGCCACAAGAATGACGGCTTGGTTCAACAGGGCCAACGAGTCGTTGTTGGTCAGTGCAAACTGTCCCAAAGCGGCGACGGTCGTTTGCTGCAACGCGCGATTGAGCAGGGTTCTCTCAGCGGCCTCGCGCTCCTTGATGCGCTGTTGCAGCGACTCGGCCATCTGATCGAAAACCTTTGCCAGTTGGCCGAGTTCGCTTTCCACGTCTTTCAGGCCGGTGCGGGCGGTCAGATCTCCCTTGGCCAGGCGTTGTGCCGCATTGGACAGGGCGCGCACCTGCCGCAGAATAAAATGTTCACCGCCGAACCAGGCCGCGCCCAACGCGAGCAAACCCACCAGGAAACTGGCCCACGGCACGTCCAGCGCATACTCCTTCAGCCATTCCGGCGCGAACTGCCAGAACCACGACTGGTTGACGATATACGTCAGCGCCAACGCCGGCGCGATGGCCACAAACACGCTGGCGACCAACTGCATCCTCACCGTGGAGAACTTTTTCGCTATTTTTTTAATCATGGCTCGGTTCCGAAACGGCGGGCCGACGATACATTAAACGGGCTTGTGCGAAAAGCAGATTCAACCCGCCAATGCCGCGGCACGGCCTCGCGGCAAACGACCCAGATGGAAAATCAAAAAACCGTGCAAAAACCGGCGCAACTCTTCAATTTGCCTGCTGGTGGGCCTTAAATAGCAGGACGCCTGCCAATTGCGGGCCGCCAGCGTGCGGACAATTTGCTTTGTGCCCGCCGTCAATCCGGTCTTCCCCCAATCGGGATTCAGGCCCAGCTCGCGCAGCAACTTCAGTTCAAAGGCAAAAACCGCTTGCGGCACAGGGCTTTGCCGGCAAAGACAATCAAGAAATCCGCGCATCAATTCAAATACGGCGGGCAGCGGCGTCTCGCTTTCCGTCGCCTGCTCAATGAACGCCGCGGCGTAGGTGGCCTGGCGCAGCCCGGCCAGATTTTGGCGGAGTGGACCGTGCGTTTCGCGCAGACCGACTTCGCGGAGTATGTGCAAATCGGAACGGCGGCTGCGGCTGAACGAAAAATCCGCGAGGTAAAACAAATCGAGCCTGCCCAGAAACGGCGATTTGAGGCGGCGCGCACCCTTGGCCACCGTTGCCATGCGGCCAAAATCCGGCGTGAGCCAGTGGACGATAAGGCTGGTCTCCGTGAGCGGCCGTGTGTGCAGAATGATGCCGGTGGCGGTTTGAATCATTTCAGCGTGGGCGGCGGCGTGTATTCCGGTGAGAGGGAACCCAGGCTGACGATGTATTTGATGCCGTCGGCGACTGACATGTCAAGCTTGGTTACTTTTTCCTCCGGCACGAGAATCAAAAAGCCGGATGTGGGATTCGGCGTCGTGGGGACAAACACGCACACAACCTTTTCCTTGGTTTTCTGTTGCACCTCGTCGCGCTGTTCACTGGTGAGAAAGCCGATGGAATAAATGCCCTCGCGCGGAAATTCCACCAGCACGACGGTCTTGAATGAATGCTTGTCGCCGGAAAAGGCGTCGTTGACCTGCTTGATCGCGGCGTAAATCTTGTTCAGGAACGGCACCCGCATCAGCACGCGATCGGTCCAGTCAATGATTTTTTTGCCGATGTAATAACGCGCCAGCACTCCCACCACCGAAATCAACACCACCGCGAGCGCCAGCGCCACCAGACTCCAATACCAGAACATCGGTCCCTTGCCGTCGTGCGGATACACCAGACTCTCGTGTGTCAGGCTCTGGGGTAGAAAAAACAAAAGCAGGTCCGTCACACTGGAAATCGTGCCGATGAGCCACTTGACCGCCGCCAGCGTGAGCAACGCGGGCAACGTAACCGCCAGGCCGGTCAAAAAACTGGAGCGCCAGCGGGCGAACAAACTTTTCTGTTCCATGCCGCCAGTTTAGGGTCGCGTCAGAGTTTGCTCAAGGGAAAGCGGCGGGAAAGTTCGCAAACCAACCGGTCCTCCTCGCACTTCATTTTGCGCCGGCTGGCGGCGCGCCGGTCGTCATGGCCGAGCAAGTGCAAAACGCCATGAACCACGTAACGGATGATTTCCGACTGCCAACTTGTGCGAAACTTCCGCGCCTGCAAAACGGCTTCATCAACGCAAACGAAAATTTCGCCATGGATGGTAGGGCGCGTCACTCCGTGCGCGCCGTCGGTGGGCAGGGTACTGCCCGCCCTACCTGTCTCCGTGTAATCAAACGTAATCACATCGGTTGGGCCGGCATGCCGGAGAAATTTTTCGTTCAATCGCGTCATTTCCGGGGCGGCGACGAGGTGGATGCCGAGGTCCACTTTTTCGATCTTCAAACCGGCGAGCAATGCGGAGGTGATCTGTTTCAGCATACGCCGGTTGATTTTCCGCACGCGCTGGCGGCTGGCGATCGTAACAGTCATGCGGATCACGACTGGCTGTGGCCACGGTGCTCCTCGTAGGCCGCGATGATGCGCTGGACGAGCGGATGCCGGACAACGTCGCGCTTGCTGAACTCAACGACCGCGATGCCCTCGACGTTTTTCAAAACGCGGTGCGCTTCGAGCAGGCCGGAATGTTTGTTCGGCGGCAAATCAATCTGCGTCTCGTCGCCGGTGATGACCGCTTTCGAGCCGTGGCCGAGGCGGGTGAGAAACATCAGCATCTGCTCGGTCGTCGAGTTCTGCGCCTCGTCGAGGATGATGAAGGCGTTGTTCAACGTGCGCCCGCGCATATAGGCCAGCGGCGCGATTTCAATCGTGCCGCGCTCGGTGTGCTTCTGGATTTCCTCGGCGGGCAGCATGTCGTGCAGCGCGTCCTGCAAGGGCCGGAGATAGGGCGTGATTTTTTCGTAAAGGTCACCCGGCAAAAAACCGAGCGCCTCGCCGGCTTCCACGGCCGGGCGGGTGAGAATCAGCCGGGACACCCGGCCATCGCGCAGCGCCGCCAACGCCATCGCCACCGCCAGATACGTCTTGCCCGTGCCTGCCGGCCCGACGCCAATGGTAATGTCGTGTTTGCGGATGGCGTCGAGATATTTTTTCTGGCCAACCGATTTTGGGGTCACGCCGGGCTTCCGCTCGTGCGTCACCACGCGGTCGCTCACCAAGTCCTTGAGCGTTTCGGCGCCATCGTGTTTTACCACATTCAGCGCGTGGGTGAATTCGCGGTTCCGCACCGGCGTTCCGGCCTTCAACAACGTTTCGAGAGAAACGAAAAGGTGCTTAGCGCGTTCAATGGCATCGGCCTGGCCTTCGAGTTTGATCCAGCCTTCACGCGAGGTGACTTTGACGCCAAGTTCAGCTTCAAGCGATTGCAGGTTGCGCGGCTCGTTGTTGAATAGTTGCTGCGCGACCCGCGCGTTCTCAAAATGTAGGGTTTCAGTTGCCACAATCACAAATTATTTTGCCAGCTCCGCCCGTAATTTTGCCGCGAGTTCGCTTAACGCCTGCGGCAGGACTCTTGTGTTCGCCAGCACCGGCATGAAATTCGTGTCGCCATGCCAGCGCGGCACGATGTGAATGTGCAGATGTTCCGTGACACCCGCGCCGGCGACCTTGCCGAGATTGATGCCGATGTTGAAGCCATCCGGCTTCATCAATCGCGTCAGCGCGTTCACGCAGCGGCGCGTGAGCTTCCACAAATCAGCGAGTTCCTCGTCGGTCAGATCGTTCAAGTCGGCGACCTGTTTGTAAGGGACGGTCATCAAGTGTCCGCCGTTGTAGGGATAGGTGTTGAGCAAGGCGAAACAGGTGCGGTCGCGGGCGATGACATGGTTGGCCTCGTCATCGTTGGACTGGGCGATGCGGGTGAACAGGCTCGCATCAAGCTGCGGTTTGGGCGCGAGAATGTATTCAATCCGCCACGGGGCGTGCAGCGATTCCATGCGCAAAGGTTAATCGGCACCGCAACGAAAGTAAATCCTCCTCGTCGTCGTTCTCGTCCTCGTAATCGAACGCAACAGCGAGGACGAGGACGAGAACGAGGACGATGGCGATGAAATCATTTGAACAAACTCAAAATCGCCGTGGCCGCGCGCCCGCTCGCGCCGGGTTCGCCGAGCGAAGAAACAATTTTGGCAAGCTGCGATTTGACATTTTGCCGGCGCGATTCGTTCTGCAACAGTTCCAGCGCGGCTTGGGCGATGTTCTCCGCCGTGGCGGCACTCTGGATGAATTCAGGATAAACCTCCTCGTTCGCAAGCAGGTTCGGCATCGTCGCCCATTTCACCGTCACAAGGCGCTTGGCGATCTCCCAGTTGAACCACGACGTTTTGTAGAGCGTCACCGTCGGCACGCCGAAAAGCGCGCATTCCATCGTCACCGTGCCGGTCGAGGCGATGGCGAGGTCGGCCTCGGCCAGTGCCTGCGTCAGATTGCCGATTTGAAATTCAAAATTCGCCGGTGGCGCGAACAGCTTGTCCGCGAGTTCTTTCAATTCCTGATTCGGCAAAATCATTTTCGCCTTTGCCGACGGCAATTTTTGTTGAATCAGCTTCAACGCGCCGAGCATCACCGGCAAATGCCGGCGCAATTCATCCACGCGGCTGCCCGGCAAAAGTAAAATGTTTGATTTGTAGGAGACGACGTGAGGAGTCTCAAACTTTTCTTTAATTTGAGCCTCGTTGCCTCGGCTCCTACCGGCTTCCGGTTCGCGGCGCGTAAATCGTAAATCGTCATTCGCAAATCTCCCAATCATCGGATGACCGACAAATTCCACGCGCAACTTCGGCACGCGCTGCGCATACCAGTCCTTCTCGAACGGGAAAATGCTCAGGACCAGGTCATAATCCGTGGCCAGCCGGTTTGCGCGGCCCGGCCGCGACGCCCAGACCTGCGGCGAAACGAACTGGACGATTTTCGGGTTCCAACCGCCCGGATGTTTGTGAACGTATTGCTTTATGGCATGTCCGAAGCGCAGGTTGAACCCGCCGAAATCCACGCCGATGATGGCGTCCGGTTTGCGTTCGATCGCCAGCGCGAACAACTGGTTGAACAGCCGCCGGAACTTGAAATAATTTTTCAGCGCGTCCTCAATGCCGATGACCGAGTACTGCGTCAGGTCGAAGGCCAGTTCCACTCCGGCAGTGGCCATTTCGGGTCCACCTGCGCCAAGGAATTGCGGCGCGCGCCCGTCTCCGCTTTGCTTCGACGCGGCAAGCAGCGCGGACACCAGTTCCGCCGCGAGCAAATTCCCGCTCGCCTCGCCGGCAATGAGCATGAACGATTTTGGATTCATTTCTGATCTTTGTAGGAGACGACGTGAGGAGTCTCAAACTTTGATTTTATTTTCATCCAATCGGCGGTCGCTTGATGTTGCCCGCGTCGGGCTGCCGCAGTTTGGCGAAGATTCGCCAAAACTTCGACCAATAATCATCCGCCAGGGGATTCAATTTCGGATAGCCGGGAATTATGCAACCGATGAACGGCCAGACTTCCTTCTCGCCGTTCAATTTTGCTCGCACGGGATTCGCCGCGATGTAAAAACAAACCTTCACGAACGCATTTCGTTTTCGCTGCTCCGTCCGCAAAACTTCATCCTGCGGTTGCGGCTGGAATTTCGCGGGCGAAAGTTCCGGCTCAAGATAAGTCCGCAGGAAAGCCATGTCTTTGACCTGGTCGAACACCGTCAAAGTCCAGAACACCACGGCGTCGGCTTGATAATGTTCGCGGGGCAAACGCGGCAGGTAAAACGCGCGGTTCAGCGGATCGCGCGGCGACTTGCTGGGGCGGTGGAAATTCATGGCGGGGAGATTAGAGACTCCTCACGTCGTCTCCTACGAATCGTTTTTGTAGGAGTCGAGGTGACGAGACTCAAATTTGTGGAAAATTGACGGAGTCTATTTTTAGTTAGAGACTCCTCACGTCGTCTCCTACATGGGATTAACGCCGCGAGCAAATCACCGCTCGCCTCGCCGGCGATAAGCATTAAGGTTTTGCCACGCATTCGGTTTGGCTAAATTAATCCTTTGTCTTCAAGCCAGCCCCTGAAAGAATTTCGGTTCTCTTTTGGAATTCTCTTTTAATGTCTTTCATAATAATTTTCTTACTTGCTCTGCTGCACCTGCCGCGTGATTTCAAAGGCCAGATCCAACGCGCGTTTGGCGGATTCGCCGCTGACGATGGGCGTTTGCTTTTCGCGGACGCAGCTCACAAAACTTTGCAGTTCCAGCTTGAGTGGCTCGTCCTTCGCAATCGGCACCGGTTCGCGCACGATTTTTTTCCCGGCAAATTCGCTGACAACCGTCACGTTGCTGCCAGCAAGGGCCAAAAGCTTTCTCAACTTGGAACTTACCCACTCATCGTCGCGGGCGACGCGGTAGAGAAAACCCTCCTGTGCGCGGTAATCGAGCGAGATGTAGCAGGGGTTCGTCGGGCCGCTGAAGACGCGAATTTTCCGCATCCGCTCCGGGCTGACGCGACTGACGGTAAGGTTGGCGACGCAGCGATTGGCGAAATGCAGCCGCGCGTTGGCGATGTCCTCGCTCTTGCTCAACACCGGAATGCCCACGGCATCAACGCTCGTCACGGGCGATTTCACGAACGCGAGCACGATGTCGAGATCGTGAATCATCAGGTCGAGCACGACGCCGATGTCGGTCGAGCGGGCCGGGTAGGGTGAAAGCCGGTGCGTCTCGATGAAGCGCGGTTCGGTGGCGACGGATTCGAGATATTTGAAAACAGGATTGAACCGCTCGACGTGGCCGACTTGCAGGACGCAATTTTTACGTTGGGCAAGCTGGATGAGTTCCGCCGCCTGCGCGGTGTCGTCAGTCATCGGTTTTTCAACGAGCACGTGTTTGCCCTGCGCGAGCAAGGTTTTCGTCAGTTCAAAATGGGTGACCGTTGGAGTGACGATGTTGAGCGCGTCAGCGTTCGAGCCGGCTTCGGCGACCGATTTGAAAATGCGCGCCTTGTGTTTGGCGGCGACTCGACGGGCGGTGTCGGCGTTGATGTCAAAAATTCCGGCGAATTCCACGTGACCGGCAGCAGCGAGTTCGGAATAGATGCGGACATGTTCCTTGCCGAGCGAACCGACGCCCAAGACTGCCACTCTGACCTTTGATGCCATGCGGACAGTGTGCCACCGAAGTTTCCTCACGCCAAGACTGTAGGACCGGCGTCCCGCCTGTCTCTGATTTCATGTTTTTGAACCTGTTGACTGGCTAAAAATAAATCGAATCGGGACGAGACATCGAAAATGGAGACAGGCCGGAAGCCTGTCCTACACTGGCAACTTTGGACTTTGAACTTTGGGCTTTGGATTCATAATCTGCCGCCGTGCCAATTTTGAGTTATGCCGTCATCGCCATGGCCGCGTATCTGCTCGGCTCGATTCCAACGGGCTATCTGGCCGGTCGCGCGAAGGGCATTGATATTCGCACGGTCGGCAGCGGCAACATCGGCGCGACGAATGCCATGCGCGTGCTCGGCAAACCGGCGGGAATTTTTGTGTTGCTGCTGGATGCGTTGAAAGGGTATGCCGCCTGCGCTTTTCTTGCCCCGTTGATTTTCAATTGGTTTGCGCCTCATGCTTCCGGACTTTTCCGTTATTTTCATGACGAGCCGGTTGAACTCCAGATCAGATTTTACGTGGTCGCCGGGTTTTTCGTCGTGCTCGGACACAATTACACGTGCTGGCTCAGATTCAAGGGCGGCAAAGGTATTGCCACCAGCGCCGGGGTTTTCTTCGCGTTGGCGCCGTTGGCCCTGGGTATCGCGTTGGGCGTATGGATTATTGTGTTTGCCCTGACCCGGTACGTTTCAGTTGCGTCCATCGCCGCGGCGGTGGCCTTGCCCGCCACGGTTTGGATTCTGCCGCCGCGCAATTTATTGCTTGGCATCGTGACGACCGCGCTCGGTTTGCTGGCCATTGCCAAACACAAAGGCAACATCGAACGGCTGTTTAACGGCACGGAGCGGCGGTTCGGCAAAAAAACCGCAAGCCCGGAGGTGGCGAAATGAAAATCACCGTGCTCGGAACGGGTGCGTGGGGGACGGCGCTGGCCAAGGTGCTCCACGAAAACGGCAATGCCGTAGCGCTTTGGGACATTGACACCGAAACGCTGGACGAACTCCGGCGTGGGCGCAGCGAACGTTACCTGCCGGGCGTGACGTTGCCGACGAATTGGCGGGTGGAGGCGGATTTCGAGAAAGCGGTTGGAGGGGCCGAGTGCGTCGTCATGGCCATTCCGTCGCAGGCTTTCCGGCAGGTGGCGGTGAAATTGAAAGGGCATCCGGCGATTTTGGTGAGCGTGACCAAGGGCATTGAATTTGAGACCGGCGAAACCATGAGCCGGATTTTGCGCGAACACGCCCCGGCCAACCGCGTGGCCGCGCTTTCCGGTCCCAGTTTTGCCCGGGAGGTGGCGCTCGGCATTCCCACGACGGTCGTCTGCGCCAGCGAAAGCGACGGCACGGCGCGCACCGTGCAGGGACTTTTTCACCGTCCGGAATTCCGCATCTATCGCAGCACGGACATTCTCGGCGTGGAATACGGTGGCGCGCTGAAAAACATCATCGCCATCGCAGCGGGCGTGAGCGACGGGCTCGGCTACGGCGACAACACGAAGGCCGGCCTCGTCACGCGAGCGCTGGCCGAGATGCGCCGGCTGGGCGTGGCCTGCGGCGCGCAACCGGAAACGTTCGCCGGCCTGAGCGGTCTCGGAGACCTGATGCTGACGTGCTTCTCAAAGCAAAGCCGCAATCGCAATCTGGGTGAACGCTTGGGGCGCGGCGAAACGATGGCGGCGATCCAGGCGTCGCATCCGAAACTGGCCGAAGGTTATCCCACGGCGCGTTCCGCGCATCGGCTGGCACGCGGGAAAAAAGTGCCGACGCCGATTACGGATGAAGTTTACCAGATGCTCTACGAAGGCAAGGAACCGAAGAAAGCGGTGCGTGATTTGATTTCACGGGCGTTCAAGGCTGAAGACTGACGGGAATTGATGATTTACGATTTATGATTGATGATTTGGACGATAAGCTTGCAACGAGTGCCTTCAATCATAGATCGTAAATCAAAAATCATAAATCACACGACCGGTTCGTCCTCAGTCATTTCGCAGCCCGCACTCCGCACTTTCGTCACACGTTGATGATCGGCGGTCGAGGTGGCGAAGTCGTCCATTCGCTGATGGGGCGCAGGCTGCCGCAGTCCAGACATTGCGTCGCATTGAATTGCGTTCCGCAATAGGGGCAGACTCCCAACATGGCGAACGTGTCGAACGGTTTTCCGCATTTACCACACCGCCAGATGGCGCCGACGGGCGGCGGAATTTTGCACACCGGACAGGCGAAGCCGTCGCGCCGCGGCATTTTGGCGATGCGGGCCAGCGCGCGCGCCTGCATCAATCCGCCCCAGCAATTCAACAGAATGAACGCGGCCATGATGCCCAGCCAGATGCCTTGCGTTGGATCGGGTGAAAGAAACAGAAGCAACGCAGCCAACCCGATCAATACTGCCACGCCGATGAAGCCGATGATGCTCGCCGCCAGCAGGCTGTTGGCGCGGCCAAGGACAAACCACAACAGCGAGCGCAGGATTTGTCCACCGTCGAGCGGATAAACCGGCATCATGTTGAAAATCAGTAATACGAGATTGATGACCCAGATGTTGTTCAGGAACTTGTACAAGTCGGGCATGGAGTCGTCCCACCCCAGGTGCCCACCCAGCAACGCCAGTGCGCCCAAAATCGGGAACAGGATGACATTGACCAGCGGCCCAGCGGCGATGCTCCAGAGTTGCGCGCCCGGACGTTGCGGCGGGGATACGTAGGCCACGCCACCGAGCGGCCAGAGGATGATTTGACTGGTTTTTCCGCCCACCTGCCGGCAGGCCAGTTGATGGCCGAATTCGTGGATCAGTACGATCAGGAATAATGAAAGACATTCCAGCACGCTCCAGATTGAAGAAGAGTAACCTCTTGCCTGATGGACAAAATACGCGACGGCCAGAAACCAGGCCCAGTGCAAATACACATCAATTCCAAAAAGCCGGAACAGATGAATGGAACCTTGGCGCGTCGGCATTACATCGCTCCCTTGATGAGCTTGATCAAATCCGGATAGGCCTCGACGGCCTTGAACTGCGGGAATTGTTTTTTGACCGCGTCTGGTGCGCGGAAAAGAAAACCCACGTTCGCCTCGACGAGCATGGCGGTGTCGTTGAACGAATCGCCGGCGGAAATGACGTGATAATTCATCCGCTTGAAGGCGGACACGGCCTCGCGCTTTTGTTCACGAATGCGCAACTGATAATTCACGATGCGGTCGTTTTCCACCACGAGCCGGTGGCACAGCAGCACCGGCCAGCCAAGCTGGCGGAGCAGGGGAGCGGCAAACTGCTCGAACGTGTCGGAAAGGATGATGACTTGCACCAGCGAACGGAGTTCATCCAGAAATTCCTTGCCGCCGGGCAAGGGACGGAGCGTGCCGATGACGTTCTGGATGTCGGACAGTTTCAGGCTGTGCTGGTCGAGAAGGGCGAGCCGGCCGCGCATGAGCTTGTCATAATCCGGCTCATCGCGCGTGGTGCGGCGCAATTCCGGGATGCCCGTCTTCTCGGCGACGGCAATCCAGATTTCCGGCGTCAAGACGCCTTCCATGTCCAAAGTGACGATTGATTGCTTCACTGGGCTGTGTTTTTCAAATTGCGCCCCAAAGTCCAGCGCTAGAACGGGACCGATTCCCGTTTCCGCTGCGCAAACCGGCAGCATTCCTTGTAACCGACGGCGCGCGCGAGTTGAACGGCTTCGGCAAAGTTCATTCCCACTTCGCCCGGCGCATGGGCGTCGGAACCGAATGTGACCGGCACGCCCTTTTGAAAAGCCAGCTGGAGGATTTCGCGGCCGGGATAAATCTCGCGGCAATCCTTCCGCAGCCCGGCGGTGTTGAGTTCGATGGCGCAGTGGTTCCTTTTGGCTGCCTCGAGAAATTTTTCGTAGAGCGGCGTGCAATCGCGCGATGGACGATGGCCGAATTTCTTCGGCAAATCGGCGTGGCCGATGATTTCAAAGAAGCCGGTTTCCGCCGCCTTGGTCAACCGCTCAAAATAAACGGCCCAGACTTCATCGGCATCGCGGTTTTTCCACTCGGACAGTTTCTGCGGGTCATCAATCGCCCAGGAATCGGAAACGTAATGCACCGAGCCGATGAAATAATCCCACGGATGCCGCGCGGCGAGTCCGCGAATCCAGTCCTCGTAACCGGGCAGGCAATCCACCTCCAGCGCGAGGCGGATGGTGAGCTGCGGAAAATCCTTTTGCGCCTGGCGAACCTTGGCGACGTATTCATCGAGCTGACGGGCGTACATCCGCCAGTTGTCGAAATCATCCTCACGCCGTACATCCGCCAGTTGTCGAAATCTCCTGCGGCATCGGCGAATGGTCGGAGAAGCCGATTTCGGTGAGGCCGAGGGCAATGGCACGCGCGGCGTATTCGCCCGGCTCACCGGTTGCGTGCCGGCAAAGCGGTGTGTGCATGTGGTAATCGGCGGGCCACTTCATGGCCTTGAGTGTTGAGAGTTGAGGGTTGGGTGTCGAATAAAAACGGCGCAGCCGTAACTATTCAGTTGAGGGGGAGCGCACGCGCCTCGCGTGCCGTGTTCCGCGCCCTCGCGGAACACAGAAGGGCTTTGCCGTTGCTTTCCGTTTCGCGACTTGCGTGAGCTGTTCTCCGGCAGGCGAGGGCGCCGGCCGGGACACGCGAGGGCGCGTGTGCTCCCCAAAACGAACTGCACAGTTGAGTCTAAAGCTTGAACTCCAACCGTCCCGGCAACAGATTGCAGGCCGATGGCAGACGACAATTCAACCGAGAAACTCCGGCTGTTTGTGGCGATCCCGATGCTGGAAGCGGTCCGGAATGTTGTGCTCAACGTTCAGCAGGAAATGCAGCGATTGGTGTCGCGCGAGGCCGTTCGCTGGACGAAACCGGAGCAATTTCATCTCACGCTCCGGTTCCTGGGCGATGTTCCGGTCGAACATGTGGCGGCTTTGCAGGAAGCCGTCAACGCGATTTGCCGCAGCCATCCGGCCCTGCGCCTGCGCGCGCAAGGCGTCGGCTTTTTCCCGAATGCCCGGTCACCACGCGTCCTCTGGGTTGGCGTCAACGACGGCGAAGGACGGCTGGCGGATTTGCAGAAGAAAATCGAGGACGCCGTCCGGTTGTTCGCGGAGAAACCGGCCGCGGAAAAATTCGCCGGCCACGTGACGTTGGGGCGGGTCAAATTTCTGAAACGGCCCGAAATTGAGAAACTGGCGGCGCACGCACAGGCCGTCAAAGACCGATTGTTCGGCGAATGGACGGCGAACGAGGTTGAATTGATTCGCAGCGACCTGTCCCCGGTCGGGGCTTGCCACACGTTGCTCACGGCAATTCGCTTGGGAAGTGACAAGTGACAGGAGAGACGACCACACGTCACGATTTACGATTCACGCATCACGTTTCAACTCTTCCGAAACCTTTGTAGTCTTGCTTACGTCATTCAGAATGTATGCTTAAGTCGCTTTCAGCCGACCGCTGGAATTATGAGACAGCGGCGCATCTGTTGAACCGGGCCGGATTCGGCGGGCCGCCGGCCGCCATCCAGAAACTGGCCGACCTCGGGCCGGACAAGGCGGTTTCTTCGTTGCTCGACTACGAGAACATTCCCGATCCCACGCCTGCTCCGGCTTGGGCAACTCCCGATCCGGAGGAGAATGAACGCCTGCGGGATGCCGTCCAAAAAGCGACACCGGAGGAACGCCGGCAAATCTTCCAGCAGCAACTCCGGCTTCAATACCAGCGCCTGATGGAACTGCGCGGCTGGTGGCTGAACCGCATGGCCAGGGGGCCGCGGCCGTTTCAGGAGAAAATGGTGCTGTTCTGGCACGGGCATTTTGCCACCAGCTTCGAGAAGGTGCGCAACGCCTATTACATGTGGCGGCAGAACGAATTGTTTCGCCGGCTCGCCACGGGCAACTGGCTGGAATTGCTGACGATGAACGGCCAGGACCCGGCGATGTTGATCTGGTTGGATCAGGCGCAAAGCCGCAAGGAGCATCCGAACGAAAATTTCGCGCGCGAAGTGATGGAACTTTTTTCACTCGGCGAAGGCCACTACACCGAAACGGATGTCACCGAGGGTGCCCGCGCCCTGACCGGCTGGTCATTGGACCGCCTGAACGAAAAATTTATTTACCGCCCCTTCTTTCACGACAACGGCATCAAAACGTTTCTCGGTCGGACCGGCAATCTCACCGGCGATGACGTGATGGAACAAATCGTCGCCCAGCCGCAGGCCGCGCGCTTCATCACGGCCAAACTCTGGAATTATTTCGCCGGCCAGCCGCCGGCGGATTCCCTGAACGATGCCCTCGCCGCCGTGTTCCGCGAGAACGGGAGCAATTTCAAGCCATGTCTGCGGGTCATGTTCCGCAGCGAGGAATTTTACGACCCTTCCATCATTCGCAACGAAGTCAAAAGTCCGGTGCAATGGCTCGTCGGCAGTGCGCGGATGCTCGAATGCGATCTGCCGCCAACGCAAATCTGCGAAGCCGTCCTGCGCAATCTTGGCCAGGACCTGTTCGCACCGCCGAACGTCAAAGGCTGGGACGGCGGCATCACCTGGATCACCACCAACACGCTGCTGGCCCGTTACAACGACGCGGCGATGCTCATTCAAGGCACGTTCCCGCCGCTGGCCGCTTCCGATTTCGCGCGCAAACCGGGCGGGCAGGGCGGCGCCAAAGCCGAACGCGAGGCAGAACGCGTTCGGGTCGGCGGTGTGGACGTGGAAAAAATTCTTTCCCCCGGGTTGCTTGCGGACAAGGAACTTTTGGTCGCATCTTTGGAAACCCGTCTGTTGCAAAGCACACTCAAAGACGAACAACAAAAGGCGCTGCGCGACTTTCTCGGTACCAAAGCAAAACTGGACGACGCGGATGTCCGAACTGCCATCCGGCTCGTCATGGCTACACCGCAATATCAAGTGACGTGAAAACAAACAAAAACGGAGTAATGGAGTGCTGGAGTATTGGAGTGTTGCGTTGCTGCAATCGTGGCGCAATTTTTCCATCACTCCACCTCTCCACCGCTCCATCCCCCCAATTTCTCTTATGAACGAAATCTCCCTCCAAACCCGCCGCGAATTTCTGCGGACCACCGTGCTCGGCAGCGCGCTGTCGTGGACCGTACCGGCGTTTCTGGCCGACACCTTCGCCGCGCTGCACAGCGACGCGGCGGATTCCGCCACGCAAATCATCACCGGCAAGGACGCCACCATTCTCGTCGTGCTGCAAATGGCCGGCGGCAACGACGGCCTCAACACCGTCGTGCCGTTTGCGAATGATTTTTATCACCGGGCGCGTCCCAAACTCGGGTTGACCGCGGAGCAGGTTTTGAATTTGAACGGCGAGATTGGCTTGCATGGCGCGATGACCGGGTTCAAGGACCTGTTCGACTCAGGGAACCTGGCCGTGGTGCAGGGCGTCGGGTATCCGAACCCGAACCGTTCGCACTTCCGCTCGACGGAAATCTGGCAGACCGCCAGCGATTCCGACAAGGTGGAGAAATACGGCTGGCTCGGACGTTATTTCGACAATTGCTGCGCCGGGGCTGACCCGACGATCGGCGTGACCATCGGCAGCCAGTTGCCGGAGGCATTTTTCGCAAAAACACCCACGGGCATCTGCTTTAACAATCCGCAGAGCTATCGCTTCATGGCCAACGGCCGGCGCGGCCCGGACGGAGCGGACCTGACCGAGGCGGCTTACGAAAAAATGAATGAAGTGGACATGTCCAGCGCCACGCCGGATGACAACTCCGGCGGCAGCATCGGCGCATTGGCGGCGGGAATGCCGATGCAGGGCGGGAAAGCGGTGGACTTCATCGAACGCACCGCGCTCGACGCGCAGGTCAGCTCCGACGAAGTGCGCAAGATTGCCGACCGCGTCCAGAACCAGGCGACGTATCCTGCGTCGCAACTCGGCAATTCGCTCAAGCTGGTTGCCAAGCTCATCGGCGGTGGCCTGCCGACGCGGATTTATTACGTCTCACAAGGCGGTTACGACACGCACGTCAACCAGATTCCCACGCAACAGCGGTTGCTGAAGGATTTGGGCGATTCGGTGAAGGCATTCGTGGACGATTTGAAGGCGCAGGGCAATTTGCCACGCGTGCTGGTGATGACGTTCAGCGAATTTGGCCGGCGCGTCACGGAAAACGCCAATGGCGGCACTGACCACGGCGCGGCGGCGCCGATGTTCATTGTCGGCAACAAGGTGAAGGCGGGGTTGCTGGGGACATATCCGAGTCTGGCGCCGCAGGACTTGTTTGAGGGCGACATCAAATACAACGTGGACTTTCGGAATGTTTATGCCGGTGTTTTGGAAAGCTGGTTGAAAGTGAAGAGCGCCCCGATTCTAGGCCGCCAATTCGAACCGCTGCAACTGGTTTGAAGTTCAACCACGCGAAGCCGGAACTCAGGCCGGCTGCCTCCCATTGATCGCGTGTTCCAGATCGGACACAGTTTTTATGACACTTTCAAACGATGGCGGCGCGACGAGAAACATATCCCGCATCGTGTGGTAGTCCTTCTCCAATTCAGCCAGCCGAAATTCCGGGGGCGTAAGACGGAATGTTCCCGGCTTGGCCAGATCATAACGCGCCCAACTTGCCGCAAAGAAACGGCTCTTCCAGTTCGCCACGCGTTGCCGTAAATCGTCACGAGCCAGTGCGCGTTCGGCCACGTCGTGTCGGGCCAATGCGGCCATGTCGGAATAGTGACGTGAGAAATGGTCGCGGATTGGCTTTGTCTGATCGCGATGATGCTCCGCGTGCAGAATAGTGGCCTTCTCCCAGAAAGTCCGTTCCAGTTCCAACGCCACCAGTTCACACTGGAAATCTTCAAACACTTTGGGGAACACCTCAGCCACCCACGGCCGCACCGCATGAGTTCCCACCGGTCTTTGGTCCGTCAATGATCCAAACTCCATCTTCACGGAGCGCCGCAAATACTCGAAGCCGGACGGTTCGGTGGACGGATAATGGAAAAGCACCACCGGCGAATGGGTCGTGGCATCCACCTGAAATTCCATCCACGACGCACTATCGGAGCGATTGCCAAGGGCTTCGCTGGCGATTCGCTCAAGCTCCGGCAGAAACCGGTCACGCACGCGTTCGATGCACGCTGCTTCCAGTTCTTTCATTCGCGCTTGTGCCTTGTTCCGGCTGCTGGCCTGTTCCACTGATTCCTCGCTGATGCTGAGAAACACCGGGCTCACAGACAAGTCAATGTCCTCGGAAAATCGTTCGATCACGCCGAAAACTTTCGACAGCGACGTGCCGCCCTTGAAGACAAGTTGATTGCCAAACTCCGGATGCGCGAACAGCGCCGCCAACGTCCATGAAACCCAGAAATCCTTCTCCACCATCACCGGCAACAACCCGCGTTGCGCCGCCGTCTCCCGGATAACCAGCGCCCGCTCGGACGCGGGGCGTTTGAAAAATTCCAGTTTCACATATCATTTGCCGGCCAGCTTCCGAAACAGCGAGTGCATCCACGTGGGAGCAAGCCGTAAGTCTTTCAACAACTGTTGTCGCTCCTTCAGGGGCAGCGTGCGTTTCAAATGCTCCACGCGCCTTGGCGTGATGTGCTCTTTGCCCAAATGTCGCAACGCCTGCATTAGCAACCCGCTCAACCGTCCCGCCGCCGCCATGTTGCGCGGCGTGGTGCGGCGCAACTGAATTTCCTGCCGCCCAATCTTTACTTTGCGCGACGCCCCGTCCGTCAGGAACACTACTCTGGCCGGCACTTGCTCGGACAATCCCAGCAGGTTCGTCGCGTAAGCCCCGGCGGGTTGCAGCCGGATCCGATCTTTCCCGGCCAGCGCCTTTGCTACCTTCTCAATGTCCGGCGACAACCTTCCCAATTCTGGATGCTCTCGTGGATACTCATAAAGCCCCCGCGCCAGCCGCCGGATCGTTCCCTTGACCGCCAAACGCGACAGCGCTTTGTCCACGGCATCCCGCCCGCCAATGTCCAAAAAGTCATTCGGGGTGAAGGCCGAACCCCTCCCGCTGCCGTAAATTCGGCTTTTGAGCCTGGAATCAATGGATTGCATTCAATAATTGCTCTAAATCCTGTCAGAAAAACTACCCACTTTTTCTGACAAACCAGAGTGTGTTACAAGCATGAAATTCGCTTTTTTTCTTGACAGCTTGACCGCTACCACTTAGAAGCGCGTCCGACGCGCTTCTAAGTCAGTCCTCGCGCGCGCGACCCTGCAAGCGGGTTGCGTTGCGCAACCCGCTTGCAGGGTGTGGTGACCACTCCAGAAAATTAGCAAGCAATCGGCTAAACAAAAAATAAAAACTTGACACGCGCTGCATTGACACTTTAAAATTTGCTCGCTTCGAGCAAGGAACAAGGAACTTTGTCAGGTCGCTCGCAAATTTTAAAGTGTCAATGCACATGCTTTGGTTTTTTATTCCTTTATAATTCTTATAATTCAATTCTCCTCTGGAATTTCCGAGCGAGTTGAGTTGGGTTAAAGATTTGCGAGGGCATTCATATCATTGAACCAACTAAGGACATGGCCATCTGGGTCAACTTGGTCCAAACGGACCTTTGTCATTAATGAAGCGGCATGTTCGTTGAGATTACGCTTCGCGTTTGAAATCTTCTTCTCTTTCACATCCTCGCTGAGCGCTGCCCACGCCGTAGGACTCCCAGATGCGGTGTGAACAAGTTCTGCGATCTTGGCCGGAACGTCATCGAACTCCGCGAAGTTGGCAGCCAAGCCAAGGGCGATGTTACAAACGCGGGCGTAGGCTTCGTTGATCGCCTCAAAATGCAGGTAGTTCTCCATTTCTTTTTTTCCCGTGATGACTGCTTTGCACCTAGCACGCGCATTAATCGCGTCCGCTTCCGCCTGATACTTCGCGGCTGCCGGCGGTGGCTCGTCTCTATCGAAAAGATGGAATTCAGGTCTGCATAGAGGCCCAAGGCGCGAGGTCCAAAGCGCCAACGACGAGCCGCCGAGCGGAAAGAAAATCAGTTCCGCATTAAGCTCCATCTTCTCCAAGTCAAACACGTCACAGCCCGCTCGCCGGAGCACCCTTGCCATGTGCTTGAGGAAAGCAATGTCGTGTCGCCCTTCGACTCCGATGAATAACTTGATGGCGTTGTCCGGGAGGACACCAAGCGATTTGGCGAACAGTAAATTCGTTTTGCCGCCGCCATGAAGAACCTCTCTTGTTTTATCCGGTTTGAGGTGGATATATCGCAGGCAGTTATCCGGCAGTGTCCGGGCGAGCATAGGAGTATGCGTCGAGATGATCACTTGGCTTTCAGCCGCTAAGTCCATAAGCGCGTTTACAAGCAACCGCTGATTGTGGGGGTGTTGACTCGTCTCTGGCTCTTCGATGGCGTAAATTAAAGGAGCGTTGTTTTTCTCACGTGCCTGTTGCTCCGCCTTCGCGCGGAAGAAATTGAGCAGCACAAGGCGCTTAACGCCGCTGCCACGTTTGTTGATGGGAATGTCTTCATCACCGGTGATGCTCACATTGAAAAGTGTCTCCCACTTCTTTAGTGAAATCTGCGGATTCAGCTGTTGCGCAAGGGATTCGTCCATCTCCTTCAGCTTCTCAAGCGTCACTTTCGCAATCTGGCGAACCTCAGCTTCGACATGGCCTGCAATGGCGTTCAGTTCCGCCTCTCTTTGCTTGATTGCTTCCTTGACCGCAGTTTTGAGCGGGTCTTGCGCCTCAGGATCTTGGTCTGTGCTGGCGCGATCAGACTTGAAAAGCGCAAGCACTGGAACGTATGCCTTGATTCTGTCCCACGGCTTATTTGTTTTTTCTTCGTTGAGGGAAACAAACACCGCTTTGAGCTTCAGGTCGCCGGCTGATTCACGAATGCGTTGCCTCAACTGTGCATTCACCTTCGGATCAACCCCGGTCAGATTGACTTTCAGTTTCTCAGCTCTCTTCTTGAGATCCGGGTTTTTCAATTGGACAAGGTCGGCGACTTCTGCGGCGGTCGGGTGAACTGCAAAAGCTGCAACGCTGGTACATTTGGGTGTCGCAAGGTGGCCGCTGAAGGTCTTGTGAATTTCAAGCCGACCGGCTGCGTTGAGCAGATATTCAGCTTGGAATGACGTAGGGTTATCTTCGTCAATGATTACGCTGGCAGGCAGACCAGTGAACTCGCAAATAATTGTGAGGTCTTTTCCATCACCGCCCTTGGTCGCGTCATTCTTGTCCGGCGCGCCTTCGTTCAAAAAGATGTCGAGCGCGTCCATCACCGTGGACTTGCCAACATCGTTTTTGCCAACGAAGGCGGTCATGTCATCGAAGTCGAATGCGATTTCTATCTTGTAACAGCGAAAGTTTCTGATGCGTAGGCGTGCAAGTTTCATAGATAAAGGTGGAATTTCTCGTTGGCCCGAAAATCCGCCACAAACTCTTTACCCTCTGCAAAAACTGCATCGAAGCCAGAAGACATAGCGACTTCGATTGTGCGCCCGGGCAGCGGCAGCGTCAATACCGTTGTCGTGACAGTCCCGCCCTGACCGGCCGTGCGGGCCGCACGCCCCGCGGTGTTGATGCGTCCTCTTGATACGCGATTCGCTCTCCTTGAAGGCGATAAGCCTCTGTAGCAATTTCGTCGGTTGAGCGGAACAACTCGCATTCTGTAAGATTGAACATCTGCGCGAGGCGATGTTCCGCTTGTTCCTGGCTTTCCAAGGTGCCATCGTCGTGAATGTGCTGAACGTTGATTCCTTTCCTTTGCAGTGGCGGCGACACTAAAATACAACGATGGCAATCCAGCGGGTCCTTTTCTGCGCACATCATGGCGATTCGCTTCTTCGCAGCGCCCTTGATGATGCGGTCAAGGCCGCGAATGAATGCCGGCGTTCGCGCAATCAGCGAGTAATCCGCCCGGCCGTTCACGTAACATTCCGGCTCTGACCTCCGTGCTCCCAACTCCTCTCCAAGAAACACATAGGCGATGCCTTGTTCCTGTAATGCGCGTTGCAGCGGTTCCCGGTTGAACTACGGATTGTATTGGCTGTAAGGCGAAGAACGCACGTCCGCCACCGCTTCAATACGGTGCTGCCGGAGCAGCTCAAGGAATCTTTCCCATGAGTGCGTCGAGTGGCCGATGGTAAAAAGTTCAGGCATCACGGCTCGAAGATTGTCGCACAAACCTTGTAACGACGGCCACGAAATTCCAAGCCGAGGCTCGGCAAAGAGAACAATTCTCGGATTCGCAGATTCTAATTTATTTCTTCCTGCGACCGCCCGTGCGATACGGGATTTTAGATTCCGACAGGATCATGGGCGCGGTTTGACCGCCCGTTTCAAAGGCAACGTGAACGGTTGCACCCAGGGCCTCGGCCACGCGACGTAACATGCTCAAGGAATGGCCCTCGTACGACGGTGATTCAAGCCGGCTGATCTGCTGCTGCGAGGTCTTGAGCTTGCGGGCGAGGTCGCGTTGGGAAAGGCCGGCCTTTTCGCGCAACGCCGCGATCTGCAAAGCCACGTCCCACGCCGCGCCCGCCCGGGCAAACCGCCTGGCAAACGCCGGTTCCTTCAGTTGTTCTTCCAGATAAACGTCGAAATTGGTTTTCATGTTTCAAATCTGGCCCGCCAGTCGCCCATCCGCTCCCGCGCGATGTCGAGGTCGCGGGCCGGGATGGCCTGGCCTTTGTTGCGGATGCCGTGGACGGCGATGATGCGCCGGCCTTTCACAAAGAACCACAGCACACGGGTGTTCAAGTTGCCGACGTGACGGAGTTCAAACAGGCCGCCGCCGAGCGCCTTGGACAGCGGTTCACGGTGATACTGGCGATCCCGCAACTTCGCCAGTCCAGCCAGCACCGCTACGAAATCGTCCGGATCACTTTGCTTGAGTTCGTCGAGGAACTCCTGCACGGGCGCCCGCCCGCCAACATTCACATAAAACTCTACGGCAAATTCCATAAAATGCAACATCGAATTTGATGTATCAGGTGGCTCGGAGTGCGGGCGGGTCGTGTTGAAGCCGTGCGACGACGGAAATCAGATGAAAACGGACGAAGTCGGAACCCAGCTGGCATGGTGGAAGCGAGTGTGCGCCCGAGCAGCGGCGGCGTCAATGCCGCGTAACCCAAACAAAATTTAAGCCCCGTCGGGGCGGCATATTCCGATGATGTCGCTCCTGAACGGAGCTTGGGGAAATTGACCGCGCGGCTACAAAGGTTTCGCACCTACGGTGCTGGCCGAAATTTCCAACCGCCGCGCTTGTCTTTTTCAGGTAGGGTCATCGCGTTGCGATGGGGCACCTTTACTGACACGCATTCAGAGGCGCTTGCGATAAACCTGCTGCGTCTTCTTCAGTTCGTATCCGAGCTTCCGGTAAAACGGGTGGCTTTCCTTGCGATTGATGTTGCTGCGAACGCTGACGAATTCCGCCCCGATGCTCTTGGCCCATTGCTCGGCCGCCCCGACCAAACGGCTGCCAATCCCGGATCGTTGCGCCGCCTTCGACACCACGAGCCCGCCAATTTCCACCCGGAAACCCGATTCAATGTAATCGGCGCCGAAGGCGTGCAGCCAGCCACACACCTCGCCGTGGTCATTCTGCGCGACGAGGAGCAAATGGTGTTTCCGGGCGGTGACCTTCCGGACGCGCGCCTCCATGGATACCGGGTTACCCGGATAACCCAGTTCATCCGAGAGCCGGGCAATTGCCGCAACGTCCCGCACGGTTGCCGTTTTGACGGTCATTTGTTTCCGGTCTGACCCTTCCAAGCTGTGCGACTATGGCCGGAAGTCAAGCCCCGCCACAACATTCAAAGGACTGACCGCTTTACGGAATACTACAGGATGCATATTAGCACCGTTTCCACGATTGACATGGCAACGGAAAAGGTGACCAGGCGATGGAAGAATTGATTGAATATCCGAAGCGTCGTCTCGAGCTGCTGGGTCGCCGTCTCCACGATTTGGGTGAGACTCCGGTCCAGTTGCCCACTGATTGACCCGGTGTTAATCAGCCCCTTGAGGTCGTCCTCCAGCAGCGCCGACTTTCCGAAGGCATCTTCGAAGGTGCCGTTCTGTGCCAGTATTTGGCGGGCTTTCAGCAAATCCTGACGAATCGCGTCATTGCGGACGGTCTGCCATGCCAGGTCGAACATGACGACCACCCCCAAGCCCCCGGCCTCGTACGCAAGCCGGAATGTGGCAAAAAACAAAACGACCGCCAGACGAAGCTCGGTCTCGCGGATGAGTGGTATCTGCAACAGGACGAAGTCAACCATCCTTTTCACCGGCTGAACCTTGAACAGGAGCCACCCCAACAGGACGAGCAGCGAGCCGGCCCCAAAGGTGGCGCAAACGAAGTGCCAGGCTGCATCATACCTTCCGAAATACACAAAAATCCCGGTTCGAATGATCCAGCCGAAGAGGATGCAGATGAGGGGATAGAGCCAGGTGTTGCGCACAAGCCTCACGGAGGGGCCAATTCGGCGGCATTGATGGTCAAGCAATTGAAAGGCTTCCACCAACCGGCCACTCGTTTCTCCCGCGCGAATCACCGGGAGGAAGTAGTGCGGGAAAACCCTCGCGCCGGGTTCGAGAGCTTCGGAAATCGTCATGCCCTGATCGCACCGATCCAGAGCCACGCGAATCACCTCCCGAAGAGCTTTGGATCGCGTTCCTGCCCCGCTCAGTTCCAGCGACCTCTTCGGCGTCAGTCCTGATGACAGGCAAGTTGCCATCGAGTTCGCAAAGAGCCGCAGGGTCTGATTGTCAATTTTCATGATGACTTGGCCACCCGCGACGACCGGACATGCGGGTCCGGCTATGGCATAAGCTTCGTCGCTAGAAGCCGCACGTCCCTGCCAAAAAGCGGATTTGCGTTTATTCGTGGGCCTTCGGCGCGGCAGGGGCGACGGCTTTCGGCGGGGCGGTGCTCTTGCGTTCGATGAGTTCGGCGGTCAAGCGTTTGATTTCGGGACGCTGGCCTTTCAGCAGTTGCATCATTGCGTCCACGCCGGCCACACCCAACCGGTATTTCGGCTGGCGAATCGTCGTCATCGGCACGCGAAAATGTTCGGCGGTCATGATATTGCCGAAGCCCGCGACCGAGATGTCCTCCGGTATCCGCAAGCCTTGTGCAAGCAGGGCTTCGGCGCAGCCGACGGCGACGAGGTCGTTCACCGCCTGGACGGCAGTGGCGTTGCAGGATTCGTTGAGCATTTGCAGCGCGGCTTTCGTGCCGTCTTCAATCGTGCTGCCGGCTTGAAAGATGAGCCGGTCGTCCACGTCCAGGCCGGCTTCGCGCAGCGCGCGGCGATAGCCTTCCAGGCGTTCCTGCGCCCACGGCGAGGCGGATGGGCCGGTGAGACAGGCGATGCGTTTGTGGCCGAGCTTCAACAGATGTTGCGTGATGGTGTAACTGGCGATCAATTCCTCGATTTCCACGCTCACGAACGTTTTGCAAAACTGCGCGGGCGGGCCGAGCAAAACGGTCGGCGTCTGGCGCGTGAGCAGTTCCTGATAGATGCGGGCCTCCGGATCCATGCGATAAACCGGTGAGATGAACAGACCGTCCACGCGGCGCGACAGGAACCGGCGGATACAAGATTCTTCGCGTTCCGGCAGGTTTTGCGTGTGGGCAAGCAGGAGATCATAGCCCAGCTCGTGCGCCTTCTCCTCGAGGGCGAAAAACACCCGCGCGAAAATCGGGTTGGTGATGGACGGGATGACGACGCCGAACAGCTTGGTCGTGCGCGAGCGCAACCCCTGCGCGGTCGAGTCGGGAACATAACCCATTTGTTGCGCCAGCAGCTTGATGCGCCCCCGCGTCGCCGCCGACACGTCGGGTTCGTCGCGCAGCGCCTTGGATACCGTCATGATGGAGACGCCGATTTTTTGGGCAATGTCTTTGAGGCGAACCATGGTTATTGGTTGAATCGTTGAACGGTTGAAGTGTTGAATCGAGACACGTCCGCCCGACGGCTTGACGATTTGACGATTAAACGATTTAACGCTTTGGTGTTCATTTTACAAATAGGCTCCGCGCCAGTGCAATTTGCGGCGCAAGGCTTCCAGAAACGAACTGTCCGCCAGGTGCATCAGGCGCACGGTGCGGCGGCTGCGGCGAATCGTCACGGCATCACCGGCATCGAGTTCGCCGACCAACTGGCCGTCCGCGCTCAGGATGGTCGCGGGCGCCGGGCTGATGGCCTTGATGCCGATGGTCGAGGACAGCGGCAAAATCAACGGGCGGTTCGACATGGTGTGCGGACAAATGGGCACCAGCGCGAGAACGTCGGCCGTCGGAAAAATCACCGCGCCGCCCGCCGCCAGTGAATACGCCGTCGAACCCGTCGGCGAACTGACAATCAAGCCGTCGCAGCGGAAGCGCGTGACCCATTCACCGTTCACACTCACATCCAGGCCAATCAGCCGCGAAACGACACCACGGCTGACGACAATGTCGTTGAGCGCATTTTCGTGAATGGGACGGCCGTTGCAGGTTCCGCCGGCTTCCAGCAGGACACGGGATTCGTACTGGAATTCGCCCTTCCAAATGTGGTTCAGCGCGCGGGCCAGCCCGTCGGACGGGACGGCGGTCAGGAAACCGAGGCCGCCGATGTTGATGCCGAGCATGGGAGTGGTGGAGCCGGCAATTTCGCGGGCGACGTGCAGCATGGTGCCGTCGCCGCCGAAGACGAGCAGTAAATCCGCCTCGCGCGCCAGCGCCGCGGTATTGGTGTTGTGAAGCACCTTGCGTCCGGCGTGCTGGATGAGCCGCGCGGCCTTGCGCAGGATGCCGGCGCAGTCAGGCTTTTCAACATTGCCGATGAGGCCGACGCGTTTGATTTGGTCAGCGAATTTTTTCAATCAGCACCAAAAATTCTTTGTTGCCGGCGGGGCCGAGCAGAGGAGATTCAACCACATTCCGCCAGCAAAGGCCAGACTGCTCGGCAACAAATTTTCGCAGTTCCTCCAAAACCCGTTCATGGATGGCGGCGTCGCGAATCACGCCGCGGCCCTTGTCGGCCTCGGCCTTGCCGGCCTCAAATTGCGGTTTGACGAGCGCGACGATTTTGCCGTCCGGCTTCAACAACGGAACGGCGGCGGGCAGGATTTTGCGGAGCGAAATGAAGGAGCAATCAATCACCGCCAGATCCGCGGGCGCGAATGGCTGGGGAAATTGGGCGGCGGTCAAAAGGCGCGCATTGGTTTTTTCCATCACGACGACGCGCGGGTCCTGGCGCAGTTTCCAGGCGAGCTGTCCCCGGCCGACGTCCACGGCAAAAACCTTCGCCGCGCCATACTGGAGCAGGCAATCGGTGAATCCGCCGGTGGACGCGCCGAGGTCGAGCGCGGCCCGCCCGGCCACGTCGAGTTGAAAATGCTGGAGCGCGTGTTCGAGCTTGTGGCCGCCGCGGCTGACATATTTTTCGCCGGCAGCGAGCGTGAGGGCGTCCTCGGTCCTGACGGAGTCACTGGCTTTGCAAGCGGACCGGGTGTTGACGCGGACCTGGCCGGCGAGAACGGCGCGCCTGGCTTTCTCGCGGCTTTCACAAAGGCCGCGTTCAACCAACGCTTGATCGAGGCGGGTCATGGATTTGACCGGCGGTAATTTTCATCAACAACCGTGACGGCTACAAGCGGCTGTCACTGGCGTAAACACGATTTTGGATTTCGCGGAAGCTGTGGAGAAAAATGTCGTTGTCGGCGACCGCTTTTTCAACGAGCTGCTTGAGCAGGAACATCTCGGAGCTGTTGACGACGGCGTGGACGCTTTGTTTGAAGGCTTCCATCGGCACAAAGGTTTGAAACGAGTCGCCGAGCAGGAGGATGGTGGCGTGGCGGCGCTGGCCGACGGGCATTTGTTGCAGCGCCTTCAGCGTGAGGTTTTCCTCGATGCTGTTCGCGCCGAACCGTTCCTCGACGATGACGACCTGATAACGGACCTGGCCGAAGCGCACAAGGAAATCGCTGTGCGTGGCGGCGGTGTGAACCTTGTAGCCCAGTTCCACCAAGGCACCCTTCGCGGTTTCCAGCCATTCCGGAGTGGAAAAGGCGATCAAGGCCGGTTTGTCCGCGGTGCTGACAAAATCGAATGAAGCGTTCATGATGCTTTGATTACTTGAGTTTCAGGAAGGGCGGGCTCTCGTTGGGCGTTGATTTCATCCGCAACGAGCCGACGGTGCTGATGATTTCGCCGCGGCCTTTTTTGGTGTTGTCAAGACCGCGCGAAACGACGCTGCGTTTGGTGCAATAAAGCATGGCGGTATCCTCGGTGATGAAACCCTGTTCGTAAGCCTCGAGGCAGGCGTGATCGAATGTACGCCAGCCAAACGGATGACTGGCCTCGATGATTTCGTAAAACGTTTTGCCTTCGCTTTCGCCAAGGCGCATGGTTTCCTGCGTGCGCAGGTTGGAGCCCATGATTTCGAGCAGGGCGTAGCGCGCGCCGCCGACTTTGGGCACGAGCCGCTGGCTGACCACCCAGCGCAGCGAATCGGCCAGCCGGATGCGGATTTGTTCCTGCTCTTCAGTCTCGAACATGCCCAGAATACGATTGATGGTTTCGCCCGCGTTGATGGTGTGGAGGGTGCTCAACACCAGATGGCCGGTTTCCGCCGCGCTCAACGCGATGCGCACCGTTTCGCGGTCACGCATCTCGCCGACCAGAATCACCTTCGGTGCCTGGCGCAACGCGGCGCGCAGGCCGTTGACGTAGGAATCGAAATCAATGCCCAGTTCGCGCTGGTTGAAGGTGGCCTGGTCGTGCGTATGCACGTATTCAATCGGGTCTTCCAGCGTGACAATGTGGACCGGCTTGGTGCAGTTGATTTCGTTGAGGATGGCGGCCAGCGTGGTGGATTTTCCGGAGCCGGTCGCGCCGGTGACGAGGATCAAACCCGTTTTTTCCTTTGGGATTTCCTTGAAAATCTCCGGAAACTTCAATTTTTCCAGCGTCGGGATGGTTGAATTGAGCTGGCGGCAAACGATGGAATAGTTTCCGCGCTGCGCGAAAACGTTGACACGAAAACGGGACACGCCCGAAAGCCCATAGGAGGCATCGCACGAACCATGGCGCAACAAATCTTCAGTCTGCCAGAGATTATCGCCAATGATGTTGAGCGCGACGGTCTCGGTTTGATACGGCGTGAGCTTGTCAATCGGCGGATCGAGGACCACCGGCTTGAGTTCACCGTAAGCCTCGACCTGCGGCGGGCGGCCCACCGTGAACAAAACGTCGGAAACTTCCGGCTGCGACGCCAGCATCGTCGTCAAAATTTGGTCCAATTCGGGGCGCCGCATAATCAGATGGCATCATCATCCTCCGGCGGATGCGCGAGCAGAGAACGGAATTTTTTCCGGTCCAGCGCCTTGTCATAGGCGTCTTCCGGTGAGATGCGTTTCATCCGCACATGCTCCATGATGTGATCGTCCATCGGCTGGTTGCCCGTCTTCTTGCCGACCTGGATCATGCCGGGGATTTGATGTGTCTTGCCCTCGCGCACGAGATTGGCGACGGCGGTGTTAAAGACCAGGATTTCAAACGCGGCCACGCGGCCCTTTTTGTCCGTGCGCTTGAACAACACCTGCGCCACGACGCCTTTCAACGCCTCGGAAAGCGTCTGGCGGATTTTGTTTTGCTGGTCCGCGGGGAAAACGTCAATGATGCGATCCACCGTTTTGGAGGCGCTCTGCGTGTGCAGCGTGCCGAAGACCAGGTGGCCGGTGGCTGCCGCCGTGATGGCCAGCTCGATGGTTTCCAGGTCGCGCATTTCGCCAACGAGAACGATGTCCGGGTCTTCACGCAACGCGCCGCGCAATCCCGAGGCAAAGGACTTGGTATGCACGCCGACCTCGCGGTGACACACCAGACAGCTTTTGCTTTCGTGGACGAATTCAATCGGGTCTTCGAGCGTGATGATGTGGTCTTTGCGGTTTCGGTTCGCATAATCCACCATGGCGGCCAGCGTGGTGGATTTGCCGGAGCCGGTCGGGCCGGTGACCACGATCAATCCGCGGTTGAGCATGCAAAATTTTTTCAACACCGGGGGGAGGGGCACGTCGAGCTTTTCGAAATCTTCAAACGTAAGCACACGGCTGGGAATTTGCCGGAACGCCGCGCCGATGCCGTTCTTCTCATTGTAAAAGTTGACACGGAAACGCGAGATGTTCGGAATCTCGTAGCCGAAATCCACGTCGCCGGTTTCCTCGAATTGTTTAATCTTGTAGTCCGGCGCAATTTCGTAAAGCATCGACTTGAGCGAGTCGTTTTCGAGCGGCGGAAAATCCACGCGCTGAAGCTCGCCGTTGATGCGCAGCATGGGTGGGTTTCCGCATGCCATGTGCAAGTCGGACGCCTTCTGTTCAAACATCAGGTTGAAAAATGCATCTATCTTGGCCATAAATCTTTTTCGTTGTCGGAACACTAGCTAGACCCGCGCCACACTGCAAGACATGAACGCATCCGCCGAAATCATCCGCCGCAAAATTGCCGAGCGCGGCGTCTTGTCCTTCGCGCGCTTCATGGAACTCGCCCTTTACTGTCCCAATTCTGGATATTACGAAACGAAAAAAGACAGCCCCGGCCGGCGCGGCGATTTTTACACCAACGTCAGTGCCGGTGAACTCTTCGGCCAACTCCTGGCGTTCCAATTCGCCGAGTGGCTGGAGGAAGTGCCAAGTGCGACCCGCCTTCGCTCGGCAGCCATGGCGCGGCAGGAGTGCGAAGTGCGAATCGTCGAAGGGGGCGCGCATGACGGGCAACTGGCCAGAGATATTTTAACCTGGCTGCAGTCGTCGCGACCCGAATTGTTCGGGCAAATCGAATATTGCATCATCGAACCCTCTGCGCGCCGGCAGGAGTGGCAGGACAAAACCTTGGAAAATTTTGCGCCGCGCGTTCGCTGGTTCGACCGCCTTCAGGCCATTTGCCCCCGAACGCCGAACTTCGCCGGCGTCATTTTCTCCAACGAACTCCTCGATGCCATGCCCGTCCACCGTTTCGGCTGGGACGCCGCCCAAAAGCTTTGGTTCGAGTGGGGCGTTGCTCTCGAAGGCGAAAAATTCGTCTGGGCAAAGATTCAGAGCCCAGACGCCGGACCCCAAGCGCCAGACCCCGCACTTTGCGAAGTACTTCCCGACGGTTACACCATCGAAACCTGCCCCGCCGCCGAAAACTGGTGGCATGAAGCGGCGAACATTTTGGAACACGGACGATTGCTGACGATTGATTACGGTTTGACCAATGACGAAATATTTTCGCCGGGCCGGATGCGCGGCACGCTCCGCGCTTATTTTCGCCACCACGTTACGGACGACCTGCTGGCGAACGTCGGCGAACAAGACCTCACGGCGCATGTCAATTTTTCCGCAATCCAGTCTGTCGGTGAAGCGTGCGGTTTGAAAACGGAACCTTTTTCCACGCAGGCGCAATTTCTGACAAAAATCGCGGCAAAGATTTTCAAAAATCCGGAGTCCTTCAGCGAATGGGGCGCGAAACAGACGCGGCAGTTTCAAACCCTCACGCACCCGGACCATCTGGGCCAAGCCTTCCGGGTGCTCGTCCAATCAAAGTAGGACGCGTCCTACCGACTCAACTCATAATTCAGAATCGAAAGGCAATAAATCGCCGCCGTCTCGACGCGCAGAACCAGGTGGCCAAGTGAAATCGGCTGGGCGCCGCCGGCTTCAATTGCCTTCAACTCGTCGAGCGTGAAATCGCCTTCCGGCCCAACCCAAATGCCGACACTCTGCGGCGGCCGCCCATGTTTTGCTTCAAATTCGCGGAAACATTCGCGCGGATGGCAGCGTTCGGTTTGCAGCGAGCCGGCAAGCGCCAAATCCAATTTTTCCTTTCGTGCCAGAAATCCTTCAATGGTCGTTGGCGTTTCAATTTTTGGCAGCCAGGCTGCGCCGCACTGCTTGATGGCTTCGATAGCAACCTGCTGCCATTTCTCGCGCTTGAGTTCCGCGCTCTCATCGTCGAGTTGCGTCACAACGTGCTCGGTCAGCAGCGGCACGATGCGATGCGCGCCCAGTTCGACGGATTTCTGGATGATGGACTCGATGATTTTTCCCTTGGGCAGCGCCTGTAGCAACGTGAACTGGCAGGGCGGGGGAGGAACGAAGTTCTTTTTCGTCGTGCGCAATTCCACCACGTCGTGTGAACCATTTTCGACCTCGCAAAAAAACTCATGCCCCGCGCCGTCCAGCACGACGACCTGCTCGCCGCGCTTGACGCGCAACACGTGCAACGCATGATGTGCTTCGCGTCCATCGAGCTGCAGCGTGCTTCCCGCACAGCGTTCCGGCGGCAGATAAAAGCGGTGCATAAAATTATCCGGTGGGGACGATTTGCTGGTCGTCCGAGACCGCGCCGCAGCGCGGCCCAGGCTCATTTGAAAAACTTTTTTGCCTTTTCAAAGAAGCTTTGCGCCATGGGTGCTTCCCTGCCGTCGCACAATGCGGCAAATTCCTGCAACTTTGCTTTTTGCACCGGGGTCAGGCGCGCCGGCACTTCGATCTGGATGCGCACGTGCAAGTCGCCATGGCCGTAGCCTTGGAGATTTTTCACGCCCTTGCCCTTGACGCGGAAGGTCGTGCCCGATTGCGTGCCGGCGGGGAGTTTAATCGTGGCCTTGCCGTCGAGCGTCGGCACCTCGATTTCCGAGCCGAGCGCGGCCTGGGCGAAGCTCACCGGCACTTCACACAGCAAATCGTCGCCGTCGCGCTGGAAAAGTTCGTGCGTTTTGATGTGCAGCACCACATACAAATCACCCGGCGACCCGCCGCGAAAACCGGCCTCGCCGTTGCCGGACGAGCGCAGACGCGAGCCGGCGTCCACACCGGGCGGAATGCGGAGTCTGATTTTTGAACCATGCTCGCGCCGCCCCTCGCCGTGGCAGGCTTTGCACGGTTTTTCCAAAATGCGCCCCGCGCCCTTGCAGTGCGGACACGTTTGCGCGATGCTGAAGATACCGCGCGACGTGATGACCTGTCCGCGCCCGCCACAAGTCGTGCAGGTCCGCATTTTCGAGCCATGTTCCATGCCGGAACCGTTGCATACGTCGCAGAGGTCAAGTTTGGAGACGGCAATTTCCTTTTCGCATCCCAGCGCGGCCTCTTCGAGGGTGATTTCCAAATCATAACGCAGATCGTCGCCGCGTTGCGGCTGTGAAGGATCCTGACCACCGCCGAAGACGCTTTCAAAAATGCTGCCACTGCCCCCGAAGACTTCGCGGAAGATTTCGAAGGGATCGTGAAAGCCGCCGCCAAAGCCGCCGGCGCGACTGGCGCGCGCCCGCGGATCGAATGCAGCATGGCCGAACTGGTCGTAAGCAGCGCGTTTCTGCGGGTCGTTTAGCGCTTCGTAGGCTTCGCCGAGTTCCTTGAATTTTTCCTCCGCGGTTTTATCGCCCGGATTTTTGTCCGGATGGAATTTCAGGGCGAGCTTGCGGTAAGCCTTCTTGATTTCGTCAGCCTCCGCGTCGCGGCTCACACCAAGGATTTCATAATAATCACGCCTGGTCATTGGGAAATTTCGGGTTGCGAATTTCGGATTACGGATTGGCCGCAGGTTTTTTCGCAACAATCACCGTCGCCGGTCTCAACAGCCGGTCGCGGAGCTTGTAGCCTTTGCGAAGCTGCTGGACGACGTGGCCTTCGGGAACGTCGGCGGTTTCCTGCTGTGAGACGGCTTCGTGCCACGTCGGGTCAAAAGGTTTGCCGCTGGCGTCAATCTCTTCCAGTCCGCTCTCCGCGAGGGTGTTTTTAAGCTGCTGCTGGATCATCGCCAGACCGGCTTGCAGCGAGGCGAGCTTGTCGTCCTGCACGGTTTGCGTGGCGGTCTGCGCCATTTCAAAGTGGTCAAGGACGGGCAGTAATTTTTGAATCAGCGCGGAGGCGGCAGCTTGCGCGGCCTCGATGCGTTCGCGCGCGGCGCGTTTCTTGAAATTTTCCAGATCGGCGGCGGTGCGCAGAAGGCGGTCCCAGTGTTCGTCGGCCCTGGCCGCGCGAGCCTTGAGTTCTTCGAGCTGCTCCGGCGTGAGTTCCGCCGCGACGGGCAGATTAGCCGCCGCCGGTTCGGTCGCGGCGGTTGGGATTTCAGCGGCCTTTTCAGATTTGTGCGCGTGTGACTCGGCTTTCTTCATGCGATGGTTTCGGCAAAAAAAATGTTTCCGAACCGCCAGTTTAACGGATTGGCCTTGCGTCGGCAACTGGGACGTATCCGGCCATTTGAGATTTCCGGTTTGAAATTTCAAATGTTAACCGGGCGGGACAAGTTTTTTAAAAGCGGGCAGGTTTCGCAGCGAGTCGAAGCGCGGGTCTTTGCGGGCTTCGACAAGGAGGTCGTGGGCGGCGGGATTGGTCGCCAGCCGTTTGGCGCTCAAGTCGAGTGAGGCCTGCAAATTTTGGAGCGCTTCGGAAGTTTTGCCGAGAATGGCGTACAGCGCAGCGAGGTCGTAATGCGGTTCGGGCTGGTCGGGGGCGAGGCTGACGAGTTTTTGGAGCGAAATTTCAAGTTTGGGCATGTCGCCCGACTGGGCGGCAATTTGGGCCATGGCCGCAACGTCCGGGTAACGGATGTTCGGATTGGCCAATGCCTGGTCGAACAGTCCGATGGCGTTCCGGAGCAGTTCGACTGCGCGGTTGGTCTGCTGGATTTGGTAATAAAAGTGCGCCAGTTCGAGGGTGTTTTCGAAATTCGTGGGGTCGTTCTGTTGTTCGGCTTCCATTCGCTGCAGTTGCGCTTCAAGTTGGGTTTGCCCTGCAGAATGTGTTTTGATGTTCTCGAGGTTATTAACGAGGTCAATTGCCTGGCCGTTGTAAGGATCAAACTTGAGGCAGGTTTTTGCCACAATCAGGGCGTCATCCAAGCGATTGAATTGGGCCAGGAATTGGACGTACCGGATGACGGCTTCCGGGCTGTACGGACAAAACGCGAAGGCTTGCTTGAAGGCAAAATCCGTCTCGCGTCTCAGCGCCTCCTGCGCCTCGGGGGTCTTTTGCCGGTATTCGGGCGGGCATTGCGGGTTCAGGCGCCAGGCATACATGCCGGCTTGTGAGCTGCGCAACTTGGAAAAAGCCTTTTGCCCGTCGTCGTCGCGGATGAATTTCCGGTCGCCCGTGAAGCCGCTGAAATTGCCGTGCAAATAAACTTTCTCGGCGAAATCGGCGATTTCCTGGACACTGGTGTCGTAAGTGATCCAGTTGCCGATGAAGCGCTTGGAGTATTCGCTCCAAAATTCGTGGTCCTTTTTGAAAACGTCGTTGGACAATTCCGGCAGCGGATTGCGGTGGATCTTCATGATGATGCCGAACGGCGTCTCGTAGGGATACATCCAGTCCAGCGGGAAACTTTCTTCGACAAAAAATTCATTGGTCGGATTATGGTCAAAGATGACTTTGCAGAGCAGGCCGTTAATCTTCATCACCGAAATCTGGCCGGAAATGGCCATCTGATTGCCCGCGGTTTGAACACCTTCCCCCGGCTGGAGCTGGCCAAGTGCGGCCCGGCGCTGAAAATCATCGCGATACGTATCATAGGACTGCTGCAAATCATCCGGCGAGGGGATGTAGATTTCGACTGGCGGATAAACACCCTCGGCCCGGCGCCTGGCCTCGACGTGCGCGCCGAATTTTGTGAGCGGCACATCCAAAACATAGTAGGCAGCGTTGGCGAGGTCATTGACCAATGTGTTGTCCGAACCAAAGGGGATACCCAGCACGTATTTGATAAATTCCCGGAAGAACGGCGGGTCGTGTTGCGCGCTGCGGAAATATTGCGAGCGGAGATAGTCCAAATACGTCCCGTCGGCGAGCGCGTTTTGGGTGATGAGATAAACGTCGCGGCGGTCGAATTTTTGATCTTCCTTCGGCTGGCACGAATGCGGGATGAAGCTCTCGCAGAAAATCATGTAAGTCGGATTGAAACGTCCCGGGTCGGTGCCGCCAAACAGGATCGTATTGCGCGTCATCTCCGGATAAATGCCGAACGGCGGCGTGAACATGTCGTGTCCGAACCAGTAACCGAACCAGTGATTGCGCTGTTCGCTCTTGTACCAGTGGGACAGGCCGGAATAGACCGGCATGACCATGAACAAACCCAGCAGGATCAAGACCGGTCCGCGGCTGCGGTAAAGCAGCAGCGCTAAAATGAAAATAACCGGCATCGCGACCAAAATAAGATTGGCGAGAATGGAAAGCCCGTATTGATCCCTGGCAAACGATTGGGCGACCAAATGCGGCAGTTGGGAGAGGATGGAAAAAGCTTTACCGCTTGGGCCGACGTAAAGATTAGCCGCCTCGTTTGCCAGACAATACAAGGCCAGAATGATGGCGCCCGCCCCGCCAATCATTCCCCAAAACCGGAATTTGACATAATGCGTGGCCATGTAGGCGGCCATCAACGTCAACCCGTAACCGATCATGATGGCGAACAGCGCATGTGAGGCGGTGAAGAACACCTTGTTGAGGTCCGCCGAAGCGCGATCCAAGCCGACATCCAGAAGGATGACCAGAAGGACGGCGAGGCAGAAATAGATGGCGGACAGGCCGATAATCCAGGAACGCTCCCGCTTGTGCATTTTGAGCAAAAACAAAAACGGCAGCACCCCGACAAACAAAACGACCCAGCTAAATGACTCGGAAAGGCCCTGGACGATATACCACAGTTGGTTTGCAAAACGGACCGGGTCCTGGAAGATGTTCGTTCCATGGGTGGTTTCGTATTGGCCGCGGCTCAACGCATGAAAAAAGCCCTCCACCGTGCGTGGATAGCCCCATTGCATCGGTGGGACAGTCATGCCGGAAATAGGTTCGTAAAAATAAAAGGAAACTCCGAGAACCCAGAGGAGACCCATGCAAATCACTGCCTTCCACTCGGAAAAGATTCCCCCGGTTCTGATGCTCAACCAGCCGCCGGCGGCGAGCGAGCCAATCCCCACAATGTAGAAAAGGGTCTTTTCGATATCGGTCATGTTGTTGAGCGCCGGGATGGAATGGGTGCTCATCGCGTAAAGCCCAATCAAAAATACGATACTATTGCCGAGAAAAAGGTCGCGACCGAGACGCGGTTGGACGGCGGCGATGGCGATCTCGACGCCCATGGCGCTGAGCAGCAAAGTCTGGTGAATGGTGGCGCAGATGCCGTAGAAGAACATCGCCAGATAGAGGTATCGTTTCTGGTGCGGCGCATACATCCAGCGCATCAAGCAGAGCAACACCAGTATCAACCACGGCACCGCAAAGAGAGAAATGCGGTTGATGGCCACCGACTCGCGCCACACGAAACCATCCAGCCCCACCATCATGCCCGCGACAAATCCGGAAACCATGCAGATGGCGTTCTCCCACTTGCCGGTGATGCTCCTCAATTCTTCAATACCCTCGATGAGCATGCTGCTCCCGCGCGAAACCATCAGGGCGAGCATGCCGCAACCCATCGCCAAGGCGAACGACTCCCCCACCTCCACGCGCCAGGCAACGTTGCCGATCGGCAGGATGGCCGTCCAAAACCAGCTGTAAATCGCCCAGAACGGGTAGCCCGGCGGGTGCGGTATGCCGGCGTAGAACGAGCCGGTGCATAATTCACCGGAATCCTCAAGCGTCAGTTCCGGGGCCAGCGTCAGCAGATAAATGGTCCACATCACCGCGAAGACGAGTACCATCACCATCCAGTCAATCCGGCGAAACAGCGGGGCCACGGGCGCCGGTGGAGGCAATTTGCCGCCGGACGCCGGCCTGGCAGCCTTGCTTTTGCCGTTGTTCGGTTTCTGCTTTTCCATTTTTGGTGTCAATCGTTCGGTTTGATGAACGGCGTAAAACCAATACTAGAAGTGGAAGCGCTGCGGTTTGTCCAATCAAAAGTGACGGCGGCCACGCGATTTTGCACATTTTGGGAACCATCCGACGCGTACGCTGCAAAATTCTGGTTGCTCAAAATCATGGCCATCATCGTTCCGCGGCTGCTGGAGCCGGCGGGAAGACCGTTGCCCGAATTGAAAACCAGCAGGGTGAACAACGCGCAAGCGGTTGCCGGCGCAAGCCAGCCCAGAAAGGGCGCGGTCGTCGGTTTGCCGGGTTGGGCGGCAAAAATGCGCCGCTTAAGCCCCGCCGACGGGCGGCGCGGCTGCCAGGAACGCAACTGAGTCTCCGGCAAATTCATCTCTTTCATAAGCTGCTCCTTCCAGTTGGAGTTTTATTTTCTGCAAACCGTAACGGTATCGGCCCGCGATTGTGTTGGGCGAAACCTCCAGCAACTGGCCGATCTCCTCGAACGTGTATCGGTGCCAGATTTTCAGCACGATTACTTCGCGCTGTTCCACCGGCAGTTCGGCCAGGCACCGCATCGCCGCGCGTTCCGCCGGATTTTCCTCCGCGGATTTTTCAAACCATCGCCGCGATTCCAACTCACGCGTCAGCCGCCGCCACAGCGACCGCCGGTAATTCAGCGCGCGGTTCCGGTAACTGCGCACACAATAATGCTCCAGCCGCAACGGCGGTTGCGGCCTTTGCATCAGCGCCAGGAAGGTTTCCTGCAACACGTCCTCCGCCTCGGCGTGGCTCAAACCCAAGGCGCGGCCATAGAGAATCAACTCCGCCGCCTTCGATTCGTAGAGCTTTTCACCCCAATCCGATGATTCGTCGCCGTTCACGGTTTCATTGCATAGACACCGCTTACGTGAAATTTGTATAAAAAAATTCGACGGGGACAACAAATACAGGCTAACACAAGCTTTTGGCTGTGTTCAAGCGCAGTTTGAAACCACGGTTCCAACTCAATTCCAGCCCAGCCAGCGCCCGCCCTGATAAGTCACAAAGGCCAGCACCCACGCCAGCACGCCCATGTAAAGCCATTGGAACAGCGGCCATCTCCACGAGTTCGTCTCGCGCCGCACCACCGCCACCGTGCTGGCGCATTGCAGTGCGAAGACGTAAAACACCATCAACGTGATTGCCAGCAATGGCGTGTAGAGCGGCGAGCCGTCCGGCCGCGTTTGCGCCCGCAACATGTCCGGCAGCGCTTTTTCGTTGGACTCCGAGTCGTCCGCGTTACCGACGTTATAGACCGTGGACATGGTGCTGACAAACACTTCGCGCGCGGCAAACGACGAAATAATCCCAATCCCCATCTTCCAATCAAAACCCAGCGGGGCGATGACCGGTTCAATCGCACGACCCATCCGCCCGGCAAAACTGTTCCGCAATTTTTCACCCGCTAGTTCAGCCGAAGACGGAGGGCTGGAGTGCTGCGCAGTTTGTTTTGCCATCACGCCATCACTCCCGTTCCCCGTCACCCCGTTTTCGGTTCTCGGATACGTCGCCAAGAACCAGAGCACAATGTTCACGCCCAGAATCACCGTGCCCGCGCGCTTCACGAAAAGTTTCGAGCGGTCCCACATATGTCGCAGCACGACGCGCAGCAGCGGCCGTTTGTAGGGCGGCAACTCCATGATGAGCATCGGGGTTTCGCCCCGGAGCAGCGTTTTTTTGAACAGCCACGCCATCAGCAGTGCCACGATCGTGCCAAGCAGATACATCGCCAGCATCGTCAACCCCTGCAGTTTGAGGAAGCCGAGAATTTTGATGTCTGGAATGCACGCCGCGATGAGCAGCGTGTAAACCGGCAGCCGGGCCGAACAGCTCATCAGCGGCGCGACCAGGATCGTTACCAGCCGGTCCTTCGGTGTTTCAATCGTGCGCGTGGCCATGATACCGGGAATTGCGCACGCGTACGAACTCAGCATTGGGATGAAACTTTTGCCGTGCAGCCCCACCTTGCTCATCAACCGGTCCATCAAAAATGCCGCCCGCGCCATGTAGCCGGTATCCTCCAAAAAGCCGATGAACAAAAAAAGAAGCAGAATTTGGGGCAGAAAGGCAATGACGGCCCCCACGCCCCGGATCACTCCGGCGGTCAGCAGGCTGTTCAGATCACCGGGCGGAATCAAGGCTCCTGCTCCTGCCGCCAGCCATTTCACCCCCCAGCTCAATACATCCATCGGTATTTGTGCAAACGTGAAAATGCTCTGGAACATCAGCGTCATCAGCGCGATGAAAATCAGCGTGCCCCAGATTTTGTGCGTGAGGATGCGGTCAAGTTTGTCGCTGAACGTTTCGCCCGGCGGCGCGAACTCGTCGGTGGCGGCCTGCTGGATTTCCGCCACCCGCGCGTAACGCCACTCAATCGGCGCGCCGCGCCAGTCAATCCGGTGCGCTTCAAGGCGCTTTCGCGCGGCCGCCACGGCGTCCTGGATGTTTTGCGGATAATGCTCCTTGCTCGACGCCAGCGCCTTTTCGTTGCTGAGCAGCAGCAACGCTTCCGCGGTGGCTTGCAACCGCCGTTCCTTGAAAGTTTCCGCCAGCAAACCCGCCAGCCCAGTCGCTTCAATTCGGAACAATCCGGGCAACTGGCAAAACAATTTTGGTTTTATTTCGGTGTTGTTTTGAAGGGCCGCGATGATTTTCGCGCGCAACTCCGGCACACCAGCGCCGCTGCTGGCGACCATCGGCATCACCGGTACGCCGAGCGCCTCGGAGAGCTTCTTTTCGTCAATGCGATAACCGTTGTTTTCCGCCACATCCACCATGTTCAATGCGATGATGGTCGGATGGCCCAGCTCGATGACCTGCGTGGTGTAATACAAGTTGCGTTGCAGGTTCGAGGCGTCCACGACAACGACGATCAAACCCGGCGGCGGCAGTTCAGGCAGGCGATTCAGCAGCACGTCACGCGAAATCTGCTCGTCAAGTGAATTGGGACTGAGACTATACGTGCCGGGCAAATCGAGAACGCGGACGTCCATCCGGGCCGGCGCGCCGGGCAACCGGCCCTCCTTGCGCTCGACGGTCACGCCGGCATAATTGCCGACCTTCGCGCGGAGACCCGTCAGCGCGTTGAACAAGGTCGTTTTGCCGGAGTTCGGATTGCCCGTCAGGATGACATAGGGGCGACGGGCGACGGGTGACGCGTGGCGGGATTCAGAATGCGGCGGATCGTCCAGCTTTTTTTCCGGCGGGGTGCTGGTTGATTGGGGCAAATCCATTTTGAACGAACGCTTGGCGACCGGGACTTGTCACCTGTCACTCGTCACCTTATTGCCACCCGCCACCTTTACGAGAATCTGTTCCGCCTCGCTTTTGCGCAGGGTGAGATTGTAGCCGCGGACCTTGATTTCAACCGGGTCGCCGAGCGGGGCGAAGCGGACGAGTTCGACCGTGGTGCCGACGAGCAGGCCCATTTCCATCAGGCGCGGGCGGCTTTCGGGCGGGAGGTTGATTTCGGCAACCGTCGCCGTCGTGCCCACGGCAACCGAACTGAGCGGCTGGGGAGCGGCAACCATGGAAAATTTCAAGCGGCAGCGGGTGAGGGCAGCGGCTCGACCAAAATCGCCCTGGCCAGTTTTTCGCTCAAAGCGAGGCGTGCGTTGCAAACCTGGCAGATGACGTTGGCTTCGCTGCTCAACAGTTTGACGCGTTGTTCCTCGCCGAGGCCAAGCTCGCGCAACCGGTCGCGCACTTCCGGCGACGCAGCCAGTTCCTTGATGCAAACGGTGGTGCCGGCCTTGACCCGGCTTAACGGGCAAACCGCCGGTCCGGCGCACTGGCCTTCGATGACTTTATACGCTGTGACCCTTTTGTTCACTCGTGGGCAAGATAGGTTAATGTGGCTGGCGTAGCAAGCGGGTTTTTGGCGTGTTATTTGCATTTTTTGTTTCCGCGCGCCATCCGCTTCAGGCAGGATGCGGGGCGAGAATCCGGAAGTCGAAATGTATCGCGGAAAAAAAATTGTCGTGGTGATGCCGGCGTATAACGCGGCGCAAACGCTGCGCCAGACTTACGACGAGGTGCGCGACCAGGGGATCGTGGACGAAATCATTCTCGTGGATGATCATAGCCGTGACGATACGGTGGCGGTCGCGCGTTCGCTGGAAAGCGTGCGCGTTCATGTGCATGAGCGAAATACCGGTCCCGGCGGTAATCAAAAGACGTGCTACCTGCTCGCGCTCGAAGCGGGTGCGGACATCGTCATCATGATCCACCCGGATTATCAATACACGCCCAAGCTGATTCCGGCGATGGCTTCGATCATCGCCAACGGGCTGCATCCTTGCGTGCTGGGCAGCCGCATTTTGGGCGGCTACGCGCTGCGGGGCGGGATGCCTTTTTGGAAATACGTGTCGAACCGCCTTCTCACCCTCGCCGAAAATATTTTATTAGGCGCGAAACTTTCGGAATACCACACCGGCTACCGGGCGTTCTCACGGGAAATCCTGGAGACGCTCCCACTGGCCGGAAACTCCGACGACTTTGTCTTCGACAACCAGATGCTCGCGCAAATTCTCTGGCACGGGTTCACGATTGGCGAGGTGAGCTGTCCGACGAAGTATTTCCCCGAGGCGTCTTCCATCAATTTCCGCCGGAGCTTGAAATACGGCTTCGGGTGCCTGGGCGCGGCGCTCGCCTTCCGGCTGGCAAAAATGGGATTGTGGAAATCGAAACGGTTTACGCGGCGCGGTTGAGCGCGACGGACAAACGGGATTTCTTGCGGTTGGCGGCGGACCGGTGCACCACACCGGACTTGACGGCCTTGTCATAAGCCGAGTTGACGCCGGGCAGCAGTTTGACGGCCTCGCCTTGCTTGCCCGAAGCCAGCAACGCGCGGTAGTTTTTTTCCAGGCGGCGCAGGCGTGATTTGACGCTGAGATTGTGCAGGTGCTTGCGCTGGCTGTTGCGCATCCGGCGTTCGGCAGAGGTGGTGTTCGGCATATTTCGTTTCGATTAAAGAGTCGGAACAATAATCAAATCCGGGCCAATGTCAACGACGAAAGCCGCTCATTTCAAGGCTTTTGAGCCTGAAATGACAGGCATCTTTGGGGCTATTACTGGCACTGCGACTGCTGCGTTTTGATAAATGATTCAAAAGTGTGATAGTGGGAAATGATGAACAAGCGGTTGCACATCCTCCATCTGGAAGACGAACCGGATTTTGCCGAGTTGGTCCGTTCCCTGATTGAGCAGGACAATCTGGAGGTGGAGGTGAAACGAGTGAAGACGCGTGAGGCGCTGGAGGCGGCCCTGGACGCCGAATCGTTCGAACGTCATTCTTTCGGATTTTCACCTGCCATCGTTCACCGGTTTGGATGCGCTGGCCATCGTGAAGAAAAAATGTCCGCACACGCCGTTCATTCTCATCTCCGGCACCATCGGCGAACAGGCAGCAATCGAAAGTTTGAAGGCCGGCGCGACGGATTATCTGCTCAAACAGCAGCCGGAACGGCTGGCGTCGGCCATCCGCCGCGCCGTGGAGGAAGCCGAGGAGCGCGCCAAGCGGCACAGGGCGGAGACCGAATTGGTCCGGCGTGAAAGGTATTTCCGTACGCTCACGGAAAATTCGCTGGATGTTCTTTCTATTTTAAGCCGGCAGGGTAACTTTCTCTACGTCAGCCCTTCCATCGAGCATGTTCTAGGTTATACGTCGGAGGAGTTGCGCGGGCAAAACGCCTTCGCGCACGTGCATCCCGAGGATTTGCCGCGCGCGTTGGAGGCGCTCCAATCCGGGATTGATCACCCGGAGAGCACGTTCAAAATCCAACTGCGTTATCAAAGAAAAGACGGCGAATGGCGGCAACTGGAAACCGTCGGCCAGAACCGCCTTCAGGACCCGGAAATGACCGGCATTGTGATTAATTCCCGCGACGTGACCGACCGCTGGCGCGCGGAGGAGGACGTGCGCAGCAGTGAAAAACAATACCGCTTGCTGTTTCAAGGCAATCCCAACCCGATGTGGGTCTTTGATCTGGAAACGCTGGCATTCCTGGAAGTTAACGAAGCGGCGACCAAACACTACGGTTATTCGCGCGAGGAATTCCTGTCGCTGACGATCGCGGATATCCGGCCGCCGGAGAAGGACGATGCCCCCAAAAGCGTCGTGTTGAACACTGCCGACCCCAGCCACGTCTGGCGGCATCGTCGGAAGGACGGGAGTCTCATTGACGTGGAGGTCATCTCGAGTCCGATCGTTTTCCATGACCGTTTTGCCGCCTTGGCGTTGGCCACCGATGTGACCGAACGCCGCCGCATCGAGCATCGCAACGCGGTCTTTTCCAAGCTCAGCCACCGCCTCAGTTCGACCGCGACGGCGTCCGAGGCGGCAAGGATCATTTGCGAAGCCGCCGACGCCTTGTTCAAATGGGACGACTTTGCCCTTGATTTGTATTCCGCCGTGCACGATGAGGTTTTCTCGCTGCTCAACATAACCACGATTGAGAACCGGCGGGTCGAAATCCCATCGTCGCCCCAGCCCAAAACCGCCAATGCCCTCATCCGGCGTGTCGTGAAGAACGGCGCGGAAAAGCTGTCGCCCGCCGTGGAGAAGGATTATTCCGCCTCCACCATGGTCGCCCCCATTCGCAAGGGCGAGCGTGTCATCGGCTTTCTGCTGATTCAAAACCACTTGCCCGGCGCCTACACGGAACGCGATTTGGAAACGCTCCAGACCCTCGCCGACCAATGCGGCGGCGCGCTGGAACGCCTCCGCGCCGAACAGGACCTGCGCGAAAGCCAGCAGCGGTTCCACGATTTGTTTGAAAATTCGCCCGACGCGATTTTTGTGGAAGACCTCAATGGCAACGTGCTGGACGTGAACATGGCCGCCTGCGCGTTGCACGGCGTCAAACGGGAGGAATTGATCGGACGGAACGCTTTGAATGATTTGATCCCTCCGTCCCGTAGTGAAGAGGCACGGCGCGATTTTCAAAAGCTGGCCGGCGGCGAATTATTCTGGGTGGAAGGTGAAAGCAAAAGCGCCGACGGACGTGCCGTGCCGGTGGAAGTGCGTGCCAGTCGCGTTGAATACGCCGGCAAGCACGCCTTGCTCCTGCACGTGCGCGATGTCACCGAGCGCCGCGCCGCAGAGGCCGCCCTGCGCAGTTCCGAAGCCCTCTTCCGGTCCGTGTGGGAAAACTCCACCGACGGAATGCGGTTGACCGATGAGAATGGCGTCATCATTGCGGTCAACGGCGCCTTCTGCGAACTGGTTGGCCTGAGCCGGAGCGAATTGGAAGGCAAGCCGCTCACCGTGATTTATGCCGAATCCGGGGAACGGGAAAAAATGCTGGCGCAATATCGCGAACGCTTCAGCAAGGATGCCGGGGAGCGCAAGCGGGAACGCAGCTACAGGCTCCGCAATGGGCACGAAATTGTTTTTGAAATTGCCGATTCGCTCGTCGAATTGCGCGGCAAACCGCTCCTGTTGCTCAGTTTGTTTCGCGACGTCACGACCCAACGGCGTTTGGAGGAGCAACTGCGTCAATCGCAGAAAATGGAGGCCATCGGCCAGCTCGCCGGCGGTGTCGCGCACGATTTCAACAATATCCTTACCGTCATTCATGGCCACGCTTCGCTACTTCAGGCGTACAATCTTGACGAAATGGCGGCCCGCTCCGCCCAGCAAATCAGCCAGGCCGCCGAACGCGCCGCCGGCCTGACGCGGCAATTGCTCACGTTTAGCCGCCGCCAGCTCATCCAGCCCAAACGTTTGGACATGAACAAAATCATCGGCAACATGAGCGACATGCTGGGACGAATGTTGGGCGAAGACGTGACGTTGCGCCTGAATTACAGCCAGTCGCCCGCGACGGTCGAGGCCGATGCCGGCATGATGGAGCAGGTCCTGCTCAATCTCGCCGTCAATGCGCGCGACGCCATGCCGCGCGGCGGCCAGCTCGCGGTGCGCGTTGACATTATGGACGTGAACGAAGTCCACGTGCAGCGGCATCCCGAAGCGCGTGTGGGCCGGTTCGTCTGCATCAGCAAAACCGACACCGGCAGCGGCATTCCGCCCGAATATCTCCCGCGCATTTTCGAGCCGTTTTTCACCACGAAGGCAGTTGGCAAGGGCACCGGCCTCGGCCTGGCCACCGTCTATGGCATTGTCAAACAGCATCAGGGCTGGATCGAAGTGGAAAGCGCCGTCGGCAAAGGCAGCACGTTTCGCATTTACATTCCCTATGTCGGCGAGCGTCGGCCCGAGGCGGAAAAACCGACGACCCAAATCACCATTCGCGGCGGCACCGAAACTATTCTGCTGGTCGAGGACGAAAAGCCCGTCCGCGAACTCGTCGCCCGCGTCCTCGAGAAACACGGCTACAATGTGTTGCAGGCCGCCACTGGTGTGGAAGCAGTTGATATCTGGCGCGGACACAAAAACGATATCGCTCTCCTGCTCACCGATCTCGTGATGCCCGAAAACATGAATGGCCGTGAACTCGCCGAAAAATTGTGGGTCGACCGCGCCGACCTCAAGGTCATTTTCAGCAGTGGTTACAGCGCCGACATCGTGGGCAAGGATTTCAGGCTCGAACCGGAATTGAATTATTTGCAAAAACCCTACCAGCCGCAAACGCTTGTCCTGGCCGTGCGGCGCTGCCTCGACGGGAAGCGAACTGAAAACGGTGGGACGGCCGTCCTCGCGAGCCATTAGTCGGCGAAGAGGGTGATGGAGGATTGAGGACCGCCGCCAGCCGTTGTTATTTTCCGTCTTTCATCCTCCATCCTTTATCCTTTATCCTCGCGTCATGATTATCGCGCCTTCGCTGCTCGCGTCTGATTACACGCGTTTCGGGAAAGAAGTTGAACGCGCTTCCCAAGCCGGCGCCGACTGGCTGCATCTCGACATCATGGACGGACATTTCGTGCCGAACATCTCCTTTGGCCCCGGCGTCGTCGGCGCGATCCGCCCGTTGTCCAAACTTTTCTTTGACGTGCATCTGATGTGTTCGCAACCGGAAATTCTTTTGGAACCGTTCGCCGGGGCTGGCGCCGACCAGATCATCGTCCACGTCGAACTCGGCGAACAGGTCACACCGTTGCTGTGGAAAATCAAATCGCTCGGCAAAAAGGCCGGCCTCGCCATCAATCCGCCCACAGCCATCACCGAAATCCTGCCGCACCTCGACCGGATTGACCTGCTGTTGGTGATGACCGTCAATCCCGGCTTTGGCGGACAGGAATTCATCCACGAAACACTGCCGAAAATCCAGCAGGCCGACGCCTGGCGGCGCGAAAGGAAACTGCCGTATCGCATCAGCGTGGACGGCGGCATCAACTTCCAGACCGCCGCCGAATGCGCGAGCGCCGGCGCCGACACCTTTGTGGCCGGCACCAGTTTGTTCCGCGCGCACAGTCTCAAAGCCGCCGTTGCCAAACTGCGGAAGATTGTCAACGCTCACGACCCGGCGCTGGCCGATTTGAAAGTTTGATTTCGAAGAGGCAGGAGCCGGGGTGCGGGACTGAAGTTGATGCGGGAAAAATGAACGGCCTTATATTTTTCCTGTCGAACCTTAAACGCTCCTTTGGGAAATTCAGTTTAGATTATTTCGGGGAGCATTATTGGCTTGTTCCCGTCTGACCAATCATGAAAACGACCATCGCAATTTGTGGCGCAGCAATCATGCTGCTGACAGCAAACTTCACCACACGCGCCGGTATCATTGCCGGACCAATTACCAATCCCGCCAACGGGCATGATTATTACCTGCTCACGCCCAACACATGGACGGCTTCCGAAGCTGAAGCCGAACAACTCGGCGGCACACTGGTCGTCATCAAGAATGCCGCCGATCAGGAATGGGTGTTCTCCAAATTCGGTGATTATGCCGGCACGAATCGCACTTTATGGATCGGCCTTCACCGACAATGGCAAGGCGGACCTTTTGTGTGGGTGACAGACACAAAATTGGATTACGTCAATTGGGCTCAAGGAGAACCAAACAACTCCGGTGGAATCGAAAATTGCGTCGAAGTATGGCCGGGCGATAGTCACGGTGTTTGGAACGACACCCCCGAAAGTCAAATTCTCTATGGCGTGGTTGAGGTGCCGGGCAGATCGAATGAGAAAGCTCTCACCGAACAGGAAAAATCTTTGGTCGGCACCTGGTACAACAACGGCGACCCCGACCAGCCGTGTTGGATCGCCGGCACGGACAACTTGCTCTTTGCGATTGACCAGAACAAGGATGCCAGCCGCGTCATTTATACAACGGAAGGCTTTCTCTTCTTTCCCAAGTGGAAACAACACGCGGAAATTCTCAAGGACAAGATTCTTTGGAGCAGGGGCAATTGGTGGTCGCGAAAACCGGTCGAATACAAAACCAGGGAAGTATCTTCGGACAAGAACATGACCCAACTTTCTTCCGGCAGCATGGCGAACTGAAACTGCAAAATAATCGTCGCTCAAGCTTGATACCTGGAGTGCATTTTTAATTAACCGTTCAAACATTATGAAAACAGCCATCGCACTTTGCGGCGTAGCCATCCTGTTGTCCGCTGTCACCTTCCATGTCGGAGCCGAAATCATTGCCGGTCCCATCACCAATCCGGCCAACGGGCATGATTATTATCTGCTCACACCCAACACCTGGACGGCGTCGGAGGCCGAAGCCGAAAAACTCGGCGGCACGCTGGCTGTCATTAAAAATGCGGCGGAGCAAGAATGGGTGTTTTCAAAGTTTGGCGCTTATGGTGGAATCACCAACCGCACTTTATGGATTGGATCATGCAAAAAGTGGGGACATTTCGTTTGGATTACAGAAGAGAATGATGACATGGAGACAAAGCTGGGCTACACCAATTGGGGACCCGGGCAACCGGACAACTGCGGCGGCCATGAGAATTATGTTCACATGTGGAGCAACTCCACTACCTGTCCGGGCAAATGGAACGACGCAGAAGACACCCTAAATCTCGACGGTTCCCAGCCGAACGGCGTTGTGGAAATTCCGTGCAAATCGGATGAAAGATCGCTGACGGAAAAGGAAAAATCATTGATCGGCGGCTGGTATGAAAGCGGCAGAGGCAATCATCCTTGCTGGATTGCCGGCACGGAAAACCAGCTTTTTCAAATTTACGATGGCCGCGCCGTGCGATTGATTTTGACGACGGAAGGCTCATTGTTTCTTTCAAACAGAATCCGCGGAGAAATTGTCGAAGACAAAATCCTCTGGAGCAACGGCACCTGGTGGTCGCGCAAGCCGGTGAAATACGGGAAAAATGAGAAGTTTGCGGATAAAGGCACCAACACCGAATCTGCTGACGCGCAGAAATAATCCGGACAGCGTCAATCTCTGACACCTGGCACGTGAGATTTCTTATGCCAGGCTCTGCGCGTGGCTCAAATCAAATTGGACGCAAATGGCAAAAAAGGACACAAATTGCGCGAAGTGACACCAATTCATTCTTGGTAGGGATGCCGCGCTGCGGCGTCCCCGCCCGCGTGCAGCGGGCGGAACAGCCAGGATTGCTTTCCCTTTGCGTTGCTGCACGCGGCGCGGTCATCGCAGCGCGATGACCCTACCTCCAAATCAAATTGAGTCACCACCACCGGTTTGCCTTCATTGACGCTGGCGGCTGGCAGCGGTAACTTTGGAAGATGATTGATGTCGCTGAATTCCAGCCGCGCGGCGCGATGACGAAAGGCAGATTCGAGCCGCTGGCCAGGGAAATTTTCACGCTCAAAAAACAGCTCAATGCCGTCATCCTCGCGCACAATTACCAGGTGCCGGAAATTCAGGACGTGGCGGATTATGTCGGCGATTCCCTCGGCCTGTCGCAACAGGCGGCGAAGACGAGCGCGGATGTGATTGTTTTCTGCGGCGTGCATTTCATGGCCGAGACGGCCAAGATTTTAAACCCGAACAAAATCGTCATTCTGCCGGACAAAGACGCCGGTTGTTCGCTGGAAGAAAGCTGTCCCGCCGGCAAGCTCGCCGAATTGCAGGCGACGAACCCGAATTTCTGGACCATCGCTTACATCAACTGCAGCGCTGCGGTGAAGGCGTTGACCGACGTGATTTGCACCAGCGGCAACGCGGTGAAAATTGTCGAGGCCGCCCCGAAGGACAAGGATTTGCTGTTCGTGCCGGACGAAAACCTCGGCGCGTGGGTGATGGAACAGACCGGCCGACCGATGGCTTTGTGGAAGGGCAATTGTTACGCGCACGTCGAGTTCCGGCGTGACCAGGTCCTGAAACTGCGCGAGCGGTTTCCGGATGCGAAGGTGGTAGTACATCCGGAAAGTCTGCGCGAAGTGCGCGATCTGGCGGACGCAGTTTGTTCGACGGAGAAAATGATTTCCTGGTGCAAGACAAGTCCGGCCAAACGGTTCGTCATCGTGACGGAGTCGGGCATCATCCACCGGATGCAGAAGGAATGTCCGGGCAAGGAATTTCTGTGCGCGCCGGTGTTTGACGTGATGCGGATGCCGACGGACAACTGCCGCTGTAGCGAGTGCAAATACATGAAGTTAAACACGTTGGAGAAGGTGCGCGACTGCATGAAAAAACTCGCGCCGCGAGTCGAATTGCCGTTGGACATTTTGAAACGCGCGCGCCTGCCGATCGAGCGGATGCTGGAGATTTCGGCACGGTAGGGCGCGTCACTCCGTGCGCGCTGTCTTTGGTATTTGAACGAGCGGCGGGCAGAGGACTGCCCGCCCTACCTCCAAACCTGCCCTCCCGGTTTCGAGCGGCGCATCATTTGTCACCGCAACTTCACCGCGCTGACATTTGTTCGACACGGGTGAAGTCCAGTCTCTCACGCGTCTGGCATTCCAAGGAGGGAAAAGCTACGCAAGTCCAGTTCGCCACCGGCAGCGCTCCACCCGAAGCGCTGCCATTTTTTGGTCCAATCCAAAACCGCTTTGGGAACCATGGATGGACACAACACGGCCTTTGGCCGCAACCAAACGAAGATGAACTTTAACGCAGAGACGCTGAGGTCGCTGAGAGGCGCAAAGAGACGCCAGCTCTGTGAACCTCTGTGTTCTCAGCGTCTCCGCGTTGAAATATGGAAACACAAAAGCGGCCTCCGTTTCCGGAAGCCGTCGGCAAAGCTGATGGTGGGATTCGTTACGACCTTGCGGCCGGCTTCTTGGACGCCTGATCCAAAATCGAGTTGAGGATGCCCGCTGGCACCTGCTCGAACGTCAGCGGCTCCATCGAATAGGACGCACGGCCTTTCGACAGCGACCGGATCGCGGTGGCGTAACCGAACATCTCAGCCAGCGGCACCTGCGCGTTCAAAACCGTCTGGCCCAGTTTGGCTTCAATACTGACGATGTGGCCGCGACGGCGGCTGATGTCGCCGAGCAGATCGCCTTGATATTCGTCGGGCGTGGTCACTTCCACCTTCATGATGGGTTCGAGCAAAATCGGATGCGCCTTCTTGAACGCATCTTTCAGCGCGAAAATGCCGGCCATCTTGAACGCCAGTTCGTTCGAGTCCACCTCGTGAAACGTGCCGTCTACAACCTGCACCTTCACATCAATGACCTGATAACCCGCATAAACGCCGCCCTTGATGGCTTCTTCGATGCCGTCAATGACCGCCGGGATGTATTCCTTGGGAATCGCGCCGCCGACAATCTTGTTTTCAATTTCGATGCCCTTGCCTTTTTCGTTCGGCTGAATCTGAACGCAGGCGTGGCCGTATTGACCGCGACCGCCAGACTGGCGGATGAACTTGCCTTCGCCGTCCGCCGGTTTGGTGATGGTTTCGCGATAGGCGATTTGCGGCGCGCCGGTGTTGGCGTCCACCTTGAACTCGCGCTTGAGCCGGTCGCAAATGATTTCCAGGTGCAACTCGCCCATGCCCGCGATGATAAGCTGGCCGGTCTCTTGGTTCGTAAAGCAGCGGAACGTCGGGTCTTCCTCCGCCAGCCGCTGCAATCCTTCGGACATCTTGTCGCGATCGGCGCGCGTTTTCGGCTCGACGGCCATGCTGATGACCGGTTCGGGGAACGTCGGCGGTTCAAGCGTCACGTCGAAGTCCTCATCGCACAGCGTGTCGCCGGTGGTGATGTTGCGCAGGCCGACGAGCGCGGCGATGTCGCCGGCGTGAACCTGGGTGATGTCCTTACGCTCGCTGCCTTGAATGATCATCAGGCGGCTGATGCGCTCGCGTTTGCGCGTGCGCGGGTTGTAAATCATGTCACCCTTTTCGAGTTGGCCGGAATAAACGCGGAAAAACACCAGCTTGCCCGCGTACGGGTCGGTCCACAGCTTGAATGCCAGCGAACAAAACTTGTTGCTGTCGCTGGTCTCGACGACGACCTTGTTTTCCGTGCCCAGTTCGATGCCTTCGGCGGGCGGAACGTCGAGCGGCCCCGGCAAATAATCCACCACCGCGTCAATCAGCGGCTGCACGCCCTTTTTCTTGAACGCCGAACCGCACAGCACGGGCACCAGTTCAATTTTGCACGTCAGCCGCCGGATGGCAGCCTTGAGTTCTGGCGGCGTCACCGGCTTTTCGTTAAGCACGAGGTCGGCAATCTGGTCGTCCTTGTTGGAAACCGCGTCAATCAATTCCGCGAGCGCGGCCCGGGCGCGTTCCTTGTGCTCAGCGGGAATTTCCTTCACCTCGTAGTTCAGGCCTTCGTTGACCACGTCGCCCGCCCCCCAGACGATGGCCTTCTGGTTGACGACATCAATGACGCCCTCAAATTTGTCCTCCGCGCCGATGGGCAGGAAAATCGGATACGCATACGCCTTGAGCTTGTTGCGCATGTCGTCAAGCGCGTGCTCAAAATTCGCGCCCGTGCGGTCCATCTTATTGACGAACGCGATGCGCGGCACCTTGTATTTGGTGGCCTGACGCCAGACGGTTTCGGATTGCGGCTGCACGCCGGCCACGCCGCAGAACACCGCAACCGCGCCGTCGAGCACGCGCATCGAGCGCTCCACCTCGGCGGTGAAGTCCACGTGTCCGGGCGTGTCAATGATGTTGATGCGATGCGGCACGCCGACGAACGACTTGTATAATTCGTTTTCACCGTGCTTGGTCTGCTTTTGCGTCCAATAGCACGTCACGGCGGCGGAGGTGATGGTGATGCCGCGCTCGCGCTCCTGCTCCATCCAGTCGGTCACGGTGTTGCCGTCGTCCACGTCGCCAATCTTGTGAATGAGGCCGGTGTAAAACAGGATGCGCTCGGTCGTCGTCGTCTTGCCCGCGTCAATGTGCGCGGCGATGCCGATGTTGCGCGTGCGCTCCAGCGTGTATTCACGCTTGGGCGAGTTGACCGATTTTTCTTTTTCTGCCACTGCTTGCATGTCTTAAAAATTCTGCTCGAGTCTATAAATAACAAAAATGCCCCGGGTGTGCAACCGTCGGGGCAGTTTCAATGAAATTCCTACCAGCGGAAATGGGCAAAGGCCTTGTTCGCCTGCGCCATCTTGTGGACGTTGTCGCGCTTGCGGATGGCGTTGCCCTGTCCCTGATATGCTTCCAGAATTTCGGCTGCGAGCGCGTCGCGCATGGGCATGCCTTTGCGCGCGTCCGCGAAATCCACAATCCACCGCAGCGCCAGCGAGGCCTGCCGGTCCGATGGCACCTCCAGCGGCACCTGATACGTGGCGCCGCCGACGCGGCGGGCCTTGGTTTCAATGCGCGGCTTGGCGTTGTCCACCGCGCGCTGCAAAATTTCCACGGGATTGCTCGCTGGATTTTTTTGCGAAATGCTGTCGAACGCGCCATAAACAATCCGTTGCGCCGTGCTCTTCTTGCCACACGTCATCACGGTGTTCACGAGGCGCGAAACCAAAGCGCTTTGGAACTTTCCGTCTTTGGCAATCGTCCGTCTGCCAGCTTGTCGTCTGCGGGACATGGGATTCGTTAAATCGTTAAACAGTTAAATCGTTGAATCGTCAGGCTGCGGGAGCGGCGGCTGGAGCCGGAGCTGCGGCGGCGGGCGCCGCGGGCTTGGAACCCGGTTTCGGACGTTTCACGCCGTATTTCGAGCGGCTGACACGGCGTTTTTCCACACCGGCGGCGTCGAGCCGGCCGCGAACGATGTGATACCGCACACCGGGCAAATCCTTCACACGGCCGCCGCGCACCATCACAATCGAGTGCTCCTGCAAATTATGGCCCTCGTCCGGGATATAGGCGATGACCTCGTAGCCGTTCGTGAGGCGGACCTTGGCGACCTTGCGCATCGCCGAGTTCGGCTTCTTGGGCGTGCGCGTCATGACTTGGATGCACACGCCGCGTCGAAACGGCGAGTTTTCCAAGGCGGGCGACTTGGACTTGTATTTTACCTTGCGCCGGCCCCGGCGGACCAATTGGTTAATCGTCGGCATTTCGTCTCAAAAATGGAACGCGGAATATAGCAAATAAACCACCCGTTGCAACAACAATTTCGGCCATTTGCTGAAACCACGAAACACACGGATTACGCGAAACAATTAGCCGCAAAAAAGCACAAAAATCGCAATTATCTTTAACCACGGATGAACACGGATTTTAAAACCGCCAATCACGCCAAACGCTCGAAATGTTTTAACCGCAGGTATCAGATGGTGGACTCCAGGTTTTAGCCGGGAGCGTACCGGGCGAGCGCCAACCGCAGGGTCTCAAGTTCGAAAGGTTTGCAGATGAAGGAATCAACGCCACCCAAGGGGCAGTCGGAAGACTGAAGTTTTTCAGGATAGGCCGTCAGCATCACGACGGGCTGCTTGGGTGAGCGCCTTTTGATGGCAGCGGCCAACTGATCGCCTTTCATCTCCGGCATAAGGTAGTCGGTGAAAATCATGTCGAACTTGCCGGGCTCAAACAAGGCAAGCGCCTCGGCGCCGCTTTTGGCCTCGTCAACGATATATCCGTCGCTTTGGAGAAGTATCTGGACGGTCTGGCGGACGAGAGGTTCGTCATCCACGACCAGTATGTGTCTTTGCTTGCAAGTGCGTTCGTTCATCCTCGTGACAAAGGCGCAATTTCCGTGCCAGTTCTTTTGTTTTTTTTACAGCCTGGTTTGGGCGTAGGCCATCGCTTTTGGATATGTTGCCGTGTCCCGTTTCTGGCAATGGTGTGTCAGTGTGGTGCTGTAAGTAATTCCTCAATTGTCCAAGCGTGATTTTCGATTTTGGCCGCTTGCGCTGGTGTCAGGCCGTGTGCGCTGTGGACTCGGCAGAAGTTGAAGTGTGCCACGAACAGGGCAACCGCATGACGCAAGTTGTCCAGCGTCTTTGAGTAGCCAAGAGTAAGGCGTGTAAAACGTCTGTTGAACAAACGAACAGAAAGGTTCGTGCGTTCAACGTGGCTCGTCGTGATTTTGGCGTGGTCTGGATTGCTTGAAATCCACGCGCAAGTTGTCCAGTGGCAGCTTTTCCGAAAAAGACGTGCCGCATTTCAGGCATTTATATCTTTGGACGTTGAAGTTTTTGTTGCGGTAAAACCCGCGACGTTTGGCGATTCCATTGCAGCACACACAGTTCACTTGACCTTTTCCGGCCAAGTCTTACAGTGTTTTTGTAACAGCACGTTACCACTGAAGGCTTTGGCCTTTGGTTGCAGCGTGCCGGTGCTTGAAACCGCTGGCACGCCTTTGTTTTATTTTTTCGCTGACTTTTTCTCCATTTTGCGGAGTTTTTCGGCTAAATCTTTTGAGGGAGAAAACAGCAATCTTTTTTTGCCAACAGTTTGCTGTTCAAGGATGTCTCTGGAATGAAGGTCAAGCAGGTCAGTCCTCGCAGTTTGATAAACTATATTGTGACTACTCCTATGGCTTTCAATCGTATAGCGGGCAAACGGGTGTTTTAAGGCGTGGCGAATCAAATCCACTTGTCTGTGATTAAAATAATCCAGTGCGTGAATCTGTGCCTCCAATTCTTTCAATTCCAGCGATTTCCGGTCAATGTAGGCGTGCAGTTCATCAATGGCCCGTTGAATGACTTTTGTTTGCGCGACAATGAAATATGTCAGGTCGTTTTCGTCGGTTTCTGTGTAAAGAAACGATCGCCCATATTTAACGGGGGCTTTTCGGAGAATGGTCGAAATCGAAATGAACTCAAACAACCAATATCCGTTGTGCAGCATGGCCCAATAAAATAGCGCACGGGCAGTTCTCCCGTTTCCATCAACAAAGGGGTGGTCGTAGGCCAGCCAAAAATGCAGGATGATAGCACGAACGACGGGATGAATAAAATAATCCGGGTTTTGTCCGTTTGCGAAATCACACAGTGCTTTCATCCTCCGCTCTAATTCACCTGCTGGTGGGGGTTCATGAAATACAGCACCATAATCATCGCCAACCACAAGTTTTTCATCGGCTCCCCGGAAGCGTCCAGCCGCGTCCTTCTGGGTCTCTGTAAATGTCTTTTGAGTAAGCAATTTGTGAACCTCCAAAACGGTTTCTGGCGACAATGGTTTGTCTTTCAATTGACCAAGCCGTTGCATCGTAATGTAATTGTTTAAAATCATCAGTTCGTCTTTGTCACGTGGCTGACGACCAGTGCGAATCATTTCTTTAGCAATCTCGCGCGTTGTTGCCGCCCCCTCCAATTGGCTGGAGGTAATCGCCTCTTCCATCAACGAACGGATTAAGTATTTGTCTTTTGTTTGCGGATTTGTAATTGGCTCTAGAACGCCTACCGCCGCGCCTGCTCCTACGTCAATTTTATGCAGGCTTTCTTGCACAAATTCGGGAACGCAGAATTGAAAGCGTTTCCCCGATTTGTCGAGAAGCGGGACTGGCCTCAAAGTCCCCAAACGTTGTATTTTTGCGGCCAACCACAAATCTTCTGGCTTACACCCATCAATTTTATGGTGCCTTAATTTGTCCCAATGCAAATAATGCCGGGACACGAGCGGGCTCTTGGCCAGCTCAAAAATCGTTTTGAATTTGGTCATGTCTTTTAACAAACCAAAATCTAATTTCGGCGGAGTCAGCGGTATTTTCATAGCATTTCTCTCAATTACTAATTTGCTACTAATTTATGTCAGATTAGTAATTTGTCAATTACTAAATTGACAGTTTTTAGTTTTATTTTAGTAATTCATAAGTTGCCCGTTTAACGCGGGTCATTAGCGGGTTGCGCCCACATTTACGAGTTTCCCCTTTCTGCCTTGTGCGAAGCTGTTTTTCACCTCCAGACTGACGCACCATCACCCCGGCTGCCTTCCGCGACAAATTCGTCCTCGCCGCCTGACCTGTGGGCAAATACCTTTTGCGCTCTTTGCGCATTTTTGCGGCAAGTAAAATCAGCGCCGATCAGCGTGTATCAGCGGTTGAAACCAAAAAGGGCGCCTGACTTTCATCGGACGCCCTTAGTGAAACGGTTTTTCGCTTATGCCAGCAGCGGGTTTTCCGCTGCCACGGTTTGTTCGGCCGGTTCCGGCACGTCTTCGATCTCGACCAGCATTTTAAGGCGCGCCCGGCGGTGCATGTCAAAGCCGGTGCCCGCCGGAATGATGTGGCCCATGATGACGTTTTCCTTGAAGCCGCGCAGCGAATCCACCCGCGACCGCGTCGAAGCCTCGGTGAGCACCCGGGTTGTGTCCTGGAACGACGCGGCGCTGAGGAAGCTGTCGGTTTCGAGCGACGCCTTGGTGATGCCCAGCAGCACCGGCGAGGCTTCGGCGGGTTTGCCGCCCATTTTCTCGACGCGCTCGTTTTCCTCTTCAAAGTCCAGCTTGTCAATTTGTTCGCCCCAAAGGAACTGCGTATCGCCCGGCTCAGTGATGCGCACCTTGCGGAGCATCTGGCGGACGATGATTTCGATGTGCTTGTCGTTGATGGTGACGCCCTGGAGACGATAGACCTCCTGCACTTCGCTGACGAGGTGCTCCTGCAATTCCTGCGGACCGCAAACGTCGAGGATTTCGTGCGGGTCAATCGGGCCTTCGGTCAATTGCTGGCCTTTCTTGACGTAATCACCCTTGAAGACGATGACGTGCTTGCCAATGGGGATGAGATGTTCCTCTTCCGCCTGCGTCTGCGTGTCCTTGATGAGAATGCAGCGTTTGCCGCGCACGCTCGCGCCGAAGTCCACCACGCCGTCAATCTTGGAAATTTCCGCGGCGTCCTTCGGCCGGCGCGCCTCGAACAACTCGGCCACGCGCGGCAGACCGCCGGTGATGTCCTTGGTCTTGGCCTGTTTGCGGGGCGTTTTGGCCAGCAGCGTGCCGGGCACGATTTTGTCGCCTTCACCCACGACCACGTGCGCGCCGGAGGGAATGGGATAATTGGCCACGACTTCGCTGTCGTCGTCGCTGATGGTGATTTGCGGGTGCAAATCCTCCTTGTGCTCGATGACGACCATGGCTTCCTGGCCGGTGGTTTCGTCCGTCTCCTGCTTCATCGTCACGCCTTCGATGATGTCGTGGAACTTCACCTTGCCGGCCTTTTCGGAAAGAATCGGCACGTTGTAAGGGTCCCACTGCACGAAGGTCTCGCCCTTTTTGATTTTGGCACCGTCCTTGAAGGAAATGACCGCGCCGATGACGATGTTGTGAGTTTCCAGTTCGCGGCCGTCGTCGCCGAGGATGGCCACCGAGCCGTTCTTGTTGAGCACGATGTTGTTGCCGTCCTCCAGCTCGACGTAGCGCAGTTCGTTGTAATGAATGGCGCCATCGTGCTTGGTCTTGATTTGCGGAATCTTGAACACCTGTGCCGCCGTGCCGCCGATGTGGAACGTCCGCATCGTCAACTGCGTGCCCGGCTCGCCGATGGATTGCGCGGCGATGATGCCGACGGCTTCGCCGAGCTTGACGGGGGCGCCGGTGGCGAGGTTGCGGCCGTAGCAATGGACGCAAACGCCATGCTTGCTTTCACAGGTGAGCACGGAGCGGATGCGCATGTGGTCCACGCTCGCGGCTTCAATGCGTTTGGCCTTGTCTTCGTCAATTTCCTCGTTGGCGCGGACGAGCATTTCCTTCGGATTTGTCGGATTGGCGATGTCGTCGCACGCGAACCGGCCCACTAGCCGGTCGCCGAGTTTGACGACTTCGTCCTCACCTTCATACACCGCCGAAACCCAGATGCCATTGCCGGTGCCGCAATCGTCCTCCTGGATGATGACGTCCTGCGCCACGTCCACGAGCTTGCGGGTCATGTAACCGGAGTCGGCGGTCTTGAGGGCGGTGTCGGCCAGGCCCTTGCGGGCACCGTGCGTGGAGATGAAGTATTCGAGCACAGTCAGGCCTTCGCGGAAGTTCGCGAGAATCGGTTTCTCAATGATGTCGCCGCTGGGCTTGGCCATAAGGCCGCGCACGCCGGCGAGCTGGCGCACCTGCTGGCGGTTGCCGCGCGCGCCGGAATCCACCATCAGATAAACGGGGTTGTATTCCTTCTTGCCCTGATTCTGCTCCAGCGTCTTGAACATGACGTTGGAAATCATGTCGGTGCAATGCGTCCAGATGTCCACGACCTTGTTGTAGCGTTCGCCCGGCGTGATGACGCCCTTGCGATACTGTTTTTCGACTTCCTTGATCTGCTTCTGGGCGGTGTCAATTTCCTGGTCCTTTTCCTTCGGGATGATCATGTCGTCAATGCCGATGGAGCAGCCGGACTTGGTCGCTTCGCGGAAGCCGAGTTCCTTGAGTTTGTCGAGCATGGTCACGGTTTTTTCGTGGCCGGCGAACTTGTAACACTTCCAGATCAAATCGCCGAGTTCGGACTTCTTGACCGGCTTGTTGGGGAACCCCAGTTCGGACGGCCAGATTTCACTGAAAGTCACGCGGCCCACGGTTGTCTCGATGAGCTTTTTGGTCGCGTCGCCAAAAATGACCTTTTTGCCAAAATCAGGATTCGCCAGACGGATGCGGTCGTGCGTCTTCAACGCGCCGTCTTCGTAGGCGAACAACACTTCCTCCTTCGAGCCGAACAGCGGCAATTTGCGCGGATCGGACGGTGCGGGCGTGCGCGGCTCGGCGGTGAGATAATAACAGCCGAGCGTGATGTCCTGCGTGGGCGTGATGATGGGTTTGCCGGACGACGGGCTGAAGATGTTGTTCGGCGCCATCATCAACAGGCGCGCCTCGATTTGCGCCTCGACGGACAGCGGCACGTGCACGGCCATCTGGTCGCCGTCGAAGTCGGCGTTGTAAGCGGTGCAGACGAGCGGATGGATGCGGATGGCCTCGCCTTCAATCAACAGCGGCTCGAACGCCTGCACGGACAAGCGGTGCAGGGTTGGCGCGCGGTTGAGCAGCACCGGATGGCCCTTGGTGACCTCCTCCAGAACGTCCCACACTTCCTTCGTCTGGCGTTCGATCATTTTCTTCGCGCTGCGAACGGTGTGAACGTAACCGAGTTCCTTCAGGCGGCGGATGATGAACGGCTCGAACAACACGAGCGCCATTTTCTTGGGCAGACCGCACTGGTGCAGCTTGAGTTCGGGGCCGATGACGATGACGGAACGACCCGAATAATCCACGCGCTTGCCAAGCAGGTTCTGGCGGAAGCGTCCGCCCTTGCCCTTGAGCATGTCGCTCAGGGATTTCAGCGAACGATTGCCCGCGCCGGTGACCGGACGGCCGTGGCGGCCGTTGTCGAACAGCGCGTCCACCGCCTCCTGCAACATGCGCTTTTCGTTGCGGATGATGACTTCGGGCGTCTTGAGCTGGAGCAGCGTCTTGAGGCGGTTGTTCCGGTTGATGACGCGGCGATACAAATCGTTCAGGTCGGAAGTGGCAAACCGCCCGCCTTCGAGCGGGACGAGCGGGCGCAGGTCCGGCGGGATGACCGGCAGCACCGTGAGAATCATCCATTCCGGACGGCTCTTGGAAAGTTGCAGACCCTGGAGCAATTTAATCCGTTTCGCCAGTTTCTTGCGGATTTGCTTGCTCTTGGTTTCGGTCATGGCCTGCTGCAATTGGTCGGTTTGTTTGGCCAAATCCACCTGCGCCAGGGCGTCGCGCACGGCTTCCGCGCCCATTTTGGCCACGAACGCGTCCGCGCCGTAGGTCTCGCGGGCTTCGCGATATTCATGCTCGTTGAGCAATTGATTTTGCCTCAGCGCCGTGTTGCCCGGGTCAATGACCATGTAGTCCTCGTAATAAATCACGCGTTCCAGATTGCGCGCGGTCACGTCGAGCACCAGCCCGATGCGCGACGGCATGCACTTGAAAAACCAGATATGTTGAACGGGCACCGCCAGTTCGATGTGGCCCATGCGCTCGCGCCGCACGCGCGCGAGTGTCACCTCGACGCCGCAGCGGTCGCAGACGATGCCGCGATGTTTGATGCGCTTGTATTTGCCGCACGAGCATTCCCAGTCCTTGACCGGGCCGAAGATGCGTTCGCAGAACAAGCCGCCTTTTTCCGGCTTGAACGTGCGGTAGTTGATGGTTTCGGGGTTCTTGACCTCCCCTTTGGACCAGGAACGAATGGCTTCCGGCGACGCGACGGAAATCGCGACGTAATCCACTTGGTTGACCTTGTCCAGCCCGAGCAATTCGCGGGCGCTTTCTTTGGTGCTGATCATACGCGTTTGGTTTCAGCGAATAATGGTTGTTGCAACTCAGACCGTTGCCAGCGTGGCGGCGGTTTCACCGTTGGTTGAATGTTCAATCGGATTCGAATAACCGACCTTCACGTCGAGGCCGAGCGACTGCATTTCCTTGACGAGCACGTTGAAGGATTCGGGAATGCCCGCTTCCAGCGAGTTGTCGCCCTTGACGATGCTTTCGTAAATGCGCGTGCGGCCCTGCACGTCGTCGGACTTCACGGTCAGGAGTTCCTGCAACGTGTAAGCCGCGCCGTAGGCTTCCATGGCCCACACTTCCATTTCGCCGAAGCGCTGGCCGCCGTATTGCGCCTTGCCGCCGAGCGGCTGCTGCGTGACGAGCGAATACGGCCCGACCGCGCGGGCGTGAATCTTGTCGGCCACCAGATGGCCGAGCTTCATCATGTAAATGTAGCCGACCACGATTTCCTGGTCGAACTGTTCGCCGGTGCGGCCGTCGTAAAGATGCGTCTTGCCGTGCTCCGGCAGTTTCGCATCCTTGAGGTAATCGCGAATTTGCTTCTCCTTGATGCCGTCGAAGACCGGCGTGGCGAGTTTCAGGCCGAGAATCTTCGCAGCCCAGCCGAGGTGCGTCTCGAGCACCTGGCCGACATTCATGCGTGACGGCACGCCCAGCGGATTCAACACGATGTCCACCGGCGTTCCGTCTGCGAGGAACGGCATGTCTTCTTCCTTCACGATGCGCGCGACGACGCCCTTGTTGCCATGGCGTCCGGCCATCTTGTCGCCGACGGACAGCTTGCGCTTCGAGGCGATATAAACCTTCACCGACTTGACGATGCCGGCTTCGACGCCTTCGCCCGCCTCGGCGCGCTCCATTTCCTCGTCGTACTGCATCTGCAAATCATCGAACTTCTTTTTGAAGCTGCCGATGATTTCGTTGATTTTGTTGCGGATGGGCGACGGATCAATTTCGATGCGGTCATAGACCGTCGCGAGTTTGCGCAGCAGCGTCTTGGTGATTTTGCGGTTGGCCGGGATGATGATTTCGCCGGTCTCGCTGTTCACCACGTCGAGCGGGATTTTTTCACCGAGCAGGATGTTGCTCAACGCCTCCGTGAGCTGATCGCGCAGTTCATCAGTCTTTTTCTTGTGGTCGTCTTCAATCTGTTTCGCGTGGCGTTTTTCCTCGCTGGCGGAAGATTTGCCGTTGCGCTCGCCTTCCTTCTTGGATGAGACCTTCACGTCCATGACGATGCCGTAGGTGCCGGACGGGACCTTGAGCGAGGTGTCCTTCACATCGGCGGCCTTCTCGCCGAAAATCGCACGGAGCAAACGTTCCTCCGGTGCGAGTTCGGTTTCGGACTTCGGCGTGATTTTGCCGACCAGAATGTCGCCCGGCCGGACTTCCGCGCCCACGCGAATGACGCCGTCGGGGCCGAGATTTTTGAGCGCCTCGTCGCCGAGGTTCGGGATGTCCCGCGTGATTTCCTCGGGGCCGAGTTTCGTGTCGCGCGCGCTGACCTCGAATTCGTCAATGTGAATGCTCGTGAAGATGTCCTCCTTCACGATTTTCTCGCTGATGAGGATGGCGTCCTCGAAATTGTAACCGTTCCACGGCATGAAGGCGACGAGCACGTTGCGGCCCAGGGCGAGTTCGCCGTCTTTCGTGCAGGGGCCGTCGGCGATGATCTGGCTTTTCCGCACGTGATCGCCCTTGTCCACCAGGATTTTCTGGTTGATGCACGTCGCGGCGTTGGATCGCATGAACTTGCGGATGGGATAAACCCAGACGCCCTTTTCCGGATCGTGCTTGATTTTCTTTTTCGTCTCCGGCAATTTGCCATCTTCGGTGACGATGACGTGATCGCCGTTGACGGAGGCGACCTTGCCGCTTTCCTCCGCGACGACCACGGCGCGCGAATCGCGGGCCACGCGGTCTTCAAGACCGGTGGCAACGAGCGGCGACTCCGTCACGAGCAGCGGCACGGCCTGCCGTTGCATGTTGGAGCCCATCAACGCGCGGTTGGCGTCGTCGTGTTCCAAAAACGGAATCAGCGACGCGGCGATGGACACCAATTGTTTCGGTGAAACGTCCATGTAATTCACGCGCGCCGGCTCGACGTCAATAAAGTCCGTCCGGGCGCGGCAAACCACGCGGTCGGTCAGGAAGCGCCCCTTGTCATCAATCAACGAGTTGGCCTGTGCGATGATGAATTGTTCCTCGCGATCGGCGGTCAGGTAATCAATCTTCTCGGTGACCCTGCCGTCCTCGACCTTGCGATATGGTGTTTCAAGGAAGCCGAAATCGTTGATGCGCGCGAAGGTCGCCAGTGATGCAATCAAACCGATGTTCGGGCCTTCCGGCGTTTCAATCGGACAAATACGGCCGTAGTGCGACGGATGAACGTCGCGGACTTCAAAGCCCGCGCGGTCGCGGGACAAGCCGCCCGGCCCCAGCGCGGAGAGACGGCGTTTGTGCGTCAACTCGGCCAGCGGATTGATCTGGTCCATGAACTGGCTCAATTGCGACCGGCCAAAGAAATCGCGGATGACCGCCGAAAGCGCCTTGGGATTGATGAGTTTCTGCGGCGTCATCGCCTCAACGCTCTGGTCGAACAGCGTCATGCGCTCCTTGACGAGGCGTTCGGTGCGCGCGAGGCCGACGCGGCACTGGTTGGCCAGCAACTCGCCAACGGTGCGGATGCGGCGGCTGCCGAGATGGTCAATGTCGTCGAGGCTGCCCTCGCCCTTCTTGAGGCGGAGCAGGTATTTCGTCGCGGCCACCAGATCGTCCTTGGTCAGGATGCGCGAGTCTTCCTTGTCCTTGAGGCCGAGTTTTTGATTGATCTTGTAACGGCCGACACGGCCCAAATCATAGCGCTTGGAATCGAAGAACAGCCGTTTGAGCAGCGCGCAGGCGTTGGCGGCGGTCGGTGGATCGCCCGGACGAAGACGCCGGTAAATGTCCTTGAGCGCCTCTTCCTCGTTCTTGGCCGGGTCCTTCTTCAGGCATTTGATCATGATGCCTTCGTCCACGGCCGTGTCTACAACCTTGATTTTGTTCACGCCGAGTTCGGCGATTTGCTTGACTACCGCCTTGGACAGCGGCTCAAAGGCGCGCGCAACGACCAGCCCTTTTTCCTCATCCGTGGCGTCCTGGATCAAAACGCGGTTTGACAGGTCTTCCAGTTTCTCGGCCTCCTTGATCGTGAGTTCCTCGATTTCGTAAAAGAGCTTGAGAATTTCCTCGTCCGTGCCGGATTTGGTGCGGTCTCTTTTCTTGTCGTCGTCCTTGCCTTCCGCTTTGGCGTCCAAAAAGCTCAGGGCGCGGAAAAGCGTCGTCGTCAAAAACTTCCGGCGGCGCTTTTTCCGGTCGAGATAGACGTAAAGCAAATCGCTCGTGTCGAATTGCGCCTCATACCACGAGCCGCGGTCGGGAATGACGCGGAAGCTGTGCAGCATTTTCCCGTTGGGATGCTGCGTGGCCTCGAAGGCGATGCCGGGCGAGCGGTGAAGCTGGCTGACGACGACGCGCTCCGCGCCATTGATGACAAACGTGCCTTGCGGTGTCATCAGGGGCAGTTCGCCCATGAAAACTTTTTCTTCCTTGGCGCTCTTGTTTTCTTCAATCAGCTTGAACGTGACGTAAAGCGGCGCGCCGTAGGTCAGGCCCTCGCGCAGGCATTCGAGCCAATCCAGTTTCGGCTCGCCGACTTCGTAGGAATCGTATGCGAGCTTGCACTTGCCGTCGTAGCTCTCAATCGGAAACACCTCCTGGAAGACCGCTTCGAGGCCGGCGTGTTTGTGGCGTTTTTTGGGCGCCGCATCTGCTTGCAGGAATTCCTTGTAGGAATTGGTCTGCAATTCGATCATGTTCGGCGGCACGACAATTTCTTTGATCTTGCCGAAGTTGATTCGTTCTGTGGCTCGCGATGGCATTTGGACTTTCTGGTTGGCCGGCAATTCGCCGGCGCGTTTTAATCAAGGACACAAGGCTGGCATGCCGCGTTCAACGACTGCCCCGCCTCCCCGAAAACTGCTTGCTGTTTCCTTTCGCAACAAAATTGTAACTTTAAGAACGGGCGACAGTGGAGCGACTCCGACAACTGCCGGAGCCGCCCCGGAATTCGCCCATTACTTGACTTCCACCTTGGCGCCCGCCTCTTCGAGCTTCTTTTTGGCGGCGTCTGAATCCGCCTTGTTCGCTCCCTCGAGCACCGGCTTTGGCGCGCCTTCCACCAGCGCCTTGGCTTCCGCCAGGCCGAGTCCGGCCTTCACTTCGCGGACGGCCTTGATGGTGGCAATCTTCTTGTCCGCCGGTGCGGACACGAGAATCACGTCGAACGTGTCCTTCACGGCGGCAGGTGCAGCCGCGCCACCGGCAGCCGGAGCAGCGGCCACCGCAACCGGCGCTGCGGCAGTCACGCCCCATTTTTCTTCCAGTTTCTTCACCAGGTTGGCGGCTTCGAGAACCGTCAACTTGCTCAATTCCTCTACGAGGTTTGCTATGTCAGCCATGTTGCCTTTCCTTCGTCTCGTCGTCCGCCGCGATCCGCCTTCGCCCGCATTGCGGGATTCGGCGCGACACGCCACGGCGTTTTTAAGTTCGTTCCTGAACCGACGATTTACGTTGTTGTTCTTGTTTGTTTGTCCCGTCCGCCGGTCGGGCGGACGGGAAATGGTTCAACCTTTCTCGGCCTTGGCCTTGACGACGCGCGCGAGTTGCGACGCGGGTGTGTTGATTAAAACGACCAGTTTTGTCGCCGGCGCGTTCAACAGGCCCAGCAGTTTGGCGCGCAACGCGTCTAGGCTCGGCAGATCGGCCAGCGCCAGAATCGCCGCCTGTTCGAGACGTTTGTTGTCCAAATAACCGAACTGGACCTTCAATTTGTCGAATTCCGCGCCGAAATTCTTGGCCGTCTTGGCGGCGGCGGAAATGTCCTTCTGGCCGGTGACCACGGCGAGTTGCCCGGCCAGTTCGGTCGTAAATTCACCGATGCCGGATTCCCTGGCCGCGATGCGGAAAATGGAATTCTTGACCACGTGAATTTCCGCGCCGGCCTTTTGCAGCCGTTTCCGGAGTTCGGTCAGATGAACCACCTTGAGGCCCTGATAATTCACCACGATGAAGAACGGCGAGGCATTCAGCCGCGCAACGTATTCCTTCGTCAAAATTTGTTTTTCAGCTCGCATGATTCGAAATCGGTTTCGGGTTAATGGGTCGTGAATTCACGCACGTCCAGGCGCACCGGCGGACTCATCGTCGCCGAAAGCGTGCAGGTGTGAACGTAAGTGCCCTTGAGACTGTTCGGACGCGCCTTGAACACGGCTTCAATCACCGCGCGGGCGTTTTCCTCGATTTGGTTCGGCGGGAACGACGCCTTGCCAACGCCCACGTGGACGTTGCCCGCCTTGTCCACCTTGAACTCGACGCGGCCGGCCTTGACTTCCTTGACCGCCTTGGCGGTGTCATCCGTCACGGTGCCGGTCTTCGGGTTCGGCATCAGGCCGCGCGGACCAAGCACCTTGCCGAGTTTGCGCACCTCGGCCATCGCTTCGGGCGTGGCCACCGCCACGTCGAAATCCGCCCAGCCTTCCTGGCATTTTTTTATCATGTCTTCAAAGCCGACGTATTCCGCACCCGCGGCCTTGGCCGCGTCGGCGCCCGCGCCGCTCTTGGCGAACACGAGCACGCGCACGGTCTTGCCACTGCCGTGCGGCAGCGGGACCGTGCCGCGGACCATCTGGTCGGATTGCTTCGGATCCACTCCCAGACGGAACGCGAGGTCAATCGTTTCGTTGAACTTTGCCTTCGGAAATTTGGCGAGGACACCGACGGCATCCTTGAGTGGATACACCTTTTTGGCGTCCACCACTTCGAGCGCTTTCTTGTATCGTTTGCTTGGCATTTGTCCAGGTGCGGTGCAAGCGAGCCTTTAACGACTCTCCCGCGGTTGTTTTGTTTATCCGACGACTTCAATTCCCATGCTGCGCGCCGTGCCGGCGATGACCCGGAACGCGGCTTCTTCGTTTACAGCATTCAAATCCTTTTGCTTCATTTTCACGATGTCCAGGACCTGTTTGCGTGTTACCTTGCCGACCTTTTCCTTGTTCGGCTCCTTGGAACCGGCGGTGATGCCTGCGGCCTTCTTCAGCAGCACGGACGCCGGCGGCGACTTGGTGATGAACGTGAACGACTTGTCCTGATATACGGTAATGACGACGGGAATCACGAGTCCCGCGTCGGCCTTGGTGACCGCGTTGAATTCCTTGCAGAAGCCCATGATGTTGACGCCGTGCTGGCCGAGCGCCGGGCCGACCGGCGGCGCGGGGTTCGCCTGACCCGCCGGAATCTGCAACTTGATTTGTCCTGTAATCTTCTTCGCCATAAAATCGAGTTGGGGTGATGGAGTATTGGAGTGATGAGCAAACTCCGGCTCAACAGCCCATCACTCCATTACTCCAGCACTCCGTTTGTTCCTGTTCTTCTCACGCCTTTTCCACCTGCCAGTATTCAAGTTCCACCGGCGTGTTGCGTCCGAAAATGTTGACGGTGACCTTCAATTTGCCGCGTTCGGGATCAATTTCCTCAATCACGCCGCTGAAGTTGAGGAACGGCCCGTTGTTAATCTTGATGGTCTCACCAACTTCAAAATTGACCTTTGGTTTTTCCGTCTCTTCCGACGCGGAAATCTGCGCCTTGATTTGCTCGACTTCCTCGGTTGGCGTCGGCGCGGGCGGTTCGCCGCCAACAAACCCGATCACGCCCTGCGTTTCCTTTATGAAATACCACGGTTTCTCGATGATGCGGTTGTTTTCATCCAGCAAGGCCATGTCCACGAACACGTAGCCCGGCCACAATTTGCGGCTGGACACGGTCTTTTTCTGGTTGCGCACCTCGACGACCTTTTCCATCGGGACGAGGACTTCTTTGACGTAGTCCTGCATCTCGTCGGTTTTGACGCGCTTCTCAATACTCTCCTTGACCTTCTGTTCCTGGCCGGAAAGCGTATGGATCACAAACCACTGGCTGCGCATGGTGCTCAATGTTTGAGGAGAATGAAATACAGCAGGCGGTCCACCACCATGGTAAAGAGGCCCATCAGGGCAATGGTAATGGTGATGAGCACGGTTGAACCTTTCAACTCTTCCCACGTCGGCCACGTGCATTTTTTCAACTCCTCCCGTGTTTCCTGAATATAAGTGGCGAACCGCCGGACTTGTCCCTGCCACCATAGGTAGGCAAAGACCGATCCAATCGCCACCACCCAAAATGCAATCGTCAAATTACTCACAAATACTCACCCACAACTCTTTCTAGCGTGCTGAGCCACAGCTCACAGCGTTTGTCTCTAGCGCATGCCCGTCTTCGCACTCGCTCCGCACCGGGCGAAGGCTGGCGGAGAGGGAGGGATTCGAACCCCCGTTGGGCTTTCACCCAAAGCGGTTTTCAAGACCGCCGCGATAGACCACTCTGCCACCTCTCCGCTTCGCAGACTGGCACGGCAGGAGGGACTTGAACCCCCAACCAACGGTTTTGGAGACCGCTACTCTACCAATTGAGCTACTGCCGTATCCGCCCAATCTCGTTTGTCTTCCGGACAAAAAAGGAGTCGCGGGGTTCATTACCCGCACTCCAAACTTGAAAACCGCCTTACGCGATGACTTCCGTCACACGCCCGGCGCCAATCGTGCGGCCGCCTTCGCGAATCGCGAACCGCTGGCCTTTTTCCATCGCCACCGGCGCAATGACCTTCACCTCCACGGAAACATTGTCGCCCGGCATCACCATCTCGACATTCTGCGGCAATGTCACCGTACCGGTCACGTCCGTCGTGCGGAAATAAAATTGCGGGCGATAATTCGTAAAGAAGGGCGTGTGCCGGCCGCCTTCCTCCTTCGACAACACATAGACTTCCGCCTTGAAATGCGTATGCGGGGTGATGGTGCCCGGTTTGGCCAGCACCATGCCGCGCTCGACTTCTTCCTTCTTCGTGCCGCGCAACAGCACGCCGACATTGTCGCCGCACTGCGCCGAGTCGAGCAGTTTGCGGAACATTTCGATGTCCGTCGCCACGGTCTTGCGCGTGTCCTTCAAGCCAACGATCTCGACGTCTTCCATGCGCTTGAGCACGCCGCGCTCCACACGGCCGGTCACGACGGTGCCGCGACCTTCAATGTTGAACACGTCTTCGATGCACATCAGGAACGGCTTGTCCACTTCGCGCGTTGGCAGCGGGATGAACACGTCAATGGCTTCCATCAATTTCTGGATGGAATCCTCGGCGGCTTTGTCCCCCGCCATCGCCGCCTTGGCACTGCCGCGAATAATGGGCGTCTTTTCGCCGGGGAACTCATATTTGGTCAGCAGGTCGCGGACTTCCATTTCCACCAGGTCCAGCAACTCCTTGTCGTCCACGAGGTCAACCTTGTTCAGGTAAACCACGATGGCGGGCACACCCACCTGGCGGGCCAACAGCACGTGTTCCTTGGTTTGAGGCATCGGACCTTCCGAAGCATCCACCACCAGGATGGCACCGTCCATCTGGGCCGCGCCGGTAATCATGTTCTTGATGAAGTCGGCATGGCCCGGGCAGTCAATATGGGCGTAATGGCGCTTGTCGCTCTGATACTCCACGTGAGAAACCGCAATAGTCAAGGTTTTGGTTTCATCGCGCACTGTGCCGCCCTTGGTGATTTCAGCGTAGGAAATGGGCGTCGCCAAACCCTTCTTCGCCTGCACCTTGACGATTGCAGCTGTCAAAGTGGATTTGCCATGATCAATGTGTCCGATGGTGCCGACGTTGACGTGCGGCTTGGTTCGTTGAAATTGCTCTTTTGCCATTGTTGTCTCCTGCGTTTAGTTTTTAGTTATTCAAATTCGCAAACTGGAGCCCATGATCAGGTTTGAACTGATGACCTCGTCCTTACCAAGGACGCGCTCTACCAACTGAGCTACATGGGCGCAAATCTACCATCAATTCAACCTGAAATGCAAAACGACAAAAAACCATCTCCCCTCGGTTTCCTTTCGAAAACCCAAGGAGCTAACGGCTTTTTGACTTTTTACGGACTACCGACGCCACCCAAATTATGGAACTGGCAAATCCCTGTCAACAGGAATTTGCGATTTTTTTCAGCCAGGCCGCAGCCGGAATTTGCACGCAAATTTAAGTGCTCCTTGAAACTTTGCCCTGGATTCCGCCGGGTCAACCTTGGCTCCATCCCAAGCAACTCCGGATTTCTCGAAATAAGTGCTTGAATTCCGGCAGGCCAGTTTTGGCTTCGCACGAGTCAAGTCCGGTAGTTTCCCGAAATTTTGTGTTTGGATTTGGACTTGCAAATCGTGTTTTCAGAGCGCGAAGCGGGCGTAAAATCTGCCTTCGTCGCGAGATGGCAATCAATACAAAGAGAATGGCAATGGATGGTTTAGGTTTTTCGTGTTCGAGCCGGTCGCTGGCATAATCCAAGCAAAATACGGAGGCATGAAATGCTGTACGTGTTCTTTGTCCGTTTCACTTCGATTCAAGATTCTCTCAATCGCGAGAATCTCCCTGGCGAGTGTGCTGTTGGTTTCGCCCGAATTTTCGCGCCTTGAAGGTGCGGTCGCCCTCCCCGCCAGTCCCTGCACGCTGGGATGGAACTTGAGTCAGGATGTTTCTGTGACGGGTTACGTGTTGTATTTCGGAATTACCGGTTCGTCGGCAACCAATCGCCAGGTTTTGGGGATGACCAATACGGTCACGCTTTTCAGCCTGCTCGCTTCTTCAAATTACTTTTTTTATTTGACCGCGTATGATGCCGAAGGCGTCGAAAGCCCTCCCTCCAACGTTCTGTATTACAAACCGCAAGCGCTGTCCCTGTTGAAACTGACCTCCCCGGTTCAAGGGACGATGAACCTTCAATTTCGTGCCGCGCCGGCCTCGGTTTGCCTGATCGAATACACCCCCTCACTCAATCCGGCACAATGGCAAATTTTGGGCAGTGCCACTGCGGATTCAAATGGAAATATTACGATGACCGACTCCCAAGCTGGCAAATCGCCCGCCCGTTTTTACCGGGCCGTTTTGTATTCCAGCCCGCAAGTTCTGTCGGCTTTGGCGATCACCTGTTCAGCCACTGGAACCATAACCCTCCAGTTTCGTGCCGCGTTCGGCACAGTTTGTCGGGTGCAATACACCCCCTCACTTAATCCAGCACAATGGCAAACCCTCGGCAGCGCCACGGCGGATTCAAACGGAAACATTGCGATGACCGACCAGGTGTCGGGAAATGTACCGAGCCGATTTTACCGGGCCGTCACACCTTGACGCTTCCTACGCCCGCGGATGCGCCGCGTCGTAGGCCTTCTTCAGCCGCTCGGTCGTCACGTGCGTATAAACCTGTGTCGTGATGAGATGCGCGTGGCCGAGCAGTTCCTGCACGCTCCGCAAATCCGCGCCCGCATCCAGCAGGTGCGTGGCATAACTGTGCCGCAGCTTGTGCGGCGTCAAGCTTGGATCCAGCCCGGCGATGACCAGATATTGCTTCAGCCGCCGTGAAAGTTGGACCGGCTGGAGCGGCGCGGTCTTTTTTGTGTCCGCAAAAAAGACCGATGACACTCCGGAGGGCGGCTGCTTGAGCGTGCGCCAGTAATTTTGAATCGCCCGCAACGCGGGTTCGCCGATCGGCACGAGCCGCTCCTTTTTGCCCTTGCCGCGCACGCGCACGAGTTGCTCGCTCCAATCAACGTCCTCGGCGCGCAGACCGCACAGTTCGCTCACGCGCAGGCCGCAGGAATAAATCGTTTCCAGCACCGCCACGTCACGCAGACAAACCGCCGCGGAAACCGGACGGCCCGGTCCTTTCCGTCGCTTTTGCGTTTCCAGCAATTTTGCCGGGGCGGCGAGCAAATCCAGAATCTGTTGGCGCGTCAGGTATTTCGGCAAACGCCGGGCCGGTTTCGGCAGGGCGAGATTTTTGACCGGCGAAGCCCCGACCACACCGTGCCGGATCAGGAATCTGTAAAACGTCCGCAACGCGGAAAACCGGAGCTGCGTCGCCGCCCGGCCCAGATGGTTCCGCCCCAGAAACCGCAGGTAACTGCGAAAGTCGTCGCGCTGCAACTTCTCCCAGGCAGGGCCTTGTCTCGCCGAAGCGGATTTATCCGCGAAGGCGGATTGCCCCCGTTCTTCGCGGTGCCAGCGGACAAATTCGTTGAGCGCGTCGCGATAATTCCTTTGCGTGTAAACCGACGCGCCGCGATCCGTCGCCAGATGCGCGAGGAATTTCCGGATCCACGGGTCGCGGATTTCGGGGTTGCTCTTGTCGGGGTCGTGCCGCATTTCGACTGCAGGTTACGCCGGTTTTGCAAACATTCAACCCGAACTCCGAAGTCGGGGGAGCACACCCGCCTCGGGTGTGGCTGGACGCGCCTCGCGTCCAGCGCTTTCGCGTGTGACGCTGGCTTGAAACTTCGGAACTTTTTGGTGCGCGCGAGGTTTTCCGCGAGGGCGCGGAAAACGGCACGCGAGGCGCGTGCGCTCCCCGTCCCAACTCCGGTTCTTGAGTTCAATCCGCCGACATTGCCAAATTCAATTTCGGGTCAAAGTGACGCCCAGTTGCAGCAGTTTCCGGACGTCCGCGTCCGATTTCGCCTCCGCGTAAATCCGCAGAATGGGTTCCGTGCCCGAACCGCGCAACATGAGCCAGGACGTGTCCTGCGCGATGAATTTTACGCCGTCAAAAGTCTTCATGTCGGCGAGCGGCGAACGCAACAACTTCGCCGGCGGTTTTTTTTGCAGAAATTCCATCAGCGACGCGCGTTGCTCCAGCGGATAATGCGTGTCAATCCGGCCATAGCGGTGCGGACCGAATTGTTTTTCCAGTCTCGCCAGCAATTTGTTCACGGAAACCTTTTCAGTGGCGAGCAATTCCAGCAGCATCAGGCCGGCGGCGATGCCGTCGCGTTCGGGAATGTGGCCGGGGAAACCGATGCCGCCGCTCTCCTCCGCGCCCAGCAGCACGCCGCCCTTGAGCATCTCGGCGCAGATGTATTTGAAGCCCACGCCGGTCTCGACGAGCGGCAAGCCATAAGCCGCGCACATTTTGTCCACCATCGAAGTCGTCGTGAGCGCCTTGACAACCCGGTTTGGAGTTCCGCCTTCAGGCGGTTGGGTTGGGCCGCCTAAAGACGGAACTCCAAACGAACCCCTCCGATTGACAATGAGATGATGCAGCAGCAGGCAAATAATTTGATGCGTCGTGAGGGGGTTGCCGCGACCGTCCATGCCGCCGACGCGGTCGGCATCGCCGTCCGTCACGAGGCAGAGGTCATGAGGATGTGCGCGCAGAAATTTTTGACTCGGTCCGTAATTTTTATCAATCGGCTCGGGATTGATGCCGCCGAACAGCACGTCGTGCCGCGCGTTGAGCGTGGTGACTTTGCACGTTGTGCCCGCGAGCAATTGCTCGAAGCAGCCCGCGCCGACGCCAAACAGCGCGTCGTGGGCAAAGCGCAGTCTTGATTTTGCAATCAATTTGAAATCCACGAGCCGCTTCAACGCGGTGTAATGCGCCGGACGGAACGTCCTGTGTCAAAATCTGTTTCGCGGCGACGGCGGTGGTCACGGCGCGGACCGGATGGCGGCCGAGAAAACCTTCGACGGCCTGGCATTCGTCGGGACTGCTGGAGCCGCCGTAATGCGATTTGAGTTTGAAGCCGTTGAAAATCGGCGGATTGTGACTGGCGGTAATCATCACGCCGCCAACCGCGCGCAACTGTTTGACCGCGAAGGAAACCGACGGCGTGGGTGTCGGTTCCGGCGTGAGAATAACTTGAAAACCGTTGCCAGCCAAGACCTCGGCGGCAGTTTGGGCGAAACGGTCGGAGAAAAACCGGCGATCAAAACCGACAATGACAACGGACTGGCGTCCGTGGAGTTCGGAATTCGGAATTCGGAGTTCGGAGTTCCAATAGTCTGCGGCGGCCTGCGCGACGCGCGCGACGTTTACAAAGTTGAAATCCTCCGCGATGACCGCGCGCCAGCCGTCCGTGCCGAATTTGATTTGAGCCACGCGGAGAGCTTGGCACAGGAGCCTTCACCTGCCAAGCGCAGGAGATTCGCGCGGCTGGCGTGATTTCACCCTTGGCTCAAAACAGATTCACATTCCTTCGCCGTCAGAATCCGCCATTGTCCCGGCGGCAAATCGCCGAGCCGGAGATTTCCAATCCGCACCCGGATCAATCGCAAGGTCGGATGCCCGATGGCCGCCGTCATCCGCCGTACCTGGCGGTTTTTGCCTTCGATCAATTCCAATCCAATCCAGCAATCGGGAACATTTTTGCGAAACCGAATCGGTGGATTTCTGGTAGGGACGGCGCGCCGCGCCGTCCGGTCATCGCAGCGCGATGACCCTACCTCCGGTTGCGGCTCCAAAATCCACGCGTGGCAGGGCAATGTTTTATGACCCCGAATCGAGACGCCGCGCCCCAATTTTTTCAGCGCGTCGCGCGTCGGGACGCGTTCAACCTGCGCCCAATACTCGCGTTCGTGGGCGTGGCGCGGGTGCAGCAGGCGCTCGTTCCATTCCGGTTCGTCGCTCAAGAGCAACAGGCCTTCGGAATCTGCATCGAGGCGGCCGATGGGATAAACGTTTTCCGGAAACCCAAATTCCGCCAGCGTGCGGTTCGGCGAGCCATCGCCGGTAAACTGCGAAATGACGCCGTACGGTTTGTGGAACGCTATAAGCATGGCGCCGGATTTTTAACCACAAAAGAACGCAAAGAACACAAAGAACTTTTCCTGAAAATTTAACCGCGGATTACACAGATGACACGGATGGGAATTTTGTCCGTGAAATCCGTGAAATCCGCGGTTAAACTCTGCGTGTGATTCGCAACGTCATCTTCGACTGGTCGGGCACGCTGGTGGACGATTTGCCCGCCGTTTTGAAGGCGTCAAATTTTGTCCTCGCGCAAGCGGGCCGCCCCGAAATGACGCTCGACGAATTCCGCGCGGAGTTTTCCCTGCCGTTCACGAACTTCTACGACCGCCACACGCCGCACGTGCCGATGCCACAACTCGAGGAATGGTTTCATTCCAGCTTCCGGCAGGCGCAGGATTCGGTCTGCGAGCTGCCCTACGCCCGCGAGTTCCTCGAATTTTGTCGCGCGAAAAAGCTCCGCACGTTTCTGTTAAGCACCATTCACAACGAACATTTTGCCGCGCAATGCCGCGCTACCGGCTTTGACGCCTTTCTCGACAAGCCTTACACGGACGTTTTGGACAAGCGGAAAAAAATCCGCGAAATCCTCGCTGAAAACAATCTTCGGCCGGATGAAACGCTCTTCATCGGCGACATGCAGCACGACATTGAGACGGCGCGGCACGGCGGGATTCATTCGTGCGCCGTGCTCACCGGCTACAACACGCTGGAGCAATTGCGCGCGGCGAAACCGGATCTGGTCGTCGAGCACCTCGGTGAATTGCGCGGTGTGCTGGAAAAAAACCACCTCCGCCTCAAACCAGCGCCGGGAAAGTTCGAAGACACACATCCGCCGCTGGCGACCGTCGGGGCGCTGATTTTCAACGGTGCGGGCGAGGTGCTGATGATTCGCACGCACAAATGGTCGAATCTCTGGGGCATCCCCGGCGGCAAAATCAAATGGGGCGAAACCTCCGAGGCCGCGCTCCGCCGCGAAATCAAGGAGGAAACCAATCTCGACGTGACGGGCATCGAATTCGTGCTCGTGCAGGATTGCATCCACTCGAAGGAATTTTACCGCGACGCCCATTTCGTCCTGCTGAATTACACCTGTTGTTGCCAAGGCAGGCCGCGGGTGAAGCTCAACGACGAGGCGCGCGAGTCCCGCTGGGTCACGCCCGCGGCCGCCGCAAAAATGCCGCTCAATACCCCGACGCGGATTCTGCTGGAAGCGGTGTTAAAGCAAAAAGGCATGGCGCGTTCTCTCGCCGCAGCGAAGCCTTTCAACAAAGTCCGGTCACAACGTGCTCATAAATCATCAATCGTAAATGTCCCGAATTTCCATCGTTGATCTCGAAGTATTCTACCGCGTCGGCGTGCCGGAAGCGGAACGCGTCAAACCGCAGCGTTTACTGCTGACGGTGGAAATGGATTTCGATTTTTCGGCGGCAGCCAGGAGCGATGACATCCGCGACACGATTGATTATTTCGCCGTCTCACAGCGGCTGTTGAAATTCGGTGAAGGGCGAAGTTGGAAACTCATTGAAAAGCTCGCCACCGACCTGGCAAACACGGTTTTGTCCGAGTTCAAGCCGCAAAGTGTCGCCGTCGAAGTGAAGAAATTCCCGATTCCGGAAGCGCGATACGTGTCCGTCAGTCTCACCAAAAAATTGTAGGAGCCGAGGTGACGAGGCTCTGACTGAATTTACAATATGCGATTTACGATTTACGGGTCCTTCCACATTCACCGCGTGCGCGTAAATCGTATATCGTAAATCGAAAATAATGAGCCTCCTTACGTCAGCTCCTACGGCTTGGAAGGCGAAAAGGATTGCCCATCCATCGTCCGCAGTTCCCAGCCGCCCGGTCGCGTCACAATTTTCACCGCGCCGGCGGTACGCGTGTAAATCACCGGCACGTTTCGTTCGGACAACCTCTGTTTCAATTCGCGACTGGCGCGCCGCGTCGCGGGAAATTCCGAGTCGGCAATGACGATGATCTTCGGTCGAACCGCATCGAACAAGGCGTCACAGAGCAGTTCGCCTTCGTCCGGCAAACCGGCGACGACGATGTCGGCACGCAGATCGTTGGAGCGCGCGAGCAGCGCGCTTTGGCCGCTGCGTCCCAGATCGGACAGCAGCAAAACGCGGGTGCCGTAAAAATTTCCGAGCAGCACCAGCGCCGCATCATCCATGCGCGCGAAATTTTCCCCGGCGCCGGGATGCAAAACCTGCCAGCAACCGACGCTGTCGCCGCGATTCATGATTTGGTGCCGTGCCGGTGGTTTTTCAAATTCCGCGATGACGTTGCGGTAAGTGCTGGAACGGAAAAGGACCGGGCCAGTGACGAGTTCACCGATGCCAAAATACCCGTCAAGCGACTCCGCGCCGCCGATGTTTCGCAAATCGCCTTTCGTCAAAACAAGCCGCTGGATTTTGTTCACGCCTTGGGCGCGCAAAAATGGTTTGAGGGTGAACTCCACGGCGTTTTCATTGCCGCAATTCACCAACCAGTCGTTTTTCCGTCCGGCGGCGTCCACGAAGGCAGCGTGACCGCCGTTGAGTGGCAGCACGGTCAATTCAATTTCAGCGCGGGACTGTTCCCAACGCCAAAAATAAAGCGCGGCAATCAGAATCAAAATGGCCACGCTCCAGATTCTTCGCGCGGGTGCGAACAGCCAGCCGTTCAAGGTGCCGACGAGTGCGGCGTAGTAAATTGCGATGGTGAGACACGATGGTTCGGGCACATAGAAAAATGAGCCGGGAATTTTCGTGAAAAATTCGCTGACCCACGTCATCGCCACCATGAAGAACCAGGCGCTGTGGTTGAACAGCTCGGTTGCCCACGGCAGCCAGTTGCCGCAGACGAGGCTGCCGAGATTGCTCATCAACGCGAGTGTGCCGAGCGGCACGGCGACAATGTTCGCCAGCGGTGAAACCGGGCTGAACAGATGAAAATAAAGCGCGGACAATGGAATCGAGCCGGCCCAGGCTGCGATGGAAAGCGCAAAATACCGCGACAACATCCGCAGCGTCGTGGTCAGCGCGCGCCGCCAGTATGGCAGCAAGTCGTCGGGCAACAACGGGTCGTGCCGCAGGAGCCGGTCGGAAATTGTATTCAATGGCGACAGCATCAAGGCGATGACGAGCACGACGAAAAATGAAAGTTGGAAGCTCGCCTCAAAAAGCTGGCGCGGTTCCCACAGCAAAATGATGAACGCGGCGGCGGCGAGGGAATTGATCAGTTCGCCCGGCCGCATCAACGCCCAGCCGCCAATGACAATGGTCATCATCACTGACGCGCGGATGGCGGAGGGTTCCCAGCCGGTCGCGGCGGTGTAAAACCAGATGACCGGAATCGCGACGATGCCGCACCAGGCGCGCGAGACCTGCAATACGCGGAGCAGGGCGACGAGCATCCCCGAAATCAGCGCGATGCGCAGCCCGTCAATCGCGAAGAGGTGCATGGTGCCGGCACGCAGGAACGGCTCGCTGATGTCGCCCGCGAACGCGGTGCGCCAGCCGAGCGTCATCGCCCAAAGCAGGCGCAGCGGCTCGTCTTCGACCGGCAAACCCAGCGCCAGCGTGCGCTTCGACCAGGTCAAAAACCGGTCGGTCAATGGCGGCCGGGTCAATGACGGTGCGCCCAATTGCCAATCGTTGGTGGAACTGGTTTTGAGCTGGTAAAAAATTCCGCGCGTTTGGAGATAATCGCGGTAATCGAAAAGTCCTTCAGCGAGAGGCGGCGGCGGTCGCGCGATGACGCCGCTGATTTCCACGGGTTGTCCGGCGAAAAAATGACTCGGGAGTGTGCCGGGTGTGGTGACGACGATTTCGCCGTCGGCCGGCTGCCAATTATCATTTCGCCGCAATCCGGTAACCTGGATCTGGGCGATAGTATTAGTATGCTCGGTTTGTTGATCATCGCGTTCGACGATTTTGATGTGGGGTGTCTCGACCAGATAGCCGCGGACGGTTGCGATGGCGGCGTCATTGCCGAGCAAGGCGCGCAGGTCGTTTGGCGAAAGGACGTTGGTGCGGCTGGCGAGATTCGTCCAGCCAACGAGCGCGAGCAATGGCCAAATCAGCCACGGACGAAGTTTTTCGATGACGAGGACGAGGACGAGAACGAGAAATGAAGCGGCAAAAAGCGCGGCCAGCGGCGGCTGAAAAAATGCGGCAAGCAGCAAACCGATGACGTAGCACGAAACGACAGCGACCAGCGGGCGTTTCATCGTGTGAGGTTACCAATGTTTTCGCCAGCGGCCAACCAGCCAAAGCGCGAGCAAACCCGCCGCGCCGCCCGCTGTGTCAATGAACACGTCCGAAACCAGCGAGGTCCGCGTGGGGACGAAACGTTGGTGAAATTCATCGGTGGCCGCGTAAAGCATGACCAGCAGCAGTGTGAGCCGGGCTTCACGCCAGTCCCAGGCCCGGGGATTGTTTTTCAATGGTTTGCGCACTCCACGCCAGAGTAACAGCGCGAGCACGGCGTATTCAGTCAGGTGCGCGCATTTGCGGAACAGTTCATGAATGTCCTGGATTTGCGCTTCCGGCATGTGCGGAAAGAGCCAGTGCAACAATGGTACGATGAGCCGGGATGAATGTTCAGCGGAATGCTTGTCGCTCGACGCCGTGAAAATCAACGCCATCCAGATCAGCACCGGCAGCCAGAATTTGCAAAAAGCGCGCAGTTGGAGCACGTGGAATGAAAACCGGATTCAACGCGTGCGGCAATCAGAATCATAATTGAGTTTGCCAAGCGGCGTTGCGTTTGGCACAGAAAGCCCCTTAGTGAATAGATTTTTGACCATGTCGTTTTTTGCGGTGCTGGCGGTTGCAATGGCGGCCAAGGCCGCGCCGCCGCCACAAATACCTGGTGTACCCGCCAAACCTGCGCCTGCATCGCCGGCGTTGGCGCATTGACCATGCTCAAGCTCGGCGTCAACATTGACCACGTCGCCACGCTCCGCGAGGCGCGGTATCGTGGGCGCGGTTTCGGCGAGCCGGACCCGGTGGCGGCGGCGCGGATTTGCGAGGCCGTCGGCGCGCACGGCATCACCGCGCACCTGCGCGAAGACCGCCGCCACATCCAGGACCGCGATGTCTGGAAACTGCGCGAAATCGTCAAGACCCGGCTGAACCTGGAGATGGCGGTGGTGCCGGAAATCATCGGCATCGCGCTGAAATTAAAGCCGGACATCGTCTGCATCGTGCCCGAACGGCGGCTGGAAGTGACGACCGAAGGTGGACTCGACGTTGTCACCGCTGAAAAACACTTGACCGAGACACGAAAGAAAATGAACGACGCAGGCATCGAAGTGAGTTTGTTCATCGCGCCGGATGAAAGGCAGATTGAGGCCAGTGCGCGCGTCGGCAGCCAGTTCATTGAACTGCATACCGGCGCGTTTGCAGAAGAGTTTTGGGAGTGCGGTGACGTGTCACCGCTTTCGAAAGCGCCGACACGTCGGCGCAGTCCAAAGGATTCTGAATTGCAGCGGTTGATTTCCGGCGCAAAGCAGGCGCACGCGCTTGGTTTGAAGGTAAATGCCGGACACGGATTGAATTACGAAAATCTGCCATTGCTGCTTCGCGTGCCGCATCTGGTGGAATTGAACATCGGCCACAGCATCATCAGCCGCGCGGTGAGCGCCGGTCTGGAAAAGGCCGTCAAGGAAATGCTGGTGCTGATGAAAAAGTATCGCGGATGAGAAAATCCTACGGAACGGGATACTCCTCAACTACACGCCCCTTCGCGTCCGTCCGCCATGCTCTTTGCAACTTCCAAGCACTGTCTTCGGATGCTTGGATATGAACGGCTTTTGACGGCACAAGTGAACGGTGTCGCTAGTGGCCAGCATGCAAATGCGGTGAGCCTGTTGAATCCGACAATACCATCCAATCCACCCCAACCGACGAAACCCGACAAACCTGACAAACAACAACCCTGTAACCAAGTAAAACCCAAAACTCAGGTTGGTTGAAGAAATAGGTAGAGGTGTCTGAAATGGTTTGTTTTTAGGTGGTAAAAAATATGTTGGCTGAAGTTTTTCGCCCCCCACCCTCTTACCCTCGTTGACCTTCTTGGACTCGCTTTGCCCAAGTTGTCTTCATATCAACAAATGCTCATGTAGACAATCGTAAAAAACTCAGCCGCGCTGGTGGCGATTTGTTGGAAAGCGATTTAAATTCATAATCAGGGAGTCGCCAGACGATAAAAAGCACTACTGTTAGTTGGTAAAATGCTGACTTGATATTGCAGGCTGGAAAGATTGAGCGTGGGCGTGTCGGTCACGTATGTCCAATTCGTCGTGGTCAAATCCAAGTTTTGCTGCAAGACGAAATTTGTTGAAGGAACAATCCAAGAAAGGGCGAGGTTGCCGCTCGAAGGGTTAATATTCAATTGCGGCATTGGAGCCACTTGCAATGTGTAAATCCCATTACTGGATACCGCAAATAATTCACTTCCATCAGCCGATGATGCGACTGAATTCCATGTCGTGTTTGGCGCGCTGTTGGAAAACCAATTAGCACCACCATTTGTCGAGGTGTAAATGACACCAGAAACACCCGTGACCAATTTATTCCCATCCGCTGAAGAAGCCAAAGGACAAAAGCGAGCATAAAGGGAGTTAGGATAATGCATCCAAGTGTCGCCACTATTTGTTGACGCATTAAACTCATATTCTGTAAGAAGCATGAATTTACTCCCATCTGCTGACACGGCAACCACGGCCCCTGGCTGACCACCCACGATTACGTTCGTCCAAGACAATCCTGAATTGGTCGAAACATAAACCGTAGGGTTATCCCTGTTTATTACAGCACACAGTTTTGTTCCATCGGCAGAGCAGGCAATTGAATTCCAATATGAGAAAGGTAGACTGTTGATGAAACTCCAGTTGGCTCCTAAATTCGTCGAGTAATAACAGTAACCACCCAAATTCTCAAAATTTGCCGCTGCTACTAGTCTGCTTCCATCTGCAGACGAGGCTATGCTAGTCATAATGGCTGAACCAGGACTGTATAATGTCCAGGCCAGACCGCTATTCGTCAATGCATAAGTTATCGGAGATGGAGGCACGCTATCGGAATTATAACCAACCCCCACCAATATCTTTCCATCAGCCGAAGAAGCGACGGATGTAATATTGATCCAGGGAATGATGTTGTTCGATATCCAAGTCAATCCTGAATTGGTCGAAGTAAAGATTGGCTCGTCTGCTCCGTTTCCGCCTCCATACACTGCAAACAATTGGGTCCCATCCGCTGACGAAGCGATGTATTGCCAAATTCCGTAGGGGGGATATTGCAAAATGGGCGCGGTGGTCTGCGTCCAAATTTGAGCGTTAACGGGATTCAGAGCACTGAACAGGCTGCCCCAAGCGGTCAAAATCAACAGCAAATGTTTTGGTTTCACAAGGCACTTGGCGTTCGGGTCGGGGATTTGGTTGACGGATTTTGATGCGGGTCCGTTTTTGAGGGATGGGCAGCGAACCGCGGGCTAAAGACTTTCCGCCTGTCTTCGCGGTTTCATTTCACCTTTTTCGCCCACGACAAAACCAACATGATGCATAGTTTGTCTTTCGTTTTTGATGACAATTCATTTGCCGTCATTTTCTGGAGTGACGTTACGATGATGTCCGCAGACCTGTCAAGCACAAATTATTCACAGCATGAAAACCGTTAATTTGGGATTTCCCATTTGGCTTCTTGCCCGCGACCAGCGTGGGCTGTTTTTTAGGATTGTTTGAGACTCAATCGCGTCGCATTTTTGTCCAGCCGAGTTTGCTTGCGCGTCCATCGCAAATCGGGAATCGTAAATCACAAATGATCTTGGGCGTCGGCATTGACATCATCGAAGTGGCGCGGATTGCAGCGTCTTACGGAAAATTCGGCGAGCGGTTTGTGAACCGGATTCTGTTGCCGGACGAAATCGCGTATTGCCTGTCGCACAAAAATCCCGCGCCGTTTCTTGCGGCGCGGTTTGCGGCCAAGGAAGCGATTTCCAAGGCGTTCGGTACCGGCATCGGCGCGCAACTCGGCTGGCAGGACATGGAAATTCGGCGCAAGGAATCCGGCGAACCGTTCGTCGTTCTGCACGGCAAGGGCAAGGATTTGTTCAAATCGCGCGGCGCGAAACAATTGCTCGTCAGCCTGAGTCACACGCAAAATTACGCAGCGGTGACGGCGGTGTTGGAGGGCTGAATAAAAGCTCCAAATTCCAAGAACCAAGCTTCAGAGAAATTCCAAGAACCAAATGCCAAATCAGTCCCACTGTAAATTGATGTTTTAGATTTGAAGCTTCTCTGGAGCTTGGATGTTGGTGCTTGGTGCTTCTTTCATTTCTCTTTTTTCAGCGCCCGATTTCCGTCACACTGCGTGCATGGGGACGGCGTTGGTGGCGATGGCGGCGATTTTGATCTTCGCGGGCGCGAGTTTCTTTTTCGCGCTGGCGGAAACGGCGCTGCTTTCCCTGAGCAAATGGCAGGCGCAGCAACTGGCCGAGCGCCACCCGCGCGCCGGCCGCATCATCACCCGGCTCCTCGAACAGCCGCAGGATTTACTGGCGGCCATGGTGCTCGGCAACACCTTCGCCAATGCCGCCATGCTCGCCGTCGCTTTGCGCCAGGTGTTCAGTGGCGAATGGCCCTTGTTGCTGACCGTCGTCGCGCTGTTTGCGCTGGTGCTCCTCGGTTGCGAGGTTTTTCCCAAGACGCTGGCCGTGCGACAGCCGGAGCGGTGGGCTTTGCGTGTGAGCTGGCCGCTGTTGTTGTTTGTGAAGGTCACGACGCCATTGGGTTGGGTGGCGCAGAAGTTGAACGAGGGCGTTTTGAAAATGGCCGCGCCTAAATTCCTCGTGCCACCGGCGGCGTTGACTGATGCGGAATACCAGGAACTGCTCGAAATGGCCTACCAGCAGGGCACCTTGGCCGAGGCGGAAAAGGAAATCATCCTGCAAATCATCAGTCTCGACCAGCGCACGGTGCGCGAAGTGATGCGTCCGCGCGCCGGCATGGCATCCATATCGGATGATGCCCCGGTTGAGGAAATGCTCGCCGCCGCGCGCGAATTCAAGCACCGCCGCCTGCCGATTTACGATGAAACGCCGGACACCATCGTCGGCATTTTGAACGCGCGGGCGCTGTTGCTGGACCCCAAAATTGACCTGGCCGACGCGATTGAATTTCCGTCGTTCGTGCCGGAGACGATGAACCTGCTCCAGCTTTTCAAAAGTTTGCAGAAACAACAGCGCGGTCTGGCCATCGTGCTCGATGAATTCGGCGGCACGGCCGGGCTGGTCACGATGGAGGACATTTTGGGCGAACTGGTTGGCAAGATTCGCGCGGAGGTGAGACCGGAGGGTTTCATCATGGAAAAACTCGCGCCCGGCCGCTGGCGTGTGAACGGCACCATGCGGCTGGACGATTTCCGCCGTGAATTTCCGCCGCTCGGCGATGTGCCCGAAGTCGAAACGATGGGTGGGTTGCTGGCGCATTTGCTTGGCGTGGTGCCCGAAGCCGGCCAGTCGGCGGCGTTTCGCGGCTTGAAGCTTACGGCGCACGTGGCCGACGAACGGCGCGTGCGTGAATTGCTCGTGCAACAGGTGAAATGAAATGAACATTACGGTACTCAACTGGCTCGGCCTGGCGGGCTGTCTGGCGATGTCGTTCCTGCTTTCGGGCATGGAGGCGGGCGTGTTCGCGTTGAGCCGGCTGCGCGTGCGGCGGCTGGCGCGCGCGGGGCGGCCCTCGGCAAAACTGCTTCATGGTTTTCTCGAAAATCCCGAAAATTTTCTGTGGACGATCCTAGTTGGCAACACGCTGGCCAATTTTCTCATCCTCGGCTGGGTCATCGTGGAATTGCACGGGTGGCTGGTGTGGCATCACGCCTTGATCGTCGTCATTTTTGCGGTGGCGGTGTTTTTGTTTTACGCGCTGTTCGATCTGCTGCCGAAAATGTTGTTTCGCGCGCATCCCAACCAACTGTGCCTTGCCATGGCCAACGTGTTCCGGCCCGTCCATGTTGTGCTGCGCCCGCTCGTCTGGCTGGTCAAGGCGGCGTCCACGGCCTTGTTGAGTTGGACGGGCGGGCGCGCGTTCACGGGGCGGCTGTTCGGCAACCGCGAGGAAATGCGCGCCGTCATGCAGGAATCCGCGCAGGCGCTCACGAGCGAGGAGCGCGCGATGGTCAACCGCGTGCTCGACCTGCAGAATTTCACCGTCCGCCAGATTGCCACGCCGCTGGCGCAGACGGTGGCGGTCGAGGCGCAAGCGCCGATTCGCGACGTGCTGGCGCTGGCGCGCGAAAAGAAACTTTCGCGCCTGCCGGTCTGGGAAACGCGCGATGGCCGGCGCCGTGTCGCCGGTTTGCTGGCGCTGGATGTGGTGTTGTTCCGAGGTGATCTCGATCTGGAAAAATCTGCGTCGGCGTACATGGCCCCGGCGCTCTTTGTGGACGAGGGGATGCGGCTGGAAATCGCGTTGCGTCTGATGCAACGCGCCGGCCACCGGCTGGCGATTGTGCTGGGACGCGACCGCAGCGAAATCGGCATCGTGAGCCTGGAAGATATTTTAAAGGTGATGTTCGGCGAGGTGAAACTATGAAAGCCGTTTCCTCCTCGTTCTCGTTCTCGTCCTCGAAGATTTTCGATTACGATTGCGAGGACGAGGACGATTGATTTATGAACTGGGATGCCGTCATATTGATCGCGTTGAAAATCCTGGCGGTGTTTGTGCTCGTGCTGCTGAACGGGTTTTTTGTCGCTGCCGAGTTTGCGCTGGTCCGTGTCCGTGAAACACAATTGGATGCGCTGGTGGCCAGGGGCCAGCGACGCGCGAAAATGGCGCGGCACATCGTCCGCAATCTGAATTCCTACCTCAGCGCGACACAACTCGGCATCACAATGGCCAGCCTCGGCCTGGGCTGGATGGGCCAGCCCGTCTTCGCTTCATTGCTTTCGCCCGCGCTCGATTTGTTGGGCGTGAAATCCCAGGCAATGCTGCATTCGATCTCTTTCGTCATCGGTTTCAGCGTGCTGACTTTTCTGAGCATTGTGGTGGGCGAACTGGCGCCCAAGTGGCTGACGATTCAAAAAACGCTGCCGATCGCGCTTTGGGCGGCACGTCCGCTGCACTGGTTTTATCTCGCGTTTTATCCTTTCAACCGGCTGCTGAACCTCGCGGCGCGCGGGCTGTTGCGTCAAATGGGAATCGAACCCGACGCGGAAGTCAGTGGCGCGCAGTCGGAGGAGGAATTGCGACTTGCGCTCGCGTCGGCCTCGCAAGGCAGAATGACGTTCGGACGCAACATCGTGTTGAACGCGCTCGATTTACGCCGGCGCGTCGCGCGCGAGGTCATGCGTCCGCGCCACGAAATCGCCGCGTTCAACACCGAGGCGAGTCTCGCGGATTGCCTCGCCCTCGCGGAGAAGACGCGCTATTCACGCTTTCCCCTGTGCGAAGGCGGCGATTTGGACCGGACGCGCGGCGTCGTCCACATCAAGGACCTTTATCCCGTCCTGCGAAGCGGCCAGGCGCGCACGGCGGCGGATTTGCTGCCGGTGGCGCACAAGCTGGTTTATGTGCCTGAAACCGGGCGGCTGGAAAAATTGCTCCAATTGTTTCTCGAACGGAAGCTGCACTTCGCCATTGTCGTGGATGAATTCGGCGGCACGCTCGGCATTGTGACGCTCGAAAACGTGCTTGAAGAACTCGTCGGGCAGATTCAGGACGAGTTCGACGAGGAGAAACCGGAGTTGACGCGCGTGAATGAAAACGTCTGGGAAGCTTCCGGCGCGCTGCCGTTGCACGAATTGGAAAAACTCGTCGGCGAAATCGGGCGCGGGGAGGGCGCTGCGACCGCGAGCGGCTGGATCACGCGAAGACTCGGCGGTTTTCCCAAGGCCGGTGACACGTTGACCCTCGGCGCGTGCGAATTGCGCGTTGAAGAAATGGACGGTCCGCGCGTGGCGCGGTTCAAAATCACCAGACGGAAAGAATTGGAAGACACGACCTTTACCACCAGGCGCCGCGAATCGCAAAAACAGCCGTGACCACACCGATGCCGGCGTCCACTGCTGCCGCCGGCCAAAGGCCCTTCAAAACCGCCGCGCCCGCAAAAAGCAGCAACGCGCCCAGCCAGAGGCCGAGCGGATGGTAATCCGGCGAACTTTTTCCCTGCGGCCGTTTGTTGATCAACAGGGGAGTGACGAACGCCAGAATGAGCAGCGACACGACCGCCCAACTGAGGAAATTCACCAGTGGCGCGCCCTGCCAGGTGACCGGAAATTGTGTCGGTGTCCAAAGCCAGTAATGGTTCACGCGCGAAGCGAACGGATCGAAGGCGAAATCAAACAGCATCACCAACACGGTTGTGAAGCCAATGACCCAAAAGCCATAAGTCTTGGTCTTCCGCCACGGACGCAAAATCAATCGCGCCACGCCGCGCGAATTCAAAATCGCGAAGACCCAGAGCAGCGGCACCGCCCACGGCAGGGTTTTGAAAAGTTTCGGTCCCGCTTCCGGCCCGAACATAAATGGGCCGAAAGGCATGTCGGTAATCGCGCCGAGCGCGTGCGCCACGCCGCCAACAACCGCGATGATCAGCACTGCCCACAAAACATTTTGCATAGGCAGCCGCCGCAACAGTGTGACGATGGTGCTTGCCGTTGCCAGCGAAAGCAGCAGTGCACTCGGCCATTCCGGTTTGTCCGACAGGTTGGCGGAGGGCCAAAGCATGACGAACACGGCCGCAAAACACACCGCCACCAGGGTCGTGAGCAGCCAATGAACGCAGGCCGTTATTTTTCCACCGGAGTCGGGCGCTGGCTGATTTTGGGACGAGGCTGGCGGTTGCATTTTTGAAAACGCTATGAATTTGCGGAGACGGGCGCACTCTCAAAATTAACGGTGCCGTGGGAGGCTGGAATTGCCTTGTTTCATGGCAGTAAAATTGCTTTTTTGGGTTGCGTCATGACATTGGACGAAATCAAGAGCCAGATTAAAAACTGCGCGAGCCAGATGAACGCGCGTTATGGCGGCGTTGTTTTTGACGAGTGGGCCATTGTCTCGCTGGTGCAAAACAAGGCGCGCATTCTGACTTACATCGGCCCGCGCAACGATGATTTTCTCAAAAACTTCGCCAGGGATTTGGGCACGTTGCGCACGGAACTGGTCGGAGGACAGTATGGTGCCGGTGATTTTGAATTTGCGCGACATGGCATCGGCACAGGTTTTGAGTCGTTTTTGGTGCTGGGTATGGGTGTTTACCTGATTTGCAACAACACACATGAATCCATGGATGCCATCACCAAAAACCCCCGCTGGCTGGAGGCGCAGGTGCCGTTCGCGGAACTGGCCGACAAGGTCCGCGTCCACCCGGTGGTCCTCTCCAGTGACACGCAGCTTTTCAAAAGGCCCTGACATGGTGGGGCGAGCGCCTGTCGTGCCGTAGCTTGGCGAAGGCTGATCCTCGCGAGCCGGAAATTTTCAGCCGAGCAAACCTTTCCAGAGAAAATATCCGTAAGCGGCGACCAGCACCGCGCCGATGAAACGCGGCAGTCGTCCAAACAGGGCGATGAAAAAGAAATGCACCAGCGTCGCGCCGAGGAGGATGAACATTCCCGTGTGGAAAAACGGCGGCACATCCATCGTGTGATACAGCGCGTAAATGCCGACGCACAGCGGGATGGACACGTGCGCATCGCCGACTTGCGAGGCATAGACCGTCTCCGGCTGTTTGCACCAGCCGTAATAAAACGCCAGGACCGCGTTCGGCAGCACCATCAGCCAGCCGCTGAGCCAGCCGAGGTATGTCGCACTGATGAAGCCGGTGTGAATGTGGGAAACCCAGGCCACCAGCCAGTCGGTACTGACATAAATGCCATACGCGCCGATGGCGAGCAGCGCCAAGTCAAACGGCAGCGTCCAACTCAAGGATTTGCCCTGGCGGACATTGTTTTTGAGAACGTCGAATACGTGAAAGCATTGCCAGAATAAAAACAGTCCGACCAAAACCAGACCGTCGTTGAAATCAATCCGCCCCTTGCGGCCCATCGTCCAGACCACGCCCGTGAAAAATAAAATGGCGGTGAGCGTCAGCAACGACGAAAGCCGGTTCAGTTCGTGCGTTTTACCGCCGGTTTTGCTTTTTTTCTTTTGCGACGGGAGAATCTTCATTCCCCAGATAATTGCGGGCAAACCGAGCACGAGCGTCATATTGGTGACGTTGTTGACGAGCGAATTGACCATTACATCCGCGCCGGAGCCGCCGTTGCGACCGAGGATGAAGGCGAAGATGAGATTGCCCATGCCGGTGCAATACGGCATGACGAGCGTGCCGAGCACCGTGCCTTCGAAGCCCTTGGCGCTCAAAACTTCGAGCCGCCAGATCATCAGGAGCGACGCGACGATGAACAACGCCAGAAACAGCCACGGCGCATAAGGGCCTTTGGCTTCAATCCAATGGATGAACGGGTTCAGCACGGGCGGGAGGTTATCGGAAAGTTTTTTAGGCGCGACATTGAAGTTTTCGGAGAGACACGGTTTCACGAATTAAGACGGATTTTTTGTCGCGGAGCGACGATGGAAATTAGCCCGGCACAACGTGCCGGGTTTGTGGTTCGAAAAATGAAACGTCCTGAAAGGACGGTGGGAAATCCGGCGTCCCTTCAGGACGCTTGAAGATGTTTGCCACGGTGCCAGCCACTTCGTAGCTGGCTAATTTCCGGGGTCGCTCCGCGACAATTTTTAGAACGCCGCGCGTCGCCGCAGCTTTCGGGAGAAATTCCATCACGCTCAAATTCGAGATCAATGCCCTCCGCTGCCGATTTTTTGCCGGCGAAAACTCGTCCGCAAATGAAAACGGCGAGTCCCTCGAGGAATCCGCCGAAGATGGTTTCTTCCTGTGACGAGAGATGCGCGTCAAGAATGCCTTTTATTTCTCCGGCGGGATGCCACCGTAGGTGTGCTTGCGACGGTCAGCATATTCATCCTCGCTTTGCGCGGCGAAGAGCAGTTTGCATTTGAACAAAATGCTAATTACGTCAGCGGGTGATATTTTTAATCCAAGTTTTTCAAAACGCTGACATTCATTTAACAAATTTGTCAGTTGGAAAAATCTTGGCCGATAATATTGGTCTTGCCCATATTGATCCTTCAAAGGCATTTGAATCGCTGCGGCGATTTCCTTTTCGGCTTCTTTTTCCAAGCGCGAGTAGAGTTCGCTGCCGATTTTTCCTTTTACTGTTTCTAAAAATGACATTTATCCAAACCTTGCGAGTGCCTTTTCAATCCGCTGCATCACTTTTTCTTTGCCGAGCACTTCGAGCAGGTGATACAGGCTGGGACCGGCGGGTTTGCCCGTGACGGCCAGCCGGCACGGATGCACCAGCACGCCGGCTTTTACGCCCAGTTCGGCGGCGGTGGCTTTCAACGCAGTTTCCAAGCGGGCGGCGTCGAACGTGGCAAGGCTGGCAAAAGCATCGCGGAGTTTCTCCAGGCTCGATTTGTTTTCGGGCACGAAATCCTTTTTCGCGGCCTCGGCGTCGTATTCGATCTTGTCGGTGAAATAAAATCCGGCGTAGGCGGGCAGCTCGCTGAACATCTTGAACTTGCCTTTGCAGGTGTCGAGCGCGGCCTTGACGTAGGGCAGGGGATATTTGTTCGTGTCAATCCGCGCCTTGGCGAAGGCGTGGACGGCCAGTTCGTAAAACCGGTCGTCGCCGAGTTCACGGGCGTATTCGCCCTGCAACCAAAGCAGTTTTTCGTAGTCGAACCGCGCGTTATGGCGGAGGATTTGCGGCAAATCGAAGAGTTCGATGACATCCGCGCGCGACAATTTTTCGCGGTTGTCCTTGGGCGACCAGCCGAGCAGGCACAGATAATTCACCACGGCTTCGGGCAAAAATCCCTCTTCGAGGTAGGTCGCCAGCGAAGCGCCCTTGTCGCGTTTGCTCATCTTCGAGCCGTCGAGGTTCAGGATGAGCGGGATGTGGGCGTAATGTGGTGGGCTTACGCCAAACGCGCGGAAGAGCGCGATGTGCCGGGGCGTGTTGCTCAAATGGTCTTCGCCGCGGATGACGTGGGTGATGTCCATCTCCAGATCATCAACCACGTTCACAAGATGAAACACCGGCTGTCCGTCCGAGCGCCGAATTACGAAGTCCGGGTCCTGTTCCTCGCGGTTGGTCAATTTGCGGACGACGTTGCCGACGACGAGGTCGTGAATCGTGACCGGCTCGCGGGTCATTTTGAATTTGACCGCGCCTTCGTGTTCGTAGGCGAGGCCGCGGGACAGCAGCGCCTCGACGCGGCGCTGATAATTTTCCTTTCGCTGGCTTTGGAAATACGGACCACAGCCGCCCTTGCCCTGGCCAGTGGCGTCGCCGGTAAGCGGACCTTCATCCCAATCGAGACCGAGCCAGCGCAGGCCGTTGAGGATGACATCCACGGCCTCCTGCGAATTGCGCGCGGCGTCGGTGTCCTCGATGCGGAGGATGAATGTGCCGCCGGTGTGGCGGGCGTAAAGCCAGTTGAAGAGCGCGGTGCGCGCGCCGCCGATGTGCAGGAAACCGGTCGGCGAAGGGGCGAAACGGACACGGGGTTTCATGGGTTCAATTTAATTTAAACACAGATGAACACGGATTGACACGGATGAAAAACAAAAAAGGCACTCCGATTCCCGGAGTGCCTTTGGGAAAAGCGTGATTGGCTAGCCGCCGAGGATGGCCTCCTTCGCGGCTTTAGCGACGCGGAATTTGACGACGCGCTTGGCCGGGATCTGGATGGTTTCGCCGGTCTTGGGGTTGCGGCCCAGACGCGCGGCGCGGTTGCGAAGCACGAGCTTGCCAATGCCCGGCAGCGTGAAGGTGTCCTTCGCGTGCTTGTAGGCAAGAGAGGCGATGTGGTCGAGGATTTCCGTCGCTTGCTTCTTGGAGATTTCAGCCTTTTCAGCAATCGCGGCGGCGAGTTGGGCTTTCGAGATAGCTTTTGCCATAGTATCGGTGTCCTTCCTGTTGGTGTTGTTTATGTTGTTCTTTTGGTTAAACAGTCATGTGACTCGGCGTGAATTAAGGGTTTTTGAACGCGCGGCGCAAGCAAAAAAACCAAAAAAATTGCAGGCTCACTTTTGGCCCGGCCAGCGCCGGACTTGACTTCGCGGGGCGAATCCACACCATCCCCGCGTGGCACTCTTCACGATCCAAAGTGAGTTCCGCTACGAAATCGTCCGCAAGATTTTTGAGGGCGGCATGGGCATCGTTTATGAGGCGGAACAGCACGGCGCGCGTAATTTCGTCAAGCGCGTGGCGATCAAAATCATCCGCCCCAACTTCGCCAGCCAGAAGATGTTCATCGAGAATTTCATTGGCGAGGCCAAGCTCGTCGCCGATTTGATCCACACCAACATCGTCCAGACCTACCATCTCGGCGAGGCCAACGGCGTTTGTTTCATCTGCATGGAATTGATTCGCGGCGCCAATCTGGAGCAGTTCACCCAGCAACTGACCGACAAACGCCGAAAGCTGCCGAAGGAACTGGCCGTGTTCATCACCAGCCGCGTCGCGCGCGGGCTGGCCTACGCGCACGCCAAAACCGACAAGAACGGCCGGCCGCTCGGCATCGTTCACCGCGACGTGAGTTTCAAAAACATCATGATCGCCTTTGAAGGCGACGTGAAGCTCAGCGATTTCGGCATCGCCAAGGCGCGCGGCTTTTTGACCGACCAGGAAGGCGAGGTGGTCGCGGGCAAGGCCGATTACATGAGTCCCGAACAGGCGGATTTTCAAGTGACCGACAAACGCTCCGACCTTTTTTCCGCCGGCGTCGTGCTGGCGCATTTGTTGCTCGACCGGAATTTGTTCAAAGGCGTGACCCCCGAGGAATCGCGCCAGCGCATCCTGAATCAGCCGATCCCGGATTTCCGCGCCCTGGACTCGCGCATTGACGACCCGCTCAACGACATTTTGCATCATTGCCTCGCGCGCGACCTGTCCCACCGTTATGCCACGGCCGATGAATTGATGTATGACCTCGAATACTACATCTATCGCGGCGGCTACGGCCCGACGAACGAGACGCTCGGCAAGTTCATCCGCGAACTCTTCGGGCAAAACGAACCACCGGCCGCGAAGGAGTTCGACTCCCGTGGCAGCACCCAAATTCTCGAACACACCGCCCGGCTCCGTCGCGCCAAAAAGTGACTTCCATGAAACGCGCCTCCGCCCGGGTCGTGAAACTTGGGCTTATCCAAACCGCCTGCCCGGCGAAACCCGACGCGAACCTAAAGAAAACCCTCGCCCTGGCCGAACGCGCGGCCGAACGCGGTGCGCAAATCATCTGCACCCAGGAACTCTTCCGCTCGCAGTATTTTTGCCAGAGCGAAGACTTCGATAACTTCAAACTTGCTGAAGAAATTCCCGGCCCCGGCACCGATGCCTTCTGCAAACTCGCCAAGAAACACCGGGTTGTTGTCATCGCGTCGCTCTTTGAAAGGCGCACCGCCGGCGTTTATCACAACACCGCCGCCGTCATTGATGCCGACGGTTCGCTGCTCGGCATCTACCGCAAGATGCACATTCCCGACGACCCGCTTTACCACGAAAAATTTTATTTCACGCCCGGCGATCTCGGCTTCAAGGCGTGGCTGACGCGTCACGGCAAAATCGGCGTGCTGATTTGCTGGGACCAGTGGTATCCCGAGGCCGCGCGGCTGACCGCGTTGCAAGGCGCGCAAATCCTGTTTTACCCGACCGCCATCGGCTGGCATCCCGGCGAAAAGAAAAAATATGGCGAACGCCAGCACGACTCTTGGGAAACCGTCCAGCGCAGCCATGCGGTCGCCAACGGCTGTTACGTTGCCGTTGTCAATCGCGTCGGGCACGAAGTCCTCGCCGGCGTGAAAGGCGACGGCATTGAATTCTGGGGACAGAGTTTCGTGGCCGGAACCTCCGGCGAGGTCCTTGCCAAAGCATCGGCCAACAAGGAAGAAATTTTAATCGTGCCCGTTGACCTCGCCAATGTGGACACGACGCGCACGCACTGGCCGTTCCTGCGCGACCGCCGGATTGATGCCTACGGTGGGCTTACCAAACGCTTGATTGACTAACGCGGCTCCAAAACCTCTCGCCTGGGTCACTGGCGCGAACGGACTCATCGGAAATTATCTCGTCCAGACCGCGCCGCAATTCGCACCGTGCTGGCGCGTGCGGGCATTGATGCGCGATCGGCTTGACCTGCTCGATTTTGCCGCCGTTGGCCGTGAATTCCAGAAAGACAAACCACAACTCGTCATTCATTGCGCCGCCATCAGTACTGTCACTGAGGCGCAGGCAAATCCCGCACTGGCACGGCGGGTGAACGTTGAAGTCACAAGATTGCTCGCGGAGCTGGCGGCGGAAATTCAACTCGTTTTCTTTTCCACGGATTTGGTTTTCGACGGGCGCAAGGGAAATTATGTCGAGACCGACGCGGCGAATCCGTTGCATTTTTACGGTGAAACCAAGGCCGCCGCCGAGGAAATCGTTTTGAAAAATCCGCGTCATTTGGTCGTGCGCCCATCACTCAATGCAGGCGTTTCCCGCACGGGTGACCGCGGCTTCAACGAGCAGTTGCGGCTGGCGTTGCAAGCGGGGCGGGAGATGACCCTGTTCACGGACGAATTTCGCTGTCCGATTCCAGCGTTTGAAACCGCTCGCGCGGTCTGGGAATTGGCGCAAAAAAACTGCACGGGAATTTTTCATGTTGCTGGAGCGGAGCGGCTTTCGCGGTGGCAGATCGGCCAGTTGCTCGTCAGACGCCGGCCGGAGTTGGCGGGAAAAATCAAACCGGGTTCAGCCAGGGATTTCCCCGGCCCGCCCCGTGCGCTGGACACGTCGCTGGACATTGCCAGGGCGCAAAAAATTTTGTCAACACCACTGCCAGGGTTGGCCGGATGGCTGGCGGCAAATCCAAACGAGCCATTTTGATTTACAGCAGCCGACGTAAGTCGGCTCAATTTTTAGTTGGGGCGGACTTACGTCGGCTGCTACACGTTCAATTACTTTGTCTTCAATTCCAAAATCGTGATAGAGTAGGGTGGGAATTCGCGGGTGAAGTCCGTTCCCAGCCCGTCCACTTTTTCCGGGACCGGAACAATCCTGGTCGGTTCCTTGATGGAATTGGTGTCGTCCGGTTTGTCCGCTTTCAACACGGTGGCCGTGCCTTGGACTTCGACGGCGGTGGTTCCGCTGATTTGAACATGAACCGTCTGCGCCGTGCTTTGGCGGTTGACGACTTTGAGATAAACGATTCCGCTCTGGCTGTCGCGCGTGGCGTCGTAGAAAAGCGACGGCACTTCCTGCGGCGCCGGGCGCTCCCCCTGTGGAACCCCGTTGCGGGTGCGCACTGGCGGCTGCCAAGTGTAGGTCGGAATGTCCTGTGAATCGGTCGCCAGCACAACATCGCCGTGATGCGTGCTGAACATTTTTTGCGCGTAATAAGACGGCGAGCCGTAGCTGGTGAGGGCGTCGTAGCCGATGAGGTCGCTGGGCCATTGCATCGAGCCGCCCCGGCTGAGGTCGCTGACGTTGACGAAGAGCGGCGCATACGATTCCAGGAGGACGAGGTCGGAGTTGCGTTCCATGCAGCACATCCATGCGGCGTCGCCGAGCGCGCCCGCCATATTGGGCGTGGGGCGGCCGACGCGCGTGGCCCATTCGCCGACGAAGACCTTGGTTTTGCCGTCGCGACTGCGCGTGTCATAAATATGCGACTGCGATTCCATCTGCTCCTGCGAGCGGTAATAATGTTCGTCAGCCAAATCCGGCGTGCTGCTGTGCACGCGTTGGGATTCAGGGCGATCGTTGCCCACAGTGGAGATGACTTGCAGTTGCGGATATTTAGCTTTAATGGCGTTGCAAAATTGAGTGAAGCGTCCGTCATAACTGCCGGAGCGGTCGAACCAATCTTCATTGCCCACTTCAACGTAAGTCAGTTGGAATGGCGCGGGATGCCCGTCCTTCGCCCGTTGCGCACCCCAGGTGGTGTTGGTATCGCCGGTGACGTATTCGATTTCGTCCAGCGCGTCTTGGACGTAAGGTTCAAGGTCGGGGCCGGGTTTGACGTAATCGTGTTTCAACGCGTAACCGGCGAACACCGCGAGCAACGGCTCCATGTGCAGGTCTTCGCACCAATTCAGATATTCCATCAGGCCGAAGCCGTCCGTGGACCAATAATTCCACGGGCTGCGGTGGCCGGGCCGCTGCGAAATGTCGCCGATGGTTTTCTTCCAATCAAAACGCTCGTTGATGTAATCGCCTTCCAGATAATTGCCGCCGGGGAAGCGGAGGAATTTCGGCTGCAGGTCCGCGAGCAATTGCATGAGGTCGGGCCGATTGCCATTGGCGCGGTTGTTGAACGTCGGCGGAAACAGCGAAACCTGGCTGAACCAGATCGTGCCGTGTTTGGTTGTCGAGATGACCAGCCGGTTGTCTTTTGACGGTGCGACCCCGCCGGTCGTCAGCGTCACCTCATACTTCCGCCATTGTTTGGTAATCTTCGGGACCTCCGCGCTGGCAAAAACCGTTTCACCGTTCGTACTGGTGAGGGCGACGGTCAGCGGTCCGGTGAAACCCTTGCCCCGGGTGTAAAACGACGCGTGATAAGTCGTGTCCGGACGGACGGGAATTCCCCAGTAACCGCCATTGGCGATTCCCGCCGGGGAATTTTTTGCGGCCTTGCTGGCATCCAACTTCAGGCTCACGTTCAGCGCGGGGTTCAACGGCTGGTTGGTGTCGAGCGAGATGACCCCGTTGCCAACGGCGCTCCAAAACACCGCGTTCGTGGGATTCGCCTTGAACGCGCGGTTGCGAATCAGCTCGCCGTAAAGCCCGCCTTCGTAGGAAAAATTGATTTCCTCCGTCATCAAGCCGTAAAGCATAGGGCTGACTTTGGTCGTGACCTGGTCGGCCTTGATTTGCAAAACCGGGACCGGATTGGTCGTTTGCGCGAACAGGGTGGGGGTGGTAACGCCCAAGGCGACCAGCAAAATGCCGAGCCGGGCCGGAAGTTTCATTCTGGTGAAATGGGTCTGGTGCATGGCCGCAAAGCTGAATTTTCCGGCGGCGAAAGTCCATCACAATTTTTCGTGATGCGCGGAAAAGAAAACTTTGTTCCTTCGTTGCTTCGTTGTTTATTTCCCGCCGTGAATCCGGCCAATGCGCCAGCTGCCAGCCGCCAGCCGCCAAACCCCGCTTATCGCGGCCGGCTCGCGCCGTCGCCGACGGGCTTGTTGCATCTCGGCCACGCGCGGACGTTTTGGACGGCGCAGGAGCGCGCGCGGACGAACGGCGGCACGCTGGTTTTGCGGAACGAAGACATTGACTCCACGCGTTTCAAACTGGAGTTCGTTTCGCAAATGATCGAAGACCTGCGCTGGTTCGGTTTCGAATGGCAGGAAGGACCGGACTGTGGCGGGGCTTTTGCGCCTTACAACCAAAGCGAACGTTTTCATCTTTACCGTGCCGCGCTGGAAAAACTCCAAACCGCTGGATTCATTTATCCCTGCACCTGTTCGCGCAAGGACATCCGCGATGCCGCCAGTGCGCCCAATGCCGGCGACGACGAAGTGATTTATCCGGGAACCTGCCGCAATAAAAATCTCTCAACCCTCAACCTCGTTAAGGGGCGTGGCTACCACGGGGCTTTACGCCCTCGACCGTCAACTCGTTTCAACTGGCGCTTCCGCGTTCCCGACGGCGAGGCGATTTCGTTCACGGACGGGAATTTCGGCCCGCAAACCTTTGTGGCGGGGAGGGATTTTGGCGACTTCGTGGTCTGGCGGCACGATGATGTTCCGGCGTATCAACTCGCCTGCGTGGTTGACGACGCGGCAATGGGCATCACCGAAGTCGTGCGCGGCGCGGATTTGCTGGTAAGCACGGCGCGGCAGTTGTTGCTTTACCGTACGTTGAAATTGACCCCGCCGGATTTTTTTCACTGCCCATTGATGCGGGATGAAAAGGGTCAACGGCTGGCCAAACGGCACGATGCCCTGAGCTTGCGGGCGTTGCGCGAAGGGGGAAACTCGCCGGAAAGATTGCGGCAAAACTGGGCGCGATGAATGAAGGGGAAAAGTGTAATTTTCGGCTAATTTTCGTCAAAAAAGTGCTTGTGAATCTTTTCACGATTGGCATGATTGTCCGGCTTCAGACGCAACGTCAGTTTCACTGACAGAAGTTGTGTCGTCTGAGGCGGTTTTTTTTGAGAGTGATGCGGTTGATAAAAGTCATTTTTGCCTGCGGTTTGCTGACAATGTTGGCGGCGTCGAGTTTGAAGGCGCAGACGCCAGCGGCGCCGGCCCCTGCCGTTCAACCGGCACGAGGTGTTTCTGCGCCGCCGCCGGCACCCGGGCCGGCGGCGGAAAAGGAAGCGCTTCCACCCCAAGCCGCGCCGGTGCTTTTTTACATCGGCCCGCCACCCCAAAAGAACATTCCTTCGATTTTTGCCGCTTGGTGGCCGAAACAAATCTCGCTTCCCATCACCAATTCAATTGTTTGCACGTGGATTGTGGCCGCGATTATCTTGGTCATCGTCCGCGTGACGACCTGGAAAAACATCAAGGAAATTCCGGCGGGAATGCAAAACGTGATTGAAGCGCTCGTCGAGGGTTGGGAAAGTTTGATGGGCGACATTTTGGATCCGCGGGTCACACGCTGGGTTTTTCCGTTTGCCACGACGTTTTTCATTTTCATTGTCGTGTCCAATTATGTGGATTTGATTCCGGGCGTCGGCAGCATCGGGATCGGAACCCCCGTCCAACACAGTCTGCTGCCCTTTGCGGTTGAACATGTGCAGAGGCCGTTTTTCCGCCCGCCGACGACGGATGCGAACCTGACCGTGGCGATGGCGGGAATCTTTCTGGTGATGAGCCTTTTCTGGGCTGTCCGTTACAACGGCTTCTGGGGCTTCATCAAACACATTTTCGGCGTGAGTATGAAAATGAACAAATGGCTGTATCCCTTATTTATGTTGCTGTTCATCTTCATCGGCGCAATGGAGTTGGTTTCGATTTTGTTCGCGCGGCCGGTGGCGCTGGCAATGCGGCTTTTCGGAAACATTTTTGCCGGCGAAACCATCCTGGAAATGACGTTTCATGTTAAATCGTTCCTGGCGTCGGTGGTGCTTTCGACTGCGGCTTATTGTTACGAAACGTTTGTCTGCCTGGTGCAGGCGTTTGTGTTTGCCCTGCTGGTCGTGGCGTTTGTCGGCACGATGTGCGCGCACCCGGATGACGAACAAGGTCATTAAATTTTGAATTTGTTCCGACATTGGATGCCGGAGCGACAACCAAAACAACCAGAAAGAAGAAAGTATATGATGCTCGCAGAAATGACAGGCAACGTTCACATTGGCTTGGCCTTTGCCGGAACGGCCATTGCCACTGGCATTGCCACGGCAGGCGGCCTCATCGCCATGAGCCGCAACCCGGCCCTGTTCGGCCGAATCCTGATGTTCATGTTCATCGGTATCGCCTTGGCCGAAGCTTGGGCGATATTCGCCTGGTTCCTCATCAAATAAATCAGCTTATGAGTGAACTGGGAATTGACTGGAGGATACTGATCACGCAACTGATCAGCTTCTCAATCGTCTTTTTCGTGTTGTGGAGATTTGCCTACAAGCCAATCTTCACAATGCTGCAGGTGCGCCGTGAAAAAATCGCCGAAGGCCTGGCCAACGCCGAAAAAATCAAGGCGGAACTCGCGCACACCGAAGCCGAACGCAAACGCGTCCTGGCCCAGGCGGGCGACGTGGCGAACCAGTTGATTGAAGAGGCGCGGAACGCCGCCACCCGTGTGCGCGAGGTGGAAATGCAAAAGGCCGTCGCCGCCGCCGAACAAATTGTGGTTAAGGCGCGCGAGGCCGCCGCTCAGGATCACGCACGGATGCTGGCGGAATTGAAAAGCGAAGTCGGACGGCTGGTTGTGCAAACCACGGCAACCGTCACCGGCAAAATCCTGACACCGGACGATCAACGCCGCCTGGCGGAGGAGACGGCGAAGCAATTGGCTGCATGAAAAAATAATTGGGAGGGACGCCGTGTCGGCGTCCCAGCATAAAAAATTAGGGACGGCGGCACGCCGTCCCTCCCGAAGAAAAATGAAAATTTCCAAGCAGGCCCAGCGCAGCGCCCGGGAGCTGTTTCGCAGTTGCCTGGTCAACGGACTTTTGGACGAGGACCGTGTCCGGCAGGCTGTGGTATTGGTGCTGGCGCGAAAGCCGCGCGGCTATGTCGAAATTTTGTCGCGCCTGCGGCGGCTCGTGAAGCTGGATTTGGAAAGGCGGACCGCGCGCGTGGAAAGCACGGCACCGTTGCCACCCGACTTGAAAGCGAAAGTGACGAAACAGTTAAAAAAAAATTACGGGGCGGGAACAGGTATTTCATTTGTCCAGAATCCGGCATTGATCGGTGGTCTGCGGATTCGGGCGGGCAGCGACCTTTACGACGGCAGCGTGCTTGCGCGGTTAAACGCACTGGCACAACAATTTTAATCGAAGCGGATCGGATTGAGAATTTATGAGCGACTTGTTGCAGGAAATTGAAGCCCAGATCACCGGCGCAAAACTGGCGACGGCGAAGCAGAACGTCGGCGTCGTGCGCGAAATCGGCGACGGTGTGGCCCGGATCGAGGGTCTGACCGACACGATGTTGAACGAGATGCTCGACTTCGGCCACGGCATCGCCGGTCTGGCGCTGAACCTTGAAGAGACTGAGGTGGGCGCGATCATCCTGGGCGATTTTACCAAGATCAAGGAAGGCGACGAAGTCCGCACGACCGGCAAGCTGTTGCAGGTGCCCGTTGGCAGGGAATTGCTGGGCCGTGTCGTCAACGCGCTCGGCCAGCCGCTCGATGGCAAAGGCCCAGTCAAGTCGGCCACGGAATATCCGGTGGAAAAAATCGCGCCCGGCATCATCAAACGCCGTTCGGTCAACCAGCCGGTCCAGACCGGGATCATGGCCATTGACGCGATGATTCCCATTGGCCGCGGCCAGCGCGAATTGATCATCGGCGACCGTTCGACCGGCAAAACGACCATCGGCGTTGACACCATCATCAACAACGCACGGCTCAACTTCGCGGCGCAGCAGACCGGCGACAAGAATTACCGCCCGCTGTATTGCATTTACGTTGCCATCGGCCAGAAACAATCCGATGTGGCGCGCACCATTGCGGTGCTGGATGAAGCGCACGCGTTGCCTTACACGATTGTCGTGGTGGCGGCGGCGGCCGATTCGGCCACAAACCAATATCTCGCGCCCTTCGCCGGCGCGGCGATGGGCGAGTGGTTTATGGACAACGGCATGGACGCGCTGATCATTTACGACGATTTGTCGAAGCACGCCGTCGCCTATCGCCAGGTTTCGCTGGTGCTGAAGCGTCCGTCGGGCCGCGAGGCGTATCCGGGCGACGTGTTTTATCTCCACAGCCGGTTGCTTGAACGCGCCGCGCGCCTGAACGAGAAAAACGGCAACGGCTCGCTGACGGCGCTGCCCATCATCGAGACGCAGGCGGGCGACGTATCGGCCTACATCCCGACGAATGTGATTTCCATCACCGATGGCCAGATTTACCTGGAAACAGATTTGTTTTATCAGGGCGTGCGCCCGGCGATTTCCGTCGGCTTGTCCGTGTCGCGCGTCGGCTCGGCGGCACAGGTCAAGGCGATGAAACAGGTGGCTGGCCGCATCAAGGGCGACCTCGCGCAGTTCCGCGAGCTGGCGGCGTTTGCGCAATTCGGTTCCGACCTCGACGCCAAAACGCAGGCACAGCTCGAACGCGGCAAACGCATCGTCGAATTGTTCAAACAGGTTCAATACAACCCGATGCCGGTGGAAGTGCAGGTGGTGGTGTTGTGGGCGGCGCAAAACGGTTTCGTGGACGACGTGCCGGTGGACAAGATCAAGGATTTTCAGGCCAAGCTCACGGATTACATGACCAGCCGGAAAGCGGATTTGCTGGCGCGCATTGCCAAAGAAAAGGCGTTGAGTGATGCGCTCGCCGGCAATTTGAAGACAGTGGTGACGGATTTCAAGCAAACGTATCACTAATTCATGCCTACGACCCGCGACATCCGCCGACGCATCAAATCGGTCAAGAACACCGCCCAAATCACCAAGGCGATGCAAATGGTGGCGGCGTCCAAGATGCGCAAGGCGCAGTTGGCCGCGGTGGCCGGGCGGCCCTATGCCGACTTGATGAACGAGGTGCTCGCCGAGGCGGCACCGCGCATCGCCGCGTTCAAACATCCGTTGATGGAGACGCGCCTTGTGAGGAAGCGCGCGGTCATCCTCGTCAGCACCGACAAGGGTTTGTGCGGTGCGCTCAACAGCAATTTGTTCCGTGAGGCCGCCAAGTTTGACAAAAACTCGACGGTCTTCATTGCCGCCGGGCGCAAGGCGGCGCAGTTTGTTTCGCGCACCAGGCGGCAGCTCGCCGCCGAGTTCACCTACAAGGACACGCCGCAATTTGGCGAGGCGCGGGCCATTTCCAAATTCGTGCAGGGTTTGTTCACCACAGGCGAAGTGGGCGCCGTGGATATTTTGTTCACCAGGTTCATTTCGACTTTGACCCAGCGGCCGGAAACCTTGCCGCTCCTGCCGGTCGGGAAAATCCATGCCCTCACGACTGGCGCCTCCGGCCAGACGCAACCGGAGGAACTGCCGGCGCGCGGCGCGACAACAGATACTTTCGAGTTCGAGCCGGACGAAACCACCGTGCTGAGCGAGTTGCTGCCGCACGGCTTGAATTTCAAAATCTATCAAATTTTGCTGGAGGCGCGAGCGAGCGAATACAGCGCCAAACTGGTGGCCATGAAAAATGCCACCGAAAATGCCATGCAACTCATCAAGGACCTCACGCTCGAATACAACAAGCTGCGTCAGGCCAACATCACGAAGGAACTTTTGGAAATTGCCACCGCCCAGATGGCCGTGGCTTGAAACCTTGGATCGCAACTATGAACAAAGGCAAAATCGTTCAAATCATCGGGCCGGTCGTGGACGTGGAGTTCCCCGGCGAGATGCCGGCCATCTACAACGCGCTCACGATGGAGTTCGACGTGCCCGGCCAGGGCCACGCGAAGCAGACGCTCGAAGTTGAGCAGCACCTCGACGACAATTGGGCGCGCTGCGTGAGCATGGGCTCCACCGAAGGCATGAAACGCGGCTACGAGGTCGTGGACTCTGGCGGGCCGATTTCCATGCCTGTCGGCGACGCCGTGATGGGCCGCGTGTTCAACGTCGTCGGCGAGCCGGTGGACGAACGCGGGCCGGTCAAGGCCGAAAAACATTATCCCATTCATCGCGCCGCGCCGACGCTGGCCGAGCAATCCACCAGCCCGCAAATTTTGACGACCGGCATCAAGGTCATTGACTTGATTTGCCCGTTCCTGAAGGGCGGCAAGGTTGGCGCGTTTGGCGGCGCGGGCGTTGGCAAGACCGTCGTCATCATGGAATTGATCAACAACATCGCCAAGATGCACGGCGGTGTCTCCGTGTTCGCGGGCGTGGGCGAGCGCACGCGCGAGGGCAACGACCTCTACACCGAAATGTCCGAAGCGGGTGTCATCAGGCAGGATGATCTGGGCGCCTCGAAGATTGCGCTGGTTTACGGCCAGATGAACGAGCCGCCGGGCGCGCGTCTCCGCGTGGCGTTATCCGGTCTCGCCATCACGGAATATTTCCGCGACGAGAAAAACCAGGACGTGCTGCTGTTTATTGACAACATTTTTCGTTTCTCGCAGGCGGGCTCGGAAGTGTCGGCACTGCTGGGCCGCACGCCGAGCGCCGTTGGTTATCAGCCGACGCTCGCCGCCGAAATGGGTGATTTGCAGGAGCGCATCACCTCGACCAAGAAGGGTTCCATTACTTCATTCCAAGCCGTGTATGTGCCTGCCGACGACCTGACCGATCCCGCGCCAGCCACCACGTTCGCGCATTTGGACGCAACTATTGTTTTGGAACGTTCCATTGCCGAGTTGGGAATTTATCCTGCCGTCGATCCGCTCTCTTCGACTTCGCGCGCGCTCACGCCGGACATCGTCGGGCAGGAACATTATGAAGTGGCGCGCGGCGTGCAGCGCGTGCTCCAGCGTTACAAGGATTTGCAGGACATCATCGCGATTCTGGGCATGGACGAGCTTTCGTCTGACGACAAGCTCACCGTGTATCGCGCGCGCAAAATCCAGCGTTTTCTCAGCCAGCCGTTCTTGGTGGCGGAAGTGTTCACCGGCCGCCCCGGCAAACAAGTGCCGGTGGCGGAAACCGTCCGCGGCTTCAAGGAAATTCTCGACGGCAAGCACGACGACGTGCCGGAACAGAATTTTTACATGAAGGGCGGAATTGAGGAAATCAAAGAAGGCTGAAAATTGGGTGTTCACGTTTCACGCTTAACGTTTCAATGCGTTGCGTGATACGTGAAACGTGAATTGAAATGGTTGCAACTCTTAAATTGGAAATCGTCACGCCGGAGGCAAAAGTCTTTTCGGACGATGTGGACATGGTCACGCTCACCGGCTCGGAAGGCGAGATGGGCATTTTGCCGCAGCATATGCCGCTGATGACGCGGCTCGTCGCGGGCGAAATCATTGTGAACAAAGGCAAGGAGACCTTTTTCCTCGCGGTAGGTGATGGCTTTGTGCAGGTCACCGGTGACCGTGTCTCCATTCTCACCGACATGGCCATCAATGCCGAGAACATTGACGAGGCGAAGGCCGAGGAAGCCCGCCGGCGTGCCGAAGTCCGTTTGGCTGAGAAAGTTAGCGATGAGGAAGCCGCCCGGGTTCACGCCGCACTCACTCATGCCGCGACTCAACTCAGGGTCAAACGCCAACGCCGAAAATAAAATTATAAATTACAATGGGATTTATATTTTGTAAGTATCTTTGGATAGGCTAGTTACGCGACTAAAACCTGTTCGGTAATTATGTTAAATATTCAAGACACGCGAAAAACGTATTGACTTTGGACAGATTTTGTTTGAAACTTGGACACTGATTGAATCTAGTGGGGTAAGTTGTAAAAGTTGTAAATATGAATGCCTGCCTTTCGAGAAATTCCCAATGGCTGAAATATGCGGCTATTTTTTGCATTTTGCCTGTCCTGGCTGTTTTTTTGAGTCAGTCGTGTTGGGGAGATCAACTCTCTCTTGCCCCAGCATCGCAAGACGTGGGCTGGATTAACGGTCCAAAGAAGGCGAGCTTGGGGACGCTTGCGAATATTGAAGTGCCTCAGGGGTATCGCCTGACAGATGAAGCAGGGGCGCGGATGCTTCTTGAACGGATGAAAAATCCTGTTCCTGATGGTCTGATTGGCATCTTGGCGCCCGATTCTGGGAAATGGTGGGTTGTCTTGACGTTCACGGACGTTGGTTATGTGAAGAATGCGGATAAGGAACGCATGGATCCGGCGGCGGTTTTGAAGGCCGTGCAGAAGCAGAGTGAGATGCAAAACAACGAGCGCACTGAACAGGGAATGGCCCCCATCGCCTCCGTGGATTGGGAACGCCCGCCGGTGTATGATACAGAGAGACAATCATTGGAATGGGCGCTCCGGGCTGAAACGCAATCGTCAAAGGTGGTTAATAGTGCGGTGCTTTTGCTTGGTCGGCGGGGTGTCTTGGGAATCGTCACAGTGCAACCTTATGAGGCCTCATCCGATTCGATCCCTTTGCAGCAATTGATAAAGAATATCACGTTCAAAGAAGGACAGCGCTATGCTGATTACGAGAACGGCGACAAAATCGCTGACGTCAATTTGTCGCAACTCATCGTTGATGACAAACATCCGGCTGGAAGCAGGGATTTGATGGCCGGTTCCAGGGGTGGCGTTGTGGTTTGGATCTATTCCGGTTTGGCTGGTTGTGCCGTGATGGTTGGTGGGATGCTCCTTTACCAAAGGAGCCGGCCGCGGAGAGTGCGCAGTGCGGTTTATGCAAATGAAGTGCCCGCAATCGCCGCAGCACGGGACTCGTCAGGAAACGGCCAGGGAAATGGGTCTGGTTCAGTGAGTGCGAGGCCAGATATTCAAAGGGGCAGGAGCACGCCAGATAATCGTGGCAAGCTCCACCGGAAAAAGGTTTTTGATTACTCCAAGTTTTACACGCATGTGGTAATGGAGCTGTCTTCCAAGTCAAACGCAGTAGCGGGGCCGATGCTGAATGGGAATGGGAGATCAAACAACCACACGATTAACCACATGAATGGAACAAATTCTGGTGCTGCAAATCAGACGATCGCTGAGGCCACCTTGGATTTGATTGCCAGTCAGAAAAACCTCATAGATGAGCAAAAGCACTTGATGCAGCAACAAACCAGGCTCATCGAAGAAAGACGCAAACTTATTGAAGAACAAAACGCGCTTCTTAAGAGGCAAGCCGAAATGATCGAAAGCCAGTATTCCCTGAAACTCGACTGAACAATTGCACAACAAACCATTTCACAATGAGGAAGTTACGCAAGAGCTAATTTTTCTCTTGACTTTTTGGAATAAATGTCCAGAATGCGGCGGTAAATCAAGATCGGAACAAGTAAATTGTGTGCGGCTTGACACCTGAATTGAAAGGCGAAGGTGAAGAGATTTTCTTCATGGAGGGAAGCCTTGCCGGCAGTGGTCTGATGGCGTTGAGTTTTAAGATGGAGAGAAACTTATGAAAACTTTGCGAATACTGGTTCTGTTCAGCATGTTTTCGCTATGGGCGAATCTGCAATCAGGCGCGACACAGTTGTATTTGACGCCGGGCCTTCCTGATTTTGGTGCTACTTCCTTGGCGGTGAGTTACGATGTGGGCACCGGCACCTTCCAGGCGCAAGGCTATACCGACGGCTATATTAATCCCAGCGGCGTAAACAGTGCAGATTCTTGGTTATACCGGCCCGTTCGTTCCTGATTATACGGACTTGAGCTTCGATCTGACCGCACATATCACTTCAGCAGGAGTGTTGACCGGCGGCACGTTGACGATTCTTGGCAGCATGGATGGAACCGGCGACATCGTTGAAACGTTGCTGGCGGGCAATCTGAACACGGGGGCGGATGGCACAGCCTTTGGATCGTATCTTGGTGGATTATCGTTACCCAATGCCGAGGGCGACTATTTCCAGTTTCTCTTCACGGTGACCGGAGGCGATGATCCGACGATCTTGAACGATTTTGGGGGGCTGTATGCCGCAAATCGCGAGGTCATTGTTTCCCCACTGTTCAGCAGCACCCATGACGTTCTTTTCACGGGTTCGTGGACAACGAGTTTCAATAATAATTACAGTGCGAACGGAAACGCGGATACTGTTGTACCTGTTCCAGAGCCTTCTTCAATTCTGCTCGTGTCAATTGGCGTCTTGTGCATGGTAGCACGTCGTCGTCTGAACGCTCCCCGGGCGTAAATAACCTCCTAATAACAATAAACGACAGTGTGTTGATGCAGCTTAAAGAAAACTTATGGCTGTAAAAGGGCAAAAAAAGTAAAGCAAAAGCCAAGAAATCAGAAACTTATGAAAACATGGATGCGGTTTGCAATTGTGGTGGCGGCAAATGTTGCAGTGGCGGCATCGTCCTTTGCGACACTCTTGGGAGTGAACCCAAGCTTTCCCAGGGTCGCCTACCTGTCGGCAAGCACCTTCGCTGTGACCTATACGGCGTCGAACCAGCTTTTTACCCTGACGGCACCGCCGACGACTGTGACTTTTTCTGGAGCAGAATCGCCGCGGGCAGTCACCGGTACCAGAAACCTTCAGATCCAGATTCTGGTGGATAACACCGGTGCCTTGGTGGGCAGTGCGCCTGGTGACGGCGGTAATGATTTGGTTTTATCCGGCACCGTGACGCGAGTTGTAGGGGGCGTCACCAATACCTATACCGGCATGTTGTTGACCGGCACCGTGACGGCCTTTGGCTTCTTGGACGGCGGATCTGTGGATACCTACGATCTGCGGTTTAACCCGACCAGCGGCGCGTTGGCTGGCTTCTTCTGTGGAGATATCAGTGTCCAGATTACGAGTGGTGCCTCGACGTTCAACAATGATTTCACAGTGAGTTTCAACGGCCAAGCCAAGGGCACGGTTGGTTCGGAAGACACCACCCCGCCGACAATCGTTTGTCCATCGGATATTACGGCCCAATGCCATTATACCAACGGATTGGCTGGGGCGTATGTCAGTTATCCCACGCCGGTGGTGACGGATAATTGTGACCCGAATCCGGAGGTGGTCTGCACCCCGCCATCGGGCAGCTTTTTCGCCCTGCCGCCGCCGCCTGCTAACTCAACCAATTATGTGGTGACCTGCGTGGCCACGGATGCGTCCGGCAATACGAATGTCTGCAGCTTTAACATCACCATTCAAGACACGATGCCGCCCGAGTTTGCGGATACGAACAATCCGGTGGTTCAGTGCGGGGTGGGCGGCCCAATAATTCTGACCAATGATCCGGGTGAGTGCTATGCGACGTTCACGTTCCCGATACCGACAGCAACGGATTGTTGTGGCGGCACCGACACGGTGAGTGTGAGCGCCATTGACGAGAATGGCGCCACCATTATTCTCACCAATCTGGGTAATGGCATGTTGCAAGGGGAATTCCCGGTGGACGTGACGGGAACGAATCTCATTACCGTCATAGCCGATGACGGGCGGGGCAATTCGGCGCAATGTCAAACGCCTGTGCTGGTGCTGGACACAGAGCCGCCCACCCTGTTCTGCAGCGACCAGACCGTCACCTTCAAGCCGATCCTCACCAATGCCCTGAGTTGCATCTCGGCGAATTTTAACAACATATGCATTGTCTCCAATAATTACATCTGGTTCAGCAGTGTGATACAAAATCCTTCGTGTTATAACAGGGGTTCGTTCACGGTGCATGTTTTCGACCAGACCATTCAACTTGCAGTGGACAACACCAATATCACTCTGAATGTGCCGGATGCGTACGTTACGTTCTCGAACGGCGTGGCCACCACGACAACGACGTTCACCAACGGTCAATGGATCACGATCACAAAACCCGGTCTAAGCGGCAATACTTTCTTGTCCGGGCTGGCATGGCAGATTCCCTTCAGTTTGAACAACAATAACAACCGATTTGGCAGCCATTGCTGGGGCAAGGACTCGGCGAATCCGTGGAACAGCCGCTGCCAGGTCAACTCGGCAACGTGGTGCGGCCGGTTTGCGGTTGACACGCCCGGGGTCGCGATTCAGTGGCAATGGGGGGCGGTCGTGGAGACCACCCTGAACACCAATTGCAATGCGCTCGGTGTCAAACCGGTTGACGACAATCGCAGCAGTTGCTGGAAGAATTCGGATCCGGCCGGTGCGTGCGAGAATTTCAAATCATTTTTGACCGGTGGCGCCTGTGGCAATGGCTGGTGCGGATCGGGTTTCAACCGGCAACCGGATTGCACCGGTATCTTGAGCGATTGCAAACGCGCCAATCTCGGTATGGGATCAGTTTGTCTGGGTGCGGTTGAGTTCACACCGCCACTGGCAATTGACAACTGTGGCAAGCCGGTGTCGGTGGTTTGCACACCTCCGCCCGGCAGCATCCTGGGGCCGGGAGTGTACACCGTGACGGCTGTGGCGACCGACGCGAGCGGCAACACCAATGAGTGCACGTTCAACCTCACGGTGGTGGCGCCGTTGCAGGTGGTGTTTGACACGCCATGCGATGACAACCTAGATGACAACACGGCTGAACCGGATGCCGGTTTCTCCGATATGAATTGTCCGGACGATCCTTCCACGACGGAGCTCATTACGCCGTTCACAGTTGGTAATGTGATTTGCCACGAAGTAAGATTGTTGGATTGCAATGGCAACGACGTCACCTCACAGGAGGGGCCATATTGCACGGTGCATATTGACGTCACGGAACGTCAGGGCACTTACAGTAATTCCATTTTGGTCAACGATGTGCCGCAGAACTATGTTTGCGTGGGCAGTCCGGGCGGGATCATGGTGCTGAACAACGGCGAATTCCAATACAATTTGAATACGAGCGGCTTTCAAGCTGGCACGGTAAACACTGATTTATTCTTCCGCTCATGCGTTTGGGTTGAGTACAACAGTTCGCCGGGCGTGCCTGTGGGCATGGAGGATGTCATCTTGGAAAGCAAATAATGCCGCCGTTCCGGCGCTGATGGAGAATTGCGATAGCATGGAACTCAGCATAAGCTGGGGGTGCCGGGACGAAACCTTGATGGCAAGGAACCAAGTCACGGCAAGATGAGAGGACGCAATTCGATCTGGCTGCTGCTGGTGGCCGCAACGGTGGTGACAGTGCTGCTAGTATATTGGCAGCTTCACGGCCGGGTGACTGCCCCTTCCCGGTTCTCCAGTGAAGAGAAGGGCGTGGCCAACCACCCAAACAAGGCCGTGGAACAATCCCAAGGAGGCGAAATTCAATCCACCAACAGGGTATTTCTGGCACGCCCGGATCAAGTGCTGGCAACGGTCAATGGCACGCCCATCACTCTCGGGGACCTGATGCCACTTCAATCAACCAATTCAGAGGCCGAGCAGAAAATGGATTCCGCAACATATAATTATTTCCTGCAGCGTGCCATCAATCGCGAATTGGTCTTGCAGGCCGCCAAGGCGCAAGGCGTCACCCTGAACCAGGCCCAGGAAGATCAACTGACAAAATTGCGGGCGGAACGGGAACAGCCGTATCCAGGCATGGTCAGCCAACTGACGGTGAATGCTGCGGAGATCGAGTTTGAACTTCGGGATGCGCAGGCATTTATGTTGCAAACGGCTCTTATGGCGCAGATGGGTGTGGCACCCAATGTTACTCCCGATCAAGTTGAAGAATATTACCAGGCCCACATTCCCGAATTTGGCGAGTTGCCCGCTGATCCGCAGGCGCGTCAGCAAGCCTGGCAGACGATTGATTTCCAGATTCGCGGGCAATTGGCGGCGGCAACGCGAACCGAATACCAACAACAACTGGATGCATACATGGCCCAACTCAAGGCCAAGGCGAATATTGTCGTAACGCCTTTGATGTAATCCCGCCAATCGGCGGCCAGACAGGGTCATAGCAAAACGGTATCGGCCCGGTCCAGCGGACTTAACGTTGGAAGAGCAGGGCGCTCAAAAACAATCAGCTTTCGATTACGCTGATTTCCACCGGCTCGACGTTGACGCCGTGTTTCTCCAGCCATTTGATGGCGGCTTTCACTTCATCGCGCGGGCCGTCGAGTTCGAGGCATACGATGCCGATTTCATCCGTCACGCTGGCCTGCCGGATGTTGGTGACGACCTTGAACTTGTGCCCGACTTCCCAGACGATTGGCTTCTTGATGAGCTTCGGCGGGAACATCAGCCACAGCCGCTGTTGTGTGGGTGAACTGGATTTCGTTGCAGGAATCTTTTTCCTTTTGGTGGCCATAACAAATTTCTTTTTTATGATTCAACCATTTAACGGTTCAACGATTCAACCACCCGCGATAGCGGGGATGATGCTGATTTCGTCGCCGTCTTTGAGAGGCGTCTGTTTGTTCTTGAGGAAGCGGATGTCCTCCTCGTTCACATAGACGTTCACGAAGCGGCGCACCTCGCCTTTTTCATCCACGAGGCGTTCCTGGATGCCGGGGAAGCGCGCCTGCAATTCGACAATCGCCTCGCCGATGGTGGCGGCGTTGACTTCGACCAGTTCCTTGTTGTTGGTCAACTTGCGGAGCGGCGTTGGGATTCGGACTTTCTTTGGCATAAATTAAATCCATTTTCGCGGTAGGGTCGGCGCGCTGCGCCGACCGGACCCGCGGTGCGGCGTCCCTACCATATTACGCATTCACTTTCTCTTCATTTGTGATCAGCGCTTCAAACTCACGCAGGCTCGGCTTGATTTCACGCGGCTTGCCGACGTGGCCGATGACGGCGTCGAGCGTCTTCAGTCCGTTGCCCGTTACACAAAGCACCGCCGAATCATCATGCGGAATTTTGCCTGAATCAATCAGTTTCTTGGCCACGCCCACGGTCACGCCGCCGGCGGTTTCGGCAAAAATACCTTCCGTCTCGGCGAGCAGTTTCATGGCGTCGCGAATCTCATCATCGGTCACGTCCTCCGCTGCGCCGTTCGTGTCCCGCATTACCTTGAGCGCATAAAAGCCGTCTGCTGGCGTGCCGATGGCCAGCGATTTCGCAATCGTATCCGGCTTCACCGGTTTGAAGAAATCCAGGCCCGCTTTTTGCGCTACGGAAATCGGCGAACAACCCGTCGCCTGCGCGCCGTGCACGGCATGTTCCGTCTCCGGCACGAGGCCCAGCTTGATGAACTCCTGATAGCCTTTCTGGATTTTTGTCAGTAACGAACCGGACGCCACCGGCACGACGGTGTGCCGCGGCACGCGCCAGCCGTGTTGCTCGGCGATTTCATACGCCATGCTCTTCGAGCCTTCGGCGTAATATGGCCTCATGTTCACGTTCACAAACGCCCAGCCGAACTTGCCCGCAATCTCGGCGCAAAGCCGGTTCACCTCGTCGTAATGGCCTTTGATGCCGATGACGTGCGCGCCGTAAATCAACGAGTTGACGATTTTGCCCTGCTCCAAATCCGACGGAATGAACACATAAGCTTTCAATCCGGCGCTCGCGGCCTGGGCGGCGACGGAATTGGCCAGGTTGCCGGTCGAGGCGCAAGCGACGGTTTCAAAACCGAGTTCGCGCGAACGGCTCAACGCGACACTCACGACGCGGTCTTTAAATGACAGCGTGGGGTAATTCACCGAGTCGTTCTTGATCCACAATTCGCGGATGCCGAGTTTTTTCGCCAAGCGGTCGGCTTTAACGAGCGGCGTGAAACCGACTTGCAGCCCGACGGTCGGGTCGTTCGCCACCGGCAGCAATTCGCGGTAACGCCACATCGTCTGCGGGCGCGATTGGATGGCCGCCCGCGTCAAAGACGTTTTGATGCGGTCGTAGTCATAGGCGACTTCGAGCGGGCCGAAGTCGAACTCGCAGACGTGATTGGCCGTGAGCGGATATTCGCGTCCGCATTCCCGGCATTTCAGCGCCTTCATGTAACCACTGTGCTTTTCCATAAATTTTTCGTTTGGTAGGGTCGGCGCGCTGCGCCGACCGGACGCTGCAGCGCGGCGTCCCTACCTCTTTTGCTTCCGGGGCAACAAAAAAGCCCCGACTCATGGCTGAGAAGGGGCTGATAAAATTTGCGCACGCTTCTCATTTTTCCCCGACACCTGTCAGGGCTGGAATTGGCACCTGGTCGCCCCGAACGCATTCGGGGCCGGTTGCCGTGGCGTCATCGGGCCAGTCCCTCAGCCACTCTGCATGAGACCGTCAAATCAACGGATGCGGATAAACTGATGCAAGATTGTAAAAGTGTCAATTGGTTTTTTGATCTGATGTCGTATTAAAAAGGCAAGCTGCAATGATTATTCCACCCCCTTCGCGACCCAATTATCGTACCGGCCAACATGAGTCAGTTCATCCTTCGCGGAATTGTGGCCGATTTGCGTCCGCTGCTGCTGGTTAAATTCTACCGCTAAAAATACCAGTTGACGGATTCTTCCGGCAGGCGTATAAATGCCAACGGTTTGAGAGATTAGAGTAAGCAGTTGTCGGCACAAAGCAAATCATGGTTCCTCACCAATTAGTTGTGCCTGCAACAGCAAGGCTACGCTGTATATTGTGGTTTTTGCTTTACTTAATCCGGCAACTTTGGTTGCCTAGGCGCGTTCAAGAGCATGTATCTTAGAAATTTAACGCTTTTCGGCTTTAAGTCCTTCGCGGACAAGACCGCGTTGAACTTCCAACCCGGTGTCACCGCCATCGTCGGCCCCAACGGCTGCGGCAAGTCCAATGTCTCCGATGCCGTCCGCTGGGTGCTCGGCGAGCAGTCGGCCAAGGCTTTGCGCGGCGGCGAAATGGCCGACGTGATTTTCAACGGCACGGACGGCCGCAAACAGATGGGCATGGGCGAAGTGTCGCTCACGCTCGGCGGCGTGGGCGAGGAAAGCTTGCGCGCGGCGGGCGTCGAGGTCGCCTACGACGAGGTCACGCTCACGCGCCGGATTTTCCGCGATGGCAACAGCGAATATTTCCTGAACCGCACGCCGTGCCGGCTCAAGGACATCCAGCAACTGTTCATGGGCACGGGCGTTGGGCGGACGAGCTACAGCATTCTGGCACAGGGCCACATCACGCAGATTCTTTCCAGCAAACCCGAAGATCGCCGGTTGATTTTTGAGGAAGCTGCCGGCATTACGAAGTTCAAGAGCCAGAAAAAGGAATCGCTCCGCAAGCTGGAATACACGGAGCAAAATCTTTTGCGCGTGGCCGATCTCATCCGCGAAGTGAAGCGGCAGATTGGGTCGCTCCAACGCCAGGCCGGCAAGGCGCGCCGCTACAAACAGATTCAAACGGAATTGCAACACCTCGACACGCAGCTTGCACGGCATCAGTTCGACGTGTTGCAGGCGGAGATTTCCGAAAAGCAGGCTGCCGTCGAAAAATTGCGGAACGAAATCGAACAGGGTTCCGCCACCGTGCTGCGGCTTGAAAACGAAATCGCCAGGCTCCGCGAGCGACTTTCGGAACTGGAGCACGAAATCGCCGCGCAGCAACAGCGCGGACTGGAATTGAAGGGCGAAATGGACCGGCACGAAAGCCGGATTCAGTTCAACGAGGAACGTCTGCACGAACTGGCGTCGCAAAACACCAAGGCGCTCGCGGACATCACGCAGGCCGAGGAACGCTGCCGCGCCGCGCAGGGAGAATCGAAGGCCGTGGCCGAAAAGCTGGCTGCATCCGAAACCGCGCTGGCGCAGCATCGCCGGACGCTGGAGGCGCGGCAACGGGCTTTGGCAAAAGTTGAAGAAGATTTGAAACAACGGCAGGAATTGCTGCGCGAAGGGCAGGCCGCCGCATTTGCCGCCGCACAGGATTTGACGCGCATCCGCAACGAAATCACCGCGCTCGACTTGCAAAAACAGGGCAGCGTCGTCCGGCTGGAAAAATTGTCCGCGGAAAAAATCCAGCTTGAAGAGGAGCGCACGCGGCTGGAAGCGCGGTTGCAGGAATTCACCGCGAGCGTCGAGGTCGAAAAACTGAGCGCACAAACCAAGCGTGGTTCGGTGGAGCAACGGCAGAACCGCTTGTGCGAACTCCAGATGGAGCTGCAGGCATCATCCGCCGAACAGGACCAGTTTTTGCAGGCGCAGGCCGAGAAACGCACTCGCCTGAAGGTGCTTGAGCAGCTCGAAGGCTCGCACGAAGGCTTCAGTGCGGGCACCCAGGCCGCCTTGCGCCAGTCGCGCAAGGTCATCGGCTCGCTCGCCGACCGCATTCGCGTGCCGGATTCGTATGTCGTCGCCATCGAAAACGCACTCGGCCACCATCTGCAACTTGTCCTCACCGAACGCCCCGAATCCGCACAGCAGATTCTCGCCGACCTCACCGCCAACAAAGTCGGTCGCGCCAGCGTCGCGGCCCTGGCGATGGAATACGACGACAAACAACTTGCGTTTGAAGGCGACATGGCGCCGGGCGGCGGACTCGAGGTGATTCAAAACGGCTTGCAGAAGGGGCAAGTCATTCATGCTTTGGCCGTGGTTCAGGCCGAACCTTCCGTGGATAAACTCCTGAAAGCGTTGTTAGGCCGCACCTTCATCGCTTCCGACCTGGCCACGGCCACAGCCCAGATTCAAAACGGTCATGCGGGCTGCGATTTTGTCACGTTGACCGGCGATTTGCTGAGCCGGCACGGCATTTACACCGGCGGTTACTTGAACGGCAACGGCAATCCCAAGGCGCCCGCTTCGATTCTCGGACGCAAAAACCAGATATCCGAACTTCACGGTGAACTGACGGAAGTCTCGATCCGCGTCGCCGAGATGAGCCGCAAACGCGGCGCGCTGTTGAGCGAGCAGACCGAGTTGCAGGCCAGCTTGCAACAGGCGCAGACGGAATTGCGCGAGCAGGAAGTCGCCATCGCCACGCGCGAAGGCGAATTCAATGCGCTCCAAAATTCCAACCGGCTGCTGCATCAGAAAATTGAGACGGTGGTTTTTGAAATCCAAAACCTCGCGGCGGAGGAGCAGGAAGGCTCACAGAAACGAAACGCGTTGGCGACGCAGTTGAGCGAGCTTGAGGCGCGTGAACGCGCCGGTCAGGAAAAAGTCACCGCGCTCACGGCTGAGTTGGAAAATCTCCGCCAACAGCGCGACAGCGCCAACATGGCGCTCACTGAAAGCAAAGTCGCGTTCGCGGCGGAAGAGCAGCTTTCGGTGTCGTTCCGCCAGCAGCACCAGGCTTTGGCGCAGCGCATCCGCGAGTTGACGCAGGTCATCGAACAACGACGCGGCGAATGTTCGGCGTTCGTGACGCGCAAGGGGCAGGCGGAATCCGAGGTTCAGGATTCGCGCAGTCAGATTGAGCAGCTATCGCATGGGCGCGAGCAGGTGAACACGCAAGCGGCGGAATTGCTTTCACAAAAACACGCGCAGGAAACCGACATCGCGTCGCGCGATGGAAATTTGCGCGCCCAGCGCAGCCGGCTGACCGAATTGCAGAACCAGCGCGGCGCCCTGGACGTGGAACTGGCGCAGAAAAACATGTCGGTTCAAAATTTGCGCGAGCGGATCCAGCAGAAATATCACGTCAGCCTCGACGACGTGCGCAGCGAGTGCATTACCATCACGTTTGCCGATGAAGGCCCGGCCAAGGTGCATGTGATGACGCCGGAGGAAATGGCGGCGGCGGGAGCGGCCACTGATTGGAACGCCGTGGCACAGCAGGTCGAGGCTCTGCAAAAGCGGCTCGATGAAATCGGACCGGTGAACCTGGTGGCGATTGAGGAATACGAAGAAACCGAGCAGCGTTATCAATTTCTGACCAAGCAGCACGACGACCTGGTTTCGGCCAAGGCGCAATTGCTGGAAATCATCAACCGCATTAACGTTCAGACGCGGCAGATGTTCGTCGAGACGTTCGAGAAAATCCGCGAAAATTTCCGCGCTATGTTTGTCGAGGTGTTCGGCGGCGGCAAGGCGGATTTGATTCTGGTGGATGAAAACGACGTGCTGGAGAGCGGCATTGAAATCATGGCCCGTCCGCCAGGCAAACAACTGCAAAGTATTTCACTGCTGTCCGGCGGTGAACAAACGATGGTGGCGGTAGCCTTGATGTTTTCGATTTATCAGGTCAAGCCCAGCCCGTTCTGCGTGCTGGATGAATTGGACGCGGCCTTGGACGAGGCCAACATCAACCGCTTTGTCCGCCTGCTCCAGCGGTTCATCGCGCACTCGCAGTTCATCATCATCACGCACAACAAGCGCACCATCGGCATGGCCGACGTGCTTTACGGTGTGACGATGCAGGAACACGGCGTGAGCAAGATCGTCAGCGTGAAATTCCACAAGACCGGCGGGCCGGAAGCCGCCGTTCCGCAATCCGAAGAATCCGCCGAGGTCGTGATGGCAAAATAAATGGAGTGTAGGAGCCGACGTGAGGAGGCTCTGATCAACTTTTCGATTTCCATTTTTGAATTGAGCCTCGTTACCTCGGCTCCTACAAAAAATTCACCACGAATAATGCACGGTGTAAGTCACCGTCCGTTCCTCGTCGGGCTTGACCGGGATGCGGAACTCGATGGTCTGCGAATCCTTTTTTGTGAAATCGTCGGATTTGGCCGTGATGTCCCAACTGCTCCAGCGGTAAAGGTGTTCGACGACACGGATTTCGACCGGCTCCTTCTTGCGGTTGCGCAGCTTGATTTCGAATGATTCGTCAATCCATTTGTCGCCGGTGTCCACACGGAAATTCGTCTGCTTGCGTTCGCCAACCAGATCGAAGGAATTGCCGGTCTTCACGCGGATGGTCTCGTTGCGCGGCGTGTGGTCAATCTCGTTCTCGCCAACGAACTGCAACTGGCCGTCGGCGTCGCGGCGATAAAACCGCAGCTTGCCTTTGGGCAGCGCGATACCCAGATGATTCGTCTCCGCGTTCACGAATTCGCGCATCACCCAGATTTTTTTGTTCGATTGCGTGCCGTAGCCCTGGTCGTAGTTCAAGCCATAAAACCGGTAGCCAGCTTCCGCGCCGTCATAAACATAAATCACCGGAGCGTGGACGTTTTCCGCATGGACAAACTCGACCTGTTTCGTCTCGCGGTCGTGCAGCGTTGTTGCCCGCGCAATGTTGTAAAGATGAAACTCGTCGAAGGCTTTTTCCGTGACGGCGGGAGCGGCTGCAGACATTGCCAGCCGGTCGAATCTTCCCCCAAAGCCTCCCATCGGCATATTCTGCGGCTGGATTTTATTCACGTCACCAGCCATCAGTTTGATCTTGGCCTGCTCAAACGTTTTGCCGCTGTTGTTGTTCATCGTAATCCAGCCGACGAGGTCCACGTTGTCGCCTTTCTCCGGCGAGACGAGGTTGTAGCTGGCGCTCCAGTCCAAACCGCCGGTGACGTAGCCGACTTCGGCGTCGAATTTGCCCGGTTTGTCGGATTGCAGCAGCCAGTTGAGCGTCGGCTTGAGCACGGTGTCGTCGCCCAGGTCGGGGAACAACGGCTGTCCGGGCAGACTGAACTGCAGTTTGCCGCTCACCTCGATGATGGGTTCCTGCGCTTCGCCGCCGGGAACGTAACCGCTGCGGATGATTTTGCCTCGGATGATTTTTCGCGTCTGCGTGCTGTCCTTCTCCGACTTTCTTTCGTAGATGAGCGGCACTTTAATTTTTGTGTCGGTCGTTTTCTCCACGCTTTCTTTCGGTCGGAAACTCTCAAAGTCAATCGTCTTGCCCTCGAACAGCGACAACAGCAATTCCTGCGAAACCGGGTCGTTGCGATAATTTTGTTCGAAGATTTGGAGTGCATGTTTGCCGTTCGGGTCGCGCAAAATCACTGAGTCCGGCTCCACCTGTGCCGTGGCACCGGTGTAACGGACGGAGTTGACACCGGATTGAAGGTCGAGCGGCACGGTGTCGCGAACGACGGCAAAGTTTTGGTTGTAAATCGTTAGGGTCGGTTCGGCGGTCGCAATGGCCGGGGCCAGCGTGCCGGCCATCAAAAGAATCGAGGTCAGATTTTTCATAATTGTTTTGTTCATCTCAAGCCCGGTTGGGTTTCTCATTTAGACGGGATGGACGGGGAAATACTCCGGCCGGGGAAATCTGACAAGGAACTTCCAGCGATTTAAGCTGCTCTCGGCTGAATCAATTTCGCAACCAGACCGGTCCACCCGGTTTGGTGCGAGGCGCCGACGCCGCGTCCGGTCTCGCCGTGAAAGTATTCGTGGAAGAGTACGTAATCACGGAACTGCGGGTCGGTCGCCAGCTTAGGATGATATTTCAACACCGGTCGCTGGCCGTCTCCGCCTTTGAGAAAAAGTCGCGTGAGCCGGCGGGCCAGTTCATTGGCGACCCCTCTGAGCGTCAGCCATTGGTCGGAACCGGTCGGGCATTCAATTTTGAAATCGTCGCCGTAATAATGGTGGAATTTTTGGAGCGATTCGATGAGCAGGTAATTCAGCGGCATCCAGACCGGTCCGCGCCAGTTGGAATTGCCGCCGAACAGGCCGTTCTGCGATTCGCCGGGCCAGTAACAGACCTCGTGCGTTTTACCGCCGCAATCGAGGCGATACGGCTGGTGTTCATACGCCTTGGACAAGGCCCGCACACCGTGGTCACTCAAAAATTCGGTTTCATCCAATGCGCGGCGGAGCAGGCATTTCATACGATGACCGCGCAACAGCGAGAGCAACCGGCGGTCGCCGGTGCCGCATTCGCGCCAGCGCGAAACCAGCTTCGCGAGGTCAGGCCGGTAGTTGAGAAACCAGTCCATCCGGCCGGCAAAGTCAGGCAGTTCCTTTGGCAACGCCGGTTCAAGCACTTCCACTGCGAAGAGCGGAATCAGTCCGACCATGGAGCGCACCTTAAGCGGCACGCTTTCACTATCCGGCGGGCAAAGGCGGTCGTAGTAGAATTCATCCTGCTCGTCCCAAAGGCCAAGCGCGCCTTCCTCCACGCTGTTGATGGCGGCGGCAATGTTGAGGAAATGCTCGAAGAATTTGGTCGCGATGTCTTCGTAAACCTTGTTGTGCCGGGCCAGTTCCAGCGCAATGCGCAAAAGATTCAGGCAATACATCGCCATCCAGCTCGTGCCGTCCGCCTGGTTGATGAAACCGCCGTTGGGTAGCGGTTTGCTCCGGTCGAACACGCCGATGTTGTCGAGGCCGAGAAAGCCGCCCTGAAAAATGTTCCGTCCCTGGGCGTCCTTGCGGTTGACCCACCAGGTGAAGTTCAGCAGCAGCTTGTGATAGACACGTTCGAGGAACGCGATGTCGCCGGGATCGTTTGGGTTTTTCCCGCGCCGCTGTTTGCGGTCAATTTGAAATACGCGCCACGCAGCCCAGGCGTGAACGGGCGGGTTCACGTCGCCAAACGCCCATTCGTAGGCGGGCAACTGGCCGTTCGGGTGCATATACCATTCGCGGGTGAGCAGCACGAGCTGGTGCTTGGCGAATGCGGCGTCCACGAGCGCGAGCGGGATGCAATGGAACACCAGGTCCCACGCGGCATACCAGGGATATTCCCATTTGTCCGGCATGGAAATGACGTCCGCGTTGTTGAGATGTTTCCAGTCCGAATTGCGGCCGCGCTTGCGTTCGGGCGGCGGCGGTGGTTGGGCCGGATCACCACGCAACCATTCCGGCACGTCGTAATAATAAAATTGTTTGCTCCAAATCATGCCTGCGAACGCCTGACGCTGGACGAGGCGCGCATCGGCGTCGGGGACACCCTTCTGCAACTCGGAATAAAATTCGTCGGCTTCGCGGATGCGTTGGGCGAAGATGGAATCGAAATCGTCAAAGCAGGACAGGTTTCCAGCCTGTCTGTGATTTTTTATTTGGCGAGGCTGGTTGGAATTCTTTGAAGATGGAGACAGACTGGAAGCTTGTCCTGCCCGAATAAGGCGCAACTGGATTTGCTGCGAACCTCCCGGTGGAATCGACAGCATGTAATGCGCACCGGCTTTCGTGCCTTCGAGGTCCAGGTTAACGGCGGAACGGTTGCCGAAGACGATGTATTCGTGAAAGGCGTCTTTGAAATGGCCGGCGGCCTGGTTTAAATCGAAAAGACGGGGAAAATTTGTTTCATTGTCGCAGAACAAGATTTCCGGTTTACCGTCGCAATGCAGCATGTAATTTCCGAGTTTGGCATGTTTGGCTGAAATGGTTGCATTCTTCGTGAGGAAAAGGTTCGGTTTGGCTGAATTGTCCCAGGACCACGTGTTGCGAAACCAAAGCTGCGGCAATACCCGCAAGGTCGCTTCTTCCGGCCCGCGATTGTGAACCGTAACACGCATCAGGATGTCTTCCGGCCCGGCTTTCGCGTATTCGACAAAGACGTCAAAATAGCGGTCGTCGTCGAAGATGCCCGTGTCGAGCAGCTCAAATTCCGGCTGGTCCTTTCCGCGTCGGCGATTTTCCTCCACCAAACGGGCGTAGGGAAATTCCCGCTGCGGATACTTGTAGAGCATCTCCAGGTAGGAATGGGTCGGTGTGGCGTCGAGATAATAATAAAGCTCCTTCACGTCCTCGCCGTGGTTGCCTTCGCTGTTCGACAGGCCGAAGAGCCGTTCTTTCAAAATCGGGTCCTTGCCATTCCACAAAGCTAGCGACAGGCAGAGACGACATTGATCGTCGCTGATGCCGGCGAGGCCGTCCTCGCCCCAGCGATAGGCGCGGCTGCGGGCGTGGTCGTGCGGAAAATATTCCCAAGCGGTGCCGCCGGGACTGTAATCCTCGCGCACGGTACCCCATTGGCGTTCGGAAAGATAAGGCCCCCAAAGCTGCCAGGGAGCCGCGCCGGCCTGCGTTTCGATCAGGCGTTCTTTTTCTGGATTCATGCGTTCGCTTCAACCGCCGGTCTCAAATCCCGGATACAGCGTCATGCCACCGTCCACGAAAATGCTCGCGCCGTGGATGTAATCCGAATAATCCGATGCCAGCCAGATGGCCGCGTGTCCGATGTCACTCGGTTCGCCGATGCGTTTGTAGGGAACCAGTTTCATCAACCGGCGGTAAGCTTCCGGTGTGCTCCAGGCCTCCGTGTTGATGGGGGTGCGGATGGCACCAGGGCAGATCGAGTTCACGCGGATGCGATACGGCGCGACCTCCTGCGCGATGCTTTTCATCATCAACATCACGCCGCCCTTGCTTGCGGCGTAATTGACGTGGCCGGCCCAGGGAATGACTTCATGCACCGAACTCATGCAGATGATTTTGCCGGCGGCGCAGGAAATTTCCGGACGGATGCCGCGCCGCTTGAATTCCCGGATCGCCTCGCGGGCGCAAAGAAACTGCCCGGTCAGGTTCACGTTGATGACCAACTGCCAGTCGGCCAGCGTCATGTTTTCAATGGGCGAATCTTTTTGCAGGCCGGCGTTGTTGACGAGAACGTCAATGGAGCCGAATTTCTGGATCATCTTCTGAAACATCGCCTGAACCTGATCTTCGCGGCTGATGTCGGCTTGATGGGCGTAAGCATTTACGCCATAACCGGCGGCTTCCTTCACGACGGCGTCGGCGGCTTCAGGATGTGTGACGTAATTAATCACGACATCGGCGCCGGCCTGAGCGAGCGCCAGCGCGACGGCCTGGCCGATGCCGGAATTGGCGCCGGTGACCAGCGCCTTCTGGCCGGTTAAAACCTTATTGATGGGGCAGGTGGGCATGACCGCCTGCGGTAGATTTTCCTCCTGCAAATGCTGGCGCATCAGTTGTTCGTGCGGTGGCATGGCGGAGGTTGGACCGGTTGGTACTTTGGTTTCAGATGTTTCATTCATTTTCAACTCGCTTGTTGTTCCCGGCTTGCAATCCCGCTCGAATCGGGAGGAATCTCCTGTAAAATTTCCACGGTTGCTCCAGCGCCCAATGGCGAGGATGAAAGTCTGACAAACCGCCAGCAAAAGGCGTTCAATCGTGGAACTGGCCTGTCAACCGCAGCTCGCAACGTCCGTTTGTGGTGTGTCTCTGACAGTCTGCCCTTGCTACGCGACGGCGCGGCAACCTTCGCTCTTGCTACGCCGCGAGCGAAATTTAGTTGGCTTGCCGAGCCATAGCCCAAAGGGCGCAGGCTGGTGCCGGTGGTGAGACTCGAACTCACACGACTTTTTATGGTCCCAGGATTTTAAGTCCTGTGCGTCTGCCATTTCGCCACACCGGCGCTTCGTGGGCAAACGCTAATCCTGATTCCCAACGAAGAAAAGCGCGAACTTCGCGGCGTGGGCATGTCACGTTTCCAAAACTGCCGGAATTCCAGCAAGTGACGCTGAAAGTCCCGGTCTGTTATTGTTGCTGGTGTATTGAACTCCGCGACGGGAGTGATGTTTCCGTTCGGAGATTCAGCGGAGCGTTTCGGGGAATTGCAACACCGCTTTGATCTTGTTGCCATGCTGCCGCCAAAAAACGGCGACGCGCCCTTCGCAAAAGCCTTTTCTGCACAAAGTTTTGCCATTGCCTAAAATCCGCCGCGGCTTAGGATGCTGTTGAATCTGCTTGGTCGGGGAATCGATCTGGGACCAGATCACGAATGTCAACCGAAGCCGATACATGCCGCAAATTCGTTGTGCCGAAGCTTCAAGCTGCCGGGTGGGACAACGACCCGCATTCCATCGCCGAGCAACGCTATTTCACCGCCGGACGCATCGTGGTTCGTGGCAGTCGGGCCGAACGCCGCAAAGGCAAACGCGCCGATTTCCTGTTGCGCTATACGCGCGACTTCACCTTGGCAGTAGTCGAAGCCAAGGCGCAATACAAGAAAGCAGCGGATGGCTTGCAACAGGCCAAGGAATACGCCCAAATCCTCGGCCTGAAATTCGCCTATGCCACCAACGGCCAGGGTATCGTCGAGTTTGATTTCCTCACCGGCAAAGAACGGGTGATTGGAAGCTTTCCGGCGCCGGCCGAACTCTGGTCACGGCTTCGTGCAGGGGAAAAACTTACGGACGACACCGCCGCACAACGCCTGCTGACTTCGGCCAATCTGACTACCGGGAGGGAACCGCGTTATTATCAGTGCATCGCGATTGACCGCGCCGTGCAAGCCATTCTGCAAGGCAGGAAGCGGGTGTTGCTGACGATGGCTACCGGCACGGGCAAGACGGATGTCGCCTTTCAAATTTGCTGGAAACTTTGGTCCTCGAAATGGAATCGGAAGAACGAGCCCCAAAGAAAACCACGCATTCTGTATCTCGCCGACCGCAACTTTCTCGTGGACGACCCCAAGGACAAAATCTTCGCACCATTCGGGGACGCCCGGCACAAGATTGAGGGCGGTAACGCCGTGTTCAGCCGTGAGATGTATTTCGCCACCTATCAATCCATCGCCAAGGACGAACGTCGTCCCGGTCTTTACAAAGAATTCGCGCCTGACTTCTTCGACCTCATCATCGTGGACGAGTGCCACCGCGGTAGCGCCAAGGAAGATTCCAACTGGCGCGAAATCCTCGAATACTTTGAGCCCGCCTATCAACTCGGCATGACCGCCACGCCGTTGCGCCAGGACAACAAGGACACCTATCTCTACTTCGGCAACCCGATTTACACCTACAGCCTCAAACAGGGCATTGACGACGGTTTCCTCGCGCCATATCGCGTCCACCGCATCATCACACAATGGGATGCTGCCGGCTGGCGCCCGAGCAAAGACGACCTCGACCGTTACGGTCGCCGCATCCCTGACGGGGAATACACCACGGCAGATTTCGAGCGAAAAGTGGCGTTACTGAAGCGCACGGAGATCATCGCGAAACACTTGACCGACTTCCTCAAAAAAAACGACCGCTTCGCCAAGACCATCGTCTTTTGCGTGGACCAGGAACACGCATCCGAGATGCGCACCGCGCTCAACAATCTGAACACCGACCTCGTCCAGCAATTCCCCGATTACGTCTGCCGCGTCACCGCCGACGAAGGCGACATCGGGCGCGGCCACATGCAGCGGTTTCAGGACGTGGAGACGCGCACGCCCGTCATCCTGACCACCTCGCAACTGCTCACCACCGGCCTCGACGCGCCCACCTGCCGCAACGTCGTGCTCGTGCGCCTTGTCAACTCGATGGTCGAGTTCAAGCAAATCATCGGGCGCGGCACGCGCGTGCGCGACGACTACGGCAAGCTCTGGTTCAACATCCTCGACTACACCGGCACGGCCACGCGCAACTTCGCCGACCCAACCTTCGACGGTGATCCGGCGTTCGCCACGCAGGAGGAAATTGACGAATACGGCAAGGTGAAAGAAACCGAAGTCATCACGCCGGAGGAAACCGAGGATGACGACGGCAAGCTTCAGGAAGAAGTCCAACCGCCCGTCATCGTGGACGGTCCACCGTCCGAACGCCGAAAGTACTACTTCGACGGCGGACAGGTCGAAATTGCCGCCGAACTGGTCCACGAGCTTGATTCCGACGGCAAACAACTCCGCGTCGTCAAGCTCACCGACTACACCGCCGAGAAGGTGCGGACGCTCTGCGCCAGCCCGGAGGATTTGCGCGCCCGCTGGGCCGACGCCGGCCAGCGCGCCGACATCATCCAGCAGCTTGCCGAGCGCGGGATTGATTTCCAGCAAGTCGCCGCGCAGGTGGGCAAACCGGACGCCGACCCATTCGACCTGCTGTGCCACCTCGCCTTCAACGCGCCCGTGGTCACCCGCCGCCAGCGCGCCGACCGCTTTAAGAGACAGCAATCGGCTTTCTTCGGCTACTTCAGCTTGGAAGCCCAGGAAATCCTGAAAGACCTGCTGGAGAAATACGCCACCGACGGCGAACTCCAATTCACCCTGCCCGATGTGCTGAAAGTCCCGCCGATTTCATTCCACGGCAACGTCAACGAAATCGTCGGCAAATTCGGCGGCACGGACCAGCTCCGCAACGCCGTGAACAAACTTCAAATGCTGCTGTATGCAACCTGATATGATATGAGTAAGCCCTTGGTGTTTATTTCGCATGTGCATGAGGAAGCTCCGATTGCGCTCTGGTTGCAACAGCAGCTAAACAAATCGTTTCTGGGAGGGATCGACTTCTTTGTTTCGTCCGGCGGGCGAAGCCTCCGAGGAGGCGACAGATGGTTGGAAACAATACGCCAAGGATACGAGAATCCGAGAACAACTTCACAGCCGATAAAACAGAGGGACCCACGATAGTATGCGCCCAGAGTTTGGAAACGCAGTAGTCTGTGGTCAGCCCACACGTGGTTGGATTGTCGGCCACTTTGTGAAGAAACGTTCATTGAGAGCGACTGACGATATCGAAATCAAATGGGGTGTGCATGAAACTGGTGAATCCGGCGATTGGAAATCGCAGCCTGGAAAGAAAACCATTACGTTACTTTTGTCCGGAGAGTTTCTCGTGCAAATCCGTTCCAGTAGGAAAACCGATACTTTTGTTTTGCGGTCTCCCGGAAACTTCGTCGTCTGGGAGGACAAACGAGAACACAGGTGGGAAGCTCTCACCAAAGCGGTTGTCATCACCGTCCGGTGGCCGTCATCGGTTGAAGAAAGCAGGAGTCCTGTCAAATGACGCGATCTCTCAGTAACGTAAACGAAATCATCGGTAAATTCGGCGGCACGGACCAGCTCCGCAACGCCGTCAACCAACTCCAATCGCTGCTCTATTCCGCTTGACCCATGATGACCCTCCGCCAACTCGCCGCCGAACCAGCCGCGTTGCCGACGCGGACGACGTGGTATTTGACCGACCTGGCCGAGGCGCGCGGAAAACAAGAGTTGTTCACCCGCCAGTCACCGCAAAAGCTCAAGGTGCTGCGCGAGCACGCCTTGATTGAAAGCGCTATTTCATCAAACCGCATCGAAGGCGTGGAAGTGGACAAATCCCGCGTCGCTACGCTCATTTTCGGTAAACCCGCTTTGCGCGACCGCGACGAGGAGGAAGTGCGCGGTTATCGGGACGCATTGAAACTCATCCACGAATCCGGCGCAAAACTGCCAATCGCTGAAACCACCATCAAGCGGCTCCACAAACTCTGCCAAGGCCAGGTCTGGGACGCCGGTCGTTACAAAGAAAAAGATGTGGACATTATCCAGACCTATGCCGATGGCCGCAGCCGCGTCCGTTTCAAATCCGTTCCGGCAAAACAAACACCCCGGGCGATGGCGGAAATGGTTGAACTGTGGGAGCGTGGCTGGCGCGAAAGATGGGTTCATCCACTCGTCCTGACGGCGGCGTTGAATCTGGATTTTCTCTGCATCCACCCCTTTCGCGATGGTAATGGCCGCGTCTCGCGTCTGCTCTTTCTGCTGGCGTGCTATCACTGCGGCATTGAAGCCGGACGCTACATCAGCCTGGAACGCCTCATCGAGGAAAACAAGGAACGGTATTACGAAGTCCTGGAACAGAGTTCCCAGCGCTGGCACGAAAGCAAACATGATCCTTGGCCGGCGATGAATTTCCTGCTCTTCATCCTCACGCAAGCCTGTAAGGAATTTGAGCAGCGCGTCGGCCAGCTCAAATCGCCGCGCGGCGCGAAAACCGAACTGGTCGAGCACGCCATTGAAAACCTTGCCGGCGAATTCGGCATCACCGACCTTGAGCGGCTCTGCCCCGGCGTCAGCCGCGACATGATTCGTCTTTTGTTGCGCGACCTGAAGGCTGCCGGCCACGTCGAATGTCTCGGCCGCGGCCCGGGTGCGAAATGGCAAAAGAGGGTATTACCCTTGAAAGAGGGTAATAAAGAGGGTAATAACGGAACCGCCAAAGGTCGAAAGCCAAAGGCTAAAATCAAATGAGCAAATCGTGAATGAAATCATCGGCAAATTCGGCGGCGCAGACCAGCTCCGCAACGCCGTGAACCAACTGCAAACGCTGCTGTATGCCGCGTAAGTTTGCCAACTGCTATGTCATCGCCGGCCCGAACGGCGCAGGCAAAACCACGTTTGCCACGGAGTTCCTGCCGCTCTACGCCAACTGCCGCAATTTCATCAATCCAGATTTGCTGGCCCGCGCCTATTCGCCCTTCGATCCAGACGCGGGCATGTTGCGCGTCGGGCGCGCCGTTCTGGAGCGCATCGCGGAATTCACGGCAGCGCGAACCGATTTCGCCTTTGAAACCATTTTTGTCGGGTCGCTCCTATGTGCCGTTGCTGCGCGGCGCGAAAAAGGCCGGCTTCCGGCTGCACATGTTCTATCTGTGGATTCCCAGTCCCGACCTGGCCTTGCTGCGCATTCGCGATCGCGTCGAGAGCGGCGGACACAACGTCCCGGAGCGCGATGTCCGGCGGCGATTTGGCCGCACGGTGGGCAATCTTTTCACGCTTTACCGCCCGTGGCTCGACACATTGCATTTCTTCGACAACTCGTCCGACACGCCGCGTTTAATCTTCAAAGACGAAGCGGGCCACACTACGATTGGCGATGCCGCGCTTTACGAACAATTGCGACGGCGGTTTGCACCATGAAAAAACGAACCGAATCCTCTCTGACACAAAAGGCGATACAGGCACTGGCGGATGCCGTGGCCAAAGTCGTTGCCGACCATCAGCGGCGCGGCCGTCCGCTGGCCGTCTGGCGGGATGGCAAAGCCGTGTGGATTTCCGTCACGGAGGCCGCTGCGTTGCGCGAAACACCGGTTCCATACCGTACCAAATCTCATGGCGCCGAATCCTAAGCTCGTTCCGGCTTCTCCTACCACCGCCCAATCACTCGGGGCGCTCCTGAAATCTGCGCGCGACATCATGAGAAAGGACAAGGGGCTGAATGGCGACCTTGACCGGTTGCCGATGCTCACATGGATCATGTTCCTGAAATTTCTGGACGACCTGGAAATTCAGCGCGAGGGCGAGGCCAAGCTCGCCGCCAAAAAGTTCAAGCCGGCCATCGAACCGCCCTATCGCTGGCGCGATTGGGCCGCCAAGTCCGACGGCATCACCGGCGACGAATTGCTCGCCTTCATCAACAACGAGGAGACCACGCGCCCGGACGGCAAGCGTGGCGCAGGCCTGTTCCGTTACCTGCGCACGCTCACCAGTTCCAATGGCGACGATCGGCGGGACGTGATTGCCACCGTGTTCAAGGGAGTGCAGAACCGCATGGTCAGCGGCTACCTGTTGCGCGATGTCATCAATAAGCTTGCCGGCATTCATTTCACCTCCAGCAGCGAGCTGCAGACGCTGGGTGCGCTCTACGAATCCATGCTCCGCGAGATGCGCGATGCGGCGGGCGATTCCGGCGAGTTTTACACCCCACGCGCCGTCGTGCGCCTCATGGTCGCCGTCACCGACCCGCGCTTAGGCGAGACCGTGCTCGATCCGGCGTGCGGCACAGGCGGCTTCCTCGTTGAAGCGTTTAATCACTTGTCAAAACAAGTTAAGACGGTGGCTGACCGCAAGGTCTTGCAGGAAAAATCTCTTTTTGGCTGCGAACCCAAGACGCTGCCGTATCTGCTCTGCCAGATGAACCTGTTGTTGCACGGCCTCGACGCGCCGCAGATTGATCCCGGCAATTCGCTCCGCTTCAAGCTGACGGACATCGGCGAGCGCGACCGCGTGGACGTGATCCTCACCAACCCGCCTTTCGGCGGCGAGGAGGAGAAAGGCATCCAAGGCAATTTCCCCGAAGACAAACAAACGGCGGAAACGGCGCTGCTGTTCCTCCAGTTAATCATGCGGAAGCTGAAAAAGGTAGGGTCATCGCGCTGCGATGACCGGACGCCGCAGCGCAGCGTCCCTACCTATGCAAGGGCCGCCGTGGTCGTTCCCAATGGCACGTTGTTCGGCGATGGCGTTTGCGCCCGCATCAAGGAGGAATTGCTGAAAGAATTTAACCTGCACACCATCGTCCGGCTGCCGAACGGCGTGTTTGCGCCCTACACCAGCATCCCGACGAACCTGCTGTTCTTCGACCGCTCCGGCCCGACGCGCGAAGTCTGGTATTACGAACAACCGCTGCCCGAAGGCCGGAAGAATTACACCAAAACCGCACCCATCCAGTTTGAGGAATTCGCCGATTGCATCCAATGGTGGAATAACCGAAAGGAAAGTGACCGGGCCTGGGTGGTGCCCGCCGCCGAGTTGCTGGCGAACGGATGCAATCTCGACCGCAAGAACCCGCGCGCCAAGGAAGACATCACGCACCTGCCGCCCGCGCAACTCGCCGCCGAAATCCTGAAGAAAGAGCAGCGCATCGCGGAAATCATGGGCAACATCCAGAAACTTTTGGCAAAGCAGGCATGAGCAAGCAATGGCCAACCGTGAAGTTGGGCGAAGTGCTCACGCACTACACCGATTACATCGAAGCACCTGAACCGCGAGAATACCGGAAGCTCTCGGTAAAACTCTACGGCAAAGGAGTTGTGCTTGATGCTCCAACGGACGGCGCGATGCTCAAGATGAAACGCCATCAGCTTGCAAAAGCCGGGCAAGTTATCCTGTCCGAAATCTGGGGCAAGAAAGGCGCGATTGGTTTCGTTCCGCCGGAAGGTGAAGGCGCACTTTGCACAAACCACTTCTTCCTGTTCGATATTCGTGAGGACAAGCTTGATCGGCGTTGGCTCAAAGCCATCTTCGACGCGAACTTTCTACAAGAGCAGTTGGACGCGGAGGCGAAAGGCACGACTGGCTATGCCGCTGTCAGGCCGAAAATTTTTCTCGCTTGCGAAATTCCGTTGCCGCCGTTGGCGGAGCAGCGGCGGGTGGTGGCGCGGATTGAGGCCCTGGCCGCCCAAATCCACGAGGCCCGCACCCTCCGCCACCAAGCCGCCGAAGAAGCCGAGGCGCTTCGTAGCGCCGGACGCAACACATTCTTTATTTCTGCTGCGAAGGATTTTGGCGCTTCACGGCTTGAAGATTTGTCGAGTCGCGTCACGAAGGGCGAATCACCAGAATGGCAAGGATTCACTTACCAAGATACAGGTCCGCTTTTCATCCGAAGCGAAAATGTCCTGTGGGGCAGCCTTGACCCGCGCAACGCTATTCACATCCCGCAAGGCTTCCATGAAAAATTGTCGCGCTGCCAATTGCGTAAAGATGACGTTCTGATAAATCTCGTCGGCGCGTCTATCGGACGAGCGTGCGCTGTGCCCGGAGATTTGGGCGATGCAAACGTCAACCAAGCCGTCGGCGTGATTAGCCCGGACAAAGAAAAGTTGGTGCCAGATTTCCTCGTTCACTTTCTTCTTAGCCCAATTGCGCAAGATACAATTCACGGTGGAAAAGTTGAAACGGCACGCCCAAACATTTCACTTGGCGATATTCGTGATTTGGAAATTCCAACGCCTCCGCTCGCCGAGCAGCGCCGGATCGTGGCCGAGCTGGACGCGTTGCAGGCGGAGGTGGACGCGCTGACGCGCCTGCAAGCCGAAACCGCCGCCAAACTGGACGCCTTGCTGCCAGCGATTTTGGATCGGGCATTTCGAGGTGAATTATGATTACCGCCAGTCAATTCGACACCTCACCTTTCATCCTCTCCCCGTTCGAGGCGGAGAGGAAATCCGCCATTCTTCCATCTTCGCTTGGCTACGACGGGACAGGCGACCGCGCCTTCATCCGCCTTCATCCGATTTCGGCGCGACAAGAAGGGGAATTATGAAACAACTTTTCATCGCACTTGGTCTGATAGTCATCGTTGCGGGATGTTCCACCTCCATGCCGACGGAAAAGCAGGCGGGCGGGACTTTTGAGATTGTCCAAACCAATTTCCTCGGCTCGCTTTGGAACGAGTCGCACGCCCGGGCTTCAGTTGTTTCCCAGGATGGCGGACAGTCATTCGCGGTCCCGGGCGGGGCGATCTGGGTTTTCGGCGACACCTTCAAAGGCTCGCGGTTCGCTGATGGGACTCCGCACTTCGCCGGAGGAGCCGTATCCTGCTCCATCGCCTTTCTTGGGGAGAATGCCAGAAGTTATCCGCCGGCCTTCACTTATCTCGTGTCCAGCAATGGTGATGCCGTCTCGCCATTTGCGTATTTCCCGGACGAAACTGCGAAGCGCCATGGAATTTGGGCGCTGGGCGGAATCCACGTGAACGGTCAATACTACCTTTTTTATACGCTGATGGAGATTTTTGGGAAGGGACAATGGGATTTTCGCGGCGTCGGTTCCGGCCTCGGCCGGGCAAAGGTTGCGCTCGGCCCATACGAGCGGCTTCGTCCGCACGGGGATTGGCGTTTTCCAGTTGGAGCGGCTCAAGTTCTTGAGGCGGACGGGTGGATTTATCTATACGAGATCAAGGAAAACAAAGGGAAGCAGGGCGTCGCTCTGGCCCGGGTGCGCCCGGAGAAAATCGAGGACCCCGATGCCTACGAGTTCTACACGGGTGCTGGTCCGAAATTCTCGTCTCGGCAAGCGGCCGCAACGTTTCTGGTCAAAAACGTCCCCGGTCAAGTCTCCGTTGCTTGGAATCCGTATCTGGCAAAGTATGTCATGGCTTCGTCGAGCGACTTCGATCACCCGCGGGAGATTCGGTTCCATGTTGCGGATACGCCTTATGGCCCTTGGAGTCCGCCGCTCGCGCGCATCGAAGTGCCCGAATATCGTCAGGGGAAACGTGTGGAGCTGGTGTATTGTGCCTACTTGCATCCGGAACTGTTTCGGGAGAATGGCCGGGTGATGAATCTCACCTTCACACCGGGTCTGCAGAATGCCGGCTTCGATGACAACTGCGAAATGGTCGAGATTGAACTGAAACGGCAGGAACAGTGAAATCCATGAACTACCTGCAAGCCGAGACCGCCGTCGAACTGGACGCCTTGCTCCCCGCCATGCTCGACCGCGCCTTCAAAGGAGAATTGTAATCTATTGTCAGCCATCGCGATTTGTGATAACTCTGATTATGTGACCACCAAGAAATTGTTGCTCATTGCACTGGGTTCACTCGTTTTGGGCGGACAGGCCGCTCGGGCGGGCGAATTTCCCGACACTTGGACTTGGGACGACAAGCCTGAGTACCGCGCTGCCCACGCCGCCCTGGAAGGCAAGCCCTTCCCCGCCTTTCACGTCAGCGATTGGATTAATGGCGGCATAACCGCCAACGACATCAAGGGCAAAGTCGTTGTTGTGGATTTTTACGCCACCTGGTGTGGCCCCTGCATGAGGGCCATTCCCCATAACAACGAACTCCTGAAAAAATACAAGGATCAGGGACTGGTCATCATCGGGGTCTGCACGTCCAGTGATGGTCAGGAACAATTTGCGGCCAACGCCCAGGAACATCACATCCAATATCCGGCCGCCCGCGATCCCGAATTGAAATCCGAGAAAGCCTGGGCCGTGCATTACTATCCCACTTACGCCATCATTGACCGCAAACGAATTGTCCGCGTCATCGGTCTGCAGCCGGAGTACGTCGAGCCGGTCATCAAAAAATTGCTGGCGGAACCCGCGCCGTGAAGGTGTGGTCGAAGCCACATTATTTGCCGTTGCATCAGATGGAGCGAGGCCATACTGAAATGGAACGCGGGAGAGCCAAATGGTGGCGGAGGTTGACGGACTGAAGCGCCTGCAAACCGAGACCGCCGCCGGGTTGGACGCCTTGCTCCCCGCCATCCTTCCGGCTTTCGCCAGGCTTCGCCGCGACAGGCGACCGTGCCTGCCGCGCCCTGCTCGAACGGCATTCCCCTCGTAGTGTCCACGGGGACTGACTAACCAGTCTGACAACGACGAGATTCAGCGCTTGACAGAGTGCTCATTTAATGGACTGATTTGAACAAGGTGAACTTGCTAAAACGTTTATTCGGTCGTCACCTGCAGCCGCAGAGCACGCAGTCCCTATCCATCCGTTGGCTCGGGCAGTCCGGCAACGAGTATCAATACGAGATTCATCCCATTAACACTGCTTTCAGGCCGCTGCCAGGCAATTACATTTATGCCAAACAATCCGAGGACGGTAGTTGGATTCCCATCTACATTGCTCAAACTCGAGATCTGCACCAGCGACTTGAGGGTCACGTGACGCTGGATAACGCCATTGCGAATGGCGCTACGCATGTCCATGTCCATTATTCTACCGCCGGTCAGGGGGCCCGATGCACGGAGGAACGGGATCTCATTCTCCGCTGGCAACCTGTGTGCAATGACGTGACCGAAAGCTGACTTGGTGCCTCATTCCGTCTATGGGGTAAACACCCCGTGGACGGCTCATCCTGAAGAGCATTGACGCTGATAAATCTTCGGCGCACACTCACTCCCACCATGCCAGCCGGGTTTGATGCGGTCTTTGCAAAGGCTAAAGAGCTTGTGACGGATTTTCGGTCCAACGAGAAATTCCACCTGTCCCCGGCCTTCGACGGCGAATTCCAAGTCACGCTGCCCGACGCACTGAAAGTCCCGCCGATTTCACAACACGGCAACGTGGCGGAAATCATCGGCAAATTCGGCGGCGCAGACCAACTCCGCAACGCCGTGAACCCACTACCATGCTGAGAGTCGGCATCCTCGAATTGCTCGTGGAATCAGAGTCCCGGAACCGGGTTGAGTCGGCCTATGGCGCCCATTTCAAGAGGTATTATTGCAGCATCACCCCACAGGTGGTGGCCGTCTGGTGCCGCCAACTCGGTCATCAGACGTTCTACGCCACGTTTTACGGACATCAAGATCCGAAAAGATTGCTGCCAGACGACCTGGACGTGGTCTTCATTTCAACCTACACCCAGGCCAGCGCGCTGGCCTACGCCCTGGCCAAGCTTTATCGCACCGAAAAAACCCTGACGGTCATCGGTGGACCGCACGCCAAGTCCTTCCCTACCGATTGTCTCCGGTTTTTCGACCTCGTCGTTAAAGACTGCGACAAGACGTTGATAAACGACATTCTGCGCGGCAGCTTCGACCGCCACTCCATCATCAGCAGCGGACGGCCTTTGAAGGAAATCCCCAGCATCGAGGAGCGGATGCCGGAAATTGTCAAAGCCGTGTTCACCCGGGGCCGAGCGCGGGGCGTCGGTTCGGTGCCCTTGTTAAGCAGTGTGGGCTGTCCTTACAGTTGCGACTTCTGCGTGGATTGGAACAGCCCGTATGCGGTGCTCCCGCTGGAAGGGCTCGAAGCCGATTTACGCTACATTTCCAAAAAACTGCCCGGCGTCAAGGTCACTTACCACGATCCCAACTTCGGAGTGAAGTTTGATCAGGTCCTGGGCATCATCGAGAAGGTTCCTGAAAAAGCCCGTAATCCCTACATCATGGAGAGTTCTCTTTCGATCCTGCGCGGGTCCCGGTTGCAGCGTTTGAAGGAGACAAATTGCCTTTACATCGCGCCGGGGATCGAGGCATGGACCAGCTATTCCAACAAGGCCGGGGTTGGTGCGATGGCCCCCAAGGAGAAGTTGAAGCACGTCGTGGAACATTTTCGCGTGCTGCGGGAATATGTCCCGGGGTTGCAAGCCAATTTCATGTTCGGCTCCGAGGTTGATTACGGCGACGAACCGGTTGAGCTGACCAAGGAATTCATCCGTTCGCTCCCTTACGTCTGGCCCACGGTTAACATTCCGACTCCCTTTGGCAACACTCCGCTCTACGACCGGGCGCTCGCCAAAGGCAGCATTTTGAAGCCGATGCCTTTCAGTTTTTACTACACGCCTTACCTCGTAACGACGATGCCGAACTATCCTCCGGTCGAATATTACGACAAGCTCATCGAGATTTACTCCGCAATGACGTCCACGCGGATGTTGACGCGGCGGCTGGTGACGAAGTCAACCATCGGATTCAGTCTGTTGCACGCGCTGCGGACGTTCAGCCTGCGTCAGGACCTGGCCACCTTTCGCCGGTTGCAGCAGGAACTTAAGACGGATCGTGCGTTCAGGTCGTTCCACGAAGGGGGTTCCGTTTCCCTCCCCGAATTTTACCACCGTTGCTACGAAGAGAAGCTTGGCCGCTACGCTTCATTGGTGTCCCGCACGGAACGGATACCCGAGATGGAGAAGCCGGTCGCCCATCCGCCGCCATCCCCACCCGGAACGGTTGGCAATCAACTGTCAACGTGGACAGTTGGTGCTGGAGGATGACAATTTGAGGGGATCTGCCGTTGTCTTGGCCCCCGCCGCAGGCAGGTTTCAAGCGGGCGGTGACACTCGGCAGTTTCATGGACGTTTTGTCTTTCGCTTGGATTTTGGGTTGCAGAAGGCAGCGGGTGGTTTAGTGGCTGAATGGCAAATTTTGTTTGATGCGATAAACGTCCGTGGGTCCGATGAGCGCCGCCCTCCTCAATGATCGCCGCCGTTTTGGACTCTTGCCTTGAAGCAAATGGCGCCGGCCTGCTCCTCGATACAGGATTTTGCCGGTAGCCGTTATCTTGAAACGTTTGGACACTGACTTTCTGGTTTTAACACCTTTGGGGCGTCGCATAGAGGTTCTTTCATTTAGGCGCGGCAAAACATTGACGCGCTCAGGATGGGTTCTAGGCAATGTTGATCATGCCAAATTTCTCATCTAGCTTTGGACTTGGTAGGTGCAAGTGGAACGGCGGCGGGGCTGCGGCCTTCACGGGACGAACCGTCACGCTCTTCATGCAACCACGCCTCGCTTACGATTAGATTGTGCGTTCCTATCTCCTTTCCATGAAGAGCCCGAGCGGCCGCCCGGGCGCCTTCAGGCGTGACCATGGTGACAAAGCCGAAACCGCGCGGCCGGCCATTGGCGGGATCAACCGGGAGCCTGACCTCGGCGACGTTGCCGTGGACGGCAAACAGATCCACAAGATCGCTGTAGGTAGTGGTAGCAGCCAGATTGTCCACGTATAACTTGGTGTTCATGATGATTTATTATCTTGGCAGATTTTTTGGCCGTTCCCGGTCATGGGTCCAGATCACCTCCCAAGATACTTTGACGGGTTGCGTATCCGGTCGAGCCGTTCGGCTTCCTGTTCGTTCAAAACGATCCGCCGCTGCCTTTGGTGGACGGCATTCACGACAGATTGGGGAAGCAACCAAGCCTGTTTGACCACTTGGATGATTGTCAGGCAGATGAGCTTCAGTATGTACATAGTGTTAGGGACGGCTCGCCGAACCGTCCGTTATTCGGTCGTCCCGGCAATGCGACCCTGCCTTTTTGACGCTGCGACGCAAAGGTCTTTGGCGGCTGCCACCAACCTTGGCGCCTTCCTTCTCTTCGACCGGCTCAACCAGAATCCGGTCTCCGATCGGATTGATGTTCAGTGCCATAGTTTGTTTTTCGTTTCGTTGTTGGTTTGTCTGTTAATCGTAATCAAATCCCACCGCACCCGTAGCGGGAAACTCGACCGCGTCCTCAAAGGAGAATTATGAAAACGCGCTCACGGACACCCGGCATCTGCCGGATTGACCAGCCGGCCAAGGAAGCGAACGGAGGCGGTAAACTGCCGCCTTCCGCTCCCTTTGGTTGCCCAATTGACGGGCCGCTTACCCGTGCCGCAACCGCCGTTCGGCTTCGTACCAATGCTCCTGGTCATGGCCCGGTGCCTGTCCTCGCGCGACCCAAATCTCGTAGGCTTCTTCCGCGATCATCGCCTGAGATGGGGCTGCGCTTTGCAACTTTGATGGATTGAGCAAAAAACCGCGGCCAGTCGCAACTTGCGTTGATTTCACGGCACCCCGCTCTTTGGAAGTGGGAGGCGCTGTTTGTTTTGTGTTTGTAATCATACTTTTTGTTCTTTCTGGAACTGCTTTTTGTTTGGTTTGAGCCGCGATTGCGGCTCCGGCTTTGCAGCGCAGGGAATAAGAGGGGAGTGAATGCCAATACGAAGGGCAGTCGGACACCTGGTAAACTATGCTCCGTTTGCAGTTACACCTTACGCCGGAAACCGGGCAGGGCAAGATAAATCGGCATAAATCGCCTGCCCGGGGGAATGTCCCGAAAGGGGCCAGTTACCCGAGTCCCGCAGGGACGAAAGAAAACGCTCTTGCTCTCCTACGCTCTCTGTCGCCCCAGGGAGTTTTGTTTGTTTTACATCCCAACCCCACGGTTGAGACCGCGGGCGATTGCGTGTCGTCCCTGGCGGGACTAGAGTCACTGTATGAACCCACCCGCCAAACTGAGCGAGTTGACGGACGCGCTCGAGTTCGAGTCTGTGGACCGGCGCGCTTATTTTGACCGGCATACCGGCCGGATCGTCAGCGTGGCGGACCGTATCCTGAGTGCCGTGGAAGAGGGCGAGGAGGAGGCGTTGAGGAGCATGCCTGACTGGCAGAAGGAAGAAGTCGAAACGGCGCGGGCGATTGTGAACCACAGCGGCGACCGCTTCATTGACCCGCCGGGCAAGTTTGAGTTTAACGAATATCGTCACATGGAGCGATTCATCCGGGCATTGCCCGACGCGAAAGTCGCGGAAGAGCTTTGGCGTGCGACCAAGGGCCACGCTGCTTCCCACCATTTCAAGGACGCGCTTTACCGGCTGGGGATTCAGGACCAATGGTTCGGATACCGTGACAAGGCCATGAAGGCGTTCGTGATCAGCTGGGCCGAGGCGAACAACGTGCCCTATGAAGATGACATTAAAGACCGAAACCGCTGATGGCGTCTTGTTTGCGCTGGCCGACCCGATTGAAGCGCGGCTGACATCGGCGCAGCGGCAGACCCGGCCGGCCGAAGCATGGCGAAGGCGGCCGGACGCCGTCACGCTGTTGCTTCCGCCGCCGCGTCACTTTGGCGCGACAAGCCTCGCCCGCGCCCTCCGAGGCCAACTCGTCCCCCAAAACCCCAACGACGAGGTCTGCGGCGGTGTTGCTGGAACGAATCAAGGTGGGGCCTGCCGGTCGCCCTGGCGAGCCTCGCAGTTGAGGCTTGAAATCAGGGCTTATCGGCGCATAGTCGCAGTGACGGCGCGTTTGGAGTATTGGGCGCAGAAGTTCAAACGAGTCCTTTACGGTTACATATCAAAACGATGTGATGCCAGTTCCAGTGCGCAGGTCTCGGTCTGGAGAACCAATGCAAGATAAGGACAAACTGGTAGCGTTAATCCGCCTGCGGGATATGCTGTATTTTGGAGTGCGGCCCACCGTGCGCGAGTGCGGATTTTCGGCAGAAATCGTTCAGGCGCTGTTCAAAGAACAGTTGATACAGTTAGGAGATAAAAAGTTTGGCGACGATCCCGACAGATATGTCATTGAAGAAATCTTGCCAGCCGGGCATTCCTTTATCTCACAGCAGCACGCGCTCTGCGACCGACCCAACCTGTAGCGACTCAATCTGCCGATACGCTTCACGCTATGGAACTGCCGGACGAAAGGGGAACCTACATCCTGATTGCCTCGGTTTTGCAAATGAAGCGCCTGAAGATCGGGCGCTTGGGAACCTACGGCCTCCTTCCTGGCTTTTACGCTTATGTGGGGAGTGCGTTGGGTCCCGGTGGCCTCCGAGCGCGGATACATCACCATCTGGAATCAGTGGCCGAACCGCATTGGCACATAGATTACCTGCTTGGCTATGCTGAGCCAGTCGAGGTCTGGTATGCCCTTTCGGGTCGGAAACGGGAGCAGGACCTGGCGGAACTGCTGGAACAGGCGTCCGGGTTTCGTATGCCGATCCGCCGCTTTGGCTCATCGGATTACCGGCGCAGCCGAACCAGCCACCTGTTTTATTCCAAACGCCGACCTTCCTTCCGCTGGTTCCAACACCAAGTGAGTGAGCGGTTCGGTGCCGATATGGCCGTCGCGCAGTATCGAATTGGACCGGAGCAGCCTGCGAGCGATCCAGTCAGCCCATAAAATGAACTGGCTGATCATTGATAGTGCTTTTCTCAGGATCGATGCGAACCGAACAGATAAGCCTGCCCGGTGCTGTGGAGGCGTCAAGTGCCCGGCGCAAATCGCCCGCCGAAACCAAAACTGTAGGACCACCAACCAGGACGAATCGTGCCTGCTGGAATCGTTCGTCTATGAGCCACGGCCGCAAAACGGATGTCCGCCACGTGCCCTTCTTGCGAGCAGCCACTCTGCGGGTCCACGTACCATCTTGAGTCTTAAAAGTGCTCATGGCGCACGATGCCTGACCTGAAGCAGTGTATCCGTCGTGCCGTCGCGGGCAAGGTTGGATTTTTGAATTGGCTTCCTGTGTGGCTGCCAGCCGGGCCACTCTGTCGGGGCTTGTCCTGGAGCGTGCCAACCGGCACTGGCTCCGTAATGTGTTAGTCAATCAATCTCTATAAAACCCGGCCCACTGCTGCGAATTGAAATCTTTCTCGGACGAAAAATCGCCGAATCGTGAGACGCGATGAATTCTTTAGCGAACGTGACGAAGTCTGTCGGACGATCTTGAAACATCGCTATCTCATCGGCGGTGAGCCGCATCGCGATGTCAGGCCATCCCTCCTCACGCAAGGTGGCTTGAAGCACATGGTCTCCAGTCTGTTCTGAGCGAAACACGCAAAACCAGTGTGTCTGGTCAGTATGAATGCGTCGTAGATGCGTCACTGTTGTGCTAGGGAATCCCCATGTCTCTGCGAAGTCAAGCCTGCCGGTTGACTATTGGTCACATCCAGCAACTGCCGGAACTGTACGCGCGCCTAACCCCGATGCCTTACGCGGCGGTGGTGCAGATGCAGAAGGATTTGCGCGGAGGATTTGCCTTGGCTGGTTACACGGTCACGGGTGGACATTAAGCAAGGCTAACCAACTCCGGCGTAGGTGCCTCGGCTTCAATTGCAAGCAGGTTTGCTAGTATGTAGTCTGCGTGTGATGAACGATCTCCTTGTGGATTCCAGCCGTTCGCGTCGTGTCGGCTCGTGTTGGCGTCAAACATTCCGGGAAGTTGTTTCCGGCATTGTTCACCAGCTTTGCAGCAATAAGGACCGGGCCAATTTGCTTGCCATCAAGGCGTAGAAGAGCGATAAAACCGGGCCGGGTAACGGCTGGTGTTCGTGTCGGTGAACTGCCACGCACCATTGGCTGGAGCAATGTTGGTGTAGATTGGTTGCCAGACTGCCGGCGGTGCGAGGTTGGTCGCCGCCTGCACCCGGTTGGTGGTGTTGGGCGTGGTCAGGAGATTAAACGTCAGGCTGCCATCCGGATTGCGGCGCGGTTTGGAAATCATGTCCAGGACGTTGGCTTGGGCGACATAAGCTGAAACATTGGTGCCGGCAGCGGTAAAGACGCCTCCCGCGTAAAGACGACCGGCTCCATCGGCGGCCAGCGAAATTACTGTGTTGTTCAGCCCCGAACCCAGGGCCGACCAGGCGGTTCCGTCCCATTTGGCTATGCCGCTGGCGTAAATGCCTCCGGCGTTGGTGAACTGCCCGGCGGCATAGAGATTCTGCGCCGGATCAAGAGCCAGTGTAAAAACGTAGTAATTCATCCCCGCGCCCAAGGCCGACCAGTTGCTTCCGTCCCATTCGGCAACGTAGTTGGCCATCACGCTGCCGGCATTGGTGAACTGCCCGGCGGCGTAAAGATGGTCGGCGGAATTCATGACCAGCGACCCGACATAGGTTCCGTTGGTGCCCAATCCCGGGCCGAGGGTGGACCATGTGCTTGCGCTCCATTTGGCAATGGAATTAGCCGGCACCCCGCCCGCCGTGGTGAAACTGCCGCCGGCATAAAGATTCCCGGTGTGATCGAAGGCAAACGCGTCCACGTTGGCGTTCGCGCCGCTGATGCCCGAGCCCAAAGCCGACCACGTGCTCCCATTCCATTTCGCAACGCCGTTGACCGTGACGCCGCCCGCCGTGGTAAAAAAACCTCCGGCGTAAAGGTCGCCGGCCCCGTCCGTGATCAACCCATAAACGTAGGGGAGGCTGCCGCCCATCCCGGAGCCAAGAGCCGACCAGTTAGTCCCGTTCCATCTGGCGATATCATTGGCGCTCGCACCTCCCGCATTGCTGAAAATGCCACCGGCATAAAGATTCCCAGCGCTGTCCGTCGTCAGCACGTAAACCGTGGTGGGGGGAGAGCCCGGAATGCCGGAGCCTAACGCCGACCAGGCGCTGCCATTCCATTCGACAATGTTGCTGACCGTAATGCCGCCAACCGACGTGAACTGGCCTCCGACATAAAGATTGCCCGAAGGATCAACGGTCACCGCATACACGGTTGAGTTTGGTCCCGAACCAATTCCCGACCATGCGCTCCCGTTCCACCGGGCAAGATTGTCAACTCCGACGCTGCCCGCCGTGCCGAAAGTGCCGCCGGCGTAGAGATTGCCCCCGGCATCCACGGCCAACGCAATGACCAGCGAGGTGCCTATTCCCGAATCGAGAGCCGACCAACTGCTGCCATTCCAAACCGCAATGTGATTGGCAGGCGAGCCTCCGGCGGTGGTGAACCCGCCGCCGGCATAGAGATTGCCCGCGTTGTCCAGGGCCAGCGCCGCAGGCGCGCCGCCCAATCCCGCGCCCAAGGCCGACCAGCCGATGCCGTCCCAATACGCGACGTGATTGGCCGGATTGCCATCCGCGTTGGTGAATGCGCCCCCCGCATAAACATCGCCGTAGGCGTCCACCACCAAAGCGCGAACCGAGCTATTCAGCCCCGCCCCCATCGCCGACCAACTGCTCCCGTCCCACAGAGCCACAAAAAAAGTGGGGGTGGAAAAGCTGCCGCCGGCGTAAAGGTTGCCGCTCCCGTCCACGGCCAGAGCGGAGACTGTGCCGTTGAAGTCACCGACTCCTGACCAACTGCTCCCGTTCCATTGGGCGATGTTATACGCCGAAATGTTGCTGTTGGTAAAAGTACCACCGACGTAAACGTTGCCGGAGCCGTCCGCCGCCACGGCCAGGATGGTTCCATTCATTCCTGTCCCCAACGCGGACCAGTTGGTTCCATCCCATTTAGCAACATTGGTGATCATCAGGACCGAATTCGTGAACGCCCCTCCGGCATAGAGATTCCCCTTTCCATCCACCGCCAGCGCCCTCACCAGACCCGGCAATCCCGTCCCGACACCTGACCAGTTGGTCCCGTCCCATTTGGCAACGCCAGAAACCACGGCGGAACCGACGACGCTGAAACCTCCGCCGACGTAAAGCACCCCCGCGTTCTTGTCTTCAACCATGGCAAAGACAGTGCTGGTGGCGCCCGGCAACGAACCCAGACTGACCCAATTCGCATCACTGAATGTCGGGTCAATGCGCACGGGGTAGGCAGCGCCCGCGTCATCCACCCATACCTCAAAGCGATTGGCGGAGACCACTTCCATCCTTGCGGAAAGTTCCCTGCCATAGGCATCCGTCGCGCGCAGCCGGCTGTAGGCCAGTTCGCGGCGCGAACCCTCCAAGATGATCTTCACCTCATCCGCGGCGGCTTCCGCCCGCGCACCCGACAGCGTCAACTCCAACCGCAAATGGCCCTGCCCCGGCAGACGTTGCGCGATGACAAAATCCTGCCGCACTCCATCCACGCTCACCGAATACTCCTCCGTCACGCCGGGCCGCTCCCAACGCACCACGGAATCCATCACCCGCACCGTTCCAGTGGGACACAGCGACATCTCGTCCTGGACGCCCGCTCCAAGCGAGCGGTCCGCGCTCATCCGCGCCAGACTGGTGGCCACAAGACGAAATCGTTCGTCGTGCGAATTGGTCGTTGTGGAGGCCAGCCAGAGACCGGCGGCGGTTGCATGGCCATCCATCCTTTGGAACGCACAGTGCAGTAGCGCGCCATCATCGCACGCCAATACTGCCAGCGCATCACCTTGCGATGGTTTGCCTGCAACCACGCCAACGGCGTTCCACGGAATGGATTGGCGCGCGGAAACCGCATCAGCCGGAAAGCTCCCTTGTGCGACAGCAGGAAGGACTGCGTTGAAGATCACCAGCGTTGTCAGAATGCAGACTATCTCCGCTCTCATACGGTTTCGTTGATGTTCCACCCACTTTGGGCGAGTCATTGTAATCAGCGCTGGCTCCGATGTCAATTTGATTCTATTGAAGATAAGAAGGCAGAATGACGAGCTCGTTTGACGCGATGCCTTCGCTGACGGTGATTTTGAGGGATTGTCCGATGGCTTTGCGAATCGTCAGCGCGATTTCAACCGGCGGTTTTTTGTGGTTGGCCGTCAGGTCGAAATAGCCTTCGTCAATGGAAGTTTGTTCCACGTCCGGTGTGAAGTCGTAGGCGTAGCCGAACATCCAGTTGGAAAACTGTTCGTAGCGTTCGTAATCACCGGGCAACACGATGAGCTTGGGGCAAAGTTTTCGCGCCCGTGCCGTGGGCATGGGCGTATAGATGCCGAACTTCCGCGCCTCGTAGGAAGCCGAAGCGATGATGCCCCGGCGTTCGCCGCCTACGGCCACGGGTTGCTCTTGACCCTGACACAAAACTTGTGCCGTGTTGGTTCGTCAGCAGCCGTGACGCTGGCGCAGCGTATCATTTTATGCACGATTTGGCCGGACGGCTGGCAAACCGTGTCCAACTGACAACGGACGGCCACAAGGCGTATCTGACGGTGGTTGAAGATGCTTTTGGCGCGGACATTGATTATACGATGCTGCAAAAGATTTACGGCGTTGAGCAGCCGCAAGGGGAAGTGCGTTACAGTCCGGCGGTCTGCATGGGTGCAAAACGGGCGGTGATTTCGGGGATGCCGGATTTCAAACACATTTCCACCAGCCACACGGAGCGGCAAAATCTGACGATGAGAATGTCCATGCGCCGATTTACGCGCCTAACGAATGCCTTTTCAAAAAAGGTCGAAAATCACGAAGCTGCGATTGCGTTGCATTATATGTATTACAATTTTGGCCGTGTGCATCAAAGCTTGCGCGTCACGCCAGCGATGGAAGCGGGAATTTCAGACCACATTTGGAGCTTGGAACAAATCGTGAAATTGTTGGACTAATAAATTTGTTCTATTACATTGACGCCTGCGGCCATAGACCGTAAAGAAAGGCATGATTTCAGTACTTAAAATGAGCGGTGAACACTGTGATGTCTCTGGGATTTACAAAGCGCACTGTGTTCACGCTATTAAACGCTCATTTTTGAAGGGCCAAGTGCTGCCGCGATGTGAACGTTGTTCATTTGATGTTCTATGGGCTTTGGAAACGCCAGCATTATTGGTTAGCGAGGAAAGTCCCCCGCCTTCAAACCCAGTCGCTGCCTAATTTCAAAACGTACCACTACCCCTCGGCCATTAGTTCTAACCCTGATTTCCAACGATGAAAAGCGCGAACTTCGCGGCGTGAGCATGTTTAGTGGAGCCAAGCGATGATCATCTGAGACCCCGAACTGGTGGACAGAGAAGAACATGGCGAAATGACGAGGGCGCCGACTGTGCCGGAACCCCGCCCCTTAACCTTGTTTAATACTCCAGTAACTGTCCGTTGGAATCAGCAGAGATCCCGATGGATTCCAGTGGAAGCCGGGTAGCTTGAGGATGAATTTTGCCCGGATACGAAATGGTATTCCTTGTAGTGTGTTCCGAAATAAGATAACGAACTCTCGAACATGACATTTATGGGAGTCCTATGCGCAGGCCAAAGACGAATCTCAACCCCACACCAGCAAAGGCATCTGCCCTCGTTGTGTATTGGTCGCGTTTTCCGGTGTGGCTTGTTGCAGCATTGCTGGTGCTGGTCACGATTGCCCTTTACTGGCCGGCGATGCGATGTGACTTTATCAACCTCGATGATTTGGCGTATGTAACTGAGAATCCCCACGTTCAGGGCGGTTTGAACTGGGAGGGGGTGAAATGGGCGTTTGGCAACACGGAACAAGCCGCCTCTTGGGCGCCGCTCATGTGGTTGTCGCACATGCTGGCCTGGCAGCTCTTTGGGCCGAATGCCTGGGGACATCACCTGATTAATGTGCTGCTTCACGCCGCCAACACCGCCCTGGTGTTTCTCGTATTTCGGCGAATGACCGGGGCAGCGTGGCGTAGCCTGATTCTGGCCGCGTTATTCGGGTGGCATCCGTTGCGGGTCGAATCGGTTGTCTGGATAACGGAGCGCAAGGACGTTTTGAGCACGCTCTTCTGGATGCTGACGTTGTGGGCGTATGTGAAATATGTCGAAGCCGGCAAAGCCCAGAATTCGAGATCCAGCATCTGGTACGGCACAGCCTTGGCGATGTTTGTGCTCGGATTGATGAGCAAGGCGATGCTGGTGACGGAGCCGTGTGTTTTGCTGCTGTTGGATTACTGGCCCTTGGAGCGCTTCAAGCCCAGCAGCGCGCAACGATTGGTGAGGGAGAAAATCCCGTTCTTTGTCCTGGCGGCGTTGGCGAGCGTGGTGACCTTCGTGGCGCAGCAACATGGAGGAGCAGTGGCGTCGTTTGAAGACCTGCCACTCGGCGCGCGCGTCGGGAACGCCCTGATTTCGTACTGCCGCTATCTGGGGAAGATGTTCTGGCCGACGGATCTGGCGGTTTTTTATCCGCACCCCGGGTATTGGCCGATGGAGCAGGTGCTGCTGGCGGGTGTGTTGATAATCGGCATTTCGGTGGTTCTTTTTGTGAAGCGGCGGCGCTATCCTTTTTTGCTGATGGGGTGGCTGTGGTTTGTCGGGACGCTGGTGCCCGTCATCGAAGTGGTGCAGTCAGGCGAACAGGCGATGGCCGACCGATTCACTTACGTGCCGTCGCTTGGGGTGCTGATTCTGGCAATCTGGGGCGCATACGAACTGACCAGAGGCTGGCGGCATCAGGCGATGGTGTTATCGGTGGCGGGTTCAGCGGCGATTGTCCTGTGCATCGGGTTGACGCGGCAGCAGCTCGGGTATTGGAAGGACAATGAAACTCTTTTCCGGCATGCGCTCGAAGTCACGGAGAATAATTACCTCGCACACAAAACCCTCGGCGACGCCCTCGCCAAGAAAAACCAAATCGACGAGGCGATCAGTCAATACCAGGAGGCCATCCGCCTGAAACCCAATTATGCCGACGCCTACGACAACCTGGGCAACGCCCTTGGCATGGGAGGCCAAATCGACGAGGCGATCATCCAGATCCAGGAAGCCATCCGCCTGAAACCCGATGACGCCGAGGCTCACAACAACCTTGGCATCGCCCTCTTCAAGAAAGGCCGAATCGACGAGGCGGTCATCCAATTTCAGGAAGCCATCCGCCTGAAACCGGATTACGCCGAGGCCCATCAGAACCTGCGCGGCGCCCTCGGCAAGTAAATGGGTTGGCGCCCGGTTTTATAGTAATTACGGAATGGTAAAGTTGCCGAAGCCGTTCATCGGTGGATCTGCGGAACCGTCGTAGAATGTCACAAAGAAACTGCCCACTCCCTGGCCCGTGAACGTGGTCTGAATATAAGACACACTCCCGGCCTCCACACCACCGCTGTAGGTTAAAACAAGCATTCCGCCCAGTGGACCATATGGTGTGAAGGTATAGCTGCCCGTCGATACTCCGGGGTTGCTGGAACCTGTTTCAGTCTGGCCAAACGTCCCGTCCCTGTTGAGCGTCACCGCGTCAACAATTCCATTTGCATTTGTTGTGTAGAGGGTCTGCCCGGCCAACGAGGTCGGAACCCAATTTGTCGGCGGCGCCCAGAAGCTGATCGCCGCAATGGTGTTGCTGCCACTGCTGTCCTGATTGGTTAAGACGCAGAAATTCGGCGCGATAAACGTCAGAATCACCGGCCCAACAGCGCTGGCAACGGTTGGCGGTGCGGTATAGTTTAAACTTAACGTGGCGCTATCAGCACCCAACCTGGTGTAGGTGTAAGCCCCCACACCATTGGCGTAATTGGTGGTGAACGAGTTCTGACCGAACGTGGCGATCCCAAAATTCATTTCAAACGAACCGTCAGCTTGCGTCACCTGCGCCGTCAAATCCGCCAATGAATCCGGCGCATTCCCGCCCGATGATTCCGAAAGTATCGTAAATACACCTGTACCGGCCATCGGCGCATTACTTGAATCGGCATAGGCGGTGGCATAATACGACCCGTAATTGGTCGCGGCAAAGGTGAGCTGCAGGAAGTTCGTTTCATTGGATTGCGTCACCGTCAGCAACGCTCCCAGTGGGCTGTATTGCTTGAACGCGTAGTTCCCGTTAGTCACCTGGCCGGCAGAATTGGTAATGGTTAGCGTGCTCGACTCAAAGGCCGCTGTCGTCAGTTGCCCGTTGGCGATCAGCACCGATGTCTTCCCATTCAACGAGGTGGGAGCCCAAGTGGGCACCGACCAGAAGCTGATTGTCCCTGTGTTTACCACATTACTCTGGTTGCTAAAGATGCACTCGTTGTTGGTAAAGAATGTCAGCAACACGACAGTCTTTGTGCCCGATATATTGGGCGGGGCGGTGTATGCGATGGACAACTGCGCCGTGTCCGGATTCAGTTTGGTGTAACTGTAATTACCAACGCCGTTGTCATAGTTGGTATTGCCCGAGTTCTGACTGAAGGTGCTGGTGCCAAAGCAAAGATAAAATGTGCCGCCACCATTCTCATTTACCGCACCCATCAACCCGGCAAGCGAGTTCGGTGCCGTGGCGTACGCAAAGATTACCTTGTTGGTGGTTGAGATATTCCCGGTGGTGTCCACGGCATAGGCTTGGACGGTGTTGGTGCCGGGTGTCAGCGTCAGGTTGGCGGTCCAATTGGTCCAGTTGTTGGTCGTCGTGGCCGCCGTCCAGCCAGAGCCGTTCAACGAATAATGCACGGTGCTCACCGCCACATTGTCGCCGGCCTTGCCCGTCACCGTGAACGTTCCATTGGTCCACTGCTGGTTGGAGGTCGGAGTCACAATGCTCACTGTCGGCCTGGTCACATCCGCGAAATTGGCCCTCAACGCCAGGTTCGTCACCATGGTGAACTGGAGGGTGGCCCGATTGGTCAGCAGGTTGCCAGACCCGTCGGTCCAGTTGGTGAAGGCAAATCCTGACGACGGATTGGCGGTCAACTTGTAGTTCTCATTGATGGCCAGCGGCGTGCCGTTTGTGTAATTGGGATTGAGTGTGCCCCATTTGGGATTGGCCGTGCCGAGTCCGAAGATCTGCAGCGTCAGGGGCTTGCGCACGACATATTCAAATTTGGCGGTGTTAGTAGTTGAGATATTCCCGGTGGTGTCCACGGCATAGGCTTGGACGGTGTTGGTGCCGGGTGTCAGCGCCAGGTTGGCGGTCCAATTGGTCCAATTGTTGGTCGTCGTGGCCGCCGTCCAGCCAGAGCCGTTCAACGAATAATGCACGGTGCTCACCGCCACATTGTCGCCGGCCTTGCCCGTCACCGTGAACGTTCCATTGGTCCACTGCTGGTTGGAGGTTGGGGTCACAATGCTCAATGTCGGCCTGGTCACATCCGCGAAATTGGCCCTCAACGCCAGGTTCGTCACCATGGTGAACTGGAGGGTGGCCCGATTGGTCAGCAGGTTGCCAGACCCGTCGGTCCAGTTGGTGAAGGCAAATCCTGACGACGGATTGGCGGTCAACTTGTAGTTCTCATTGATGGCCAGCGGCGTGCCGTTTGTGTAATTGGGATTGAGTGTGCCCCATTTGGGATTGGCCGTGCCGAGTCCGAAGATCTGCAGCGTCAGGGGCTTGCGCACGACATATTCAAATTTGGCGGTGTTAGTAGTTGAGATATTCCCGGTGGTGTCCACGGCATAGGCTTGGACGGTGTTGGTGCCGGGTGTCAGCGTCAGGTTGGCGGTCCAATTGGTCCAATTGTTGGTCGTCGTGGCCGCCGTCCAGCCAGAGCCGTTCAACGAATAATGCACGGTGCTCACCGCCACATTGTCGCCGGCCTTGCCCGTCACCGTGAACGTTCCATTGGTCCACTGCTGGTTGGAGGTTGGGGTCACAATGCTCACTGTCGGCTTGATCACATCCACAAAATTCGCCTTCAACGTTAAATTGGTCTGCATCATGAACCGCAGAGTCGCGCTGTTTGTCGTCAGACTCCCCGTCCAGTTGGTGAAGGCAAACCCCGACGACGCATTGGCGGTCAACGTGTAGTTCTCGTTGATCGCCAGCGGCGTGCCGTTTGTGTAGTTGGGATTGAGCGTGCCACACTTGGGATTGACCGTGCCGAGTCCCATGATCTGCACCGTCAAGGGCTTGAGCACGACATATTCAAATTTGACGGTGTTGGTGGGTGAGAAGTTCCCGCTGGTATCGGCGGCATAGGCTTGGACGGTGTTGGTGCCGGGTGTCAGCGCCAGGTTGGCGGTCCAATTGGTCCAATTGTTGGTCGTCGTGGCAGCCGTCCAGCCCGAACCGTTCAGTGAGTAATACACCTTCCCCACCCCCACGTTGTCGCTGGCCTTGCCTGTTACCGTAAATGTTCCGTTGGTCCATTGCTGATTGGAGGTTGGTGCCGTGATTTGATCGGTGGGCGTGGTATGATCGTTGTTGGTTTGAACGTTGACCGTAAAGGATTGGGTGATGATGTTGTTGCTGGCCCCGCCGTCATTGACGGTGACGGTGATGATGGCCGTGCCAATGACATTGGTAACCGGCGTAAAAGCCAGGGAGCCATTGGTGTTGGCACTGGTATAATTGACTGTCGGATTGGGAATCAAATTGGTGTTGCTGGAGGTCGCGGTGACGGTGAGCTTTTGATTTTCATTGGCCGCACCGGAAGAGATGCCGTACAGATTCACCGTTTGCAGGCCGGCGTTTTCGTTGATGGTCAGGTTGTTGATGGGGTTCAACGTCGGCGGTTGATTCACCGGGTTGACCGTCACGGTGAAAGTCTGGGTAACGATGCTGTTGCTCGCGCCCCCGTTATTGACGGTGACGGTAATGGTGGCCGAGCCAATGGCATTGGTCACCGGCGTGAAGGTCAGGGAGCCGTTGGTGTTGGCGCTGGTATAATGGACCGTCGGGTTGGGAATCAAATTGGTGTTGCTGGAGGTCGCGGTGACGGTGAGGAATTGATTTTGGTTGGTGGCACCGGAAGAGATGCCGTACAGATTCACCGTTTGCAGGCCGGCGTTTTCGTTGATGGTCAGGTTGTTGATGGGGTTCAACGTCGGCGGCTGATTGACGGCTGCGGCATTCGTGGGGACAGAGTAGGAAACCTCGCTTGAAAGCGGACTTTGTTCGCCCGAGTTGTTATACGCTGTGGCTGCAAAATAATAGGTGTCTCCTGCAACCAAACCGGAAACCGTGATATTTGTTGCATTGCCGGCAGGAAGTGTGTTGGTGTAATTGCCGCTCGTTCCACCATAGTAGATATTGTAACCCACCACAGTTGGATCAGTGCTTGGATTCCATGCAAGGGTTACGTTTTGGGCAAAGGCCGGCAACTGTATGATAAGGGCCATCCCACTTAATAGAAGCGAATTGAGAGCGGCACACCCCACCCGGTCAAAAAAATGTATACTACTCATTTTACTACGTCTGCACTTCCCTATGCAAAAACTTTGCCAACGTGATCGTTTTTAAGCCGGAAATTTCCAAGGCGTGAATGCCGTGGCGCGAAAAGACAGAGGTTTTCAACAAATCTCCATTGAAATCAGAAGATTCCGTTGTTTTCCACCACGGAAGCTGTGAAAACTTTAATTTTAAAGGACGTTTCTACCCAAGCGGGATCGCATTTTGTTGAAAGCCTTCAAGACAGCGCTGTCTTGAAAAGGAACATGAAATTTCATCTAGACTCTCCGGACGAAACGGTTGATTGAATTCAAAGGAACATGCCCGCGATGACCAAGTGCAAAATTCAGATCGCGGAAAGTTGCTGATGAGGACCCTTATTTTGGGGATTACCAATGTGGACGATGGCTAAGATTTTGATGAACCGTTGAACGTGTCGCGTTGTTGGGGTGCCCATGTCCCATGGCGAGCAAAATCCGATTTGCAACCACCGAAAATCCGCCAAAAACCGCTTGTGCAAAATCAGGTTTGTAATAACATGCAAAACGCATGAACGGTGACAATTCCGACAAATCCGACGACAAGGACAATACGCGCGTGCGTGTTTTGATCGTTGACGATCATCCACTGGTTCGTGAGTCGTTGAAGAAAATTATCCAAGGGGAACCTGATCTGGTGGTTTGCGGTGAAGCGGAGGATCGCGAGCAGGCCTTGGAGATTGTGAGTGCCACCGAACCCCAGCTGGCGATTGTGGATTTGACTTTGAAAAGTTCTCACGGACTGGAACTCATCAAAGACCTTCGAGAGCGTTTTCCGGAAGTGCAAAGCTTGGTGCTCTCCATGCATGATGAAATGATTCATGCTGAACGGGCGATCCGTGCAGGTGCGCGCGGATACATTACCAAATACGAAGTTCCTGCGAGGATTCTGCTGGCGATTCGAAAAATACTGAGCGGTGAAATTTACTGGAGCGAAAGGGCTGCGGCGCGAATTGCCTCTAAGATTGCCGGTGCAGCGCCGACCGCCACAAAATTTGATTTGTTGACGGACCGTGAGATGCAGGTTTTTCAACTTATCGGCTCCGGTCAGAGCACACGCCAGATCGCTGCCACATTACATATTGATGTAAGCACAGTGGAAACATATAGAGCCAGAATCAAGGAGAAGTTAAATATTGAAAGCGGCCTTGAGCTTGTGCGACATGCCATAAATTGGGCAAACGAGCCAAATTCTTGAAGAAATCACAAAAAGCAAAAGAAAAGAATTTGGAATTTTCATGTTGTAGTAAATACCACTACACAATAATCCACTTTTAAACGACTGACTTATCTCGCATTTCAGGTATTCTATAGGTGTGATTGGTGGTTCATCCATATTGTCGAGCACTAGGGGAATCGGTGTCTCTAAAGTGTACACGCCTCAGGAGGCGGGTGGTTCAGTTCTTCGTCCGTTGGTGGATGTTTCGATTGGGGAAACAGATCATAGGGTTGCCAACCAGCGGGGAATTGAGGGTTGTTTGGCGTGGTACTGTGCGCGGACAAAGCCGAAGCACGAACACATTGCGGCGGCTAATTTGCGCCAGAATTTTGAATTGGAAGTATTTCATCCACGGCTTCGTATAGAACGGGCAACTCAGCGCGGTGTGATGCGTGTCGTGGAACCCCTGTTTCCTTGCTACATCTTTATTCGTTGTGTGCTTGAAGAAGATTTCAATGCCATTCGACATGCCGGTGGAATCAGTAGCCTCGTGCATTTTGGGCAAAAAATTCCTGCTGTCCCTGATTCGATCATTGAAGAATTGCGGGAGTGCTTTGAGGCCGACCTCCCCATGACAGTTGAGGATCGTATTTCACCTGCTGATGAAGTGATTTTTGTCGATGGGGCGTTTACCGGCATGCGTGCGTTTGTTTTGCGTGTAATGCCGGCAAAAAAACGGGTGCAGGTGCTGCTTGAGGTTTTGGGCGGCCCGACTCCCGTAGAAGTGGAGCGGAGCTCGCTTGTGTTGGAAAGAAACACTTTGGCGGATTTTGTGCCGGTTCTGGCGGCCCCAAGCCAGAAGGGGAACTGGCCTGAGAGAAGGTGCGGCAACAATTAAAAATCCGGCTTTGCCGGAGTGAAAGCTGGTTTTTTTGGAAAGTGGACATTGACCAGCAAGTGCGGAGCTGTGCAAATTAGTTTATTTTTAGCTGATTGTCGGATTCATCAGATCCGAAATTTCCACTGAACTTTCACTCCACAAATCTTAACATGTATCAAAATAAAATCTCCGAGCAGAGAGACTTCCCTATCCCTCCGATTTCCATACCGAGATGGAAGCGGCTCTTGGACGTGAGTGTTTTCCTCTTGGCAACACCGATCCTTTTGCCATTGATGATGGCAGTGGCAATATTGGTTAGAATCGTTTCTGAGGGTCCTATTTTGTTCCGACAGGAACGTGTAGGCTATTTGGGACAGCGGTTTATGTGCTTCAAATTTCGGACGATGTTTGTGAATGCCGACACAACTGTTCATCAAGGGCATTTAGACCATTTGATGGATTCAGATACGCCCCTGGTGAAAATGGATGCAAAAGGCGATCCCCGGATTATTCCCTTCGGCAAGTTGCTGCGTGCTACCGGGCTAGATGAATTGCCACAATTGATTAATGTGTTACGCGGTGAAATGAGTTTGGTGGGGCCGCGTCCCTGTCTTCCCTACGAGTACAATAAATATCAGCGATGGCATAAGGAACGGTTCAACACCTTGCCGGGACTAACGGGGCTGTGGCAGGTGGGCGGGAAGAACAAAACCACTTTTACCGAGATGATTTGCCTGGACATCCGCTACGCTCGCACCAAGACATTGTGGCTCGATCTGAAAATACTTTTGAAGACTTTCCCCGCGATAATGGCTCAGGTACTTGAATCACGCGAGTCCCGAGAACAAAGAACTTTTTCCCGCCTTGATACCGCTCCGATGTCTGATCTTTCCAGAAAGGCTGTCCGTCAATAACTGCCTTAGCAGGCTGTTGAAAAACTCATTTTGACCAATTTTTCATGCGAACCCCCTAATGATTTTGAGGATCAATTTTTTAAAACAGGCCTTTTTCAACACCCTGTTAGAACCAACCGTGCTTGTTTTGAGGTGATGGCGGGAAACTGTCATTCCCAATTCCGTGATCCAATAAACAAATAATGATGTACTAATTATGACTAGGAAACTCAAAGTTGGTGTTGTGGGGTGTGGCTACTGGGGCCCAAACCTCATCCGCAATTTCAGATCGCTCCCAGGCTGCCAGCTAAAAATCATGTGCGATCTAAGCCAGCAGCGTCTCATGCATCTCAAAGCATTGTATCCGGAAGTCCAGCGCGCAATGGATTATGGGCACATGCTGAATGGCGTCGAGCTTGACGCCGTGGTCATAGCGACCGCTGTAAAATTGCACTATCCGATGGCCAAAGCTAGTCTGCTGGCTGGCAAGCATACATTCATCGAAAAGCCGATGGCCAGTTCCTCCGAGCAGTGTGAAGAACTGATCGAAATTGCGCAAAAAAAAGGATTGGTGCTGATGGTCGGCCACACCTTTCTATATTCCCCGGCGGTCAGAAAAATCCGGGAAATCGTGGCTTCCGGTGACGTTGGGGAAATCCGTTACATTTGTGCACGCCGGCTCAACTTGGGGTTGTTCCAGAAGGACATCAATGTGGCGTGGGATCTTGCGCCGCACGACATCTCCATCATTTTGTCCGTCATCGGCGAGCAACCCATTACGGTGAACTGCCGCGGCAGCGCTCATATTACGCAAGGCATCGAGGATGTGACGACCATGTGTCTCGGTTTCGCAAAGCAACGGACTGCCATCATCCATAGCAGCTGGTTGGACCCGAGAAAAGTCCGTGAGATGACAATCGTTGGAAGCAAACGGATGATTGTATATGACGATGTGGCGCCACTGGAAAAAATCCGCATTTTCGACGCGCGGGTTGAAAGCCCGCCGCATTATGACACTTTTGCTGAATTCCAATACGCTTATCATTACGGGGACATGTATGTGCCCTACATCAAGCAGGAGGAGCCGTTGAAGACCGAGTGCCAGCATTTCTTGGATTGCATCAAAAACGGCACAACTCCGCTGACCGACGGCAAACAAGGATTGGAACTGGTTCGGATTTTGGAAGCCTCCACAAAATCGTTGGGAAAGGGCGGCGCTCCGGTCGAGCTTCCAGGCGTACGAAAAGAAGACCAACGGCCCGAGGCGGCTTGGATTTCTTCCCGTGGTCCGGAGCTTCCGGTGTTGATGCCCCGGTCGGGTGCAAAAAAACGAGTATCTCAAAACGGTCGGAAATTGCGGATTAAATTTCGCGTGAACGGGCCGTAAATTCCTCCGCATGAATTCACCGCTTCAGCCATCATGTCAACGAATCGCTCCGGACGTAAAACTGGGGAAGAATGTTTGTATTCGTGATTTCGCGAATCTCTATGGTTGTGAAATTGGAGACGATGTAAAAATTGGCACTTTTGTCGAAATCCAAAAAGGTGTCAAAATCGGTAACCGGTGCAAGATTTCCAGCCACACTTTCATTTGCGAAGGGGTGACTTTGGAAGACGATATTTTCATCGGTCACAATGTCACCTTCACCAATGATCGTTTTCCCCGTGCCACCAACGGCAAAGGGCGGCTGCAAACAGATGCGGAATGGGTCTGCATTCGCACCCTGATAAAACGAGGCGCCTCCATTGGCTCCGGAACCACACTGCTCTGCGGTATCACTATCGGCGAGAATGCGATGATCGGGGCCGGCAGCGTGGTGACCAAAGACGTGCCGCCGGGCACGGTGGTGGCAGGCAATCCTGCAAGGGTAATTCGGTCATTTGAAGCCGAAGTTTGAATGGACTTAACCGGACAATGTCGTAATCCTTAGTTTTGAATGAGTGACAAGAGCCAAGACCCGCCCTCTACGGCAATGTCGTTGGGCGACATTTATTTCATCCTGTTCCGACATAAGTGGATGATTCTCTTCTTCTCTTTTGCGGGGATAATGGGGGCCATTCTGCTGCTTTTTGTGGTGAAACCACCTCAATATCAATCCGTGGCCATGCTTTCCATTCGTTATGTGGTGGAAGGGAGATCCCTGAATCCTCCTGGAGATGAGCAGAATACCAGGCTGCTGAATGAGGGGAGCGACAGTATAATTAATACTGAAGTGGCAATTCTTCACAGCTGGGATTTGGCCGAACAGGTGGTTCAGGCCGTGACACCGGAAAAGATTCTGGCCAAAGTCGGAGGAGGCGCAGACACCAATCGAGCCACCCGTCTGGTATGCAACGGTCTGACTGTTGAACCGATCTTGGGAAGCAGCGTGATTCGAATCACCTTCCAAAATCCAGACCCTACGCTCGTTCGACCAGCCTTGGGTGAAATTATTGACGCCTATTTCACGAAGCATGTGCAGATGCATCAAGGAATGGGAGCGTCTGATAATTTTCTGACCAATGAGACTGCCCGGTTACGCGCCGAACTTGCGCAGACTGAGGATCAACTCGGAAATCTCAAACGCGCAGCCGGTGTGATTTCCGTTGGAGATAATCAAAAAGCATATGCCGAACAGATCTCAAAAATCCGCCAGGATCTCTTTAGTGCCGAGGCTGAATTGTCAGAACGTCAGGCCATGCTGGGAGAACTGACAAAATCGTTTGGGACAGCACCAGAAACCACAAATTTTGACTTGGCAACGGGGGTGCCCCCCGAACAGGTTGACAACTACAAGAGGATTTGCACGAGTCTTACTCTTCTTGAGGGGAAGGAGCAGAATTATCTGACTCAGCAAGGATTTTCGGAGGAGAACAACTTGGTCAAGGAGGTCCGCCAACAAATTGGGCAAACCGAAGCGCTCAAAAAGGGTCTTGAAAAACAGTACCCGAAGCTCACGGACCTGAGCATTTCTCCGGCATCCAATCCCATCTCCGGACAGCCGGCAGAGGCTTCGATTGATTTGAAAGCCGAATCTGACCAAATAGCGGGGCTCAAGGCAAAAATCCAGGCGTTGAATTTGCAGTTGAATCAAGTCTGGGCCGAGGCGACGAATTTCCAGAAAGTGGAGATGACCATTTCAGAGTTGGAACAAAAAGAGCAGGTTGAAGAAGCCAATCTCAGGTATTTTATGGGCAATTTGGAGAAAACTCGCATTGATGAAACTTTGGGGGAAGATAAAGCCGCGAATATCAGCGTAATTCAGGCTCCATCACCCCCAGGCAAAGGATGGTCAAAACCTTTCAAAAAAAAGGTGGCAATGGTGGCCGCCGGAGGCATCTTTGGCGGACTGGCATTGGCATTTCTTATCGAGTTGTTTTTGGACCGTTCCATAAAGCGGCCGACAGATATTGAGACGAAATTACGATTACCCCTGTTTATTTCAATTCCTGTCTTGGCAGGGAACGGCCATCGTCATATGGTAAAAAATGGAAGCAATTTACGCTTACTAGAAGCCGGGGACAACGAGCGCGAAACTGCTGGAGAGGAGGAACCAGGCGTGGTTATCCGGAATAGTCAGCATCCTCTCCACCGGTTTTATGAAGGATTGCGGGACCGGTTGATTGTGTATTTTGAGACCAGGAATCTCAACCACAAACCAAAGCTCGTTGCCGTGACAAGCTGTGGCGCCGGCGCTGGCGTCAGCAGCATCGCCACCGGATTGGCCGCTTCGCTTTCTGAAATCGGTGACGGCAACGTGCTATTGGTCAACATTAGCGGCGAGCAGGGTGCCGCGCAGCATTTTTACAAGGGCAAACCCGGCTGCAGCCTGGACGAAGCCTTGGAAACCGGAGAAAAGCAAAGCGCACTCGTTAAGGCAAACCTCTCCACCATCACGAAACAAGCGGACGGTGACATGCTGCCAGCCAACCTGCCCCAAAAAATCTCGACGCTGATGCCCAAACTCAAGGCCAGCGAGTTTGAATACATCATTTTCGACATGCCGCCGGTCAGCCAGACCAGTGCGACTGCGCGGCTCGCCGGACTCATGGACATGGTTTTGCTGGTGATCGAGTCGGAGAAAACAAATCAAGACGTGGTCAAGCGGGTAAACCAGTTGCTGGCGGAATCCAAGGCAAAAGTCAGCACCGTACTCAATAAAACCCGGAATTACATTCCGACACGCTTACATCAGGAATTCCTGAACGATGTCTGAGGATTTTCCCCTCAGACGCCATCTCCGTTTGCCAAAACGGGCGTAAATTTCATTTTTTAAAGGCTAAGGACCAGATTAATGACTTCTTCAGCATCATCCAAACTGAGCCGTTCTCCGTCTCTTTCCATTTCTGGCAATCTACCTCTGGCTCTGGACGCCGCACCTTGTAACGGAAGAATTTGGATTGATCTGGATAACACCCCCCATGTGCCGTTTTTCAAGCCCATCATCAGGGAGCTTGAAAAGCGCGGTTACAAGGTAATATTGACAGCACGTGACGCATTTCAGGTTTGCGAATTAGCTACACAATCCGGCCTTGTTTATACGAAGGTCGGCCGTCATTACGGAAAAAACCGTGTGTTAAAAATATTGGGACTCATCTGGCGAACCCTGCAATTACTCCCATTGGTGCTGAAGGAACGACCGATTATGGGGTTGTCGCATGGTTCCCGCTCCCAAATTCTCCTTTGCAACCTGCTCTGTATACCGACCGTGATGATAATGGACTATGAACACGCGCGGACACCGCTGCTCCTGCGGCCCCGGTGGGAAATTGTCCCTGAAGTGTTGTTAAATGAGAGCTTGCATTGTAAAGCAAAGGAAAGAATCCGAAAGTACAATGGCATAAAGGAAGATGTCTATGCGCCGGAGTTCAAGCCCGATCCAACCCTTCGCCAGCAACTCCATTTGGGTGATAACAATGTAATCGTTACCGTTCGTCCACCGGCTAACGAAGCCCATTATCACAATCCTGAGAGCGAAACATTTTTTGTGAAATTCATGGAAAGAGTTTTTATTACTCCGGGCGTGAAAGCTGTCCTCCTGCCTCGCAACAAGAATCAAGAAACCGATATCCGGACGAACTGGCCTCAGTGGTTTAATGATTCCAAAGTGGTTGTCCCCAAGGAGGCGGTGGATGGGCTCAACCTTCTCTGGCATTCCGATTTGGTTGTGAGTGGTGGCGGAACGATGAATCGTGAAGCAGCGGCGTTGGGAGTCCCAGTTTACAGTATTTTCCGGGGCAAAAGCGGTGCCGTGGACCGCCACTTGCAGAGCCAAGGGAAGATGACTCTGATTGAGAGCATCGAAGACGTGCAAAATAAAATCCTTCTCATCCCCAGGAAAAGGAACGGCCTGCCGGCTTCCAGGCCGCGAGAGGCTTTGCGGGAGATCGTGGAACAAGTCGAAGACATCATAAAGTTGGACTGCCGCAATTAAGTTGCGGTGGAAGTTCTTTCTCAGAAAAACACATGAGCCGACAGTTAAAACTGCTCGTTATCGCCGGTGCCCGGCCCAACTTCATGAAGGTCGCCCCGGTCATGAAGGCGATCAGTCAGCACAATTCGGGCAGAGAAAATGGCGGAAAGACGATTGATGTGCGGCTGGTGCATACCGGGCAGCATTATGACGAAGCGATGTCGGAAGTGTTCTTTCGGGAACTCGGCATCCGGCCACCCGACATAAACCTCGGCGTCGGATCAAGCTCACACGCGGTGCAGACGGCCCGGATCATGACCGGATTCGAGACGGTTTGTGAGCAGGAGCAGCCGGATTGGGTGGTGGTGGTGGGCGACGTGAACTCCACCATGGCCTGCACGCTGGTCTGCTCAAAAATGGGGATCCGGGTGGCCCACGTTGAAGCAGGCTTGCGCAGCTTCGATCGCACCATGCCGGAAGAGGTCAACCGCCTCGTCACGGACGCATTGGCGGACCTGCTGCTGACACCTTCGGCCGACGCTAACGAGAATTTGAGGCGGGAAGGGGTTCCCGATTCGAAGATAAAGCTCGTTGGGAACGTGATGATCGACACGCTGGTTGCTAATCTGGAGAAAGCGCACACGGTTCATCTGCCCAAAACGCTTGGCTTGGAGAAAAAGCGTTTTGTCTATGTGACGCTGCATCGTCCTTCCAACGTTGATTGCCAGACTAGCCTCGCTGCGGTCATGGCCGAGTTGAAGCGGCTCGCCCGTCAGGTCCCGGTGGTGTTTCCCATGCACCCGCGCACGCGCAAGATGTGCGCGCAGTTCAGCATTTCGCTGAATCACGACGAAGGTCTTAAGATTCTGGAGCCAATCGGTTATCACGACTCATTGTATCTGACAGAAAACACGCGTCTGGTGCTGACCGACTCCGGCGGTTTGCAGGAGGAAAGCACCTATTTTAGAACACCTTGCCTGACGCTGCGTCCGAACACCGAGCGGCCGATCACCGTTGCCGTCGGAAGCAACAAGCTGACAAGCTTGGAGACTTTGGCGACAGACATTGATGAAGTTCTCAAACGCGAGCCTAGGTTCGGCCAGATTCCTCCGCTTTGGGACGGCCAGACGGCGGGAAGAATTGTCAACGGCATTGTAACTCAGAGTTGATTTGCCGGTCGTGAGGTGGATGATCACCCCGATGAATTGGAGCGCTTGTGAGACGGCAGATTGGCGTGTGAGACATGCAAAGGGCCATCATTCTTGGGGTAGACTGAATGGGTGTGACAAACTACGTCGTCATAACTCCCGCGCACAACGAGGACGCCTTCATCGAAAAAACGATCGCCTCGGTGCTCGCGCAGACCGTCCGTCCACTCAAATGGGTGATCGTGAATGACGCCTCCACGGATCACACCCGCGAGATTGTCGAGCGCTATTCCATGGAGCGCAGCTTCATCCAGTTGGTGAATGTCGAACGTCCCACGGGCCGGCATTTTGGCAACAAGGTGCGCGCGTTCAATCAGGGGCTCGTGGAAATGCGCGATTTAAAGTTCGATTACATCGGAAACCTCGATGCGGACATTTCATTTGAGCCGACTTATTTTGAAAATATTCTGCACCAGTTCGCGAAGGATGCAAAATTGGGGATAGCGGGCGGCATGATTCATAGCCGGTTGGGCGACGAATACGTCTCGCAGGAAGTGGCGTTGGACAGCGTGGCCGGGGCGGTGCAGTTGTTCCGGCGCGCGTGCTTTGAACAAGTGGGCGGTTACCTGATGTTGCCATACGGCGGAATTGATACCGCCGCCGAAGTCACAGCACGCATGAAGGCTTGGACGGTTCGCACATTTCCCGAATTTCGCGTGCTTGAGCATCGCCGAACCGGCTCTGCCACCGAGCGTCCGCTGGCGTCGCGGGTAAAAGAAGGGCGACGCATGCAATCCTTGGGGTACGGAGCCTTGTTTTATTTCCTGCGCTGCCTTTATCGCGCGAAGGAGCAACCCAAAGTTGTGGGAAGTTGCGCGGCGTTTTGGGGTTTTCTCGCCAGCAAATTCAGCGGTGAACCGATTGCTTTGCCACCGGATGCCGTCCGTTATCTGCGCGCGGAACACCGGGCAAAGCTCAAACGCCTTCTGCATTTGTCGTCGGCTTCATCCCAGTCGTAGGCATTGGGATTGAATCGTCGGTAGTATTCCCAGGAACACGAAGTCATGTGTGGCATTTCCGGCATCTTTGACCTGTCCGGTAACCCGATCAATCAGGGCCTTCTGGATCGAATGACCTCGATCATCGAGCATCGCGGTCCGGACGGCGACGGACATTACATAGATCGCGAAGTCGGCTTGGGGCATCGCCGGCTGAGTATTATTGATGTGAGCGGCGGCGGGCAACCCATCGGCAACGAGGATGGGAGACTGCAAATCGTCTTCAACGGCGAGATTTACAATTTTATTGAGTTGCGTAAGGAACTGGAGACGTTCGGACACAGGTTCAAAACCAAGTCAGACACCGAAGTGATCGTCCACGCCTACGAACAGTGGGGTGCCGAATGTGTGAACCGATTCAATGGAATGTTCGCGTTCGCCATCTGGGACGCGCGCAAACGGGAAGTTTTCCTGGCGCGGGATCACCTCGGCATCAAGCCTTTGTATTACGTTCAGATTGGGAGTCGGCTGCTGTTTTCGTCCGAGATCAAGGCCTTGTTACGAGACCCGGAGTGCCCGCGTGAAATTGATCTGGATGCTTTGGCCGAACTTTTTACGTTCCGCTCTGTTCCGTCACCCAAGACGCTGTTCAAGCGAATCTTCAAACTTCCACCCGGCCATCTCATGCTGGCCACGAGGAAAGGGCTTGCCATCAGCCGGTTTTGGAACTGGATTCCGCGCTTGCGCGCGAATGGGCGCGAGGGAGAGTTGATTGAAGAATACCAAACGTTGCTTGAAGATGCCGTGCGCCTTCAATTGCGGAGCGACGTGCCGCTGGGTTTGTTTCTCAGTTCCGGCGTGGATTCTGGAGTGCTGCTCGCCATCATGAGTCAACACGCCGCGGGCCCGGTTCAGACCTTTACCATCGGTTTCGAGGAAGGCGAAAAGACCAACGAGATTGATGATGCCCGTGAGATGGCGCGCACATTTGGCGCGGACCACTACAGCATGACGGTTACGCCGGAGGATTACGTTCATTATTTCGAGCGTTACATGATGGACCTCGAAGAGCCGGTCGGCCATGAAGCCGCCCCGGCGTTTCACTTCGTCTCCAACATCACGAGCAAACGAGTAAAAGTTGCGTTAACCGGCCAAGGCGCCGATGAACCATGGGCCGGCTACGACCGTTACAAGGGTGTGAAGTTGTCTGGCATCTACAGCCATCTGCCGAAGTTCGTTACTAATGATCTGGCCCATCTCATCTACAGGATGCCGGGGCGGATGGAACGCTTGAAGCGCGGGCTGGTGTCGCTCGGCGAGCCGGATATGCTCACGCGGTTCACGAAGATCTACTCGTTTTTCAACGCGGACATGAAGGCGCAACTTTACAAAGGCGCGTTGAAGCAGCAATTCGATGCCGATCCTTATGGCCCACGACACGCCTTGGCGCGGCTGCAATTCGATGTCAAAGGCCTTGATCCACTCACGCAGATGCTCTACATCGACACGCGCGCCAATCTCCCGGACGACCTGTTGATGGTCGGTGACAAGACCGCCATGGCCAACTCGCTGGAAGTGCGCGTGCCCTTCCTCGATTATCGCCTGGTTGAGTTCATCGAGAGTCTGCCTTCTCATCTAAAACTGCGTGGGTTCACCGGCAAATACCTGCACAAGAAGGCGTGCGAAAAATGGCTGCCCAAGGAGGTGGTTCGCCGGAAGAAGAAGGGTTTCGCCAATCCGATCGAAAACTGGTTCCGTGTGCGAATGAAATCATTCGTGGAGGACTGCCTTCTGGGGCCGGATTCCTCGATGGGCCGCTATTTCGACCAGGACTACATCCGGCGGATGCTTGAACTGGACCGCGAAGGCAAGGAACAGTACCGGCGGCATATTTACCTGCTTGTGTCGCTGGAGTTGTGGCATCGCACGTTCATGCGCGCCCAACCACCCATTGCAATGCCGACAGGTGCGACACTTAGGGGCTACACAGGTTACACAGGAACTCGAAGCATTCACAGTCCGACGACAGTCAAGTAAACGCACATTCCAAATCCACCATGAATATGAAAACCAAATCCTTCCTCCCATCTTTCCTTGCTGCTGATTGTGCCGAGTTCAAGCTTGGCGCTAAGGCCAGAACGAATTCGAGGTCAATCGTTTGGGTGTCGCTGCTCCTAACACTGGCATTCGCGTCGGCAGGCTATCCATCGCCGGTTTACATTCTCGACACTCAATACACGACTACTGTAAGTATGGCGGAGAACAACCCGGGCCCCCCTTTAATCTCAAGAACAATAACTTCAACTGTTCCAATCAGCGACTCGCTGAATGACTTTTTCACTGGTTCGTTGGCGGCAGAAGCTAATGCGGGCCTGTTTGCAATATATGCGAATACCCCAAGCCAAGGCTTTAGCGACCCCGACATTATCTACAATGCAGCGAGTGCGACAAGCGAAGTCTGGTTCTCACTCTTAACAAGCCAAACAACAATCATAAACATACAGTTTTCAGGGGGTGACCATTGGCTTGAGTGCTCCGAAGGGTCTTTGAGTCTGCTTGATGTTACATCAGGCAATGAGGTGTGGAATTATGGATTGCCTAATCCGGGTCTAGGAGCAATCCCAGATTGGGCCCCATGGGTATACACGGGGGGACTTACAACAGCAGGGTCAGGCACTCTTGCACTTGATACGGATTTCAACGCGGGCGACATATATGAGTTAACCATGAGCACGGATACTCTCGCCCAAAACGACCCCGACAGCCCGTGGGTATCGTTACAATTATCCGGATTGGAGCCTGTCCCCGAGCCTTCAAGCTTCGCCCTTCTTGGCCTCGGTTCATTTGCTTTAGCGATGGTGCGTCGGCGCAGGTAGGTCAACGGAGAGATGTTTGTGGTTTGCTTTTTTCCGCCCGCCACACACTTGGCAATGGGCGCTGATTTCCCTGGTTTCAGTAGGTCACATGCCGAACGCGGCGTTGCCAGCATTTTATCAACGCGCACTCAACTGCGCCAAATATTCCACCCTGTTTTTCGATGGATCTCTCGATCATTATCGTTAATTGGAATTCGAAGGAATATCTTCGCAAATGTGTGGATTCGATTCTGGCCGAGACGCGGGATCTCGAATTTGAAATCATCGTCATCGATTCAGCATCCTTCGACGGTTGCGGTGAAATGCTTCGGAACGAATACCCTCAGGTTCGGTTTATCCAGAGCCAGAAGAATCTCGGTTTTGCGAAGTCGAACAACCTAGCCTTCCAGTCCGCCACCGGCGAGTCCGTGCTTTTTCTCAACCCGGACACTGAAATCGTCGGCCCGGCCATTAACGTGCTGCACTCAGTGCTGAAGATGTTGCCCGATGCGGGAGCCGTTGGCGGCAAGTTGCTGAACTCGGATGGAACGGTTCAGACCACTTGTGTTCAAGCCTTTCCCACAATTCTCAATCAACTCCTCAGTGCCGAGGCGCTTCGCCGATTGACTCCGAAAGCGCGGTTGTGGGGCATGCGGGCGATCTTCGAAAACGGCGGGAAGCCTTCAGAGGTTGAAATGATTTCCGGGGCTTGCCTGATGATGCGCCGTTCGGTCTTTGAAAAGATCGGGCAGTTCAGCTCCGATTACTTCATGTATGCCGAGGACGTTGACCTTTGCTACAAATGCAGAAAGCTTGGCTTCAACAATTACTATTTCGGCGATGCGGTGGTTGTTCATCACGGAGGAGGAAGCAGTCAGCAGGCGCACAGCAATTTTTCCAACATCATGATGATGGAATCCATCGGGCAATTTCTTAACAAATGGCGAGGCGGCAGCTACAGCGGGTGCTACCGGTTGGTGTTGAGCGGGTTGGCATTAATCCGGGTCGCGTTGTTGGTAATCCTGTCACCCGTCTTGTTGGTCAAGAGCGGGATGTCCCGTTGGAAAGCATCCTGCAGCAAGTGGTTTGCGGTCTTTAACTGGGGACTCGGTTTGTCGGGCTGGACAAGACAATACCGAAGAACCGAACAAGCAACGATCAGCTGATCGTTGGAGTTTTCGATTTATGTGCGGCATCGCAGGAAAACTTTATCTGGACGGACAAACCCCGGTTGATCCCGAATTGATCCAGCGGATGACGGACATTATCACTCATCGCGGTCCGGATGGATCGGGAAAGCATGTGTCTGGTTCAATCGGCTTGGGCCATCGGCGGCTGGCCATCATCGACCTGCGTCCCACGGGCGCACAACCGATGTGCAATGAAGACAAAACCGTGTGGATCATCTTCAACGGAGAGATTTACAATTATCTTGAGTTGCGCGAGGAATTGCTGGCCAAGGGACACAAGTTCACCTCGACCACCGATACCGAGGTCATCGTCCACCTGTATGAAGAATGCGGCGAAGATTGCGTGAGCCGCCTGCGGGGGATGTTTGCGTTTGCCATCTGGGACGAACGCAAAAAATTCCTTTTTCTGGCTCGCGATCGTGTCGGGATCAAGCCGCTATACTACATCAACACCGGCAAGGCGCTGTTGTTCGCGTCAGAAATCAAATCGCTGCTGGTTGACCCCACCGTTCGTCGAGAGGTCAATCTCCGCGCCATTGATCGTTTTCTTACCTATTATTACCTGCCTGGCAATGAGACGCTGTTCAAGGATATTTACAAGCTGGAACCAGGTCACTACATGACGGTCAGCAATGGCAGGATTGTTGACCGGGAATATTGGAACCTTTACTTCCAAACCTCGAACCATTGGACGAACATCGAAGAAGCAGTCGCGGCGCTGCAGAAGCTGCTTTCCCGTACCATCAAAGACCACATGATCAGCGACGTGCCGGTGGGCGTGCTGTTGAGCGGTGGCGTTGATAGCACAGGCGTGCTGCGTTACGCGGCGGACCATTCGGACAAGCCCATCAATACTTTCACCGTCGGATTTTCCGGAGCCAGCTTCGCGGATGAACGCCCCTACGCGAAGATGGCTGCGGATAAGTTCCGCACCATTCATCACGAACTCACGTTGACGGCCCGGGACTTCCGGGATTTTCTGCCCAAGTACGTCTGGCACATGGAAGAACCGGTGTGCGAACCGCCGGCCATCAGCCTCTACTACGTGTCGCGCTTGGCCCGGCAATCTTCGGTCAAGGTATTGCTCTCGGGAGAAGGCGGCGACGAAGCCTTCGCTGGTTACCCCAAATATCGGAATCTCCTGGTGTTGGAACATCTGAAATCTGCATTCGGTCCGGCGAAGGGTCTGCTGTCCGCAGCTCTGAAAACGGTCGAACTCTTCACTGGCAAAGAGAACCGGCATTACCGGAATTGCATCAATTTGCAGATGCAAGATTACTACTACGGTTTGGCGGCAACACCCGAAACGCCGTTTAATCAGCTAAAAGGTTCCTTTTACAAGAGTGATTTCGCTGCCTTGTTGGGAGATTATTCTTCTAACCAGCCAACACGAGACCTGTTTTCGCAAGTAAATGGCAAATCCACGCTTCAAAAAATGCTGTATGTGGATACCAAGTCATGGTTGCCGGATGATCTGCTCATCAAGGCGGACAAGATGACGATGGCCGCATCGGTCGAACTCCGCGTGCCACTGCTTGATCATCGGGTATTGGAATTTGCCGCTTCGATGCCGTCGTCATACAAAGTGCGCGGCCGGACCATCAAGCGGGTGCTCAAACTCGCTTTGCAGGAGTCCGTCCCCAACAAAATCCTGACCCGAAAAAAAGCGGGTTTCCCGCTTCCGTATGATCGTTGGCTCAAGACTGAACTGCGAGATTTTGTTAACGATACCATCCTTTCGCAGAATACCGCGTTGGATTCCTATTTTAACAAGGCTTCCGTACGGGGCATGCTGCAGAAGCAGCAACAGAATTTGTCGGACAATCGAAACGGCAGCAAAGCCCAGCACGCTTTGGATTATTCACGGGAGATTTTCAGCCTTCTCGTCCTCGAGATGTGGCATAAGGAATTTCGTCTGTAAGCAATCTTTGATGAGCTTGCGCGCACAATGGGAAAATGGACGCGGGGGGGGGGCGTAACCTCGGCTTGCGGCGGCTACTCACTGGCGAAGAAGCTGGGGGTCTGTCTTGGAAAACACCTAACCTGTCTCAACAGTGACCACCAGCCACGCCGCAGTTGAACAGTTTGAAGTTCCTGCTAACTGTGAGCCGCAATGGCGTTGGAACTGAAACCCAAGAATTTCCTTGCGGCTGCAAGGAAACTCCTAGTTGCAGGCCAACACGCTAAAGGTCAGATTTACAGCATGAAATTACATCTAATAAGAATGCTGTGGGCTGGAAAGCCCAATTCGGGCATCCGTTCTTCGGGAGCTCAAATTGGCCAGCTTGGCGCCCGGCTGAGGAATGGCACGATTCCTGATGATGGAAGAGACACGATGAACAAAACCTCTTTCGTTTACGGGGTGATTGTCACCAACAAGGTACCGAGTTTCAGGCGGTTTTGGGGCGAATACAGTCGGCGTTTATTTGGAACTGCAATGAAAACAGCAATCATCGCTCCCCTTCTGGTATTCACGTTGGCGGCGCAAGGCCAAACGTATTATGTGAACGCCGCCGCAAGTGGAAACGGCAGCGGCTTAGATTGGAGTAATGCCTATACCGATTTGCCAGCCTCATTGCAACGGGGCGCAATCTACTATGTGGCTGCTGGCAATTATGGCAGCCATTTTTTCAATGATGCAGTAAGCGGAACAAATATCATTACTATCAAGAGAGCCACAGCCACCGACTATGGTACTTCTACTGGATGGCTTCCTGCTTATGCGAATCAGGCGGTTTTTGTTGCCCCGCTAAAGTTTCGCACGGGTTACTACACATTTAATGGACAGGTTAGAAATGAAAATAACTGGTTCTCTGCGACGAATTATGGCTTTTCTGTTGTCAACGCGTCGGGAGATTACAACCAAGCCATCAAGGTTGGCGGCATGGATGCTAATGGTGCTTACGATTACAGTGGCGCGGCTGGTGCGAATAACGTCCAGATTTACTATACCGCCATCATAGCACAAGTGTTACCCAGCAGCGGTGCGGCCGTGCGTAGTTATCAGATTGACTTGGAAAGCGATACGGTGACAACAGGCTTTATTGCTAGTCATTGTTTAGTAAATAACGGCAACAATCATTTCTTCCTACGAAGTTCCAGCGGTTCGATAGTGGAGTATTGTGGCTCAGAGAATGCATTGAGTGACTCAAACAATCATGGTGAGTGCGTCAATCTATATTACAATACACCCAATGCAGTTGTTCGTTATAATATTTTTCAGAACAATTTCTCTCCTGGGTATGGACCAAGTGGTTTCTATGGGGGCACTGCAGTTGTAGCATTAGTTACATCAGCTAACTGTGCCATTTACGGAAACGTGTTCTGGAATAATTCTGGTACTGATGGTATTGTAGGCTGGAACGGAGTCAACAACACTTACCTCACTTCGGGAACTTTATTTTATAACAATACCATTGTTGGTGGTTCAGATAGTCAAGGGATTAATCTGCCACAAAGCACTAGTGGTCAAGTGCCTACTAACAATTATGCTTATAACAATATTTGGTTTAATGCAACTCCTTCCTTTGAGAGCATCAACCACGATTATAACGCAACCAGTGCATCGTCGGCGATTTCTGGTGAGAGTTATAGCCAGGCCAACCTTCCTTCATCCATCTTTGTCAGTTATGCTACAGGTAATTTTCAGTTGGCTGCCGATACTGCTTCTGGATTAAGTTTATCTGCACCTTATAATATTGATATGTTGGGCAACATCAGAGGAGCAAACGGCATTTGGGATCGAGGAGCTTATCAATACGTTGGTGTCGTTTTATTGCCCCCGACGGGACTTCATGTTGTCGGTTTATGACGAAAGCGCATCCCCGTTAGGAGGTCGAGGGATACCCGCCTCCCCGGGTAATCAACTGCCTTTCGGGCTTCGAGCAGGTTGTAGCGCGGGCGGTTTGGGTGCCGACAGAAAACTGGCCGGCCTGAACTAAAAGTTCAAGAAGACCTCCGTTCATTGACTGATAGCATGTTAAGCCATTACGCTGTTCTGTGTCTTTGTTGGTGTTCATTCGTCTCTATTCGTGGTTGACCTGAATTGTAATGGTTTGAAAGTGCTGACCACTCCGCCTTGTGAATCCCGTTTTCATCGTTTTTGCTTTGGCTTTGCTAGTGGCCCAGTTGACTTTACCCAGGCGCATTGCTTTCGTACCAGTCCTTATTGCAGCCTGTCACGTTTCGAATGTACAGATTATGCCCAGCCTTACAGTTGTTCGGCTATTGGTTATTGCGGGGTTGCTTCGGGCTTTGGCTGGCGGGGAATCCGGCTGGTCTTTGCGTCATCCTTTGGACCGGTTGCTGGTAGTGTGGGCGTGCTGGGCCATACTGAGCTCATTTGGTCATGTCGCGAAAGCCAACTATAACCCTCTGACCATGCATATGTCATTAGCCTTTGATTATGTGGGTACTTACCTTTATGCTCGGGTTTATCTTAAAGATCGAGCGGATTTTATAAGATTCTGCAAGTGCCTCGCGGTCGTGCTGGTGCCATTAGCGTTGTTCCTGCTTGTGGAGAAGATCACCGGTCGGAACATGTATGCTGCTGTCGGGGCTTTTTACGAACAAGCGTGGGTGCGGGAGGGCCGCGTGCGGGCTTCGGGACCCTTCGGGAACGCGATCCTGGCGGGAACAGTTGGTGGAGTCTACATCCCCCTGATGGTGCTTTTGCATAGCCGATATCCTCGGTTCGCTTTTGCGGGGGGAATCGCGTGCGCAGTGATAGTGTATTGCTCCGCTTCGAGTGGCCCGTTCATGAGTCTTTTCGCCGGTTTGACGGCATTGGCATTTTGGCGCTGGCGCAGGCACATGCGTCAGATCAGGATAGGCTTCATTGCGATGATTATCGCACTCGCTATCGTGATGAACGCGCCGGTTTGGTACCTGATTGCCAAAATCGATATCGTGGGCGGAAGCACGAGTTGGCATCGGGCGGAGTTGATAAATCAGGCGGTGGGACACCTTGGAGAATGGTGGCTCGTCGGGACAGACTACACACGTCACTGGATGCCTTATGGAATTGAATGGAGTAAGGACCAAGTTGACATTACCAACCATTATGTGCAAATGGGTGTTAGTGGTGGTCTTCTTTTAATGCTGCTTTTCATCGCCATCCTGTTCAAGGCATTTCAATTGCTGGGGCGGAGGATGCAAGCAATGCGAATGACAGGAGATCCGACTGAGTTCATGCTCTGGTGTATTGGGGCGAGCCTCTTCGTTCACGCTTTTACCTTTATGGCTGTCTCGTATTTTGATCAGAGCTATGTCTTTTTCTGTCTGCTTATTGGGGCTGTGCCCGGACTTTGTGCGGCGCCCCTCATGCACCAGGAGTGTGTGGAATTAACAACGCCAGACAGCAGCACGTTCTCCATTGAGCAGCAGGGAGAACGCGACGCTGGGATCTAGTCCCCGGAGCACGCGCTGCCGTTCAAATTTAATGTCGAAAGCAAGCGTCATAATGCCTTGTTTTAACCATGCGCGATTTGTGGTTGAATCTGCGGAAGGCATTCTCAGGCAAACCTTGGAGGATTTGGAGCTGATCATCGTTGAAGATTGCTCCTCAGACAATTCATGGGAAGTCATTCAAAGCGTGGCCAGAAAGGATTCGAGAGTCAAAACCATCAGGCACGGGCACAATCAGGGAGTTTCAAAGTCGAGAAATGACGGACTTCGCGTCGCGAGCGGGGGATTCATTGGCTTCTGCGATGCGGATGATATCTGGGAGAAAGACAAGCTGAGATTGCAGATGGAACTCTTGCGGAGCAATCCAACATACGATCTAACCTATTGTGACAGCATCATTATTGATGAAAATGGTTTTTCGACGGGGAAGCGTTTCAGTCAACTTTTTCCCCCTCCGAAACCAGCTTCTGGATCACTTTTCCCCAAGTTATTGGGACGGAATTTCGTCAATATGCAAAGTGTTCTCATGCGAAAGGAATGTGTGAAGCTCGCGGGCTATTTTGATGAAAATATAAAATGGGTTGAGGATTGGTGGTATTGGGTGCGGCTTTCCCGCCATCATCGCTTTTTATATTCTCAGGAGCCGCTGGCGAGATATCGCGTGCATGGTCATAGCACCAATCGGGTCCAGAAGCGAGGCTATGCTGTGAATCGGGTGAAGGTATTCAGGCGAATATTGCGAGAGTTCACCGACTTGCCACGTTCTGCCAAGGCCGATATCGTCTTCAAAATGGGAGTTGATTTTTGCGAACTTGGAAAAATCCGCGCCGGGCGCCGCTTGTTGTGGCATGCCGTTGGATCATCCATGACAGATGTTCGAGCTGCCACCACGTTCTTTCGAGCCTTGGGGCGCATAATATTGTTTGCGACCGTTCGCTAGTTTTGGACTATGCACTTTTTATTCGTTTATGCTTCCCCGGGCGTTTTAGGTAGAATCGTGACGCTTCTGGCCAGAATGTCATGCTGGCTTACCGAAAAGAACCATCAAGTGACATTACTGGTTGAGCGGCACGGAAAATGGACGGACCTTTTGCCGCATAGCGTTAGATGTATTGTTTTGAACAAACATTCCCCGAAGCTTTATTACTACTTCCACGCCAAGCGACTTTGGAATTCCTTGGGAATCGGAAAGCCGGACGTATTCAAACGTTTCGACATTGGATCTTCATGGATAGCAGTCTCTAACCAACGCTCGTAAACTCTGCTTTTGCATTTATGACATCCGGTAATACCAAACCGTTGGTGACGTTCATAATCTGTGCCTACAATCAGGAACATTTCATCCGGGAGGCAGTCGAGGGTGCATTCGCTCAGACGTATTCGCCCTTGGAAATTATTTTGTCCGATGACTGTTCCCAAGACCAGACTTTCGAAATCATGCGTGAGATGGCGGCAGGTTACCGGGGTCCGCACCGGCTGATATTGAACCAGAATTCCACCAACCTGGGCTTGGCCAGGCATTCCAATCGTCTGGCGGAACTTGCCCACGGCGAGTTGTTGGTGGGAGCCGCGGGCGATGACGTTTCGCTGCCTGAACGCACGACTCTGATGGTGGAGGTTTGGGAGGCTTCAAGCCGGCGCGCCACTTCCATCCACGGACGCTGGATCGTAATTGACCGATATGGGTGCCGAACAAATGAGGAAGAGACAGTTTCTTGGCCCGTGGTTGAAGCATCATCAGTTGTCAAACAATTCGTGAAGCCGATTGACTTCATTGCCAATCGGAAGCCGCATGTCCAAGGGAGCTGCCATACGACGTCAAAACACCTATTCGCAGTGTTCGGGCCACTGCCGGAATACGTCGTTTACGAGGATTTCGCGCTTGCCTTCCGATCAGCGCTAGTCGGCGAGATCTATTTCATCAATCGTCCCTTAGTTAAATATCGTCGGCATAGCGAAAACACTTTCGCCCCGATTCAGATAGAGTCGGTGACCAACGCCGAACAGTGGCGCGCATATCACCAACAAGCTGCCCGAGAACTGGGTAGAATGGTTAGACTCTATGATTGCTTTCGTGCGGATGTTCAGTCGCTCGTGAGAAGGAGAAAGATAAGTTTAGGGAATGCCGCAGAGTTGGAGGCTGCAATCACGAAAGTCCAGCGTCGTTTCCAGTTGCAGTGTGAGATGTACGACAGCAGGCTGAAGGACCGCCTTAGAATCGCCTTTGAGTTGATCAGGGATGGCCACGATCTCACCAGAACCGTTGCCCGTTTATTGCCTCGCCCTCTGTCCGAACTCTATTTTCTGACTCGCGTTCGACTTCGCCGTGGAAATAAAGCGTAAACTAAAACACAAGCAGTTAATTTCCATCGATACGTACACCATACGGCGTATTCGTGGAAATAACCTTTTCTCCCGCCGCCACGAACTGGCGGCTTCATGGAACGCTGTCAGGCAACCGGAGGAACGGATGATTCGCGACGCCAAGAGCTGCTTGGGGCTGTATGACACCTTCCTGGCTGGATTTGCAGCTGGCGAGACAAAAAAACTGATTAGCGATGAGCAATGGGCTGACCTTAAAAGTGTTTGCATTTATCACCGTCAGTTGTTAGGCCATCGGGCAGAGTATGCCAGTGCCGGAACGGCGCGGAAATTCCGGATTCTATTTCCGCTCTGGCGCTCGCGCAGATGGCACATTAATCAAATGGATGCTTCTCCGCTTGATGCCCGCGCCTTTGTTCCGTTCGATGAAGGTAATGGGGAATTCAACGAGGCCGGCATTGAGAACCAACTTCCGGAACCACTCTCGTGGCGGCTCAAGCAGATGAGTCCTGTCAAACCAGATAGAAGTTCAAAGGAATTTTGAAACATCCGTTTCCAAACTCATTGCTTGGGAACCAATCGGGCGGCTGGTTCCTCACATCATAACTCGGTTTTGAGCTGCAAATGATAGTTGCTAATCTCTGAATTTGGGCTAATTTTACGCGTTTTTGCACGATGAAAACACTGGCCACTGCCTGTTTCTGTATTTTAGGAGTAATGTCAGCAGCTCATGCAACGTTGCCGGTTGTGGCTATTCATGATTCCGAGTTGACGCGAGCGCTGGAAACCATGCCCGCAACCGGTTTGACTCCCACGGGTCCGGGGACAACCGGCTTTCAATGGTGGCCGACCAATTGGCACTACTTTGTGATGCCTGATTCGATCGAGGAAACGCTGCGTTCTGATGGCACAACGTTCACAGTCGTGGGAGATTCAAATATCGTGGCGGGAGTTCTAACCAATACCGACGGTTCGCCCAAGTACCCCATTGTTATCAGCCTGGCCTCGGAAGCAATCCAAGACTCGGAAATCGCCCAACTGACCAACTATGTTGCGGCCGGCGGATTTCTCTTTGTTGGTTCCTCGGCTTTCACCCGCAATCCTGACGGGACTTCACGTACCAATTTCGCACTGGCCAGTGCGATGGGGGTGAACATGGTGAACCCCGGTCTTACAAACTGGGGCGGCGATCTGACATTCACCAAACTTGCCAACCACCTTCTGGTTTCTCACTTTCCGGCCGGTACACTCTTTTGGCAGATGCCATCGTCGGCTGATGAAATAACCGTTCCGCAGCCTGACGAACTGACGAGTTTGACACCCGATGAAACGCCGCCGGCTGTTTTGCCGTATTTGGCATGGCAAGTACAGGCAAACGGTGCGGCTGTAATTGCGGAGGGGGATTTATATCCGAACCTGCTCGTGAAACAATTCGGGAAGGGATATTTTGTTTATTATTCATCGTTGCAGCCGCTCATTGGACATGGTGCGTGGGCGCCGTCCACCTACGCCTATAGCATTTTCCGCAATGCCATCGAATGGGCATTTCAATCAGACAACCTGCCGGTTGTCAAACTCAGCCCTTGGCCCTACCCTTATAAAGCAGCGGTGATGTTCCGTCACGACTGTGAAGCCATTCCGTCTTTGATCAATTCAATCGAGAGCTCGGCGCAAGCTGAATCCACGAATGGCGCAAAAGGGGAGTACTACTTTTGTACTGGCTCACTGCGGAAAGATTACAGTCCCACCCTCCAAACCAATGAGATTGCCAGCCTGCAACGGGCAATTTCGCTCTACGGCGCTGTAATCAGCTCTCACAATGGCGGGTTGACAAACATCAGCGTGTATGTCCCGTCTTTGGATATCGTTGAGAATCTTTTTAATTCGGATCCCAATTGGTACACAAGTGTTAACCCTTATGGTTACGACACAAGTTATTTTATGCCAACCGATTATTCCTACTGGCATTGGGGGCCGGATGAAGTACTGGATGCTACCAATCTTCCCCCGGACTACGCCAGTGGTATCGCATATGCGCTCACCTCCATTTCCAATTCGCTTTCAGACCTGGGAGGATGGGGACTAACCAATAGCAGCGGTCTACGGATTTGGGCGTCACCGAACTTTAACGCGACGCGCGAGCCTTCTTACCAGATCGAGCAGCAGTTGGGCATCAAAGCAACCGGTGAAGAAAAACTCGGCCCGTTCCCGAGTTGGGTGTTGTCAACCCAAACGCCTGACAAACGCTACCCCTTTATAACCCTCCCTCCAAGCGATTGGTTTGTTGATTCTCAAATTGGGCAGTCCATGGAGCAGCAAACCATCGCCACCGTTCCAAATATTGTGGACTACTATTATAACTTGGGAGCACTGCTCAACCTCTATGGACACAGCTCATCGGCCGATAATGCTGGTAGAGCCGGTCCGCAGTATGCGGAGTACGTTACCTACAGCATGAACGCGAGCCTCCATCCGAGGCTGTGGGCCGCAAACTCGGTGGACCTCTATTCCTGGTGGTTGCAACGGTCAAATGCACAGATCACTGCCGCCACCTTCACCACCAACGGGAGTCAATCACAAGTCACGATCAACGTTTCCGGGGCAGTCAGCACGAACACGGCCGTGGAAATCCTTACTCCCAGCGCTTCATTTGAGATCAATCAAGTATTGACCAACGGGGTTCAGGCCAGCAGCGGCATCTATTGGACAAATGGCCAGGTAATCAAGCTTCTTGTCGGGACCTCTGTCACCAATGCGGTGATAAACTATACCATCACCCCATCCGGCCAGAGCGTTTTTTACGCCACCCAAGAGGGGACTTTATTGTCGGTGGCGGCACCGGGGGTTCTTACCAACGCCACTGGTGGGAGCGGACCCTTGATGGCAATCCTGGCCAGCGGGCCGGCGAATGGCGCGTTGACGTTGAATACAGATGGTTCCTTCACTTACGCCCCCAGCAACAACTTTGTCGGGATTGACAGTTTCAATTATCAGGCGACGGATGGCTCCCTCACCTCCAGCGTGGCCACGGTGACCATTGACGTGACTCCGCCCGGCGATTTGTTTTTTGATAATTTTGCGCGTTCAACAAATAATCTTGATCCGTTTTTCCCGTGGATTTATCAGGACGGCACTTGGACATTGACCAATAGTCAGTTACAAGGAGTGGGAAATGGACTGCCTGGCTATTACGGTCACGTCTATATCGCCACCAATTGGACAGACTATTTGGTGCAAGGACAAATTCAATTCCTCTCAACCAATATGTGGGCAGGAGGCATTGGCGGGCGATTGGATCCGACGACGGGAGCACATTATGTTGCCTGGGTGTTTCCGGAAGGATCGCAGGGACCGAATTATCCGCCCACCATTGGGGCGACCGGGGTGCCTGTATTGAAGCTGATGAAATTCCAGGTTTGGCAGGCTGATAATAGCCAATTCACTGTGATGCAGCAGGTAAATTTGCCGTCAGTGGGTACGAATGTGCATACGGTGGCGTTGGCATTCCAAGGCACCAACATCAGTGTATACTTTGACAACACGCTGGAGATCAGCACCAACGACTCGTCAAGCCCATTTACCAGCGGTGGCATCACCTTGGATGCCGGATCGTATCCAACTCCGGACACCATGGTCGTTGATAGTGTGGTGGTGACCACATTGCCATTAGTGGCCAACAATGACAGTTACAGTGTGGCGGAGAATACAACTTTGACGGTGGGGGCTCCCGGCGTGTTGGCCAACGACATAGGAACGGGCTTGACGGCGGCATTGGTGAGCGGGCCGGCGAATGGCATTTTGACTTTTAATAGTGATGGTTCCTTTGCTTACACACCGACCAACAATTTTCTTGGAGTTGACAGTTTCACCTACCAAGCCAGCAATGGCCAGACCAATTCGAACACCGCTACGGTGAGCATCACGGTGACCCAAGATTCACCAGAACCGGTGACTGCTACCAATGACTATTACAGTGTGGTGGAGAACACGACACTGAATGTCGCTGCACCGGGAGTGTTGACCAACGACGCGGGCGGGAGCGGACCATTGACGGCAATCCTGGCCAGCGGGCCGGCGAATGGCGCGTTGACGTTGAATACAAACGGCTCCTTCACTTACACCCCCAGCAACAACTTTGTCGGGATTGACAGTTTCAATTATCAGGCGACGGACGGCTCCCTCACCTCCAGCGTGGCCACGGTGACCATTGACGTCACACCACCCGGCGCCCTGTTCTACGATAATTTCACGCGCTCGTTGAGCAGTTCCAACTCACTATTCCCATGGATTTATCAAGATGGAATCTGGGGCATAACCAATGACGTTCTACAGGGGATTGGAAACAGCGATCCGGGTTTTTACGGTCACGTCTATATCGCCACCAACTGGACAGATTATTCAATTCAGGCCCAGATTCAATTTGTCTCGACCACGATGTTTGCGGGAGGCATTGGCGGGCGATTGGATCCGACGACGGGAGCACATTATGTTGCCTGGGTGTTTCCGGAAGAATCGCAGGGACCGAATTATCCGCCCACCATTGGGGCGACCGGGGTGCCTGTATTGAAGCTGATGAAATTCCAGGTTTGGGATGCTTCCGCCAGTCAATTCACTGTGATGCAGCAGGTAAATTTACCGTCAGTGGGTACGGATGTGCATACGGTGGCGTTGGCATTCCAAGGCACCAACATCAGCGTATACTTTGACAACACGCTGGAGATCAGCACCAACGACTCGTCAAGCCCATTTACCAGCGGTGGCATCACCTTGGATGCCGGATCGTATCCAACTCCGGACATCATGGGCGTTGACAGCGTGGTGGTGACCACACTGCCATTAGTGGCCAACAATGACAGTTACAGTGTGGCGGAGAATACAACTTTGACGGTGGGGGCTCCCGGCGTGTTGGCCAACGACATAGGAACGGGCTTGACGGCGGCATTGGTGAGCGGGCCGGCGAATGGCATTTTGACTTTTAATAGTGATGGTTCCTTTGCTTACACACCGACCAACAATTTTCTTGGAGTTGACAGTTTCACCTACCAAGCCAGCAATGGCCAGACCAATTCGAACACCGCCACAGTGAGTATTACAGTGACGCCGAATCCTGTGGTTGCCACCAATGACTATTACAGTGTGGTGGAGAACACGACACTGGATGTCGCTGCACCGGGAGTGTTGACCAACGACGCCGGTGGGAGCGGACCATTGACGGCAATCCTGGCCAGCGGGCCGGCGAATGGCGCGTTGACGTTGAATACAAACGGCTCCTTCACTTACACCCCCAGCAACAACTTTGTCGGGATTGACAGTTTCAATTATCAGGCGACGGACGGCTCCCTCACCTCCAGCGTGGCCACGGTGACCATTGACGTTACACCACCCGGCGCCCTGTTCTACGATAATTTCACGCGCTCGTTGAGCAGTTCCAACTCACTATTCCCATGGATTTATCAAGATGGAATCTGGGGCATAACCAATGACGTTCTACAGGGGATTGGAAACAGCGATCCGGGTTTTTACGGTCACGTCTATATCGCCACCAACTGGACAGATTATTCAATTCAGGCCCAGATTCAATTTGTCTCGACTACGATGTTTGCGGGAGGGGTTGGCGGGCGATTGGATCCGACGACGGGAGCACATTATGTTGCCTGGGTGTTTCCGGAAGAATCGCAGGGACCGAATTATCCGCCCACCATTGGGGCGACCGGGGTGCCTGTATTGAAGCTGATGAAATTCCAGGTTTGGGATGCTTCCACCAATCAATTCACTGTGATGCAGCAGGTAAATTTGCCGTCAGTGGGTACGGATGTGCATACGGTGGCGTTGGCATTCCAAGGCACCAACATCAGCGTATACTTTGACAACACGCTGGAGATCAGCACCAACGACTCGTCAAGCCCATTTACCAGCGGTGGCATCACCTTGGATGCCGGATCGTATCCAACTCCGGACATAGTGAATTATGATTACGTTACGGTGAGTTCATTGCTTCAGCAACAAACCATAAATTTCGGCCCGTTATCCAGCAAGACCTACGGCGATCCTCCGTTCACCGTCAGCGCAACGGCATCTTCTGGTTTGACGGTCTCATTCAGCATTCTTTCCGGTCCGGCAACAATATCCAGCAATACCATTACCATTACAGGCGTGGGTACGGTCACAGTCCAAGCATCACAGGCAGGTAATGGAAGTTATCAAGCCGCACCAAATGTTGATCAAAGTTTTGTGGTGTCGCCCAAGGTGCTGACGGTGAGCGCGAACAACACGAACCGGGCGTACGGGGCGACCAATCCGGTGTTTACGGTGAGTTACAACGGTTTTGTGAATGGGGACACCACCAGCGTGTTGAGCGGGTCGCCGGTATTGACGACGAGCGCGGTGACGAACAGTCCGGTGGGGAGTTACGTGATCACGAACAGTATCGGCAACCTGGTGGCGACGAACTACGCGGTGAGTCTGACGAACGGGTTGTTGACGATCGGGCCGGCGGGGTTGACGCTGACGGCGAGCAACCAGGCGAAGGTGTACGGGCAGACGTTGAGTTTTGCGGGGACGGAGTTTGGGGTGAGCGGGCTGTTGAACGGGGACAGTGTGAGCAGCGCGAGTTTGAGCAGCTTGGGGTCGGCGGCGGTGGCGGCGGTGGCGGGGTCGCCGTACAGCATCGTGATCACCAACGCGGTGGGGAATGGGTTGACGAACTACACGATCAGCTATGTGAACGGGTTGTTGACGATCAATCCGGCGTTGTTGGGAGTGAGCGCGAACAACACGAACCGGGCGTACGGGGCGACCAATCCGGTGTTTACGGTGAGTTACAACGGTTTTGTGAATGGGGACACCACCAGCGTGTTGAGCGGGTCGCCGGTATTGACGACGAGCGCGGTGACGAACAGTCCGGTGGGGAGTTACGTGATCACGAACAGTATCGGCAACCTGGTGGCGACGAACTACGCGGTGAGTCTGACGAACGGGTTGTTGACGATCGGGCCGGCGGGGTTGACGCTGACGGCGAGCAACCAGGCGAAGGTGTACGGGCAGACGTTGAGTTTTGCGGGGACGGAGTTTGGGGTGAGCGGGCTGTTGAACGGGGACAGTGTGAGCAGCGCGAGTTTGAGCAGCTTGGGGTCGGCGGCGGTGGCGGCGGTGGCGGGATCGCCGTACAGCATCGTGATCACCAACGCGGTGGGGAATGGGTTGACGAACTACACGATCAGCTATGTGAACGGGTTGTTGACGATCAATCCGGCGTTGTTGGGGGTGAGTGCGAACAACACGAACCGGGCATACGGGGCGACCAATCCGGTGTTTACGGTGAGTTACAACGGTTTTGTGAATGGGGACACCACCAGCGTGTTGAGCGGGTCGCCGGTATTGACGACGAGCGCGGTGACGAACAGTCCGGTGGGGAGTTACGTGATCACGAACAGTATCGGCAACCTGGTGGCGACGAACTACGCGGTGAGTCTGACGAACGGGTTGTTGACGATCGGGCCGGCGGGGTTGACGCTGACGGCGAGCAACCAGGCGAAGGTGTACGGGCAGACGTTGAGTTTTGCGGGGACGGAGTTTGGGGTGAGCGGGCTGTTGAACGGGGACAGTGTGAGCAGCGCGAGTTTGAGCAGCTTGGGGTTGGCGGCGGTGGCGGCGGTGGCGGGATCGCCGTACAGCATCGTGATCACCAACGCGGTGGGGAATGGGTTGACGAACTACACGATCAGCTATGTGAACGGGTTGTTGACGATCAATCCGGCGTTGTTGGGGGTGAGTGCGAACAACACGAACCGGGCATACGGGGCGACCAATCCGGTGTTTACGGTGAGTTACAACGGTTTTGTGAATGGGGACACCACCAGCGTGTTGAGCGGGTCGCCGGTATTGACGACGAGCGCGGTGACGAACAGTCCGGTGGGGAGTTACGTGATCACGAACAGTATCGGCAACCTGGTGGCGACGAACTACGCGGTGAGTCTGACGAACGGGTTGTTGACGATCGGGCCGGCGGGGTTGACGCTGACGGCGAGCAACCAGGCGAAGGTGTACGGGCAGACGTTGAGTTTTGCGGGGACGGAGTTTGGGGTGAGCGGGCTGTTGAACGGGGACAGTGTGAGCAGCGCGAGTTTGAGCAGCTTGGGGTCGGCGGCGGTGGCGGCGGTGGCGGGATCGCCGTACAGCATCGTGATCACCAACGCGGTGGGGAATGGGTTGACGAACTACACGATCAGCTATGTGAACGGGTTGTTGACGATCAATCCGGCGTTGTTGGGAGTGAGCGCGAACAACACGAACCGGGCGTACGGGGCGGCCAATCCGGTGTTTACGGTCAGTTACAGTGGATTTGTGAACGGGGAGGGACTGAACGTGTTGAGCGGGTCGCCGGTGTTGACGACGAGCGCGGTGACGAACAGTCCGGTGGGGAGTTACGTGATCACGAACAGTATCGGCAACCTGGTGGCGACGAACTACGCGGTGAGTCTGACGAACGGGTTGTTGACGATCAATCCGGCGGGGCTGACGCTGACGGCGAGCAACCAGGCGAAGGTGTACGGGCAGACGTTGAGTTTTGCGGGGACGGAGTTTGGGGTGAGCGGGCTGTTGAACGGGGACAGTGTGAGCAGCGCGGCGTTGAGCAGCGCGGGGTTGGCGGCGGGAGCGGCGGTGGCGGGATCGCCGTACAGCATCGTGATCACGAATGCGGTTGGGAATGGATTGACGAACTACACGATCAGCTACGTGAACGGGTTGTTGACGGTCAACCCGGCGTTGTTGGGAGTGAGCGCGAACAACACGAACCGGGCGTACGGGGCGGCCAATCCGGTGTTTACGGTGAGTTACAACGGTTTTGTGAATGGGGACACCACCAGCGTGTTGAGCGGGTCGCCGGTATTGACGACGAGCGCGGTGACGAACAGTCCGGTGGGGAGT
>CAWJHF010000015.1:0-257958 GCA_963842445.1 uncultured Verrucomicrobiae bacterium | reverse complement strand
GTCACCCTGCGCGGGTTTCCTCAATCATGCATTCAACGCATGAGTCGAAAGTCGAAGAAAAAATCCCCTGTCGTGCGTTCCAGCGTGCCCGTTTCGCCGGCTGTTGCAATGTCGGGAGGAGCCGGCTCCCGCCCGCCCGAATCCGAAAGCTGTCCGGCTGGTTTGCATGACCGTTGGACGGTCCCCGGCATCTGCATTTTTCTGGCGGCGATCACATTTGCCGTTTTCGGGCAGACGGTTCACGACGACTTTGTTAATTACGACGACAACCTGTATGTGTACGAGAACGCGCAGGTTGCCAGGGGTCTGACTCTGAACGGAATTGCACAGGCATTCACTCATGGCAGTTATGACAACTGGGACCCGCTGACGACGATGTCGCATATGCTGGATTGCCAGTTCTATGGACTGAATGCCGGCGGGCATCATCTCACCAATATCCTGCTGCACACGGCGACGGCGATCCTGCTTTTCCTGGTGCTGCGGCGGATGACCGGCGCGCTTTGGCGCAGCGCGTTTGTGGCGGCGGTGTTTGCCATTCATCCGTTGCGGGTGGAATCAGTGGCGTGGGTGACAGAACGCAAGGACGTGTTGAGCGGGTTGTTTTTCATGCTGACCATCGGGGCGTATGTGCGGTATGCGCGGCGCCCGTGGTCGCCGGCCCGCTATGGACTGGTCGTGCTCCTGTTTGCACTGGGTTTGATGTCCAAGCCGATGCTGGTGACGTTGCCGTTCGTATTACTGTTGCTGGACTACTGGCCGTTGAAGCGGTACAGCCATCCGGCGCTTGCCGCTGGTGGAGCCGGGCCGGTTGACCTGCCGGGGAATTTTTCTGTTCCGCTGCGGCTGATCGTCGAAAAGATCCCCCTGCTGGCGCTTTCCATTGCGTTGTGCGTGGCGACAGTTCTTGTTGAGAGAATTGGCATCAAGCCAATTGAAATATATCCGCTCCCTTTGCGGATTGGTAACGCGCTGGTTTCCTATGTCACCTATATGTGGCAGATGATTTATCCTGCGGGGTTGGCAGTCCTTTATCCCTATCCAGCCCACGGCCTGCCGGTTTGGGAAATTATCACGGCCATCCTGGTGTTGGCGTCTGTCTCGGCGGGAGTTTTCATTTGGCGGCGGACGCGCCCATATCTTCTGGTGGGCTGGCTGTGGTATCTCATCATGCTGGTGCCGGTGATCGGGTTGATTCAGGTGGGAACGCAGGCGCGGGCGGATCGTCACACCTATCTGCCGCAGATCGGCTTGTATGTGCTACTGACCTGGGGGGCGGCGGATCTGTGCGCTGGCTGGCGTCACCGCCGTCTGGTCTTGGGCGGCATCGCGGCCAGTGTGATAGCAAGCTTGAGCGTGGACTCATGCCTCCAGACCGCTTATTGGCGGAATAGTGAATCGCTATGGACTCACGCGCTTGCTTGCACGTCTGACAACTTCATCGCCCACAACAACCTCGGCAACGCTCTGCTCCAAAAGGGCAATGTGGAAGAGGCGATCGCGCATTTCCAAAAGGCGCTGGAAATCAATCCCAACTACACGATAGCCCACAACAACCTCGGCAACGCTCTGATTAGAAAGGGCAGCGTGGATGAAGCGATCGCGCATTACCAAAGGGCGCTGCAAATCACACCCGACTCCGCGGAAGCCCACAATAACCTTGGCGGCGCTCTGCTTCAAAAAGGCAATGTGGACGAAGCGATTGCGCATTACCAAAAGGCGCTGCAAATCAATCCCGACTACGCGGGAGCCCACAACAACCTCGGCAACGCGCTGCTTCAAAGGGGCAGCGTGGACGAAGCCATCGCCCATTACCAAAGGGCTCTGCAAATCGCACCCGACTACGCGGAAGCCCACAATAACCTTGGCGGCGCTTTGCTCCAAAAGGGCAAAGTGGACGAAGCGATTACCCATTTCCAAAAGGCGCTGCAAATCAATCCCGACTACGCGGAAGCCCACTACAACCTCGGCAATGCTCTGCTCCCAAAGGGCAGCGTGGACGAAGCGATTGTGCACTTCCAAAGGGCGCTGCAAATCAAACCCGACTACGCGGAAGCCCACAACAACCTTGGCAATGCGCTGCTCAAAAGGGGCAGCGTGGACGAAGCGATTGCGCATTACCAAAAGGCGCTGCAAATCAATCCCGATAACGCGGAAGCCCACAACAACCTCGGCAACGCGCTGCTCCAAAAAGGCAAAGTGGACGAAGCGATCGCGCATTACCAAAAGGCGCTGCAACTCACACCCGATAACGCGGAAGCCCACAACAACCTCGGCAACGCGCTGCTCCAAATGGGCAAGTTAGACGAAGCGATCGCGCATTTCCAAAAGGCGCTGCAAATCAAACCGGACTACGCGGAAGCCCACATCAATCTCGGCAACGTTCTCATTAGAAAGGGCAGCGTGGACGAAGCGATCGCCCATTACCAAAAGGCGCTGCAAATCAATCCCGACTACGCGGAAGCCATGAATAACCTGGCCTGTGTGCTGGCAACCTGTCCTCAGGCCTCGCTGCGCAACGGCAAGCAGGCAGTGGAGCTGGCCCAGCGGGCGAATCAGCTTACGGGTGATGGAAATCCGGTCGTTCTTGGCACCTTGGCCGCCGCGTACGCCGAGGCCGGGCGCTTTCCCGAAGCGGTGGCAACCGCGCAGCGCGCCCTGCAACTGGCCGAGACGCAGTCCAACACCGCACTGGCCGATGCCCTTCGATCCCAGTTGAAGCTCTATCAAGCCGGTTTCCCGTTCCATCAATAGTGAACAGGCACCTCAAAGATGTCATAAAGATATTCCGACAATGGATGGTAATCGTAATTGTCTCATCGTCTTTTCGTATCCGTCTGACGGAGCACGTCTGGTTTCCGGTGTTAGATGGTGAAACTTTGTTGGCCTGTATTCTTCAGAAAAAGGATCAGGGCATCGGTGTTGGACCGAAAGCGGGGAAAAGTTCAAGCCCAAGGACGGAAAAATATCAAAGTCCGGTCTGCAGTGACCCTTTTTTACTCGTCACCCTGCACGGGTTTCCTTAATCAGGTATAAAGCTCATGAGTCGAAGATCGAGGAAGAAAGCCGGGCCGGGAGAAGCCCCTGCGGCGCGTTCCAGCGCGCCTGATTCGCCGGCCGTTGAAATGCCGGGAGAGGCCGACTCGCGCCCGCCGGAATCCGGAAGCCGTCCGGCGGGTTGGAATGACCGCTGGACGGTTGCCGGCGTGTGCATTTTTCTGGCGGTGATCACGCTGGCCGCTTTCGGCCAGACGGTTCACTACGGGTTCGTCAACTTCGATGACAATGTTTACGTGTATGAGAACCCGGCGGTTAGCGGTGGTCTTACCCTGAATGGAATTGCGGCGATGTTCACTCGTGTGGAATGCAATTTCTACCACCCGCTGACCATGATTTCTCTCATGTTGGATTATCAACTCCACGGACTGCAGCCCGGCGGCTATCATCTTACGAACGTCTTGCTCCATACCCTGTCGGCGATTCTGTTATTTCTGATTCTAAGACAGATGACGGGGTTCCAGTGGCGCAGTGCGTTTGTGGCGGCGGTGTTTGCCATTCATCCGCTGCGGGTGGAATCCGTGGTTTGGGTGGCGGAGCGAAAGGATGTGTTGAGCGGGTTGTTTTTCATGCTGACACTCTGGGCCTACGCGCGCTACGTCCGGGATACGCGTTCGACGGTCCGTTACCTTGTGGTGGTGGTTCTTTTCGCCCTTGGCCTGATGTGCAAGCCCAGCCTTGTGACGTTGCCGTTCCTATTGTTGCTGCTGGATTATTGGCCGTTGCGCCGGTTCGGAGGCGGGGCGGCTGCCGGCGGCAAATGGGCCAGTCAGCGGGGCGGCTTTTCGGTTTTCGCTCATCTGATTGTGGAAAAGGTTCCGCTCTTGGTGTTAAGTGCCGCTGCGTCTGTGATGGCGGTTATAGCGGAAGGAGAAGCAACCACATCGCTCGCCGGGTTGTCGTTCCTTGCGCGGATGAGCAATCCCATAATGTCTTATGTGACCTACTTGAGGCAGATGGTTTACCCTGCGGACTTGGCGCCCCTTTATCCATTCTCGGCCAAGGATTTATTGGGATGGAAAATCATTCTTGCGCTTGTCTTGCTGGTGGCGATTTCGGCGGTCGCCTTTGCCGCACGGCGGAAGCGCCCCTATTTACTGGTGGGCTGGTTATGGTATCTGGGGATGCTGGTGCCGATGATTGGGATTATTCAAGTCGGCGATTTCGCGCACGCGGATCGCCTCACTTACCTGCCGATGATCGGGTTGTATCTGTTGCTGACATGGGCTGCGGCTGATTTGTGCGCCGGCTGGCGTTACCGCCGCGTGGTGCTGGGCGGCAGCTCCGCGATCATCCTCATGGCTTTGATTTTCTGCGCACGCACGCAGACCTCTTATTGGCGCAACAGTGAATCGCTCTGGACGCACACGCTTGCCTGCACGTCTGACAACTTCATTGGCTACAACAACCTCGGCCTCGCTCTGCTCCAAAAGGGCAATGTGGTCGATGCGATTGCCCATTTCCAAAAGGCGTTGGAAATCAATCCCAACGATGTGGAAGCCAACATCAACCTTGGTAGTGCACTGCTCCAAAAGGGCAATGTGGACGAAGCGATCGCCCATTACCAAAAGACACTGCAAATCAATCCCAACAATGTGGAAGCCCACAACAACCTCGGCAACGCGCTGCTCCAAAAGGGCAATGTGGACGAAGCGATCGCCCATTACCAAAGGGCGCTGCAAATCAAACCCGACTCCGCGGAAGCCCACAACAACCTCGGCCTCGCTCTGCTCCAAAAGGGCGATGTGAACGAAGCGATCGCCCATTTCCAAGAGGCGCTGCAAATCTATCCCGACTACGCGGAAGCCCACAACAACCTCGGCAACACGCTGCTCCAAAAGGGCAAGGTGGACGATGCCATCACGCATTTCCAAAGGGCGCTGCAAATCAATTCCGATAACGCCAAAGCCTGTTACAACCTCGGCAACGCTCTGCTCCAAAAGGGCAAAGTGGACGAAGCGATTGTGCATTACCAAAGGGCGCTGCAAATCACACCCGGCTACTCGGAAGCCCACAACAACCTCGGCGAAGCTCTGCTCCAAAAGGGAAGCGTGGATGAAGCGATCGCCCATTACCAACGGTCGCTGCAAATCAAACCCAACGTCGCGGAAACCCACTACAACCTCGCCAATGCTCTGCTCCAAAAGGGAAAGGTGGACGAAGCGATCGCCCATTTCCAAAAGGCGCTGCAAATCAAACCCGACAGCGCGAAAGCCCAGAATAACCTCGGCGGCGCTCTGCTCCAAAAGGGAAATGTGGACGAAGCGATCGCCCATTTCCAAAAGGCGATGCAAATCAATCCCGACTACGCGGATGCCCAGAACAATCTGGCCTGGGTGCTGGCAACCTGTCCGCAGGCCTCGCTGCGCAACGGCAAGCAGGCGGTGGAACTGGCCCAGCGGGCGAATCAGCTTACGGGTGATGGGAATCCGGTCGTTCTTGGCACCCTGGCCGCCGCATACGCCGAGGCCGGGCGCTTTCCCGAAGCGGTGGCAACCGCGCAGCGCGCCCTGCAACTGGCCGGGACGCAGTCCAACACCGCGCTGGCCGATGCCCTTCGATCACAACTGAAGCTCTATCAAGCCGGCCTCCCATTCCATCAACACTGAGCTTAAAGAATGGCAGTCCTGACAATGGATGGTAATAGTATTTGTCTTATCGCCTTTTCGTATGCGAGCGGCCACGTGTGGTTTCTCGCGCCGGGTTATGAAACCCTGTCCGCGTGTATTTTTCAAAAGCACGATTAATTTAGTTTCTCCGGCGTTGGAACGAATTTACGCTCCGTTCATTGAAAGGAAATTTATGAAATGTAAAGCATCGGCAGTCTGGCGCGGCGGTTTGGCGGCTTGCCAGATTTCGGATGACGTGACATTCTCGCCGCATGGATTCCAAACGTCTCGTCCTCGCCTTGGTCGCCGCTTGTCAAATGGACGAATTGGAGCAAGGGGATTCGCGCGTTGTTGGTGATAAGCGGCAGAGAGCTTTCACCCATGAATGTTAAAGCGCTGCAACGATCCAACCGATGGGTGGGAATTCCGCTTTGTTTCATATTGACCGTTGCGCGTGCCCTCTTCGGGCATCCGGTCCCGGACTGCTCGCGCCCGCCGCGTAGCCTGCTTGTTGTCAAACTGGCGGAGCAGGGTTCAACCGTGCTTGCGTATCCGGCCCTTCGGCGCGCGGCTGAAATTGTCGGATGTGAGAACATTTATTTTATAGTGTTCGAAGACAACCGATTCATCCTTGATGCACTGGGTGTCATCCCGGAACCGAACGTCATTACGGTATCGGTTGAGAATCGTTTCGCGTTTATCCGGAGCATGCTTTCAGCCATCTGGAGACTTCGTCGCTTGAAGCTCGACGCCGCCATTGACATGGAATTTTTCTCACGCGGTTCCGCTGCCTTGACTTTTTTAAGCGGCGCGCGACGATGCGTCGGCTTCCACTCTTTTTTCGGCGCGGGATTGTATCGCGGCAATTTGATGACTCATCGGTTGCTTTACAACCCGCACCTTCACACCAGCCAGGCTTTCTGGACGCTGGTGGAGGCCGTCTTTTGCGACCCCGCAACATTGCCAACGTATGGTGTGTTTCCACCGGCGGCGGCGGCCGAACCGCCACAGTTTGCGCCGGGCACCGGGGAACTGGCAACGGTTAGGGAAATGTTGTGCCACGAGACGGGTGGTCACCCGCCGCTGATTTTACTCAATCCCAATAGCAGTGATTTGTTGCCGCTGCGGCGATGGCCGGCGGAACGCTACGTGGAATTGGCGCGTCTGTTGTTGGTGAAATATCCGGAAATTTTCGTGGCGTTTGCGGGCGCGCCCAATGAAGCAGCAGCAGCGGCGGAACTCGTCCGTCGGGTCGCCTCCGACCGCTGCATTTCCCTGGCTGGCAAGACCACGCTGCGGCAATTGCTTGTGATTTACACATTGGCAGAGGTTCTGGTGACGAACGACAGTGGGCCGGCGCATTTCGCGACGTTGACGCCCATTCACGTCGTCACGCTGTTCGGACCGGAAACGCCGGAATTGTTTGCGGCGCGCACGCCACGCAACACGGTTCTTTGGGCCGGCATCGCATGCAGTCCGTGTGTGAACGCTTACAACAATCGCCAGTCGCCCTGTCGCAACAACCTATGCATGCAGTCCATCGAGGTGAATCAGGTATTCGCGGCGGTGTGCCGGGTGTATGAGCAAAGGGATCAATCGAAAAACGTTCCTTCGGCGGCTAGAAGTTGAATCATGAAAAACAGAAATGCCGCCAAACAGCCGGCAGCCGTGCAGATAGTGGGATGGTTTTGCCGATTTCGCCGGACAGCCTCACCAATTCCTCTCAGTCTTGGTTGCGACGGGACTGGCGGTTGGGACTGCTGTTGGTGTTCGCCGCGATCTTTGTTTACCAGCCGGTGTGGCAACGCGGAATTCATCTGGGATGATGACACGTTTCTGACGGACAATCCGGTTCTGAAGCAAGCGGATGGATTGTATCACCTGTGGTTCACCGCCTCCACGCCCGATTACTTTCCGATGACATCGTGCATGTTGTGGTTGGAATGGCGGATCTGGGGAAACCATCCGCTGCGCTATCACCTGGTCAATGTGCTGCTGCATGCGTTCCGTGGGGTGTTCTGGTGGCGGGTTTTGATGCGGTTGAGGGTTCCGGAAGCGTGGCTGGCGGCGGCCCTGTGGCCGAGACACAGTCCAACACCGCGCTGGCCGATGCCCTTCGATCACAGTTGAAGCTCTACCAAGCCGCCCTCCCATTCCATTTACACTGAACGAACACCTTAAAGATGTCATAAAGATATCCCGACAATTACTGCGTCTCCAAGCTGGTGAACAGCGTCAAAAACGATTCGCCGGAATGTATCAAGCCCGGCTAGGGAAAACCCGCGATGCAGCGGATTGGAAATCTGCGCCACGGTCACGTATGGAAAAGCATCGGGCTTGACTGAGTTGCTTCGTATGCGTCTGGGCGGCCGCGGGTAGTTTCTCGCACCGGGTTATGAAACCTTGTTGGCATGTATTCTTCAGAAGCTGGATCAGGGCGTCGGCGTTGGACCGAAAGCTGGGAAAGGTTCAAGCCCGGGGGACGGAGAAATCAAAACCCGGCCTGCGGTGACCTTTTTTTACTCGTCACCCTGCGCGGGTTTCCTCAATCATGCATTCAACGCATGAGTCGAAAGTCGAAGAAAAAATCCCCTGTCGTGCGTTCCAGCGTGCCCGTTTCGCCGGCCTTTGTAATGCCGGGAGAGGCAGACTCCCGCCCGCCGGAATCCGGAAGCCGTTCGGCGGGTTGGACTGATCGGTGGACGGTCCCCGGCGTGTGCCTTTTTCTGGCGGCGATCACGTTCGCCGTTTTCGGGCAGGCGGTTCACGACGACTTTGTTAATTACGACGACAGCTTGTATGTATATGAGAACGTGCAGGTTGCCCGGGGTCTGACTCTGAACGGAATTGCACAGGCATTCACTCATGGCAGTTATGACAACTGGGACCCGCTGACGACGATGTCGCATATGCTGGATTGCCAGTTCTATGGACTGAATGCCGGCGGGCATCATCTCACCAATATCCTGCTGCACACGGCGACGGCGATCCTGCTTTTCCTGGTGCTGCGGCGGATGACCGGCGCGCTTTGGCGTAGTGCGTTTGTGGCGGCGGTGTTTGCGATCCATCCGCTACGGGTGGAATCGGTGGCATGGGTGACGGAACGCAAGGACGTGTTGAGCGGGTTGTTTTTCATGCTGACCATCGGGGCGTATGTGCGGTATGCGCGGCGCCCGTGGTCGCCGGCCCGCTATGGACTGGTCGTGCTCCTGTTTGCACTGGGTTTGATGTCCAAGCCGATGCTGGTGACGTTGCCGTTCGTATTACTGTTGCTGGACTACTGGCCGTTGAAGCGGTACAGCTATCCGGCGCTTGCCCCTGGTGGAGCCGGGCCGGTTGACCTGCCGGGGAATTTTTCTGTTCCGCTGCGGCTGATCGTCGAAAAGATCCCCCTGCTGGCGCTTTCCATTGCGTTGTGCGTGGCGACAGTTCTTGTTGAGAGAATTGGCATCAAGCCAATTGAAATATATCCGCTCCCTTTGCGGATTGGTAACGCGCTGGTTTCCTATGTCACCTATATGTGGCAGATGATTTATCCTGCGGGGTTGGCAGTCCTTTATCCCTATCCAGCCCACGGCCTGCCGGTTTGGGAAATTATCACGGCCATCCTGGTGTTGGCGTCTGTCTCGGCGGGAGTTTTCATTTGGCGGCGGACGCGCCCATATCTTCTGGTGGGCTGGCTGTGGTATCTCATCATGCTGGTGCCGGTGATCGGGTTGATTCAGGTGGGAACGCAGGCGCGGGCGGATCGCTACATCTATCTGCCGCAGATCGGCTTGTATGTGCTACTGACCTGGGGGGCGGCGGATCTGTGCGCTGGCTGGCGTCACCGCCGTCTGGTCTTGGGCAGCCTCGCGGCCAGTGTGATAGCAAGCTTGAGCGTGGACTCATGCCTCCAGACCGCTTATTGGCGGAATAGTGAATCGCTATGGACTCACACGCTTGCTTGCACGTCTGACAACTCCATTGGTCACTACAACCTCGGCCTCACTCTGCTCCAAAAGGGCAATGTGGAAGAGGCGATCGCGCATTTCCAAAAGGCGCTGCAAATCTATCCCGACTACGCGGGAGCCCACAACAACCTCGGCAACGCTCTGATTAAAAAGGGCAGCGTGGATGAAGCGATCGCGCATTACCAAAGGGCGCTGCAAATCACACCCGACTCCGCGGAAGCCCACAACAACCTCGGCAACGCTCTCATTAGAAAGGGCAGTGTGGACGAAGCGATCGCCCATTACCAAAAGGCGCTGCAAATCACACCCGACTCCGCGGAAGCCCACTACAACCTCGGCAACGCGCTGCTCCAAAAGGGCAAAGTGGACGAAGCGATTACCCATTTCCAAAAGGCGCTGCAAATCAATCCCGACTACGCAGAAGCCCACTACAACCTCGGCAACGTTTTGCTCCAAAAGGGCAATCTGGACGAAGCGATTGCTCATTACCAAAAGGCGCTGCAAATCAATCCCGACTACGCGGATGCCCACAACAACCTCGGCCTCGTTCTGCTCCAAAGGGGCAAGGCGGACGAAGCGATCGCGCATTTCCAAAAGGCGCTTCAAATCACACCCGACTACGCGGATGCCCAGAACAACCTGGCACGGGTGCTGGCAACCTGTCCGCAGGCTTCGCTGCGCAACGGCAACCAGGCGGTGGAGCTGGCCCAACGGGCGAATCAGCTTACGGGTGATGGAAATCCCGTCGTTCTTGGCACCCTGGCCGCCGCGTACGCCGAGGCCGGGCGCTTTCCCGAAGCAGTGGCAACCGCGCAGCGCGCCCTGCAACTGGCCGGGACGCAGTCTAACACCGCGCTGGCCGATGTCCTTCGATCACAGTTGAAGCTCTATCAAGCCGGCCGCCCATTCCATTACACTGAACAAACACCTTAAAGATGTCATCAAGATGTTCCGACAATGGATAGCATTTGTCTCATCGCCTTTTTTCCGCGAGCAATGTGTCATCATGCTGGCACTGCCCATTTGCCGCCGTTGCGCCATCCGTTTTAGTGTCAACTGAGGGCATTCTCAGCGCAGCAGGTCCGGACGCAGAGACGTGCTCTGTCTGATGCATACGAAAGATTTCCGGTTCATCTTCAATCCACCAGTTCGCGTTCGATCTGTTCGAGGCTTTTGTTTTTGGTTTCCGGCAGTTTGAAGAAGATGAAAACAAAGCCGAGCACGCAAATGGCGGCGTAAAGCCAGAAGGTGCCGTCGGGGCCAAGTCCATGTTTTAGCCAGGGTAAAATGCCTGTCAAAAACCGCGCAATCGTGCTGTTGGGATTGCCGAAGCCGTGGTTCAAAATCGGGAAGGTGTAAGTCAGAAGAAAACACGCCAGCCATAACGCGGCCACCGCCACTGCCATCGCCGCGCCACGAATGCGGTTCGGGAAAATTTCCGAGATCACAACCCAGGTGATTGGTGCGAGCGACATGGAATAACACGCGATGGCCGACAGCACGAGCAGCAGCATCGGCAGGCCGGTGACGGACGCATGATAGCAGAACCCCAAGACCAGATAAATGACCGCCAGCCCCGCCGCGCCCAAAAGCATCAGCGGCCGCCGGCCGCCCTTGTCCACCACGCCGAGCGCGACGAAGGTGAAGGCGAGATTGACCGAGCCGGTCCACGCGATGTTTTTGAGCACGGTGGAAATGTCGTAACCCGCGGCTTTGAAAATTTCCTCGGCGTAATTAAAAATGGTGTTGATGCCGCACCATTGCTGGAACACCGCGAGCACGACGCCGAGCAGCAAAACTTTTTTCATCTTTGGTTCGAGCAAATCGCGGAAATTCACCTTTTCAATTTCGTTGATGAGCGTCGCCTCGATTTCATTGAGCGCGTTGCCCGCATAATTTTCGCCGCCGATTTTCTTCAAAATGGATTTTGCGTTTTGAGGCTTTCCATTTTTCGCGAGCCAGCGCGGGCTCTCGGGAACGAAAAACATTCCCATGAAGAACAGCGCGGCGGGAATGGCGGTGAGCGCAAACATCCAGCGCCAGCCGGACTGGCCGAACCAGGAATTCACGATGAACTCATCGCTCGCGCCTTGTGGCAAATGGCGGACGAGCGACCAGTTGATTAATTGCGCCGCCAGCACGCCGACGACGATGGTGAGCTGGTTGATGGAAACCAGTTTGCCGCGCATCGGTGCCGGGGCAATCTCGGCGATATACATCGGTGACAAATTGGACGCGAGGCCGATGGCCACGCCCCCCAGCATCCGCCACGCAACAAAAATTGAAAAGGTTGACGCCAGCGCGTTGCCGATGGAAGTCGCGGCGAACAAAAATGCCGAAATGATCAATAGTTTTTTGCGTCCGAATTTGTCACTCAACGCACCGGCGGTGAGCGCGCCGACGAAACAACCGATGAGCGCGCAACTGTTGGCCCAGCCGGATTGCGTGGCGCTTGTCAGATGAAAATATTTTTCAAAAAACGGTTTCGCGCCGCCGATGACCACCCAGTCGTAGCCGAAAAGCAGGCCGCCCAGCGCGGCGACAATCGAGACGACCCAGATGTAACCGTAATGATAGTCGGCCTTGAGGTTTGAGGGTCCGGTTGCCGGCGCAGCCATCATGGTTTTTCCTTCCGTTGAAAAAAGTCCGCTGACAAATCCGCCGCGAGCGCGTGGTTCGGGTCGCGCTGCAAAACTTTCTTTAACAAGACCCTTCCTTGCATCCGGTTGCCGAGACCGAGCTGCGCCTGGGCCCGCAGGAACAGTGCCGTGGTTTCCTGCCGGAATTGGATGTCGTCGTCAAACAGCAGCATCGTCGGCAGTGAGGTGGCAAAATAATCAATCTTCGCGGGCGTTTTGGCGAGTTTATGCGCGTAAGCCAGCAGGTCGCGCAAAAGTTTTTTTGCTTTCGCTTTCCGGCCGAGGCATTCCCACGACAGTGCCGAGTAAAAAGTCATTTCGGAAAACGCGCGCACGCTCATCTCCTGAAAATCGCCCTTGAACATCGCGGCGGCGAGCCAGTGTTCGCGCGCGGATTTTTTCTCGCCCAGGAAATTCAACGCAACGCCGAGCCAGTAATGAATATCGCTCTGGTTCGCCAGCAGATGTTTTGCTTCGCTTAAATTTTCCGGCGACGCGAGCGCGTTTTCAAAATGGCCCGCCGCGCAAATAAAGTCGTGGTGAGCCAGCGCCTCGCGTCCGAGCGCAAGCTGTGTGCGGACATGCTGGCCGAGCGCCTGGCCTTCGCCGCCTTCCCACGGCTGGAACTTCCGGCTGTGTAGAACCTGCAATGCCTGCACGTACCGGCCGGTTTGATTGTAAAGGGCGCACAATTCCACGCTCAAGTCGTCGCGCTGCGCGACGAGCGCTGGAAGTTTTTCAAGTTCGCGCAGCCGTTTTTCCGGTTTTTCGCCCAGCCGTTTCCAAAGCTGGTCGCGCTCGAACAACAACCGCGCGTCTCGTGGATTGACGTGGAATGCGCGGTCGTAAGCTGCGCGGGCCTTGGCCGAGTTACGTGAAATGTTGAAATAACCGATACCCAGGTTGCGCCAGACGATGGAAAAATGCGGATCGAGCTTCGCACTGCGCTCCCAGAATTTGATGGCTCCGTGGTGACGCCGGCGGTCGTAGAGCAAATTGCCGAGATAATACGGCGCGCGGGCATCCTTCGGATTTGCACGCATCGCCGCTTCAAGAATGGCGATTTCTTCCAGGCGCGACGGGAAGCAGTAATCCGGCGGCAGCGCTGCGGCCATTTTGCATTCGGCAAGCGCGGACTTTTTGTCGCCACGCTGTTGGTGCAACCAGCCGAGGGTGTAATGAACCAGCGGCAACGCGCCCAAGCTTTGGTTGGGGAGCGCGGCGTTCACGCTGCTTCGGCTTTCGTAGTGGTTGCGGACGTTGAAGCGGGCTAAAGCCCGCGCTCCAAGCAGGCCGACCGCCTCGGCATAAAATCCGGCACGGGCGAAATCGTGCGCCAGGTCCAGCGCGGTCTGCAAATCACACTTCAACTTCTGACCGGCCAAATGTCGCGCCCACCAGTCGAGCGGATCAAGCGCGAGTGTTTCGCGCAGCAGTTCATCCGCTTCGACCCTGCGATTCAATTTTCGCAGGACAGCGGCCTTGAGATTCCGCGCGCGGAGATTGTCGGTGTTTAACCGGAGTGAACGGTTTAGATGATCGAGCGCGGTTTGCCAGTCCGATTTTTTGCAATCGAGTTCGGCCAGCGCGTGATAACCGGCCGATTGCCACGCTTGATTCCAAGCGGCCTTGTAAAACGCCGCGTAAGCTTCCTCGTCGCGGTTTTGAAAACGCAGGCACAGGCCGAGGTTGTAATACGCCTCGCCGTCGCAGGGGTTCGGGTTGCGCCGCGTGAGCCGTTCGATGGCCTGCCGAAAACGGTTTTCAGCTTCGACAAATTCGCCGCGTTGCAGATGCCACAGACCGAGCGCGTTGTTGCAGCGGGCATCAAGCGGGTCGCGTCGCAACGCCTCGCGCCAGTAAAGCGTCGGGTAGCGTGTGGCGTGGCGATACTGCTCCAGGTGCAAGCCGGTGATGAACAATTCGTCGGCGCTGAAAATATTTTCCGGTGGCGGCGGTTCAGTCGCGGGCGGCGGGACTTCGCCTTTCACGCGCGGCCCGGGTTGATGGGAAATGATTTCCTGGCCGTCGAGTTCGGTGACGCGCAGGAGCAAATTGGTTTCAGCGGCGCGGCGCGGAAGTTTGATCTGTTTTACGAACGGCATGCCGGGCGCGAGATCGCGGGCGGCGGAGAAGAACTTTTTGCCTCTGGCGAGCAGGACAATTTTAGCGCCGAAAAAGGTTCGCGTGACGGAAACGCCGAAGTGAATCGTTCCGTTCTCAATCTTCAGGCTGACCGCCGCATCGAGATTCGCGTGCTGTGCCGGGCCGATTTTTTGAATGGGATACCAAAACTGGCTCCAGGTTTTCGTCTCGCCGGGCTGGAGAAAACTGAAATCGGGCTGGTTATCGGTATAGACGCCGGCCATGATTTCAATATAGGGGCCAAATTCCCCCCGGGCATCCTGTTCGGCAAGGTTGCGGTCCCACGCGTAGCCGAATTCGTGGTTGCCCCACGTCCATTGCTTCTTGCCGGGAGAGATGTGGTGGTTCGCGATATGAACAATGCCCGCTTCGGCCGCGTAATCGTAACCGCCGAAGAAATCTTTCTGGCTCCCCATGCACATGTAGCTGCACGGCGTCGGGATATTGGCGTAGAAGGAGAGATCGTTCGGAGCGTAGTTGGGAACATTCAACATCGAACATCCAATATCCAGCGCCGAACGTGCGTGCGGCGGGACGAACCGGGTTGGCGCCTCGCTCTTCGGCACGCCTTTGCGCCTGCGTTCGCCGTAATTCACACCGTAGTAAAAACCTTTTGCCAATGGATACTCGCTCATTGACCGGCGCGCATGGTCAGCGACATAGTACACGTCCGGAGGGAAAAAACTTTGATACGCCTCATGCACCCGCGTGGCGACGTTTGCCCACCAGAGAAAAGTCTGCACGAACGGCGTGCGGTTGTAAGCGCGCACCTTCAATTCGACGTAACTTTTGCCTGGATGCAGGCAGACGCCGTGCATGCCTTTCATCCGCGCCATCGGGTCGTGGTCACTGCACCAGACGGTTCTTGAGCCGTCGGCATGTTCTTCAATTTCAAAATCCACCGGCAGAAACGTTCCCGGGCGATGGTGCTGCGGCCAGTTGAATTCAATGCCGCCGGAAATCCAGGGACCGGCCAACCCGACCAGCGCCGGTTTGATGACGTGCTGGCGGTAAATGAGGTCATAGCCGTTGGTCCTGTCCTGGAGGGTGTGGATGCGCCCGCCGATTTCCGGCAGGATCATCACGCGCAAATATTCATTTTGCAGCCCGACCGCCTTCCATTTCCGGGCAACCGGTTTTTCCCCGATGCGGTCGGTGAAAGGCAGGGGATAAACCTTGCCGCTGCTGCCCTGATAAACCCGCTTTTCCAAAAACATCGGGTTCTTGTCCGGCGCCAGCGGCAGGTAAGTGGGAATGACGACATGCTCAATCCAGACTTCTACGGTTGACCGGCTGCTCATATTTTCAAGTGGCTCGGGGTAAGCTAGATAAAAACAGCGAGGAATTGAATCACCAAAATTGGTTATTTTGATTTAAAGACTGTCACGAAAACAAATTCATATTCGGGCCAAGCCGCTCGCCATTTCGGGCCGGTTTTGATTCCGGGGGTGCAATCCGTGAACAAGGTGTCGCCCAAGGCCTTCCGGCAATGCCGAAGGGATGACGATTCCGATCCGCTCAGATGCGGGCAAAGATATTTGCTCAACGAATGAAAATGGCTGCATCGCGGTCAGGATGGGCGGCCTTTCCCTGAAATCCGGTCAGGCGCAAGCCGGTCACACTTTCAGCTTCGAGGGCGTATGTGAAATAATCCGGACGGTTCCCGCCCCAGCGGACGGAGCAATTGTCCAATGTAACATTGGCGGCATTGCGGATACTGAACCCGGGGTTCCCGTGCGTTTCGATGGGATCGAGTACTTTGGTGGGGCGGTTGTCGAACAGGCCGCCCTTGTATTTCGTCCAGCGGTCAAGAGTCACGGCCACGTTTTCGAATCGCACGTCATGGATGCGGCTGGCCGGCGTACCGTTGATGCGGATGCCGTTCTCGGCGCGGCCAGTGACGTTTTGCACCACGATGTTGCTCAGGCAGCCCAACAGGGTCGTCTTCGAGCGCGGAATGGCGGTGAACGAGATGGCTTCACCCCGCCCCCACCACGGATCGGAATAGTACCGGGAGATGAATTTGATGTCGCGAAAGGTGACATCGTGAACATTCCCCTCATCGCGGAGCTGGATGGTCAGACCACGGCTGCCGGTGAGAATTTTGCAGCGTTCAAACCGGATGTCGTGAATGTCGCCCGTGGTCTCGGTGCCGATCTTCAAACCGGAATCCTGGGTTTTAAGCACGCAATCGTGGACATAAATGTTGGCGCAAGGGCCAAAATCGTTGGTCTGGCGGGTGGTTTTGACCACGATGGCGTCATCGCCAGAGGTGACGTCGCAGTTGCGGATTTCCACGTCCTGGCAATGGTCGGGATCAATGCCGTCGCAATTCGGCACGTCGAGCCGGTTGCGGACGGTGACGTGGTCCACGAGGACATTTTTGCAACCGAGCATGTGCAATCCCCAAAACGGTGCGTCGCCGAACGTGAGGTCGCGGACTTCGAGGTTCGTGCAACCGGTGAGGATGAACAATTTGGGCCGCCATGCCTTGAACAGCCACCACTCGTTCGTCTGATCGTAGCCGGTCATGAATGACAGCGAACGACCGTCGATCGAACCGGTGCCGGTGATGTGCAGATTCTCCGCGTTCAAGGCCGTGATGACGCCATCGCCCCGGTAATCCGCCGGATTGGTGCTGATGACCAGTTCGCCGTCGAGGTGGAAGTCAATGCCACCGCACAATTCGAGGGTGCTGGTCATGAAACGGTGGCCGCGCGGAACCAGGACCTGCGCGCCACCTCCGGCGCGCGCCGCGGCATCAATGGCGCGCTGGATGGCTGCCGTGTCCAACGTGATACCGTCGCCGGCCGCGCCAAAATTAAGAAGATTGAAAACTTTCGGTTTGCCCCAAACGGGCTGGCCCAACAGAAACAAAGCGAGCGTTGAAGCGACGAGCACGTTCAGTCCGGCAGATGTTTTCATGGTTTGGCTTTGGAATTGTAGGAGACGACGTGAGCAGTCTCCATCCTTCATTTGAGCCTTGTCACCTCGGATCCTGCGGTTGCTCATTTCACCGCCACATCCCAGACCTTGGCCATGCGCGATTTGCCTTCCGGGCCTTCGACCCCAAGCACGACGACATAATGTCCGGCTTCCTTGTAGGCATGGATGGGGTTTTGTTCGATGGACGTTTCGCCGTCGCCGAAATCCCATTTCCAAGAGGTGATTTTGCCGATGGAAAGGTCCTTGAAGGCGACCAGCCGCTGATCCATGTCCACGACCTGGAACGACCATTGGGCTGTGATGGGCTTGAGGAAGCGGGGTTCGAGCGGCATCAGCCTGAAGGGAACCAGATAATCGGCGTTGCCATACATCGTGTGATGGCGTGAAAGGTTCCAGAAACCGTTGTTAGTGTCGCCGGAATGAACGTCGTCATAATCAATCACCGCCCAGGAAAGGCCGATGATTTTGTTTTCCTTGAGCACGGATTCAACAGCGCGCTGCGGGCCTTCGGCGCCGGCGTAATCGAAAGGCGTGATCCAGAATTCCAGAACGAGGTGGCCGGGCTGGCCGGGCCTGAAGTTGTAGGAATAAGCTGCGTTGGCGTAGGGCAATTCCTTGATCCATTGCGCCGGTCCCCACACCATGCACCAGTCCTTGCCTTCCGCCGGGGTGAAGATGTGGTAGTTCTGGGCGTGGGCGCCTTGCAGCGTGAAATACGTTTCCCAGTTGCCGAGAATGTCCCGCGCTGGAAGAAATCGTTCGATGAACGGCCCGCCGGAAAGATCGCCGTCCACCACCAGCTCGAACGTATCGTTGTGCAGTCCCGGCTCGGAAAAGTCCCAGTAATCGTCGTCGGCTTCGTAAAGAAAATAAAGGCGGTTCAATCCTTTCACCCAGCCGACGCGCACGCGAACTTTCGGCGACGACGGATCGGTCCAAAGATGCTTGCCGTTGTCGTCCACAAGTTGGTCGCTGCCGATGACATAGCTTTCCGGCACGATGTCCCAATCGTTCGTCTTGCCGTCAATGGTCGGAATCATGTTGGGCGGGAACTGGAAAATCTTGAAGACCTCGTTGGTGCGATCCAGCGCGGCGGCAGGATGCAAAAACAGGAGCAGCGCCGCAAGCGTGATGGCGGGCATGAGGAAATTCCTTAACGGAAACCGGTCGGGTCGGTGGAGGTGTAAGGAACGGGACATGGATGGCTCATTCATGCGAAAATGACTCCATGAAAGCGCCGGCGTGTCAACCCTCAATACTTAAACAGCGCACCGTATCACCTGTCCCATTGTGGCCATGCAGGATCACGGAGCGGCAGACAACTCGCTTGTCTTCAAGCGCGGTTTCAGTGATTTTTCCAGTTTCCAAATATGCAAACGCGAATTCACGGGGTTTTCTGTCTGGCGGGCATCTTCATTTTGCTGGCGGCCACGATCCACGCCGCGCCGACCCAGGCTGCGCCGGAGGCTTCGCCGAGGCGAGTTGACCGGCAGGCCTTGGTGACGCGGCACGACGTCGTTCTGCACCGGTTCGATGCCAACAATCCGCTGTCGGTCGGCAACGGCGGGTTCGCCTTCACCGTGGACGCGACGGGGCTGCAAACGTTTCCCGAAGCGTTTGAACAAACAACGCCGCTCGGCACGTTATCGGACTGGGGCTGGCATGCGTTCCCGAACCCGAACGGCTGGAGCATTGACACGTTTCAATTCAAAGAGTTCCCCGATTTGCACGGACGGCTCGTGCCGTATGCCGACGTGCCGGGAAATAAAATGACACCGGAAATCAAATGGCTGCGCGCCAACCCGCACCGGCTGCATCTTGGCCAGATCGGTTTCCGGCTCACTCACGCCGACGGTTCGCCAGCGCAAACGAATGATTTGACGGACATCGAACAAACGCTGAATTTGTGGGATGGCTTGATCGCCAGCCATTTCAAATTCGACGGCCAGCCGGTGGACGTTCAAACGCTCTGCGATCCGGACCTCGATGCGATTGCGGTGCGTGTGGTGTCGCCGTTGTTGAAACAAGGGCGGCTGGCAATCCAGATTCATTTTCCCTACGGCACCGGCGAAACCATCACCGCGGACTGGACCAGGCCGGATGCCCATGAAACCATTTTGATCCGGCCTGAACCAGACCAGGCGCAATTCCGGCGCGAACTCGACGGTGACGAATATTTCGCGGCGGCGACTTGGACGCGCGGCGCAACGTTGACGACCGTGGCGAAACATGAATTCGTCGTCTCGCCGGATAAAAAAATGGACAGGCTCGAATTTGTCTGCGGGTTTTCGCCGGCAAATCTGGCGGCCAAAACTTTGCCAACGTTTGCGCAAACCAGACGCGCGGCGCAAAAACATTGGGACCGATTTTGGCGCACGGGCGGCGCGATTGACCTGTCCGGCAGCAAGGACCCGCGCTGGTTCGAGTTGGAGCGGCGCATTGTGTTGTCGCAATACCTCACGGCCATTCAGGACGCTGGCAAATATCCACCGGCGGAGACCGGGCTGACGTACAACACCTGGGAAGGCAAGTTCCATCTGGAAATGCACTGGTGGCACGAGGCGCACTTCGCTTTGTGGGGGCGGCTGCCGCTCCTGGAAAAAAGCCTCGGCTGGTATCAAACGATTTTGCCGCGCGCGGAGGCCACGGCGCAAAAGCAGGGCTACGCTGGCGCGCGCTGGCCGAAAATGACCAGTCCCAGCGGCATGGAATCGCCGTCGCCGGTCGGGCCGTTCCTTGTCTGGCAGCAGCCGCACCCGATCTTCTACGCCGAATTGTGCTACCGCGCCCACGGCGACGGCGCAACGCTGGAAAAATACAGGGAGATTGTCTTCCAGACGGCGGAGTTTATGGCGAGTTACGCGACGTGGGATGATGCAACAAAACGTTTCGTGCTCGGGCCAACGTTGCAATGCGCGCAGGAAATTTTCCCGAAGAACCACACCTTCAACCCGACGTTTGAGCTGACCTACTGGCGCTGGGGATTGGAAACCGCCCAAGAATGGCGTCAGCGGCTTGGCCTGCCGCGCAGTGAGAAGTGGGATGCGGTCTTGAAAGACCTGGCCAAACCGCCGGTCGCTGATGGCAAATATCTGTTCGCCGAAACCGCGCCGGATTCCTACACCAATCCGCGCTGGAACAAGGACCATCCCGCCGTGTTGGGCGCGCTGAGTTTCGTGCCCGGACCGGGCATTGACGCGGAAACCATACGGCACACGCTCGACTGGGTCTGGCACAATTGGAACTGGCCCGACACGTGGGGCTGGGATTATTCGATGATGGCGATGACCGCCGCGCGGCTCGGTGAACCGGAACGCGCCGTGGACGCGCTGCTGCTCGACACGCCGAAAAATCATTACGCGCTCAACGGCCAGGTTTATCAGCGGCCCGGTTTGACGATTTATCTGCCGGCCAACGGCGGATTGCTCTATGCCACGGCCATGATGGCCGCCGGCTGGGACGGAGCTCCAAAACGGAACGCGCCCGGTTTTCCGGACAACGGCCAATGGAATGTGCGCTGGGAAAATCTGCGCCCAGCCCCGTAAGCGATAACATCTCCCGATGAAGATCAGTGCAATGGCGCGCTGCAGCGCCGCCCTGCATCAGCGGCTGTCCGCGAAAATTCATTTCTCTGTGAGCTTCCCCGACAGGATCAATTGCGCATCACGCAGCGTCGGGTCGGCTTTTGAGGCGATGATAAATCCGCCATTCAAATCCATCGAAACAGCCAAGCCTGGCTAACCCTGAATTAAGCGCGATGTCATTGCTCGCGGCGTGTTCAGTTCCGTCAAAGATCCAGCCAGGAAACTCATGCGCTACATCCGCCGCTACAATCACCAGGTCAAACCCGTTAAGTGGACCTATAAAAGCACGAGAAATCGCATCCGCCCTGAGTCAAATTTAAATGTTACAGTGCACTAGGACATCCACCGCGCGGCGTTCTCGCCTATCAACAATGGACTTTGCAGGTCTTGGCGGCAGTGCATGTATCCGACTACCGAGAGCTCTCGACCGATCGAGTTGTTCGGTTGACGCGCGTGTTTGCGCGGCAGCGTCACCATCGTAGTCCGCAACGGATGCGCTGGCGTTGGCTAACAGCCTTTCGGGCTTTCGCATGGGGATCGCAGCAGTTGGAAAAGGCGATCGGTTCAATTGACTTATCTCGGAGAATTCTTCATTCTAAAGCAATTCCATAAACGATGTAGCTTGACCTGACGGGGTGACGCAGCCAGCATGGGACATGCGAGCCATACCTGTGCCGGTGCGTGAACGGATCATCCGTCTCTATGAACAAGGCAAAAACACACAAGAGATCGCGGAGTATGCCGGCTTTTGCGTGGCGGCGGTGCGCCGGGTGCGCCAGCAGTTCAAAGCGCGGGGCACCTTGGAACCGCAAACTCACTTGAGCGGCCGCAAAACATTGTTGACGCCGGCGCGCCGGGGCCATTTGCAAAAGCTGGTGGCCCGCCAGCCCGATGCGACGCTGGCCGAGCTGGGGGCGCGCATGGATCGTCCGTTTGGGACTTCAACGATGGATCTGTGGCTGCGCCGACTGGGGCTGACCTGTAAAAAAAACGCTGCACGCCGCCGAGCAGCACCGGCCTGACGTGGTGGAGCAAAGAAGCCGCTGGCATGAACGGCTGGCGGCGGTGCCATCCGCCCGGCTGGTGTTCGTGGACGAGAGCGGAGCCAACACGAAAATGACCCGGTTATACGGTCGCGCCCCGGTTGGCGAGCGGCTCGTGGCTCGTGTTCCGCACGGCCATTACCAGACCAGCACACTCATTGCGGCGGTGCGTTTGCGCGGGCCTTGCGCCCCGTGGCTGTTTGAAGGGGCGATGGACGGGGAGATGTTTCTGGCCTGGGTGCGGCAAGGCTTGGTGCCCACGCTCCAGCCGGATGACTGGGTGATTTTGGACAATCTGGCCACGCACAAGGTGGCGGGGGTGCGCGAAGCCATTGCAGCCGCCGGTGCCCGGCTGCTGTATCTGCCGCCCTATTCCCCGGACTTCAACCCCATTGAAAACCTGTGGAGCAAGGTGAAACAAATCCTGCGCCGTCTGGCTCCGCGAACTGCCGGGGAATTGCTTCAGGCTACCGCCACCGCCTTTGCCGCCATCTCCACCGCCGACTGCCGGGGCTTCTTTTTACGCGCCCAATACGCTACATGATTATTGTAAATGCTCTAATCCCGTCATGATCGCCTTCGCCCACTATGGCGGAAAGCTGGGCTGGTCGAAGCAGATGTTGCGAGTGCATCAGTGCTACCTCGGCTAACCCTCTGTTTTCAACTTCTGCGCGACGCCGGTTGCGTGCTCCCCCAGCCGGATACCAAATACTATCAATTGTCGGAACCTCTTTGAGGTATTTGTTCAGTGCAAATGGAATGGGAGGCCGGCTTGATAGAGCTTCAACTGTGATCGAAGGGCCTCAGCCAGTGAGGTGTTGGACCGCGCGTCGGCCAATTGCAGAGCGCGCTGCGCGGTTGCCATCGCTTCGGGAAATCGCCCGGCCTCGGCGTACGCGGCGGCCAGCGTGCCAAGAACCACCGGATTTCCATCACCCGTAAGTTGATTCGCCCGCTGGGCCAGTTCCACCGCTTTGTTGCCGTTGCGCAGCGAAGCCTGCGGACAGGTTGCCAGCACCCAGGCCAGGCTCTTCTGGGCCTCCGCGAAGTCGGGTGTGATTTGCAGCGCCCTTTGGTAATGGGCGATCGCATCGTCCACATTGCCCTTTCGGAGCAGCGCGTTGCCAAGGTTGTTGTGGGCTTTTGCCAAGTCGGGTGTGATTTGAAGCGCCTTTTGAAAATGCGCGATCGCTTCGTCCACATTGCCCTCTTGGAGCAGAGCGTTGCCGAGGTTGTTGTGGGCTTCCGCGAAGTCGGGTTTGATTTGCAGCGCCTTTTGGTAATGAGCAATCGCTTCGTCCAGATTGCCCTTTTGGAGCAAAACGTTGCCGAGGTTGTAGTGGGTTTCCGCGAAGTCGGGTTTGATTTGCAGCGCCTTTTGGTAATGGGTGATCGCCTCGTTCACACTACCCTTTTTGAGCAGCGCGTTGCCGAGGTTGTAGTGGGCTTCCGCGTAGCCGGGTGCGATTTGCAGCGCCTTTTGGAAATGGGCAATCGCTTCGTCCAGATTGCCCTTTTGGAGCAGGGCAATTCCGAAGTTGTAGTGGGTTTCCGCGTTGTCGGGATTGATTTGCAGCGCCCTTTGGTAATGAGCAATCGCTTCGTCCAGATTGCCCTTTTGGAGCAAAACGTTGCCGAGGTTGTAGTGGGCTTCGGCGAAGTTGGGTTTGATTTGCAGCGCCATTCGATAATTGGCAATGGCATCGTCAACGCTGCCTCTTTTAATCAGAGCGGCGCCGAGGTTGTAGCAGTCTTCGGCGTAGTCGGGTTTGATTTGCAGCGCCCTTTGGTAATGGATGATCGCTTCGTCCACGCTGCCTTTATGGAGCAGCACGTTGCCAAGGTTGTAGTGGGCTTCCGCGTAGTTGGGATTGATTTGCAGCGCCTTTTGAAAATGCGCGATCGCCTCTTCCACCTTGCCCTTTTGCAGCAGCGCGTTGCCGAGGTTGTTATGGGCGATGAAGTTGTCGGAAGTGCAAGCGAGCGTGTGAGTCCATAGCGATTCACTATTTCGCCAATAAGCGGTCTGGAGGCATGAGTCCACGCTCAAGCTTGCTATCACAATGGCCGCGAGGCTGCCCAGCACCACGCGGCGGTGACGCCAGCCAGCGCACAGATCCGCCGCCCCCCAGGTCAGCAGCACATACAAGCCGATCTGCGGCAGATAGATGTAGCGATCCGCCCGCGCCTGCAATCCCATCTGAACAATCCCAATCACCGGCACCAGCATGATGAGATACCACAGCCAGCCCACCAGAAGATATGGGCGCGTCCGCCGCCAAATGAAAACTCCCGCCGAGACGGACGCCAACACCAGGATGGCCGTGATAATTTCCCAAACCGGCAGGCCGTGGGCTGGATAGGGATAAAGGACTGCCAACCCCGCAGGATAAATCATCTGCCACATATAGGTGATATAGGAAACCAGCGCGTTGCCAATCCGCAAAGGGAGCGGGCACATTTCAATTGACTGGATGTCAAATCTCTCAACAAGAACTGTCGCCACGCACAACGCAATGGAAAGCACCAGCAGGGGGATCTTTTCGACGATCAGCCGCAGCGGAACAGAAAAATTCCCCGGCAGGTCAACCGGCCCGGCTCCACCAGCGGCAAGCGCCGGATGGCTGTACCGCTTCAACGGCCAGTAGTCCAGCAACAGTAATACGAACGGCAACGTCACCAGCATCGGCTTGGACATCAAACCCAGTGCAAACAGGAGCACGACCAGTCCATAGCGGGCCGGCGACCACGGGCGCCGCGCATACCGCACATACGCCCCGATGGTCAGCATGAAAAACAACCCGCTCAACACGTCCTTGCGTTCTGTCACCCACGCCACTGATTCCACCCGCAACGGATGGATCGCAAACACCGCCGCCACAAACGCACTACGCCAAAGCGCGCCGGTCATCTGCCGCAGCACCAGGAAAAGCAGGATCGCCGTCGCCGTGTGCAGCAGGATATTGGTGAGATGATGCCCACCGGCATTCAGTCCATAGAACTGGCAATCCAGCATGTGCGACATCGTCGTCAGTGGGTCCCAATTGTCATAACTGCCATGAGTGAATGCCTGTGCAATTCCGTTCAGAGTCAGACCCCGGGCAACCTGCGCGCTCTCATACACGTACACGCTGTCGTCGTAATTAACAAAGTCGTCGTGAACCGTCTGCCCGAAAATGGCAAATGTGATCGCCGCCAGAAAAAGGCAGATGCCGGGGACCGTCCAACGGTCATGCAAACCAGCCGGACGGCTTCCGGATTCCGGCGGGCGCGAGTCTGCCTCTCCCGGTATTTCAGCGGCCGGCGAAGCGGGCACGCTCGAAGGCACGGCAGGGGCTTTTTTCTTCGATCTTCGACTCATGGGTCAAACACATGATTCAGGAAACGCGTGCAGGGTGACGAGTAAAAAAGGTCACTGCAGGCCGGGCTTTGGATTCTTCCCGTCCCTGGGCTTGAACTTTTCCCCGTTTCGGTCCAACGCCGACGCCCCGATCCAGCTTCTGAGGAATACACGCCAACAGGATTTCTCCATCTAACACCGGAAACCAGACGCGCTCCGTCAGACGGATACGAAAAGACGATGAGACAATTACGATTACCATCCATTGTCAGAACTGCCATTCTTTAAGTTCAGTGTTGATGGAATGGGAGGCCGGCTTGATAGAGCTTCAACTGGGATCGAAGCGCATCGGCCAGTGCGGTGTTGGACTGTGTCCCGGCCAGTTGCAGGGCGCGTTGCGCGGTTGCCACCGCTTCGGGAAATCGCCCGGCCTCGGCGTACGCGGCGGCCAAGGTGCCAAGAACGACCGGATTCCCATCACCCGTAAGCTGATTCGCCCGCTGGGCCAGCTCCACCGCCTGCTTGCCGTTGCGCAGCGAAGCCTGCGAACAGGTTGCCAGCACCCAGGCCAGGTTATTCTGCGCTTCCGCGTAGTCGGGGGTGATTTGCAGCGCCTTTTGGAAATGCGCGATCGCTTCATCCACGCTGCCCTTTTGGAGCAGCGCCTGGCCGAGGTTGTTGTGGGCTTTCGCGTAGTCGGGTGCGAGTTGCAGCGCCTTTTGGAAATGCACGATCGCTTCATCCACGTTGCCCTTTTGGAGCAGCGCCTTGCCGAGGTTGTTGTGGGCTTCCGCGTTATCGGGTGTGAGTTGCAGCGCCTTTTGGAAATGCACAATCGCTTCGTCCACCCTGCCCTTTGGGAGCAGCGCGCCGCCAAGGTTGTTGTGGGCTTCCGCGCTATCGGGATTGATTTCCAGCGCCTTTTGATAATGCGCAATCGCTTCGTCCACCCTGCCCTTTTGGAGCAGCGCGTTGCCGAGGTTGTAGTGGGTTTCCGCGTTATCGGGATTGATTTCCAGCGCCTTTTGATAATGCGCAATCGCTTCGTCCACCCTGCCCTTTTGGAGCAGCGCGTTGCCGAGGTTGTAGTGGGCTTCCGCGGAGCCGGGATTGATTTCCAGCGCCCTTTGGAAATGCGCGATCCCTTCGTCCACCCTGCCCCTTTTGAGCAGCGCGTTGCCAAGGTTGTTGTGGGTTTCCGCGTTATCGGGATTGATTTGCAGTGCCTTTTGGAAATGCGTGATCGCTTCGTCCACATTACCCATTTTAAGCAGAACGTTGCCGAGGTTGTTGTGAGCTTCCACGCTGTTGGGATTGATTTGCAGCGCCTTTTGGAAATGCGTGATCGCTTCGTCCACATTACCCATTTTAAGCAGAACGTTGCCGAGGTTGATGTGAGCTTCCACGCTGTTGGGATTGATTTGCAGCGCCTTTTGGAAATGCGCAAGGGCTTCGTCCACATTACCCATTTTAAGCAGAACGTTGCCGAGGTTGTTGTGGGCTCCCGCGAAGTCGGGGTTGATTTGCAGCGCCTTTTGGTACTGGGTGATCGCTTCGTCCACATTCCCCTTTTGGAGCAGCGCGTTGCCGAGGTCGTAGCAGACTTCCGCGCTGTCGGCTTTGATTTGCAGCGCCCTTTGGAAATGGGCAATCGCATCGTCCACATTGCCCTTTTGGAGCAACGCGTTGCCGAGATCGTAGTGGCCCATATAGTTGTCAGGCGTGCAGGCGAGCGTGTGAGTCCATAGCGATTCACTGTCGCGCCAATAAGAGGCCTGCGTGCGCGCGCAGAAAATCAAGGCCACCAGAATGATCGTGGAGCAGCCGCCCAGCACCACCCGCCGGTGACGCCAGCCGGCGCACAGATCCGCCGCCCCCCAGGTCAGCAGCACATACAAGCCGATCTGCGGCAGATAGGTGTGACGATCCGCCCGCGCCTGCAATCCCACCTGAACAATCCCAATTACCGGCACCAGCATGATGAGATACCACAGCCAGCCCACCAGAAGATATGGGCGCGTCCGCCGCCAAATGAAAACTCCTGCTGTGACGGACGCCAACACCAGGATTGCCGTGATGATTTCCCAAACCGGCAGGCCGTGGGCTGGATAGGGATAAAGGACTGCCAACCCCGCAGGATAAATCATCTGCCACATATAGGTGACATAGGAAATCAGCGCGTTGCCAATTCGCAAATGAATAGGATATGTTTCAACTGACCCGATGCCATTTTTTTCAACAAGAACTGTCACCACGCACAACGCAATGGAAAGCACCAGCAGGGGAATCTTTTCGATGATCAGCCGCCATGGAACCAAACGGTTGCCCGGTTGGCTGAATCGCTTCAACGGCCAGTAGTCCAGCAACACTAATACGAACGGCAACGTCACCAGCATCGGCTTGGACATCAAACCCAGTGCGAACAGGAGCACGACCAGTCCATAGCGGGCCGGCGACCACGGGCGCCGCGCATACCGCACATACGCCCCGATGGTCAGCATGAAAAACAACCCGCTCAAAACGTCCTTGCGTTCTGTCACCCACGCCACTGATTCCACCCGCAACGGATGGATCGCAAATACCGCCGCCACAAACGCACTACGCCAAAGCACGCCGGTCATCTGCCGCAGCACCAGGAAAAGCAGGATCGCCGTCGCCGTGTGCAGCAGGATATTGGTGAGATGATGGCCGCCGGCATTCAGTCCATAGAACTGGCAATCCAGCATGTGCGATATCGCCGTCAGCGGATCCCAGTTGTCATAACTGCCATGAATGAATACTTGTGCAATTCCGTTCAGAGTCAGACCCCGGGCAACCTGCGCGCTCTCATACACATACCGGTTGTCGTCGTAATTAACAAAGTCGTCGTGAACCGTCCGCCCGAAAACGGCGAACGTGATCGCCGCCAGAAAAAGGCACACGCCGGGGACCGTCCAGCGGTCAGTCCAACCAGTCGGACGGCTTTCGGATTCCAGTGGGCGCGAGTCGGCCTTTCCCGGCATTACAAAGGCCGGCGAAGCGGGCACGCTGGAACGCACGACAGGGGCTTTTTTCTTCGACTTTCGACTCATGCGGTTGAATGCATGATTGAGGAAACCCGCGCAGGGTGACGAGTAAAAAAGGGTCACCGCAGGCCGGGGCTTTGATGTTTTCTCCGTCTCTGGGCTTGAACCTTTCCCTGCTTTCGGTCCAACGCCGACGCCCTGTTCCAACTTCTGAACGATACAGGCCAACAGGGTTTCACCATCTGACACCGGAAACCAGACGCGCTCCGTCAGACGGATACGAAAAGACGATGAGACAATTACGATTACCATCCATTGTCAGAACTGCCATTCCTTAAGTTCAGTGTTGATGGAATGGGAGGCCGGCTTGATAGAGCTTCAACTGGGATCGAAGCGCATCGGCCAGCGCGGTGTTGGATTGCGTCCCGGCCAGTTGCAGGGCGCGCTGCGCGGTTGCCACCGCTTCGGGAAATCGCCCGGCCTCGGCGTACGCGGCGGCCAGGGTGCCAAGAACGACCGGATTTCCATCACCCGTAAGCTGATTTGCCCGCTGGGCCAGCTCCACCGCCCGCTTGCCGTTGCGCAGCGAAGCCTGTGGACAGGTTGCCAGCACCCAGGCCAGGCTCTTCTGCGCTTCCGCGTAGTCGGGACTGACTTGCAACGCCTTTTGGAAATGCGCGATCGCTTCGTCCATTTTGCCCTTTCTAATGAGAGCGTGGCCAAGATTAATGTGGGCTTCCGCGAAGTCGGGGTCTATTTCCAGCGCCCTTTGGAAATGCGCGATCGCTTGGTCCACGCTGCCCTTTCTAATGAGAGCGTCGCCGAGGTTGTAGTGGGCTTCCGCGAAGTCGGGTTTGATTTGCAGCGCCCTTTGGTAATGGGCGAGTGCTTCGTCCACGCTGCCCTTTTGGAGCAGCGCGTTGCCGAGATTGACGTGGGCTTCCGCGTAATCGGGTTTGATTTGCAGCGCCTTTTGGTATTGGGCGATCGCTTCGTTCACGCTGCCCTTTCTAATGAGAGCGTCGCCGAGGTTGTAGTAGGCTCCAGCAAAGTCGGGTTTGATTTGCAGCGCCTTTTGGTAATGGGCGATCGCTTCGTCCACGCTGCCCTTTCTAATGAGAGCGTTGCCGAGATTGATGTCGGCATCGGCGCGATTGGGATTGATTTGCAGCGCCTTTTGGTACTGGGCAATCGCTTCGTTCACATGGCCCTTTTGGAGCAGCGCGTTGCCGAGGTTGTTATAGGCGATGTAATTTCCGGAGGTGCAGGCCAGCGTATGCGTCCATAGCGATTCGCTATCGCGCCAATACGAGGTATGAATGGATGCGCCCACCATCAAGGCCGCCATGACCATGGTCGCCACGACGCCCAGCACCACGCGGCGGTGACGCCAGCCGGCGCAACAATCCGCCGCCGCCCAGGTCAGCATCACATACAAGCCAATCTGTGGCAGATAGGTGTAGCGGCCCGCATGCGCGTAGTAGGATATCTGCACAATCCCGATGACCGGAATCATCATCCCCAGATACCACAACCAGCCGACCACCAGCCAGGGATGCGTCCGGCGAAATGCCCATGCCGCTCCGGATATGGCCAGCAGCAACCCCAAGGCCCCGGCTACCTGCCAGAGCGGCAGATCGTTTGTGGGGTTGGGATAAAGACACGCCAGTCCCGATGGATAGATCATCTGCCATAGGTAGATGACGTAGGACACCACGGCGTTTTCCATCCGCAATCCGAATGGCAGCTTATCGGCGGCAATCAGTTTCTCCGGAACCAGGGCCGTCGCCACGCACGATCCGGCCGTCAGCACCAACAGCGGGATTTTCTCGGCCACCCGCCGGAGCAAAATCCGGGGAGAGAAGCCGGGAAGACGGTTCAACGGCCAGTAATCCAGCAGCAGGAGGACGAAGGGCAGCGTGACCAGCATGTTCTTGGACAACAGGCCCAGGGCGAAGCACACCACCACCAGACCATAATCGAGGACCGAACGTCAACGGTCGAGGGCTGAAACGGCTTGTGCGCTCGATGCCTGACGCTCAACGCTCGACCGTCTTTGCACATAGCGGACGTAGGCGCCGAGCGTCAGCATGAAAAAAAACGCGCTCAAAACGTCCTTGCGTTCCGCCACCCACGCCACCGATTCCACCCGCAACGGATGAATCGCAAACACCGCCGCCACAAACGCGCTGCGCCACAGGAACCCCGTCATCCGCCGCAGCACCAGGAAAAGCAGGATCACCGCCGCCGTGTGCAGCAGGACATTGGTGAGGTGATGGCCGCCAGGGTACAATCCGTAAAGCTGGCAGTCGAGCATGTGGGAGAGCCAGGTCAGCGGGTGCCAGTGGCCGATGTTGCCATAAGTCAGCGCCCAGCGGAATCCCTCCCAGGTCAGACCCTGTTGGACGACAGGATTTTCATACACGTATTCGTCGTCGTCCCAATTGACAAAGTCGTATCCCAGTGTCTGGCCGAAAACGGCCAGCGTGATCGCCGCCAGAAAAATGCAGACCCCTGGAACCGTCCAGCGGTCAATCCAACCAGCCGGACGGCTTCCGGATTCCGGCGGGAGCGAGTCGGCCTCTCCCGGCATGTCAACGGCCGGCGAAACGGGCGCGCCCGAAGGCACGGCAGGGGCTTTTTCCTTCGACTTTCGACTCATGGGTTTTATACCTGATTAAGGAAACCCGCGCAGGGTGACGAGTAAAAAATGGGTCACTGCAGGCCGGGGCTTTGATTTTCCCCGCCCCTGGGCTTGAACTTTTTCCCGCCTTCGGTCCAACGCCGGCGCCCTGATCCTGCTTCTGAAGAATACAGGCCAACAAGGTTTCATGACCCGGCGCGGGAAACTGCACGTGGCCGCCCAGACGCATACGATTTTTCATCCCTGGCACCGCCATTCTGAGCGGCTTCGACGCCCGGCCGCGGCGCGCGTCGCTGAAACGGTTCCGCCCCCCGGCCAAACCAAAACGGGGCTGGCCGAAGCCAACCCCGCTGAAAATTCCCCGCTAAAAAATCAATCAGTGTTGCAGTTCACATTGCTCAACCAAATTCGACAACGCCGGGTTGTAGAGAGTGTCGCTTCCGACAGCCTGACTAGCCCAGTACCACATCGACCCGGTCGAAGACCCGCCCACTGTGATTTTTATTTGTTTAGCACTGTAATCTGAAAAAGCCACCGTCAAGGTTTTGCTGCGATCGTGAGCCACGGTTGACGGATCGAGCGCCTCGGTGCCATCACCACCGACCGGGCCAACCAAATACTCCATCAACAAAAGGTGCACCTGCCTCAAATCGGTCTGTTTCTGATACAATCTCTTGAAATTAGTGGCCGCATAACCTGAAATTGGATTCCAAATATAGGGTGAAAGAACATACGCTCCATCCCCATGGCTTACGCAAGTGAGCACCGGGCTATAAGTTGACATGAGGAGATTGGCATTATTGGGTGTCACCGTCTTCGCATTCAGGGCCGGACAGTAATAAACCGTGCCATCGCCCGACTCACCCAGGGGATATAGATAGCCCAGGTTTTGAAACCAAGGCGACATAACCGGCTGTACCTTGAACGGCGGTGCCGGATCAGTGACGGGGTTCGCGATATAAACATACCGGCCATAATGCTCTTCGTCGAAGCAGTTAAAGCCATGACTCGTATCATTGGCATTCCCTCCGTTGAGTTGTACCGGCGGCAGAAAATCATTGTAGTCTGTGGCATAAATGCTTGCGCCCTTCATGAGTTGCGACACGTTGTTGACGCAAGCCACGCGCTGGGCTTTATCCTTGGCCGCCGCCAGGGCCGGCAGGAGGATGGCAGCGAGAATGGCGATGATGGCAATGACCACCAACAATTCAATCAACGTGAACCCCGCATACCTGCGGCGGCGGGCAATCTCTGTGGTTGTGCTCATTTGGTTTCTCCATACTCCATTATACAACCATCCGGGCCGATGTTCAACCAAAACGGGGCTGGCCGAAGCCAACCCCGCTGAAAATTACCCGCCAAAAAAATCAGTGTTCATTTTCAATTTGCTGAACCAAATTCGATATCCCCGGCTGGTAGAGATTCGCACCGCCACCAGTATAAGCAAGGGCCCATATCGAATTAGCGCCACTGGTTGTAATTTTGACTTGTTTAGCGCCGAAATCTGAAAAAGCCACGGTCAAGGTTTTGCTGCGATCGTGAGCCACGGTTGTCGGATCAAGCGGGCTGCTGGCACCGGCGCTATTTACCAAAAACTCCATCAACAAAAGGTGAACCTGCCTCAAATCGGTCGTTCTCTGATAACTCCGCTTATTTCCGGCGGTAAAAAGTGAATTTGGATTCCAAACATAAGGTGAACGAACAATCCCATCCGAACCGGTGGTCAACACCGGGCTGTAAGATGACATGAGGAGATCGGCATTACCGGGTGTCAGCGTCTTCGCATTCAGGGCCGGACAATAAAGAACCGTGCCATCGCCGCCCAGACCCAGTGGATACAGATAGCCCAGGTTTTGAAAGTAGCTCGATACCACCGGCTGCACCTTGAACGGCGCTGCCGGATCAGAAGGAGACGCTACATAAACATACCGGCCATAATGCTCTTCCTGGAAGCAGTTAAAGCCATGTGTCGAATCATTGGCATTCCCTCCGTTGAGTTGTACCGGCGGCAGAAAATCATTGTAGTCTGTGGCATAAATGCTTGCGCCCTTCATGAGTTGCGACACGTTGTTGACGCACGACACGCGCTGGGCTTTATCCTTGGCCGCCGCCAGGGCCGGCAGGAGGATGGCAGCGAGAATGGCGATGATGGCAATGACCACCAACAATTCAATCAACGTGAACCCCGCATACCTGCGGCGGCGGGCAATTTCTGTGGTTGTGCTCATCTGGTTTCTCATTATACCATTATACAACCTTCCGGGCCGATGTTCAAGCATCGGCCCGGATTTGTTTAATCTTCAGTGTCCTGCCGGATTTACGGCTGAGAACTCAGGCGGTAGAACACGGTGGGGTTGGTCGTGTTGATCGGAATGACCTCGTTCGTAACACTGCTTGAACCCGTCACGTCCACCCAGTTGTTACTGATGCCAATCGACAACAAATTGGTCTGCGCCTGCAAATACCAGCCAAGATTCGTCGGCCAGAACAGCGTGAGGTTGCCGCCGGAAACGGTGAACTGGACGGGTGGACGATTCGTGTTGAAGGGGATCAGTCCGCCACTCAAGAGTGTAATCGTGCCATTGTTGCCAATATTGTCAGTCCAGACGTAATTGGTCCCGGCGGTCGGATCCGTGGCCGGCAACGTTATGGAAACGAACTTGTTAGTGGCGATGGGCTGGCTGAACAATGTGAACGTGTCGCCATTGTAGAGGGCGGACCCAACATTGGTCACGACGAGCGTGGGCGTGTTGTCAAGGCTGAAGCTATTCGCTGCAAGTTCGCCGCTGTTGGGCGTGTTGGTGCGGCTGAGATTTATGTTCACCACCGCGCTGTTTTCCAGTGTCAGAACGTTGGTTACGTTAAGCACGCCGGTGACGGGCAGGCCATTGGTGTTGGGCTGGAAGCCGACCGACACTACCACGGGGCCGGCGTCCGCCGTCACGCTACCCAGGATCGTGCCAATGCCGCTGAGGGTCTGTGGCGATGACAGAGACAACGTGCTGTTGGTGACCAGATTCACGTAATCGGGTGAAGAACCCATGCTGGAGATATCCAGCACCGCGCTGCTGGCCGTCAACGTGAAGGAGGCAAAGTTGGTGCCTTGGAGATTGGCCGGAGCCACGATAGCCAAAGTACCGTTGCTGATGGTGGTGGCGCCAACATAAGTCAGTCCGTTGGTATAAATGTAGGTTACGCCATCGTAGGCGGTGAAGTTGGTGCCGCCATCAAAGGTCAATGTGGCGGTGCCGGCTTTGGTAATGTTGTAATTGCCGGTGATATCCCCGGCGAAGGTGGAATTAACACCTTTGGTGCCAATGATCAGGGTGGCGCCAGGGTTACTCGGCGCAACAATGGTGCCATCGCCAGTCAGAGCGCCAAGAGTATCAACGTCAGCGCTATTTCGTGCGAAGAACGCTCCCACGCCATCTATTTCAAAGGTGGTGTTGGTGCCACCGATGTTCCCGTTTCCACGGAGGCCAGTCGTAGCCACAGCAGGAATAATGACCCTGCCAGGAAACGCGTTCCAGTTCCCTGCGCCACTGATGGTGGTTTGATTGCCGATTATATTCGTGCTGAGGGCGTCTCCGGAGATCAAACCGGAGAATTGGTCGGAATAGGCCCCTGCGGTTGCCTCTGCAATCGTGACTGAGGAAGCCGGCGCGATGGTCACGTTATTGGCCACAAAGGTGGTGTTGTTGCCGCCCAGCATCAACGTGGTTCCATTGCTCATGAGGATGCCGCCGGCACCGGCAGCAACGTTGCCGGCGATATTCGGTCCGCCTTGCCCCAATTGCAATTCGCCAAGCCCGAGAATGACGCCGCCCTTGAAATTGCTTGCCTGGCCGGTCAAAGTTTGGATGCCCGGACTATTTATCACCACCGCTATCACGGCGTTTGTTTTGTCCATGATATTGCCGTTGAAGGTGTTGGTGGTGTTCTGCGTCATCGAAGGAAGGCCGATGGTGAGGATGTTCGTATAATTCGCAAAGGGGCCATTGGTACCGGCGCTATTGGTAATCAGGGCGAGGCCAGCCGCGACTCCAAGGTCGGTCAAGCCGTTGACCGTTTGATTGTTTGTGTTCAGGTCCAGCGTTGCGCCGAGACCCAAAATGCCCGTGGAACCGGCGACTCTGACGCCGTTGGGAATTTGATTGACGACCGCGAGCTTCACCGCACCATTGGTGAGAAACGTGTTGCCCAGATAGGTCGCCGTATTACCACTCAGGGTAACAGTACTTGCGCCGACAACGGCAACCGAGCCGGAGCCGGAAATGTTGTTGAGCGCAACGGTGCCGGTATGATTATAGAGAAGCAAACCGTTATCAATCACAGCACCGGTGCCGTAGGTGCCGGCGGCGGAGCCGAGGCCAACCTGAAGCTCACTGGTGGAGTTGCTGATGATGGTCAAGCCGGTGTAGGCGCAGTTCGCGGCAAAGGCCAGAACCGTCGCCCCTTCCTGCACCACGCTGCCCGAGCCGTAGATTGGCGCCGAGTAAACGTGACTGATCGCTTGGTCAAAGACCAACGTTCCGTTGTTCGTTATGATTCCGGTGCCGATGTCGCCGTCGGTACTGCCATTGCCCAGCACGAGCGTCGAGCCACTGCCGTTGATGGTCGTCGGGCCGGAGTTGCCATCGGAAACCAGCAGGGTGGTGGTGTTCTTAGTAGGCAGGGTCGGCCCGTTGATGGTCAGCGCGGTGCCGCCGACAAGTGCGCCGGAACCGTCACCCACGCCATCCGCGAAGGTATAGTTGTTGGCGCTGACGTTCAACGTCACGTTTCCGGGCAGGAGTGTGCCGCTTCCCGCCACGCTAGGGTCTCCCAAGAGCACCGGCGAGGCGGCGCTGCCCGTGTCATCAAATACATTGGTATCGCCATTGTCAAAAACTGCTGGCGCCACACCGTTGGTTTTCCAATTCTGGATGTTGTCCACATCCCAAACATAGCTGCCACTCACATTGCCCACCCAAACGGCTTGGTTGGTTTTGCCTGTAATGACAACCAGATCAATTTCAGGAGGGGTGGCGCTCGGGTTGGCCTTCAAGTAACCAAGCACGCCGGCCCCCACAGAAGAACCGGTCAGTTTCAGGGTCCCGGCGGCGCCGTTCAAGCCGCCTGTATAAGTAATCAACTTGTAATTGCCAGTGCTAAGCGGGGTGTTGACAATGCTCAGTTGGAGGGTGCCGGCATTCAAGCCTGCGCCCAGGGTCAGGTTGCCGCTGCCATTGCCACCGGTACTGTCGATGGTAATCAAATCCTTGGTGTTGGCGGTGGTGGGTCCCGTGATATCCATGGCCAATGTGCCGCCAGTGACGAACAGATCGCCATTGATGTCCAGCGTGCCAACGAGGCCATTGGTCGCGGGTGAAATGGTCGTGCCAACGCCCGCGTAGATATCACCCTGGTTCGTACCCGTGCCGCACAAAATCTGGCTGGCCGGAGTACTCAACGTCATCCCGGAGGCGAGCTGTGAAAGGGCATTCAGAAAGCCGTTGTTAATGATGGCGCTGCTGTTGGTGATGTAAGTGCTGGAGCTTTGCAACAGGAGCGTTGCGCCGGAATTGATAATGGTATTGCCGGTATAACGGTTGGTTTGGTTGATATTCAGAGTGCCACCTTTCAAGGTGAATCCACCGGTAGGAAACCCATTTGTGACGCCAATCGCTTTGGTAAAGGTGACGGTATTGCCGGTTGCCGCTGACAGATCAATTACGTTGGCACTGCTTCCGGGATTATTGAAGGCGACCGGTTGCACTGAAATGTCATCATTGTTGGCGTTATATTGCAACGTGCCGCCGCCGAAATTGATGGCGCTGGCGCCGAGATTGGTCAGCGTCGTGAATTTCAAAATGCCGCCGTTGATGTTCAATCCGCCGGTGAACGAATTTGACGTTGCAATAGTGGTTGTGCTCGGCCCGGATATAGTCACACTGCCAACGCCACTGATGCCGCCGTTGCCGCTTAGAGTATAAGGCACTGCGCCGGTGAATTTAACGCTGGAGGGAATGGGCTGCGCGTTAAGCGCCACCGTAGGCGTACCGGTACTATACACGTCATCAAATGAAACATTATCACCCATCGGATCGCCAAGCTCTTGATAATAGGTGTAATTGGTCGGAGTTCCACTGTCCGTCCAGACGTTATTTGCTGCATCATTAATGTCCCAATTGGCGGCGCCCCGGGAGTTGTCCCAGTGGAGGGGTTGAGTCACGGTGGAAACCACCAAATCAATCGAATGGTTGGCGGTATCATTGACAATACTTGCACTGCAATGAGGCTCAACGTTCCCAAGCACGAAGGCCGATCCGCCATCGCCGCCGACGATTCCCGAATACGTGATCAGCGGGAATGTGCCGACAGAAAGACTTCCGCACTCCACATCAACCGTGACCGTGCCGTTGGCGGTAAGACAATTAGAACCAGGAGAGCCGGTAGAACCGTACGACCAAGCGTTGGTGACAAACAAGGGAGCCACCGTGGCACTGGGAGCAACACCGTTGGCATAAGCAAACTTCACATGCGACCCGTTCGTGAATGTCAAACTGAAATTTGTGCTGCTGTCGAATATAGTCTCGGGCAGGGTGCTGGAGCCGTCAATAAGCTCCAAGTTCGCCCGGGTCAGCGAAATTATATTGGTTGCGCCCTTGTAAACGAAGATTGGTATGGAATTCGTATTAGGCGCAGCCTGTGTCAGATTACCTCCAAACACATTAACGCTGTTTGTCCATCCCAAAAAGGCGCTGACCGGTATGCGAACAGACACGCCCAGCGACCCAGGGGTAAGTTGAGCGACTGGCACACCACCAGGTATCGAGGTGAGCAGTGACTGATCGCCTATGGCATCAACTTTAAGCGTGCCTTCATAAATCTCCGTTCCGCCCGCATAACCATTTTGGTTTTCCAACTCCATTGTTCCGGCGCCGAATTTATTCAAAAAGGCAGGAGTGTTTGTGCCAGTCTCGGTAAGCACAGTCTGCATAACGTAAGGCGCTGCTGGATTATTCTGATACACAAGAATATCCCGTGTGGCTCTAGTGCCGATTATTGTAGTAGCGCCAACGTTATCAAAGAGGGCAGATTGGCCTAAATTGGTCGTCATGAGGACGGTGTAACACGTAAGGTTACGACCGCTGCTATGGGTAATTTCCCATGCGGGATTCCCGTTCCAATATATGGCGCCAGCGCCGGTAAAGGTTTGCGGAGTATTCAAATACGCCGCTCCCCAAGTTGTAGCGCCAGAAAATCTCCATCCAACACCAGGCGTACCGGTGGTAAAATTCGCCACATTGTGGACGGTATTGTCAGTTGGAGTTGATCCCCCGACGGTGTTCACGGTGTAAAGTCCTGAAATCTGAGAACCTCCCACCACCTGTCCGATTGAATTGATGGCCGCCAAATCAATATCGTTGATGGTGGCGAAATAAATCTCGCCGAAAGAACTGTTGGTGGTGGCGCCAATCATCTCATTCACACTTCCCCACCTGTTGGTGGCAGCCCCCGACCCTGTACCAAGGACAAAGTACGGCCCACCCGACTCCGAAATATCGTTATTCGGCACATAGAATCGCAAGCCGGCGCCTTGCACTCTGGTCACATTGGTTGGATACGACGACACAGGATAGCTCGAATTAGCCACGGTCCAATTTTGTGGCCCGGTGCCAAGAACGAGGTTGTTGCTCAACGTGAGGCTTTGACTGGCGGAGGACATGTTAATACCCGCCCGGCCATTGGTCAGCCAGTTCCCATCATTGGCAATGGTTACCGGAAAGCTCGGTGTAATAACCTTGATGCCCAGCCAGGCTGCATTGGCGCCCAAACTGTTTGTCGTGAAGGAACCAGTGGTCCAAATGGCGATGTCGCTGGGACCGGGCAGAGTTCCGCTCACCCAAGATGTTGTGACGTTGAGATTGTCCGGGGTGGAGCTTTTGGTTTGATCGGCTTGGGCGAGTGTGCCGCTCATGACGGCCAGAGCGCCGGCCAAGGCCAGTGTGCGTTTTAATAGGTTCGACATATTATTAGTGGGTTGGAAGCGACGGGATTCAGTTTGGTTCAGGGCAGAAGTTTTCATAAATTTGGATAAACACTCAACAAGCCCTTGCGCCGCGGTGCGACCGGGCACATCAGGCTCAAGTTGAGAATTCAGTTCGTTGCGGGGTTTGGCTTTTTCCATTGTTAATTTTTTCTTTTTTAAACCTGCCATAACTGGCGGTCAACCCAAACAATCTGACAGCCGCTTTTCGCAGGCCAATTCAACTAGGATTGGTTTATGCTACCACACAGCTAATGGTTGTCCATCACCAGTTCTGGTGACATCCCCAGCTTAAGAAATCCCCGCCGGTTCGCGCCGGAGCGGGTCTGGCCGAGGTGTTTGGTCACCGCCTCCGTCCGCGAACGGACATGGAGCTTTTCGTAAATGTGGCGGACGTGGGTGTGGACGGTGGCGTAGGTCACTTTCATCGTCTCGGCAATTTCCTTGTAGAGAAAGCCCTTTGCCAGCAGATTAAGAACCTCCACCTCGCGCGGCGACAGGGTTTGCGCCTCCGGCGACGCGGGCGAAGACTGCTGGAAGGACTGCACGATTTTGCGCGCGATGTGGCTGCTCATGGGCGAACCGCCGGCATGCACATTCTGGATGGCGGCGAGCAGTTCGGCGGGCGGCGTCTGTTTGAGCAGATACCCGGTGGCGCCCGCCGCCAGCGCGTTGAAAATGTGCTCCGTGTTCTGATACACCGTCAACATGATCACCTGCGTCGCCGGCAACTGCAGCTTGAGGCGCCGCACACATTCGACGCCGCTGATGCCGGGCAGGTTGATGTCCATGAGGGTCACGTCCGGCTTGATTTTGGGAATCTCCTGCAAGGCATCCTCCCCGCTGGGATGCTGGCTCACGCAACGAAAACCGGGCGAACCGTCAATCAGCCGGGCCAGGCTGGCCCGCACCCGCGCGTCGTCCTCCACAATGGAAACGGAAATGTTCATGCGAAAAGGCCGGGGCCGGCTGGATGAAAATTCAGAAATCCCTCCCGGCATTCACCGGAACAATTCCTGCCAGTTAAACACGTCATAAACACACGTCGTTTTCCAAATCTAGCCGGGCGGACCGTTTTGGCCAGTCCCCACAACTGGCGATGTCAGGCCGCTGACGGCCACAGTCATCTCCACCCGCGTTCCCCCGCCGGGCGCGCGGTGGATTTTGCAACAGCCGCCGATGGCCGCAAGGCGTTTCTGCAGATTGACCAGTCCGGAACCGGAGCTGATTCGATTCCCGCCGCCAGTTGCTGCGCCGCTGCCGCCAGCGTCAGCCAAACCTTGGCCGTTGTCTTCGACGACCAGGGTAAAAGTGTTCGGCTCAATGTGCAGCCGCAACCAGACTTCGCTGGCTTTGGCATGCTTGACGACGTTGTTGAGCGCCTCTTTTACGGCCAGGAACAAATTGTAGCGCAGCTCGGCATCCACCCGCGCCGCCGGCAGCATTGGCGGCAGGTCCATGCGGCAACGGATTCCCGCCGTGTGCACAAAATCCTCGGCGAAGGCGGAAATGTAATCCATCAAACCGTCGAACGTGTCGTGCTGCGGGTCCACCGCCCAAACGATTTCGTCCATCGCCCGTGTCAATTGCCGCGCGGAACCGGAAATGCGTTCGAGGTGCGCGTTGACCTGTTCCGGCTCGCGCCGGGCCAGTTCCGTGAGCAGGGTGATTTGCGTCAGACCCGCGCCGATGTCGTCATGAATGTCCTTGGCAATGCGGGTACGGTCGCGTTCGATTGCGTGTTGTTGCTGCAAGAGCGCCAGCCTGCGGCGGTATTTCCCTGTGGCCGCACGGCGCGCGGCAAAGGAAATGCCAGCGACAATCGTCACACCGACAAGAATTTTGAACCACCACGTCTGGTAAAAAAACGGCTGCACCTCGAACTGAACCATTGCGCCGGCCTCATTCCAAACCCCTGCGCTGTTGCAGGCGATGACGTAGAAACGATAGTCGCGCGGTTCCAGGCTTTGATATTGCGCCGTGCGCCGGGTTTCAGCGTCCACCCAGTCCCCATCCAAACCGTCCAAGCGATAACGGAACCGCGATTTCTCGCCGGCGTCAAAACTCATGGCAGTGAACCGAAAATCGAGCTGCTTGTGACCCGGTGGCACAATGATTTTTCCACCGCTCAAGGCCACCGGCTGGCCGTCCACGCGCAACTCCTCGATGACCACCGGCGGCGGCGAACTGACAGTCAACTGGCGCGGGTCCACCCACACCACGCCGCGGACGGTTGTGAACCACAGGCGTCCATCCGCTCCGCGCCAACACGCGGGTTGGTAACCGTCGGAACATTCCAGCGCTGGCAGGCCGTCATGCCGTCCGTAGGTCACGTAATTCAAGGTATTGGTCCGCCCGTCCGCAACGGCATTCAACGCCGATTTGGCCACGCAATAAATGCCCTGATGGGTCCCCAGCCAGAGCCGGCCGTGCTTGTCGTCCAAAATCTGACTGATCACGTCCACCGGCAATCCCTGCTTGGCGGTGATCCGCGTGAATTTCCCGTCGCTGAACCGGAGCAAACCGCCACGGGACGTACCCGCCCAGATGACACCGCTGGCATCCGCGACGAGTGAATAAATCGGCTGTTCCGCCAGCGCGTCCTTCGGACTGAAAGCCTGCAAGTGATTCGTTTCGCAGCGGTAAAGTATGCCGTCATCCGCGCCGGCCCACACGGTTCCATCCGGTGTTTGTGCCAGTGCCCGGACCGCCGGCAGCGCTACGTTGTCATTTGTGATCAGAAACCGCCGGTCATTTCCCGACCACACGGCGATGCCGGCCTTGGTTCCCATCCATACCCGGCCCAAGCGGTCGGTCAAAATGGATTTGATTCCATGCACTTCCCATGACGAGTGCTGCACTAGATCGTCGTGAAATTGATACAACAGCTCTCCCTCCGCCGCGCTCAACCACAGCCCGCCGTCGGCACGCGGAAAAACGGAGAATACAAAATTTGCCGATGCGCTGGCGCCGACCGGAAAGCGGGTGATTTTCCCGTTGACCCAGCGGCATAATCCACCACCAGCGGTGCCAATCCAGACCACGCTGTTGCTGTCTTCACAAACCGACGATGCCATTCGCGCCGGCAGACCTTCAGCGGTGCCGAGCACATGAAATTGCCGGGGGCGCAACTGCGCCAATCCACCATGATCCATCCCCACCCACACACCGCCGTCGCTGCCCTGGAACCAGGCGCCGACGCGGTCACCGGGCAGGTTGTCTTGTGTCGTCAGGCGCTGATATCTCCCATCGGGGGTGACATGAAAAAGTCCATTGCCATAATGGTTAAACCACAGGCCGCCTTCGCGATCCTCATGCATGCCCATCGCGATCCCCGAAGCCCAGCCCAACAAGCCGTGCCACGTGGCAGCCTCCGCCACCCATTCACGATCCGCCATTTTGCGAAAACGTTCGCCGTCCAGAACCCACATTGCTCCTTTCTTCACCGGAAAAAGCAGTTGCGGTTGAAGCGTTGCCTCCCCGTTGGTGGGCGTCACATCTTCGAACTTGCTGCCATCCCAGCGGCCGATTTCATTCTCGGCGCCGGCCCAGACCCGACCGCGGGCATCAGCCACGAGGGTGTAAATGTGCTTGCCGGTCAGCCCGCCGTCCTGCGGCAATTCCTTGAACCCGCCGTCCACCACCGTCAGGATGTGGCCGTCACGCGCCAGAAACCATAACCGGCCGTCGCCCCCCACGCATTGAAAAATCGGGCGTGAGCCGGCCGGCGGCGCGAGCTCATTCCAGCCGGTGTTGGTCTGCGTCGGGTCGCGCTGCAACACTTTGCCAAACTGTGTGACGAACACCACTGCATTGGACGCCGAGGACACGAGCGTGGTGTGCATATCAAATCTGGCCTGGTCCGGCCATTCATTGCGAAAAACGCCGGCGCGATAGGAAGTCAGCCCACCCCGATAAGTGTTGATCCAGAGCGTGCGGTTGGCATCAAGGAAAAGCCCCTGGACGCGCGCCTGGCTCAACTCCGGCGTGTTGTTCGGGTCGAAGGTCACGAAATGCACTCCGTCGAAACGGGCCAGCCCGTTGTAAGTACCCACCCAAAGATAGCCGTCCGGAGTCTGGGCGATGGCCGTAACGGTGCTGCCAGGCAGGTTGTTCTCCGTGTCCCAGGCATCCACGAGATAATCCGCCGTCGCCGCTTCCATGGCACCACCCGCGCGCAGCAACCAAACCACCATTCCGGCAAAAACCAGGCGGCGCATCAGCAATGAAACAATTCCGGGGCGCACCGATGAAATAATAGAATGACTACGGAAAAAATGCCACTCCAAAACAAGCTGCCGTTTCCAGTCCGGCCGGCGGCGGTGGTGAAAACCATTCGTCCCGGACATTCGGCGCTTGACCCTGGCGAAAAATCAACGCCTAATGAATCCATGAAATATCCCGGCAAACGTGGCCTGATTGGGGCGCTTTCCCTTCTGTTTCTCTCAGGGATTACCACCGTAACTTTAGCGGCTGACGACGCGCTGGCCTGGCCGGCCATCACCGCCCAGACCCGGCCCTGGACATGGTGGTGGTGGCATGGCAGCGCGGTGGACAAAACGAACCTCACGCACGAGTTGCAACGCTTTCACGATGCAGGTCTCGGTGGCGTCCAGTTCACCCCCATCTTCGGCGTGAAAGGCGGGGAAGCGCGCGACATTCCGTATCTCACGCCGGCGTGGCTGGCGATGATGGGCTACACCGTGGATGAGGCGCAGCGGCTCGGCATGGGCGTGGACATGACGCTCGGCTCCGGCTGGTGTTTCGGCGGGCCGACCGTCAGTGACCAGGATGCGAACGCCAGCGTCGTGGTGAAAACATGGGATGTCGTCGCCGGCGAAAAATTAGACGGGAAATTCAATCGCGATTCGACACAGGCACTGGTCGCGTTCCCGCCGAACGGGAAATCCGTTGAACTCACGGATAAAATTTCCACCGACGGCGGGGTGGATTGGACCGCACCGGCCGGAAGCTGGACGGTTTATGCCATTTCGCAAAAACCGTCCGGCCAGAAGGTGAAGCGCCCCGCGCCCGGTGGCGAAGGCTGGATGCTGAACCCGGCCTATCCGCAGGCCGTGCGCGACTGGCTGAAGTGGTTTGACGCGGCGTTTGCAAATTACACCGGCTCGAAGCCGCAAGCCGTCTTTCAGGATTCCTACGAATACCGGACGGACTGGTCGCCGGACTTCTTCGCGCAATTTGAAAAGCTGCGCGGCTACAAGTTGCAAACCGAACTGCCCGCGCTCTTTGGCAACGAACGGGACGATCATGCCGCGCGCGTGAAATACGATTATCGCCGGACCCTTTCCGACATCATGGCCGAACAGTCGGAACCGGCGTGGATTGACTGGGCGCACAAGAACGGTTTCGCGACGATCTATCAGGCGCACGGCACGCCCGGCAACTGGCTGGATCTCTACGCCGACGCAGACATTCCGGAAACCGAGATGTTCCATAATGACCGGAACATTTTGATTTCAAAATTTGCGTCGTCGGCCGCGCATACCCAAGGCCGCGAACTCACCGGCGCGGAAACCGGCACCTGGCTCAAGGAACATTTCACCGAGACGCTCGCCGACGTGAAATATCTCACCGACGACATGTTCCTCGCCGGCGTGAACCATATTTATTACCACGGCGCCTGCTATTCGCCGGACGACGCGCCCTGGCCGGGCTGGGTGTTTTATGCCTCGACGGAAATGAACCCGCGCAACTCCATCTGGCACGACGTGCCGGCGCTCAACGAATACATCGCGCGCTGCCAGTCCATTCTGCAATCCGGCAAGCCCGACAACGACGTGCTGCTCTACTGGCCGGTCGCCGATTTCTGGAGCGACCCGTCGGGACGCGTGCAGCCGATGACCGTCAGTCAGACCGGCTGGTTTGAAGACCAGCCCATCGGCAAAACGGCGCATGAACTGTGGAACCGTGGCTACGCCTTCGACTACGTTTCCGACCGGCAACTGCAAGCGGCAAAAGTCGTGGACGGGAAAATCCGGATGCCTGGTGGCGATTACAAAGTCATCGTCGTGCCGGAATGCAAATTCATGCCGCTGGAAACTTTTCAAAAACTTTTGTCGCTCACGAAATCCGGCTTGACGGTTGTTTTTGAAAATCAATTTCCTGCTGACGCCCCGGGCTGGGGAAATCTTGAAAAACGGCGCGCTGAATTCAAAAGGCAAGAATCAGAGCTTTCAGCGACTTTCAAGGGATTCACTTCAGGAAAAGAATTTGGCAAAGGCAAACTCTTTTGCGGTGATTTGGAAATGGGTTTATTGGGCGCGAGCGCTCCGCGCGAAGCTTTGAGTGACGATGGGCTTTCATTTATTCGTCGCTCATTCGACGGTAGCTGGTATTATTTCATTGCCAACCGCAGCGGGAAGAATTCTGACGGCTGGGTTACCCTTGGCCGCGCCGCAAAATCCGCTGTCATTCTCGATCCGATGACCGGCAGCTCTGGCGTAGCGGCGTCTCGGCAGAGCGCCGCAAACTCAATGGAAGTTCGCCTACAACTCGCCGCCGGCGAATCCGTGATTCTTCGCGCTTTCGCCAGCGAACAAGTCAAAGGATCGACTTGGAATTACTGGCAGACCGACGGCCAGCCGGTTGAAATTGCCGGCACTTGGAACGTGAAATTCATCGCTGGCGGCCCGACGCTGCCGACAGATTCTCAAATTACAAAACTCACTTCCTGGACGACATTTGCCGATACGAACACGCAGGCTTTTGCCGGCACCGCGAAATACGAAATCACCTTCGACGCGCCAGATTCGGTGGGCAAAGATTATTTCCTGAATCTCGGCGACGTGCGCCAGAGCGCGCGGGTGAAATTAAACGGCAAGGATTACGGCACGCTCATCACGCCGCCGTTCCGCGTGGTCGTGGACAATCTGAAGCCGACCGGCAACCAGCTCGAAGTCGAAGTCACGAGCGTCTCCGCCAACCGCATCCGCGACCTCGACCGGCGCGGCGTGCAGTGGAAGATTTTCAAGGACATCAACATCGTGAACGTCAATTACCGTCCGTTCAACGCCGCCGACTGGCCATTGACCGACTGCGGCCTGCTCGGTCCGGTGACGCTGACGCCCGTAACGCCGTTGACTGCCGGCCGTTGACAAGGCAAAGGGTTCTTCTCAGACGCACATCCGATGGACGAACGCCGAAAAATCAGGTAGAATACCGGGCTGTATATTTTGTATAACTAGGAATTCCCACCATGTTATGAAAAAAACGGGCCATCTCGTTGTGTGCTTTGGCGCAATCATCCTGGGTGTTGGCACGACCGGCCGCGCGCAAACGCCGGCTTTTCCCGGCGCGCTTGGTTTTGGCGCGAATGCCACCGGTGGACGGGGTGGAACGGTGTATCACGTCACGACGCTGGCCGACAGCGGCACCGGTTCGTTCCGCGACGCTGTCAGCCAAGGCAACCGCATCATTGTTTTCGACGTGGGTGGTTACATCAATCTCCAGACGGCGGTGTCCGCCAGCAGCAGCCTGACCATTGCCGGACAAACCGCGCCCGGCGGCGGCATTGGCATCATGGGCGCGGAAGTGTCATTTTACGGGCGGAACAACATCATTTGCCGTCATGTGCGCTTCCGCCAAGGCGATATCCACAATGGCAGCAATCCCAACAACAGTGGTGAGAGCGCCATCAACCTCGGCGCCACCAGCAGCACCAGCCCGGCGACGAATATGATCTTCGATCACATCTCGGTCGGCTTCGGTTCGTGGGACAGCGTGGACGCCGTCAACACCGCGTATTTCACCGTGCAAAATTCCATCATCGCCGATCCCATCAACCAGCAATTCGGCGCGCATCACGAAGGCTACAACGCCAGTTGGATTCGCAACATCTGGGCAAACGCGCACAACCGGCAGCCGCTGGCCAAGGCGGACACGATTTACATCAATAATGTCTGTTACAACTATCAGGCGGGATATACCACCGGCGATACCGGTGCCGCTCATTCCCACGACATCATCAACAATTACTTCATCACCGGGCCATCCACGACGAGTGCCGGGAATGATTTTTACCAGATCAACGGCACACCGCAGAATCTTTATTACACCGGTAATCTCCTCGACAGCGACAACGATGGAATTTTGGGCGGGAGCACAACGACCCCGAGTCCCGATAACAACGGCCGCACCGGCAACACCCTCGCTTCGCCGTGGTCTCCGGTGACGGAGACTATTCCGACGGATTCCACCGTCGCCGCTTACAGGATTGACGTTTCCATGTCCGGCACCTTCCCGCGCGACCAAGTGGATTCACAAGTCATCGGCAACGTGACTTCCCTCGGCACCGCCGGACAATTGTTCAACAGCGAAGGCGACACCGGCCTGGGCAACAGCGGCTACGGCGTCATCAACGGCGGCATCCCCGCGACCGATTCCGACAGTGACGGCATGCCGGATTACTGGGAATTGGCCATGGGACTGAATCCAAACGTCAACGACGCCATGACCATCGCCGCCGACGGTTACGCGAACATCGAACATTACCTGAACTGGCTGGCCGACCCGCACGCGCTGACGGCCACGAACACTCCTGTTGACGTGGATTTGTGGCAATACACCGGCGGCTTCACCAACGCCAGCCCGGTCTATTCCGTCACCAACGCCAGCAATGGCGCTGTCACCCTGAACGGCGACGGGCATACCGCGCAGTTCACACCGGCCCTGAACTTCTTCGGATTGGGCAGTTTTCAATTCAGCGTCGTTGCTTCCGATGGCAGCGCCTATACCAACACGGTGGCGGTCCTCGTCGTGCCCCAAAGCCAGGCGCAGACCCAGCCATCCAATTTGATCTGGGTCGGGGACGGCACGACGAACCTTTGGGCCGTGGGGAGCGGAACCAACTGGTTCGATGGCACGAACTTCGTCGCCTTCTCGTCTGGTGACAATGTCACCTTTGATGACAGCGGCACGAATACTCCCGCCATCAACCTTGTCGGCGCGTTGTCCGCCGGGACCGTCTATGTTCTGGCGGAACAGGATTATACCTTTGGCGGCAGCGGATATTTGGCCGGACCAACGATGCTGTTCAAAACGGGATCAGGGCAACTCACCCTGGACACAACGAACACTTTCACCGGCGGCACGACCATCAACGAGGGCGTGGTGCAGGTTGGCGACGGCGTTTCGTTCAACGGCGGATTGTCCGGCAACGTGACCAACAACGACACGCTGGTTTATGCAACGCCGGGGACGCTGACCAGTTCCGTGAACATCAGTGGCTCCGGCACGGTGACCGAAACCGGCCCGGGGGCGTTGACCTTGAGCGGCACGCAAACTTACAGCGGACCAACGACGGTCAACGCCGGCACGCTGACCATCAGCGGCACACTGCCGCCAAGCGACATCACCAACAATGGCTCGCTCACCCTCGCGCCGACGGCATCGCAAATTTACAGCAACACCCTCAGCGGCCCGGGTTCCGTGTCGGTGAACGCTTCCGCCGTTTTGAACTTGAGCGGGACAAATACTTTCACCGGCAACCTGACGAACAACAGCGGACTTTTAATTCTTTCAAACAATCAGGCCGCCGGATTTGGCACGGTCGTCTATAACGGCGGGAATGTGGTCGTGGCCAGCGGTGTCCTCATCGCCAACAATTTTTCCATTCCCACTTCGACCACTGATTTGAGCATGATGGCCACGAACAGCGGCACGGGCACCTGGGCGGGCAACATCGTCAATCTCGGTGGCGGCGCGTCGTGGCGCCCGGGCAGCGATGGCGGCACGCTGGTCTTCACAGGAACGGCGGCTCTGGGCGGAAGAAATTTCATCGTGCCGCGCGGCACGGTTCAATTCGCCTCCAACGCCGTCGTCAGCGCAACCGGCACGGCGACGGCCTTTGGCCGCGACACCTCCGGCAACAGCCGCAGCGCCAATGTCACCATCAAGAACAACGCCGTCGTCACGCTCGGCGTTTGCAGCCAGGGCGGCGGCAAGCCGGGCAAATGGGTGATGTTGACCATCCAGGACAACGCCTTGCTTTCCACCGGCGCAAACAATTTCGACCTCAACAACATCACCGCTTCCGGCATCGCCACCACCAACCGGCTCAATGGCGGCACGTTCCTCGTCGGCGGGTTCGTGAAATCCACCAACTCCAACACCATTTATTTCAACGGCGGCGTGTTGAAGGCGGGCATGAATAACACCGCGTTTCTGCCGGTGTTGAGTTCGCAGTCGGACTATGTGCAGGCCGGCGGTGCCATCATTGACGACGGCGGCTTTGCCATCACCATCGCCGCGCCATTGATGCACGATCCAGCGCTGGGAGCGACGGTGGACGGCGGGCTGACCAAATTGGATTCGGGAACACTGACGCTGACGGCGAATGAAACTTACACCGGCCCGACCATCATCAACGCCGGCACTTTGGCGTTGTCAGGCAGCAGTTCCATTGCAAATTCCACGAATGTTTTTGTCGCTTCCGGCGCGACGTTTGATCCGAGTGCCGTGGGGACTTTCACCGTCGGCAGCGGAAAAATGCTCTGGGGCAACGGTTCGCTGAAGGGAAATTTCAACATCAGCGGCGGCGCGACTCTGGTGCCCGGCAGCAATTCCATTGGCACACTGACCTTTAGCAACTCGCTGGCACTCGCCACCGGCAGCACAAATATTTTTGCCATCAGCCACTCGCCGCTGATGAATGATTCGGCCATCGTCTTCGGCGCGTTGACCAACGGCGGCACGCTCATCGTCACCAACAGCGGGGGCTCCGCGCTGGCGGCGGGTGACAGTTTCGAACTGTTCAACGCCGGCAGCTATAACGGCACGTTCGCGAATGTGGTTTTGCCGACGCTCAATCCCGGGCTGGCCTGGAACACCAACGCACTGAACTCCAGCGGCGTGATTTCCGTCGTGTCCACCGTCCCGCCGGTCATCAATTCTGTTTTGCTTTCCGGAAATAATTTTGTGTTTACTGGAACGGGCGGCATGGCCGGGACAAACTTTTACGTTCTGGCCTCGACGAACATCAGCATCCCCTTGAGCAACTGGACGCGGCTGTTCACCAATCAATTCGACGGCAACGGCAGTTTCAGCGTCACCAACGCACTGGACGCGAATTCGCCGCAGAATTTTTATCTGTTGCAACTGCCCTAATTGCCCAGGGGCTTCACGTCCGAATGCTGCGGACTCGCGGGCATCCGGAACCCGGCCACCGGGTCGGGATGCGCGGGGTCAAATCCCTTGAAGTCGTGCACGATGAATTTTGCCAGCGGCAGTTTGTCCTGCTTGATGCCTTCGACAACGCACTTGGCCAGTTCATAGCTGCCGTAATTGTTGTGGTGCGTGGGGTCCTGGAACGCCTTGCCCAGATCCGGTCCCAGCGCCTTGTAAAAAACCAGGCTCATGGCGTTCAAATCAATCAGCGCGCAATTTTCCTCCTTCGCCACTTTGCGTACGGCGTCGGGATAGCCCCTGAGCGTGGGGGCTTCGACGCCGGCCTTGCGTTCCATCGAGGTCACCAGCACCGGCGTGCCGCCGAGCGAACGTGTGCGCCCGACCACTTTTTTCAGGTTCGACCTGTAAAGCTCCAGCGAGTTGGTCGCGCGTTCCTTCATGTCGTTGTGACCGAATTGCACGAACAGGTAATCGCCCGGTTTCATCAGGCTGAAAATTTTTTCAAACCGCTGCGCGCGCAGGGAATCGGCGACGGTTTCACCGGACTCGGAATGATTGGCCACGGCAATTTCCGGTTTGAAAAAACGCGGCAGCATCTGCCCCCAACTGTTCCACGGCTCGGCGGGCTGGTCGCACACGGTCGAATCGCCCAGCAGAAAAACCGTCGGCACCCGGGCCGGTTCGATTTCCAGCGAACGCAGACTGGGATGCGTGCCGTTAAATTCCAAAGTCAACTTCTCGTCCCAATCCCAAATTTCGGTCGTCTGTTCGCGCGGCTTCAAATGCACGTGATTGGTTTCGGAAATTTTCGGTGTGCGCAAGTTCACGATGAACGACCGCGTCACGGTTTTCCCCGGCGCGGTGTGGACCTTTTCCAGCATGAGCCGGCGGAGCTCGGCCTTCACGGTCGTTGTGGATTCGCCGGCTTTGTCGCCGAGTGTGGTAGTCACCCGGTAATTGCCCTCCGGCAGCTTGACCGAAAAGAAAAAGGGGTTCGTGCTGGTGACGCAACCGCCGGCGACGGCCACGTTCGCGCCCGGCTCGAAACCGTAGCCGGCGGCGGCGGAATAAACATTCGTCGGCGCAATGGCGATGGCGTCCCTTTTGGCGGGGGCGCCAAAGACGAATTTGAACGAGGTTTTTTCCTGCGCCCCGGTGTTCGTTACCGCCGCCAGCGCAGCGAGGCACAGAAACACCGGGATGCTGTTTGTCGGTTTCATTTCTTGATTGGTCAGGGAATCAGTCGCCCGCCGGCGGCCGTTCCGGGCGGGTGTATTTATCAAAGACGCCAATGACCGGCAAAGAGTTTCCAGCATCGTCAAAAAATCCGCGGGTGCCGAGGCCGCGGTTGCTCACGGCCGGTTCCCACCAGAACACGCCCAGGCCGCGCCCGTCCGGCACACCCATGACCGCGCGCGTGACTTCATCCAGAAAATTGCGCTGGCCTTCGGGGCTTTCGGGAAACGGGGCCGGCGATTCGCGGAAATACCGGCTCGGCCTCCAGTAATAGGCCGTCTCGACCACATAGACGTCCTTGCCGTAGCGTTTCGCGGCGAACGCCAGGTTCTCCCGCAGGTCCTCAAGGTTGCCGTGCCACCAGGGATAATAGGAAAACCCGATGACGTTGTAGCGGATTTTGTAACTGTTCAGCTTGTCGAAAAAGTATTTCGTCTTGGGGATGCTGGCGCCCTGGTCGAAATGAATCATGACTTTCGGGCGCGGCCCTTTGCCGCAGGCCGCGTCCACGCCCCTGACGCCAGCGCGGAGATAATCGGCAAAATTGTTCCAGTGGTCCGGCAACTTGCCGTCCGGCCAAAGCATCCCGTTGCGGATTTCATTGCCGATCTGCACCATGTCCGGCGGCACGCCCGCGTCGCGGAATTTTGCGAGGGTGTCGCGCGTGTACTCAAAGACCGCCTGCACGCGCTGTTTGTGCGTCAGGCTCTTCCACTGGTCCGGCGTCGGTTGTTTCCCCGGGTCGGCCCACGAACTGGCGTAATGCAGGTCGAGCAGGAATTTGTAGCCGAGCTTCTTCGCGTCCGTGGCCATCGCCAGCGCGTAGGCGAAGTCGTTGGGCAGCCGTTCGCCGACCGGCTCGACGAACAGGCGCAGGCGGACCCAGTTGTAGCCATGATCGCGGAACAACTGCAGGCCAGGCACGGCGTTGGTGCCGTTCTTGAAGACGGCTCCATGGTCCTCGGCCTGTTTCAAAAACGACAGGTCCGCGCCGAAGGCGAACTCCGACGCCACTGCGGAATTTTCCATCGCCAGGAAGACCGTGGCGGCGGCAACCAGGCCGGCAAAGTGTTTTTTCATTTCAATTTCAGTCCGGTGATTTTGAACGACCAAGCGTAATTGCACGGCTGGTCGGCGGGTAGTTTGATTTTCAGCCCGGTTTCATCCTGCGAAAATTCCAGTCTGCCCTTGTGCCCAAGCAGCTCGACCTTCTTGATTTTTCCGGCCAGAGTGTTCGTGGTTGCCAGAGAGGTGATGACGGTTTCGTTGGTCGGCCACGACAGTGATATGGCGTAAAGGGTGTTGTCCTTCGTCGTGAACCGGAAGCCGCGGTTGCCACCTTCGCCGAATTTGGTCCAGGGACGCGTGCCGTAGATGGCCGGGCCGTTGACGTCCAGCCACGCGCCGATTTGCAGCAGCAATTTCTGCTGGTCGTCGGGGATGGTGCCGTCGGCCTTGGGCGAAATGTTCAACAGCAGCGCGCCGTTTTTGCTGGCCGCCTCCACGAGCAGCCGCACGCAGCCGGCGGCGGAGGCAATCGGGGAGTTTTCCGTGTAACCGAAGCGGTACAACACCGGTTCATCCACCTGCCAAGGGAAATCCGTCAGGGCCTTCGGCATCCGGCTTGAGCGCTCGAAATCCATGATGCTGCCCGCGAGATAGGCCGGGCCGTTGGCCGAACCGTAACCCTTAGTGCTCAACGAGACCGCCCTGCCCCAGGTTGCGGCACGGTTGTAATAATACGCGGCCACCTTGAGCTTGATGGGGTCGAACACGCGCCCGTTTACACCGTTGTCGAACCACAGGATGTCGGGCTGATACTTGTCAATCAGCTCCTCGTTTTGGGTGACCCAGCTTTCCAGGAATTTTTCGCACGCGGCATCGCTGCGATCCGCCACGCTGTAAAAATCCGCCCAGTTGGTGTCGTAAAGATCGGTCGCCAGACCTTTGGTCGGCTGAATGAAGGTGAAGTGCTCGATGCCATGGTTGGAGACACCGAATTTGAGTCCCTGTTTGCGCACGGCTTTCGCGAGGTCGCCGATGAGGTCGCGGTGCGGGCCGAGCCGTTTCGCGTTCCAGGGATTCACCGCGCTGTCCCAGAGCGCGAAGCCGTCGTGATGCTCGGCAGTGGGGATGACGATTTTCGCGCCGGCCTTTTTGAACAGCGCCGCCCACGCGTCCGGGTCCCATTTGTCGCAGGTAAACATGGGGATGAAATCCTTGTAGCCGAACTTCTCCGGCGGGCCGAATTTTTCCGTGTGCCACTTCGTGATTTCGGGGTTGCCATACATGTGCTTCTCATACCACTCGCTGGCGTGCGCGGGCACGGCGTAAATGCCCCAGTGCATGAAAATGCCGAACTTGGCGTCGCGGAACCAGGGCGGCACGGTGTAATTTGTCCGCAGCGAATTCCACGTCGGCTGGAATTTTCCCGGCGGAATGGCTGCGCCTGCGGCAGCGGCCTGGGCGACGATTTCCGAAGTCGTGTCCGGCCCGGTCTGGGCGAAGGCGGGCGGCGCCAAAACCGGCGCCAGCAGCAGAATGCCCAAAATCTTTTTCATATGCTGCCGGCTATTTATTCTTTTCGAACCACGTTTTGACTTCAGCGTCGAGCTGCTTCAAATCCGGGCGGGTATTTGCCACCGCCACCGCCTCGCTCCATTCCTGGTTTAAATCCCCCAACTCAACCTTCGAGCCGACCCGCACGAAGATTGGTATTTGATGCAGCTCCGCCTTTACGTTGATGGTCTGGCCGCCAGCGTAAGTTTTGTCGGGGTTCCACGCGTCCCGCCATTGAGCCCCCGATGGCAGGTAAACCTCTTGTGTCCGTTGATTCTTTTGCCAGATGGGCGAAACCAGAAGGTCCGGGCCGTACAGATACGTCCACCAGTTCGACCACGCGGCAGGCGCCTGCGGTTCCACCAGAAACAAGGGGCGCACAATCGGCATTCCGGTTTTGTGGGCGGCTTTGGCCTGCTCAAAACTGTAATCCGCCAGCCGGGTGTGCAGGCGCGCGTAAAGCCGCCAGATGGCAATCAACTCCGCATCGTAACCCGGCGGATTGTGGAAATCCCAAAACGCCCGGTTTCGCGTCGGGCCGACTTCCATGATGGGCGTGAAACAACTGAAGCCCAGCCAACGACCCACCACTTCTGTGTTCATCGTTTGCTGGTTGTAACCCCCCGTGTCCGAACCCCAGTTGGGATAACCCATCACCGCCGCCCGTTGGACGGCGATGATCTCGGCCCGCAAGCCGAATTCCGTTCCAGCGATGTCTCCACCCCAAAAAACACCGTAGGCTGAACTGCCCGTGTACGCCGCCCGCGGCATGCACACAAAACCCTCATGGCTGCGATATTCCCGGGCAACGTCATAGGCCGCCTGCAGATACATCACCGGATACACATTGCGGTTTTCGCGGACGCTGCGACCGTCAAAAACCCGATACGGCCCGCTTTCGGGTATATTCTCCTCGCTCCGGTCCATTTTGAAACCAGCCACACCCAGCTTCAGCAGTTTGGCCACGCCGTCCTGCCAGTATTTTTTGGCCTCGGGATTCGTGAAGTCAACCAGCGGATAATTTCCCCGGGCGGGCTTTTGGCCGGCGCTGGCGAGGGTCCAGCCCTTGGCCAGCGCGTTGGTGGCCATTGCCCCCTGAAAAAACGGCCCGATCCACAAAAACATCTGCGCGTTTTGACCGTTGAGCCACTTCACCGACTCCGCAAAATGCGGCAGGCGATGCGAATCAATTTCAAAGTCGTTGTAGCCCAGCCGGCCCGGCCCCCACGGACGGTCAACCCAGTAAATTCCCAGCGGAATGCCGTAGGCCTTCATCAACAGCACATCCTCCATGAACTCGGAATTGAACGGCCCGGTCACCGGTGTGCCGTCGTAATAGTTTGTCCGCTGCGTGTTCTCGTCGCGCCAGCGCCACGTGCCGTACATCCATTTCGGCGGCAGGAACGGCGGCCCGGCATCGAGGGCGTGCGCGCGGACCAGCGCGGCGGGACGGTTGGCGGTGTAGATTTTCACCTCGAACGACGGCCCTTCAAATTCAATCTTCACCTGGTTGGAAACGCTCGCGCAAAAATCAAACCGGCCCGGCCAGCTACCTTTGACGAAGACCGCATAGCTGCGCGACGAAAGATAGAACGGCGCATAGACCGAAAACGTCGGTTTGACGATCATGTCCACGGTCTGACCGCGCAGGTTCATGGCGGCGGTGAGGTTCGTCGCCCACGAACGCTGCTGCGGCCCGTCCACGACCCGCTCCATCAGGCCGGTGAAATATTCGTCCGGCGCCGCGGCCACAGCCAGTCCCCACCTGACAATGTCCGCGTCCGGCGTCGCGGAAAGCCGGAGTGAAAAATTGTTTCGACCGGGTTTCACGGAGATGATGACCATCCGTCCGTCGGGCATTTGGGTTTCGCTGTGACCGTGCCGTTGTGCATCCGCAATCAGATTCACGGGCAGCAATGTCCGGCTGTTGGTGGTCTCGTAAAACATCCCCTCAAACCCGGGTGAACGGCTCATTGATCCCGGGTTCCCAGTCGGGGTTGTGGAACAGCCGGACAACAAAATGGAAATCAACAGGGCCGGCAGGAATGGAAGACCGGTTCTTATGTTCATGGACATGTTTAATCAGGATGAAACCTTGAAACGCACGATCTCTCAAGACAAAACTCCGCGCGGACGGGTTTCGTCCATTATCCTGCCAGATTTGGACAATTTAACACGGATTTCCCAGATTCGCTTCACAAGTCAATGTCATTGACATACGATGGAGCCGCAAGAACAAAGGCTGTGACAAATATTAAAGCAACGAAAAACGGAGAATCCAACATCGGAACTTTGTTTCTGTCGGTTGTGAACCACCATCTATGAATGCGTTCAAAACCAAACTGGTTGCTTTGTTCATCGCGCTTTCGTTGTGCGTAACGTGGTTTTACCTCATCCGCGTGCTCCCGCTGTACAACTCCTTTAACAGCATCACGCCGTGTGTGTTTTGCTCCGATGTGCATGGCGGCGGCATGTGTATTCAACGACCAATGAGTTTGGGCACCAATCGCGTAATTTTCTTTCTACCCGATCCAACGACAAACGGTGGCGATTACAAAAAGGTGGTGAAAGTATGGCGGCCGCGTGTTGCGGGGATTTGGCTTGCCGGGCATCTGCTGCAAATGAAAACCGAACCGGCCCAAGTGGCGGCCACGAACGGCGTGGCCATACCTGCCATGATGATTAAGATGGAAACTTTTCAGAATGTGTTCGGCCTATACCACACCGGGTGGCTGTTGCTGACCTTTTCGGTGCTGATTGCCTTTGAAGAAAGTCCGGTGTTCATCGTCCTGGCCGTGTTCGCGGGCATGATGTATTATCTCACGCCGCCCGACAACGTGGTGAGCTATCCGTGGGACATGCCGAGCATGTTTTTCTTCACGCTGGCCTGCTTGCTCTGGATGCGTGGCTGGTTTTACTGGATGCTGGCAACAATTGTCTTGGGAACGGCTTTCAAGGAGACGGTTGCGGTGACGGCTTTCCTGTTTTTCTTCACGAAGTTGAAATGGAAACAAAAGGCTGGCTTCTTCGGCGCGGCCTTTGTTGCGTGCCTGCTGCTCAAGCTCTGGATCACCCAGGTGGTGATGGGACACGCGCAGATTTGGACCGCGAACTTGAACGATCTGCATCCGGGGAAGTTCGGCACGCTGGTTGCGAATGTTGCCAATCTGGTGCATCCGCACTGGAACCACTTCGTGTGGACGAATGCCGGGATGCTGGTGGTGGCGTTTGTGCTGCCTGCCAAGACGCGGCTTGAGTGGGGTATTAAGACAGTGCTGGCGGTTTTCTGTGTGGGCCAATTTTTTGCCGGCAATGTCCAGGAGTTCCGGGAATTTCTGGACGTGCTGCCGATTTCGGTGATTTATTTGAGCCGAACCATTGAACAAGGGCGGAGGACGATGAGCGAATCAAACAATCCCCTGTCGAAACCAATATCCAACCCCAAAGCCGCTGGCATTGCCCAACCGCAGCAGCAAAGCCAGCAGCAACGAAACCGACATCGTGCTTGATGCCTTCTGCGGTTGCGGTACCCCACTTGTCGCCGCGCAGAAATCAAAACAGCATTGGATGGGCATGGATGTTTCCCTGATGAAACTAGATGAAGCAGCACGGCCTAGGTCCGCATACTTCTCGCTTTAGTCCCTCAACAGTATTCTGGTGATATAGGTTACGGCATCAAACCATCCTTGATTTCAACCGGCCGGGATTCGATTTTCGCGGTGGCGGGTTCCAGCCCCTCGCGCGTGGCTGTCAATGTAATCGTACCGGGCTGTCGGGTCGAGCGGATGGCGACGCGGTTGATGCCGCATTCGGTGTCCAGGTAAAGGTTGTTGACCGAATTGGTGATGCCGCTGTTGTAACCGCCGCGCCAGATGGCCGGGCCGTCCAGCTTGAAATCCACGCGCGCCTCGTCCGTCGGGCAACACCGTCCCTGCGCGTCCATCACTTCCACGTCGAAGAACGCCACATCCGAGCCATCGGCTTGAAACCCGTTCAGGCGGTCGGTGTGGGCGGAAAGCTTGAGGCTTTTGGGTTCGCCTGCGGTTTGGATTTCGTCCGGCGCGACCGTTTTGCCACCGGCTTTGCCGACCGCCTTGATGGTGCCCGGCTCAAACTTGATTCCGGGAAAGGCGTAGATGTAGCCGGTATTGCCAAGGTCCTTGCTTTCGCTGGTGAAGGTGTCCAAGAAATCACACGCCCGGTTCGTCACGCCCAGCGATTTTCCGTTCACAAACAGTTCCACCGAATCGCAATGGCTGGCCGCGACATAGACGGTTTTCACGGTGTTGGTCGGATAATTCCAGTGGCCGATGATGTGCATGTCCGGCGCCGGATTTTGCATCACGCGATAGACGTAATACGCCTGCTTGGGCAGCCGGACGGAATCCACCTTGCCGCTCACACGGGCAACCTCGCTGCTGTCCTGCCGGCCGTCGGCGTTTGAGTCCGACCAGTAGATCGAGGCGTAGCCGGCCCATTTGGAATGCGCCGGGTTGGGGTTGGAAATTGTATTGATGAAATAATCGTGATAGCGAACGGCGGCAGCGAGGCAGAACGTCTCGGAGTTCCAGTGATACACATCGTTCGGGCCGGGCTTGAACCCGAAATGCGGCGGTGAGTAATCATCCCAGAACCGGCGGGCGGCTTCGTCGCGAAAATCCTCGGTCTCAATCAACGGCGCGCGGTCGCGGCGTTCGGCGCTGTAGGCGCGGAACAGTTCGGTGCGATTGGTCAGTTCGTCCGTGCGCCGGTCCTGGCCGATCATCACGCCATAGTATTCAGCAACCGGCGTGAGCGCGGTGTTCGCAGCACCATTACTGTCGCCGCGAGTGCCCATGACACGCCCGCCGTTCGGGTCAAGTTCCCTGCGCAATTCCACCATCTGCTGCATGTGCGCGGGAGTGATGACAGTGTTGCCCGCCTCCCAAAAAAGGATGCTCGGGTTGTTGCGATAAAAAATAATCGCGTCGTGCATCACTTCCACGCGCTGTTCCCACTGGCGGCCTTGAACGTCCTTTTCCTTGTCACCCGCCGGACAGACTTCGATGATGCCGGCCTTGTCGCACGCCGAGACGTCCACGCGTTGGGGCGAGATGTGCATCCAGCGGAGGTAATTGGCGTGCGTGCTGCGGATCAGTTCCGCGTTGTAATCGTGCATCCAGTCGGGATACGCCTGGCCAAGTCCCGCCCAGTCGTCCGTCGAACGCTGCGTGTAGCCGGTGAGCCAGACAAATTTGCCGTTCAAGTAAACACCGCCTGTGCCGGCGCCGCCCTTGAATTCGGCTTTGCGGAAACCGGTTCTGACTTTCTGCACGTCCGCGGCCTTGCCGTCCACGGTGAGCAGGCAATAAACGTCGTAAAGATTCGGATTTTCATCGCTCCAGAATTTTGCGCCGGTTAATTTGCCGCTGGTGGTGAACGTTTCCGTTTCGCCGCTGACAAGATCGGAAGCGTCACTCTGAAATTTCGCGCAGACTTTTCCATCCGCATCCACAACCACCGCCGACAGGGTGACGGATTGCTGGTCACCCGATTCATTGCGCACCTGCGACTCGACGTTCACGTCGCAGGTTTTATTGTTGATGTCAAAATTCGACGGATAAACGTAGATGCCGGTGGTCTTGAGATTTTCGTAGAGCGGCAGCGTTTGATAGACCTTGCCGGTGAGGTGCAGCCGGATGTCGTGGTTCAGCCCGCCGTAATTGGGATTGAACGCGCGACCCATCCATTCGAACGGCACGCCGGTCGCCTCCTCCTGATAATCGTTGCTGTTGTCCACCTTCACGGCGATGACATTGTCCGCGTCGCCGAAATTCACCAAGCCGGTCAAATCCAGACCGAACGGCGTCACGCCGTTTTCATATTTGCCGGCAAACTTGCCGTTCACCCAAAACCGCCCGGCCTGTTTCAAGCCCTCGAATTCCAAGAACACCTTCCCGTCCTTGGCACTGGCCGGCAGTTTGAAATGTTTCCGATACCACGCGATGCCGGCGTATGCGTATCTGTCGCCGCCGCTGTGGCTGATGATATGTGCGTAGGAGTCAGTGTCATTATAAGTATGTGGCGCGCTCACATCGCTCCATTTCGAGTCATCGAAATTAACCTGTTCTGCATTGGTCACGTCCTCGCGGATGAATTTCCAATCGGGATTGAAGTTGTAATCGGCGTGCGGCGAGGCGGGTGGCGTGAAAGTTGTTTCAGCGGCAGCCAGCGACGCGGCCAGCACCGCCACGGTGGCGGCAACCAGGAGATGTTTTTGTGATGTCAATTTTTGCCGGGGGAGATTTTATTTTCAGCGGTCAATTTGCCGGGTTTGAATCGTCAAGGCGCGGTTATCACCCACCGTTGAGCATCATCGCCGGTAAACGATTGAAGCGCGATGCCGTTGCCCGGTTTTATTTTAACCGTCGCGGCGAACACAAGTTTGCCGACCTTTGACGCGATGCGGTAGCTGCCGTCGTCAAGCTGATCTATTTTCCAGAGCTGGTTATCCGCGCCGGTGAACGGCGAAACCTCCGCCGTCCCGCCCGCTGCCTCCAAACCATTCCCGCCCGTGGCGTCAATTATTTTGTAGAAACCGCCTCCGGCGGGCGCAATCGTCCATTTTTGATTGTCGCGAACCCGATAGCGGGCGGTTTCGACGGCATTTGTGGAAGACTGAAGAACTGCGCCGGTCCGCAGCGAGCGAATCTGATAAGTTCCGTCGCGCACATTTTCTCCGGGCAGTGGCCAGCCATCCACCGTCCAGAGCAGCGGTCGAATGTCCAGAATGGAACGCCCGTTTCTGCCCAGCTCAGCCTCGTAGTGACAACTGAATTTTTCCACGCCGTCATCCACCAGCAACCCGAAATGGCCAGGGCCGATGTCCCTGCCCTGCGCCGCGAGGAAAAGCGTGCCGCCGCCGTCCGCCATGTTTTCACCATACCGGTCAAGATACAGCCCGGTGACTTTTGGCGAGCGCCCGACGCAGATGTTGTAAGTGCTGTTGCTACCCTGACAGCAGCTTCCGTGATTTACGAACAGATAATAATATCCGTCGTGGAAGATGATGTCCGACGCCTCACTCTGGCTGGCGATGATCCAGGCCCTGGATTTGGGTTTGAGGCGAAGACCGGTTTTGGGGTTCAGTTGCACCAACTGGATATTGCCATGATAAGACCCATAGCAAAGCCAAAGCGTGCCGTCCGGCGCACGGAAAATCCCGGGATCAATGGCATTCAAATTCTCGCCTTCGACGGAATGAACCACCATTCCATGATCGGTCCATTTGTAATTGGGATCATTGGCATTCAACGTTGGGCTGGTCACCAAGCCGATGGCCGAAACAAACTCTCCCCAAACTGAGACGGCGTAATACAGATGGTATTGTCCATTGAGCTTGATGATGTCCGGCGCCCACACGATCTGTCCGTTGTTTTTCGGCACGAAGGATTTGACAGAATCAGGGATGCGGTCGAATACCCTGCCGCCGCGCTGCCAGTCGAAGCCGTTGCTGGACGTGAGAAACGGAATGCCGCGTCCGGTGCCAAAGACATAATAGTTTCCATCGCACCTGATGACCGTTGACGGATCGTGAATGCCAATCGCACCTTCCAGCGCCCGGGCCGGAGCACCGGCCAAAGCGAGCATTATGAATAGCAACGGCCATTTCAGGATTGTTTTCATTTTGATTCCTGATGGACTGCAGTTTGAATTCAATTTGCCGGAAAAATCCGCACCAGCACCACGCCGTGCGGCGCGACGGTCGCTTCAAACTTGTCGGCAAACACGCCGGTGTCCTTCTGCCGCCAGAGATCGCGCACGCGCTGCGGGCTGGTGAGTTTGAGGTCCGTCCAGTTCGCCGTCACCGTCGCATTGGTCGTGCCGAGATTGAACAGGCCGACGGCTTTTGTGCCATCATCCAAATCCTTGGCGAACACGCGCAAGGTGCCGTTGGAGGAAACACACGTCGCCTCTTTGCCGAGGGAATCCTGGTCCACCGCCAGCACTTCATCGTTTCCCAGCAGGCCCAGCGTGAAGTCGTCGAGTTTTTCCAGGTCGCAGCCAATGAGCAGTGGCGCGGAGAGCAGGCACCAAAGGCTGATATGGGTGTATTGCTCGTCGGGCGTGAGCCGGGTTGGATGGGGTTTACCCCAGCCGACCTGACCGACGACGAGCATGTCCGGGTCGTTCCAGTGTCCCGGCCCGGCAAACGGCGCGGCCTGGTCCTGTTTGAAACCAATGTTGCTCATGCTCTTCCAGGTGTCGGTGATGTCGCCGGTGGTGCGCCAGCAATTGCCGCCGACCTCCGCGCCCCACTCCCACACGTTGCCCATGCCGTATTGGCAAAGGCTGAAAACGATGTCGCGCGTTTGTTTCGCCAGCGCGTCATGCATCATGCGGTAGGGCTGTTTCAAAAATTCCGTCTCAAATTGTTTTCTTTGCTCCGCCGTCGGCCATGTCCGGTTCGTGTCCGTCTGGCCATAACTGCACCAGTCGTATTTCAAATAATCAAACCCCCACGCGGCGTAGGTTTTTGCGTCCTGTTCCTCATGCTGCCAGCTTCCCGCGCAGCCGCCGCAGGTCCACGGGCCGGGTGAGGAATAAAGCCCCGCTTTCAGGCCCAGGCCGTGGATGTAGGCGGCCAGGCCTTTCATGTCGGGGAAACGTGCATTGGGCACTATGTTTCCCTTGCCGTCGCGAAACGGCCCGCGCAAGGTTGGGTCTTTCGAGTTGCGATGGTTCTGCCAGTAGTCGTCAATGTTGATGTAAGTCCAGCCGTGCTGCGCGAGGCCGCTCTTCACCAGCGCGTCGGCCGCCCGTTTCACCTTGTCCGCAGACACGGCGCTGGCGAAACAATTCCAGCTGTTCCAGCCCATCGGCGGCGTGAGCGCGACGGCGTCGCCGCAAACGATGCGGAATGTTTCCTCCGCGACGCCCAGCTTGTTTTTCGCGCGTAACGTGACATTGAACTTACCCGGCTTTTTCAACTTGCCGGTGATCCGGCCGGCCCGGGCATCCAACTTCAAGCCCCGGGGCAGATTGTCGGCGGAGAATTTCATGGGGCGTTCGCCGGTTGCGGGAATCGCGAACAAAAACGGCGAACCGGGGCGCACGCCGAAAATTTTCGCGCCATTGATGCGCGGCGCAGCCGGCGCGGGCGGCGTAAGAATTTCCGCCGCCGGCAGGGGGATGGTCGGGGCGACCGTCAGAACCGTCGCCAGAAAAAGCAACGGTGATTTCACCCGACGAAGGAAGAGCGTGGTCATAGTATTCATGCTGTTTGGTTCGGTGGCAGGATAAGGAATTCAGCCCGGTGCCGAAAGTTGATTCAGCGCGAACTTTCAACAGCCACCGGCGCGCGGGTTATTGCAACTGCAACCGATAGAATGTCTGCGGCGAGTTGGGGTTGATGGCGTTGGTGATGGTGAAATTGCCGCTGCCGTCAAAGGTATTGGTCGCAATGGGCGTCCACTGCGGCGCCGCCAAATTGGTCGAGGACAGCACATAATAATACCAGTACCGCGTGCCGCCCGTGCCGCTGAACACCAGATTGTTGCCTGATAACAGGGTGCTGTTGATGTTGGGCGAATTGGTGCTCACCACCCAGAGCGTGCCGTCCACATTCAGGCGGGTCGTGTTCCACGCCAGCCCCGCATTCAGGGACGGACCGTTGAAACCGTCGAACGCGTTACTGTAACCGGCCGCGGGGAACAGTTTGAAATTGTCGCCGGCGATGAACGCGGCTACCCCGCTGTTGCTCACGACCAGCGTGCCGCCCTCGGTCAAGGTGCCCGTGATTTGTGCGACGGTGTTCGTCAAGGGCGAATGCTGCACACGCATGTACGTCGTGCTGCCGGCGGCCAGCATCACATCGTTGCTGATAGTCATGCTGCCGATGGTCGCCGTTACGGGACCGGGCGCGAATCCGCCACCGGAATTCACCGTGACCGCCGCGCCGGAAACAGAGCCGGTGCCGCCGAGTGTCCCGCCGTTGACCATCACCGGCGAGCCGTTGAGGCTGCCGTTCACCACCAACGTTCCATTGCTCACGGTAATGATGCCCGTAGTGGTGCTGCCGCCGGTCAAGGTCCAGGCACCCGTGCCTTCCTTGATCAGCGCCACAAGCCCCTGGAATGACGCGGCATTGGTGGCGTCCGTGTTCAATCCGCCAACGCGCCAGGTCACGGTGTCCATCCCGCCAAGACCGCTGGCGCCGTCCGCGCTGGCCGACGCGCCGAGGGCACCAGAAAATTCACCAATGGGAATGACGCTGCCCGACGTGGCGCGCGAATACATGAGGACGTTTGTGCCAATATTCAGTTTCGCGTTCGGAAAACCGTTCGCGTTGGCAACGCGGAAATTATCAATCGTCGAACCGCCGCTGCTGTACGTCACGTTGATTCTGCCGGTGAAAGCGCTCCAATCGCCGGAGATGTCGCCGCGCACGTATTTGACCTGCAAACTCAAAGTGCCGCCGCCCGAAAGTGTGCCGTTAAGTCCAGGCGTAAGGAAACGTTGCGGAACGTGGATCGTTCCGGTCTGGTTCGTCGGAACGACGAGTGCGTTCGTGTTACCGCCATAATCCGTGCCGTTGCTGCCGGTCCAACCATTGAATTCCAGCGTGCCGCCGTCGAACGTGACCGGGCCGGAGCCGAGACCGCCCAGGTTCGAGCCGATGTTGCCGAGAGTCGTAGTGCCATTGCTCACCACCGTGCCACCGGAATAGGTGTTGGTGGTGTTGATGGTCAACGTGCCCGTGCTGGATTTTATCAACGCGTTGGTGCCCGCGATCGAACCCGCGCCGCTGAAGGCGTAACTTTTCGTGGCGTTGAACGTAACCAAGGCGGGCTGCAATGCGCCGGACAGGGTGACCGGCACGTTGTTCGAGCCGGTGTTGTCGAACGTCACGCTGTCACCGTTGTTGAAAGTGGTCGCCACGCCGTTGGTCAGCCAGTTGGCCGCGCCGCTCACATTCCAAAGATTTGCCGAACCGTCGCCTTTCCAGGTAAGATTCCGCGCGGATGTCACGATATTCGCGCTTGGCGTGGCGCTAGCCTCGGGCGAATTCGGGCCAAGGCCGGCGGAGTTTGTCCCCGCAACAACATAGTAATAGGTCGTGCCGTCGGTCAGGCCGGTGTTGGTATAGCTGGTGCCCGCGTAACTGGAAACCACCGTGACGTTTTCGTGGCCGCTGCTCGTTCCGCGGTAGAGGAAATAACCCGTCGCGTTGGCCACCGCCGGCCAGCTCAAGGTCACTTGCGTGTCGCCCGGCGCGGCGGAAAGACTCGCGGGCGCCAACGGCAGGGCGGTGAGGCTGACAGTGGCAGCGGGTGAAACGCCGCCGGCATTCATTGCCGCCACTTGATAATAGTAGGTCGGCGTCAAATCCAAACCGACATCGGTGTAGTTTGTCTCCGTCACACTCATCAGGAGAGTGAACGGCCCGCCTGAGTTGGTCGCCCGGCTAATAACATAGCCCACCGCGCCGGAAACCGGCGACCAGGTCAACAGAACGTTCGTGGTCTGAACAAATTGGCCCGTAAGCGAACCTGGTGCGCTCGCCGGCGGCGCGGGCAAAGGCACGGCAGCGGCAGAAGTTGAATTGGTGCTCGTGCCGCCCGCGCTCGTGGCGGTGACGGAGTAGCTGTAAATGCTGCCATCGGTTGGCGAAGTGTCAGTGTAGCTCGTGCCGGTGACGTTGTTGGCCAGCACGATTGTTCTTAAAACATTCGAAGCGCCGCCGCCGTTGTTGAACAAGGTGGAACGATAGACGGTGTAAAAATTCGCGCCGGGTGAGGCGCTCCAATTGAGCGTCACGCTCTGGTGGCCGACACTGCCAACCGTCGGGCCGGACGGCGCGGAAGGCGCGCTGGTTGACAATACGCCCGAAGGCATCGCGCCGGGGCTTTCCGGGGAATTCGTGCTGGCGCCAGTGGAATTGACCAACCGCACAACGTAGTAATAGGTCGTGCCGTTGGCGGCGGTGGTGTCGAGATAGGTCGCATTGTTCCATCCGCTCCCGCAGACCGGACCGGTGACACCGCTGGCGACCAATCCGTATCCGCTGCCGGAGGTGGTGGTGCTGTAGATATTGTAGCTGGTGGCTCCCGGTGTCACCGGCCAGCAAATCAAATTGCAGTTGTTGCCGGGATAGGCGGTGACACTGGTTGGCGGCGGTGGCACATAACCTGTCAGTTCCAGCCGGATATAATCATACATGGCGTGGTTGGCCAGGTTACCGCCCTGGCTCATTTCGATCGTGATTGTGTTCCCCCCTGCATGGAGCAAGCTGCCGGAAAAAGTGATTCGATTGTCCGTGTACATTCCGTGGATGCCCTCGCGAACCGTGCTGTCGCTTTCATCCGTCGAAGTGTGGTAAGCCGGAGTATAGTTCGCAACGGTGCTGCCGTTAACCTGAACAAGGAGGGTGCCCGAGTCATCCGACGACAAGGCGATATAAAGCGAGGCCGTCGCGCCGGGCGCCGAGGCGAGATTAAAAGTGATGGTGGAAGTTGAGGCGCTGGAACTGCCGTCATTGTTGACAACAACCGGCTGAACAAAGTTCCAGTCCGTGGTCCAACGGCTTTGGCCGACGACGTAGTACGGCCCGCCCGGAAAATCGAACGGGTATTCCAGAAACTTGCTCCAGATGGGGCTGGGCGCGGTTGGGCTGGGGCCGATGTCGCCCACCCACCAGTCTTCGCCATGCCGGAATTCCGTGGAATTGCGGTCCGGACAACCAATTTCAAACACCGTCGGCCCGACGCGCGTCGGCGTCCAAGTGACGGTACCGAAATTATTCGTTGCGCCACCAGTCACCGTGACGCTAAACGGCGAAGTTGGAATGTCCACCGAGTTCGGCGGGCTGCCGCCGGATTGGGCCTGCGATTGAAAGGTTCCCGCCGCGCCGGGACCGAAGGCATACAGGGTGTAATTGTTGGTGGCGATGACATTGGGAATGGTGAAACTGCCGTTCGTGCCGGCCTTCACCCAAAACTGGTAGGGCTTCTGCCACTTCTGAAAATCGTAGCCGCCGTCGGCCGCGCTCAAGCTCGTCAAAGGCTGCTGGACGAGGCCGACCCACAGATTGGACGCGGAAGCGTTGGGATTGTAAATGTCATTAATGACCAGTTGCCCCGTGACGGTGCCGCGATTTGCGGCCGGCGTATAGTTCGCATTGTTCGTGAACCAGAAATACGGCCACGCGGTCGCTTCCGCGGCGGCTTGCGCGAGCGCATCGGCGGAAAGCGTTTGCGCCGCCTGGTTGGTGGCCGTAATGCTGTTGGTGATGTTGTTGCAGTAAATGAAGTGCGGCCCATAGACATGCGTCCAGACTTCGCCCGCCGCCCACGATGAATCCGTGCCGCCGCCGTAATGACTGCCGCGCGTCATGTTCAAAACCGTCGTTCCGATGTGCTCCATGAGTTCGCGTTTCATCGGGCCGCCGTTGTAGTACTCCACACTTGCTGTTACATCCCACAGGCCGACGTTCAGGCCGCCGTTGCCCACGCTGCTCCAGCCCCAGACCCGTTGCGCGCCGAAGTCCGCGCTGTATTTGTATTTGTCCTCGTATTGCCCCGCGTAAATTCCATTCGTCCACAACGAAACTTCCACCGGCGCGCCGAGCACGCCGATCGCCGAGCCGCCTGACACTTCCATCAGCCGATTGCGCGTCGCGTCCACGCTCATCCAGTTGAAAATGGAGCCGGCGTAAATGTTGTCGCGCGTCTCGCCCATGGTCAGGGCGCCGTCAACACTGCGATGACTCCAGGTGGGAGTGACATAAAATCCCGTCGAGCCGCGCAACATGGAAAAGCGGACTTCCATCGTTCCGCTGCTGGTGGAACTGCTCAACAAGCTGATTTCGGCGTAATTGCCGCCGTTCGCCGCCGGGTCCGCCACCAGTGTGTAGGTGAAGGTGCCTCCGCCAAAGCCGCCGAGTTCCCAATATAACTTGCCGCCGTTTGGATTACCCGCGACCAAATCGGTCGTCACCGTCGTGCCGCTGTTGTTGTAAGTATAGTAGATGTTGTTAATGTTGGCACTCGACTTGGCGCATACAATCGAAACTATGCCGTTGGAAATGGTGACGGTGCTGCCATTGTCCACCAGGGTGACGTCCGGCCCGTTGGTGCCGCCGCCGGGGATGTTGGCGAAAGCGGAACCGGCCGCAAGCAGCCAGAACCATAGGCAAATTGTCAGGGAAAGATATGTTTTCATGATGATGCTTGGTGAGTTTTACTGGCAGTAATCAGACTCATTGCAACTGCAACCGATAGAATGTCTGCGGCGAGTTGGGGTTGATGGCGTTGGTGATGGCAAAATTGCCGCTGCCGTCGAAGGTATTGGTCGCAATGGGCGTCCACTGCGCCGCGGCCAGATTGGTCGAGGACAGTACATAATAATACCAGTACCGCGTGCCGCCCGTGCCGCTGAACACCAGATTGTTGCCTGACAGCGCGGTGCTGCTGATGTTGGGCGGATTGGTGCTCACCACCCAGAGCGTGCCATCCACATTCAGGCGGGTCGCGTTCCACGCCAGCCCCGCATTCAGGGACGGATAGGTGAAACCGCCGAACGCGCCGCTATAACCGGCCGCGGTGAACAATTTGAAATTGTCGCCGGCGGTGAACGCGGCCACGCCGGCGTTGCTCACGACCAGCGTGCCGCCTTCGGTCAGGGTGCTGCCAATAATCCTGACCATCGTGTTGGTCAGCGGTGAATGCCCGACTTGAACCAGCGTCGTGCTCCCGGTGGCCAGCGTCAAATTGTTACTGACGGTCAATGCGCCCAGTGGATTGCCCGGCGCGAATGAGCCGCCGGAGTTAACGCTGACGGCACCCGAGATAATGCCTTTGCCGGCAAGCGTGCCGCCGGAATTCACCGCCACCGCGCCGGAACCCGTGCCACTGCCGCCGAAGTTATTGACCACCAGTGTGCCGCCATTGATTGTCGTGCCGGCGGTGTAGGAGTTCGCGTTCGTGAAGGTCTGCGTGTTGCTGCCGGTCTTCGTGACGGCGACAGTACCCACGGTGCCGTTGAGAATAACGCCGTCAAACTCCGCGTTCGCGCTGGCGCCTCCGATGGTATAGGTCATGTTGGCTCCGCCGCTGCTGTTGTCTCCCTGCAATTGTGTCCCGGTCCCGCCGGTCAACCCACCCAAAGCAATCGCTGCTGTTCCAGTGTTGCGGACACTGGCAACGGCGGTTCCGGTTCCCAGATTGAAAATGGCATTGCCATCTCCTCCTGTGCCGTTGAACCGCAGCGTCATCGCGGAAGTTCCAAGGACGAGATTTCCCGAACCGGTCATCGTGCCGGTCAGATCAAACACGTCACTGCCGCCGCTGACGAACAGAGTCAAAGTTCCCGAGTCGTTCAACGTGGCAATACCAGTGCCGCTGTTGCCGTTGCCGGTGATGCTGTTCGTGCCGTTCACCAAAACATTCGGCAATGAATTGGCAGTGGCCGCCGTCACGGCTCCGGTGTTGTTGAGTGTCAATGTGCCGCTGGCGGGAATCGCCGCACCGATGGAGAAGGTCAACGAACCGTTGCTGACCGTCGTGCCGCCGGTGTAAGTGTTGGTGGCGCTGATGGTCAATGTGCCCGGACCGGTCTTGATCAACATGTTTGTGCCTGAAATCGAGCCAGTGCCGCTGAATGTGTAATTCTTCGATGACGAGTTAGTCACCATGACGAGCGCCGGCTGCAAAGTACCGGCGAGGCTGACGGGCACGTTGTTCGAGCCGGTGTTGTCAAACGTCACGGTGTCGCCATTGTTGAAAACGGTCGCCACGCCGTTGGTCTGCCAGTTGGCCGCGCCGTCCACGTTCCAGAGATTCGCCGACCCGTCGCCTCTCCAGGTGAGATTTCGCGCGGTCGCGACGACTGCGCTGGGGGTCGCGCTGGCTTCGGGCGAATTCGGGCTGAGACCGCCGGAATTGGTCGCGGCGACGACGTAATAGTAAGTCGTGCCGTCGGCGAGGCCGGTGTTGGTGTAGCTCGTGCCGGTGTAATTGGGAATCACCAGCGTCGTCACATTGTTGCTGGTTGTCCCGCTGTAAAGGTAGTAACCTGTCGCGCCCGAAACGGCGGACCAGATTAAAGTCACTTGCGTGTCGCCGGGAATGGCGGAGAGGCTGGCCGGAGCGGACGGAGCTGCAACGACACTTACGGTGGCGTTGGGCGAAACGCCGGCGGCGTTCACCGCCGCGACTTCATAATAATACGGCGTGCTCGGACTCAACCCAACATCCGTATAGGTCGTCTCGGTGATATTCTGAAGATAAGTGTAAGGACCACCGACGCTGGTGGCGCGACTGATGATGTAACCCACCGCACCGGAAACCGCCGACCAGTTCAGGGTGATGTTGGTGGTCTGCACAAATTGGCCCGTCAACGAGCCGGGCGCGCTCGCCGGCGGCGCAGGCAACGGCACGCCAACCGCGGCGATGGAATTACCGCTCGTGCCGCCCGCGCCTGTCGCGGTGACGAAGTAACTGTAAACGCTGCCGTCAGTCAAAGCCGTGTCGGTGTAAGTCGTGCCAGTTGTATTATTGTTTAGAACAATTGTGCTCAAGGTGTTTGACGCGCCACCAAGCGTGTCCACCAAAGTGGAACGATAGACGGTGTAATAATTCGCGCCCGACGAGGCATTCCAATTCAGCGTCACGCTCTGATGGCCAACACTGTTGACCGCAAGACCGCTGGGCGCGGCGGGTGCGCTCGTGGAAATTCCAGCGTCGGGAGTCGCGCCGGGGCTTTCCGGTGAGTTGGTGCTCGCGCCGGTCGGATTGACCGATTGCACGACGTAGTAATAAGTGATGCCATTGACCGCGTTGGTGTCCAGATACGTGGCATTATTCAGACCGCTGCCACAGACCGGACCGGTCACACCGCTGGCTACCAATCCGTATCCGCTGCCGGAAGTGGTCGTGCTGTAAATATTATAGCTGGTGGCTCCCGGAGTCACCGGCCAGGTAATCAGGTTGCAATTGTTGCCCGGATAAGCCGCGACGCTGGCCGGCGGCGGCGGAACGTAGCCCGTCAGTTCCAACCGGATGTAATCATACATCGCGTGGTCGTCCGCCTCACCAGTAGTGCCACCGACTTGGCGCAAAGTGAAGGTGATGGTGTTTTGTCCTGCCGTAAGCAAGCTGCCTGGAAATGTAATGCGTTCGTCGGAAAAGGCGGCGTTGATTCCCTCACGAACACTGGTGTCGCTGTCGCTCGATGTGGGAACGAAACCGCTCGAGGGCAAGGTGCTGGGCGTAGCGGTGACACCGGAAGCGCCACTAACAAGAACGCTCCCGTTATTGCTGACGATGAGCGCCCCGTAGTAGTCCGACGCCAGGCCGATGTAAAGCGAGGCTTGGGCACCGTTCGTCGGAGCCGAGGCGAGGGTAAAGGTGATGGTCGAGGTGGAGACCTTGTATGCTCCCTGGCTGCTGGTAACAACGGGTTGGATAAAATTCCAGTCGGTTGACCAGCGGCTCTGGCCAACGACATAATTTGGTCCGTTTGGAAAATCAAACGGGTATTCCAAAAACTTCGTCCACACCGGCATCGGATTCGTCGGACTTGGTCCGATGTCGCCCACCCACCAATCGTCGCCGTGGCGGAACTTTTTCGCAGTGCGGTCGGGATATCCGATTTCAAAAACCGTAGCGCCCACGCGCGAGGGCGTCCACGTTACCGTGCCGAGATTGTTCGTTGCGCCGCCGGTGACGGTCACGCTGAACTGTGTGGCCGGCAAATTGTAAAGCAGGGGCGGATTGCCGCCGGTTTGATTTTGCGACATGAATGTTCCCTCCGCGCCGGGGCCGAAGGCGTAGAGCGTGTAATTGTTTCCGGCAATGACATTGGGAATGGTGAAATTTCCGTTGGTATCCGTCTGCACCCAGAATTGATAGGGCTTTTCCCATTGCTGGAAATCATAAACGTTATCGGTCGTGATGGGCTGCTGCACAACACCCACCCACAAGTTGGAGGCGGACGCATTCGGATTGCCGCTGTCGTTGATGACAATCTGGCCGGTGACCGTGCCGCGATTCGCAGCCGGGGCATAATTTGTATTGTTGAACCAACTGTAAGGCCACGCTGACTGTTCAGCGACCGCTTGAGCCTGCGCGTCACTGAAAAGCGCCTGCGCGGTTTGAAAGGGGTCGGTGAGGGTGTTCGTGACGTTGTTGCAGTAGATGAAATAAGGTCCGGAAACCCGCGTCCAGGTTTCATTGTTGCCGAAGTTGCTGTCGGTGCCCATCTGATAATGGCCGCCGTTGAGCATGTTGACCATCGGGGCGTCCATGAGTTCCGGTTTCATCGGGCCGCCATTGTAATATTCAACGCTGGCCAGAATGTGCCAGATGCCGATGTTCTGGCCGGTGAAGCCGGCGGCGGGATTGTTCACACTGCTCCAGCCCCAGACGCGCTCCGTGCCGAAGTCCGCGCAATACTTGTATTTGTCCTCGTATCTTCCCTGGGCAATGCCATTCGTCCACAGTGAAACCTCCACCGGCGCGCCAAACACGCCAACCGCCCCACCAGTGCCCCCGCCACCCGCCCCGCCAAGGTTGTATTGAAAATTGTGCGCGGCATCTATGCTGTTCCAGGTGAATTCCGGGTTGAGATAAATGTTGTCCCGCTCCTCGCCCGTGCCCATGGCAACGTCCCCGCTCCGGTGACTCCAGATGCCGGTCACGTAAAAACCCGTCGAGCCGCGCAGCATCGAGAAATGAACGTCCATGACGCCATTGGTGGTCGAAGTGCTCAACAGGTCAACCTCGCAATAATCAGGAGTGTTTGCCACAACCGAATAGCTGGAATCAACGAAGGAGAGGCTGGTGGGGTTGGCACCCCAATTGCCCGATTCCCAATAAAATTCCCCGTTGTCCTTGCCATTAAGCAACAATTGATTCGTCACCGTCGTGCCGCTGTTGTTGTAGGTGTAATTGATGCTGGTGATGCTGGCGCTCGATTTTACGATGAGAATTGAGACGATGCCGTTGGCCATGGTCACCGTGCTGCCGTTGTCGGTGAGAGTCACGTCCGGCCCGTTGGTGCCGCCACCGGGGATGTTGGCGAAAGCCGGGACGACCGCCATCAAGCAGCCAAATACTCCTGACATTTTAAGAATCAGTGATTTCATGGGAAAAGGTGAACGCGATGAATACGATGCTACGCTCCAAATTTGTTGATGGCCATTGATTTTGAACAAGATACACATTCCCAATGCGTCAGGCAAGTCACCAGTTCTGATTACCCATTAAGCGGCGCAAACCTGGCCTCACCATTCAATTTTTGAGCTGCGCCAAGTTGTCATTGCCATAATCCCTGGACATCCGGGGATACAAGTCCATCAGTTCATTGACGTCATATCGGCCGCCGAAACGGCGTTTGCGCCATTCGGCCCGGGCGGCTTCATTGGTGCCAAAGCTGCGATAGATGAATTCGGGCGAATTTGTGTTCGCCGGAACGTTTGCCGAATTTGTCCCGCTGGCCGGAACATTTGTAACAGGAATCAAGTTGGTTCGCGCCAAACGCGCGCCTTGATTGATGCCTTCGTCAGTCGTGAAATTTGATGCTTGTCCGCCGCCGGCATTTTTACCGTCCTTGTCGAAAAGCGCCTCACGGTGTCTCGTTGGTTCCCAGATAAACGTGCCGAGGCCTTTTTTGTCCGGCGTGTTGAACATCAGGTCGTTGATGTAGCGTTTTTGCGCCGAATATTCGACGACGAGCAGCCCCTTGTCGGGATAACGCCTTGCGAGGTCGTCAAAATTATTTTCCCAATCGCCTTCCCGCGCCTGCGCATAGCACGACATGCCGATGATGTCGAACTGCGCGCCGCGCTGAATCAAGTTGTCCAGCCACGGCCGCATCCGCTCGTTGCTGCGGCCGAGGTGATGGTGCAACGCGATTTTCACGGAGGGATCGGCCTCCTTGGCGCCGTCAATGCCGGCCTTCACCAGCACGGCGAAATTGTCCCAGTTGCTCCGGCGCCCGTCGGGAAAGAGCATGCCGTCGGAGATTTCATTGCCAATCTGCACCATGTTGGCGGGCGTGCCGTTGTCCTTCAAACCCTGGATGGCCTTATAGGTGAAATCATGGACAGCCTTCGTCAGGTCCGGGAAACTTAGATTTTCCCAGGCGAGCGGTTTTTTCTGGTGCCCCGGCGAACTCCACGTGTCGCTGTAATGAATGTCCAGCAGGATGCCCATGCCTGCAGCCTTCGCGCGCTTCGCCATCGCCTCGACGTGGGCCAGATCACAAAACGCCTCCCTCCGATGCGCGGCGTAACCGTCCGGCGCGCCGGGGTCCACGAACAGCCGCAGCCGGATGTAGTTGAATTTGTATTCCTTCAGGATCTCAAAAATGTCCTTGCGCACGCCGCGGTCGTAATATTCCGCGCCGTCGGCCTCGTCTTCCGGCACCCAAGAGACCTCCGCGCCGAAAATGAACGGGCCGGTGCGCGAGTTTTTGTTCGTCGTTGTGTCCGCCGCGAAGGCTTGCAGGCAAACCGCAGCGATGGCGATGGTCGTCACGATCGTTTTCATTCCGGAGAAGCTGGCGGGAGCGCTTGGAGGATGATGGATCCGCTCTTCAAACCAGGAGCGGACGCGGTCAAAATAATTTTGCCGGAGGGGGCGCTGGCTTTGACGAACGCGACGCATCGGCCTTGGAATGCATGGCGTTCATCCGCCGGAAACAGCTCGTGGCTGGCGTTGTTGGCGCTGTCCACGGCCACAATCACGCCGGGACCGGAAATTTTGAAGGAAATCAAGTCGTTCGCAACGGGCACAGTCACGCCGTGCCGGTCCACCACCGCTGCGCGCACGAAGGCGACATCGTCCCAGTCGTCAGCGATTTTCCTGTGGTTGGCCGTGAGCAGAATTTTTGCCGGCGTGCCGGCGGTCCGCGACTCGTCGGTTGCCATCACCTTGCCGTCGTTTCGGGCGACGGCCTTGAGCGTGCCCGGCGCATAGGCCACCTGCCAGACGCGTGGCGAGGCATCGGCGTGCAGCGGTTGCGATCCGAGCGACTTGCCGTTCAGGAACAATTCGACTTCCTTGCAGTTGGAATAAACCTCAACCTTTTCGTCGTGCGGCTGCAAATTTTTCGGCGTCCAGTCGGCGAACAACACCTGCGGACGGCGCAGGACATCCATCTGCGCGGCTTCATAGCCGGGGTCGGTCGGCCCGGCAATACTGGGCGCGGCGCGGCGCGTGATGAACACCATCGGTTGGTCACTCCACCAACTCTGCCGCTCGAACGCCATCGGCTTCGGCGCCCCGGTACGGTCCAAAAGTCCCGAACCGGCGGCAACCACAGGCCAGCGGCGCGATTCGCCCAGATAATCAATGCCGCTCCAGAGAAACTGTCCCGCGTACGGTGGATTGTCGCGCAACGCCAGCCAGGCGACGCGATTATGCTGGTTTTCCGTGCCGATGATCTTGCGCGTCGGTTTTTGCTCGTGCGCGGCAAGGATTTCGTTCTCGCGATAGTTCTGGCCGATGACGTCGAGCATGTCCGCGAGTCCGTCGTCGTAGTCGTGGCTGACGTTCGGGCGGAACAGCGCCTGCGTCACCGGCCGGGTCGGGTCGGCTTCGTGGACAACCTCCACCAGTCCCTGGAGAATGCCCTTGGCCAGTTCCGCCTTCGGCGTGTCGTGGATTTCGTTGCCCACGCTGTAGAGGATGATGCTGGGATGATTGCGGTCGCGCAGGATGGTGTCGCGTTCGTCCGTTTGCGACCACTCGTTGAAATACAAATGATAGTCGTAGGGATTCTTTGCCACCGTCCAGCAGTCGAACATCTCGTCCATCACCAGAAATCCCATGCGGTCGCACAAATCAAGAAATTCCGGTGCGGGCGGGTTGTGCGCCGTGCGGATGGCGTTCACGCCGAGCGATTTCAAGGTTTTCAACCGCTCTTCCCAGATCCCCAAGGGCACCGCCGCCCCGAACGCACCGCCATCGTGATGCAGGCAAACGCCCTTGATTTTGAAATTCCTTCCGTTCAGCCAGAACCCGGTGGCCGCGTCGAAATGAAATTCGCGGATGCCGAATGAAACCGAGTCATTGTCGAGCGTTGTGTCGCCGGATCGGACCTGCACACTCGCGCGATACAGCACCGGCGCATCCAAGTCCCAGCACTCGGGATGCTTCACAGTCAGGTCCTGCGCGAATTGCGCGGAATTTCCGGGGGCAATCGTCTGCAATTTGGTTTCGGTCGTGGCGACGGTTTCCCCGGCGGGATTGAGGAGCGTGATATGCAGGGAAACTTCGCGCGGCGCGTCTGATTGATTGGTCACTTCACTTTGCACCCGCACCGTCGCCTGGGAATCACTGATTTGCGGCGTGCTGACGAACACGCCCCATTGCGTGAGGCGGACCGGGCCGGTCACGATCAGATGGACATGCCGATAAATGCCCGCGCCGGCATACCAGCGCGATGCCGGCTGTTCCGAGGTGTCCGCGCGGACGGCGAGGACGTTGGTCTCGCCGGCGCCGAACTTGAGATGCCCGGTCAGTTCGTAACAAAAACTGACGTAGCCGCAGGGTCGGTGGCCGAGATGAACGCCGTTGATCCAGACATCGCTGTTGGCCATTACGCCGTCGAACTGGACGAACACGCAGCGGCCCGCATCACTTTCCGGCAGGGTGAACTCTTTTCGATACCAAGCGACGCCGCTGGGCAGAAACGCGCCCGCGCCGCCGGTTTTATTCGTCTCGGCAAAAGGGCCTTCGATGCTCCAGTCGTGTGGCAGATTGAGTTTGCGCCAGGCGCCATCGTTGAACTGCGACTGCTCCGCGCCCGGCGCGTCGCCGGGGCTGAACTTCCAGTTGGTGTCCAACGACTGGGTTTGGCGGACCGGTTCATCGGCCTGCGTCATTACACTGCCAAGGAACAGGACTATTATCGTTGTCAGGAAGGAGAGCAATCGTTTCATTTTTTACCTCATATGTTTATCATTCGCCGGTACTGGATTTGGGCGCGTCGGTGCGGAACGGCGGCGCTGGCAGGCCGGCGGCGTTGTAAAGGTTACAGCCTGCCGGATAATCGGCCCAGGCATATCGCACCGCCACGGGCGCGGACACGTCCGGACTGTTCACCACCACGCTGTCACCGTCAATCTTCGCCTCCGCCGGCATGAATTTTTTGTCGGCGCCGGCGATTTCAAAGGTCTTCAATGGCCCATTTTGGGCGACCAATCCGCCGCCGAGATGAGAAAACCCCAAGCGGCTGGTGTTGTCCTCCACTTTCATGGATTTATACACGGGGCCGGAATACTCGAGTTTGCGGCCATAGACATTCGCCAGCGCGATGCGCGTCAGACGATCCCCAACGTCCTGCTTGTTCTTGGGATGCACGCTCTTCTCGTCGCCGATGTCAATGGTGACCGCCATCGCGGTTTTCGGCAAGGCCAGCGCCTCGGCCTGCCATTCGCGCACCTGCGGATTGTTGCTGTTGTTCTGCAACGCCGCGAGCTGGCAGAAATAGAACGGAAGTTCACGGTTCCAAAGCTTGCGCCAGTCATTGATGAGCGTCTCGGTCCAGAGCGGGAACAATTCCTTCGGTGCCGTGATGGATTCGCCCTGGTACCACAGGATGCCGCGGACAGCATAAGGCACGATCGGCGCAATCATGCCGTTGAACAGCAAGGTTACCGGGAGGAATCGTTTTCGCGTCAGCATAAGTTGCAGTCGGGGATGGAAGTTGGATTGAATTGTTTTCAATGCACGGGCAGGAATCGTTCACAGAATGGATACGGTACAGCGACGGGCTGGCCGGCCTGGGTCAGCCGGCCGGTGTTTTCGTCCACGCGGAAGACCACGGCGTTGTCGCTGCCGTGGTTGGTGCAGAGGATCCATTTGCCCGTGGGGTCAAACGCGAAATTGCGCGGCGTCTTGCCGCCACTGGAAACATGTTCGATGGGTGTCAACCGGCCTGTCTTCTGATCAATGGCGAACACGGCGAGGCTGTCATGACCGCGATTGGAGGCGTACAGGAATTTCCCATTGGGATGCACCTCCATCTCCGCAGCGGTGCTGGCGCCCTTGAAATCGTCGGGCAGCGTGGAGACGGTCTGAAATCCGGTGAGCGTGCCTTTTGCGGAATCCCAGTTGAAAGCGGTGATCGTGCTGGCGATTTCGCTGACCACGTAAACCCAGCGGCCGTTCGGGTGAAACTTCACATGTCGCGGGCCGGAACCGGGCGCAACCCCGGCGAAGGGCGGATCGTTCGGCTCAAGCGAGCCGTTCTTTTCATTGAAGCGGTAAACGAACACCTTGTCCACGCCGAGGTTGGCGACGAGCGCGAAATGGTTGGACGGATCGGTGATGATGGAGTGCGCGTACGGATGCGTCTGGCGCTGCGGATTCACGCTGCTGCCCGTGTGCTGCACGAAAGCGGTCCGGTCGCCGAGGCTGCCGTCGGGCTTGAGCGCGAAGACGGCGATGTTGCCGCCCTGGTAATTGGCCGCCAGCGCGTAATGTCCAGTCCGGTCCAGGCTGATGTAGCTGGTGTCGTTGCCGCCCGCCGGTTCCTGGTTGAGGAAAGTGAGCTGCCCGGTGTGTGGCGCGATTTCGTAGACGGAGACCGCGCCGGGAGCGCCGGAGTTACAGGTGTAAAGATGCCGGCCATCGGGATGAATCACGAAAAACGCCGGGTCGCGCGCTTCGAGGAGGAATTCCGGTTTCGTCAACGTACCGGTGTCGGTGTCAAAATGCGCGAGGGAAAAACCGATGTTGGGCCCGGAGCGGTGCGTCCCGAAATAGACAAACAGGTTGGTCGCCGGCACCACGGTTGTGGTGACGAGGGAACAAACAGTCGCAAGCAGCGCAGCGCGTTTCATGAATTGGGGCGGTTTCTGGCAAAAGACGGCATGGGGATTGCCAAGGTTACGGTTTCTCTTCCTTCAGGTAAGTCGCCAGCGGGTCGTCCGGCAACGCCTTCAGGCCGGCGACGACACATTGGGCGTTCAATTCAGCTCCGGCCGCGGTGGTGTGCGTGTGTCCATCCCCGAACAGCGGATTGACCTTTTCGGGGCCGAGTGCGTCATAGCGTTCCGCAATAATTTCATTGAGGTCAACGAAGGAAACCTCCTCGGCTTTGGCCACCTGTTCAGCCCAGCCCGCATGAGTGTCCTTGTTGCGCACGATTTTTCCGTCCTGCCAGATTTTGCGTGGAATGAGCGAGCAGACGATGGGGGTGGCTCCCTTGGTCCGGGTTTCGGCGATGTATTTCCGCAGATACCAGCCGTACGTGTGGACGACTTCAAATTGTTTGTTCGTTGGATTGTTAACCTCCAACGTTTCCTCGCCGATGCCCTTGATGGAAGCGCGTCCGGTGGCGGGTGAGCCGTTGTCATTATGCCCGAATTGTATCATCACGAAGTCGCCCGGCTTGACCATCGCCAGCACGCGGTCCCAATGACCTTCCGTGAGGTAGGCGCGGATGCTGAGACCGCCGACGGCGCGGTTGACCACGTTGATTTTGTCCAGATTGAAATGGGTGCCGAGAAAATCACCCCAACCCCACTGGTTGTTGGCGCCATTGCCGTGGCCGTTGCGCACCGTGGAATCGCCGATAAGAAACAATGTGGGCAACCTGGGATTCGCGGGCCGGGGCAGATTCAGCCAGCCGAAGGGGTCATACGCGACAGCCTCACCCTTGGCGGAGAGAAATCTTCGGACGGGATCGGGGCGAAGGCCCTTGAGGCCGGACACGACAGCCGCCGCGTGCAGGTTGGCGCCGACAGCGTTGAAGTGCGTGTGGTCACGTTGATAGAGCGCCTTTACCTTGTCTTCGCCCAGCACGTCGTATTGGTCGGCAATCAGATCGGTCACATCAATAAACTGCACCTGTTTGTCCCTGGCAATTTCGGCGGCCCACTGGCTGTAATGGCCCGAACCGCGTTCTACCCGACCGTCGTTCCAGATATTGCGCACCGTCAATGAAAGTACGATGGGCGTGGCACCCTTGACCTTGGTATCCGCAATCATCTTGCGCATGTACCAGCCGAACGTGTGGACGACCTCGTGTTTCTTGGTCAGCAGATTGTCTATTTCCTGCGTTTCCCCGCCGAGACCGGGAAGCGAACCGCGGGCGCGGGAGGCGTCATTGATAGCGCCGGCGTCATTTTGACCAAACTGGATGAGCACGATGTCGCCGCGTTTGACGTTGGCGAGCAACTGGTCCCACAAGCCTTCGGTGATGAACGTGCGGCTGCTGCGGCCGCCCCGCGCGCGATTGACGATGTTGACCTTCGTTGGATCGAAATAATCAGCGAAGGGCACCGCCCAACCTTGCTGGCTTGCACCAGTTCCGCGGGCGGCAGTGGAATCACCCGCAATAAAGATGCTGGGCAACGTGGGATTGATGGTAGTGGCTGCGGGTGGCGGATTGCTGGCCAGATCGGGAGCCGGAGCGGGTGCGGGAGAGGAATCCGGGTTCACGCTCCCAGTGACAGCGACCGGGCTTGCCGACGCGACGGTTTCAATCCTGACTTCCGGTCCGGTCCGGACGCAACCGGAACTGACAACAGTTTCCACCAATGCCATCGTGGCAAGAATAAAACGGGTCGTAAGCCTGTGACTCATAGTGCCGGCAAGCTTCCCTGTCAGAAAGCCACTATTCCTTTCGCTGCAAATTCGGGGTTTCCGGTGGCCAACTGTAACCCAACGGCCCGTTGCCGGCATCGCCAATGATGGTGTCAATCACGATACCCGGGTCCACCATCCAGATTTTCAACGTGTGGAGTCCGGGATGGGCAATGTCATGGACACTCGTGGTCAATGCCGCGTTACGTAAAACGTTTTCCTGCCAATGCCGGTCGGTTTCACTCATGGAAAATGGAAGTGAAACAATTTTCGGCGGCGCATCATCCACCGCAATCGCATAACGCTGCGGTTTGCCGGTCTCGACGGAAAAGGTCGGCAGCGCCCGCACGGTGAACTTCCAGTCACCGGGATGCTGAATCCAGATTTTATATTGCAGGCACGGCGATTCGCTCAGAATCTTGTCCGGCTGGTCACGGACCGTGGCCAGCGTCGGAAAAACCGAAACCGCCTCGCCGTTGTAACCGAGCCCAGTGATCTTCTGCCAGTGCGCATCCTGGCCGGCCAGGAATGCTGAGGCGTGCTCCGCTTCCATGACCACGCAATGGTTGTCCTCAACAAAATCGGCGCCCAGAGCGGAGTTCGGGGCGGCAGTACGCGACCCGCCGGGCTCCACGGGGTTTTGGTTCGTGGCGGCAATCATCATTTCGCTTGATGAAATTTTCGGGATTTTCAAATCAAGCTGGCCGCGCGGGTTGGACGACATCATGTAACGCCATTTGCCGCCCGCGATCTGGTTGTTGTAAATGTCCGTGAGCCGGTCTATCTCAGCCTGTGCGCGCCGCGTTTCGGCCAGCCGGCCGGAGCGTTCCTGGTTTTTGCCGGCGTAAAATTCGGTCAGCGCGAGGCATTCTTCATTCATCGCTGCCGCCGCCTGGATCGGATAGCCGACGAGTTCAAAAAAGGCGTCGTGCGCTTCCGGCGGCAGTTGTTTTCCAAGTGCGCCAGCCCGGGCCGCCAGCGTGCGCCAGGCTTCAAGTCGTTGTTGCACCTCGTCGCCATTGAGCGTCGTGGAAAAAGTGTTCGTCAAATCGAACCCCATGTGCTCCGGCTTGCGCTGGAAACTCAGCCGGTAGTATTCGGCCAAAATCGAGGTGAGTTCGGGTGCGTTGGCCGGTTCAAAATCGCGGGCGAGTTGTTTTTCCAGCAGTTCATACGTGTTCGTCCCATTCCATGAATGCGGATTCCACGCGAGGTTGAGGAAGAATTCGATGTCGAGTTCCGCCGGCTTCAAGTCACCCACGTTGAGAATCCAGACCTGGTTCGCGCCGTAGTCGTAGGCCTTGGTCATTTCCTCGGCGATGAGCGCCGGCGGCGTGGAGCAGAGCCAGAGGTAATCCCGCGGGCGGCCATAATAGGACACGTGATAATAAACCCCTGCACCGCCGCTGCGCCGGCGTTCGCGCGCATCGGAAAATTCGCGGATGTAGCCGTAGTTGTCGTCCGGCCAGACCAGCGTGATGTCGCCGGGAATGTCCGGTGCGAGGCGATACAGTTCGAGCACCTCCTTGTAGGGACAAAAAATCTGCGGGACGGCGGCGATGTTGGTGTTCACCCATCGGCACAGCATTGCACGCTGGTCGGTGATGATCTGGTGAAGGCGGTCGGCTTTTTCCAGTGGCGTGCCCCCGCCGGGCATCGCGCCGTCGTGGATGCCGCGCATCCCCAGCGTATAGACGTTCTCGTATTTCCCGTTCTCGCGGACGCGCTGCTCCCAATATTTCAGCACGCCGTCGGGATTGGTGACAAAATTGTATTCGCCGTGCCCGTCGCGCTCCCATTCATCCACGTTGTCGCGCAGCATCTGCTCACAATGCGACGAACCCATCACGATGCCATAGTCATCCGCCAGCTCCTTGTCAGTTGGATAAAAATTGAAGGCATGGGTGTCGGGATGCATCGCCGGCCAAAGATAATTCGCGCGCAATCGCAGGAGCAGCTCGAAGACTTTGGCGTAGGTCTTGGGGCCGATATTGCCTGTTTCCGGATCAAAAGTCTTCGACGCCCACGGCCGCAAACCCCAATCCTCGTCGTTCAGAAAAATGCCGCGATACTTCACCGCCGGCGGACCTTGCCTGAAAATATCGCCGTGCAGCGCCAGCAGTTTTTCCGGCTGCACTGGCACGTCCGCCCACCAATACCACGGCGAAACGCCGATGAGTTCGGACAGTTGGTAAATCCCGTAAATCGTTCCGCGCCGGTCGCTGCCGGCGATGACCAGCGCCTGTTCGACACCCGGCAGGGGATTTTTCACGACCTGCAGGACGTAACTTTCCCATTGGCCGCGAATGCCGGCCACGTCCAGCTTTCCTTCCGCCGCCAGCCGGTCAATCGTTTTGCTTTGGCCGAGGGTGCCGATGATGACCACGTTGGTTTTCCCGCCGGCGTTGGGCGCCAACTCCGGTTTGGCGCCGGTCACCCGTTCCACATCTTCAACGAGGTCGCCCGTTGCGCGAATCACAGCGCGTTCATCGTTGGTCTCCACGAAGACCGGCGCGGCCTTTTGACCATTGAACAGGATGAAATCAGCCGCGCCCGGCGAATCGGTGAGCGACAGTTCAGCCGACGCCTGCCACGCAAGCAGCGTCGCCAAACCGGCGGCCGCCAACCTGGTCACCCGTAATGAAAACACATGAAACGTCATCAGTCGTTTCAGAAATTATTTTCGCACAATAAAACCCGGACGGGCTTTTGGCCACAGGAATTTCTGGAAACTTTGAAATCAATCCCTTATTGCCCAGCTTTTGGCGGCGTGGCTGATTCGGCCAGTTCCAGCCGGAGATAATCGTAAATGATGCCGCTGGTCAGCGAGCCCGCGGGAACGGTCAGTTTCATCACGTTTTCTCCCGCCTTCATCAACGCCGCGTCGAAAACGAGGTCGTGCTCCGACCAGTAGCCGCCAATGCCGTCGCGGTTGATGGTGGCGTTGTAAACCAGGTTGTCGAGGCTGCCGATGGACTGGTCGTTGACGGTTGCGGCGAGGGTGCGGGTGCCGACGCCGCAGATGGCCAGCCGCAACGTCGCCCGGCCATGCGGCGCGTCGGGCAGGTTGAATGCGATGGACCAGGTTGTGGCGCGGCCTTGGCCGGTGCCATCGGTGTTGCCGGGGTCCTCATTGTGCGGCACCTGCTCGAAGAACCAGTCCTTGTGGAAATCATTTTGGCCGATGACATAATTCACGTCGTTCGGAAACAGCTTCGCATACTTGAGATACCAGCCCCAGTGATAATAATCGTTGCCCCTGAAAAATTCCGAGCCGTAGCGGTTGGGGATGCCGATGTCCCAGAGTTGCCGGCCATGGCGGACGGGTTGCCAGCTCAATTTGCCAAGTTCCAGCGTTTTTCCGGCGGTAATGGTTACATTCGTCAGGCTGTAGTCACCCAGGACACCGTCGGCAATCGCGTGCAGGGTGTAAGTGCCGGGACGGACGTTCGGGATGGTGAAATGGCCGTTCGCATCGGCCCGAACCCAGAATTCGTAATACTTGGCGTCGTTCTGCCAGTCCACGATGCGCGGACCGCCAAACCCAAAGCCAAATCCGCCGAAGCCGCCGAAGCCGCCGCGACCGAAACGGCCACCCCGCCCGCGAAAACGGTTCGTACCGGACTGGCCAAAACTGTTGGTGAAGCTGCCGTTGAAGTTGGTGCCGAACCGCGCAAAACGGTTCGTGAAATTTCCGCCGAACCTGCCGGGGAAAATACCGGCGTTGTTCGTATCATCCTCGCCGCCGCCGCCCGGACCGAATCCACCAAATCCGCCGCGACCACGGGGAATGGCCGGCGGCGCGTAATCCGGCGAGGCGAGGCCGACCAGCAGGTTGCTGATGACCAGCCCGGGCGCTTGGGGATCGTTGACGGTGATTCGACCTTTGGCGATGCCACGTTCGTTTTTGTGCGGGTAGTCCACGCCGGAAACCCAGTTATAAGGCCACGCCCTGGCTTCCCGGGCCACTTGGCCGAGCGCATCCTGCCACAGCGCATCGCGGGTGGAGGCGGAGTTGCAGTAAATCAAAAACGGCCCGACGACCTTGGTCCACGCGTCAGTCGCGGCGATGTTGCAGAGCGCGCCGCCGTAATGGCTGCCACGCCAGTAATTCAGCAGCGTCGGCGGGGCGGGCGCGTCCAGGCTGTCGGTGAAAGTCGCGTCGCGATGCGCGGACAATTCGAACTTGGTCGGCCCGCCGCTCAGGTATTCGACGGACGGATTGACGAACCAGAGGCCGATATGTTTTGCGCTGCTGACCCAGCCCCAGGCGCGCACGTCGAATTGATTGGCGGAATAATCGTATTTGTGCTCGACCTCGCCTTTATAAATTCCGGTGTTCATCCGGCGGGCTTCTTTCATGTTCATTTCCGTGCCGTGATTCCAATCGTAAGTGGTGATCATTTCCATGTTCCGGTTGGAATCCACCGTCATCCAGTCGAAGAGGCTGTCGTTGAGCTTGGCGCAAAAACGCGCTTCGCCGACTGAGGTCGCGGGATAATTTGTGGGGTGGCTGAAAATGGAATAGGTGTAAACGCCCGAATCGCCGCGGCCGAGCGCATAACGGATTTCGATGTCAGCAATGACACTGCCGCCCGGACCGCTGCCCATCGGGTTACCGTTGGAAATGCCCTTGACGGACACTTCGCCGCGCTCGCCATGGTTGGTTCGGGGGTCAATCGTGATGCGGGCGACCGGCCGGCCGCGGGCGGCGTTGTGCGACCAGTAACCGGGCTGCCGCTGCGTGACGTTGTCCAGCGTTTCCAGCCCGTGATATTTCAGGGAAATCAAATCGCCGGAACGTTTCGCAACCTGGGCGGTCACAATCCCGTTGTCGAGCGTCAAGCTTGAGTTGTCTTCGGAAACGGTGACCGGTTTTTCCGCGCCCAGCAGGGTTGCGGAAAAACCGGTCATTGCGGCAAAAACGGCGAATTTCAGGAACAAAGGGTGCAGACTGGTTCTGGACATAGGGCGTTAGACGCCCGGCAACGGGCAGAGGTAACAGAAAGAAAAACGCGCCGCCACCGGCGCGCATGGCAGTTTCTCCGCCACGACGGCTTCACAAGCATGGATAACCGGGGGCAACGGCTTTGACTTCGCCTTCAAGTTTTCAATATGCCGGAATTATTTTTCCCCGGCCATTAGAAGCTCCGTTCCGGCGAGCAGGACCGGCCCGCGACCGTGTGGGTCGTCAAAGGGCTGCTTGCGCTGGATGTAGAAATCCAAAGTCTCGCCGATGCCAGTTCCCTCGCAGGTGCCGACGACGGCGCCGTCGGGCGTCACATGACGGCTGATGCCTGCGAACGCCTTGCGGGCAATGGCCATGTTGGATGGATCAATCCAGCCGCGATGAACCGCGCGCGCGATGCCGTAGGCGAACATCGCGGTGCAGGAGGTTTCCTCCCAAAGCTGCGGCTTGTCTAGAATCTGGCGCCACATGCCGTCGGCCGCTTGAACTTTTTCGAGACCTTCAATTTGTTTGCGGAAAATGTCAAGCAGCGCCGGGCGCAGCGGATCATTTTCCGGCATCGCCGAAAGCGTTTCCACGAGTGTGACCGCCGCCCAGCCGTTGCCGCGGCCCCACTTGAACGGCGCGTGCTTTTTCTCGTTCACGAAATAGCCGTGAAACCAGAGGCCGTCGGCGTCCTGTTCCAGCGCGGCTTGATGAATGATGTTGCTCGCCGTGTCATCAATGTATTTCTGGTCGCCAGTGTAGATGCCGTAGCGAACCAGAAATACGCCGCCCATGTAAAGGTCGTCCGGCCAGACGGTGCCGCCCATCTGCCGGGAGCGCCAAAGCGTGCCGTCGGGCAGGCGGTCCTGCTTGTTGACCACCCAGTCGGCGATGCGCGCGACGACGGCCTTTTCGTCGGGCGTGGCCTGGCCAGGATGGCGCATCATGCTTTCAAGGATTTCATTGCCCATCGCGCCGCAATTGTCCAAAGTGCCAAGCGCGACCAGCCCTTTGATTTTTGTGTCACGTCCGAAATTTTCCGCCTCGTTGCCAAATTGTTTTTCCAATCCGGCCAGCCACGCATAATAACGTGCGCAAATCAGGTTGTGCTGCACCACAAAGTTGTCCACTTCCTTGTCTCCGGTGACATCGGTGGAACGCTCCATTCCGAAAAGGTCCACGCCCCACGGATAATTCCAAATGATGCTTTCGGGCGGTTTGGCGGACTTGGCTTCCTCGATGGATTTGACATCCGGGTATTCGCCGTCCTTGAGCGGATGCAGTTGATGACGCGCAACGCGGTTGAGCACGTCGCGAATCTCGGCGTCGGTAATGCCACCAGACGTCGCAGGCGACACGGACGTTGGGGTCGCGTTCGCCGCGTGCGTGGCGCAACCATTGTTCAACGCCAGCAGCAGCGGCAGTGCGGCCAGAGAAGTTCGGGACAGGATGGTTTGGAAAAAATCGGTGAGTTTTATCATAAGCAATGTTTGGCGGATTTTTTCAAAAAAAAGTTCCAGCGGGCTACTGCGCCGAGACAGTCACTTCGATCGGCGACTGCACGCCCTGGGCAAATCCGTCCACGTATTTCTTCCAATCGTCCGCCGTGGTGATTTTTCCCGCCTTGTCCCATGCGAAACCAGCCCAGTAATTGATGGAATTGTCCGGCCCCGCATTCAAGAGCAGCAGGTTGTTCAGCTTGTCCTCGGCTTGTTTCACAAAACTTTTCGGGTCAACAATCGCCGCCACGCCCTGCATCCCCACTTCCTGCATGCCCCGGTTTTTCTCCATCGGCTCCCAAACCGCCAGCGTGCCGCGCGCGGCGTTGAACTCGGCCTGCTCGCCCTTGACCTTCTTGAGGCCAACCGCCGCCGTCAGCGCCCCGCCAGCACCGACCGGCTTGAACGTGACCCGGTAATGGTCCATCTGGCTGCCGGCATCGAGCGAGATGCGCATGGTTTCGGCAACCTGCTGGCCGTTCACATCAAACGCGTCGTAGTCCAGCTCGAACATCACGCGAATGGGACCGTTGGCCAGTTCGCGCGAGTTCACAAAATTTTTCGAGACCCAGAGCTGGTCATCCGCCCAAAGGCCGTTCCCGCCGTCGCCGCGCGTTATGCCGGAGGTGTAATCATCGCCGCCGTTGTCGGTCATGATGTGATAAAACGTGTCACCCATCATATACCATTCGTTGATGATCAGCTTCGGCGTCAGCTTCGACCAGATGTCAATCCCGCTGCTGGTGAGCGGCTCGCCCTTCCACGTCTCCAGCGCCTTGCCAAAAGCCCGGTGCGCGATCAAATCGTTCTCCCATGCGAAATCATCAAACCGCTCGCGCACAAACCGGCCGTAAGCCTTGTAATCCTCCGGTTTGAATTGCTGTTTCTTGCCCGAAGTCACCGTGAACGTCTTCGTTTCACCTGGCGCGAAGTCGGTCTGGAAAATGACGATGTCCGGCGTGTGGAACTCGTCATAATCCACATCCACCGCCTGGCAGAGCAATTCCTTGCCGCTGGCGTCCTTGACGTGAATTTTGTTTAAATTGGCCTCGCCGAGCGGCGCGAGCTGCGCAGCGGTCAATTCAATCGTCTGGCTGGCGCGCGCGATTTGAAGCTTGTTGACGGCCTTGACAGTGAGCGAATCCGCAGCCGGGGACAACATCGGCAGTGCGGCGAGCAATACGGGAATCAGGATTTTTTTCATGGAAAACATTTTGTCGGACGGCGATAAGAGTTAAATGTTTATTGCACAAGGTCAAGTCTGCATTCATGGCGGTAGCGTCTTGATTTGTGGACAAAACCTTTGTGAACAATCCCACACGGCCCGGTAGATTTTGAGCTTGTGTTTTTGGGCTTCACGCGAAAGATTGCACACCCATTATGCAATCACAAGACGCACCAACCGCCTTTCTTTTCAAGTTGTGGCCGTGGATTGAAGCCAACAAGAACCGGGTTATCGCCGGCACAGGAATCATCATTGTGGCCGTTTTTCTATACTCATTTTTTTCCTGGCAACGGGAACAAAATGAAATCGCCGCAGGGAGGGCGTTGACGCAACTGGCTCTTTCCATCCCGCCCAATGCGAGCGCCAGCCAGTTGGCCGACGCGTATTTGAAAATCGCCGGCAAATATCCAGGTACGCTCGGCGGGCGTCGCGCGTGGTTGCAGGGCGCGGCGGCGCTGCTTGCCGCGGGCAGGTTCGCCGACGCGCAGGCACAGTTCCAAAAATTTCTCGACGCCCATCCCGACGGCGACTTTTCCGCGGCGGCGGCGCTCGGCGTAGCGTCCAGCCTCGAAGCACTGGGCAAATTGGATTTGGCCATTGGTGCTTATCAGCGGGTCGTCAACGGTTTTTCAGACGTTGTGGCGGCGAACGCCGCAAAATTTGCGCTTGCCCGCATTGAAGAACAGCAGGGAAAATTCACCGACGCGCTCAATTTTTATGAAAGCATCGCCCGGTCCAGTCCCGGCAGTGTGTCCGCATCGGAAGCCGGGATGCGCGCGGTGGAATTAAAGACGAAATCGGAATCCGCAACGTCAGCCGTTGGCAAACCCTGAGCATGAAGTTATCCATCGTCGGCACCGGCTACGTCGGTCTGGTCACAGGCGCCTGTTTCGCCGAGGTTGGCCACCAGGTCACCTGCGTGGACAATGACGCGGCCAAGATCAAACTGCTCCAGTCCGGCGGCATCCCCATTTACGAACCTGGACTCGAAGAGCTCGTGAAGAAAAACTCGGCCGCCGGCCGGCTTTCGTTCACGACCAGCATCGCCGACGGCGTCAAAAAATCTGAGGTGATTTTCATCGCCGTGCCAACGCCACCTCTGCCGGATGGTTCGGTGGACTCAAGTTTCGTCGAAAAGGTCGCGAGAGAGATTGCCGCCGCCATGACGACCTGCAAAATCGTGGTGGACAAAAGCACCGTGCCGGTCAAGACCGGCGAAAAAGTCGCCGAAACCATCAAGCGCTATTGCCCGGCGAAGGTGGACTTTGACGTGGTGAGCAACCCTGAGTTCCTGCGCGAAGGCTTCGCGGTTGGCGACTTGATGAAACCGGACCGGATTGTCATCGGCGTCCGTTCGCAACGTCCCGCCGCGGCGATGAAGGAGATTTACACCCCGTTCAACGCGCCCATCATCATCACCGACATCAACTCCGCCGAACTCATCAAGCACGCCTCCAATTCGTTTCTGGCGCTCAAAATTTCCTACATCAACGCCATCGCCGCGCTGTGCGAAGTGGCGGGCGCAAACGTGGAGGAAGTCGCCGCCGGCATGGGCATGGACGAACGCATTGGCCGCCGCTTTCTGAACGCCGGCATCGGGTTTGGCGGCAGTTGTTTCCCGAAGGACCTCAGCGCCTTCATCAAAATCGCCGAGCAAATCGGATACGATTTCCGGCTGCTCAAGGAAGTCCAGCGCATCAATGCCGAGCAGATGGAACGGTTCATCAAAAAAATCACCGACACGCTTTGGGTGCTCAAAGACAAAAAAATCGGCGTGCTCGGCCTCGCCTTCAAGCAAAACACCGATGACGTGCGGATGTCACCGGCGATTGAACTCTGCCAACGCCTGCAAAAAGAGGGCGCGCTGCTGCGTGTCCACGATCCGAAGGCGATGGAAAAAGCCAGGGCGGTACTTTCGAACGTGACTTATGTGGACGACATGAACGCTGTGGCCGACGGTTGCGACGCGCTGGTGGTGGCCACCGAATGGGACGAGTTCAAAAAGCTCGACCTCGAGCGCGCCCGCAAATCGCTCAGCCATCCCATCCTGTTCGACGGTCGCAATCTGTTCGACCGCGTGGGAATGGAACGGCTCGGCTGGATTTACAAGAGTGTGGGCAGATGAAGGGGAATTGGAGTGATGGAGAATTGGAGTAATGGAACAAAATAAAAAAACATCACTCCAACACTCCAGTCCTCCAACACCCCGCGCCATTGACGTTGCTGCGGCTTTAATCTTTCGCGACGGCAAACTGCTCATCACCCGGCGCAGGGACGATGCGCATCTCGGCGGGCTTTGGGAATTTCCCGGCGGCAAACGCGAACCAGACGAAACCTTCGAGGAATGCCTGGTCCGCGAATTGCGCGAGGAACTCGGCGTGGAATCTTCCGTTGGTGAACTGTTCGAAGAAGTCATGCACGCTTACCCGGAAAAAACGGTCCGCCTGAAATTCTTTAATTGCCGGCTGGCGCGGGGTGAACCCCAGCCGCTCGGTTGCGCGGCGGTCAAATGGGCGGGCAAGTCGGAACTGGACAACCACGATTTCCCGGCCGCCGATGCACGCCTGCTGGACAAATTGCGTGCCTACGACTTTCCGTAAACTTCTTCAATGATCTGGCGGAAATTATTTTCGCTCACATTGACGATGTTCATTTCACGTCTGGCGTTTTCCGGCGAATCGCTGGCGTGCGCCGCGTTGACCATGATGGTCGAGCCGAATTCACGGCGGATGGAGCCGGGCGGCGCCTTGGACGGGTCCGTCGGGCCAAGCACGTCACGGATTTTGGAAACGGCATTCACCCCTTCATAAATCAGCGCGATGCACTTTTCCGTGCCAGGCCGGGTCCATTCTTCGCGCGGCAGTTCGGACGGCGCATGACCGGACATGAAACGGATGATGTTCTCAAACTGGTGCTCGCCGAAGGTCGCGCAGAGGACTTCTCCCAGCTGTTTTTCCCCAGTGGCGTCAATCTTGACGGAGAACTCCTTTTCCAGCGCGGCCCTGGTTCTGGCCCCGACCGCGTCCTTGAGCTTGGTGCGGAGGACTTCGCGGACGGGACCGTAGAAATCCATCGCTTGCGCCACGCTCATGCAGTGGACCTTGATGCCCACGATGAAAAGGCCGGTGCGCGAGAAGAAATCAATGACGTTGCCGGGGCGTCCGGTCGCGAAGCGGAAATTGTCCGGTTTGATGAGCACGAGGGTGCGCTGGCCGGTCTCGCCGGGCTGGTAGGCAATGACCTTTTCCAACACCCCGCCATCGCTGTCGGAATAACGCGCCCACAATTTGAGTTTCGTCTCGGCTTCCTCCACCTTGGGCGCGGCCAGCACCGCCGGCTCGAAGTAACGGACTTGCCCGTTGTCTTCCATAATGAAATCACCGTAAGTGTCGCGGATGGTTTCGCCAACGCGGCGATCCGGACCGAGATTGCCGACGACCGACCGTACCTTTCGCACCGCCTCATCGCCGCGGAACAAAAGCGTCATCACCCGCCGCCGCCGCCCGGTTTTGGAGTCCGGCGAAAAATTTTGCAGGACGTATTGTTTGAGCAGTTCCTGGATTTTCCGGTCCTGCGGGTCGTGCGCCGAAACGATGGTTTCGGCATATTGCCTTGCCAGTTCGGCGCTGGGCGCGAACATGCGTGCCGCTGCCAGGTCCAGACCCGTGCGCGAAATCAGCCGGCTCAGAATTCCGCCCGTGCGCGACTTGTAGAGCGAATAGGGGGTGATGATGACGTAGGCGAGCTGTTGGGACATAATTAGCCCGCCGCAGTCGGTGGAGTTTGGGTTGCGCCACTGGGAGCGGCCTTCCCGCCCAGAATCTTGAACATCACCGTGCCGCAGGTCGGGCATTTGCCCTTGATCGCCTTGCGCCCATTCTTCATCGTCTCTTCAACGCCATTGGCAATTTCCTTCTTGGCCTTGCATTTGACGCAATATCCTTCTGCCATAGAATCTTTGCCGCCCGCGCTTCATGCTCGAACGGCATTAATAGGATACCGGTAAGAACCAGCAAAGCAACTCGGAAAAGGAATCGGCATAACTAACTGGAAATCAATTTGTTGTAGTCAATCAAACCGCCTGCACAGGCCCGAAGTTGCCCGACCAGCTTGCCCAATCATTTAGTGCGGGTCATACACACAACTCAATCTGGGCTGCTGCTATCGCGATGGCCAGGCCGTAGCGAAGGATGAAGTGGAGGAGGTTAAGTGGTTTCGCAAGGCTGCAGGGGGAAATCGCGTCGCTGTCCGGCGCAGCTGTGCTGGTGCTGGTTTATTGAGATTTACTTCGCCGCCTGTTTTCTCAATTCCGTTTTCAGGATTTTCCCCGTCGCATTGCGCGGCAGAGCAGGCAGAAAGACAATATGCTTCGGCAATTTGTAATCCGCCAGTTTGCTGCGGATGAATTGGTGCAACGCTTTTTCGTCGAGCGTCCGGCCTTCCGCCGCCGCGACAAATGCCACCGGCTGCTCGCCTTTGCGCGGGTCGGGCACGCCGACAACCGCCGCCTCCTTCACGCCGGGAAACTGATAAATCACCTCCTCAATCTCGCGCGGATAAACGTTGATGCCATTCACCAGCAGCATGTCTTTTTTGCGGTCGGTGATGAAATAATAACCGTCTGCGTCGCGATACCCCACGTCTCCGGTCAGCAGCCAGCCGTTGCGCAAAACCTTCGCCGTTTCTTCCGGCTGGTTCCAATAGCCGCGCATCACGTTCCCGCCGCGGATGCAGATTTCACCGATTTCGCCGACGGGCAATTCCTGGCCGGCCTCGTCGCGGATGCTCAACTCCACGTTCGGGATCGGTTGGCCAATCGAGCCGGGTTTGTTGATGCCGTAGATGGGATTCACCGTGGCCACCGGGCTGCTCTCGGTCGGACCGTAGCCTTCGCGCAGTGGAAACGGAAATTTCCGCGTGAACTCGTTGAACACCTCCACCGGCAACGGCGCGCCGCCGCTGATGCACAGCCGCAGCGGCAGCCGGCCGAACTCCGGCACGGCCAGCAGTGCGCGGTAAAACGACGGCACCGCCGGCAGAATCGTGCCGCGATGCCGCGCGATCTCCTCCAGCACCTGCTTGAACGGGTGCAGTGTTTTCAGCAGCAGAATCCCGCAGCCACACAGCACCGGCAGCAGCGTGCCCACCGTGAACATGAAGCTGTGAAACTGCGGCAGCGCCACCACGACGCGTTCGTCTTCCCGCACATCGAGCGCCGCCACGCAACTTGCCACGTTATGGAGAAAATTGCCGTGCGTGAGCATCGCACCCTTCGGATGGCCGGTCGTGCCGGAGGTGTAGAGCAGCGCCGCAAGGTCTTTCTCAGAACACAAAGATGGAGAATGGAGAATGGAGGATGGATTAAGCGCGGCGAATTCTTCGACGCGCAACATTTCGAGCGATGGCCGCGCGGCTTTCAAGGTTTCAAAGTGCGCCGCCAGCTCCGCGCCGATGATGAGCACGTTCGCGCCGGAATCGTTCAAAATGTAAGCCACCTCGGCCGGTTTCAGAAAATTGTTGATGGGCACGACCACGCCGCCGGCCGACAAAATGCCGAACACCGCCGACACAAACTCCGGACAATTCTTCACCCACAGCGCTACGCGGTCGCCGGGCTGCACACCCAATCCGGTTTGCAGGTAGGCGGCGACTTTTTGCGACTGCGCGAGGAGCGCGGCGTAGGAAATTTCCGTTTCACCCCAAAAGATGGCGGTTTTGGGCGCGTGCTTTTCCGCGCAATCGGCAAAGGCAGTGGCCAGGTTCATGGCCGATGTTAGGAGCAGCGAACAATTTATTGCAAGCGGGCAATCTTGCCGCTCGCCACGTGCCGCACGCCGCTTTATCCTTTGGCGCGTGATTGACACGAACGCAAAACTCGCCGCGCTGCTGCCCGCCATCAAATCCGCAAGCTGGCTCGCGCTCGACACCGAAGCCGACAGCCTGCACGCCTATCCGGAAAAGGTCTGCCTGATCCAAATCAGCACGGCCGCCGGTGATGAACTGGTTGATCCGCTGGGCGAAATCAATTTGGACCCGCTGCTCGACGCGCTCAACGCGCACGAACTCATCATGCACGGCGCAGATTACGACTTGCGCCTGCTGCGCAAGCATCATGAGTTCGTGCCGTCGGCGATTTTCGACACGATGCTCGCGGCGCGGCTTTTGGGCGAACGGCGATTCGGCCTGGGTTCGCTCGTCGAAAACCTGCTCGGCATGAAACTGGACAAAGGCCCGCAAAAGGCCGACTGGGCGCGCCGCCCGCTTACCGAGCGGATGGAAATTTACGCGCGCAATGACACGCACCATTTGAAGCCGCTGGCCGACAAGCTGAAACTTGAACTCCAGCAAAAAGGACGCCTTTCCTGGCACCAGGAATCCTGTGCGAGATTGATTGTGGAGACTTCGCAGCCGCCGGTGGTGGATGCGGATTCCGCCTGGCGCGTCAGAGGCAGTTCCCGGCTGGGTCGTCCCGCACTGGCCGTGTTGCGCGAGCTTTGGCAATGGCGCGAGCAGGAGGCCGTTGCCGTGAACCGCCCGCCGTTCTTCATCCTTACGCACGAAAAACTCGTGGCCATTGCCGCCGCCGTCGCCGCGCGCAGACCGGTTGAGCCGCTCCTGCCGCCCCGCCTCGCAGGATCGCCGCGCAGCCGCGATGCGCTGGGCGACGCCATCAAAACCGGCCTCCAGCTTTCCACGGACCGGCATCCGGAATTTTTACGGCCCAAAGGCCATCGCCCGACCGAGGCCGAGATGCACCGTTACCGCGAGCTGGAAAAACGCCGCAACGCTCACGCGCACAAGCTGGGCATTGACCCGACACTCATCGCCAGCCGCGCCACGCTGGGCGAACTCGCCCGCGATTGGGACCGGCATGCGCCGGAATTGATGAACTGGCAGCGGGAATTGCTGAAATAGTTATCGCACCACCTCAAACGCAAAACCTTTCAGGCGCTCCCTCTCCAGAACCATCGGATGACGGGATGCGCAGCCGGTTGTCGAAACTGGCCGGGGATAATACTTCTTGTATTCCACGCCAAACAGTTCATGATGGTGAGCATGGGAAAATCCTGGTATCGCAAACTATTTTCGCACACGCAAAAACCCGATCGGGAAGTGACTCCCCGCAATGCCGACTACGGGAATGCGGATGTGCAATTCAGCATGGGGTTGAAATTCGCCAATGGTGAGGGAGCGATGCGCGATTACGCGCAGGCGGCGGAATGGTACCACAAGGCGGCGGATCAAAGTCATTCCCTCGCGCAATTCAATCTCGGGATGATGTATGCCCATGGACAGGGTGTCACCCGGGATGCCGCCCGATCAGTGATGTGGTATGGCCGGGCCGCGCAGCAGGGAGACGCCGGAGCCCAATTCAATTTGGGGGAAAACTGTCACCGCGCCAGCCTGCAAGGAAAGCGGGCGGACGCGCCCGAATCAAGGATTGAAGCTTACAAGTGGTATCGCCTCGCCGCCGCGCAAGGTTACCAGGATTCGGAAACGGCTTACACCACCCTGACGCTCAACATGACCCGCGAGGATGTTGCCGCCGGCAACCGTCGCGTTGCCGATTTCAAAGTCAAGAAACCGTAACACTCTCACGATTGAACCGTGGGCGCGTTCGCTGCCGGGCTGGTTTCAACGAGACCCCTGCCCCGTCCGTGGTCCAGGTTGATGAACTGTTTCGTTTGGGCGATGTAAAAGACGATGTTAAACCTGCCAATCGGTTCTTTTTTCGCAACGTCAAATGCAGCTTCGGTTGCCCCGAAGCTTTTGCCTTCGGCGGCATTTTTTGTCCACTGGTTTTCGCTGGTCAGATATTCCAGCTTATCCGCGTCTTCGATTAGGATGTTCATGAACGCCGATGTTACCAGATTCTCCCGAACGGCAAGCATGCAAACCGACAAATCCGGCATTTTATTTTCAACGTGTCCCGCCAAAGGCAAATCGGTTTTACTCCATTGCCACCGGCCGTCGTGACGCTTTCTTGTCGGCGTGATGCGATTTGTCGGCGAGCATCCGCGCCTTGGCCCGGCGGCTGCGACGCCGTTTCTGCCGCCGGATTTTTTCAATGCGGGCGCGCTCGGCGTCCACGTAACCGCGTTTCAGCGCTTCAATCTTGTCGAGCAGCAGACGGCGGGCGATGAAGCGGTTGAGTCCCTGCTGTCGTGTGGCCTGACATTTGACCTGCAACCCGGTCGGGCGGTGCAACAGCATCACGCAGGTGGAGGTCTTGTTGACGTTCTGCCCGCCGTGACCGCTGGAACGGACAAAGGTTTCCTCGATGTCGGCCTCGCGCACGCCCAGCGCGGCCATGCGTTGCGTGAGTTGGACTTCCTTTTCCGGGCTGACGGGGAACGCGCTCATGTTGTTCCATCCTTCACCGGATCACTTCAAACGCGAAGCCCTTCAGATATTCCGTCTCTGGAATCATCGGAATGATGGGATGATCGGGACTTTGCGAATAGGCCGCGACGCGGCGCAAAACGCGGCGCGTGTCGTAGGCGGCGGAAAGAATCACGTCCTGAAACGTCGCCGCGTTTACGTGATGCGAACAGCAGAACGTCGCCAGCGTGCCGCCGGTTTTGAGCAGTTTCAGCGCGCGGATGTGAATTTCCTTGTAGCCGCGCAGCGCGTCCGGCACTGACGCGCGATTGCGCGTGAACGACGGCGGGTCGAGCACAATCAAATCAAATCGCGGAATGACCTTCTCGTGCGGCTTGACGGCGGTTTGCGCCTTGAACCAGTCGAAAACGTTCACGGCCTCAAACGAACATTTCTCCGCCAGACCGTTCGCAACGGCGTTTCGTTTGGAAGCTTCGATTGCCTCGGCGCTTTGGTCGAGGAAGTGGACGTGCGCCGCGCCGGCGCGGGTTGCGTACAAACCGAATCCGCCGAGAAAGCTGAAACAATCCAAAACCTGCGCCCCCTTCGCATACTGCGACACCGCCAGATAATTCACCTGCTGGTCAAGATAAAGCCCGGTCTTGTGGCCACCGACCAGATCAGTCTCAAATTTCAGACCGTTCAAATTCACAATCGTTGGAGTCCAAGCTTTAGCTTGTTCCCCCTGAGCGACTTCAAGTTTGGACTCGAACAAAATTCCGTTTGCTTCCTCCAATCCCTCGAATTTGCGCGACGCCACGTCGCTGCGCTCCAAAATGGCCCGCGGCGAGAAAATCTTCTGCAGCACGCCGACGATCAGCGCCTTCCGTTGATCCATGCCGAGCGACAAAATTTGCACGACCAACACGTCTTCATATTTGTCAACGATGAGGCCGCTCAAGAAATCGCTCTCGGCATTGACGACACGAAACGAGGTTGCATCCGGCAAATGCCTTTGCCGGACGGCAAGGGCTGCCCGGATGCGTTCCTCAAAAAAGTGTTCATTCACCTCAACGCGCTCCGGTGAAAGGACGCGGACGTGGATTTTCGACTTCGAATTGAAAAACCCGACGCCGAGGAACCGCTGGCGATGGTCCTTCACCTGAACCAGTTCGCCATCGGCGGGTTGCGTGGTCAGCCGGAGAATTTCGCCGTGATAAACCCATGGATGACCGGCCACGATGCGGTCGGCCTCGCCCGGTTTCAGTAAAACAGTCGGCAACGGGTCCATGGTTTGTAAACACTTTGATTCGGAGGGACGAGTCACACGAGTCCCTGTTCAAGATTGGGGCTTGTATAACTCGCCCCTCCGAAGTTGGTTAATGAAGTCATAACGCGGTGCCGGAAGGAAGGAAATTCTCCGTTCAACCACCGCCGCCAAAAGTGTAACGGCTCCGCCACGGGACCGTCCTTGACTTGAGGACGGTTATGCGTGTCCCGGGAATTTCAGGCGCGGCGCCGGCAAATTCGCAAGGTAGCGGCAGCCAAGCCCAGGCCGAGGAGGGTCAGCGTCCTAGGTTCCGGCGAGGAGGTGGGTCTTTGTATTATCGTGTCCGTAAGACCCTGGTACCGGACCGCATCAAGCCAGAGGTCGTCAGAGGTGTCCGTGCCGTTCAACAAGCAGTTCACCCCGGGAATGAGCAGGGCGTCAGACGGCGCGTCGGGCATCCAATTGCCCGAATCTGTGATATCCATCATTTCTCCGCTCGTGTCGAGGGGACCATCCAGGGACCCGAAATGGATGTCAAAATACACGTCGAGAGTGCTTGAGAATGTGCCGTCAGAATTGATGGTAATGGTCCCGTCGCTGGTGTAATTGGGATCGAGGGTGAGGTAGCCCAAGTCGCCATTCAGATCAATCGGAGTTGTGCTCACCAAAGTCATGGCGTTCACTTGTAGAGGAATGGTCTGGCCATTGCCGCTGGTGCCAAGACGCTGCATGATGGTGTCCGTTTGGCCCACGTTTTGCACCCCGATCGAACCGCCAAAATTGTAAGTGCCCAAGGGAACGCCCGCCCAATTAAACCCGTCAATCAAGGTGGCCGGATCCGTCGTCAAAAGATCCCAGCCAAGCGAGACAGGTTGAGCTTTGCTTGAAGTTTGAAAGAAGAGCAAGCACAGGCTCGCAAGCGCAAGGATTCTGGCGTGTTTGATGGGTTTATTGTGCATACTGTTGCCTTTCTGTTTTCGGGACGTTTCCGCAACGGGCTACCCGAAGTTATTCATTCCGAACTTCATTTCACCACTGGCGGAGCACTTCGCGCAACGGATAAGATTTTGGAAAAGCGGACGTTTTTTTGGATTTTGGGTGATAAAAGGTCAAACTTATTGCCCTGCCCGCCAAGAGTCCGGTGAAAAGCCCTCAACCGAGATCTCCAAAAAATGAATCCGGGCAGTTTCCGACCCTTCCAGCAAGCCGGAGCGAAACTCCAACTTTTGGACAAGAATGAGGGCATATCAGACCACGTTTGGGATTTATCGGAAGTGGTCGCCCTAATTGACAAAAATTCAAAATGATACAATACCGGTTTTGGAAAAGCGGACGTTTCTTTGGATTTTGGGCGATAAAAGGCCAAACTTATTGCCCCGCCCGCCAAGCCTCTGGCGAAAGACCTTCATGGGACTTGAAGGCATGACGAAAGGCATCCGGGCTGGCGTAGCCCGCCGCACTGGCCACTTCGCGAATGCGGTTTCGAGGATCGCGGAGCAACTCCTCGGCCTTGAACAGCCGGACTTCTTCCAGGAATTGGTGGAAGGTCACGCCCGTCGTTTGACTGAACAGGCCGGAGAGATAGGAGGCGTTCATCTTCATGGCCGAGGCCAGTTCTTTCAAGTTGATCGGGCGGTGGTAATTCTGATGCACGTAGTCGCGCATCGCGTCAACGAGTTTCTGGGCGTGGCTTTTTGGGATAGTTGATGGTTGATAGTTGATAGTTGATAGTGGGAGGTCGGGCAATCGCCGGCGCAGTTCCCCGCGCAGGAGTCCGGCCTCGATTTGAGTGTCGTTCAACCTCCGCAAGGCGTTTTCCAATCCGCTCCTGGCCATCCGGGCTTGGGCGATGGATTCAAAATCGTGGAGGATGAGACGCACCAAAGCCACCGCGTGATTGAAGGCAGTGGGGGAAACGGGTTCCGGCGAGAGCGTGTTGCGTGTTGCGTGTTGCGTGCCTTGGCTGACCTTGTGGGGTGAGGAAGAACGGGACGCCACCGTCGCCTGCAAGACCAGCGTGAGAGGGCAAACCTCGTCCACCTGAAAGCGGGCACAGAAGTTGGTGGCACCACACTGCCCGATGAACCGCCGACCTCGGTTGGCCGGGGACAAGGCGGGTTTCCAACGACATTGTAAGCAGGACTTGCAGCACTTGGGCTGCCGGCTTTTCGCGCCCGCACATTGGCGCGCCATCGGGCAAAGGACGGGCATTTCACCAGATCCTTGGAAGTCAAACGGGCGATGCCACAAGACGTGGGGGCGCAGGCCGGTCAGTTGGGGAATAAGTCTGAGCAGCGGCCCGGTCAGCCGTGTCCGGAAGAGGTCCTGACACTCCTTGAAGGTGAAAAGCTTCAAGGGTTCGACCTCTGCCGCCCATTTCAACGACGTAGCCTGATTTTCGCTGAGGCATTGGGCCGTGGCTTCGGCGTCCGTTGCCTTTGTCCGAGTCGGCCTTGTCACCCTGCAGCTTTTCAGGTCGGTTTTCATAGGACTCCAAAGCCAGGTTCTTGCGCGCCAAAGGAGTCTGCTAGCGCCCTTCTGAAGGCGCGAAAGGCATTTTAATGTGGATCGCTCGCCAAAGCAAGCTCCGGTTTGGGTTGTGTTCTAACAGTTTGTAAACAGTCTGCTTGGAGTCCACGCTTTAGCGTGCAGTACGGACAAGCTGAAGCTTGAACTCCAACGTGCGAATAAAATCATAATGCAGCACCAGAAGGAAGGAAATTCTCCGTTCAATCGCTACCGCTAAAGATGTAATAACCTGAATTATTTTCTTGAATTATTGGTCAAGGCGGACGATAACAGGGTCAAGCCTATGAAAAACAGCCCCATCAGTACGTTGTTGCATAACAAAACGGCGCCGCTCTGGTCCATTGCACCGGAGGCGACCGTCTTCGAGGCCATCAAACTCATGGCGGAAAAAAACATCGGCTCGCTGCTCGTCATGTCGGGCGACAAGCTCGCCGGCGTGTTCACCGAACGCGATTACACGCGCAATGTCGCGCTTCAGGGGAAATCCTCCAAGGACACGCGTGTGCGGGAAATCATTTCCAGCCAGATTGTATCCGTTACGCCAAACCATTCCATCGAGGATTGCATGAAGCTCATGACGGAACATCGTGTGCGGCATCTGCCCGTCCTGGAAGGGGAAAAGGTCGTCGGCCTCGTATCCATCGGCGACCTGGTGAACTGGATCATCTCGGCCCAAAACGCGACGATTGCCCAGATGGAGCAATACATCGCCGGCGGCGTGGCGTCGTAGAACCGGACCGTGATCCTTTCTGTATCCCGAAGGGATAAAAATCATTCAGCCCGGCGTTGGCGTGACCTACGGTTTGGCCGGTGGCGAATTTGTGTCCGTCTTGGTTTCGGGCTGCGGTGCTTCGGGTTTGGCATTGCTTTCCTTGACCCGTTTGACAACGAGGTCTTCTTCCGCAAAATCGCCCACCTTTCGGTGCAATTTGATTTCATCACCGGAAACCTTGCCGGTGTATTCGATGCGGATGTCGTTGTCATCGAACCTGAGCGGTTCGACGAAGGAGATTTCGTCCTTGTTGATTTTGCCCTCGGTGATGGCCACGTTGTTCGTTCCTTCGTCGCGGATGCCGATGGCCCGGCCGGTCAGGTTGGTTCCGTCCACCTTGAACTCGTAGGTGTATTTTTGCAGCCCGATTTGCGAATCAAACTCCCCCTGCCATTTCCCGGCTACGGTGTCCTGGGCGCGTGCAGCTCCGGCAAAAGCCAGTGCGCACGCCGCGACTGTGAGTGCTTTGGTAATTTTCATAGATTGATTTTGGTTTGAATTGGATCGCAACAAGAAAACCAGAAGCGGACAGGCGTGGGAAGGAAATTTTCTCAATGGGAAACATCGAACAACGAACATCCAACGCCCAACATCCAAGTGAACTTCCGGCGTTCCGATACGAACGAAGAATGGCGCGAATGAGTCCGTTAAAATCACCGCTTGACGCCGGGCGGCTTCGGAATAGCATCACCGGCGTCGTACTTGGCAAACCAAAAAACCTGAAAGGACATTGCTATGGATACCACGACTCCTGCACAAACTCCGCCGCCGACAGCCGCCGCTGAAGACAAAACGGTCGCGATCGTCGCCTACCTCACTCTGATCGGCTTCCTGGTGGCCATCATCATTCACAGCAACAAAAAGACGAAGCTCGGGGCGTTTCATCTCCGGCAAATGCTTGGCTTCATGCTTTCGTGGTTTGCCGTCATCATCCTCCTTATTATTCCCATCATCGGCTGGATCCTGATACCGGTGTTTTACATTTGTATGATCGTGCTTTGGGTGATGGGGCTGATTGCCGCGATCAACGGCCGGATGAAACCCATGCCGGTGGTCGGGCCAATGTATCAAAAGTGGTTCGGCACTATCTTTGACTGATTGGAAGCCCGGCAGAATTCAGGGGCGGGATTTAAAGTCGCAAAGCGACGAATGGAGATTAGCCAGCCACGCGAGTGGCTGGTTTCAGGTGCAAGATGAATCCCGTGCTGGAAGGCACGATGGAAGGTAACGGCGTTTTCCAGCGTCCCTTCAGGACGCAATAATTTGTGAATGACGATTCCAGCCACTTCGTGGCTGGCTGCTTTCCGGTGTCCCTGTTGGGACGGGGAAGAATTGGCTACCCAAGCCCGCCACTGGAGGGATGTCCCGATTCGCATGGTTCGATTGCGCGAAAATCAGCCTTCCGCTGCCAAGCATGTCGATCTGCTTGTTAAGTGCCGGCTTCAGACCACTTCCCGGACCATGTTCTGGCCGCCGAACTCATTCAGCACGCGCTGCGTGCATGCGGGGTCTTCGCACCACTTGCCATCCACAATGAACATGTAAAGATAAGTGCCGGGCAGCAGCTTCACGGTCGCGGACCAGACACCGTCAACTCCGGGCTGCATCTGGACTGGCTCTTTCTGCCAACCGGTAAAGTCGCCAACCAGCAGAACCGTGCCGGCGTTGGGTGCGGTGAGCCGGAAGGTTTGAGCCCGTGCCTCGGTCGGCGCGTCCAGAACGGAACATGCCTTCATGGATTCGATCTGTTCGCGGAGCCGGGTTAATTCGAGATTCAGAGTTTCGTTGGCCGCCGCAAGGTTCCGGTGTTCGGTCTCCCAGCGCGCCCGTTCGGCCTTCTGCTGCTGCAGCTCGGTCCGCGTCTGTTCCAGCGCTGCCGCGCTTTCGTTGAGTTGCTGTTGCAGCACCGCGGAAGCCAGCCGTGATTCAGCAGCCGTTTCCTGTTCAGCCGCCAGCCTGGCCTGCGTCTCCTGATGTTTCTGGCGCAGGCCGGCCAATTCCTGTGTCAACTGACCGCACCGCGCCGCTTGTTCGCTATGGGCGGCTTGCGTTTGACTCGTGGACGCCGTCGCGGACTCCTGTTGCCGTTGCAGCTCGGATTCCAGCCGAGTCTGCTCGGCGGATTGCTGCTGGAGGTCCGTGCGGGCCTGGTTGAGAACGGTGGTGCTGTCCCGCTGTTGCTTCTGCAGGGCTTCAAATTCCTGGCGCAGCCTGGCGAATGCCTGTTGCTCGTCGGCCAATTTCACTTCGAGCTCCGCTCGGCCGGCCACAACGCCGGCCAGGTCCTGCTCCAATTGACTGCGGCGAGGCTCGGTTTCCTGGAGCTGCTTCTGTGTCTGATCGGCTTCGGCCGTGAGGGCGCGGAGTTTTTCCGACGCCTGCTGTAAATCGGCGCGGGTCTGGTTGAGAGCCTCGGTGCTGTCCTGCTGTTGCTTTTGCAGGGCTTCAAATTCCTGGCGCAGCCTGGCGGATGCCTGTTGTTCGCCGGCCAATTTCACTTCGAGCTCCGATCGGCCGGCCACGGCACCGGCCAGGTCCTGCTCCAATTGACTGCGGCGGGTCTCGGTTTCCTGGAGCAGCTTCTGTGTCTGATCGGCTTCGGCCGCGAGGGCGCGGAGTTTTTCCGAAGCCTGTTGTAAATCGGCGCGGGCCTGGTTGAGAGCCCCGGTGCTGTCCTGCTGTTGCTTTTGCAGGGCTTCAAATTCCTGGCGCAGCCTGGCGGATGCCTGTTGTTCGCCGGCCAATTTCACTTCGAGCTCCGATCGGCCGGCCACGGCGCCGGCCAGGTCCTGCTCCAATTGACTGCGGCGGGTCTCGGTTTCCTGGAGCAGCTTCTGTGTCTGATCCGCTTCGGTCGTGAGGGCGCGGAGTTTTTCCGACGCCTGCTGGAAGTCCGCGCGGGCCTTTGCCGAAGCTTCCTCGCTTTCGTCCAGCATTTCTTCCAAGGCCTTGTGATTGCGTTCGAGTTCCGCGGCCCTCTTTTGTTCGGCCTCGAGTTTGGCCTGCAATTCCGAGCGTCCGGCTTGAAGTGCGGCCGCCTCCCGCTCCAATTCCTGGCACCGGGCCTGATTCTGCTGGAGGGTTTTCTCGGCCTGCCCGGCCGCGTTGGTCGCCGCCTGCAGTTTGGTTCCCTGGTCTTGCAGGTCCAATCGGGCTTTTTCGAGCGCGGCGGTGGTGGCTGTGGCGGCCTCGAGATTGCCCGATTGCTGCTGCAGTTCTGCTCGAGCCTGTGCCAATGCCGTCGCGCTCTCCCGCAGCCCGGTTAATTCCTGCTGCAACTGGTTGCAGCGGGCCTCTTTTTCCTGAAGCGCCTTCCGCGTCGGTTCGGCTGCCGCGCTAGCGATGTTGAGTCTGGCCGACTGCTCCTGCAGGTCGGCGCGGGCCTTCGCCAGCAAGGTGGCGTCGTAGCGTGCTTGCTTGCGGAACGCCTCGAAATCGTGCTCGACGCGGGTAGCCGCTTTTTCCACAGCCACCAGCCTGGCCTGCAATTCGTCGCGTCCGGTCCGCAGTCCGGCGAGTTCCTGTTCCAGGCGGCTGCACAGGCTTTCTTTTTCCCGGAGAGCGTTCTGTGCTTGCTGGGCGGCGGCGGCGGTCCCGGTCAGCCCGGCCGTTTGCCGTTGCAGTTCGCCCCTGGCTCTTTCCAGCGCGGCGGCGTTCTCGCACAATTTCCGCTGCAAGGCCATGAAGGCCTGGCGCAACTTGGCCGCCGTCTGTTGTTCGGCTGCAAGTTTAATCTGGAGTTCGGACCGTTCGTCCCGCAGCCCGGCAGGTTCCGTTTCGCCCCGGCTCGAGCGGGCCGGCCTTTCCTCTCCGGGCGGGGGCTTGGCGGGAGGAACCGCAGCGGTTACATTTTGCGGTTCCGCATGCATCCGGGGCTGGTTAGGCACGGAGGACGCCGTTTGCGGAGGTATCGACACTGGTGATTCCATCGTGGAGGAACCGGCTGTGCCGGGGCTGGCCGCCGCTCTTGCTTTCGGTGCAAACGCCGTGGAGGTTTCCGCTCGCATCTCAAGCGGGTGGGTGGCGGCCAACCGGACCGGGATCGCAGGCTCGAGCTGGGCGGAGCGGCTGCCGGCCACACGCAACACGGACGGTTCCGGTTTCTCGACTTCAGGCAGACCGGTTATCCGCGTCCCGGCCGTGCCGGGCTCGGGTGTGACGTTGTGCAGGATCGGATGCTGCAGTTGTGCCTTGAGCAGGTGGAGGGTGGTCTTCAACGCCAACTCGAGGGGAAATATAGGTTTGGTGATGAAGTCCTGGCCTCCGCTGAGGACGCTTTGTTTGCGATTGTCGAAATTGCTGTAGCCGGTGATGAAAATGACGGGGATGGTTTTGCAGCCGGGCAGGTGACGCAATTTTTCGCACAGTTCGAACCCGGTGATGCCGGGCATGTTAATGTCGAGCAAGACCGCATCCACGGCGGTGGATTGCAGTTTCTGCAGGGCGACGACCGGATCATTGATGCCTTCGGCGTCGAGGTTGGCCCGCTTCAGCGATCTGACATTGGCCATGCTGCAGACGGCGTCGTCATCCACAACCAGCACCTTGGCGCGGGTCAAGGGCCTGGCCAGGTCCACTTCATCGCCTTTCAGCAACAGGTCGAGACAGTCAACCGCCTGCGCGATGGTTTGGAGGATGGAAGGCGTGATCACGGAAGGTTTGACCTTGATTTCCGAGAGCAGTGCCTCGAGCGCGCGGGCGAGCATGGCGATGCGCGTGCAGCCCAAATCGTCCGCACTCGTGCGAACCCAGTTGGCGCACTGGTGCAGTTCGACAAGGTGCTGGGTGTTGGCGGGTGAACCGGGCGCGCGAATGTAGGCGCAGCAATGCTCCCGGATTTCGGGGATCTTCTGGAGAACGGCCTTCAGCGACTCGCTCCGTTTCGAGGACCGACCGTAAAAAGCGGTTGTGTCGCCGCCCGGTTTCGGCTGCCCGTTCCGGGAGGCTGGGGCTGTTCCGCCGGCGGCCGCGGGTTCAGCCTGGGTTGTTTGGGCGGGGGTGATCGCGAAGAGCTCCTGGATGGTCTGCATCAGCAGGGAAAACGGGCAATCGGTTTTGTGCAGGCGCCGCGTCGGGCCCGTGAGCATGGCGTCCTCGTCGAGTTCGGGCGCCGCGGCATTAGAGAGGACGATGACGGGCACGTTCCGCAGGTGCGGGGTCATGCGCATCTGCTTGAGCACGCTCGCCCCGTCCAGCTTCGGCAGGATCAGGTCCAGGACGACCAGGTCAACTGTGAGCTTCAACAGGGTCCTGAGGGCGGTCAGTCCATCCGACGCGGTTTCCACGTGAAAGCCCTCACGTTCCAACCGGCTTTGATACGTCGTTGACGCGACCTGATCGTCCTCAACCAACAGAATTGTTTTTACCGCTACCATGATTCGTCATGCACGAGGAAAGCGGCGATTCGTCCGAGCCAATAGCCCTATATCCCTTTCCCGCGCTTGCCTGACCAGCAATGCCTGTGCCATTGGGCTATCTTGAGATCGTCGCCCGATGCGGAGGAACTCCCTTTCCTGCAACCACTTCGGCGTCACGAGACTAATAGGGCCCGGGCCGACCCACCGGTCGGGATTATCCCGGCAAATGCGTGACATTTTGGGCAACTGCGGCTTGACCTGCCTGCGGCCTTTGTGCCTTGCCAAGCCCACCACTGGATGGATGCCCCAATTCGCATGGTTCGCTTGCGCGAAACGCGGTCAGACGCGTGTTCCGAGGGGAGCACACCCGCCCTCGGGTGTGGTTTGCCGCGCCCTCGCGGCAAACAATTCGGTGAACCAGCGGACGATTGCGCGTGAACTTCTGTGCGTTTGTGCCGACGACGAGGGCGTCGTCGGCTGCACCCGAGGCGGGCGCGCTCCCCCGAATTTGGAAGTGCGCCAGTCCTCTGGCGCTTTCGTCATCCGAATTTAGTTTCGATTTCAGCGAAGAAGGCGATGGCGAGACGGGCGAAATTATTCCACAGTCAGCGCCAGCAGAAACGGACCGCTCCGGGTGAGCGCCGAGACATAGTCAATCGTTGTGATCCGCAGATCCGGTTTGGGGTTGTTAAAGGAACTTTTGAAGACCCGGATGCGGTATCCACCGGCGGTAGCCTGCGGATTTTGTCCAACCCAAGCGACCTTGGTGTTGCCGGCCAACGGCACGTCGGCGGATCCTTTGAACCACCAGTCATAAACGTTCTGGCCATAGACGATGCGAAGCTGGTTGGTGGTTCCATCCGCATAATGCAGCACCAGAAAGGCTACCACGCGTGGATCGCCCAGGCCCTGCACGGTCCCATGGAGAAGATGGAGTTGACGGCAAATCCGATTCACGGGAATGCTTTCGACGGATTCAGGGTAGGGATTGTCCTTCCGGGCAACGTCATTTCCGTCGGCAAGCTGGATGATTCCCGCAACATTAAATCGGACGCCGTCAAACGTCCGATGACCTGCCGGCAGCCGGGCGAGGTTGTTGCGGGGGTTGCGGTCGTGCGGAGAGGCGGAAGCGATTTTGGCCTGGTAGTAATAATCCAGGTTGACCATGTGCTGCCACGGGCGCTGGGTATGCCAGTAGAGCACTCCCGGAACAGAAACCAACGCGATCCCCACCGCGACCAACAATCCCGCCAGCCAATACTGTTTCACGAAAAGCATCGTGAGTTGGACTGGAATTGTTGTCCAGTAAAAATCGAACTGTTAATGACCATGCCACCACTCCTGGCAACTTGAAGTTTGCCCGGCTGACAAACGCGAAATGAATTTTTAGAACGAGACGGATGCCCCAATTCGCATGGTGCGCTTGCGCGAAACGTGGTCAGGAGCGTATTCCGATACCACGGTGAAACGGTGTGAACAACACAATTCCGGAATCTACCACAACGTAATTCAGACTACGTTTGGCCATTGCAAATAATCAAGTTGTCACTATTCTCGTTTGCATGAAATCCGATTTGGGGAAATGTTGGTGGATTTTTGTCCTGCTTCTGCTGATTTGTTCGTCTTGCATGTCGCCTCAAAGACAGGCGGAGTTATACTACCGAGCTGGTGTCAGCAAATCACAATCCGGTTATCGGTCTGACGCGATGGTCTATTTTTCTGACGCAATCAAATTAAATCCCAAATACGAGGATGCGTACCTCGCCCGTGGAACCACTAAACAGGCGCTTTTAAATTTTGGGGCGGCCATAAAGGATTATGACACGGTGATTGAATTGAATCCCAACAACGAGCCGGCCCTTTACGATAGAGGCTTATGCAAACTTGGTCTCAAGGACAACAGCGGTGCCATCACTGACTTTACCGCTGCCATCGAATTGTATCCCGACAACGCAAACGCCCACAACTACCGGGGTTTGGCACGGGCGCATTTGCGGGATCTAAATGACGCACTGGCAGATTTCAACAAGGTCGTTGAGTTGACCCCGGAGGAAGCGACGGCCTACCGAAACCGTGCTGGGGTTGAAGCCCTGCTTAAGGAATACGAAAAGGCGCTTGCGGATGCCTCCAAGTCCATCGAGTTGGACGGCAACGATGCGTTTTCATACCGGTTTCGTGGCCAGACCGAAGCAGTGCTCAAGAACTTTCATGACGCGCTTGTGGATTATAACAAGGTCATTGAATTGACTCCGGAAGCCGCGGATGCCTATGCAGGTCGCGGCGGTATCAAAATGGAATCGGATGATTTTGAAGGCGCGAGTGCAGACTTTGAAAAGGCCATTCAGTTGAATCCGAAAAGCCCGCTCGCCTTCACCGGTCGCGGTTTCTTGAAGGAAAAACGCGGCGACGACAATGGTGCACTCGCCGATTTCAACCGGGCCGTTGAATTGAATCCACAACTTGCCGAGGCTTACGCAAGTTTGGGTTTGCTCCAGTATAATTTGCACGATTGGCGCCCGGCGCTGGAAAACTTGCGCAAAGCGCTGGCACTTGGCTGCTTGGTGGATGGCCCGCGGTTCTACGTCTGGTTGATTCGATCTCAGTCAGGAGAAGGGGAAGATGCCAACAAAGAACTGGACGCGTATGTGAAATCTCTGCAAGGCGAAAAAGCAACCGACTGGACGGCCAGCATCGCACATTTCCTTATCGGCGACTTACCGGAGGCCGAATTCCTGAATCAAGCCACCACCAAAGCCAAGCGTCCAAGCGCGATAAAAGGCCAGATTTGTGAATCGTTTTATTATGCCGGCATGAAACACAAGCTTGCTGGTGACAAACAAGGAGCCGCTGACCTTTTCCAAAAGTGTTTGGACACGGGATACGACAACAGCTTTGGATACATGAGCGCCAAGGTTGAATTGCGCGCAATGAAACAGCCTTGATAACCAAGACGGGGAAGAATTGGTTTCCCAAGCCGGCCACTGGATGGATGCCCTAATTCGCATGGTTCACCTGCGCGAAACGTGGTCAGGCGCGTGTTCCGATGCAAACGGTGAAGCGGCGGGAATGCCAGCTTTTCAAATTGGAAGTTGGAAATACTGCACAGCACCTGAACCTAGTAGGACTTGGCTTGAATCAAACTGAGGTAAGCGGGCGTTTCCAAATCTTTTTGGAGCAGATTGACCTCTTCTTGGATAACTCTGCGACACATCCGTCGGAGGTCATAGAAAAGTACGCGCTCATTTTGCGTCAAACGACTCTTACCACGATGCACTATTTGACTTCTCACGTCGTAGATTTTCCTGAAATCATCTAGGATTTCTTCCCGTTGCTTCTGGCTATCCCCAATCAAGTAAGCGCAGCGATTTCTCAACAGCTCTCCCAAACCCATTAAGTCCGACACAGCTTTGTCTCCAAGCAGTATTTCCATAGCAACAACGGTTTGTACGAACGAGAGCAATTCGTTGCTTCCGCAGTGGCTATCAAAAAGCCATTGGCTGGCTAAAATGATTTTCTCAGCTTCCGTGTTATGCGTGAAGACGGAACTGACCAGCCTGAGCCTATTTTGAATCCACGATGATTGCTCTGACTCTTCGTTGAGATGTCCGCCAAGATCATCCAATTCTAGGTCGTGAAAAACATCAGACTGATCCGCTCCCCACTCATGACTACGCTCCCAGGACCATGCGCTTCCAATTTTTCGATGGATGAGGAATTTGGCTTTCACCGGATAAGAGTGATACGCGTATTTGACGCTGAGGAGGCTAAGGGCTAAACAAAATCGGAAATGGGAGTCTCGCTGATGTATTGCCCAAGTTTCTTTTTGACTGTCCCGGTTTGCGGGAGCGTTGTCTCCAACTGGCGCAGAGATGCTATTGACCAACGTTCCAAGAACATTTTGTTCTGCACACTAATCTTTGGCAGATGTTCTGCGATTTTTTCGCTTAGACTTTGCAGACACCTTTGATGTAATCCGAGACTCATGGTCGTCCTGCGACTGACTTTACAACTTCAAATCCATATCCGTCACCGCGCCGAATGAGGCGCTGGTGACGTGGGCGGCGTATTTCGCCAGCACGCCGCTGGTGTAGCGGGGCGCGGGCTTTTTCCACGCCTTGCGGCGGGCCGCCATTTCTTTCGCGGGAATGTCCAGGTTGATTTGCCGTTTCTCCGCGTCAATCGTGATGGGGTCGCCGTTCTTCACCAGCGCGATCGTTCCGCCGACATACGCTTCCGGCGTGATGTGGCCGACCACGAAACCGTGGCTGCCGCCACTGAACCGGCCGTCAGTGATGAGCGCCACGTCTTTGCCCAGTCCTTTGCCCATGATGGCGCTGGTGGGTGAAAGCATCTCGCGCATTCCGGGTCCGCCCTGCGGCCCTTCGTAGCGAATGACGATTACGTGGCCTTTCTTGACCGTGCCGTTGAGGATGGCTTGCAGCGCGTCTTCCTCGCTGTTGAACACAATCGCCTTGCCGCTGAATTGCAGTCCTTCCTTGCCGGTAAGTTTCGCGACGGCGCCTTCGGAGGCGAGATTGCCGCGAATAATCACGAAATGGCTGTCCTTTTTGATCGGTTTGTCGAACGGCTGGATGATGGTCTGACCTTTGGGATAAGGCTGCACGCCTTCGAGGGTTTGCGCCATCGTCTGGCCGGTCACCGTCAGGGCGTCACCGTGGAGCAATCCCTTGTCGAGCAGCGTTTTCATCAACGGCCGGATGCCGCCGATGGCAACCAGCTCGGACATGAGATGTTTGCCGCTCGGTTTCAAATCCGCGAGCACGGGCACGTTTTTGCCGACGCGGCTGAAGTCGTCGAGCGTGAGCTTTACCTTCGCCGAGTGCGCGATGGCGAGCAGGTGCAACACGGCATTGGTCGAACCGCCCAGCGCGATGACGACCGTGATGGCGTTCTCAAACGCTTTCTTCGTCAGGATGTCGAGCGGACGCAAACCGCTCTTGAGCATTTCGATGACGCACGCGCCGGCGCGGCGGCAATCGTCCATTTTCGCCGGTGAAATGGCATTTTGCGCGGAGCTGTTGGGCAGGCTCATGCCGAGCGCTTCGATGGCGCTGGCCATGGTGTTGGCGGTGTACATGCCGCCGCACGAGCCGGGGCCGGGAATGGCGCATTGCTCGACGGCCTGCAACTCGGCGTCGGAAATTTTCTTGTTGGCATACGCGCCGATGGCTTCAAACACGGACACGATGTCGAGTTTGCGCGTGTCGCCGGTGATGCAGCCGGGCAGAATGGTGCCGCCATAGACAAACACCGCCGGGCGGTTCAGCCGCGCCATGGCGATGACCGAGCCGGGCATGTTTTTGTCGCAACCGCCGATGGCCACAAAGCCGTCCATGCCAGCGCAGCCGACGACGGTTTCGATGGAGTCGGCGATGACTTCGCGCGAGACGAGCGAGTATTTCATGCCTTCGCTACCCATCGAGATGCCGTCGGACACGGTGATGGTGTTGAAGATGATGGCCTTGCCGCCGGCCGCGTTGGCGCCCTGCTCGGATTCGCGGGCGAGCTTGTCAATGTGCATGTTGCACGGCGTGACATCGCCCCAGGTGGACGCGATGCCGATGAGCGGCTTTTTGAAATCCTCCGGCTTGAAGCCGATGGGATAAAGCATGGACCGGGCGGCGGCGCGTTCATAGCCGTCGAAGACAACGCTCGAGAAGGGCCGCAGGGAATCGGACGATTTAATATTTTTCATTGCGGCAAATTCTGCCTGAAAAGCGGGTCAACGGCAAGTCGCGCAAATTCAGTGTTGTGGGCTTCTGATTCAAAATTTGAATGGCAGGGCCGCGACCTGCCCCGACCATGGAACGCCGGATTCATCCTGCAGGCGGGCAAACCGCGCGTGAGACTGCCGCATGAATGCGGCGTTCCGCGGCCCGGCGCATGTCCATCCGGTACAGGTGTTGGTTGTTTCCCCGGCTTTTGTCACCGGCAAAAAAGGTTGCGTGGCGCGGCGGGGCTGGTCAAATTTCCGGTTTGGTGGAGAGATGGCCGAGTGGCTGAAGGCACACGCCTGGAAAGCGTGCATACTCCAAAAGGGTATCGAGGGTTCGAATCCCTCTCTCTCCGCCAGCCTTCACTCCACCCGCAGCAAGACGCAGCCGTGCGGCGGGAGTTCGGCGGTGAATGTTTTCTGTCTGCCCAGGTCCTGTCGCAGCCACAGGTCGCGGACTTTTGGCTTGGAACGAAATCCGAGTTTGCGCCATGAAACATCCATTTTCACCGGTTGCCCGGTCCGGTTGAAAAATCCGACGGCCGACGAACCGTCCGCCAGCGGTTTTATCCACGCTTCGGCGGCCAACGACGGGCTGGCCACCCGCCGGGCCGGTTTACCCGCCGGATCCTGGTCCACCGCGAGCACTTCGGGATTCGTCAGCAACGCCGCCGTCCAGTCGTCGTTGTCCGGCAGGTTCGCGCCGACCATCAGCGGTGAGGGCAGCAGGCTCCAGAGCGAAATGTGCGTGAGCTGTTCGTCCCGCTTCAAATGGGTGAAACGGTCGCGGCCGACGGAGCGGTGGCCAATGGAAAGATGGCCGACCGGCAGCATGTCCGCGTCCGGCCAATGTCCCGGCCCGACAAAATCATGCCAGCGTTCGCCGAGCGCGAACTCGTGGTCGAGCGATTTCCAGTTGTCCCAGAAATCGCCGGAGACGCGCCACAAATTCGCGTTGGCCGCGATGTGCGCGGCATCGGCAACGGGCGTTGGTCCGGGCGACGTGCTGAAGACAATGCTGCGTCCGCACCGGTCAATGGCGTGACGAATCATTTCAATTTCCGCCGCGTGATAAGGCATCGAAAGATCGTCCACCTTGATGTAATCCACGCCCCAGCCGGCCCACAGTCGCGCACAGGAATCATACCACGCCTGGCCGGCGGCATTGCTGTTCACGCCAAACATGTCCGGACACCAGACACATTTGTCGTTGGTGTTGGCGGCATCGGTAGCGGTGAAGTTCGAACCTTCGATGGGCAGGTTTGCGTTGACCGAATTGCGCGGAATTCCCCGCATGATGTGTATGCCAAACTTCAAACCCGGCGCGTGAAACGCATCGGCGAGCGGTTTGAAACCGGCGCCGGCAGCGGCGGAGGGAAAACGGTTGGGCGCGGGCAGCAGGCGGCCAAATTTGTCCATCGCGAGAGGCGCATTGGTACGCGCATTGCGGTTGTTGTCGTGCGCGCCGGGGTCGGACCAGCAGTAATCCACGACGACCGTGTCCCAGCCGACCGGCTGCAGCTTCTCCGCAACGTAACGCGCATTCGCCAGGACTTCGGACTCGACAACGTTGTCGCCGAAAGCATCGTAGCTGTTCCAGCCCATCGGCGGAGTGAGGGCGAGGGTGTCGCCGCATACGATCTTTATTTCCGTTCCGGCTTTGCCGGCGGCATTTTTAGCGGACGCGGTAAAAGTGAATTCTCCTTTTTCCTTCAGCGCGCCGGTGATGATGCCGCTTTTGGAATCGAGTGTGAGTCCGGCGGGCAGTTTTTTTGCGGAGAATTCCAGCGGACGCGCGCCGCTGACGGCGAGTGAATAAATCAACGGTGTGTTGGGACGAACGCCAACGACTCGTGCGCCGTTGAAACACGGCTCCTGGCCGGGACGGGCGGCTGCGATGATTTGCTCCTCGCGGGCCGTGAGATTTGTATCAGGCGAAACGATTTCAGCAGCATTAAGGCGATTTGCAGCCAACACCATGCCGGTCAATATCGCCAATTTTCTGAAAGTCTTCATTTACGCTCGTCCGCAGGGTCCGTCTTCACCGCTTGATCGCCGCGATTGAAGAATCAGCCATCGCCTGGCGACAACACCGACCGAAACGAGTCCGCAGCTCCCGGATTTTCAGGCCGTTTGGGAGCGCAAACAGAACCGTTTCGTCATTGGTCTTTTTTGGGGCGGAACTTGATGCTGTAAAAGAGTCCCATCACCAGCAACAGCGCCCCCCACCAGATACCCGCGTGGTATTGGGCCATTTGCACGGGGTGCTGCTGCGGATGGTAAAAGTCGTAAATTCCCGCCCCGCAAATCAACACGCCATAAACCGTGAGCAGGAGGCCGATAAAAAACCAGATGGAAATGCGATGTTTGTGCATAAATTTTACCAGAAGATCAGGTTAAGGATGATAAAGACGATGAACACCACGGCTCCCCAGAAGAGCGGCTTCTTGAACCACGGAATGCCATGTTCGACGGGAATATCCGTGCAGCCGCGCACCAAGCCGACGAGTTCGCTTTCCGATTTGGGCTTGGTCGCTAAACTGACCAGCACCGTTACGATCACGGTCGCCACGAACGACCACAGCGCCTGAAACATATCTTGGGCCAGGGGCTTGGCGTCGGGCGACAGGGCCACAATGGCCAGCGCCGAGGGCACAACTTTCACCCAAGCCCACAGGCCAATGCTGGTCAACGTGCCGAGCAGCAATCCCCAGAATCCGCCGGGCCCGGTTGTTCGTTTCCAGAACATGCCCAGCAACACCGTCCCCAACATCGGGGCGACGAACCAACTGAACAGGGCCTGCACGTAGTCCATAATGCTGTTGAACTGCATCACCAAGTAAGCCGTGCCGATGCTGATCAGCACGCCCAGAAATGTCCACCACCGGCCCACTTTGACGTAATGTTCGTCGCTGGCCTGCTTCCGGATGAGCGGCCGATAAATGTCATACGTCCACACGGTCGCGAACGCGCTGACATTGCCCGCCATGCCGGACATGAACCCGGCCACGAGGGCGGTGATGCCCAGTCCCAACAGGCCAGGGCCGAGGTAACGCCCCATCAACAGGGGCAGCACTTCGTTGTAACTGTTGCCGCCCGTTTTGAGCGCCTCCTGCTCCGGAAGCAGATGCGGATGCAACAACGCAAGTCCCAGCAGCCCCGGCAGGATGACAATAATCGGGATCATCATCTTGAAGCCGGCGCCGATGATGGGGGCCGATTGGGCCGAACGCAGGTCTTTGGCCGTCAACACGCGCTGCACAACCAGAAAGTTCGTCATCCAATAGCCCGGCGAGATGACCAGTCCCAGGCCAACCACGATCCCAACCCAGTTAATCCCCATCGGATTGGTGTTGAAATGGCCCAATCCGGCCCACAAATGCGTGTAGTCCTGGCCGGGAAAATTCTGGTGGATCTTGGCGATCATGCCGTTCCAGCCGCCCGCCTGAATGAGTCCCAGGATCGGGATGAGCAATGCGCCGAGCCAGATCAGCATGAATTGCAGCACCTCGTTGAAGATGGCCGAGAGCAAACCGCCCAAGACGACGTAGATGGCCACGGTGATCGAGGACACCCAGATGCTGAAGTTAATGTCCCAACCCAGAACGACTTTCATCACCAGCGCCATGGCATACATGTTGATGCCGCTCGTCAGCACCGTCATGAACGCAAAAGTGACTCCGGAGAGCACGCGGGTGGCGTTATTATACCTCAAATGCAAATAACCCGGCACCGAGTGGGTTTTGCAGATGTAGTAAAACGGCATCATCACCAACCCCAGAAAGAGCATTGCCGGGATGGCGCCGATCCAATACCAATGGGTGGCCAGAATGCCGTATTGATAAGTGGCCGCCGCCCAGCCCATCAACTCCAGCGAACCCAGGTTGGCGGCCAAAAAGCTCAAGCCGGCGATCCAGGCGGTCATTTCCCGTCCGGCCATGAAGAAGCCTTCGCCGGTTTTGGCGAATCTCTTGAGATACCATCCGATGCCCAGCACCATCATGAAATAGATGGCAATCACGGCCATGTCCACCGGGTTGAGGTGGACGAGTGTGCTGGAGGCCGGCGAAGCAACGGCATTGGCGCCTGCCGCCAGGCTGTTGGTTATTTCATTCATAGGATTTATCGTTTGTAAGGCATTTATTCGACGCTGAATTTATATTCAATGGTGCAATGGTAGGTCTGGCCCGGCTTCAACTCGGTCGAGGGGAAGTTGGGATGATTCGGCGAGTCGGGATAATGCTGCGGCTCCATGGCGAACGCCGAGCGGCGCTGATAAACCTTGCCGTCTTTGCCGGTGATCGTGCCGTCGAGAAAATTGCCGGCGTAGAATTGCAAACCGGGCTGGTCGCTCCAGACTTCCATCACGCGGCCGCTGACCGGGTCGGTCACGCGCGCCTGCAAACCAAATTTGCCGAGCGGCTTGTTGATGACCCAGTTGTGGTCGTAGCCGGGACCGTATTGCAGAACGGGGTCGGGATCGTTGATGCGCGCGCCAATGGCCGTCGGTTTGCGGAAATCAAACGGTGTTCCCGTCACATCGGCAAATTCGCCGGTCGTGATCAAGCCGGCATCCACCGGCGTTGTTTTGTCGGAATTGATATAAACTATGTGGCCGAGAATGTCGCCATTCCCCTGCCCCGCGAGGTTGAAATAGGAATGATGCGTCAGGTTCACGACCGTCGGCTCATCGGTCGTCGCGGTGAAGGTCAGCTTCAACGCATTGTCATCGGTCAGCGTATAGACCGCCGTGACGTTCAGGTTGCCGGGAAATCCTTCCTCGCCGTCCTTGCTGAGATAATTCAATTCCAGCCGCGGGCCTTCCGGGCCGATGCCGGCTTTCACCGCCGTCCAAACGACCTTGTCAAAGCCCTTCAGACCGCCATGCAGTGTATTTCCGTTGTTGTTGGCCGCAAGTGTGCAGGTTTTGCCTTCGAGCGTGAACTTCGCGCCGCCGATGCGGTTGCCGTAGCGGCCGATGAGCGCGCCAAAATACGGGCAGGCTTTCACATAGCCGGGGTTCATATAACCGTCCAGATTGTCGAAGCCGAGAACGACGTCGGCGAACTTGCCGTTTTTGTCCGGCATCGTGAGCTTCTCCACAATGCCGCCGTAGGTCATGATGCGCGCTTCTGCGCCTTTGGAATTGCGCAACGTATAGATTTCCACCGGGGTGCCGTCGGGGGTTTTACCAAAGGGGGCGTGGAAAATGGTATCGAGGGATCCGGTTGAAGTTGACATGTTGGCGCAGCCTACTAGAGCCGCCATTCCAAGTCCAGAGGTCGTCAGCATGACTAGTTGCCTGATGTTTTTCATGGGTAGCATTTGATGGTTTATTTTTGCCCGTAATACGCCTTGGGGCCGTGTTTGCGGAGGAAATGTTTGTCGAGCAGGACCGATGGCATCGGTTTCGTCTTCGGGTTCAGGCGCAGCGTTTCGCCCGCCAGCCGCGCGACGAATTCCAGCGTGATTGCGTTCTGCACCGCCTCGCCAACGCTTGCGCCCCACGTGAACGGCCCGTGGCTCGCCACCAGCACGGCGGGATGCTGCAACGGATCCATTTTTTTGAACGTGTCAACGATGACGCGACCCGTGTTCACCTCGTAATCGCCCTTGATTTCCTGCGGCGAGAGCAGCCGCGTGCAGGGCACATCGCCGTACCAGTAATCGGCCTGCGTCGTGCCGTAAGCTGGAATCGCCCGGCGCGCCTGCGCCCACGCCGTCGCGTAAAGGCTGTGCGTGTGGACGATGCCGCCGATTTTCGGGAACGCGCGGTAAAGCACCAGGTGCGTCGGCGTGTCGGAACTCGGCTTGAGGTAGCCGTCAACCACCCTGCCGGTTTCCAGCGAGACGACGACCATGTGTTGGGGTTTCATGCTGGCATAAGGCACGCCGGACGGTTTGATGGCAACCAGGCCGCGGCCCCGGTCAATGCCGCTGGCGTTGCCCCAGGTCTGGATGACCAGTCCTTCTTTGACCAAATCAAGGTTTGCCTCGCAGACCTGCTGCTTTAATTCCTCAAGCATGGGGATGAACGGAATTATTTCCGAACCCGGTTGCGGATGTCAATCAGTTGCTTCATCACGCCGTGCAGATTTCCATTCCACTCCCGGGTGCCAAAGGCGTCGTGCAGCGTCCGGTAGAGCGCATACAACTCGCGGTAAACTTCATGCGCCTTCGGGTCCGGCTTGAAAACTTTCGGCTTCAATCCCGTCATCGCCTTTTGCGCGGAGGCAAAATCCCGGTGAACACCCGCCACCACCGCGCCGGCGACCGCCGAACCGAGCGCACAGGTCTGGGCCGAACGCGAAATCTCCATCGGCCGGCCGGTCACGTCGGCATAAATCTGCATGGTGAGCGGACTTTTGTCCGCGATGCCGCCGCAGTTGATGACCTGCCCGATTTTCACGCCGTATTCCTCGAACCGGTTGATGATGGTGAGCGCGCCGAAGGCCGTGGCTTCAATGAGCGTGCGGTAAATTTCCGCCGGCGTAGTGTAAAGCGTCTGGCCGGTGAGCAGGCCGGTAAGCCGCTGGTCCACCAAAATCGTGCGGTTGCCGTTGTTCCAATCCAGCGCGAGCAAACCGGATTCGCCGGCTTGAAGTTTCGCCGCGCCTTTGGCGAGTTCCTCGTGCGAGCCGGTTTTTTTCCCGCCGGGTTGAATGTAATTGACCCACCAGTTGAAAATGTCGCCCACCGCTGACTGTCCCGCTTCGAGTCCAAAATATCCGGGCAGGACGCTGCCGTTGACAATGCCACACAAACCGGGAATGTCCGCCAGCTTTTCCGTGTTAGGCCAGACTGCGATGTCGCAGGTGCTCGTCCCGATGATTTTCACGAGCGCGCCCGGGGCGACCCCCGCGCCAACGGCGCCGAGATGCGCGTCGAACGCCCCGACCGCCACGGGAATTCCCGCCGGCAAACCGGTCTTTTTCGACCATTCCGCCGTCAAACCGCCGACGGCTTGGGCGACGGTGCGGACTCTGGGGCACAACCGGCGGCGCAGTTCGCCAAGCTTGGGATCAAGTTGCGAAAGGAATTCTGCGTCGGGGTAACCGCCCCAGTTTTCATTGAACATTGCCTTGTGGCCGGCGGCACAAATGCCCGCGGTGAACTTGTCCGGCGCCTCCGTGCCGGTAAGCGCCGCGGGAACGTAATCCGCCAGTTCCACCCACGAATGCGCCGCATTGAACACTTCCGGCGCGGTGCGCAGGCAATGGAGAATTTTGCTGAAAAACCATTCGCTGGAATAGGTCCCGCCGCATTTGGCGAGAAATTGCGGACGGATTTTTTTTGCCAGCTCCGTGATTTCCGCCGCCTCGGCCACGCCGGTGTGGTCCTTCCAGAGCCATGCCATCGCCGCAGAATTTTTTGCGAAACGCTTGTCAAACGCCAGTGGTTGTCCCTTGGCGTTCACGGGCAACGGCGTGCTGCCGGTCGTGTCCACGCCAATGCCGACGACCTGCTCCGGCTTGAAGCCACGCGCGTTTTTCTTTGCATCGGCAAGCGCCTGCTTGACGGCGACTTCCGCGCCTTTGAGGTAGTCGGCGGGATGCTGGCGGGAGAGATTCGGGTCGCGGCCCAGGATGACGCCCTGCGTACCGTGTTCGTAATTCCAGACGGTCGTGCCGGCCTCCTGGCCATTGGCGACATTCACAATGAGGGCGCGGACGGAGTTCGTGCCGTAATCCAGACCGATGGTGTATTTTGCGCTCATTGATTGCGTCTGGGTTCCGCTCGTTTTCTCAGACAGTCCAACCCCGGTTCAGGGCGTAATAAACTTCGTTCCAGCGCAGTTCCTTTTTGAATTCGGAGACCGTGGTCTTTTCGCCGATGAGCAGAAATTCCAGGTCGGCGATGGCCGTAAAGTCTTCGAGCATTTCCGTGGTGACGGCCTGGCTGAACCCGGTGTGATGCGCGCCGCCGGCGTAAATCCACGAGGCACACGCCGTTTCGAAATCCGGCCGGCATTTCCAGACCGCCTGGGCAACTGGCAGCTTGGGCATCGGCTGGTCGGGCTTGACGACGTCCACCTCGTTGACGAGCAGGCGAAACCGGTTGCCGAGGTCAATGAGCGACGCGTTCAACGCCGGGCCGGCGGGCGTGTTGAAGACCAGCCGCGCCGGATCGGCCTTGCCGCCGATGCCGAGCGGATGGACCTGCAAGGAAGGTTTGCCGTCGGCAATGGACGGGCAGATTTCCAGCATGTGCGCGCCGAGGACTTTCTTGCCCTTCGGATCAAGATGATACGTGTAATCCTCCATGAAGGAGGTGCCGCCGGGCAGGCCGACGGCCATGACTTTCATCGCCCGCAACAGCGCCGCGGTCTTCCAATCGCCTTCCGCGCCGAAGCCATAACCATCGGCCATGAGCCGCTGGGCGGAGATGCCGGGAAGCTGGGCCAGCCCATGCAAATCCTCGAACGTGGTAGTAAAGCCCTTGAAGTTGCCGGCTTTCAAAAACGCGCGCAGGCCAAGCTCGATGCGGGCTGCCTCGCGAACGGAATCGTGCCGGGCGCCGCCTTTGTGCAAGTCAGCGGCCATCTGGTAAGTATCGGCGTATTGCTCGACCAGTTTGTCAATGGATTTGCCTGAAACTGTGTTGACGGATTTGACCAGGTCGCCGACGCCGTAGCCGTTGACGGCGTAACCGAACTTGAACTGGGCGGCCACCTTGTCGCCTTCGGTCACGGCCACTTCGCGCATATTGTCACCGAAGCGGGCGAACTTCGCGCCCTGCCAGTCGTGCCAGGCCGCCGCCGCGCGGCACCAGGCGCCGAGTTTTTGCTGGACGGACTTTTCCTGCCAGAAACCGACGACGACCTTGCGATTGAGGCGCAGTCGGCTCCAGATGAAGCCATGCTCGCGGTCGCCGTGCGCGGCCTGGTTCATATTCATGAAATCCATGTCAATCGTGGCCCATGGAATGTCGCGATTATATTGCGTGTGCAGATGCGCCACCGGCTTGCGAAGCTGCTTGAGACCATTGATCCACATCTTGGACGGCGAGAACGTGTGACACCAGGTGATGAAACCGATGCACTTGGGCGCGTTGTTCGCTTCCTGACATAGCGCGGTGATGTCATCCGGCGTGGTCATTACCGGTTTAAAGACGACCTTCACCGGGATCGCAGGCGCGACATTGAACGCCTTGGCGATTTCCTGCGAATGTTTCGCGACGGCCTTGAGGGTTTCGGGACCGTAGAGGTGTTGGCTGCCGGTGATGAACCAGACTTCGAGCTGTTTGAGATTGATCATATTATGGAGCTAAGGTTGATGAGTAAGTGTTATTTGTTTTTCAAACTATAAACCCGCCGCGCATAAAGCAATATTTTATCACGGCAAAAAAGGGCTGTATGCCGGGACATTTCTCGATTATCTTGTCGGCAGGAAAAGAAATCCAACGAAAGGGAAAAGATGGCGCAAGCAATCATGGATCCCGAAAAGGTGCGGCGATTTGCCGACGAACTGCACCGGTTCAACACCGACCTGGAAAACCGGATCATCCTGCTCCAAGCCCGCTTCACGGCGCTCGGCGACACGTGGCAGGACCAGGAGCACGAGAAGTTCGCCGATGAATTCAAACTGGCGATGAAGGCGTTGAAGAAATTCAACGAACTCTCAAAGGAACACACGCCTTATCTTTTGAGAAAAGCACAGCGCATCGAGGAATATCTGCAACAACACTGATTTTCATGGCCGAACGCGCCCAAGTCACTTCAGTGGAGGCCGTGGAATCCTTCCGGGCAGCCCTGATTGTGTACTTAAAGAGAGCGCGCGCCACATTAGAGGAGGCGTGCGACGAGATTCTTCGCTCGCGCGCCTGGGTGCAGGATGATCGGCGGCCACACTGGGAAAGCGAGATGCGCATCCGGGGCCGGAAACTGGAAGAGGCGCGGGCGGAATTGTTCAGCGCCCGGCTTTCCCAATTCCAGGAATCAACGGCCCTCCGCCTCATGGCCGTGCAACGGGCGGAGCGCGCCATCCGGGAGGGCGAGACCAAATTGTTGGTGCTAAAAAAGTGGAGCCGCGAATTGGAGAATCAAACGGACCCGTTGCTCAAACAGTTGAATCAGTTGCAAGGGTTCCTGACGACCGACATGGCGCGCGCGGTCGCTTATCTGGCTCAAGTGGTGAAAACGTTGGACGCGTATGCCTCGGTCGCCGCGCCCGGCGCTGCATCCCCACTGGCCGGAGTCGAAAGCAAGCCAGACGACGGAGAGGAAAGGCAATCATGAACCCAAGCGGAATCAAAAACCGGCTCATGTCACTGACGAAGGGACTTGCCACCCGGTGGGACGAAACCAGGAATTACTGGAAAGACGCCAAAAGCCTGGAATTCGAGCAACGCTACATGGCCGAACTCTTCGCCAATGTGGACAAAACCGTCACCGTGCTCGAAAAATTGGACGAAATTCTGGCCAAAGTCAGGAAGGACTGTGAGTAATCCGGGGTAAAGGAAATGCTCCAGCCGTCCGCCGGTGTTGGATTGTTGCTCGTCTTATTCTGCTTCAGACATTCGTAAAAATAATCTTGCACAGGATTAAAACCTGCATTTATTGTCTCCTCATTCGGGCAGGGTTTTCTTGGGAAGGGCATGGCAAAGAAACAGAAGGCCGGGTCGTTGACAATTTACGGAAGCAAAGTTTCTCCACTTCCTGCAAATTCCCGCGTCTTCCCCGCTTTCTCTGGAGCCTCGCCGCGAATTCCCGACCTCCTGCCGCAATTCTGTAGGTCGTTGCCGCGAATCTCGAGATGGCTGCTGCGTTCTTGGATTTTATTGCCGCGAACTTGGAAACCTCTGCTGCGGTTTTGGGGGTCGTTGCCGCAATGTCCTCTCGTGCTGCCACAATGTCCTGCCTGGTTGCCACAAAATCCTGAGGCCTTGCCGCGAACTCCTGAGCCGCTGCCGCAAAATCCTGCTCTCTCGCCTCAAAGTTCCAACCAACTGCCGCAGAGTCAGTTACGCTTTTCCACCGCAACAAACTGAAACCAAAAACCAAAAACAGAACCAAAAGCAGAAATTAAAACATGAAAAACACAAATCGTCCGCACTTCCCGGTCGCCATACTGATTCACAATGGCGAGCTTATCACCACTGCTGCCGTGGCCAATCCCCCAATCGCGGCACGCCTGCCCGCCAATTACATCGCCGATACCAGCACCGCGCTCGGAAAAGTCACCAGCGACCTCACCAGCCAGAAAAACGCGAAGGGCGAACTCGGCCCGCTCACCAAGGCCCAACGCGCGAGCTTGAACACCCTGCAACATTGGATGAATCAGGCGCGTAAGACCGCCAAGCTCGCCTTTCCCGGCCAGACCGTGAAATTGCATCAGGAATTTCAGGTGGGCGCGAACGGCCAGCATGACCTCGGCTCGTTTCTGGCCCGCGCCGACATCATTATCGCCTCCATGCAAAACGCGGACAACCTTGCCGCGCTCAAACTCAGGGGCTGGACCGATACCGAGACGACGGCATTTGTGACCGCGCGCCAAAGTCTGGGCACCGCCAATGTGACACAACAAACCGCCAGGGGCGGCGCAAAAGTCACCACTGGCCAGAAAGATGCCGACGCCGCCGACCTTTACGAACGGCTGTTGACCATTCAAAACGCCGCTGACCTGCAATGGCCAGCCACCGACCCTGCCAATGCCGGCGTGCGCGACGCGTTTTGTCTTAATACTTTTCCGCCTTCCAACGGTCATGGCAGCGGCCAGCAACCGCCCGCGCCGGCCCCAACCCCCGCGCCAACGCCAGCCGGAACAACCCTCACACAACCTTTGGCTGGCCAAAAGTAATTCTACGAAACAACGAGCGGCCTCCGGCAACGGGGGCCGCTTTTCCCTATGAAAAAACATCTGCTTTTAGCTTTCGCGGGTTTGTCCGTTCTGCTGACCGGTTGCTGCACCACCAAAACCGTGTTCTCAGCCAATGGCAATGCGGCCACCGGTAATTTTGGCGGCACCGTCGAGATAACAGCCTGCACACCCATGGAAAAAGAAGTGGCCGATCAACTTGGCCAGCTTTCGGAATGGTATCGCGCGCATTGGGACGCCTGCGGCACAAATTCAGACCCCGCCGCCTGCCGGGCTGAGCTTTCAAAAGGCTATCAGGAACAGCAAAAAATGTTGCTGGACGTACTGGCGGCAATGAACGGCAAACCCAAATCCGAACAGGCGAAATTGTATCAGCAAATGCGCCTGAACAATCGGTTGATGTTCAAATAAATCACATGTCAGCCGACAAACACCAAGCCGCCGACCTTCTCATTTGTCAAAAGTTGTGTCTGGTGAGGAGTCCCGCGTGGTCGAAGGTTAAAAACGCCTTTTTGACCGCTCATCCGAACTGCGCGGCCTGTGGCGGAACCCTGCAATTAAACGTCCACCACAAATTTCCCTTCCATTACGTCGTGCTCTGTGGTCGTCCTGATCTGGAATTGGACCCCCGCAACCTGATTACGCTCTGCGTCCTGGACGATTGTGAACATCACGTCCTGCTCGGCCATCTGGACGACTATGAAAGCTACAACCCGAAAGTGCTCCAATTCGTAAAAGCCTATGCTGGCAACTCCAGCCGGCAAATCCGGGCGGATGCGGCTTGGCAGCAGGCGCACGCCACAAAACCGAAACATTTTGACGACATGACTCCGCCGGAAAAGGATGCCTTCAAAAAGAAACTGGATCGCAAGTTCAGGCCAATCCCGGCGATTGTCGCCAAAGCCGCTAGGGCAAGAGCAAAATTAAATCCGTGACTGTCCGGCAAATCCCGGCGCGCGAATTTTCAAGGGGACGGCGGACGATTCTCCTTCTCCGTAGGGAAGTTCTTGGCAAAAGCCGCCAAAAGCGACAATCTTTCTCACGCTGCCAGCAATTTATGCCCGAACACGACAAAGTCCTTTGGACATTGGACAATGAAACACAGCCCGGCACTTTCGAGCGATTGTGTGTGGATTTGCTCGGCAGAGAAGGCTACCGCCATATTAACCCTATCGGTGGAAGCAAGGATCAAGGGAAAGATGCCGAAATTAGGTATTGGACAGGTTCTGGAGATGGATGCTCTGCAATTATCTTTCAATTCAGCTTAATGGATGATTGGGAACGCAAATTAAAAAAAGATGCCAAGAAAATTGCAAAGAACTGTCCAGAGACTTTGGCAATGGTTTTCGTCACTTCGCAGAAAGTGTCCGGCTCGAAACAGAATAAGTTAAGAAATGCGTTCAATTCTTCATTTGACTGGGAACTTACAATTTATTCCCGCGAATGGTTGCGCCACAGGCTCACGGAATATCATCAAGACCTCACCAAGAAATATCTCGGCCTTGATTTACCGCCGACTGTTTGCCATGCGACTACATTGATTGAGCTGTCTGGCTTTGATGAAGATTCGGCAAAAGAGATTTTTCAGGAAACTAGCCGAGATTTAGTCAGGAGTTCAATTTTAGAAAGAACTCGCAAAGAACCTTTCGTAGTTGCCAATTGGTATAATCTAGCTCGAATTGAATACCTTTTAAGAAATTACGACGCTGCTTTGGAGGCGGTTAATAAAGCACTCGCATTGAAAGCTCCAGACTCTGTCTTGAACTTCAACATTGTATTATGGAAGGGCGCAATCTTGGCTGAAAAGGGAGTGCAAACTCGCTCACTACCATTGTTGGTCCAGGCCAAAGAGATTTTTTTGATGGCGACGCAAAAATTAAAAAGAGCCGTTGACCACTACAACCTAGCAAACGTTCTTTGCGCTCTTGGAGAACTTAAGGAGGCTCGCAACCACTATTTACAGTGTGTAAAATTAAAACCAGATTATGCAGAAGCATGGAAGAATTTCGGCAGTCTGTTTATTCAGAAACGTAAACTCGGATGGGGAATGGAATGCTTTGAAAAAGCACTTAAATACAAACCCAATCTAGTCGAAGCCTATCTTTCAAAAGGAACAGCCCTTTTGCATTTTTACAAGCAACCTGCTGAGGCGATTATTTGTTTTGAGACCGCTTACAAAATTGATTCTGAAATAGACCGCAAATGGAAGTATATCCGCTATTGGTATAGCAAGGCGCTGACGACTGCTGGCCGAGACGTGGAAGCATTAAGACAAACCGAAATAGAATTGTTGATTCGTCCGGATGATTTATATTTGCTTAATCAGAAAGCTTCCGTTTTGAGCAAGTTGCGGAAGCAGAGCCAAGCATACGAGGAACAGGCACTCGAATTCCTCAAATTCCGAGCCCACACCATCCCTAAAGATTATCCTGGTCTCGCTGAATTGATTGAGATTTACACACAGCAGGGGAAACCAGACGATGCGTGGCCGCTAATTGATACAAATATAGCATGTGGGCCATTCGTTTTGCACCAGATAGCAGAGAAAGCAGAAATACCCATAGCTGATTTTCAAATCGGATTTCGATACAGTCGGCTCTATCAAATGTTTCGACAAAGATTTTCTGTTGAAGACCATTGTATAACTTTTCAGGGCTACGGACTTTCTCCGAGCAACAAACTTTTAGCGGGATTAAATCAAAGTTTGATTGCCCCATTCGGAGTCGCAGCGCAGAAGCTTAACAAACTTTCCGACAACAAATCGGCGGATGATCTTCAAGCGATTTGGTCAACCTCGCTGAATGCAATTTCACTTTTGTTTCCGGTGTTCGGATCATTCTGGCTTGCAAAGAATAAACCATCTGAACGCGACGAACAAATTAAACTGGCTTCAATGGGAATTCTTTACCTGTTTGATGTGGTTGTTGCGGAAGCCGCCCGACATTTTGGGTTTCTCGCCGGACATCGGGGTTTTTCCCGCGAACAAATAGAACAATCTCAAAAACAAGACTGGAAGGGATTGCGCATCGAGGTTGGAGTCAGATTGTTCGAGCGGGTAGCCCTCGATTGGCAAATGATAAAGCCGAAGTAACGGTTCTCACCTGTTACGCCAGTTTCTTCGCAATCTGCTCGTCCAGAATTTGTTTCACCGTCAGGGCGACGGTAACTTTGTGGTGCAAATGCGGAATGCGTGCGAATTTCCAAGAGGACGGTGATTCTCCTTCTCCGTGGGGAGAAGGCCGGGTTGAGGGAGGACGTAGCTAATTTATGTCAGTTACTCCAAGTAAAGTTTGAAATTCCAATTCGAGTTCTGAAATAAACACATCAAATTCAACAAGCTCCTTTTTTAACAATGGAAGCATTCCATTCCTTAAAGTGACCCGATGCTCGGGCTTTAGTTTTTGAAAAGTATCAATCTCATCCATCATGCCGATGGCCATTACGGGCTTTAGTATTCCTTTTGTAAAAACCTCTGAATATTTGTCCCTCAGTCTCTGGGGAAAATAAAGAGCATTTTCGCCAAAATAGAAATTCATCCGAATCAGCGCTTCAAAAACTTCATTTGCTGCTCTTGAATTTTCAATGTCTTTCAAGTCTTGATTTTCTGTTTTTAGCGAATGGCAGAGTCGTCGAATATGCACAATTTTTTTGTATAGTTCGTGAATTATTTCAGCCCTTCGCTCGTGGAGACGAGAAAATCGAATTTGTTCAAATTGTAATTGCCGTTTGAAACTTTCAACATCTTTAACCAGTTGGTGTGCGATGATTGTTTTCAATAACCATGCTAAAGAAGAAATAAGAATTCCCGAAATGCCTAAACTTGTAAGTAATACGGTCCAATCAATTTTCATGGGCTGAAATGTTTACGCCAGCTTCTTCGCAATGTGCTCGTCGAGGATTTCCTTCACCGTCAGGGCGACGATGACTTTGTGGCTGCGCTTGAAGAAGGATTCAATCTCCCGCAGGGTGTCGCTGGAATCAATCTTCGCGGTAATTAAGCCAAAGGCCGTTTTTCGATCAAGTAAAACCATTTAAAGAAATAGGCACTATTAAATCGCTCAAATGTTTTATGCAACATGTCCCGAAATTCAGGCTCCGATTCGCCTACAATTACAAGATGAACTGAACCGCGATCCAAATCCACCCATTTTTGCCGATAGCGTTCCATCTGCCCTATGCAACGGTCAAATTCGAGAACATCGTCAATAAACGGCAACTTCAGTTCAATGACATGCTCATCTTGGATTACAATATCAGCTTTGCCCTTGGCAATTCCGTATTGTGTAGTAATCGGCACGCTGGGGAGAGTCTGTTTGAGATAAATAAACAGGTCTTGTTCTTGCTCCTTTTCACTCAAATTAAACGAACGGGGCCTCCATTTTTTGATCACACTTTCAATGAAATCTCTGTCCAGTAGATGGCTTGAATAATCGCTAACTCGTTTCATTTTTACGTCCTTTCTTTCACGCCAATTTCTTCGCAATGTGCTCGTCCAGGATTTCCTTCACGGTCAGAGCGACGATGACTTTATGGCTGCGCTTGAAGAACGATTCAATTTCCTGCAACGCGTCTGACGAATAATCGAACGACACGAAAAAGCCTTTCTCGCAATCTTCGCGCATCATCATGGCTTCAAAGGAATCTATGTCCGGGCGACCGGCTTTGTCTTTTTGTTTCACCTGGATGGGATACCAGCGTTCTTTCAACCCCAATTCGCCTTCCTTTAACCTGTACGGCGTGGCGGTGGACGAAACGGGATAGATGCGGCCATCCACGCCCATGTCGCCGACCTGGACTTTGTTCGGGATGCCGCCGAGGGCGATGACGGCCCAGTTCTCAAATTCAAACGGCGGAATATCGTGCAACTTTTCCTCGCTCCATGGCAAATTACGCACAACGAAGCCACGACCTACTTTCCAGAGCGATTCGTCTTCCGGCAAACCGCATACGTCACGCAACCGTTTGGCCATGACACGGCAAGCGGTGGGCGAAATATCAATGCCAATCCATTGACGTTTCAAATTCTGCGCCGCGACGAGTGCCGTGCCGCAACCGCAGAAAGCATCAAGCACGATGTCGTTTTCCTCGCTGCTGATTTCGATAATACGTTCCAGAAGTTTTAGCGGTTTCTGCGTTGGATAACCAAGCCGCTCATCATCGCTTGGGTGAATCGGATTGATGTCGCCCCACACAGAACCGAGCTGTACACCTTTGCCTTCGTCGAGGTAACGTTTGTATTGCGGCACAGTTCCGGGTTTCGTTTGTACGATGCGGCCTTCACGGTAGAGCTTCTCCATATTTTCCTTGCTGTACCGCCAATAGCGCGTGACGCCCAAGAACTCGTAGTGAGGATTCCCTTTCGACGGGGCAGCACCACCCGGTGCTGTCAGATCACCGAGGCGATAGCGGCGACCTGTTTTTGGTTCTACATGCCGATAGAAACTTTCGACATATTCTTCGTTGTAAGGCTGGTATAGATGTTTGAAAAAATATTCACCTCCGCTGCTGTAAAGGAAAATACTGTCGTGAAGCCGGCCAAGATGTTTTGAGCCTTGCTTTGCGTCGCTGTGCGATGATTGCCGCTTCCAGATAATTTCATTGATGAAATTATTTTCGCCAAAAATCTGGTCGAGCATGACCTTGACGTAGTGGCTGGCGTGCCAGTCGCAGTGGTAATAAAAGCTGCCGGTCTTTTTGAGGACGCGGGCGAGTTGCACGCAGCGCGGGCGCATGTAGTCAATGTAGGCGCGGGTGGATTCGTGGCGGTCTTCAAAGGCCCGCTTCTCCTTGGTCTCACCCCAAAAGACTTCGTAGTTGCGGTTGGAATTAAAGGGCGGGTCAATGTAAATGAGGTCAACGCAGGCTTCGGGCAGCTTGGCGAGTTGTTCCAGATTGTCGCCGCAATAAATGACGCGGGTGTCGAGGAGGGAGGACGATTTCAATTTGGTAGGGACGCGCTGCTGCGCGTCTTGGCTGACCGGCAGGTCAGCCCTACCTCTTGCAGCGGCCTTTTTTGCCATGCGGAGATTGTGCGGCGGAAATTTTATTGCGTCAATCCGACGATTCAGGACAACAGCGGTTCAAGCAGGTCCATTTTGGCGCGCGAAGACACTCGCCCGCCGAAAGATTTTCGTTTAGGCTTTGGCAACCGACATTGTGAACAGCCATCTGGGATTAAATGAAACGCTGGCGCTTCTGGACCGGCTCCGAAGCGCCATCCAGGATTTTGCCGCCCGGGAGGAAAAACTGGCCGGCGAATTTCGAGTCAGGTCCGCCGCGGAAGCGAAGGCATTTGAAACGGCCTCGCAGGAACAGGCGTCACGTTTGGCGGTGGCCATCGCCGCCGCCGGGGCTGCATTTCAAATTGAAAAGGGCGAATGGCGCTCCAAATTTGAAAGGCGGAAATCGCGGATCACCCAGGCCCACCTTGTTGTCACCAAGCAGGTCCGGGAAGGAGTCGGTGGACGCGAAGGACGCCGAAAGCAAAAAATACAGGAAGGTTCGACCCAGGCGGAACGCAACCGTGAAGCGGGACTGGCAAAGGCCGTTGCGACCCTGGCGGACTTCAAAACCGAACTGGCTGAAAGTCGCGAGGCTTTCAACCTGCTGGAGGAAAAAGCCCGAAGAGCCTTTCGCGGCTACGGCAAATTTCGCAGGCTGCTTTCTCCCAACCGGCAATGGCCGGAACCCGACCAGACCCCGGATGAATATCAATTATTGGAGAAACTTCACCGCCTGCCTGCGGCCATCCGCCGTGAGTTGGACGGCTTCAAACAATTTCCGCTGCCGCGATTTTTCAGGTTTTTCCCGATGTGGCTGCTCTTGATTGCGCTCCTGCTGCTTTTCGCCTTTGCACCCGTTCTGCTCAGGCAAGCCGGCTTGAATTCCATTTCCCAGGGCGAAACCGGCGTGGCGTTGGCGGGTCTTTTTGTGATCGCGCTGGCGATTTACCTGTATGGAGGACACCGGGCCGGGCCGGCCGCCATAACGATTGCCCGCCATCTGGCAACGGCGCGACGGTTGCATGACGTTTGCCTTGAAAAAGCCGATCTGCGCTGCCGGCAGGAACAGGAACGAGTCCAGGCCGAATTCGAAAACACCAGCCGCACTCTCAACCAACAGTGGAAGCAAACCGTAAAGGAGGCCGTGGGCACGCGCGGCAGCCGGGCACAGGCAGTTGATGAAAAGGCGTCCCGCGCCCTGCAAAAAAACGAGCAACTCAGCCGCGCAAAATCGAGCCAGCTCGAACGCGCCCACGCTGGCAACGTTGCGCGCCTGCGGCAGGAGGCGGAAGCGAAGACCGGACAACTGACCGGAGTTCACGAGGCGAAAGCAGCGAAACTGAACGCGGACCTCCAGGCCCGCTGGCAGGCGCTGGCTGAGGAATGGGAAAATTGCATCCAGCCCATCCACAAAACCCTCCGCGCAGCCGATGCCGCGGCGGAGGAACTTTTCCCCGGATGGCAGCATCCAGTCTGGAAACAGTGGACGCTCCCGGCAGAATTCAAAAACGCGGCGAAATTCGGGCGCATGGAAGTGGACACCGGGAAACTGGCTGAAACCATGCCGAAGGACAAACGCCTGGCCCTGCCCTTCCCTGCCAATTTTTCCGTCCCGCTCACGCTCAAATATCCGGCCCAAGGCTCCATCATTTTTGAAACGGCCAAGACCGGAGGCGAAGAAGCGATGGCGGCCATCAACAACATCATTTTCCGTCTCCTTTCGACCCATCCGCCCGGCAAGTTAAGCTTCACCATTTTTGATCCGGTCGGGCTGGGCCAGAACTTCGCCGGCCTCATGCATCTGGCCGATTATGAGGAGAGCCACATCAACAGCCGCATTTGGACGCAAACCGCCCAGCTCGAGGAAAAGCTGGCGGAGTTGAACGAGCACATGGAAAAGGTCATCCAGATGTATCTCCGCAACGAATACGAAACCATCGCAGAATACAACGCCCAGGCCGGCACCATCGCGGAGAAATATCATTTTCTCGTCATCGCCGATTTCCCGGTGAACTTCAGCGAAACCGCCGGCCGCCGCCTCATCAACATCGCCACCAGCGGCGCCCGCTGCGGCGTATTCACGTTGATTCATTGGGATCGCCGCCACGCCTTGCCCCAGGGTTTCGTGGCCGACGAACTACGGAAAAGCAGCGTATGCCTTGTCCGGGGTGAAAACGATTTCAAACTGGCGGACCATCAACCCGGCGGAACGCGCCTGACGCTCGACACTCCGCCGCCGCCGGAATTCGTGACGGAATTTTTGCGTCGCGTGGGCGAAAGCGGCCGGGATTCAAATCGCGTCGAAGTGCCTTTCGAGCAGGTGGCTCCCCCGCCGGCCAAACTCTGGACGGAGGAGACGTCCGAGGAACTCACCGTGCCCATCGGACGTTCCGGCGCAACCAAGCTGCAGCGTCTCGAAATCGGCAAAGGCACGCGCCAGCACGCGTTGATTGCCGGCAAGACCGGTTCGGGCAAGTCCACCTTGTTCCACGTCATCATCACCAACCTCGCGCTGTGGTGCAGCCCGGAGCAGGTCGAGTTTTATCTGGTGGACTTCAAGAAAGGCGTCGAGTTCAAGTGCTACGCCACCCGCCGGTTGCCGCATGCAAAAGTTGTCGCCATCGAAAGCGACCGCGAGTTCGGATTGAGCGTGCTGGAACGCGTGGACGCGGAATTGCGCCGTCGCGGCGATTTGTTCCGCCAGCTCGGCGTGCAGGACATTGCCGGTTACAAAAAAGCGGGTGGGACCGAGCCGATGCCGCGCGCGCTGCTGATTATTGACGAGTTCCAGGAATATTTTACCGAAGAAGACCGGGTGGCCCAGGGCGCTGCCGTGTTGCTCGACCGCATTGTCCGGCAGGGCCGCGCCTTCGGCATCCACGTGCTGCTCGGTTCGCAAACGCTCGGCGGCGCCTACACACTCGCCCGCGCCACCATCGGCCAGATGGTCATCCGCATCGCGCTCATGTGCAATGAGGCGGATGCGTACCTGATCATGGACCAGGACAACCCGGCGCCGCGCCTGCTCTCGCGTCCCGGCGAAGGCATCTACAACGATGCCGCCGGTTCCATCGAAGGCAACAGCCCGTTTCAGACGGTCTGGCTGCCAGAAGAAGTGCGCGACCGTTTTCTCGCGACCATCCGCCAGCGCGCTGACCAGAAGGCAAACCAGTATCCGGGCCCGTTTGTATTTGAAGGCAACGCGCCGGCGGACATCAAGGAGAACATTCCGTTGCGCGCGCTGCTCCAGAAAAAATCTGTCAAAGCGCCGGCCCGGTCGCGCATCTGGCTGGGCGCACCGAACGCCATCAAAGGACCGACCGAAGCGGTTTTCCAACGGCAAAGCGGCAGCAACCTGCTGGTCGCCGGCCAAAGCGAGGAACCCGCGCTGACGATTTTGTCCGTCGCGCTCGTGTCGCTGGCCGCGCAGTATCCCAGGGGAACCGCGCGGTTCTTCCTGCTCGACAGCACACCGCCCGGCGTCCCGCAACGCGAATTTCTGGAGCGCGTCCTCCGCGTTCTCCCGCACGAAATTGTCCGCGTGGCACACGGCGAACTGCCGGAAACGATGGGCCGCCTGGCCACCGACCTGAAAAATCGTTCGGATGATGAGCAGTCCGCCAAAGCGCCCGACACATTTTTTCTCATCCATGGTCTGCAGAATTTCAAAAAACTGCGGCAGGAGGACGAATTCGGCTTTTCGAGCGGCGACAGCGGGGGTACCGTGCAGCCGGCAGCCGTGCTTCAAAACTTAATCAGCGAGGGTCCCGGGCGCGGTTTCCATGTGATTGCCACCTGCGACACCTACAACAACGTGAACCGGTTCCTGGGCCGGAAAACGATGAGTGAATTTGAAATGCGCGTGCTGTTCCAGATGAGCGCCGGTGATTCCGCCAGTTTGATTGACGCTCCCAACGCCAGCACGCTCGGGCTGCATCGCGCGCTCCTCTACAACGACCGGGAAGGCTCCATCGAAACCTTCCGCCCCTACGCCCTGCCCGGCAACGATTGGCTCGAAGAAGTCGCGCAACAGTTCAAGCGGTTGGTGTGAAGGATGCCTGCAAGTCGGCAGCCGGTCGGACTTGGCCTTTCGTTTTTAACTCCTGGTCCAGATCAGTCTGCGTTCCGCCAGCCTATATTCTCAAAAATCACCCTCCTTGGCCAATCAAAAAACAATATCTGTGGATTGACCGAATATGAAAACTGTGAGTAAATTGCAGTGCTGTAAAAGGCTCAAAACCAACGAGTCGAAGCAGCGCAATTGTGCCGGAAACGCCAGAAGGTTCCGGAGCAACCGGCCTGCCAGCAATATTTTTACCCGCAACAAAACAGAATCAGAATATGAAAAACCAGCTTTTGGCCTTGGCTGCATTTGGCAGCTTATTCACAGTCACTAATCCCATGTCCGCCCAGGTCTGGACGCAAACGGGCGCGCCGCTTGCCGACTGGCTATCGGTCGCTTCATCGGCAGACGGGACGAAGCTCATCGCGTCGGGTGATGACACTTACGTCTCGACGAATTCCGGTTCAACTTGGAGCCTGAACCTTCCAGGGGTCGGCGGTTATGTCGCTTCGTCCACGAACGGCGCCAAGCTGGTGGTGGTGAGCGGCAGTGGGATTTTTGCTTCAGCCAATTCCGGGGCTTCCTGGGCGACGAATGCCTCGCTGAGTGGAATGGTTTGGCATGGCGTGGCCGCATCGGCGGACGGAACCAAAGTTGTGGCCGTGGCCATTGAGGATTCAAGCGGCAATCCGGGGCCGATTTATGTCTCAACCGATTCCGGCAACACTTGGAACTTGACCAGCGCCCCCAGCAATGCCTGGGCTTCGGTGGCTTGCTCGGCGGGCGGCACTCTGCTGGTGGCCGCGGTCACCAGCGATCCAGACATCGGCAACTACAGCCCCGGGCCGATTTATGTCTCAACTGATTCAGGCAACACTTGGAATCCGACCACCGCGCCAAGCAGTTACTGGGCTTCGGTGGCTCGCTCGGCCGACGGCACCCGGCTGGCGGCCGCGGCTTCAAGCGATGGAAATCATTTTCCTGCTCCAATCTACACTTCACCGGATTCAGGAACGACCTGGATTCCCAACTCCGCCACCACCAACCTGGGCGCGGGCTATAATTGGCAATGCGTGGCTTCCTCGGCGGATGGAATGAACCTGGCGGCCTTCGGACTTTTGCGCACCCCCTACGGCACTCCTTCCGCCAGTGTCATTCTGAGTTCAACCAATGCCGGAGCGAACTGGACGACCACCGCCACACTTGAGAAGAACTGGGCTTCTGCCGCCTCGTCGGCGGATGGCAGCAAGACGGTGGTGGCGGTCAACGGCGATGGGATTTTCACGGATGCGGCGACGACTTCCTGGGTACGCTCCGGCGCGCCCGGTACGAATTTCTGGCAATCCATCGCCTCCTCGGCGGATGGCACCAAACTGGTGGCCAGTGCCGGTAATAATGATATTATCATCGGCGCGAATGCCCCGGTTTATCTCTCCACGAATTCGGGCACAACCTGGGCGCTCGTGCCAGCGCCGAACACCAATGGCGCGTTGGGTATCGCCAGTTCGCCCGATGGGACCAAACTGGTCGCTGCCGCCGAGTATGTTGAAATTTCCACGAATTCGGGCGCGACCTGGCAGTTGACCAGCGTGACGGCTTCCAATTGGGTCTCTGCCGCGGTTTCCTCCAACGGCAGCACGCTGGCGGTTGTGTGCGGCGGTGCCCTTGAGAGCGGTCCGATTTATGTTTCGACGAATTCGGGCATAACCTGGGCGCCGGGGGGCAACGCGCCAACGGCTGGAGGATGGTCGTCGGTGGCTTGTTCCTGAGATGGGACCAAGATGGTTGCGGCCCAGAACTTTTCTTCCTTTGGTTATTATGGCGCCGTTCCCGGCTATATTTATATCTCGACCAATTCCGGTTCAACGTGGTCGTCAGCCGCTCCGTCAGGAACGTGGGTGTCGGTTGCCTCCTCTGCCGATGGCACCCGTTTGGTGGCGGCGTCGCAGCCCAATGCCGAGTATTACACGCCGGGCCTGATTTATTTCTCGACGAATTCGGGACTGACGTGGAGTTCAAATAGTGCTGTCAATACAAGCTGGTCCTCCGTGGCATCGTCGGCGGATGGAACCAAATTCGTGGCTGTGGACAACACAGGACTCGTGCTTGTCTCGACCAATTCGGGAACGATGTGGGCGACGAATCTTGCGCCCATCGCCGCTTGGCAGCCGGTGGCCATGTCCGGTGACGGGAGTAAAATCATCGCCGGAGCGGTTTATGGTTCCATTTACATTTCGCAATCAGTCCAGGTCGCCGGTCCGCCCTGGTTGAGCATCAGCCTTCTCGGCAATCAGGCGCTGATCCAGTGGCCGACTAATGCCGCCGGTTTCAACCTGCAACAAACCACCAACCTGCTTACAACCAACTGGGTGACGGTGACGAACATACCCGTTGTCAGCAACATTCTGTATCAGGTGACCGTGCCGAAGACCAACCGCCAGAACTTCTACCGGCTTGAAATCCCTTGAGGTTCAATATCACGCCTTGTCATGCTCAGACGGATACGATTGAGGAAGTCGCACGACAGTTCAAGCGGCTGCTGGGGTAGTTAGCTTCGAACCGAATGACAGCCGCGGAGCGGCAAAAGATAATAGCCTACGGCGATCAGCCGTGGGATAAAGAAAACAAAAAATCACAAGCCCCGGCAGGGGCGACAGACAACAAAATCACTCTTCCGCCCCTGCCGGGGCTTATATGCATCCAACGTTTTCCCACGGTTTCACCGTGGACTATTCTCTAACGCGCCTCCGGCGCTCCGCCCCGTCACAAATACAATGCGTTCTGCAAATCACGGACGAGGACGCTCATGAACGGATAACGCCGGTCGGGATCGCGCGCGATGCATTTCAATATGACCTTTTCGAGCGCGGCAGGAATATCAGGGTTGTGCTCGCGCGGCGGTGTCGGGCCTGAGAGATCGAGCTGGCGCGCCAGAATTTCGCCGGGCGTATCGCCGGCGAAGGGCTTTTGGTTCGTCACCAGTTCGTAGGCCGCCACGCCATAGGCAAAAATGTCCGCGCGCGGGTCAATGGGCTTGCGCTGCAATTGTTCCGGCGCCATGTAAGCCGGCGTGCCGGGATTCTTGGACATTTTCTTCGGCTTTTCGGGAATCGGCTGGGCGAGGTCAAAATCAATCAACCGCACGCTGCCGTTGCGCGACACGAGGACATTTTCAGGTTTGAAATCGAGGTGCATGTAACCGCTTTCATGCACATCCGTGAGGCCCAGGGCCATGTCAATGAGGATTTGCGCCACGTTTTCGGTCAGCACCAGGTCATGCCGCGCAAAAAGCATCTTCAAATTTTCCGCCTCCACGTAATCCATCAGCATATAAAGCGTCCCCTCCATTTTGCCGTGCTCGACGTAGCCGACGACGTATTCGCTTTGATTCAGGTGTGCTAACACTTCGCAGCCGCGGAGAAAGCGCCGGCGCGCCAGGAGATTGAATCGCAAACCATCCCGCAACCGCCGCAAGGCATAAGGTTTGCCGCGACCGTCGGTGGCCAGCCAGATTTCCGCCATGCCGCCATTGTTCAGAAGTTCCTGAAGATAAAACCGCCCGAACTTTTTTTGCGTCGTTTCTCCGGGACCTGCCGTGCTTTGTGAACCTTTTGCCATTTCCGCCAAAGCCATAACACATCACGTCCGCAAATGCCAACAAAACCTGTTCACTCCGGGATTTTAGACGCTGACCAACTGCATCGGGTGACAGGAATTCGCGCTTGGCGCGAATCGCCGCCGCGTTTATCATCCGGTCATGCGGCCTCTTTGGGCGCTGGTCATCTACATTGTCGTGGTGTTTTTCGGCGGCGCATTGTTCGCGCCCTGGCTTTACTGGTTCGCGCAGCATTTCGCCCATTCCGTTCCCAAACTCGCCAGCGCACCGTTCCATCGTTTCCTGGATCGTTCCTTTTTGATTCTCGCCCTGGCCGGCGTGTGGCCGTTGTTGCGCGCGCTCGGCGCAAAATCGCTGCGCGAAACCGGTCTCGTTCCGCCCTACGGCCAGTCAAAAAAATTGTTCGGCGGCCTTTTGCTCGGTTTCGTCTCGCTCGCGGTGGTCGCGGGAATCGTTTTGGTCTCCGGCGGGCGTGCGCTGACGGGAGGCGCTTCGGCGGGAAAAATCATCGGGATTGTTTTGAGCGCGGCGGGATCGGCAGCGGTGGTTGCCACACTCGAGGAAATTCTGTTTCGGGGCGGCGTGTTCGGCGGGCTGCGCCGCATGTTTTACTGGCCGCTGGCGCTGGTGTTGAGCAGCCTGATTTACGCGCTCGTGCATTTTCTCCAGCGCGCCGATTTCGCCGGCGCGGTGGCTTGGTATTCCGGCCTCGAACTGCTGCCGCGACTGCTGGCCGGTTTTGCGGATTTTCACGCGCTGGTTCCGGGCTTCTTCACCCTGACGCTGGCGGGCGTGCTGCTCGGCCTCGCCTATCAGCGCACGGGCAATCTTTACTTTTCCATCGGCCTGCACGCGGGCTGGATTTTCTGGCTCAAACTTTTCGGCGCGTTCACCGCCGACGTTCCGCAAACTGCCGCCTGGTTTTGGGGCACGGGCAAAATGATTGACGGCTGGCTGGCGTTTGTCGTGCTCGTGCTCACGCTCGCCGTTTCCAACCGCCTGCCGGTCCTGAACAAGCGTCCGGCGTTTTCCATTTCATCATGACGACCGCCGCCACATCGTTCCAAACCTGGATGAATGTCAGCCTCGGCTTTTTATATCCTGAAATCTGCCAGCTTTGCGGCGAAGAGCGCGCCACGGCGAAGGAAGGCTACGTCTGCGGGCGTTGCTGGTCGCACGTGCGGTTCATCAAACCGCCCTTCTGCGAGCGGTGCGGCCTGCCATTTGAAGGCGATTTGACGGCACCGTTCGAATGCGCGAATTGCCGGGAAATGAAACTGTACTTCAGCGCGGCGCGGTCGGCAGTGGTCGCGCGTGGCGCGGTCCTGGAGGTTATCCATCGCTACAAATACCAGCGCGCTCTGTGGTTCGAGCCGTTTCTTGCCGGCCTGCTTTTGCGCGAAACCGTTCCTGCGTTGCGGGGACAAAACTGGAATCTGATTGTGCCCGTGCCGTTGCACCCACTGAAGCAGCGCGAACGGGAATTCAACCAAGCCGAACGCCTGGCCGTTCATCTCGGCGCCGCCGCAAAAATCCGGGTGAACAAAAAGCTGCTCCGGCGCGTCGTATTTACCAGCACCCAGACGCGGTTAACGAGGCAACAGCGGGCGGCGAACATGCGCGGCGCGTTTGCGATGCGCGACGGCGCGCGGCTGGACGGGGAACGGGTGATTCTGGTGGATGACGTTTTCACGACGGGCGCGACCACGAGCGCGTGCGCGCAGGAGCTTCTGGCCGCTGGCGCGGGTGAAGTTTGCGTCTGGACAGTGGCGCGTGGACTTTAGTATGATTTGATTGTAGATGGGCACGACTACTTTTACCAAAAAGACGCTTGGCATCGAAACGGTCGAACCGGGGTTGACGCCGCCGTCGCCCAACAAGGCGCCGTTGCCGAAAAAGCTCAAGCCGTCCGGCTCCAAATCCAAAAAGCGCGACATCCCGGAGGGACTTTGGACGAAATGTCCGAAGTGCAACACGATGGTCTATGACAAGGAACTGGACGAAAACCTGAAGGTTTGCCCGAAGTGCTGTCACCATTTTCCCATCAGCTCGCGCGAACGCATCCATTCGCTGGTCGAGACGTGCACCTTTGAGGAAATGGACGCGGAAATGACGAGCGTGGACGTGCTCAACTTCAACGGCGTGGCCACCTACAAGGCGAAACTGGAGGAATACCAGAAATCCACGACGCTCAAGGACGCGGTCCTCACCGGCATCTGCAAAATCGGCGCGCACCGCGCGGCGCTCGGCGTGATGGACTTTGATTTTCTCGGCGGCTCGATGGGCTCGGTCGTCGGTGAAAAACTCACCCGGCTCATCGAACGCGCGACGGAAAAGGAACTGCCCGTCATCATCATTTCCACGAGCGGCGGCGCGCGGATGTATGAAGGCATGTTCAGCCTCATGCAAATGGCCAAGACCTCCGCCGCCCTCGCCTACCACGCGCAACACCGCCTGCCCTACATCAGCGTGCTCACCCATCCGACGACGGCGGGCGTGATGGCGAGTTTCGCGAGCCTGGGCGATTTGATTCTGGCCGAGCCGGGCGCGATGATTGGGTTTGCCGGCCCGCGCGTCATCAAGGACACAACACAAGCCGAATTGCCGCCCGGTTTTCAAACCGCCGAATTCCTCCTCGACCACGGACTCATTGATGCCATCGTTCCGCGCAAGGAAATGAAACCACGGCTGATTGAATACCTGGATTATCTCACCGTCCGGCAAAAGGCCGCCGCCGCCGCGCCGTAAAATTTTTCACCACCGTCAAAAACTGTCCCGGCGGATTTCCCTCGGGAGGATGGCGTTCTGCCGTTTCGATTTTTGGAACGCGGAAATCCTGTCCGCGGCTTCAAAAAATCAAACGCTGGCCAAAGGGCGCGCCGGTTTGCTATTTTGTGAGGCGCGATGAATTTTGCCGCCAACAAGTGGATCGCCGAATGGCTCGCCGGACTGGGCCGGGTCGCCTTGCTGGGCAAGGAAGCGTTCCTGTCCTTGGTCACGTTCAAAATCGCGTGGCGCGATTTGCTCTACCAGATTTTTTTCATCGGCGTGAAATCGCAGGCGGTGGTGCTCGTCACCGGCGCGTTTACCGGCATGGTGCTCGCCGCGCAGACGTATTACCAGTTTCACAAGGTCAAAATGGACACGGCCACGCTCGCGGTTGTCGGCGTTTCCTTGTGCGACGAACTCGGGCCGGTGCTCACGGCGTTGATGGTCGCCGGGCGCGTCGGCGCGGCCATCGCCGCCGAACTCGGCACGATGCGGGTGACGGAACAGATTGACGCGCTGCGCACGCTGGCCACGCATCCGGTGGATTATCTCGTTGTGCCGCGGCTCGTCGCGGCGCACATCGCGCTGCCGTTGCTGACCGTCGAATCCATCTGCGTCGGCATCGGCGCGGGTTACCTCGTTGGTGTTTACCTGCTCGGCATTGACGCAACGTATTCATGGGTCAACATGCTGAAATACACGCACGACATTGACGTGGTGATTGGGCTGATCAAGGCGTTCATTTACGGCGGCATCATCGCGCTCATCAGTTGTTACAAAGGCTTGACCTGCCGGCTGGGCGCGGAAGGCGTCGGGCGCGCAACGACAGAGGCGGTGGTGTATTCATCCATCACCATCCTCATCTCAAACTTTTTCCTGACGCTGGTGCTGGGCAAAATCGCGAGTTTGTTATGATTGAGGCGCGAAATTTGCAGAAAAGTTTCGGCACGCAACTGGTGCTGGACGGCATCAGCTTTCGGATTGAAAATGGCGAATCAGTCGCCATCATCGGGCGCAGCGGGTGCGGCAAAAGCGTTTTGCTCAAGCACCTCATCGGCCTGTTGCAGCCGGACGCGGGCGAGGTGCTGATTGACGGCGAAAACATCGTGCCGATGAATGAACGCCAGTTGCTGCGCGTGCGCCGGAAATTCGGCATGGTGTTTCAAGGTTCGGCGTTGTTTGATTCGATGACAGTCGCGGAAAATGTGGCGTTCGGTTTGCGCCGGCACGAACATCTGACCGAGACGGAAATCGCCCGGCGCGTGGCTGAGACGCTGGAAATGGTGGATTTGCCGGGCACAGAAAACAAGAACCCGGCGGAATTGTCCGGCGGCATGCGGAAGCGCGTCGGCCTGGCGCGCGCGATTGTGTATGAACCGCAAATCGTGCTTTACGACGAGCCGACGACCGGGCTGGACCCGATTGTGGCCGACAGCATTGACCGACTGATGTTGCGCGTGCGCGACCGGCTGAAGGTGACAACGGTCATCGTCACGCACGACATGCGGACGGCGCGGCGCGGCGGCCAGCGCGTGCTGATGATGCACAACAAAAAGATTTACGCGAGCGGCGCGCCAGATGAATTTTTTGCGTCGCAGGACCCGGTGGTGCGACAATTCGTTGACGGCGTTGCCGATCCGAAGGAAACTCCGCTTTGAGTCATGGATAAATCGCGTCTGGAAACCAAAGTCGGCCTGTTCGTGCTTGTCGGACTGGTGCTGTTGGCCGTGTTGCTGATCCAGTTCAGCAAGGGCACCAGCATTTTTCGCGGCACTTATGAACTGCGCCTGCACGCCTCGAACGTCGGCGGCCTCAAGCAACGCGCCGGCGTGCTGCTCTCCGGCGTACAGGTCGGCGGCGTCTCCGACATCCAGCTCGCCGAAGACGGCAAAAGCGTGACGATCCTCCTGAAAATTTACAAAAGCTGCAAAATTTATCACGACGCGCGCTTCGTCATCGAGCAATCCGGCTTCCTCGGCGACCAATACGTTTCGGTCATCCCCACCTCCAATGCGCCGCCGGTTTTGCAGGACGGCGCGGATGTGGAATGCCAGGAACCGTTCAACCTGCTGGAAGTCGCGCGCTCGGCGTCCGGCTTCATCCAGCGCATTGATGAAACCGCAAAAAAATTGGACGCCTCGGTGACGGATTTGCGCCGCGTGGTGTTGAACGAGCAGACGCTCACCAATTTCACGATGGTGGTGAACAACATGCGTTCGTTTTCCGAGCAGGCTCTGGGCACGGTCAGCGACGTTGACGCGCTCATTGCCACGAACAGTCCGCAAGTCAACCTCGCCGTGAGCAATGCCGTTTTCCTCTCGCAGGATTTGATACGCCTGGCCGATTCCGCCCAGGGCGTGGTGACGACCAATGGCCCGGAAATCACCGCTGCGATAAAAAACATTGAATCCTCCACCGAAGTTTTGAAAAAATTGGCCGACGATTTGCAATCCGGCAAAGGATTTGCCGGCACGGCATTGCAAAACGAACCATTGTCCACAAACGTGCAAGCCATCGCCTATAACCTTGCCATCGCCTCCAGCAACTTGAATCAACTCGGTTTGTGGCATTTTCTCTGGCACCATGAGCCGGTCCACACCAACGCGCCGTTGCCCACATCCGTTTCTCCTTGAATCATGACTCCACTTTGGGCCACTCGTCTTTTGTTCCTGGCGCTTTGCACGACGGGCGGCTACGCCCTCAGCCAGGTCCGGCCGGAATACGTCGGCGTGCAGCACGGCGCGATCATCGGCATGCTCATCGGCTTCGGCTTCGGCGGATTGCTGATTGCACTTGACGAAATGCTCAAGGGCTTTTCGCTCCGCGCATTTTCGGCAACGACCTTTGGCCTCCTGCTCGGCATATTCGTCGCGATCCTCATTGATCGTTCCGGCCTGTTTGAAGATACCGACGAAAAAACCCGCTGGCTCGTCCGGCTCTGCCTGTTCCTCGGCTTTGGCTACATCGGCATCATCCTCGCCATGCGCAGCAACAAGGAGGATTTCTCGCTCATCATCCCGTTCGTCCGGTTCTCGCCCCAAAACAAGCCGGACAACCTGCTGTTGCTCGACACCAGCGTCATCATTGACGGGCGCATCGCCGATTTGATTGAGGCCCATTTCCTCGAAGGCCTGGTCGTCGTGCCGCGTTTTGTGCTCCGGGAACTCCAGCAAATCGCCGATTCCGCCGATGCCATTAAACGCGCCCGCGGCCGGCGTGGACTTGAAATGCTCAATCGCATCCAACGCAATACCCACATCGAAGTCCGCATCCACGACGGCGATTTTCCCGAGGAAAAGGAAGTGGACGCCAAACTCGTCCGCCTCGCGCGCAATCTGAACGCCAGGCTCTACACCAACGATTACAACCTCGCCAAGGTCGCCCAGTTGCAGAAGGTCAATTACGTGAACCTCCACGAGGTCGCCAAATGTCTCAAAGTCACCTTGCTCCCCGGTGAAACGCTGCAATTGAAAATCGTGCGCGAAGGCAAGGACAAGGGACAAGGTATCGGCTACCTGCCGGACGGCACGATGGTCGTGGTCAACAACGGCCAGGCGCACATCGGCCAGCAGGTCGAAGTGCAGGTGCAAACCCTGCTCCAGACCGGCGCCGGCATCATTGTCTTCACCGATTTCCAGCAGAGTTCCGGTTCAAAACCCGACACCAGCTTCATCACCCGATGAGTTTCCGAACCACCGCATCATGGATTTCGTCACCGTCCTGACCGCCTTCAATCCTGCCGACGCGCAACTGGCGCGTTCCCGGCTCGAGGCGGCGGGTTTTCACCCGTTTGTCGCCAACGAACTCTCCGCGTTGAGCATTGACGGCTACGCGCTGGCCGCCGGCGGCATCCATGTGCAGGTGCCCGAAGCCGAAGCCGCCGACGCCAAAGAATTTCTTAACGCACCCGCCGAATGACTCCTCCAAAATCTAAATTGCTCCGACGCCTGAAAAAAATCCTGCCGGGCGAAATCGTTTTGGATCCGCCAACGCTGGCAAAATATGCCGGTGACAAATGGTTCGCCTCGCACCAACCCGACGCCGTTGCCCTGCCCCGCTCCACCCAATCCGTCTCGGCCATTCTGCGCTTCGCCAGCCGGCACCGGATTCCCGTCACCGCGCGCGGCGCGGGCCACGGCTACGTCGGTGGTTGCGTACCCGTGCGCGGCGGTATCGTGCTCTCGCTCGAACGCCTGAATCACATCAAGGAAATCAACGCCGCCGATTTTGTCGCCGTCGTTGAACCCGCGGTCGTCACGGAAAAATTGCAGGCGACGGTCGAGAAACGCGGGCTCTTTTATCCGCCCGACCCCGCCAGCCGCGCGGACAATTTCATCGGCGGTAACATCGCCACCAACGCCGGCGGCCCGCGCTGCCTCAAATACGGCGTCACTCGCGACTATGTTCTCGGCCTTGAAGTCGTCCTCGCCGACGGGACCGTCGTCCGGCTCGGCGGCCGCACGCACAAAAACAAGACCGGCTACGATCTCCATCGTCTTTTTGTCGGCTCCGAAGGCACGCTCGGTGTCATCACCGAAGCCACGTTGAAATTGATTCCACTCCCGCCGTTCCGGGCGAATCTCGCCGTCGGTTTTGGCTCCATGAAAAATGCCGTGCGCGCGCTGCAAGCGATTTTGGCCGCCGGATTTTTGCCCTGTGCGCTGGAACTGGCCGATGAATTCACCCTCGCCGCCGCTTACCAACGCACCAAAAGCGAACGCCTGCGCGGCTGCCGCGCCCATCTGATTGTCGAATTGGATGGCCAGGAAGATTCCGTCCGGCGCGAGTTGAAGGATTTGGAACGAATCATCCGCCGGCAGAAGCCGCTGTTTGTCGAGCGCGGCTTCGGCAACAAGGAATGTGAGGCGGTCTGGCAAATCCGGCGCGAATTTTCCTACGCCCTCCGCGACACCGGCCTCACAAAGTTGAACGAGGACATTGTCGTACCGCGCGGCCGGCTCGAAGACCTTTTCAAGTTCGCGGCGCACCTGCAAAGGATACATGGCCTGCCCGTCGCGTGTTTCGGCCACGCCGGCGACGGCAACATCCACACCAACGTCATGGTGGACTTCACTCAACCCGGCGCCGAGGGCCGCAGTGAAGCCGCGCTCGACGAACTGTTTGCGCAAGTCATCGCTTGGGGTGGTGCCATCAGCGGCGAACACGGCATCGGCCTGGCCAAGAAACGCTGGTGGCCGCTGGCGGTTTCCCCGGAAGCGCGTGAACTCCATTGCGTTGTGAAACACGCGCTCGATCCGAAAGGCATTTTGAATCCGGGCAAGTTCGTGTGAGCTTCCGTATCCAGAGCCGCGGTTGAAGGTCAAAACGCTCGACACGAATTTTTGAATTTGGTAGGTTAGAGAAATAAAAAATCCAGACATTGTGCGCTCCGGCACAGAATACATGATGGAGCTAGCAAAATGGTATTCGGACGTCAGCCGGCAAAATTCGATAGGTTTTTTTCAAATCGGTGGAGGAATTGCTGGCGATTTTCCGATTTGCGTCGTCCCGATGCTTCACCAAGACCTCTTGCAAACAGACATTCCGAAATGGGGCTATTTTTGCCAGATCAGCGATTCGACGACCAGTTACGGCTCCTATTCCGGGGCGGTGCCAAACGAAAAAATTACTTGGGGAAAGTTAGGAGCAGACACGCCAAGCTACATAATTGAGTCCGACGCGACTATTGTCGCTCCATTGATTTTTGCTTTTGTTCTCGATTGGTAGTTATCACGTCAATTTCCTCAAACTGAGCTACAATCTGAGTTTGATAGAGGGTTATCCAATAGCGAAGATGTGAACCATATTCCAATTTTTTCAATTTAATGCCTTGCATTCCGGGAACAAATTTTTAGAATGCCAACCCAATGAATACAAAAGCACTACTTAGCCTTTCAGTCGCCCAGTTGAAACACATGGCGAAGTTGAAAGCGCAAATCGAACGCCTGCAATCACGGTTGGAGTCCCTGGCCGGAAACGGCTCGCCGGGGCCGGGCCGGAAACCGGGCCGCAAACGCCGGAAAATGAGCGCGGCGGCACGCCGGAAAATTTCCCTGGCCGCCAAGGCGCGCTGGGCGAAAGTCAAAGCCGCCAAAAAATCGAAGTAATCCGATTCCAATCGGAATGGTGGCGGTGATGTGGCCGCCCTGCCGGACATCCGCGCAGGAGGCGGGCCGGCGCTTTCAGAAAGCACGCCTTGTTTGATTTCACCTCATCAGCTCGAAATCTGCCGGCTGGCCGGAAGCGGAATCCCTGGCCAGCCACAACTGGAATTTCCCCGGCTCCACCAGCCAGTGGCCTGCCGCGTTATAATAACCCAGCTCGCGTTCGGAAATGGTGAAGCTCAGGTCACGGGATTCGCCCGGCTGTAATTGCACTTTTTGAAATCCCTTCAGTTCGCGCACCGGACGCGGCCCGGCCGACGCGGCAACATCGCGGAGATAAAGCTGCACGGTTTCCGTTCCGGCGCGCGCGCCGGTGTTTTTCAGATTCATTTTCGCGGTGAGCATTCCACCCGGTTTCATCACCGGCGCGCTCAGTTCCACGTCGCCGTATTCAAAAGTCGTGTAGGCCAGGCCGAAACCGAACGGATAGAGCGGCGTGTTCGGGCCGTCCACATAATTGCCCTTGTATTCGCCAATCCCGGGACGACCGGTGTTGAGGTGGTTGTAATACATTGGAACCTGGCCGACACTCCAAGGAACCGTCACCGTCAGCCGGCCTGAGGGGTCAACGTCGCCAAACAGCACATCCGCCACGCCGTTGCCGCCCTGCACACCCGGATGCCATGCCTCCAAAATCGCCGCGGCTTTTTCCTGAAGATGCGGCACGGCCAGCGGATGGCCGTTAAACAGCACTACAATCACCGGCTTGCCCGTCGCCGCGACCGCATCAAAAAGTTCCGGTTGCCGCCCCGGCAAACCGAGGCCGTTGCGGCTGCCGTCTTCGCCGCTCCAATTGCGCGGTTCACCCAGTGCCAAAATCACCACGTCCGCCGCGTTTGCCGCAGCCACGGCCTCGGCAATTTCATTGCTGCCGGTGGGTTGTTCCCGGATCAGACTGGAATCCTCGATGTGCCGCCGGGCCTTGCCGGTTTCCATGATGGCACAACCGCGCAGGACGGTGAGTTGTGCGTCAGCAGAAAGTTTCGCCCGCACGCCGGTCGCGAGCGAAACGATGTCGTTGGTGTGAGCGCGCGAACTCCAACAGCCGACCAGTTCCTCGGCATCGGCGGCCAGCGGCCCGATGAGGGCGACCGTCTTCGCCTGACGGGAAATCGGCAGCGTGCCGTTTTCGTTTTTGAGCAGCACACATGATTTGGCCGCAGCCTCGCGCGCCAAGGTGAGCGCGTCCGGACGCAGAAACGCGGTTTCCCAGCGGGATTCATCCGTGTAAGGATGGTCGAATAACCCCTTTTCAAATTTCACCGTCAACACGCGACGCACCGCCTCGTCCACGGCCGATTCGGGAATTTTGCCGCTTTTCACCTGCTGCGCCAGGGTGTCGAGATAGTTTGACGAAACCATTTCCATGTCCACGCCGGCGGTGAGCGCGAGCCGCGCGGCTTCCGTTTCGTCGGCGGCGACACCGTGCGGAATCAACTCACCGACCGCATCCCAGTCGCTGACGACGAAGCCGCGGAATTTCCATTCGTCGCGAAGAATTTCCGTGAGCGTGTGGTGGTTGGCGCTGGCCGGAAAACCGGACAGACAGTTGAACGCGCTCATCACCGTCCACGCGCCCGCGTCCACGCCGGCTTTGAACTGCGGCAGATAAAAATTGCGCAATGTGAACTCGGAAATTTCCGTGGTGTTGTAGTCGCGTCCGCCCTCGGCCGCGCCGTAGCCGACGTAATGTTTCAGGCAAGCCACGACGCGGTCAGGATCGGCAACGTTGGTTCCTTGAAATCCGCTCACGCACGCTGCGGCATCAAGTGCGCCGAGCCACGGGTCTTCGCCAAAGCCTTCGGCGATGCGCCCCCAGCGCGGGTCGCGCGCCAGGTCCACCATCGGCGCGAACGTCCAGTCAATGCCCGCCGCCGCCGCCTCCCGCGCGGCAATCGTCCCGGTGCGCTCAAACAACTCCGGTTCCCACGCGCACGCCTGCGCCAGCGGAATCGGGAAGACCGTGCGGAAACCGTGAATGACGTCATGTCCGAAAATCAGCGGAATGCCCAGCCGGCTTTGCTCGACGGCGATGCGTTGCAATTTGTTCCGCATCACCGGCGTTTCGATCAACGAGGTTCCGTCGAGGAAGGAGCTGACTTCACCGCACTTCAACTTGTCGGCAAGCCTTTTGTCCGGGTCTTTTCCATAGTTCACCTGCCAGAGTTGGCCGATCTTCTCATCGAGCGTCATCCGTTTCATCAGATCGGCCACGCGCTTGGCGACCGGCTGCGACGGGTCTTCGTAAATGTCTTTCTTTCCGTTTTTGTTCAGGTCAATCCGGCCGTCGTAGTAAATGGAAGGTTCCGCCGCTGATGCAACGAACGCGAACAGGACACAGCCGGCAAATATGGCAAATTTCATGGGCGGAATTTGCCCCCGTGGAGAAGGGAATTCAAACCGATTTCCTTGGGAGCGCCGGATTCCGGCCTGTAAAAAGCGGGAAACACCGAACAACCAACATCGAAGTGTCTGTCATTTCGTTCTTGAATCAATGTTCGAAGTTGGGCGTTCAATGTTCGATGTTTGCCCCCCTTACATTGATGGCCCAACCATCACCACAAACTCGCCTTTCAAACTCCGTTGCCGGGTGATTTCCAAAAGCACCGCCGGTTTGCCGCGCAGAAACTCCTCGAATTTCTTCGTCAGCTCGCGCGCCAGAACTACTTCCCGCTTCGGAAAAACCTCGTGTAGTTCACCCAGCAGTTTTTCAATACGATATGGCGATTCGTAGAAAACCAAAGTGCCGGTAATCGCTGTGAGCGATTCCAATTTGTTCCGCCGCTCGCCGGATTTGTGTGGCAGGAAACCGATGAAATGAAACTCATCCGTCGGCAGGCCGCTCGCTGTGAGCGCGGCGACCAGTGCGCACGCGCCGGGCACGGCCTCGACACGGAAACCGGCGGTGATGGCGGCCTTGACTACGCGTTCGCCCGGATCGCTGATGCCGGGACTGCCCGCGTCGGTAACCAGCGCGACTTTTTCGCCGCGCCGGAGCCGTTCGATGATCTCCTCGCTGCGCTTCACCTCGTTGAACTGGAAATAGCTCAGGAGCGGTTTGGAGATTCCGAAATGCTTGAGCAATTGTCCGGTGCGGCGCGTGTCTTCGGCGGCGACCACGTCGCACTCGCGCAACACGCGCAGCGCGCGCAACGTGGTGTCCTCGAGGTTGCCGATGGGCGTGGCCACGAGATAAAGCGTGCCCGGCGTAAGCGGCGGCAATTGCGCGTCCATGCCTTGACTTATACAGAAATTCGGCGTGAAATAAAACGGATTTGCAAAATGAAATCCGCCACGAAATTCGCCGCCATTCTGGTCACCGCACCGGATTTGAAAACGGCGCGTGCATTGGCCAGGGCTGCGTTGTCGGCGCGGCTGATTGCCTGTGCCAATCTGATTCCCAAAATTGAATCGCATTACCGGTGGCAGGGTAAAATCGAGTCCGGCACGGAAGTGCTGCTGGTTTTGAAGACACAAAAATCAAAACTGGCCGCGCTGGAGAAATTGGTTCTGGCCAGACATCCCTACGACACGCCGGAATTTATCGTCCTGCCCCTGAGCGCGGGCAACCAACGTTATCTCGATTGGCTGGCGGGAAGTTGCCGGTAGGAACGCGTGAGGAGCGCGGACAGCCTTGTCCGCGTGGCCACGTTCGTCCCCAAAAGCTCCGATTCACGGGCGAGGCACAATGCGCGGACTCAGCGGTCCGCGCTCCGCGGTACCCGCCGGCACCCATTGCAGAGCGGATAAATTCTGTTAAATTCCAGCCATGAAAATGAACCTGGCCGTTAAACTTTTAATCTTCACGATTTTGACGCTCGCCCCCGTGCTCATCGCCGGCTGCAAAACAACCAAGCCGGTTGATTGGAACAGCCGCGTCGGCACTTACACGTTTGACCAGGCGGTGACCGAGCTTGGTCCGCCGGACAAACAGACGACACTGAGCGACGGCAAGCTGGTGGCGCAATGGATTGCGCATCGCAACGGTGGCTCCAGTTTCAGCGTTGGGACGGGATTTTACACCGGCGGCGTGGGAGTCGGCGTGGGCCACAGCGTCGGCTCGCGGTACCAAGACAGAATTCTGACGCTCACCTTCGGTAAAAATTATCTGCTCACCGCGTGGTCGAAGAATTACTAACGGACTTCAATTCAACGCCACACCGCGGCGGATGTAGGTCGGGATGTCGAGGTCTTCGCCCTTGTGAATGGTCGGCTCGCTTTTGTCGAACCGGCCTTTGGAGACAATCGCCAGTGGCAACTGCGTTTGCAGCATTTTTGAACCCGGTTTCCGCCCCCGCACGCCGCGCCGCGAAATCATCTGCTCGCGTTGATCCATGGTGAGCGACGGTGCCGCCGACATGGCGTGGGTGGACATTCGCGTTGTTGCGCCGCGTGAAAGAGTTTGTTCCGGTGAATCGCCGGGCATTTCCGTTCTGGCAGCAGCATTTTTTGCCGCGATGACCGTGACGCACAGCCGGTTCTTCAACGTTTCGTCCACCGCCGCGCCCATGATGATTTGCGCCTGTTCGCACTGGCGGCCGATTTGTTCCATCACGCGGTTGACCTCGGACATCGTCAAATCCTTTCCGCCCATGAGGCTCACCAGCACGGCGTCGGCTTCGGCCAGGGCACGGCCTTCGTCCAGCAACGGGTGCGCGAGCAGCTTTTCCACAATCTCGCGCGAGCGCGCCGCGCCGGCGGCTTCGATGGAGGCAAACACGCTTTCCGAATGGCGGTCATGGACCAGCGCGCGCAAATCGTCAAAATGAATTTGAATCAAACCGCGCCGCGTGAGCAGCCGCCACACGCCGCGGACGCTTTCCAAAAGCAATCCGCCCGTGATGCGAAACGTGTCAAGGACGCTGGTGTTCTCGTCAATCAGCTTGAATGTCTTCTGATTCGGCAGGCAGATGACGCCGTCGGCGACGGCTTTCAATTCGCCGAGCCCCTGTTGCGCCTGCTGCTGGCGGCGGTTGCCTTCGCACGCGAACGGCAGGGTCACAAACGCGAGCACGAGCGCGCCGCTTTCCTTCGCGGCGCGGGCGAGCACGGAACTGATGCCGCTGCCAGCGCCGCCGCCCAGACCGGCGAGAATGAAAATGACCGTTGCGCCCTCGCAGGCGGTTTTGAGCGTGGCAAATTGTTCTTCGGCCAGCGCGCGTCCGCGTTCGGGATCGCCGCCGGTGCCAAGCCCGCGCAATAATTTCGTCTCAAGCTGGATTTTCACCGGCGCGGCGGATGCCGCCAGCGACGGCCCGTCCGTGTCAATCACGGCGAACGATGCGCTTGTGAATTCCCCGCCAATCACCGTGTCGAGCAACTGAACGCCTGCACCACCCACGCCGAAAATTTTCACGGCGGGCTTTTGCGCCGGTTTGAGGACTGCCGCGTGAGATTCGGATTTGGTTTTCATGGCGGGTTGGGTTCAGGACCGCTGCAGGAGTCGTCCGAGTGCGCCTTTGATTCCCTGCGTCAGCGACGATTTGCCTTCGCGCTTGCGGGCCTTGAACGAGCCGAACTTCGCGAGGCCGATGCCGGTGACGAATTCGGGCTGGCCGAGCGCGGATTTGAGTCCGCTGACGGAATTGGTCTGGCCGAGCGACACGGGCATTTGCAGAATCGGCTCGGCGAGTCGGGCGATATGAGGCACGCGCGCCCCGCCGCCGCACAGAAAAACGCCCGCGCGCAAATAATCCAGCAGGCCAAGCTGGTCCAAATCCTGCGCGACGAGCTGGAAAATTTCCTCCAACCGCAATGACATGATGCGGCGCAAATGCTCGATGTTGACGGTCTTGAGCGGCAGGCCGAGTTCATTGGTAATGGTGACGGTCTGGCCTTTCGCCGCGTCGTCCGCCAACGCCGAGCCGTGCGCCAGTTTGAGTTTCTCCGCGCGGCTCAACGGAACTTTCAGGCCGTAAGCCAGATCGTTGGAAACATGGTCACCGCCAACCGCGAGCACGCCGGTGTGCCTGATGACGCCGTCAGTGTAAACGACGTAGTCCGTCGTGCCGCCGCCGATGTCAATGACCAGCGCGCCGAGTTCTTTCTGTTCGTTGGTCAACAGGGCGAGCGACGACGCGAGTCCGTTGAAAACGATCTCATCAACCTCGAGCTGCATGCCTTTGACGAGGCGGATGGCATTTTGGAGCCGGTTCGTGTTGCCGTGGACCACATGCATGTCCACTTCGAGGCGCGAACCCAGCATGCCGACGGGGTTGGTCACGCCGTCCTGCCCATCCACAAAAAAGTGCTGGCGAATGGCGTGAACGACGCTGTTTTCCGTCGGCAAATTGATCGCCTTCGCATTTTTGATCACGTCCTGCACGTCGTCGTCAGTGATTTCGCGATCGGCGGAAACCACCGGATGCACGCCGCGGTTGTTGAAGCCGCGAATGTGTCCACCGGTGACGCCGAGATAAACGCTGCGGATTTCCACGTCCGCCATCTGCTCGGCTTCGACAATCGCGTTGCGCACGTCCTCCTCGGCCTGCTGCGTGTCCACGAGCTCGCCTTTGCGCACGCCACGCGAGCGTGCCTGGCCGAGACCAATGATGTTCAACGCGCCGTCGGCATTCTGCTCGCCGACCACGGCGCAGACTTTCGACGTGCCAATTTCGAGTCCGACGATGATGTTCGAGTTGTCAAACATTGTTTTTCAAGGCGCGCGCGGGTTTGGCCGGTCTGGGCGTCGAAACGGGAACGGCGCCGCCGTCCATCCAGCGCGCGGGAATATTGCTGGGCACCGCCAGATTGAGCGAGGCGATGGCCTTGTTCATGCGTTGTCCCACGTCATAAATCTCGCGCCAGCGGCCCAATTGTCGGGAAAAATCGTCCAGGCCGAAAGTAATTTCGCTGCCCTGCAAGGTCGTAGCGACCAAAACTTCCGGCGCGGAAACGTCAATACGCTGCAAATCCACCAACCCGGCCATCGGCGAACTGTTGAAGGCCGTGATCAATTGCAACGCCGCCTGCACCTGCGGCGAATCCATGCGGCGGCCCGGCTGCAGTTGAAAGACATTCAAGCCGATGATGACCGGCAATTGATCGCTCACCTGTGCCAGCGGTATCACGCACAGACGCGGGTCCAGCGGTTGCATCACGTAACCATCCGCGTCGAGTTCGAACACGGTGACTTCGATTTTGCCCGAGGCGTCCGCGGTCGGCACGTTCACCTGCGCCACCGGCTCGCGTTCATTCACCCGAATCCGCAGCGTGCGCGGCAGGACGCGCTCGACCGACACCGACTCAACCATGGAAACCAGTTCGAGATTGCGTTTGACCGTCGCCAAGTCGAGCGCCAGCAGGTTGTCGCCGGGTTTCACACCCGCCCAGCGGCGCAATTGGTCCGGCAAAATCACGCCGTCCGTTTGCACGTCAATGTGCCGGATGGCGAATTCGGGATTCTCATAAACAAAATAGTCGAGCGCCCATGCGCCCGCCCGCCAGAACAAATAAAGGCTGAAGACCGTGCCGAACAGGACGCCAAACGCAATCGCCGCCAGCCGTGTGCGCGTCGCGCGCACCTGGCCCGAACGCAGTTTCACGTCAAGCACGTGCCCGCGGCTCAACCGCCGGTTTTTCTGTTCACGCCTGAACCACATTGCTCAATTAAAAATTCAATTTCGTGGAACATCGAACATTCAACGCCCAACATCCAACACCGAAAGATTTATCGGCCTGCAACTTTCGGCGTTCGATGTTCGATGTTCGGCCTTCGTTGTTTCCAACCATTCCGTTCCAACGCCAGATCCACCATGCGCTGGCACAATTGCGCGTAATTCAATCCCGCCGCCGCCGCCGCCTTGGGCAGCAAACTGGTTTCCGTCATGCCCGGCTGCGTGTTGACCTCAAGCACCACCGGCCGGCCATCGGCGCGCAACATCACGTCCACCCGCGCGTAATCGCGTCCGCCCACCGCTCGGAACGCGCCGAACGCGGCGTCTTGAATGCGCTTTGTGGTCACCGCATCGAAGTCCGCCGGACAAAAATATTCCGTGCAGCCCGCTGTGTATTTGTTGCGGTAATCGTAACTGCCGGCCTTGGGCCGGACCTCAACCACTGGCAGCGGCTCATCATCCAAAATGGCCACCGTCGTTTCGCGCCCGATGATTTTTTCCTCAACCAAAACTTCGGAATCAAATTTTAACGCCTGCGCCAGCGCATTTGGCCAATCCGCCCTGCGCTCGACGAATTGCAGGCCGACGCTTGAACCCTGCCGCACCGGCTTCACCACCAGCGGCGGTTGCCAGCCCTTGGGCCACGGAGTTTTCTCCGAATTCACAACCAAAAACTTCGCCGTGGGCACCCGCACCGCAATGCAACGCTGTTTCGTCAGCACCTTGTCGAACGCGATGCGGCTCGATTCGGCATCGCAACCGGTGTAAAGCGCGCCGAGCTTTTCCAGTTGCCGCTGCACCGTGCCGTCTTCGCCATAAGTTCCGTGAAGTGGCGCGAGGCATACGACATCAGTGTCCGGCGGCAAAACCCAGTCCGGCGTCTTGGGATCAATTTCAAAAACCGTGTGCCCGAGCGAACGCAGCGCCTTCACGACACCGGCGCCGGAACGCAGCGACACTTCGCGTTCGGCGCTGGGGCCGCCCAGCATGACCGTGATGCTCAATTTCCGACTCATTCCTCGCCGATGGTTTCCACTTCCGTCTGCAATTCGATGCCGCGCGCTTCTTTGACCCGCGCCTTGAGAATCGCAATCAATTCCAATACATCGCGTGCCGTCGCGTTGCCGTCGTTCACAATAAAATTTCCGTGCTCGGCGGAAACCACCGCGTCGCCGACGCGCGTGCCTTTCAATCCCAGTTCGTCAATCAATTTGCCCGCCGGAATTGTTTCAGGATTTTTGAACATGCAACCGGCGCTCGGCGCGGCTGGTTGTGAAATCCAGCGTTTCCGGCTGAACGCGCTCATCCTCTGCACGATGGATTCCTGGGAATCCGGCCGGCCCTTGAACACCGCTCCCAGTGCGATATGATTTTTCAAGGCGCCGCAACCGCGATATTCCACCGACATTCCCTGCGGCGTGAGTTCGCGCACGTTGCCCTCAAAATCCATCAGGCGAACCGACTCGACGACCTCAAACGTCGCGCCGCCCATCGCGCCTGCGTTCATGCGCAACGCGCCGCCGACGCTGCCCGGAATGCCTTCGAGAAATTCCATCCCGCTCAGCCCGTGGCGTCGGGCCTCGACCGCGACATTTTTCAACTTTGCGCCCGCCCCACAGTGCAAACGCCCGTCCGCGACTTCGATGCGGCCAAAATTCGCGTGCGACAAACAAATGATGACGCCGCGAAAGCCGCCATCGCGCACGAGCAGATTCGAGCCGCGCCCAATCACAAAAAACGGCACGTCGCGCCCGCTGCAAAATTTCGCGACCCCCGCCAAATCCTCCTCCGACGCCGGCTCGATATACACGTCCGCCGGCCCACCGACGCGGAGCGTGGTGTGTCTTGCCAGCGGTTCGTTGCGGCGAATGACCGTCGCGTGCGAAACAACGCGTTCCACCAGTTCGTCGGCAATTTGTGCTCCGGCTTTCATCGGTTGTTCCAAAATGGTGCTCATGCGGCGGAAAAATGCTGTCGTTCAACGGCATTGGAGCGCGGGCAGCCCTGCCCGCGGGTTCGTTGGAGTTCAGTCCCGCATGGCGAAACTGTTCTTGCCGGCAAGCTGAAGCTTGAACTCCAACACGCGCTCAAAATGTTTTCCGCGATTTTTTCCGCCGCTTTGGGAGCGTGCCATTGCGCCAACGCGGCTTGCATTACCGTGCGCGTGGCTTCGGTTTCGACCAATTCGCGCAACACCGCCGCCACCTTTTCCGGCGTCGCGTCTTTTTGCTCCAGCAATTTTGCCGCGCCAGTTTTTTCAAATGCCAGCGCGTTGAAAAATTGGTGATTGTCCGCCGCCGCCGGGAATGGCACGAGCAGCGACGGCAACCGCATCGCAGCCAGTTCCGCCAGCGACGACGCGCCGGCACGGCTCACGGCAGCCGTCGCCGCGCCCAGTGCCAAATCCATTTCCGCCAGGAACGGTTTCACGACGGCCCGGAGTCCGCGCGCGGCATAGGCGGCTTTGACTTTCTCAAAACCGTTCATGCCGGTCAGATGCAGCCATTGCCAGTCGCAACCGGCCAGCAACGGCAGGGCGGACAGAATCATTTCGTTGATGCCGTTCGCGCCCTGGCTGCCGCCCATCACCAGAATCGTCGGATGATTTGGGTCGAGACCAAGCCTGGTACAGCAATTGGGGTCTGGCGTCCGGGGTCTGGCGTCCGGGGAAAACTGCGGGCGTACCGGAGTGCCGGTCGTGATGACCTGGCGTGCGCGCAGTCGCGCGGCGGCGGCAGGAAATCCGACGAACGCCTCGTCCACGAAGCGCGCGAGCAGGCGGTTGGCGCGTCCGGGAATCGTGTTCGATTCGTGGAGGAAGGTTTTCGCCCCAAAATCTTTTCCAACCCAAACCGGCGGTGCGCCGGTAAATCCGCCCATCGTCAGGACGGCATCGGGTTTGCGCCGGCGAAAAATTTTCCACGCCGCAAACAGCGACCTTACAAAACTGCAGGCGAACGAAATGTAATTGCGATTTTGCAGTCCGACGGCGGGCAGCGTGAAAATTTCCATGCCCGGCGCGGTTTTCACGACCTGCTGGTCCACGTCCTTCGGCGAAATGAGCAGCGCGACGGCGCAGCCGCGTTGGGTGAGTTGCTCCGCCACGGCGAGTCCCGGAAAGAGATGCCCACCCGTCCCGCCGCAGGCGATGGCGACGAAGGGCGTGTTGGCTCCGGGTTCAGTCATGTGGCATGAGCGGGCTTTCGCCGGGCGAAAGGGTTTTTGGCCGCGCGGACGGGTGAAAATTCATCGGTCTCAACCGAGGCAGAAGCAATCGCACCGCGCGGGCGCGCGTGCCGCGCGACGCTGAACAAGATTCCGACACACGTGAGCATGGCGAGCAGGTTTGAACCGCCATAGCTGATGAACGGCAACGGCAGACCCTTGTTTGGCAGCGCACTGGTGACCACGCCAATATTGATGGCCGCTTGCAGGCCAATTAAAAACGTGATGCCCGCTGCGAGCAAAAAACCGAAGGTATTGCCGGCGTTGAGCGCGATGTAAAATCCACAAACCACAACGACCAGAAATGCCAGGACGACCAGCATGGTCGCCACCAAACCGAGTTCCTCGCCGATGTTGGCAAAAATAAAATCCGTGTGGATTTCGGGCAGATAACCAAACTTGCGGAGGCCATTGCCGAGGCCGACGCCGAACCACCCGCCGGAACCAAGCCCGATCATGGCCTGCTGCGCCTGGAGCGCCGCGCCTTCCAAGTGCTGTTCCGGATGCCACCACGCGAAGATGCGCCCCATCCGCATCGGGTCATGCAGGATGGAGACCACGAAACCCGCCGCGCCGAGCGAGGCGGGAATCAGAACGTGTTTCCAACGAACACCGGCGACCAGCAGCATCGCGCCGCTGACGGCGGCAAGGAGAATGGTTGTGCCGCGGTCCGGTTCAACAAAAATCAGGCCCAGCACCAGCGCGATGAGAATTCCGGAGAAAACGACCCCGCGTTTCCAATTTTGCATCTGCCGCTGATAACGATCACCGTACCATGCCAGCATCACGATGAGCGCGAGTTTGGCAAATTCGGAGGGCTGGATCGTGAGGCCGGCTTTAATCCAACGATGCGCGCCGTGGCTGGCGTGGCCGATGCGCGGCACGAAGACCAGCGCGAGCAAAATGAAGGCCAGGATGAAAATCGGCCACGCAAGTTTTTTGAGCAGTTGATAGTCGAGGGCGGTCACCGTCACGCAGAACCCGAAACCGACCACGCACCAAACGAGTTGCGTCATGAGGTCGTGCGCGCCGATTTGCGTCATACTCGAGCTGTAGAGCATCACCAGCCCCAGCGCCAGCAGGGCGGCGACGCAAAACGCCAAAGTTGTGACGGCGACTTTCATTGCAACACTTCAAAAAAAATGCCAGCCGCGGTTCAACGCGCCTCATTGCTGGGGCGGTGCGCCCGGCGCGGGTGCGGGAGCCGATGCTGCCGGAGCAGGAGCCGGCGCTGGTGCCGGAGTTGCGGCTTCAACCTTCGCCGGAATCTTCAGCTTCTGCCCGACTTTGATTTGCGTCGTGGTCAGATTGTTTTCGGACTCAATCGCCTTGACGGTAGTGCCGTAAGTCTTTGCAATTTTGGTCAAAGTGTCGCCGGATTTGACCGTGTACATTTCCTCGCCACCGCTTACGCCAGCGGGGGCCATTCCGGTCGGCGCCGGGGCGGCCGCGTTGCCGGAGGCAGCCGGAATTGAAAGTTTTTGTCCGACTTTCAATTTGGTCGGCTCAACGCCGGGGTTCGCAGCCTCAACGGCCTTGACCGTCACGCCGAATTTCTTGGCGATTTTTGAGAAGCTGTCGCCTTGGACCACGATGTATTCAGTCACGGCATTTTCCGGGACCTGCGGCGGTGTGGGAGTGACCATCGGAGGCGGTGTTGGGGGTGGATTCGTCGCCACCGCCGGCGCCAGATTCGTCTCCACCGCGGGCGGCAAATTGGTGTCCACCGTCGGCTGGTTGTTTTCGGCCTCGGTCTGTTCACGTTTGCAGCCTTGCATGAGCAGGGCTGTCAAACCGAGCACATTGATGGCGACCACGCAAAACACGGCGACTTTTACACGGGAGCGGGTCTTGTTTTTTTGCTCCAGCAGGGAGCCTTGGGGAACGAACGGATTCGGATTATTCATCGGCTTGGCGCTGATTGCGTCCTTTCATTGAGGTTGGGTTGAGTTTCTGGCCGCGAGATTTTCCCTCTAAAAATTTCGCAGCTTGTTAAAACCATTTTGTTCATGAGCCTGACTTGCACGGCACGACGTCGGCGGTTTTGAAATTGGCCAAACCCCGGATTGGCGCGTGAAAACAAAAGCCTCCCACCGCCCGCCGCGCACTCAGCCGTTGCCGCTGTTCGTTTTAGCAACAAGCCCATGCCCACGCAAGGGGTAAAGCGCGTTTGCGCCATTCTTAAAACATGTCTGTCTGCCGGATCGAACATTGTTAAATGCCCCGTCGTCATCTCAGTTTCAATGTGCTCAACGCGATGAGCGCGAAGAGCACGCACAAAATGTAAAAGCGCATCACCACCTGCGATTCATACCAGCCCTTCTTCTCGAAGTGATGATGCAGCGGTGCCATCAAAAAAATCCGCCGGCCCGTGCCGTAACGCATCCGCGTGAAGCGAAACCAGCCGGTTTGGAGCAACACCGAAACCGCCTCCATCACGAACACGCCGCCGGCAATCACCAGCACGAACGGCTGGTGGATCAGCACCGCGACGATGCCCAACGAGCCGCCAATGGCGAGCGATCCCGTGTCGCCCATGAACACTTGCGCCGGATGACAGTTGAACCACAAAAAACCGAGGCCCGCGCCGAGGAGCGCCGCGCAAAACACCGTCAATTCCCCCGCGCCGTTCACGTAAGGAATCTGCAAATAGGCTGCCGCCTTGATGTTGCCCGCCAGATAGGTAAACACTAGAAACACAAACGCCACAATCAATGAACAGCCAATCGCCAGACCGTCGAGACCATCCGTCAGGTTCACGGCATTCGAGGCACCGACAATGGCCAGCACCACGATCAGGATTCCGAGCCAGGCGGCGTGTTTCGCCACCGGATATTTGTAAAACGGCACCGTGATTTCCGTGACGAGCTTGCTGGTCGAAGGGGTTTCCCACAAATACATGCCGATGAACAAACTCACCGCCATTTGCGCCCACAACTTCACGCGCGGCGGAGTGCCGCCCCCGCTCTGCTGGATGATTTTGGCGTAGTCGTCGTAAAATCCCAAACCTGCCAGCACGATGACCGAGAGCAGGGTCAGCAATACCAATTTGTTGTCCAATTGCGCCCATAGCATCGTCGAAAAAAACAACACGGCGACAATCAAAATGCCGCCCATCGTCGGCGTGCCCTTTTTGCTCAGAACGCGCGCCGCCAGACCACCTGTTTCCTCGGCCTTGTCGGCGTAATCCTGGCCGAATTTCTGTTGCTTGAGCCAGTGGATGATCTTTGGCCCCAGCCACCAGCTCAACACCAGCGCCGTGATGGCCGCGCCGGCGCTTCGCACCGTGATATAACGAAACAGCCGCAACGCCGAAAAGTGATCCGCCCACGGCGTTCCTTTTGACCAATCAAGCAGTTGCTGGCTTAACAAATAAAACATTCGTCTTCCCTCAAGATTTGCCGGCCTTCAACGTCTCGGTGATGCGTTCCAAACGCACCGCCCGCGATGCCTTCAACAAAACCACGTCGCCGGTTTTCAAAAAACTTTTCACCGCCGCCATCGCCGTCTCGACGTCCGCAAATTCAATCACGCGATTCAATCCCGCGTCACGCGCCGCGCGCGCCGTGACCGGGGCCATCTTGCCGACGGCGAACAATTGTCCGATGCCCAATTCCGCCGTGCGCCTTCCCACTTCCGCGTGCGCCGCCTCGCTGTGCGCGCCCAGCTCGGTCATGTCGCCCAGCACCGCCACCCGCCGGCCCTGCAACGGCAGATCACAAAGCGTCTCAAGCGCCACCAGCGCCGAATCAGCGTTTGCGTTGTAGGTGTCGTCCAGCACACGGACGCCGCCTGCTTCCCAAAACTGCAGCCGCATCTTCGCCGGCTTGCACCCGGCCAGGCCGTCCCGCACAGCGGGACGGCCCAAGCCCAGTTCCTCACTGACCGCCATCGCAAACAAGGCATTTGTCACCTGATGCCGGCCCAGCAAATTGATCCGGTATTCGCCGTTCCATTCAATCTTTGGCGCATCCACGCGGAACGTCACGCCATTTTTGTCGGGACGAATTCCCTTCGCCCACCAGTCATTCCGCTCGCCGAGGCCGACGCGCACGACGCCCGCGCGCGTGCGGCGGACAACTTTTTCCGTCCATTCGTTGTCGCCATTGACAAAGAGCCTGCCGCCCGCCGGCAAAAATTCCGCGAGCCAGCCTTCTTCCTGCGCGACGCCTGCAACGTCGCCAAAAAATTCCAGATGCTCGCGCCCGATGTTCGTGATCACCCCGTATTTCGGCTGAATCATTTTCACGAGCGGCACGAGTTCGCCCGGATGGTTCGTGCCCACTTCGAGCACGGCCGCCTGATGCGATTTTTCCAGCCGCAACAACGTCAGCGGCACGCCGATGTCGTTGTTGAAGCTCGCCTCGCTCCACAACGTCGCCAGTTTTTGCCGGAGCGCCGAGGCGATCAATTCCTTCACCGTCGTTTTGCCGTTCGAGCCGCCGACGCAAACGACCGGCAAATCGAATTCCCGCCGGTAAGCCGCGGCGAACTTTCCGAGCGCCGCGCGCGTTTCGTCCACCGTGAGCACGGCACATTCCGGCAATTTTATGGTAGGGACGCCGCGCTGCGGCGTCCGGTTGGCGCAGCGCGCCGACCCTACCCTTGATTTTTCCACGACGACCGCTGCAACGCCTCTGGCCGCGACTTCGTTCAAAAAGTCGTGGCCGTCGAAATGTTCGCCTTTGATGGCGAAAAACAGGTCGCCGGCTTGCGCCTGGCGCGAATCGGTGCACGTGCGTTGGACGAACGTGTCCGCCGACCCGCGCTTGAGTTTGGCGGCGCAGGCCCCGGCTACAAATTTCAAAGAACATGGTTCCACGGCAAATGTCTGGTTATTTCACGGGACCCGTAAATTGGCCGGACGTAGCGGGCTGCCCGCAGCCACGAGTGATGGCGAATTGGTCGGCCCTGAAATTTTGTCCGGCGGAATGTTCAAGTAACTGGCGCAGCGCTCGGCGATTTCCCGGAACACCGGACCGCAAACCTGGCCGCCGTAATAACCTTCCTTCGGCTCGTCCATGACAACGGAAATGCAGAGTTGCGGGTCGTCCGCCGGGAAAAATCCGATGAACGTTGCAAAATATTTGCCCCGTTCATAACCATCCGGCCCGACTTTTTGGGCTGTGCCGGTCTTGCCGGCCGCGGTGTAATCCTTCATGGCCGCGCCCGGCGCGGTGCCATCCGGCGAGACGACCGTTTTGAGCGCTTCAATCATCAGTTTGTCCGTGGCGTCGCTGATGACCTGTCGCACGCGTTGCGGCGTGTATTGCTGCATCACGTCCCCGCCGCGGTCTTCAAGGCGGTGCACGAGCATCGGCCGCATGAGCCAGCCGCCGTTCGCAATGGCGCACATGGCCATGAGCATTTGCAGCCGCGTCACCGCCACGCCCTGCCCCATCGGGATTTGCGCGATGGAAACCTTGCTCCACTTTTTCACCGGATACAAAATCCCGTTGACTTCGCCCGGCAATGGAATGCCCGTGCGTTCGCCAAAGCCGTATTCGGTCGCATAATCGTAAAGCCGGTTTTCGCCGAGGCGGATGCCGATTTTGGCTGCGCCGATGTTCGACGATTTCGTGATGATGCTTTTGGTGGTGAGAATCCCGAACGACTCGTGATCATGCAAAACCCGGCCCGCGTAGGCGAAATGCCCTTCCTCGCAATTAAACGTGTCGTTCAAATGCACAACGCCATCGTTCAACGCGCCGGACACCACCACGATCTTGAATGTCGAACCCGGTTCCATCACGTCGCTGACGACGCGGTCGCGGCGCGCATCGGCGGTCGCGGCACCGGGATTATTTGGATCAAAGTTTGGCAGGGTCGCCATTGCCAGGATTTCGCCCGTGCTGGGACGCATGACGATGCCGGTAATGCTGATGGGCGTGTGCTTCTGCATGGCGTCGGCCAGGGCGGTTTCGACAATGTGTTGAATGGCCGAATCAATGGTGAGCACGATATTGAGGCCATCGCGTGCCTGCACGTCTTCATCGCGCAACGGAACCAGTTCGCGCCGCTGCCGGTCCGTTTCCGTCACGCGCCAGCCCGCCACGCCGCTCAACGCGGAATTTAAAACCAATTCGATGCCGTCGCGTCCCGAAATCCGCGAAATGCCGGCGCCGTTCACCGTCACATCATCCGAACCCACGAACCCGAGCACCTGCGCCGCCAGCGGGCCGTTGGGATAAACGCGCAACTGGTCTGCCTCGGCAAATATTGCGCCCTGGCGCAGATCACGGAAAAACGCGCGGTTGGTTTTGGACAACCTGCTTTCATCCACGCCAAAGGAAAGATTGGTCATCGTCATTTGGATTCGCTGCCACGTCTCATCGGGAATATCTTTTTTAAGGCGGACGTAATAAAGGCTGTTGGTGACGGTTTCGCCTTTTTCATTTCTCCAGATGCGGGGAATCAGCCGTTGATCAAGTTCCCCTTCGCTCATGCCCAGCAACGGCGCGAGCGCGCGCGCGACGACCGCCTGCTGGTTGCCAATCAATGACGGGTTGGCGCAAATCGTTTTTACGGAGATGCTCGTGGCCAGCAGGTTGCCGTTCACGTCCAAAATGTTGCCCCGGCGCGGCGCCTTGAAAAAATCATGCTCCGTGTTCAATTCCGCCATTCTGGCCAGTTCATCGTGCCGCAACACCTGCAAGTCCACTAGCCGGTAACCCAACCCGGCGAACGCCGCACCCAGCATCAGCATCAGCAGCAACACGCGTCGCAGTTGCAGTTTGTTGCTCATTTTCAAAACGGCCGGCCGCCCGCGGCGATCGGTTCCTCACCCGACGGCGTCACGGGCGGCGGCCAAATCTCACACGTTATTGGGTCGTCTCGCCGGTCTGGCGCACGGCCAGCCGGCGGGCTGCATTTTGGTTTTCGGACGACACCGGCGACAGTTCGGGCAGCCGCCAGATTTGCGGCGGTTGCGCGGGACCGAGCCCGAGATTCAATTCCCGCGCGCGCTTGTCCAGCATGGTTGGCGAACGCAGCATCGCCAGTTGGTCACCGAGCTTTTGATTCGTGTCCTTCAGTTGCGCCAGACGGATTTCCCGCTGCCGGATTTGCTGGCCGAGCTGGTAAATCTGGCTCTTTTGCCAGACATAACCGACCGCTGAACCCGCAATCAACAGGCACAAAAACAACGCCTTCAATGCCGGTCCAAACCGGATTACCGCTGACTGACTTCTTCGATTTTTCATCGCTCAAATTTTCTCCATCACCCGCAATTGCGCGCTGCGGCTGCGCGGATTTTCCGCAATTTCCACCGCCCCCGGCTTGATGGCCCTGCGCGTCACCCATTTCAACTCCGGCACGCGCGGTTCGCGCAACTCCGGAACGTCCACTCCTCCGGCGAACGTGTAATCCCGCGACCGCGCGCGCCCGAAATCCTTCACCACCCGGTCTTCCAGCGAATGAAATGTGATGACCGCCAGCCGTCCGCCGGGCTTCAGTATTTTCACCGCCGCGTCCAATCCCCGTTTCAAAGAGCCCATCTCGTCATTCACTGCGATTCGCAACGACTGAAAAACTTTTGTCGCCGGATGCGCCTTTTTCCCGCGGCGCGGTGAAATTTTTTCAATCAATTCTGCCAATTGCCGGGTCGTTTCAAACTTTTGCCTCTCCCGGCCGCGCACCATCGCGTTCGCAAATCGGCGCGCGTCCCGCTCGCCGCCCAGTTCCCCGAAAATCCGCGCCAGTTCTTCGGCACTCGCGCCATTCACCAAATCCGCCGCCTTCAGCGTCTGCCGCGTGTCCATCCGCATGTCCAGCGGCCCGTCGTGCTGGAAACTGAATCCGCGTTCGGCGCAATCCAGTTGCGGTGAACTCACGCCCAAATCCAGCAGCACACCGTCGCAACCCGCTGCCGGCACCCAATCGGCCAGTTCCGCAAAATTGCCGCGGCGGATTTCAAATCGTCCGGCGAACTCCGCCAGCCGCGAACGTGCCGCTTCAACCGCGTCGCCATCGCGATCGCACCCAAACAACCATCCAGTCGGCGAACTCGCGGCCAAAATAATCGCCGCGTGTCCAGCCCCACCGATTGTCCCGTCGGTGTAACGGCCGCCCGGTTGGGGCTTCAGTGCGTCCAGCACCTCCGCCGCCATCACCGGTTTGTGAACGAAATCTGGCACTGTGCATGGGTTTTTCGCCGGTTCAACCCGCTTTCGTCTTCAAAAACCGTTCGCCCAAGAGACCCCATGTTTTTTTGGCCGTTCCCAGACCCGGCTCAGCCGCGTCGCTCGACGGACGGGACTTGAGCGGAACAACTTCGACGTCCACATCGCTCAGGTCGTTCCGCAAAACTTTTACTGCGTCCAATGAAAGTTCCGACTGCACGGGGATTTTCGCATTCTCTCCCCTGGCCGTCGTAGACGCAGAACCTGCCCCAAACGGGTTCAACCGGCTCATCCATCCCAACGAACGGCGCGGCTTCTGGGCCGGCAAAGCCGGCTTTTTAACGGTCGTTGACCGGGTGTTGGCCGCACGCGGCGCCGGAGAAAACGTCGGCAGCTTTTGTGTTTTAGCGGCAACGACGGTGATTGGTGTTTTAACCGGCGCAGCGGCGGCTTCTTCCGGGGAGATTGCCTCTCCGGGCTGGTTCGCAGACGCAAATGGATTTTTCGGCGAACCAAATTTTGGCAGATAAAACTGTTTGTTGGCGCGATACGGACTTTCGCCACGACGACGCAGCGCCAAACTTTTTCCGGCAGCCAGCAATGTTCCCAGTTTCATAATTATTCCATCAGTCTGAAGGCGTCAGGCGCCAACGCAGCGTCGGCGGCCTGAACTTTTTCGTAACGTTCTGGATTCCAGATCTCAAACCGGTCGAGCAACCCGACCAACATCGCTTCGTTCTTAAGCCCGGCTTCGCGGGCCATTTCATCCGGCAGACAAATCCGTCCGGCCTTGTCCACGGTCGCCTGCGCCGAACCGCTTCCGATAATGCGTTTCAAGACCACTTTTTTTTGGTCGCTGTTCGGCATCTCATCAATGGATTGCATCAGCTTCGCCATTTGTGTTGGCGGCAGGACACGCACACACGGCCCCACACCCTCCCGCGGCCAGAGGATCAACGTCAGCTCCAAATCCGCCTTTTGCGGCCGCCACTTGGCCGGAATTTGCACGCGCCGTTTCTCGTCCACGCCATGCCGAAAGCGTGAATTGTAGTAAGCCGGCTCTTTGTTTGTGGTACTGCCCATTTGTTCACCGTGGGTACTGCGAATGGCCCATCTCCCCACGACGCCCCATTTTTACCCATTTTGACCCACCACGTCAACAAAAAAATTGCATGTTTTTTTGCGATTTATTCAGAGGTTATTCACAACCCCAAATCCAGGCCAAAAAGCCCGGTTTAAATCTCGTTGTCTGACAACTTGCAACTTGCAACCTGAAACTCGAAACTCGTAGCAATGCGAACCGCTGACTTCGATTTTGTGCTGTCGCCGGAATTGATTGCGCAACATCCCGCGCCCCGGCGCGACGAATCGCGGCTCCTGGTTTTGAATCGCATTGGCGGGCGCATCGAACATCGCCGATTCCGCGATCTCCTGGAATTTCTTCGCGCCGGTGACGTGCTCGTCTTGAACAATTCGCGCGTCATTCCTGCGCGGCTGCGTGGCGCGAATGCCCGCACTGGCGGCGAGTTTGAAATCCTGTTGCTCGAAGAAAACGCCAAAAACGAGTGGTGGGCGATGCTGCGACCGGGCAGGCGCGCGCGCGTCGGCGCGCAAATTGTCCTTCATGACCCGAAGGGAACTCCGGCCGGGATTTGCGCTTCTGTCGTGGAAACAAATGACGATGGCAATCGGCGGTTGAAATTTTCCGGCACGCCGGACATCCGCGACCAGCTCGAACGGCTCGGCGAAACCCCCTTGCCTCCGTACATTCATCGCGACCACGAGCTCCTTGAGGACCGGGAGCGCTACCAGACGGTTTTTGCCGAGAGCGCCGGCTCGGTGGCCGCGCCGACGGCGGGTTTGCATTTTACCCCGGAAGTACTCGAGCAAATTCGCGGGAGTGGTGTGCAGGTTTGTTTCGTCACCCTGCACGTCGGTCCCGGCACTTTTCTGCCGGTGAAAACCGAAACCCTTGCCGCACACAAAATGCACGGGGAAAGATTTGAGATTGGCGAAGAAACGGCGCGCATCGTAAACGAGGCCAGGAATTCAGGTCGCCGCGTGATTGCCGTCGGCACGACGACCGTGCGCGTGCTTGAAAGCATCGCCGTGCGGAACAACGGAAAAATCGTTGAAAACGCAGGGAAAACGCGCATTTTCATCCATCCGCCATTCCGGTTCCAAATCGTGGACGCGCTGTTGACCAACTTCCATCTCCCCTGCTCCACGCTGTTGATGCTTGCGAGCGCGTTTGCCGCTCCGGGCGGAACACATGGACGCGAGATGATTTTGGCGGCTTATGCCGAAGCCATCCGGGAACGTTACCGTTTCTTCAGTTACGGCGATGCGATGCTGATTTTGTGAACTTCAAACCAAAAACCAAAAACTCAAAACTGCCATTCATGCTCGTCAACATGGCGATGACGGCGGACGGCAAAATTGCGACGGCGAACCGCGCAGTTTCGTCCTTCGGCAGCGCGCGTGACCATGAGCAACTGCTTGAACTGCGCGCGACGGCGGACGCAGTCATGGCCGGCGCGCGAACGGTGAACTCGGCTCCCATTAACCTGGGACCAGGACCGGCTAAATTCAGGCGATTGCGGTTAAAAAAGGGATTGGCTGAGTTTAATTTGCGCGTGATCGTGAGTGGCAGCGGTTTGGTTAACCCGCAGGCGGAAATTTTCAGGCATCGTTTCTCGCCCATCATCGTGTTTACCACCAAGCGCGCGCCACCGGCAAGACTGCGCCGACTGCGGGCCGTCGCAGATGAAATGAAGGTCTTCGGAGGACATAAAACCAATCTCCGCGCGGCGCTTTGCTGGTTGCGCGGGAAATGGGGCGTCAAACGCCTGCTGTGCGAAGGCGGCGGCGAACTGAACGCGGCTTTGTTCCGCGCTGGATTGGTGGACGAACTGCACCTGACGGTTTGCCCGAAAATATTTGGCGGTCGCGAGGCGCCAACCATTGCCGACGGCGAAGGATTCCATCGGCTCGCCGAAGCCGCGCCGCTTCAAATCAAATCATTCAAACAGATTGGCAATGAGATATTTGCCGTGTTTACCGTCCGCGGTCAAAAGTGAACAAACCCGATGTTATTCACAGGGCCGGGTTACGGGTCATCGTTCGTGAGTTCAAGGTCAGCCTGATTTCCCACGCGATTTCGGCACAGCGAAAGCCGGGATTCCCGTTGGGCAACAAGCCGCCGACAATTGAAATCGGCCACCCGCGTTCATTTTTTTACCGAACCGGTCTTCGTTTCCACCCAACGCGCAAACAGCCACAGCAAATCGCTCAAACGGTTGAGATAAATGATTATTTCGCCGTTTTTCAATTCGCCGGATTCTTTCAACGCGCACACGCGCCGTTCCGCGCGGCGGCAAACTGTCCGCACCACGTCCAGTGTGGCGGAATGCTTTGCCGCCCCCGGCGTCGCCCAGCCCTTGAAGCTGATGTTTTGCGCTTCGATTTCATGGACGAGCGCGTCCAGCCTGGCCGTCATGCCTGGTGTGACGAGCGAGTAACCGTCTTTGACGTAGCGCTCCAAATCCTCCGGCTGAACGCACAACTCGCCCATCAATACGACGAGGTCTTTCTGAATCGCGAGCAGATTTTCCCGGACGAAATCATATTCCGCCGTCGCGCGCGCGAGGCCGAGCGCAGCGTTGAGTTCATCCACCGTGCCGTAAGCTTCGACACGTGGATGCGATTTGGGGACGCGACGGCCATACATGAGCGCCGTCGTGCCGCCGTCACCAGTCTTGGTTGCAATGCTCACGGCGACCAGCTAATCCGCGAAACCCGCGCTTGCCAAGCAGAACCCGCACAAAAATTCTTCCCGAACTTCACGACCTTGGCTGGAATGGCGGAAGTGCAGGTTGGCAAAACAGAGCTCAGGATGAAGCGAACAAGCCTGCCGCCACGAATCTGGCCGGAGTAAGTTATGCCGCACGGTTAACACCGCATGCGGGTGCGGCTTATCATCAAAAATATCATCCCACCCATTATGGAGAGTGAAACCGAGCTTGGCTCGGGGGCTGGAACGATGAACAAGTCCGAAGATGAAAAGTTGTAATTATTGGGGAAGTTGGCGGTCAATAAATCGTAGCTGACACCGAACGGTGAACCATCGCTGTTTGTTCCGCCGGGAACGAGGCTGCTCAGATCGATTCCCACCAGGTCTTGATACAGGGTAGAGGCCGAACCCAGTTGAATGCCAACCCCGTACATTTGCGAACCGGCGTTTTCCAAGCACAACCCCGGAAAGTTACTGACCACACCCATCAACGTGGCCGCTCCGTTGACGGTACTGATACGGAACAAATCCGTATTGTTGGCACTGACCCCGCCATCGGTGTCATACAGGTTGCCATCGGAACCAAAACGAATGTTTTGTCCTGTACTGCCAATGGCGCTGTTGTTGAAGTTACCCACCAGGGTCGCATATCCGTTGGCGGTGTTGATGGTGTAAAGAGCGCTTTGAGTCGCCCCGTAAAGCGTCCCGTTGGGAGCAAAGGCCAAGGACTCAATGCCCGTGACATTGAAATTAACCGTGGTCAATACCGTGCCATTGTTTTTGTTCAACGTCACCAGCGAAGTCGAATTGACAATGCCATACAGCGTACCATTGGGCGAGTCGGCAATGTCGTTGAAAAGGGTTGAATTCTCGTCGCCCAATTGCGTGAAATCACCGTTCAGCAGGTTGATGGTTCCAAAAAAGTTGTTGTTGCCTTGGTTAAATTCCACGGCATACGCTGTCTGGCCAAAAGCAGATGGGGAGGCAAATAACATCAGCCCCGTCAACATGCAAAATACCATTCGAAGCGATGGCCCCCCCAAGCCCGCCCACACGCACCGAATCAGTCCCGCCCGACAATCATTTTTCATAAGTTCTTCATCTTGAACTGCTACATCACCAAACCCTATAAACACAAAATGCGCCGGCGCAGCATCTGCCAACAACAAGCGCAGTTTGAGTCAAACATGGTTCCCCACCCCCTCTTCACCGTGTTTGCCGGTTAAGCAGCCGCAATGCCACCGGGTGTAAATCGCTGTAACGCAGTGAGGAACAATTTCCAATCTGCAAGAAATTAAAAAGACCGTCTTGTTCGGATGAACCCTGTCTCAAAACGCGGCACGCAGGAAGGATTTACCAAAAACTATTTTCCGTTGTCCGGCAAATGTTTTGCGGAAGAATTCGGCGGCGAAACCGGCGGCGAAGTCAATTTCTGGTAGGCCAGAATGCCCTTCACAATCGCCTGTGCCATCTGGCGGCGATAGGCATCACCGAAAATTTTCCGGCCCTCGACCGGATGCGTCATGTAACCACCTTCAATCAAAATGGCCGGCATGGTCGCGTCCCGCAGCACGGCGAACCGCGCCCGTCGCACGCCGCGGTCTTCCACCGCAAGATTCCGCACGAGCGATTTCTGGATTTGATACGCCAGCACCAGACTTTTTTGTTCATTGCGATTGGCAATCGTCGGGCCGTGATTGCTCCCCTCGCCCTGCGCATCGGTCGAACTGGCGCCGACGGGTGTGATGCAATACGTCTGCGGCCCTTCGACTTCGTTTTTCCCGGTTGGTGTCGCGTTGAAATGCAAACTCACGAACAAATCCGCCCCGCGCCGGTTTGCCAACGCCGGGCGGTCGGCCAATTCCACGGACGTGTCCCTCGTCCGCGTCATGATGACGTTGAAGCCGGCCTGTTTGAGCTGGTCACGCACCACCGCCGCCAGCGCCAGCGTGTAAATTTTCTCGTAATGCCAGCCCACGCGATTGCCGGTGTCCTTGCCGCCATGACCAGGATCGAGGCAGATGGTTGTGATTCGTTTCGCAGGCCACTTTTGCGGAAAAACCAGCGGGCGAACCGCCGTGTCGAGGTCGAGTTGGGCGATGAGCAGCGCGCCCTTGGTGTTCGCGATGGGAAAGGAAAGCGCGACCCGGACGCCATTGATGTCCGCGTAACGCGAGTCCACGTCAAACACCAGCCGCGTCGTCTGGTTGGCGAGGACCATTTCGTCACCGCGACTTGTCCTCGATGCGTTCAAGCCATTCGGGCGCGCCCAATCCGCCAGCGACACATAGCTCTGATCGTTTATGAAGGCCGCGTGCGCCGTTTCCACGCAGAACGTGAAAACCAACGCCGCCAGCAACGTGAAACAAATTCTCATGGCGGCGCAAATTGCCCGCCCACGCCGCCAGATTCAAGGGAAATGGCGCCGTCGAACTGTTTCAGTGGTGCTGCGCCAGGCCGGCAGCAAGACCAAACGTGAAAATGATACCGAAGATAATGACGCCAACAATCAACAGAATCGTCCCGATGATTCCGCAGATCTTGCCAGCCTGGGTGGAGCCGCGTCCGCCGGGGTCCATGGTGCCAGCGTCCATTTCCTTGAGATCACCGGCTCCCATGATCCAGGCCGCGATGCCGAGCGGGCTGCAAACGACCAGGCTGAGGATGCCGAGGACGAGTATAAGTGTGCCGCGATGTGGTTTCATAATTGACAGGGTTTAAGACCGACTTCAGTGGTTTAGCAAGACCGGTTCATTCCAGCAAGCTTCTTCGCAATTTTCCGCTTGATACTCCCATTGTGAAATTCTGTCCAAAATGTTAAACGGGTTCCATCATCGGTCTTGGGCACGTTACCGGCTCAATTTGCGCCGTCTTTTACCTTCTGCGAACCGTAAAGTTTCAATGGCGCTTTGTTCTGCACGACGCAGGACACCCTGTGCGCCGCCGGCCATGTTGTGACGGTTTCGGACCTCCACGCCGTGAAGTTCAACCCGGTGTGAACGGTCCGAAACGCAAAGACGCAGCGTCCGGTTCAATTCGCGGCCGGACAAATTGAAACGCTTTTCAATTGCGTCGGCTCCCTGCCCACGATGATGAGCTTGTGCACGCCGGCGGAAAGGTTGAAACGCTTGGGAACAAATTCATCGCTGCCGGAGTCCCCGTTCCCGCGCCAACTGACGGTCCGCACCTCAAATCCGCTCGTCACGTCAATGTCCCAGATCATCTCCGGGTCTTCCGGCTGGGCGTCAACATTCACGAAAAACGAATTTGAATCTTCGTTGGGCGCGTTCACGACCGCTTGAATCACATAATTGCCGGCATTGGTGAGGGTGAAATCGAAAATCGCCTTGCCGCCGACCGCGAGTTCGGTTTGCGCCGGCTGGGAAATGCAGCCGTTCGTCAAAACCAACGGCGCGCTCACCACGCCCGCCGACGCCGGAAGCGTCAGCACAGCCTGCATCACCTGGTTGGAGGTTTGTTGCGGCGCGGCATTGGTGGCTGCATCTTGAGCGAACGACGGCACTGCCAGCGCGCAAGCCAGAAGGAGGGCGGAGAATGTTTTCATGCAGCAATCCTAACGCATCCGCCGCCAATTCATCAAACAAATTGACAGCGCCCTGTTTGGCAAAGGAATTGGTCCCCCGGTTTTAACACTTTTCTCCCCTGCCCGGTTTGCAACCCAGGCTCTGGAATTCGAAGTCGGAAGTTAGGATCGCCGTCCATCCGCCATCTGGCTTGTGTGTTAAAAGTTTGATTTCCGGTCGCAATCGTTTTTAATGCGCCGGGTTAAATTTTGAAATGAACATCCACGAGTATCAGGCCAAGCAGTTGCTCGCCCAATACGGCGTCGCCGTCCCGTTCGAAATCCCCGCCCAATCACTCGACGAGGTCCGCGCCGCGGCGGAGAAAATCATCGGCGGCGGCAGCGCCAAAGTCGTCGTCAAATCGCAAATCCACGCGGGCGGACGCGGCAAGGGCATGTTCGCCAGCGGATTTCAAGGCGGCGTGAAGGCCGCAGCGTCGGTGGATGAAGCCGTTTCCTTCGCCGGAAAAATGCTCGGCAACTTGCTCGTCACCAAACAGACCGGGCCGGACGGACGCCGCGTGCAGACGCTGCTCGTCGCCGGCGGCGCCAAAATCAAAAAGGAATTTTATCTGGCCGTGCTGCTCGACCGCGCGGTCGGCCGTCCGCTCGTCATGGCCAGCATCGAAGGCGGCATGGACATCGAGGAGGTCGCCGCCAAAACGCCGGAGAAAATTTTCAAGGAATGGATTGATCCCGCTGTCGGCATCATGCCGTTTCAAGCCCGCAAAATCGCCGCCGCGCTCGGACTCAAGGGCGACTTGTTCAACGCCGCCGCCAAACTCGTCACCGGAGTCTTCAAAACCTGGTGGGAATGCGACGCGTCGCTTGTCGAAATCAACCCATTGTGCGTTGTTGAACTCACCGACGGCAAGGAATCCGTTGTGGCGCTGGACGCGAAAATTTCGCTCGATGACAATGGGCTTTACCGGCACAAGGACATTCAGGCAATGCGCGATTTGAACGAGGAAGCGCCGCTGGAAATCGAGGCCAGCAAGTTCAATCTCAATTACATCAAGCTCGACGGCAACATCGCCTGCCTCGTCAACGGCGCGGGCCTGGCGATGGCGACCATGGACATCATCCAGCACTTCGGCGGCAGCCCGGCGAACTTTCTCGATGTGGGCGGCGGCGCGAGCAAGGAACAGGTGACGGCAGCGTTCAAAATCATCCTCCAAGACCCGAACGTGAAGGGCATTCTGGTGAATATTTTCGGCGGCATCATGGATTGCAACGTCATCGCCACCGGCATCGTCGCGGCGGTCAAGGAAACGCATATGAAAATTCCGCTGGTCGTCCGGCTGGAAGGCAACAACGTCGTGGCCGGCAAGCAGACGCTGGCCGAGTCGGGCTTGAAACTCATTACCGGCGATTCGATGGCCGACGCGGCGCAGAAAGTTGTCAAAGCGGTGAAAAGTTGATAAGATGAAACAACTATGAACTCAATTCCACATAAAGTTGTTGATCGTTTAAATCTTGGTATTAAAAAGTTTCAGCCAATTTTAGCTGATGCAAAAAACCGTGACTTTAATGAAGCCGACACTGTTGACATTGTAAAAGATATTCTGTCGGAGGTTTTTGGTTATGACAAGTTTCGTGAAATCACATCTGAACATGCTGTCAAAGGCACATATTGCGACCTCGCCATCAAGCTGGACGACAACACAAAACCTTGCCTCTTAATTGAAGGAAAAGCGGTAGGTGTAGAACTGAAAGAAGCTCATGTAAATCAAGTTGTTTTTTATGGAGCTAAAGATGGAGTTAAATGGGTAATTCTTACAAATGGACTCCTCTGGCAAATTTACAAAGTTGTCTTCGGCGAACCATTAAACCAAGAAAAAATTTTCGAGTTTGAATTTCTTAAACTCAGCCCTAAAAATAATTCCGATCTTGAATCCCTTTATCTGATTACGAAGGAAGGTCTCACTCGCTGCTGTCTTGAAGATTATGATGCTCACCAGCAAGCAATGAGTCGTTTCTCGCTCGCTGCGACGATTCTCACTGAACCCGTCTGTGAGGTCATTCGACGCGAACTACGGCGCGTGTCTCCAAACGCAAAAATTACAATCGAAGAAATTGAGTCGGCACTTCGCAGTTATGTTCTGAAAGGAGAAGTTGTTGAAGGTGTAAAAGCAACCGAAGCTCAAAAGAAAATCGCCAAAGCACAAAATAAAGCTTCAAAGAAGTCCGCTAAGGCGGTCGCCAGTTCAGTGCCGATTTTAACAAATTGTCCGCCAGTCGCAGAAAGCTCCACAACCCCTTCCGCTTCCGAACAGCCGCCAGCCCCTTGATGCTCAAAGCCATCGAAATCGCATTCAGTTGCTATCCGGTCACCAACATGGCGCGGGCGCGAAAGTTTTACGAAGGCGTGCTCGGACTGAAACCTACAATGGCCTTCGGCGAACCCGGCGGAATGCAATGGACGGAATATGACATCGCCAGCGGCACGCTCGCCCTCGGCTGCGGCGCACCGGATTGGACGCCGCGCCCGGACGGCTGCTCAGTCGGCCTCGAAGTGGAAAATTTCGACAAGGCCATCGCCCATTTGCGCGCGAACGGCGTGAAATTCCAGGTGGAGCCAATGGCCACGCCGGTCTGCCGCATGGCATTCATCTTCGACACCGAGGGCAATTTAATCTGCATCCACAAGCGGAATGCCAGATAAGAAATGATTTTATGCCGGATCAGACCAACAGCAGTGAAAATGTTTTGCGGGAAGCTTCTCCGGCATACATGGCCACCGAAGCCGACATTGATGTTTCGCTGGTGGAAGACAGCCTCCGGCTCACTCCATGGCAACGGTTGATTGAAAACGACCGCGCGCTGGCACTGGTCCGCATGTTGGAGCAGGCGAAAATCCGCGAACATGGAACACCTTAGCCAAATCCTTGAACGGCTGAATCGCGAGCAGGTTGAATACGTCCTGGTCGGCGGCCTTGCCGCCGTGGTCTATGGCGTACCACTGGTGACGCGCGATGTGGATATTTGCATCCCGTTCACGGAACAAAATCTGGTGCGTTTGGAGAAAGCGTTGGCCGACTTGAATCCGTTTCATCGTCAAACGCCCCAACGTCTGCCTTTCAGCGTGGCCGAGGACTTTCCGCGCGGTCTCAAGAATATGTATCTTCACACCGACTTGGGCGTGCTGGATTGTCTCGGTGAAATCAAAGGCGTCGGCAGTTACGAAGAAGTTCGCCGCCAAAGTGTGATTGCGGATTTACCGATCGGGCCTTGCCGGATCCTGAATCTCGCGGCGCTCATTGAGTCGAAACAGGCACTCGACCGGATGCAGGACAAACTTGCCCTGGTGCATCTTCGGGAAATCCAAAAAAGAAAGACCAAGATTTGATTTTATTGGCATTCACAAATCACAAATCCGAAATCGAAAATTCCCATGTCCATTCTCGTCAAACCTGACACCAAGGTCCTCGTCCAAGGCATCACCGGCAGCTTCGGCGCGAAGCACGCGCAGCTCTCGATTGATTACGGCACGCAAATCGTCGCCGGGGTCACGCCGGGCAAGGGTGGGCAGGCCTTTGAGCACGGCGGAAGGAAAATTCCGGTTTTCGACACCGTGGCCGAAGCCGTGAAACAGACTGGTGCGACGGCCTCCGCGATTTTTGTTCCGGCGGCCTTCGCAGCGGATGCCATTCTCGAAGGCGCGGACGCCGGACTGGAAGTTATCGTGTGCATCACTGAAGGCATTCCGGCACGCGACATGATTGAGGTGAAGCGCGCGATGGCCGGCAACGGCAAAACGCGGCTTATCGGCCCGAATTGTCCCGGCATTGTCACACCCGGCGAAGGCAGGGATTCGTACGGCGGCTGCCGCATTGGCATCGCGCCGGGTTACATCCATAAAAAAGGCCACGTCGGCGTCGTCTCGCGCAGTGGCACACTCACTTACGAGGCGGTCTGGCAATTGACATGCCGCGGCGCCGGGCAATCCACCTGCATCGGCATCGGCGGCGATCCGGTGCCCGGCATGTCGCATCTGGACATCATCAAACTGTTCAACAAGGACCCGGACACGCACGGCATCATCATCATCGGTGAAATCGGCGGTTCTGCCGAGGAGGAAGCCGCCGGGTGGATCAAAAAGAACTGCAAAAAACCCGTGGCAGGTTTCATCGCGGGCGCGACCGCGCCGTCCGGACGCCGCATGGGCCATGCGGGCGCCATCATCAGCGGCGGCAAGGGCACGGCGGCGGCGAAAATCACGGCGTTTCAGGACGCCGGCATTGGCGTGGCCCCCACCCCGTCGGAAATTGCGGACACACTTTTGAAAATGATGTAAACGTCGTTGAATCGTGAATGGTTGAATCGTCAAATCGGTTCAACGAATCACGGTTTAACGGTTCAACGGCTTTGTGGATTACGTTGACTTCATACTGAACCTTGCGGGCTTGCTGCTGTGGCTCAACTGGCGTTCGCTTCGCTTCGATCCGCTCGGCAAACGGACGCCCGCGACGTTGATTGGCACATTGCGGCGCGTCGAGCCGCAGCGTTTGCGACACTGGCACCTGCTGGCGGCCATCGGCGGGCTGTTGCTGCTGCGCGCGGGCTTTTACTGGCAGATCGGCATGATGTCCAAACCAGTTTGGGCGGGAACACTGGACCTGGGCATCATCGCCCCCTCGTTTCTCAGCAATTCATTCGGCCGAATGTGCCTGTTCTCCGTTTTCAGTTTCGGGGTGATGCTTGCGGTGTTTTATCTGTGGCTGCTGCTGCTCTCGATCCTGGCCGGGCCGGAGCCGGTTCACGGGCTGGTGCGAATGCAACTGGGCGCGATGGATCGCCAGCCGCGGTGGATGAAATTTTTTTTGCCGCTCACGGCCACGGCACCGTTGTGGTGGCTCGCGAGTTGGTTGTTGGAATGGTGCGGGATAATTCCCAAGCCGATTTCAACGGCGCATCGAATTGAGCAGTCGCTGCTCATCGGCCTGGGGAGTTACCTGGTCTGGAAATATGTCATCGGCGTGCTGCTGGCGTTGCATCTGCTGAACAGCTACGTTTTCTTCGGCAGGCATCCGTTTTGGCATTACGTGAACGCCACGGCGCGGACGTTGTTGCAGCCATTGCGTCGCGTGCCGCTGCGCGCCGGCAAGGTGGATTTCGCGCCGGTCTTGTGCGTTGTGCTGGTGTTTTTGCTGGCCGGGCTGGCCGAACGCGGGTTGATTTTTATTTACGGGCGGCTGTCGTTCTGAAAATGATCCACCGGTCTCGTCTTGGGCAGTTTGATGGTGACGGTTGCCCCCGCGTCCTTTTCACCGGCAATGAAAAGCGAGCCGCCGTGCAATTCAATCAGCCGTTTGGCGATGACCAACCCCAGTCCCAATCCCTGCTGGTCCTGCATTTTCCGGTCGAACTGCACATAAGCGCCGATGCGCTTGATTTGCTCGGTCGAAAAACCACAACCCCGATCGCTGACGGAAAGGACAATGTTGTTGAACTCTTCGCCCAGCGTGACGCGCACCGGTGAGCCGGCGTCGGAAAACTTGAAAGCGTTATGCACCAGTTCGCTCACGACCTTGCCGAAATACTCTTCGGACATCGGCACGGAAAGGTCGACCGCCTCAACGCTTACATCCCCCGGCCGCCCCGCCTGCGCGGCCTGCGCCGCGGCGAGTTCCTGGATGAGGGTGGCGGTGTTCTCCGTTTTTCCAACGCGCAGAGCGCTGACATTTTTCGGGTCGGCGGCAATCAGTTCGAGTTGGGCGTAAATCAGAAAATTCTCAATCAACCGTTCGAGTCGCTGGCCGGAGTTGTGGATTTCCTGGCCCATTTCGGCAACCTCGCCTGGTTTAAGGGTGGCGGCGGAGGTGGCCAGGAGTTCGGCGTTGGAAACAATGCCGTTGAGCGGCGTGCGCATTTCATGCGGCATGATGAGGCTGATGTTGTCGCGCAGGCTGGCCAGCTTGCGTTCGGCTTCGTCGCGCACGGTCTGCGCCTTTTTGAGGCGCGCGTTCACGGCGGCGTAAAGTGCATCCGTGGTGAATGGCTTGGGCAAATAATCGTCGGCGCCGAGTTCCATGCCGTGCCGCATGCCAACGTTGTCGGCAAGGCCGGTCATCAGAATGAACGGGATGGCAGCGGTGGGCGCTTCGTTGCGGAGCGAGGTCAGGGTCAGATAACCATCCACCTTTTCCATGTTGACGTCACAAAGAATAAGATCGGGCAGTTCCTTGCGCGCGATTTCAATGCCCTCGGCGCCGTTGGCAGCCTCGACCACCGTGAAACCCTTTTGCTTCAGCGCCAGATGGATCATCTCGCGCAGCCACTCCTCATCGTCTATGACCAGGATTTTTTTCATCAACCGTAGGCTCCGGTGGAGCAATAACTGTGCCCGGCAAATGCGTTAGCCCTGCTTCCGGCTTTCGTAATTATCACCAATGGAACTACTTCCGCTGTTCGATTGGCACGTAGTGGCTGAGCGTGCGGCCCGTGTAAATCTGGCGCGGACGATAAATCCGGCTCTTCGTCTCCTCCATGATTTCCTTATAATTCGCAATCCAGCCGGGCATTCGGCCAATTCCAAATATCACCGGAAACATTCCCGTCGGCAGACCGATCGCCCGCATGATGATGCCGCTGTAAAAATCCACGTTGGGATATAATTTGCGTTCCACAAAATAGGAATCCCGCAGCGCCGCTTCTTCCAGGCGTTTGGCGATGTCCAACAACGGGTCGGTGAGATGCAAAACCTTGAACAGGTCGTCACAGGCCTTTTTGATGATCTTGGCGCGCGGGTCGTAGTTCTTGTAGACGCGGTGACCGAAGCCCATGAGTTTTTTGCTGCTGTTTTTATCCTTGGCCGCCGCGATGAACTTTGAGCCGTCGTCACCGGTCTTGTGAATCTCTTCAAGCATTTCGAGCACGGCCTGGTTTGCGCCGCCATGCAACGGCCCCCAAAGCGCGCACACGCCGGCGGCGCAACTGGCAAACAAATTGGCCTGGCTCGATGCCACCATGCGCACCGTGGAGGTGGAACAGTTTTGCTCGTGGTCGACGTGCAGCAGAAAAATCAAATCCAGCGCCCGCACCACTTCCGGCTTCAACTCATAGTCCTCATACGGCGTCGAGAACAGCATGTGCAGGAAGTTGGCGGTGTATTTATAGGCCTTCTTCGGATAAATCAGCGGCAGGCCAAGCGATTTGCGGTAGGAATAGGCCGCAATCGTGCGCACTTGCGAAATCAACCGCGCCGCGTAAATGTCGAATTCCTTCGCCTTGCCCCAGTGCCAGCGCATCAGCCCCTCGTCAAAGCAACTCGCCGCGTTGATCATGGCAGAGAGAATCGCCATCGGATGCGCACCCACGGGAAAACCCTGGAAATGAAACTTCATGTCCTCGTGGAGAAACTGGTTTTCCGTCAGCAAATCGGAAAAGCGCCGCAGTTGCGCGCGGTTCGGCAACTCACCGTAAATCACGAGGTAAGCTGTCTCGATAAATGTGGACTTCTCCGCCAGCTCTTCAATGGGAATACCGCGATAACGCAAAATCCCCTTCTCGCCGTCTATGAACGTGATTTGGCTGACGCATGAACCCGTGTTGCCATAGCCCTCGTCGAGAGTGATATAGCCGGTGTCCGCGCGCAGCGACGAAACGTCCACCGCCTTTTCGCCCTCGCTGCCTTCCATGGCCGGCAGTGTGTAGGTCTTGCCATCCAATTCCAGTTTCGCCTCTTTGCTCATGTGCTCTCCTTTGATCGCATTCTCAAATACTTTTTTAACAGTTTGCGTTGAAAATCGTTTTTGGCAAGGCATGAAAGCAAAATTTCATCAAAATTTGCGCGCCGATTTCGCTGGTGCGGTGTTCAACTTTTTGACTCGATCCATACAACCATGAAACGCTGGGCCACCCTCACCGTCCTGCTTTATGGGCTCGCGCTGCTGCTGTTGACCCTGCCGGTGTTGTTGGTTGGCTTCGGCAACTGGGGAATAAACAGCAACACCACTACCACCTTGTCGGACGCTTTGAAAATCTATTCATATTGGGGTTACTGGCTCTGGCTCGCCATCATGGTTGCTGGACAGGCACTGCTCCTGTTGCTGCCCATTAACATCGCCGAACGCCGGCTGCCGGCACGGCGAGCACTCAAGGTACCGGTCATCGTCAGCGCGTTCCTTCTGGCTAATCTTTGTTTCGCCGGAATTTTCTCGATCCTCTGCGCCATTTTCACCGACAACGCATTCAATTATTTCGACCTGTTCGCCATTTTCACCATCGGAACAAATCAAAATGGCCAGTCCAACGGCAATAATTCAGGATGGGGCGCGCTTCTCACTATGATTCTCACCATGCTGATCTTTTGGCTGATTTGGGCTGTCGTCTTCAGCCGTTTCGCCAAATCCGACGACCCAGATTCGTTGCTCAAACGCCTCACGCGCTGGCTCCTGCGCGGCAGCATCCTTGAATTGCTGGTCGCCGTGCCCAGCCATGTCATCGTCCGCCGCCGCGACGATTGTTGCGCGCCCGCCGGCACGTTTTGGGGCATCGCCACCGGCATTTCCGTCATGCTGCTCTGCTTCGGCCCCGGTGTGTTTTTCCTGTTCGTGGAACGCTTTGAACGATTGCGACCGAAATCGCCGGGCAGTCAGCCGGCACAAAGACCCTAATCTTAATCGTCATCGTAATCCTAACTCCACAACGATTACGATTAAGAGCAGGATTAGGATTACGACCGAACCGACTTTGCGCTTTTGCTTTGGCGCAGCACGGCCTAGTTTGGCGTGCAGCACATGGGCTTGAAATTGTTCCATGGGCAAACATCGGGTCTTGCGCCATTCCCCCGGTTGCGATTCTGCTGTGCGCGAGGTCAAAAAATGTCGTTGGTTGATCGGACGTTTTCAGGTATCTCATCTGAAGCCCAGACCACATCAAACAAATCTGCCAAATTGATGAAACGCGTTGAACTTGCCAGGAAAGGAAACCAAGCCATGTCCGCAAAATATCTCAATTACTCAAGCACACTGGCCGCAGCGACGTTCTGCCTCATCGCCGCCGCGGGAGTCGCACCGATATCCGCCGCACAACCCGCTCCAGACGCAAACCTTCCCCACCTCGAAAAACGGGGCGCCGTCACCCAACTGATCGTTGATGGCAAGCCGTTCATCATCCTGGGAGGTCAGGTGGGCAATCCGACCGGTTTTCCCGACCGGATGGAGCGCGTGTGGCCCAAGTTCAAGTCGCTCAACGCGAACACGATTGAGTTCCCCATTTACTGGGAGCAAATCGAACCTGTGGAAGGGACATTTGATTTCAGCGGCGTGGATCAGATCATCCGCGGCCTGCGCTCCCAGGGTCTGCGGGCCGTCCCGCTCTGGTTTGGCACTTACAAAAATGGAGCGATGGATTACGTGCCCGCCTGGGTCAAGGTTGATACTAAACGTTTCCCTCGGGTGCTGGATTACGGCAGCCGTCCGATTGGAGTGCTTTCGCCGCAGGGGCAGGCGACCCTGGAAGCGGATCGCAAGGCCTACGCGGAATTAATGAAGCATCTCAAGGAAATTGACGGGACCGATCACACCGTTATCATGATGCAGGTGGAAAATGAATCGGGAATTCTCGGCTCGGTTCGCGATTATTCGCCGGAGAGCAGCAAGTTGTTCAACGGCCAGGTGCCGGAGAAATTGGTGACCGCGCTCAAGAAAAAACCGGGCACATGGAAAGAAGTCTTCGGCGGACGGGCGGAAGAAATGTTCACGGGCTACTATCTTTCGAGTTACATCAACGAAGTCGCGCGGGCCGGCAAGCAGATCTATCCGATTCCGACCTGCGTCAACGTGTGGATGGGCGGCTATGATACGAATGACCGCATGACCGAATTCGACCGGTCCGGCGACAGTTATCCGAGCGGCGGTCCGCAGTCGCACATGATTGATTTGTGGAAGGCGACGGCGCCCGACATTGACGTGATCGGGCCGGACATTTATCACCAGTCGCCCATCATCTACCGGATGATTCTGACGCGCTACACGCGACCGGACAACCCGTTGTTCATCATCGAGACCGGGGGGGCCATCGCCCCGCGCTTCCTGTTCTACGCGCTGGCGGAATTCTCGGCCATCGGCTTCACGCCGTACGGCGTGGACAGCGGGCCGGGGCCGGACGTGCGTGCGGAGTTCACTGACATCGCGGCGGATTTTCGCGTGCTCAAGCCCGCGTTGCCCGTCATCGCGGAGTTGCAGGGCACGGATAAATTGAAGGCGGCGGTCGAGGAAGAGGCGATTCCCGGGCGCATGTTGTATTTCGACGGATACGATGTTCTGGCTCGGTTCCATCCTCCCGCGAGAAACGCCAGTCCGGCCACAGCCCCGGCGGGTCCGGTGATTCCCTCAGGCCGGGTGTTGGTCGGCCAACTGGGGCCGGATGAATTCCTGATTGCGGGATTCGATGCGGCATTGGATTTCAAGCCGTCGATGGGATCGGAATACACGAAGGCCCAATGTCTCCTGGTGGAAGAAGGCACGTACGAGAATGGCCTGTGGAAGACAACGTACCTTCGCAATGGCAATTTCAGCATTGGGGGCGTGACGCTTTCCCCGCAAGGAGCCATGATCAAGGTCAAACTCATGAGGTACTGAACGTCACGAAATTCAAGTAGATTCTCGCTACGGCTGTAATAGAACGACTCAATGGCAGGAAGGAAACAAATGGCGCCTGTCCCCAATAACTCATATCAGTGGGAAGTGCATTAATATGAAGAATGCGTTTGAAGTAAAAAATCCTGATTTTGAATTAAGCCCATACACAGGGATGAATAGAAAGCATTACATTGAATGCGCAAGATATGTTCTGGAGAGGGCATTTACGCATGTTAAATCCTTTGAATCTCATATTACGTTCCCTTTGGTTCCAGGTAAAACCTATCCACAGCCAAACGATCCACAGTGGCGTTACAGATCTGCTGACTTTGAAGCACTGGAAAGAACTTTATCCTTGGCAGGACCTCTGATGCATGTCGATCATGAGATAACAATAAAAAATATCAAATTGAGAGAATATTATTGCCATCATATATATAACGCATTAACTCCAGGTCATCCCAATTCAATACCTCTGCCGGAAGATTTGCCGGACGCTACTTATCAATTTACATGTGAATTCGGCGGCTTATGCAAGCTGTTATTGCTTATGCCGGATATTATCTGGCCGTTCTATTCACAAAAGCAAAAAGATGAAATCGCTGCAACTATTTCAAAGTGGGCCCATCATAGAACAACCCAGAACAACTGGAGAATTTTTAATATTGAAATGCTGTCTTTTTTAAAGAAAAACGGGTATGCAATCGATGATAATCTATTAAAAAGCCATCTTTTATGGGTGGCTTCATATCATTCCGGCAACGGCTGGTATCTGGAACAAAGCTATAATTACTACACTATAAGTTTATTTGTAGTTTATAGCATTATCTGGAACAGGTCTTTCGGGGACGAGTATTATCCCGAAATAGCAAAGGTGCTTGAAAAAAGCTTTCTTGAATTAATGAAAACATACACAAGTTTCTTTGCTCGGAATGGTTTTATTAATATGTGGGCAAGGAGTATTTGTTACAGGCTTTGGATTTCAGGTGGATTTCCAATAGCATTTATGCTGAAACCTTCATCCCCATTAGACCCGGGCTGGGCAAGAAGACTTTGCTCGGGTTCTTTACTACAGTTTACTACAAGAGAAGATTTTTATGATAATAATATTCCAAGCCTCGGCTTTTATGGTCATAAGGAATACATGCTTCAAAGCTACAGTTGCGCGGCAAGCCCATTTATAATGTTTATGCCATTTTTAAGTCTGGCTCTGCCTGAAAACTCTTCCTTCTGGACAGCAAAGGAAAATGACGGAATGTGGGAAAATCTGGGCTCTGATTCAAAGCGTGTTGTCCTGGAAAGACCCGGACTGGTTCTGGTTAACCATGGTAAATCCGGTGCTTCTGAAATAATTCCCGGCAAGGTTTACGACAATGATCATAATTATTCCAAACTTGTTTATAATACTCATTTCCCCTGGGAAGACCATAACCCGGACGGCGGAACAGCCATGGAATATTGTTTTCGAAGCCTTGACCCAAGGGATGTAAGAGGAACGGATATCAACTTTTACCTTACCGGCCTCGCGGTAAAAAATGATTCGGAAAAAAACGCATCCTTTGTTACCCCTCAAAACATGCTTTTTAATGGAGTCCGCAATGGAGTCTTATACAGACAGATCATGATGAGAAGACCACCGAACAATGGATGCGGATATATAATCGATCTTTCTGAAATTACAATCCCGGGCGGTGTGTTACGTGTTGACCGCTGCCGGCTTGCATTCGAACATGAGTTAACCCTTGGTCATTATGGATTGCCTCATATTAAAGGTCAAAAAGCTGTTATAATAAAATTTGAAGATGATCTGAAAAAAGGTATTACTGCTTCAATTCCTGGAAGAAAACTAGCTCTTTTATCTTATAACGGCTGGGATAGTTTAAACAGTCTAGTCCATCAAGGAAGAAATGCCGAATCAGATGAAAGCACGGTTATATATGCTTACCGGAAAAGAATTGCTAAAAATCCGGCAATTGAGCTTATGATAACAGTGATGCTCCACAAATTAGGCGATTCAGAATGGACTGAAATGGAATTAAACCCGATTAAAAACATAAATATTTTAGATATAATGCCTTCGGGTTCTATATCAGGCGCAGAAATAACACTATCGGATGAGAAAATATACATTATTGACTTCAACGAAATCGATGGGTTAAAGTCTTTTTGATGTATTTGGCGGTTTGGCGCCGTGACGCCTTCCCCACAAGGAGCCATGCACAAGGTCAAACTCATGAGGTACTGAACGTCGGCACGACGGTTGAACCGAACCGGGTGGTGAGTGTTTTCTTTGACCGTACCAGTCACAAATGTTTGAGAAGAAATGCAAGGAAGCGGGCACTCTCTTCAAACTCATCGTCAAGCCCGGCGCCAATCACGGCAGGATCGGGATGGACGGTGCGCGATCCCTCGATTGCCGCAGCACTGCTCGGATTTTTCCGAGACCGTGGACCGGATGTCATGCCGGAGGTTCCGGATCGCGAAGGGCGGGTCACGTGCGCCGTGGCCGAGAACAAGAAGTGGCTCGCGGATACCAACGCCGCCTGGGAGCGGGGCGTGGACCTGGCGGAGAGGTTGGCAAACCTTCTGGAAGCGGCGCAACTGATCGCCATGCACGACTTGCCGACCCGGCAAGTGGATTTGCTGCGCAAGGGGCAGCCGGACATGCCCACCTTGCGTGCCCTCGTGCAGAAATTCACTGCGATTCTGGAACCGTATCAACTGCCGGAAGGAGACCCTCAACGCAGCAGGCCACCCGGCTGGATAAGGTAATTATTGGGAGAATTGTGTCACGCGTCGCTCGGTTCTATCATTAGGCGGTAAATTCCCTTCGCCAGCTTCACGTCCGTTGCGCGACAAAATTTCTTTTCTTTCCAACGCCGCGCCTTAACTTTCGCGCAGGCAAATGGCTTTGAAACTGTTCAACACGTTGTCGCGCTCGATTCAGGAATTCGCGCCGCTCGCTCCCCCCAAGGTCAGCATGTATTGCTGCGGGCCGACCGTCTATGACTTCGCGCACATCGGCAACTGGCGCACGTTCGTCTTCGCCGATCTGGTCCACCGTTATCTTGAATTCAAGGGCTACGCCGTCACGCATGTGATGAACATCACCGACGTGGAGGACAAAATCATCAAGCGTGTCCGGGAAACAAAAACTTCCCTGCGGGAATTCACCGGCCAATACGAAGCCGCGTTTTTTGAGGACTTGAAGACATTGAATTGCCGGGAGCCGCATCACAAACCGCGCGCCACGGAACACATCCCTGAAATCATTTCACTCATCGAAAAACTGGTTGCCCGTGGCATCGCCTATAAAGCCGCCGACGGCTCGGTTTATTTCAGCATCGAAAAATACCAGGCCGCCGGCTGCCATTATGGCCAGCTCGTCAAGTTGAATCCTGATGAACTCCGCCCCGGCGAGCGCATCAAGAGTGACGAATATGCCAAGGAATCCGCGGCCGACTTCGCGCTTTGGAAGGCGCGCGCGCCGGAGGATGGCAATGTTTTCTGGCCCAGTCCGTGGGGCGAAGGCCGGCCCGGCTGGCACATCGAGTGCAGCGCCATGAGTATGAAAATCCTCGGCACGAATTTTGACCTGCACCTCGGCGGTGAGGATTTGATCTTCCCGCATCACGAGGACGAAATCGCACAAAGCGAAGGCGCGACCGGAAAACCGTTCGTCAGGCACTGGCTGCACGGTGCGCACCTCCTTGTCGAAGGCAGAAAGATGAGCAAATCGCTCGGCAACTTTTTCACGCTGCGCGATTTGCTGGCGAAAGGCTTCAACGGACGCGAAATCCGTTATCTGCTGCTCACGGCGCACTATCGCGAAACGTTCAATTTCACCCTCGAAGGGTTGCAGGGCGCGCGCTCCGCCCTGGCACGAATTGGTGAATGCGTCGGCAAGCTGCGCGAAATCGCCTCGCTTGGAGTTCCGCCTTCAGGCGGCAATCCCAACGAACCGCCTGAAGGCGGGACTCCCAACTTGCTTGCGCGCTTCACCACCGCACTCGACGATGATTTGAACATTTCCGCCGCTTGGGGCGAAATTTTTAAATGGGTAACCCAAATGAACAAGCGCATAGCAGATAATGCCTTGAATGCGAACGATGCCGCATCAGCATTGACCGCGTGGGAGAAGATTAATTCAGTTCTTGGCATTGAACCACCCGTAACTGTAGTTTTTGAAAAATTAAACCTTGAAGTTTCCCTTACTTCACTTGTGGTAGTTCCAGAAGAAGTCAATTCACTTTTGGAGCAACGCGAAGCCGCGCGCAAGGCGAAGGATTTCAAGCGCGCCGATGCGATTCGCGACGAATTGAAGGCCAAAGGCTGGGTCATTGAAGACACGCCAAAAGGGCCGAAGTTGAAGAAACTTTGAAAAAACATCCAACATCCTATATCGAACGCCCAACACCCAACTTTTCCGGCATTGGAAGCTGGAAGTTAGTTGTTCGGCGTTCGATGTTTTCCATTTCACCATGAAGGCTCCGTTCATCACCTTTGAAGGCACGGAAGGCTGCGGCAAATCAACGCAGATCGAATTGCTCGCGGGCCAGATACGCGGGCTGGGATACCGTGTGCGCGTGTTCCGCGAGCCGGGCGGCACGCCGGTCGGCGAGGAAATCCGTCACACACTCAAGCACAGCAAGGCGAACGTGGCGATGACTCCCGAAACCGAACTGCTCTTGATGAACGCCAGCCGCGCCCAACTCGTCCGCGAAGTCATCCGCCCGGCCCTCGCCTCGGGCGAAATTGTCCTGTGCGACCGCTTTTACGATTCGACCACGGCGTATCAGGGCTATGGACGCGGATTGGAACTGGCTTTGGTTCAAAATGTGATTGATTTTGCCGTCGGCGACACACGGCCCAATCTGACCTTGTTTTTGCACGTGCCGCCGGGAGTCAGCGCCGAACGCCTGCGCTCGCGCCAGGCCACTCTCCCTTTTGCCCGCGACCGGCTGGAAGAAGGCGACCGCCATTTTTTTGATCGCGTCGCCAAAGGCTACCAGGCGGTCGCCGCCGCTGAACCCGATCGCGTCCGCGTGGTGGACGGGACGGGGCCGGTCGAAGTTGTCTGTTCAAGAATTTGGGAACTCGTCCTGCCCATCCTGCCGCGCGTCGGGCGGTGGTAGGAATGTTTTCGCACGCTTGCCGAATTGGCGGCAACGGGTAATCTCCAAGCGGAAACCATGAACGAAAAAACGATTGGCGAAATTGAGGCACGCATCCGCGGCGCGGATTCCATCAGCGACGACCGCAAGCGCGAATTGCTCCAACTGCTCGGCACGCTCAAGTCCGAGGTCGGGGTTTTGGAAAAAACGCACGATGAACAGGCCCGGAGCATCGCCGGCTTCGCCCAGTTGTCGGCCCACGAGGCCACGCGCGCGGAACAAAATCCGCAACTGCGCGAACTTTCCATTCGGGGACTGCGTTCGTCCGTTGAAGGTTTCGAGAAATCCCATCCGCAGCTCGTCGCAATCGTCAATACCATCAGCAACACGCTTTCGAATCTGGGGATTTGACGGCGGGAGGAGCCGACGTAAGGAGGCTCATTCCAATATCTTCAATCCGAATCAGAATAAAATGAAATTGGAGCCTCGTTACCTCAGCTCCTACAATTTTATCAATCCTCCTGCGGCTCCAGTTTCGCAATCGCCGCCATGATTTCGTCGGCAATTTCCTGGTAAATTTCCTTGAGCCGCGCCTTGGCACAATTCTTTGCCTCGGCCCGCAATTTTTCAAAGCGCATTGGTTCGCCAAATTTCACCGCGATGCGATGCAGTCGCGGAAATTTGTGGTTCCGCCCGAAGGCCTCAAACGTTCCGAACACCCGCACCGGTACAACCGGCGCGTCGGACTTGACCACCACCAAGCCAACACCGGAGCGCGCGGGCTGCAACCGGCCGTCACGCGTCCGCGTGCCTTCGGGAAATAGAATGATTCCGCCGCCGGCAAGCAACCGGTCGAGAATGGCCCTCAATCCCGCCGCGCCACCGCCGTCGCGATCCACCGGCACGGAGTTCCACGAACGCAACAGCGCGCCAATGCCTGGAAACCTGAACAAGCTTTCGCGCGCGAGATAATTGATCGGACGGTGAAGCGCCGCGCCGACGAGCGGCGGATCAATGAAACTCGCGTGATTTGAAGCGAGAATGACCGCGCCGGTCCGGGGAACGCGCCCGGCGTTGAAAGCGCGCCAGCGGAAACAAACCGCGTAGATCGCCCGAAAAAAAAACCAGCCGAGACGGTAGGAAAAATTCATTTTGCAGCCAAGCGCTTGCGGACCTCCGCCAGAATCAAACCGCTCGTCTGCTCGGAAGTCAGGCTCGAATTATTGATGATCTTCGCGCCCAGTGGAATCATCAATGGCGCCACGGCGCGCTGGCTGTCGCGCTGGTCGCGCGCGGCGAGATTTTCCTGAACGCCATCGGCGGCGCGGCGGCGCGAACGTTCCTCCAGTTTCGCATCGAGGTAAAATTTGAAATCGGTTTCGGGAAAAACATTCGTTCCGATGTCGCGGCCTTCCATGACCAGATTGCCGAACTGCATGCACTCGCGCTGGCGTTTGACCATCCACGCCCGCACCTTGGGCACCGCGGCCACATACGGCACGGCGGCGCTGGTCTCGGCGGTGCGGATCTCCTTTTCGGGATAACGGCCGTTCACGAGCAGGCGTACCCGGCCATCCACGCAAACCAGCGATGTTTTCCATTTGCGGCATGCGGCGGCAACAGCCTTGGCGTCTTGCACATCAATTCTGTGCGTCAGGCAATACCACGCCAGCGTGCGATACATCGAGCCGGTGTCCACATAAACGTAGCCGAGCGCCCTGGCCACGAGTTTGGCGTTCGTGCTCTTGCCGCTGGCGCTCGTGCCGTCAATCGCAATTACAATCGGTTGTTTCGTTTTCAAAATATATTTTCCCGTTCAGCCGCAGCCTGCAAATGCGCGACTAATGATTTTATCTTGGACTGCGCCGTCGCCGCTGCGCTCTGCCGGCACAGTCCAAAATCAGCATGCTTCGGTCAGTCCGCGAACAATTCCTCGACCGCTAATTTTCTGCCTGTCTTCGCATCCAGAATCGCCGCGCCCAGACCTTTTGGCGGTGGCGTGGCGAGTTTCTGGAAAAAATTCGGGAACGTCTTCTTCACGCACGCGGGATTTTTGATTCTAATTCCCGGCACTTTCAATCCCAGAATTGCAAAACACATCGCCATGCGATGGTCATTGTACGTCTCAATCTCCGCGCCGTGAAGTTGCGATGGCCAGACCGTCAGCGTGTCACCTTCCTCGACCACTTTTGCGCCACACTTGGTCAATTCTGTTCGCAACGCGACGACACGCTCGGTTTCTTGGAGACGCAAACGACCGAGGTCGGTGAAAATGCTCGGCTCGGACAGAAAAGGCGACAAACTTATCGCGGTCATGATGCTGTCCCCGAGATCGGTCTTTCGCGAGATTCGTGCGTTTGGAAGCTCCTTGAACCAAACTGGGAATCGGCCGTCAATTTGCCAAGAGTTAATCGGCCAGTTTTGAACGACGACTTCACATCGCCACAATTCAGGCATTTTGGGAAATTCAAACGCTCTTCCGAAATCCATGAGCCCGACTGCGGAAAAGTAACTTGCACTCGATGCATCTGGTTCCGTTTGAAATCTTCCGCCATGGCTTGGAAACTTCTTGATCAACTCGGACGTCATTACCACATAAGGCGATTCTTCCGCATTTTCTCCAATAATTTCAACTTTCCATCCGCCAGTTTTTGCGCAGAGCAACAGCGCCGACGCGAACTGTGAGCTTTCCTCGATACTGACGCGGCATTTCTTCGTAGGAGACGACGTAAGGAGTCTCTGACTTTCATTTTCAGTTTGAGCCTCGTCACCTCGACTCCTACTGCCACCACCAAAGATTCTCGCGGGCAATTTGTCATTCCCATTTTCCGATTCAACGCGATAACCCAACTCGCGCAGAGCCTTGAACAAAGCCGCCTGCGGACGTTCGTGCATCCGCGGCACGCCATGCAACCGATAAACTCCGTTGCCCAGACAGACGAACGCCGCCAAAAACCGCGCCGCCGTGCCCGCGTTGCCGACAAACAGTTCCAACGGCTTTTCCGGCGTTCCTCCGTTCGGAATTTTCCCGCCAAGACCCTTGACCGTGATAGTGCGATTGCAAAATTCATCCGGATCGGGCTCAACCTTGATTTGAAGCCCGAGTTCTTGCAGCGCCCCGGTCATCACCTGCGTGTCCTCGCTCCAAAGCGCACCTTGGAGCGTGACCTCGCCGTTCGCCTGCGCGGCAAGGATGAGCGCGCGGTTCGTGATGCTTTTCGAGCCGGGCACGGTGATTTCCGCGCGCACCGGTTTGTCGAGCGGCACGATTTCGATGAGATCAGGCAGTGGCATTGGAGCGAAGATAGAGGATAGAGAATAGAGAATAGAAGATGGAAATCACCGTGGCCGGTTTCTGTTTTCCATCCTCCATCTTCAATCTTCCATCCTCGCTTTCATTCTGGTGACGGCGAGGCGCAACACGCGCACCAGTCATCACGGCGTTGTTTGGCCGTCTCAAAAAATGTCGCAACGGCCTTCGCATCGCCTTTCTTCACCGCACGCTGGAATTTTTGCAAATCGGCGACAAAGACATCCAGCGCCTTCACCAGATTTTTGCGATTGGCCAGAGCGATGTCGCGCCACATTTCGGGCGAGCCGGACGCGATGCGGGTCGTGTCGCGAAAGCCGTTGGCGCAAAGCGCGGCTTGCAACTTCGGTTGTGCCGGATTCAAAACCAGGTTCGCCAGTGTGGCGGCCACCACATGCGGCAAATGGCTCGACCGGCTGACAAGCGCGTCATGCGTCTCCGGCGTCAATTCCAGCACCCTCGAATCGAGCGCCTTCCAAAATCGTTCGACCTTTTTCAGTGCCGCCCGATTTGTTTTTTTCGTCGGCGTCACCACGCAAACGGCATTCTCGAACAGGTCCGCGCGCGCGGCGCTCACGCCGGTTTTTTCCGCACCGGCCATCGGATGACTGCCGACAAAATGCGCGCCGGAACCGACAATGAGCGATTCCAGTTCACGCACGACGCCGGCCTTGACACTGCCGACATCGGTGACAATCGCGCCGGGTTTCAGCGCCGGCAGCATCCTCTCCGCGAGCGGACGCATTTGTGCGAGCGGCGCGCAAAGAATGACGAGGTCGGCCTCCCAAACGGCGGCGAGCAAATCGGTGGTGACGAAATCCGCCACACCCGCTTTTTCACAATCCTTCAGACTGGCGGCGCGGCGGACGAAACCTGCGGTCTGGCGCGCGAGTTTCCGGCGTTTGACGGCCAGCCCGATGGAACCGCCGAGCAGGCCGAAGCCGATGATTGTGATTTTGCGAAATTGCACGTGGCGAGGATAACGGATGGAAGATGGCAGATGGAAGATGGAAATTTTTTAACCACGAAATATACGAAACACACAAAATGGTTTCCTTTCGTGTCATTTCGTGTATTTCGTGGTTTCAAAAGGTTTTTACCGGTTTCCCGCCTTCCTGCGCCGATTGAAAACAGGCATCGAGCACCTGCTGCGTTTTCAGCGCCCACATCGGCCATTCTTCGTTCAGCTTGCCGGACAATACCTGGTTGGCGAAGTTGCGGAACATGTTCGATTCCTGCGCCGTCGGATGGCCATTGCCATGTTCCACGACAGTCACGCGGCGCGCATCCGGCAGAACGTTATAGCCATCCTGACCGATGTTAACGACTTCGAAACCGAGTTCGCTCCCGTAAAACGGGTTCACAAAATCGGGAATCTGAAGATAGCCTTTCGTGCCGCTCACGTTGACCCATTGCTGGCGGAAATTGACAAACGAACAATACAGACCCGCGGAAACGCCGCCATCGAAAATCAGTTCGGCGGAAAAATCCGTCGGCACGGACGAATCCGTCCGAGCGAGCATCCGCCCGGAAACTTCGCGCGGCAACCGCCAGTTCAGCGCCCATAGCGCGAACCGGATGTTATACCAGCCGAGATCGCCAAGACAACCGGCGGGTTCGAGCGCGGCGTTGGCGCGGATGTTATCGCGAAAAAAATGTTCGTGTCCGAGAAAACTGAATTGCGTGGTGATGCGCTTGATCTGGCCGACGCTCGCGCCGTCGTCGAGCATTTCGCGGACGCGCGCAAGCCTTCGGCTGTGCATGAACATCACGCCGTCCATGAACTGCGCGCGGTTTTCCCGGCAGGCCGAAATCATTTCGCCAAGGCTGGCCGCGTTGACGCCGCACGGCTTTTCACAAACGACGTGCTTGCCTGCCGCCGCCGCGCGCAAGACCCATTCCTTGCGCAATCCGGTCGGCAGCGGAATGTAAACCGCGTCCACATTTGGTGATGCAATCAATTCCTCGTAACTGCCGAGCGCGGCAGGCCGGGTCTCAAACGCCGCATCGCGCGAACAATCGTCAATGAACTTGCGGCTTTTGTTCACGTCGCGGCTCGCGACGGCGGTCACGACGCAATTTCTGCTGTTAAAAATCGCCTTCCAATTTTTCCGCGCGATGCCCGCGGCGCTTAAAATTCCAAATCGCAGTCTGTTCATAAAATCAATTCTCTTCTTTGTAGGAGACGACGTAAGGAGTTTCTGACTTTTATGCAGTTAGAGTCTCGTCACCTCGACTCCTACAAGCTTCCCTTACCCGTTCCAAAATCACGTCGGCGACGTGTGGTTCGTTGCCAACGGCGGGCGCATACCAGACGAGCCTGCCGTTTTTCCCGGTCGGATTGCGCCAAGGCGGCTGGCCGCTGGCGAGCCGTTTCCAGACAACCGGCTGCGCTTCACCCAGCATCACCGGAATGTCTTCCTGCGTGTGCAGCCCATCGCTGATGAAAAACGGGACGACCACCAGATTTTTCGTCTGCGAGAGCTTGTAACAATCGGCGATGCGTGGCGATTCTTCGAGAAAAATCCCGTGGACGCCGCCATAAATTTCCCGGCCACGGACCAGTGCCACCTGCCGCTCAATGGCTTTGCGCGAATTTTCATTTTTCTCCGTGCCGTGGCCGGCAATGAACAGCGTGATGTCCCGCAGCTTGGGCGCACGCGGGAACGGAAATTGTTCGACGATTTTTTTTGCGCGCGACAAAATGACTTCCGTCATGCTTTCGTGAGTTCCCGCCGGCCGGCAATAAATCAAAGTACGCGAAGCGTGATGCGTGATGCATGATGTGTCAAAGCCCAGTTCGCGCGGGATGACTTCGTCGCTGAAGTAGCCTTCGCTGATGAACAGGGGCGTGATAAACACGCGCGGCGCCGAAATTTCAGACAGGACCCTTTTGATTTGCGGCTCCTGCTTCCAGAACGCTTCGCGGACGCCGGCAAAAATTTTCCGGCGGCGCAGTTCCGCGGCGTGCTGATACACCGGGGCGGCGGAATTGGCGTTTTGCTCCGTGCCGTGTCCCAGCACCACCAGCCAGGCATCGGAAAATTTTTGACCGTTCACGTGAAAGGGTTAACCCAGGAACCGGCCCTCCGCAAGTTGGTCTTCCCGAAGGACATTTTTTGCTTGAAACCTTTTGTCGTTTGCGGTGTCTTAAGTCCAGGTTGTCCGTGAAATTAACTCAACTATCACCATAAAACCATGAATCCGATTAAACTCACCGTAGTCGCTTTTGCCGCCACTTTTGGGCTGGCCGCCGTTGCTTCCGCCGATGACGCGGCAGGCAAATTGCCGCCCGCTTCGACAAAACAGGGCGTCACCTATGCCACCGATATCAAACCCATTTTCGATAAATCCTGCGTCAAGTGCCACAGCGGCGACAAGCCGAAGGCGAGGCTGAAACTGGATACTCTTGAAAACGCGCTCAAAGGCGACCACGACGGCAAAGTCATCATTGCGGGCGACAGCGCCAAAAGCCGGATGATCCTGAGCGCCGCGCACGTGACCAAGGACAATCGGGAATGGATGCCACCGCCTCAAAACAAGGCGAACATTGGGCCGCTCACGCCGGAACAAATCGGTCTGCTGCGCGCGTGGATTGACCAGGGCGCGAAGTGAGGCAGCGTGGCAGGTGACACGTAACACATGGCGTGAGTCGCGCAATGCTTGTGGCTTGTCACATGCCACCTGCCACTTGCTTGCCGCGCCGGAGCATTGCGAAGGCGGGTCACTTCAATGGCGCACGCTTTTGTCCGCGCAATTTTTCCCGCTCATGTAACAATTCATTCTGTTCCGCTTGCGGAATTTCCGGCTGGCTGATTTTGTGCGTCAGCGCGGCAATTTGCCGGTCCAGGAATTGATTGCGCAGGCGCAGCGCCACGTCGGCGAGTTGCTGGTCGGGATTGGGAATTTTGCGGTCCTCGGCGACGGCTTCGGTGACGAGGCTACGCATTTCGGGTGTTTCGCACTCGTCCAGAAAGGCGGCCAGGCCTTTCCATGTCTCTTTCGTCTGCGCCGTCAATCGCTGCTCGATAATTTTCCGTGCCGGCGAATGCGCAATCCAGTTCACATCCAGATGCAACGCAACCCACGCGGCCAATTCATCGTGCATCAGAAGCAGTTTCAGCAGCCAGAACTCATGCGCCGAAGGCCGGTCCGGTGTTTCCAGCTCATTCGCCGTTGAATCTTCGCTTTCCGAACTCCGGACTCCGGCCGGATTCCGAACTTTTGCAAATTCGGCGCGGACGGCTTCCGGCGAAACGCCCAGGCGCAGCGCGGTCTTTTGCGCGTGGGTGTCAATCAAAACGACATTGGCGGTTTTATGCAAGGCCTCGGCCATGCCACGCAAAATGGCATTCCGACCTTTGTCGCTGTTTGCGTCATGCAACTTGCAAAGCCGGTTCAGATAGTAATCGAAAAATCCTTCGGCGTTTTCCACAAGCTTGCGGAACGCCTCGCCGCCATTGGCTTTGATGAAACTGTCCGGGTCGTGTGGCGCGGGCACGACGGCAACGCGCACAGCGAGACCCGATGCAAGCAAATTGTCGAGCGAACGCACGGCAGCGTTCTGGCCGGCTTCGTCGGAATCGAAACAGAGCACTACTTCGTCCACATAGCGCTTCAAAATCCGCGCGTGCTGGTCGGTGAAAGCGGTGCCTTGTGGCGCGACGATGTTTTGCACGCCAGCCATGAAGCACGCAATCAAGTCGAGCTGGCCCTCGCAGACCACGGCAAACCCGGCGTCAAGCAGCGCGCGTTTGGATTTGTCGAGGCCGAAGAAGACCTTGCTCTTGGTGAAAATGGGTGTCTCGGGCGAGTTGACATATTTCGCCGTTTTTTCGTCACCGGACAGGACCCGTCCGCTGAAACCAATCACCCTGCCCTGCTCATCGCAAATCGGGAACATCAGCCGCCCACGGAAGCGGTCGTAAAAGTTTCGGGTCCGGGAGCCGGCGTCTGGAGTCCCGGAGTTTTTGCTTTGGGGAGCACGCGCGCCCTCGCGCGTTGCCAACGACGCCTCGTCGTCGGCCTTTGCGGTTGACGAGGCGTCAACCGCTGCGCCCGAGTCGGGCGCGTTCCCCGATTTTTGAATGATGAGGCCGCCTTTTTCAATGAGCGCGAGTTCGTGCCCTTTGCTCCTGGCCCAGTTGACGGTGTCGTCCCACGCGTCGGGCGCGGCGCCGAGTCGAAACAGTTTCACGGCTTCCGGCGACACACCGCGTTTGGCCAGATAATCACGCGCCAATTGCCCGGCGGCTTCATTGAGCAGACAATTTTGCCAGCGCTGGGCGATTTGCTCGTGGATTTGGAGAAGCTGGTCTTTGAGATGGCGCGATTGTTGTTCGCCGGGGCTTTGGTCGAATTCGATCGGAATTTTCGCCCGGTCGGCCAGCCGGCGCACGGCGTCCACGAAGCCGATGTTTTCGTATTCCTTGACGAAGGTGAACACGTCGCCGCCCTTGTGGCAGCCGAAACAATGAAAAATCTGGCGGTGCGGATTGACGCTGAAGCTGGGCGTCTTTTCCTTGTGAAACGGGCAGAGCGCGACGAAGTTCGCCCCCGCCTTTTTCAATGGCAGATACGATCCGATGACATCCACAATGTCACTGGCGGCGCGGATGCGCTCGAGCGTGGCGGAGGAAAAAAAACCGGCCATGCACCCGGTCTAGCATTGGCGCGCGAATACGGCAAATCCATTTCGCAACTGTTCAGGACCAGACCGGGCGTTTAGCGGAGATCGGTTGGAAAAGAGCAAGGCTGAAGGAGGCCAAATTGTCCCGGAAGGCGGAGCCGTGGCAACGGGCAGCGCGCGACGAAGTTGGCACCGGCCTTTTTCAGCGGCAGACAGGAGCCGATGACGTCCACGATGTCGCTGGCGGCGCGGATGCGTTCGAGGGTTGCGGAAGAGAAACCGGCCCTGCTCATTCAGCGTGCCGGCGCGGATCATTGACGGATTATAATCACGCCCTGCGGTTTGGCCGCCGGCTTGTTGGACTCGGGCGGCGCGATGTTGATGAGCAGCGTGCCAAGATAATCCTTGATGTAAGGACCAGTGAAGGATTTTTTGAAAACGTTTTCCTGCACGGTATGCAGATCGGGAATGTAATCGCCACCGTAGAGGCCGCCGCCATACCAGCGTTTCATGTAGGCCTGGTGGGCCGCGATTTCCGCCGGGGTGTAAACCTTTGCGTTCAGCAGGGCCAACAAGAAGAACGCCATGCACGCAAAACGAATCATGCCCGAAAACATTCCCAGATAGTATTCCGCACTGCCGAAAATGTTGCTGCCGGTCAGCCGGGGAACAAAAATTTTCTTGAGAATCACAAACACAAACCAGACCAGGAACGCGAGAATCAAATAACCCGTCACATAACTGGTCGGTTTGTCCCACGCTGCGATGTTGATCAGGGCTTGACCTGCAGTCTCGTAGAACAACCCGCACACGATGACCAGCGCCAGCCATTGCAACACCCGGAGGATTTCCTTCGTCATGCCGTTTTTGCGTCCGCGGAACAGCCCCAAGGCAAGGATCAACAGCACCGCCGCGTCAAACCAGTTGACCGGCAATTTGTCGAGCGTCAGCGAAGCTGAAATCGCAGCAATCATAAGCCTGAGATTAATTCGTCGAATTCAATATACCAGTTGAATCTACAGCCCGTTCCATGCCAAATTCGGGTGATGGGTGGTTAGATTGTGCAAGGTTCTGGCTTGGAAACAGCGTCAATTAGCTCTTGGACTGTCCAAGGGTGGTCTGTCAATTTGCTGGCCTGTGCGGGTGGCTTATTGCAAAGTTCCACAACGCGAAATCCATTCTTTTATTCAAGCGTCAAAGTGGGGTTAGGGCAATATTCTGAAATTCCGGGATAACCGCACGCTGCCAATAATCGGCCTGCGAATTGCTTTGTTTTCTGCCTTGTATTCGTTCCAGAGGCCCGTCCGCTGGAGCAATGGGGGCGTGTCGCTGCGTGCCCGACAATGCGGCACGCCCCTCACAATCTGGTATCCCATCACCCAAATTCCGGCAATGGCGATAACCGCAGGCAATTCAACGGTGGTAAAACCCCGTTGCCCATCACCGTGGATTAGTTTGATAAATATTCGCCATCATGGCAGATTCGACGACAACCAGAACTGGATGTCGGTCGCCTGCGGATTGGCCGGGTCCAGCGCCAGCACTTTCAGGTAATGCTGCCGCGCCCGTGCCACGTCGTGCAACTGCTGCGCGTAAAGATTGCCCAAGGCCAGATGCGCCCGGACTTCTTTGGGACTGGCCTTCACGACCTTTTCCAATTCATGCACTGCATCCGGCACGTAGCCCGCCGCCTTGAGCGCCAGCGCGAAGTTGTAGCGCGCGTCCACCGAATCCGGCCGGATGGCCAGCGCCATTTCAAAAGCCGCGAGCGCCTGCTGGTAATTCCGCAAGCGATACGACAGCACGCCGAAATTATATTGCGCCTCGAACCAGTCCGGATCTGTTTCCGCCGCCTGCTGATACGCTTTCAAGGCGTCCAACCAGCGCCCATCCTGCTCAAATTCCCTGGCCCGCGTAAACGCGCCCGTGGCCGTCCGCCGGTCGCCCGGTCTCGGTTTGTGCGGCGACAGATATAAATATCGCGGAAACGCCAGTGGCGCAGACTGGACAATTTTAACCGGTTTGGCTTCAACAACCGGTGGCGCACTTGTCGGCACCGACGGAACGGGCGGCGGAATGGCCTTCGGCGGCAGCAATGAAGTTGGGTTCACGGCTTCACTCGAACCCGGCGGCGGCAGCGGGGTCACGCCGTTTTCATCATACTTTTTTTCCGGTGTGGAAGAATGGAACCAGTGAACCGGATTGAGCCGGTGCCAGATGCCGGGCTTTTCAACCGGGGCCGGTTCCGGCGGCGCTTCCACCGGCAGCGTAGCTTTGGCAACAGTTTGACCCGGCGTCGCCACAATCGCCGGCTCCGGCTGCACTTTCACAACCTCTGCCGGCGGCGGATTGGAATAAGTCCTGACCGCCGGCTGCGCCCTGGGCGACGTCGCTGGACGCACGATGCCCGTCGTTTGCGCTTTGATCTCGCTCGCGACCGGCGGCGCGGACGCAATATTTTGATTTTCGCTTGCGGATCGCGACGGTGGATTTGCCGTTGCGGCCGTCATCGGCTGTTCCAGGCTGCCAACAATGGCATTCACCTCATTCCAGTTGGCCGGGCGCGGCGTGAGCACCAGATAAGCGCGGTAATATTGCAAAGCCAGTTTGTTGTCGCGCAAATATTCCTGCGCCACCGTCGCCAGATTCAGAATGGCCGGCGCGTAATCGGGATGTGCCTTGACCGCCGCGCTGAAATCCTGCGCCGCTTCACGCGGGCGGTCGCGCTGGACTTGCACCAGGCCCAGGCCGTTCAGCGCCTCGGCGTTGTTCGGATTGAGATAAAGCGCGGTGCTGAAACTTTTTTCCGCCGCCGCCAGCTCATGCACGCGCAGTTGTGCGAGCCCGAGCTTGAGCCAGCCTTCGGGCGCGTTGCCGCGGCGAAGCGTGCAGACGGTGAACTCCGTCCTGGCCGCGTCGGGTTTGTTTTGTTCGAGCCAGAGGCAGCCGAGGTTGTAATGCGCTTCGACGAGATCGCGGTCCAACGCGAGCGCGCGCTGGTAGGCGACAACGGCGTCCGCCGGCTGGCCGGCATGATGATACGCCAGTCCGAGATAATTCCACGCCGACGCATTGGTGGCCAGAAGCGACGTGGCGATTTTCAATTGCGCCACCGCGCCGGCATAATCGCCGCGATCCAGAAACTTTTTGCCCTTGAGCAGCGCGCGCGGGCCAGACGGTGAGCAACCCGAAATGAAAATGGCGAGCGCGAGAAAAAGCAAAAAACGTAGATGGAAGATGGAAGATGGAAGATGGAAAACGGCGCGCCGCCCCAAAATTCCATTCTCCATCTTCCATCCTCCATTTTCGCTTCGTTCATTTTTTATGGCCAGCATCGGCGCTGGTGGTAGCATCCATGCCCTGACGTGTCAAGAAACGCAAAGATTTGGTTCCATTGTAATCTTAATCTTAATCGCAATCTCAAAATGGATTGCGTCTAAGATTGCGGTCGGGATCAGGACATTAAAATGCCGCAACAGATTCAAATGGTTCGGGCTTTTGGCTGGCTGACCGCCGCAACCGTCGTTTGGCTTGCGACTTTGCAAACGCAGGCAGCCGACTTCCTTACGCTGCGTTCCACCAACACCCAGGCGCGCGTCGTCGTCGTCGAAGACCCGGATGCCACGTTCAATTTCCAGCCGGACAATGCCCACGTGCAAACGATGGTGAATCGCGGCATCACCAATCTCACCGGCAAAACCGCTTCCGCCGAAGCCTGGCGCAGCCTTGTGGCCACGCAGGATGTTGTCGGCATCAAAGTCTTTTCCGCCGCCGGGTCAATCAGCGGCACGCGCCCCGCCGTCGTCGCGGCGGTGATCCGCGGCCTGCTCGAAGCCGGCGTGCCTCCGAAACACATCATCATTTGGGATAAACACGAGGACGATTTGCGCGCGGCGGGATTTTTCAAACTCGCCGCCCAATTCGGTGTGCGCGCGGCCAGCGCCATGGAATCCGGTTATGACGAAAAAACTTTTTACAACCCCGATACCGCCATCATCGGCCATCTCGTTTGGGGCGATTTGGAATTCGGCAAAAAGGGCGAAGGCGTCGGACGAAAATCGTTCGTCTCCAAACTCGTCAGCCGGCAAATCACCAAAATCATCAGCATCGCGCCGTTGCTCAACGAAAACGAAGCCGGCGTTTGCGGGCATCTTTATAGTTTGGCCATGGGCAGCGTGGACAACACCCTGCGGTTCGAGGGGGACGCCAACCGGCTGGCCGTGGCCGTGCCGGAAATCTATGCCTTGCCCTCGCTGGGCGACCGCGTGGTATTGAACATCACCGACGCGCTCATCGGCCAATACGCCGGTGGCGATAAGGGATTATTGCAGTATTCGGAAGTGCCGAACCAGCTTTGGTTCAGTCGCGATCCCGTCGCGCTCGACACGCTGGCGTTGAAGGAACTCGACCGCGAACGCCGCGCCCTGGACGCGCCCGCCTTCAAACCGAACCTGGAGCTTTATAACAACGCCGCCCTGCTCCAACTAGGCGTGAACGATCCCGCGAAAATTCAGGTGGAAAAACTGCGTTGAAAAACGAAATGCCCAAGTTGCTTGCCGGGGAAAAGTCCTTTGGTTCAAACAAAAAACGTTTTGGGACTGGACAAAGCATTTCCCAAAGCCAAAAGTAATCTCGTTCCAAAAGAACCGGACTGGAAAACGCAAAGTTCCGGCCAACCGCAGACTGCATATGAAAAAATCCATGTTTTCACAAATACCGGCACTGCTGACCGGCGTCACATTGGCCGTTGCCGCTCAATCAACGAACGCGGCGCTCAAGATTGGCGATCCGGCGCCCAAACTCCAGGTCGCCCGGTGGGTGCAGGGCGAGCCGGTGCCAGCATTCGACACCAATCACGTTTACATCGTGGAATTCTGGGCCACGTGGTGCGGCCCGTGCCGCGCCTCCATCCCGCACCTCAATCAATGGTGGCAAAAGTTCAAAGACAAAGGCGTGGTGGTCATCGGGCAGGACGTTTGGGAGCAGGACGACAGTGCCGTTGCGCCGTTCGTGAAAAAGATGGGCGACCAGATGACCTATCGCGTCGCGCTGGACGACAAGAGCCAGGATAAAGATGGCGCCATGGCCACCACCTGGATGAAAGCGGCGGACCAGGACGGCATTCCCACGGCGTTCATCGTCAACAAACAACGCCGCATCGCCTGGATCGGCCATCCTATGGAGCTGACGGAGCAACTGTTAAATGACATCCTCGCGGACAAGTACGATGTGGCCAAAGCCGCCGCGGACTATGAGCAGCGGCAACAAAACCAGCAACAGTTGATGGACCTTTCCAAAAAACTCAGGGCGAGCCTGCAACAAAAGGACTGGGACGGCGCCGATGCCATTGTGGCGCAGATTGAAAAGTTGCTGCCCGCGGACGAGCGTTACAACGTGGGAGGTGTGCGTTTTCAAATTCTCCTTGGCCGGAAGGACTATGCCGGAGCCTACAAGCTGGCCGGTTCCCTCAGCGACGCCCACCCGGACAATGCTGGCCTGCAAAATGAACTCGCCTGGGTCATCGCCACACAGCCCGGATTGGAAAAACGCAACCTGGCGCTGGCCGAAAAAACGGCCGGGCGTGCCAATCAGGCCACTCAGGGAAAAGAGCCGGCCGTCCTTGACACGCTTGCCCGGGTGCAATTCATGAACGGGAAAACCAATGAAGCAGTTGCCACCGAACAGAAGGCAGTGAATCTGGCTGATGGCTCCGTCAAAGAACAACTCCAGCAAGTATTGACGAATTATCAGCAGGGGAAATTGCCGGAACGGCCGGAGTAGCCGGCCTTCACTCAAATCAAATCCGCCGGCGCAACCTCAGGGCGTGTTGCCCAAATGGCTTGGAGCGCGAACCGCCGAGTCCGCGAGTCTCCAACCGGGGCAAAATCCCGCGGGTTCGGGCAGGATGAACTTCGTGCGGACAAGGCTGTCCACACTCCGAATCCCCATCGCCAGATTGCATTTCTGCTTCTCAATCCCGATCCGCTCCGGCAAGCTCGGGGCAATTCCATGCGCGTCCTGATTGCGACAGTCACGGCGGGTGGCGGGCACATCGCCGCTGCCGCTGCCTTGGAGGAAGCGTGGCGCGCATTGCGCCCGGACGATGCCGTCGAGCGGGTTGACCTCATCAAGTTTTTTTCTCCGTTGCACAAAAAGATTTACGCGGACGGATATGTAAAGCTGGTCGAGCGCGCGCCGGAACTGTGGGGAATGCTGTTCGGCAAGACTGATAATCCCAAGGTGGCCCGACGCCTGGGCAGACTGCGCCGCGCCTTTCCCAGCAGCTCGCGCAAAAAATTCACCAACAATTTGAAACAGTTCAGGCCGGACGCGGTGCTGTGCACGCACTATGCGCCGCTGGAAACTCTGGGCTTGCTCAAAACTTCGGAGGGCGGAGTTCCACGACGCCCAAAATTGATTGGGAAAATAGGGGCTCGCAAAGCTCGCCCGTCCGAAAGCTGGAAACAGCCCTTCGTCGTCAGCATCGTAACGGATTTTGAGGCGCATGCGTTGTGGATGGATGCGTGCGTGGATTTGTATTGCGTCGCGGCGGAGGAAACCAAGGCGCGGCTCATTGCGCGCGGCGCCCCGGCGGAAAACGCCGTCGCCACGGGCATTCCCATCGCGGCAAAATTTTCATCGAAACCCGACGCGCAGGCTCTCCGCAAAACTCTCGGGCTGCGCGATGACCAGCCGGTGTTGCTAGTGTTGAGCGGCGGCTTCGGCATGGGACCAGTCGCGGAAATTCTGGCCGAATTGGATAAAGTGCCGCAACTATTTCAAACGGTTGTCGTCACCGGGCGCAACGAGGAATTGCGGCGCAACCTCGCCGCCCAAACCCGCAAACATCCGACGCACGTGCTGGGCTTTTCAACCAACATGCACGAGCTGATGGCCGTCGCCGACCTCATCATCACCAAACCCGGCGGATTGACTTCATCCGAGGCTTTGGCGATGGGCAAACCACTGTTCATCCTGAACCCGATTCCCGGACAGGAGGCTGCCAACAGCGATTTCCTGCTCGAACGCGGCGCAGCCGCCAAGGTCAATCGCGTCGAAGACCTGCCGTTCCGCATCGAACAACTGCTCGGCTCGAAGAAACTGGCTGAAATGGCCAAAGCCGCCAAATCACTGGGCCACCCGCAATCGGCCACCGCCGTCTGCAAGGAAGTATTGAAACGGCTGGCCTAACCTGCCGCCGGTTGCATCCGACGAAGGCGAACTGTCTTGTCCGCCCTCATCGCACCTCCGCGTCTCCGCGGCTTAAATCCGTCAGCGAAATTCAATTTTCATCTCTTCTGGAAAACCAGTTCGTCACCTTTTGCCGTGACCTTATTTTTGTCGCTCCGCCTTCGCGTGCTTCGGTGTGGCAGGCCGGGCTTGAATTCCTGATGGAATCCGGTATGCCTGTTGCAAATTCATCATGGCAACGATTTCAGATTCAATCATCGTCGGCTGCTGGATAATCTTCCTTGCTTACTGGCTTATCAGCGCGCTCGTGGTGAAGCGGACGGCGGAACATCAAAGCTGGACGTCCGCCGCGGCGCATCGGATTCCCGTGGGATTGGGCTGGTGGATGCTGGCGTATCCGTTGCTGCCGCCGCCTATGAATTGGGTGCTGATCCCGCGCCCGGATTGGGTGCGGGTTATCGGTGCCGTGGTCTGCGTGTTTGGGTTGTACGTGACGATATGGGCGCGCCGGACGCTGGCCGGGAACTGGAGCAGTGATGTCACGTTCAAGCACGGGCACGAGTTGGTGAAGGCGGGACCTTATCGTTTCGTGCGGCATCCCATCTACACCGGTCTGCTGGTGATGTGTCTCGGCTCGGCCATTGAAATCGGCAGGCTTCGTTGCTGGCTGAGCATCGTTGTGGTTGGCATTGGCTTTTGGATCAAGCTCAAGCAAGAGGAATCGCTCATGCTGCGGCATTTCCCCGACGAATATCCTGGTTATCAAAAACAGGTGAAGGCGCTCGTGCCGTTTGTGATTTAAAAAGTGCCGGGGTAGGACGCCGCGCTTCGGCCCGGCATCGGACGTTGGGATGCGCCGTCCGGTCATCGCAGCGCGATGACTCTGCCAGGATGGCCTGCTTCACTTTTCTCACGACCGGCAACCGATGGGTTCGATTTACCGGTCAAAATCCGATGGCAAAAACTTCTGGTTCACGGAAATGTCCTCGTGTGTCTGCGTGAATACAATGCCTGATGCGAAGTCTGATTTGAGCGTGGCTTGCACCTGTTTCATGATTGCTTTCATCTGTGGTCTCATGGCGGCAACCGCCTCAGGCGTGGCTGGTTTGTTCTGCATTTCCAGAGACTTCTTTATCGCTGCATCAATCGCTTCATCACTCGGCGCGCTGGAGTCCACCTTTTCGACATACGTCGTGCGGCATTGATGGATGAGAAAATCCCTTTTGCCGATCCAAAGCACCGTGGTTGCTGTTCCTGGTTTGCCTTTGTCAGGTTGTTTGGACAGGTCCATCACGCTCGACACCACATAACAATCAACGTCACCCACCTTCGCGTCTTCCTTTTTTTGGAGTGGATAGCGGCCGGATGCGGCCGGAGCAAAGAAAAGATCACCGAGGTCTTGATTAAAGAAAAGTCCGGGTATCGTTGATGCGGCGGAATAGGAAAGCCCCGTGGCCTGAGCCAAGGCCGTCTTCATGTTTTGCATTCTTTGAGGGTTGGGGTTGTTCTTCTGTCGGGCGGCTGTGATCGCCGCCAACGCTCCGGGTGTCGCCGGCGACCCCGGCTCGATCAGCAAATAATCTCCGCTGCCACCGGACCAAACAACTCCCTTGAGTCCCGTCCCCTGCGTCCAATCAATCCGATACAGGTTCGGTCGTTGCAATCGGGTATCGAAAGTGAGCGTTATGTTTTGGCCCGCGATTTCCGAAACCACGGTCCCGCCGTCGCTGTAACTGGAAAGCGCGGCGTAGGCGTCGCGTGATTTTTGAACAATTCCCTGCGCCGTCGGTTTGTCGTCGCTGCCGGTTTGAGAAATGGCCACCGTTGCCACGCCTCCTGCCAGCAATGCCGCCACGCCCACACCCGCTGCGAATTTGAGTTTTATCCAGGTCATCGTTTTCATGGTTCCTTTCACCAGTGTTGTCATGGTTGCCGAAATGGTTGTTCCTTTCGCGGCAGTCGCTGTGACTGTCACCACCAAACCCACCGGCGCGGCCTGCACCGAGTTCGCTGCTACCGCGCCGGCGATGAGCGTTACCGGCAATGTCACGCCGCGATTGGTGAAAATCTTCCGCAGCTTTTCCAGCGCGCGGCTCACACGTTTGTGCGCCGCCGCTTCGTTCAGCTTCAGCGCCGCGGCGACTTCCTGCGCGGTTTTATTTTCAAAGAACCGCAGCACCACGGCATTGCGGTCGGTCTCGCCCAGACAGCCCATGGCTTCATCCAGCAACGGTGCGATTTGTTCCCAAGCCGCTGCATCCGGCTCATTCAAAGTGGATTGCATATAAGCCTCCTGCTCGCGGCGTTGGCGGCGGATTTCGCCTTTCACAAAGTTGGCCGCCGTCAACCGCGCCGTTTGGTACAGCCATCCGGACAACACCGTGCCACGCCGCAAACCGCCGGCTTTGCGCGCCAGAATGATGAAGACCGCCTGCGTGATTTCCTCGGCGTGATGGGGGTTGCCGGTGAACCGCAGCGCGGCGGAATGGACAAGGTTCACATACCGCGCGACGAGGGCGGCGAATGCCGCCTCGGATCCGGTGCCGGCGTATTGCGCGAGCAATTCATGGTCATCCATTTCGGTCATCTGCTGGTAAGATGTCCATGAACTGCAAAACTGGACAAACTATTTCGCTTTTTCCACCACCACCATCTCGATCGGCCGACGGTCAGGAACCAATTCCAGTCCGAGTTGGTCGAGCACGGCCTGTTTTAAGGCGTCGTGGTTGGGATCTGCCTCGCCCCGTTCCTTCCATTTGAGGTCAATATCGTAAAACTCCGTGAGACCGGTTTCATTGATGACTGGCGACTGGAGATACATTTCCAAATATTTGGTCAGACCCAAAGGAGGTATCGGGGGCGCCGAGGAAAGCGGCTCGCCGAAACAATGGATGTGTCCTCCATTGTGCCACTCATCCGGAAATCCGAAGCCATGGGGAACCAGTCCCGAAGCGTTTGGGCTTCGAACTTTGAGCACCCATACGTCCATGTCCATGGTTTCCCGCCGCCCCGTGAAGCCAAGCGTTTTTTTCAGTTCCCTCTGCAAAGCTTCCTCCGTGCCTTGCGATAAGGTCGAGATGAAGTCGTATTTCTCCGGTGGTTCCCCGGCGGGGAAAACAATCCGGCCGGGACTGCAGCCATAAGCCGCCCGCACAATTTCTTTCATCGAGACTCTGATCCCGCCCCATTTGTAACCATCGGAAGTCAACATGTGGGTTACCGGGGCCTTGAATTTCGTTGGCAGAATTCTGACTTGCGGCGCAGTCTCGCCCACCTGCTCCCAGGTGAGCTTGGCGGACCGCCATGAATTGCGATCCATTTCATACGCTTTGATTTTTTTGATGCTCACGGTGGTTGTTCCTGCTGCCAGCAACACTCCCATGCCAACCACAATCACTGTTTTCGCTTTGGTCCATGCCATAAGTTTCAATGCTCCTTTGATGAGGGTTAAAGTTGAACCACTGGCCGCCGCGCCTTTGGCCACAGCGATGGCCGTCACAGATTTTGCCAGCGTCACCGGCGCGGCTTGAACGGAATTGGCGGAAATCGCTCCGGCAATGATGGCCGTGGTCGAGGAAACGCCGCGTTTGGCGAAAAATGTCCGCAATTTTTCCAGTGCGCGGCTCAAGCGTTTCTTGGCAGCATCCTCATTCGAACCCAATGCGGCGCCCACTTCCCTTATGCTCTTGCCATCGAAAAATCGCAGCACGACGGCGTGGCGGTCGGTTTCATTCAATCCCGCCATCGCCGCGTCCAGCAGCGGAGCGATTTGCCTCCAAGCGTCGGATTCGTTTTCATTCAAAACGGTTTGCATGTATGCCTCCTGTTCGCGGCGGGCGCGCCGGATTCCGCCGCGGATAAAAGTCACCGCTGTCAGCCGGGCGGTTTGATACAGCCAGCCGGAAAGGATGACCCGCTTGCCCAAATGCCGGGATTTCTTCGCCAGGATGACGAAGACCGCCTGGGCGATTTCCTCGGCTGAATGCGGATTGCCGGTATGGCGCAGCGCGACCGAATAGACCTTGTTGACGTGCCGCGTGACGAGCGCGGCAAAGGCTTCCTGGGAATCGTGCTCGACATATTCGCGCAACAGGGCGGTATCATCCAATTCCTGCATCTACCTGTAAATGCCGCCGATTGAGCAAAGGGGACAATCTTTTTTTGCAGCAGATGGGGTGTTTGACACGAATTACACAAATTATCACCAATTCAAATTACACATCATTCTTTGCGCTGACCTTGATCCGGTCAGCGGGTTTGAATTCGCCTTCGAGCAGACGCAGGAAAAGCGGATTGAGCCGTTGTTCCTGAATGGCGCGTTTGAGCGGGGCGCGCCGAAGTCAGTGGACAAAACCGGGTTCTCCGGCTAAAACCATGCTGTTCCCCGGAAATCAAAACACGAAATAAAAATGAACCTGACAGGAAAGCTTGCATGGACGGCAGTTTTATTGCTGCTGGCCCGGACCGGCTCCGCTGCGGAATTGCCGGACAACGGATCAGCGCCCAAGGGCACAGTCGTGTCCGCCCGGATGGTTGAGGACTTCGATTTTGACTGGCGTTTCAGCAAAGGCGAGTTTCCCAGTGCCGCCATGCCGGCATTTGATGATTCCGGCTGGCGCCACGTGAACGTGCCCCACGACTGGAGCATTGAAGGGCCGTTCAGCGCCGATTATGGCAGCGGCAACGGTTATGCGCCTGGCGGCCTCGGCTGGTATCGCAAACATTTTCAGCTCGACCCCGACAAAAAAGGCATGGCGGTCGTGATTGAGTTCGACGGCATTTACGATTACTCGGAGGTCTGGCTCAACGGCGTCTTCGTGGGCGCACGGCCATATGGGTATTCCAGCTTTGCGTATGACCTGACGCCTTACCTGAAGTTCGGCCCGGATGAAAATGTCATCGCGGTGCGCGTGGACCATTCGCGGTACGCGGACTCGCGCTGGTACACCGGCTCCGGCATCTACCGCCACGTGCGCCTGTGCGTGACCGACCCATTGCATATCGGCCATTGGGGCATTTATGTCACCACGCCAAAAGTCACGACCGATGAAGCGGTCGTCCGCATCGAAACCACGGTCGAAAACTATTCCAACCGGGAAAAAACTTTTTCGATTCAGTCGGACATTCTGGGACCAGATGGCGGGGTCGCGGCCAGCCTGGCCACGACGAAAACCGCGGGGAAGGGAACGTCGCAAACCGTGGTCCAAAAAATCAAAATCGGCCGGCCGCAATTGTGGTCGCCGGATTCCCCAACGCGGTACACGCTGCGAAGCCGGTTGTCAGCCGGGGCAACCGTGGTGGATGAAACCACAACGGCTTTCGGTATTCGCACGGCCGTATTTGATCCCGACAAGGGTTTTCTGCTCAACGGCCAGCCGTTGAAGCTCAGGGGCGTTTGCATTCATCACGACGCCGGCTGCCTCGGCGCGGCGGTGCCGGAGAAAGTGCTGGAGCGGCGTTTGCGCCTGCTGAAGGAAATCGGCGTCAATGCCATCCGGACCAGCCACAATCCGCCGGCGCCGGAATTGCTGGACCTTTGCGACCGGTTGGGTCTGCTGGTGAAAGATGAAGCCTTCGACGAATTCACCCCGTCCAAAAATAAATGGGTTAGTGGCTGGAACGTGGGCGTGCCGAGCCGGTTTGGTTACGCTGAGATGTTTGATCAATGGTCAGTCACCGACATTCAAGACATGGTCCGCCGGGACCGGAACCATCCGTGTGTAATCCTCTGGAGCATCGGCAATGAGATTGACTACGCGAACGATCCGTTCACAGACCCGGTGTTGGGCGCGGATTACAAGCCGGGGAACCCGCCCGCGCAGGACCTGGTCAAATGCGCCAAGCCGCTCATTGCCGCCGTGAAATCGCTGGACCGCACGCGCCCGGTGACAGCGGCGTTGGCCAATCTGAAAATGTCCGAAGCCGTCGGACTGCCGGAACTGCTGGACGCGGTCGGATACAACTACCAGGAATCGCGCTATGCCGCCGATCACAAGGCGTTTCCCGGTCGCATCCTCTTCGGCAGTGAAAACAATCATCAATACGCCGCGTGGCTGGCCGTGCGAACCAACGATTACGTGGCCGGCCAGTTTCTCTGGACGGGCATTGATTATCTGGGCGAAGCCGGGGAATGGCCGAATCGCGCCAACGGCGACGGGTTGCTGGACCTGTGCGGATTCAAGAAACCTCTCGCCTGGTACCGGCAAAGCCTGTGGAGCGACAAGCCGATGGTTTATCTCTGCGTCGCCGATGGAAATCGCGGACCGGGCCGGCGTGGTTTCAGCGCTGTGGAACATTGGAACTGGCCATCGAATGCCACAGTCACTGTTCTCTGCTACGCAAATTGCCCCGAAGTAACGCTCACGCTCAATGGCCGTGTCATCGGGACCAAACGTCTTTCAGAAGCCATGAACGGCGTGTTGCGCTGGACCATTCCTTACGAACCGGGCGTGCTCAAGGCCGTGGGCCGCACCAACGGCAGTGAAGTTTGCGATTACACCTTGAAAACCGCCGGGCCGGCCAGCCGGATTGAATTGACGCCAGACACGACCCGGCTCCACGCCGATGGCAAGGACATCTGTCATCTGGAGTTCCGGATCGTTGATGCCCAGGGCGTGCGCGTCCCGGACGCCGAACCGGAAGTGACGTTTGCAGTAGCCGGTCCCGCGACCCTGCTTGGCATTGAGAACGGCGACCTGAACAGTTCGGAACCGTATCAAGGTCCCACGCGCAAAGCTTACCATGGCCGCGGACTGGCTATTTTCGAATCCACGACCACCGCCGGCAAAGTTGTAATCAAGGCCACCGCCCCCGGTCTGGAACCTGCCGCGGTTGAAATGGAAACCGTGAATGGCAATTAAACGGAACGAAGAAGCATCTACGCGGGCCGGGGCAGGATTTTCTGCTCGCAGAACATGCCAAAAATCGCTTTTCATTCCGTTCGCAATACTCTGAAAAGCCGGCGCCAGGTCGGTTTTCCTTCGACTTTGACCAATAACATGCCGGCAAAGGCTGCGACATCGGCGATCACGTGTGCCACCACAACAGTCCAGATACCGTAGGGAAGAATGAAAAGCGCCACAAAAAAATAGGCGATGCCTTTGGGAAGGCAATAACGCCACGGGAAGCTTGGGTAGTGGGCCACCGCAAACAAGAAAGCTGCCACGGCAGCCGAGATCGGGTTAATACCAATGTAGAGTAGAGGCAAGAGAAAGAATCCATCCTCCGCTGGAATGAGTAGGAATCTCCATGGTTTTCTCTTGAGCATGGAGAAAAACCTTTCGTTGGTCACCTCCACTTCCTTTTCATCCAATCCTTTCAAGCCGAATTTGTCCATGGTTGCCATGACCGCAACAAAGGTTACGGCGGTCACGGTGAGAATTCCGAGAAATATGACAACAGCAAAACCATTGATTGAAATCGGAAAACGGATGCCATGAAAAATCAGCAAGGCCCAGCCGAGAATCGTGATCACGTTGACACGCCATTTCAAAAGTGAGTGCTTTTGGAAAAAAAGTAACCGCAGACGATATTTGGCATCGTAAAAATTTTCCCGTGCGGCCAATGCAAGCCACTTCCGAGCCTCATCAAAATTTTTCTCGGTTCCTACCCCACTGGCACAGCATACACCGAGATAATACTCTGCACATTCATCTCCTTGCGCCGCCGCCTTCCGTAACCATTGAACCGCTTCGATCGGATTTTTGTCAACTCCCCGACCAAACAATAAAAGACGACCATAGTTCGATTGACCAGCGGCATTCCCGGCTTCGGCCGCACGATGAAACCATCGAACCGCTTCGACCGGATCGCGAGCCAGGCGGTCTCCAATCCGAAATGCAAAACCCATTAGAACTTGCGCTCGTGCATTCCCACCTTCGGCAGCCAAGCGGAGCCAACGGATTGACTCTTCCTGATTCTTGGCGATACCCCTGCCATATTTGCAAGCAAGCGATAGATCCAGTTGTGCAGAAGCGTTGCCCTGCTCCGCGGCTTTCTGGTGCCACTTGGCGGCTTCCGCTGGATTGGCTGTCACACCTATTCCTTCACTGTAACACCGGGCCAAATTCCACTGCCCCCACTGATTGCCATGTTCTGCCGCGAGGCGAAAAAATTTGACTGCCGCGACATGGTCCTCAGAAACACCATGGCCATCCCGGTAGCAGATACCAAGATTATTTTGCGCGTTGCTGTTTCCCTGTTCTGCGGCCCGCCGATACCAGTGAACGGCTTGGGCTGCATCCAGGGAGATACCTCGTCCTTCGTCGTAGCACACGCCGAGATTGTATTGCGCGAGTGCATCTCCTTGTTCCGCGGCAAGGCGATACCAATGAACGGCCTGGGTCAGGTCCTGTTCAACACCTTGACCTCGTTCGTAGCAGACCCCGATGCGGTTTTGTGCAGATGCTTCGCCTTGGCTGGCCGCTCTGTGAAACCATTGTAGCGCCTCCGAAAAATCTTTGGGAACCCCGTCACCGCTAAAATAACGCAATCCGAGATCGCTTTGCGCCTTGGGTTCTCCTTGTTCAGCCGCCTGCCGTAGCATCTCAAGAGAGTCGCTTATGTTCGGGGCATCCATGACTGGTGAAATTCCTTTAACAGAGTTTTAACGCCCGAAGCAACATTCTTCATGCCTCTGCAAGGGACAAAGGCTCCGTTGTCAGACTAGCACACGCCGAATTGCGGGTCGCAATCTTCCCTGGCCTCAGCCTCCATTTTCGGACATCCGTTCCAAGGGTTAATTCTGCATTCGCAATTTGAAGGACCGCAAGGAAATCGTGGCCGGCGCGGCCAGCGCGGCCAACCAATTGGGATAAAGCGAATCAACCGACTGGCAGCCAGGCGCAGCCAGCATTTGTTTGAATGGATTTGTGTCGGTTCACTTCGATTGAAACCGTAACGGAGATTGGAAACGTGGCCGTATCACCGGACGTGAATCCGCTCATTTTCCGGCGCGGGCCAGTCCGCACCCGGCCGATGCTCAGGGCGCCACTCCATCAGAAATGCCCGGGCGGTCTCCTGCGCACCGTCCCAAAAGAGCCCTTCGCCAACAATCTGTCCCCGGTCGTTTATCCCGCGTGCGGATGCCAGCACCAGAAAACCCGCCGGGCCGTTGACGTAAGTGAGCGTCGCCAGATCATTCAAATCGGTCATCGTTCCGTTGCTGTAAAGAAAGGCGTGCGCACCATTCGTGGTTGTGCTGCTACCAACAATCTGCCCCAAATTGTTAATGGCCCAAGCAGAATTGTAAGGCGGCGCGCCATAACCGTAAGGCGGCGCGCCTCCTAAAGTGCCCAAATCGGTCATCTTTCCGTTGCTGTAAAGAAAGGCGTGGGTCTCCGCGTTTGAGATGGTGGTACTCCAGCCAACGATTTCACCGAGATCGTTGATGGCAGTGGCCCCACCGGAACTACCACCCAACGTCCCCAGATCATGCATCAGGCCGTGACGGTAAAGAAAAGGATGCAACTGAATTTGGGGGAAAATGCCTTCGTTTTGGGTAACGCTGATTTCGCCCACGACATCACCGTGATTGTTGATCCCTGTGGCTATGAAGCCACCATAGGCGCCCAAGTCCGTCGTCAAACCGTTTCTATAAACAAAGGCATGCGTTGGGCCGCCATTCACGCTCACACTGCCAACAATCTCACCCCGATCATTGATTCCCGCCGCATTACCAGAATTGGTACCCTGGAACAGGTTTACCAGCAAACCCTGGCGAAATAAAGCAGGTCGCGGGGTGTTCAATATGTTGGTCATCGTGTACCCGTTTGTGGTCAAACTGCTGCCCACAATCTGGCCGGAAACCGTAATCGCGATCTCTTGGGTGGCAGTGTTGGTGGACAGGGTCAAAATATTGGTCAGCGGAGGTACAATAACGTTGGTAAACGGATTCAAAATAATAATGTTGGTCCACGGGGGCAAAATAACGTTGGTAAACGGAGTCACGATAATATTGGTAACCGGGTTCAAAATAATAATGTTAGTCCGCGGGGGCACAATAATGTTGGTAAACGGGGGTACAATAATATTGGTGAACGGGGGCAACGGGGGCAACGGGGACACAATCACAATGTTGGTGAACGGGGTCAAACTGCTGCCCACAATCTGGCCGGCATCATTGATGGCGTTGGCCGTGCATGGGTTGCTGTTCAAACTGCGCAATAACCCATCCCGATAACAAAAAGCATGCAGCATTCCATTTGAACTCGTGCTGTACCCGACAATTTCGCCGGGATTATTTATGGCCAAAGCCGAACTGGTATCGCCACCCAGCGTGCCGAGATTTATCAATTTAAACCCGGCCTTCACCGGGATGGCCAGGAGCATTATTATTACAACCGGAACGATTAAATTGGGGCTGCATCTGATGGTCTTCATAGCTCAAAAAACAATGACATCCTGTAATGTAAAAGTCAATAATTTCATGAAAATTAAATGAGCCCAGGTGGTGAAAAGTTTTTCGCACGCCAGGCTTCAAAGGCGTCCGGTGCGTTCCCGCAGCCGGTCAATCCACTTCCCGGAGCGATTCGTCAACGCCGCCGAGTTGCCCGGTTGTGTCAAGACCTCGGTTTCGAACCGTCCCATCTGGCTGGTTGAGGCCGCCGTGCGCTCCATGGCTCGCCCACCGACTATCGGTGTTCATCCGTGGTTAAACGCTCCGGCCATAGGGTTTTCATTTTTTCGCAAACACCAGTTCATCATCCTCTGTGGCAACCTTGATTTTATCGCCGGGTTTGAACTCCCCTTCGAGCAGGCGCATGGAAAGCGGATTGAGGATTCGTTCCTGCACGGCGCGTTTGAGCGGGCGCGCGCCGAATTGCGGATCGTAGCCTTCCTTCGCCAGCAATTTCTTCGCGGCACTGTCCACATCGAGCGTCAGATTCTGTTGCGCCAGCCGTTTGCCGAGCCGTTCGAGCTGGATGTCCACGATTTTGGCCAATTCCTTCTCGTCGAGGCTCTGGAAAATAATCACGTCGTCCACGCGGTTCAGGAATTCCGGCCGGAAATGCCGCTTTAACTCGGCCATTACCTTGTCTTCCATTTCTTTGTAGGAGTCGAGGTCACGAGACTCTGACGTTTTAGAATGAGCCTCCTCACGTCGGCTCCTGCTTTCAAACCACTCCTGGATGATCAGCGAGCCGAGGTTGCTGGTCATGATGACGATGGTGTTCTTGAAATCCACCGTCCGCCCCTGCCCGTCTGTGAGCCGCCCATCGTCGAGCACCTGCAACAGCACGTTGAACACGTCATGATGCGCCTTCTCAATCTCGTCAAACAGCACCACCGAATACGGCCGGCGTCGTACCGCCTCGCTCAATTGCCCGCCTTCCTCGTATCCGACGTAGCCCGGCGGCGCGCCGATGAGCCGCGCCACGGTGTGTTTCTCCATGTATTCGCTCATGTCAATGCGGATCATCGCGTTTTCGTCATCGAACAAAAATTCCGCCAGCGCCCGGGCAGTCTCGGTTTTGCCAACGCCGGTTGGGCCGAGAAAAATGAACGAGCCGATGGGCCGGTTCGGGTCCTGCAACCCGCTGCGCGCGCGGCGCACGGCGTCCGACACCGCTTTGATGGCTTCCTTTTGGCCGACGACACGCTGCGAAAGGCGTTCCTCCATTTTGACGAGCTTTTGGCGTTCGCCCTCCAGCATCCGGGAAACCGGAATGTGCGTCCACGACGCCACTACCTTGGCGATGTCTTCGTCCGTCACTTCCTGGCGTAACAATGACGTGCGTGTGGCCTGGGCGGATTGCTTTTCGATTTTTGCGAGTTTCTTTTCCAATTCGGGAATCTTGCCGTATTGGATCTCGGCGGACCTGGTTAAATCACCGCTCCGCCGGGCTTGTTCCAGTTCCAGCTTCGCCTGCTCGAGCTGGGATTGCACCACGCTGACGGCGTTGGCGGAGGCCTTTTCATTCTGCCACTGGACGGTGAGCGCCTTGGATTTGTCCTTCAAATTCGCCACCTCGGCATCGAGCCGCTTGAGCCGTTCCTTGCTCGCGGCGTCCTTTTCTTTCGCCAGCGACGTGCGCTCGATCTGCAACTGCAAAATCTGCCGGTCCAACTGGTCCAGTTCCGTCGGCTTGGAATCCAGTTCCATCTTGATGCGCGACGCCGCCTCGTCCACCAGGTCAATCGCCTTGTCCGGCAAGAAACGGTCGGTGATGTAGCGATGCGACAGCGTCGCCGCCGCCACGAGCGCCGAATCCTGAATACGCACGCCGTGATGGACTTCGTACCGCTCCTTTAACCCGCGCAAAATGGCGATGCTCGCCTCCACCGTCGGCTCCTCCACCATCACCGGCTGGAAACGGCGTTCGAGCGCCGGGTCTTTCTCGATGTGCTTGCGATATTCATCGAGCGTCGTCGCTCCCACGCAGCGGAGTTCTCCGCGGGCGAGCTGCGGTTTCATGATGTTCGCCGCGTCGGTGGCGCCTTCCGCCGCGCCCGCGCCGACCAGCGTGTGCAGTTCGTCAATGAACAAAATGATTTTGCCTTCGCTGGCGGAAATTTCCTTGAGAAACGCCTTGAGCCGGTCTTCAAACTCGCCGCGATATTTCGCGCCGGCAATCATCGCGCTCAAATCCATCGCCACCAGCCGCTTGTTTTTGAGCGATTCCGGCACGTCGCCGCTCACGATGCGCCGGGCCAGGCCTTCGGCAATCGCCGTTTTGCCCACGCCCGGTTCGCCAATGAGCACCGGATTGTTTTTCGTGCGGCGCGTGAGCACCTGCATCACGCGGCGGATTTCTTCGTCGCGACCGATGACCGGATCAATTTTCCCCTGCCGCGCCAGCGCGGTGAGGTCGCGTCCGTATTTGTCGAGCGCCTGGAATTTGGCTTCCGGATTTTCGTCCGTCACGCGCTGGTTGCCGCGCAATTCGGCAAGCGTCTTGAGCACGGTGTCGCGCTTGAGGCCGTGCTTCGCGAAAATCTTTTTCAATGACGGTCCGCCGCCGTCAATCAGGCCGAGTAGCAGGTGCTCGGTGCTGACGTATTCGTCCTTGAGCTTGGTGGCCTCGGATTGCGCGGCATCGAGCGCCTTTCGCAGGTCGGCGCCGGCGTAGGCATCGCCTGCGCCCTGGACTTTGTGGCGGCGCGCGAGTTCGGCTTCCAAATCCGGCTTCAGCCGGGCGACCGGCACCCCGATGCGTTCGAACAAATCGGGAATGAGGCTTTCGGTCTGGCCGATGAGTGCCAGCGCGAGATGTTCGCCGTCAATTTCCTGATGTGAGTATTCGCGGGCGAGCCGTTGCGCCTCCTGCAAGGCTTCCTGTGATTTGAGCGTGAATTTTTCCGGTTGCATGGCGCGAATTTAACGCAAAGACGCAAAGACGCAAAGACGCGAAATTCCAACCACGGATGAAGCCGAATAGCATTCGTCCTCCTTCTCATCCTCGTCCTCGCTCCTGGCTTTTGTTCCCGATTACGAGAACGAGGACGACGACGAGGACGATTGAGGATTGAAGCCAATCCGTCTTGCTCCCCTGCCCGCGTTGGGTTAGCTTGGTTGCGTTATGGAAACTTCGTCCTTCGATTCGCCGGGCGCGCCGCCACCGCTGGCTTCGCCGCCGCCGCCGGTCATCACGCCGCCGCCACCGCCCAAACCTCGCAAGAGCCGGGGTTGGATGATTTTTGCGATCATTTTGCTGGTGGTGCTGATGTTCAGCCTGCTCATCAATTTCACCCAGTTCATCTCGCGCGCACTGAGTTTTAACCGCAGTTTCACCCCCGGTATCACGCGTGAAGTCGGCCCGCGGCTCGAAGAATGCCTGCTCAAAGACAATGACGCACACTACAAAATCGCTGTGGTCTCCGTGGACGGCATCATCACCGACCACGCGACGGACCAGGCCGGCAACAGGACGGACCAGGCCGGCAACAGCATGGTGGACGTGATCAAGGCGCAACTTGACCGCGCGAAGGAGGATGACCGGGTCAAGGCCGTCATTCTCAAAGTGGATTCACCCGGCGGTGAAGTGATGGCTTCGGATGAAATCAACAAGGCCATCAAGGAATTTCAGGACAAGGCCAACAAACCGGTGATCTGCTCGATGGGCAGCCTGGCGGCATCGGGCGGTTATTATATTTCCGTGCCGTGTCGCTGGATTGTGGCCAACGACCTGACCATCACCGGCAGCATTGGCGTGATCATGGAAACTTTGAACATCCGCAGGCTGATGGACAAGGTTGGCGTGGAACCCGACGTTTACAAGAGCGGCAAGTTCAAAGACATGCTCAGCGGCTTGCGCAGCACGAATGAAATTCCGCCGGAAGAGCACGCGATGGTGCAAAAATTGATCAACGATACCTATGATAAATTCAAGGGCGTGGTGCGCGATGGCCGCGCAAAGGCGCATGCCCTGAACAAAAAGGATGGCAAACCGCTCGCGCCCGATTGGGAAAGCTACGCCGACGGCCGTGTGCTTTCCGGCACCGACGCATGGAAATATGGTTTCGTGGACCAGCTCGGCGACTTCGATGACGCGGTAAAAACCGCAAAAAAAATCGCCGGCATCCCCAGCGCGAACCTGATTGAATACCGCGAGCGTTACGACATTTCGGAATTTTTGCGCATGTTCGGGCAAAGTGAATCCACCGCGCACGACATCAAGCTCGACCTCGGCATGAACCTGCCCAAGTTGGAGGCCGGGCAGCTTTACTTCCTGTCGCCCACGGTGGTGAACTGACGTGAAAGGCGTCACCGTCACCAAGCACCCCCTGGTGCAGCACAACCTCACCCGGTTACGCGACAAACGGACGCAGTCGCAGGAATTCCGCCGGTTGCTCGGCGAAATCGCCTCACTTATGCTTTACGAAGCCACGCGCGATTTCGCCGTCCGCACCGTCTCCGTTGAAACGCCGCTCGCAGGCGCGCACGGCCTCCGGCTTGAACGCAAAGTGGCGCTGGTACCCGTGTTGCGCGCCGGACTCGGCATGCTGGATTCCATTTTGCAATTGATACCCCACGCCCGCGTCGGTTTCATCGGCCTCAAACGCGAAGAAACGACGTTGCGCGCGCAATTTTATCACAAAAGTTTTCCGAAAAACCTTGGCCGCTTCGAAGTCATTTTGATTGATCCGATGCTGGCGACCGGCGGCAGCGCCGTGGCCGCGCTCGATCTGCTGGCCGGGCAGGGCGCGAAACATGTCCGGCTGGTAAATCTGGTCGCCGCACCTGAAGGCATCCGCCGCGTGCAAAAAAGTCATCCACGCGTGCCGATCTTCACCGCTGCGATTGACCGGCGGCTCGACGAAAGAGGCTACATTTTACCCGGTCTCGGCGATGCCGGCGACCGGTTGTTTGGAACTTGAAACACAGATTTTCACAGATTGAAATTTAGAACTTGCTCGCTTTGAAATTTTCATCTGTGTTTATCTGTATTCATCTGTGGCAAAAATGAATCCGAGGGAAAACTTGTTGATCATCGCGGACAGTGAGCGTGACGCGAACATGCTTTACGCCACCGGCCTGTTTGTGCCCGACCCGTTCATCTATCTCAAAACCCGCGGACGACCGCTCATCGTGATGAGCGACCTGGAAATTGACCGCGCCCGCGCGCAAGCCTCGCACTGCCGCGTCGCTTCGTTGAGCGCATACCAGCAAAAACTCCGCGCCCGCGGAATCAAACAGCCGGGACTGGCGCAGGTCGTCCGCCAGATTCTGCGTGAAAAAGGCATCCGCGGCGTCACCGTGCCGGACGATTTCCCGCTCGGTCTGGCGACGGACCTGGAAAAACTCGGCGTCAAAGTCAAAGCGCGCCCAGGAACTTTTTTCGCGGAACGCGAAATCAAATCCGCCGCCGAAGTCAGAAAAATTTCCGCCGCGCTGATGATGGCTGAAGTCGGCATGGCCGAGGCCATGCAGGTCCTGCGCACGGCCAAAATCGGACGTGACCGGAAACTCATTTACCACAACCTGCCGCTGACCTCAGAAAAGCTGCGTTCGGTGATTGATTGCGCGATTCTTCAAGCGAGCGGGCTGGCGGCCAACACCATCGTTGCCGGCGGAAGGCAGGCGTGCGACCCGCACGAACGCGGCTACGGCCCGCTCCGCGCAAATGAATTGATCATCATTGATATTTTCCCGCGCTCGCAAAAAACCGGCTACTTCGGCGACATCACGCGCACGGTCGTGCGCGGGCGCGCGAGTGAAGCCGCGCGAAAACTTTATCACACGGTTTTCCAGGCGCAAAAAATCGGATTCAAAAAAATCCACGCCGGCACCCCGACCTCCGGGGTTCACAAAGCCGTGCAGCAATTTTTCGAACAGCAAGGTTACCAGACCGGCCGCCGCAACGGTCGCATGGAAGGATTCTTCCACGGCACGGGGCACGGTTTGGGTCTGGAAATTCACGAAGCGCCACGCATGGGCGCAACCTCAGCCGGCAGGCTCCAACCCGGCCACGTCGTGACCGTGGAACCGGGGCTTTATTATCCGGAAATTGGCGGCGTGCGGCTTGAAGACGTCGCGCTCGTGACGAACAACGGCGCGCGCAATCTGACGCGGTTTGAGAAGGTGCTGGAAATTTAGGCTGCAAAATTTCAATCGGTTTGTTAGTCGATGAAAATACTGATCACGGGCGCCGCAGGTAATCTCGGATCGCTACTAGCCCGACACCTGCTCGTCCAAGGGGTTGGTCCACTGCGCCTGATGGTTTTCCGACGCGACGTGCCCGCCGATTTGAGGGTCACAGGAAAAACTGAGATTGTTCGCGCCGACCTTTCGAAACGTGAATCACTAATAGCCACCGTCAAGGAGGTCGATGTCATCGTCCACTTTGCCGGAGTGCTGTTTAAAGCCGATCCCGAACGTTTCTTAAGCGCAACGAACGCCGGATACTTCAGGAATCTCGTTGATGTCGCCAGGGAGAACGGTGTTCGAAGGATCATCTTGATCAGCTTCCCCCACGTGGAAGGGCCGACGTCCATTGAAAAGCCGGCGAAAGGAAGATTGGATGGAACGCCGATATCCGTTCACGCGAAAACGCGCCTTGAAGAGGAGCAATATCTCTTTGCAAATGCGGCCGAGCTGATTTCGCTTCGCGTGGGCATGGTATATGGCCGGGGTATTCTCATGGTCGAAGCCGCTCGATGGCTTGCAAAGCGCCGATTGCTCGGCGTCTGGAAAGAACGCACCCAGATTCATCTGATTTCGAAAGACGATTTCTGCTCCGCCTGCACCGCTGCGATCACCAACATTGCCGCATCCGGAATCTATCACATTGGAGATGAGGGAAACGTTTCATTGCAGGAATTTATTGAATTGGCCTGCCGCCAGTGGGGGTTTGGACGGCCTTGGATTATGCCGTTGTGGTTGATCTACATGGCAGCCGAACTATGTGAGCTCTACTCGCGAATCACCGGCTGCGTTTCACCCCTGACCCGTGATTTCATTGATATCGGCAGGGTGTCTTACTACGGCGATACGGAGCGAATGAGGAGGGATTTGTTGCCCGTTTTGAAGTATCCCACAATCACCGATGGGCTTTCTTCATTATGAAGTGGCAAATGGTCGCCGGAGACATCAGGCGATTTGCGAGTTGATGCGGCATTTGTGCCAAAGTGCCGTGTCTCAACTGGGCCGGACTGGCTCAAAAAAAATCTTTCAACTCGCAGATTGTCCTCTAAATTCCCAATAAAGTGATCTGGCACGAGGCCAGCTTGTTGAGTGAAAACAGCGCACGCGTTGTCAATTGGAATGACTTATGTTTAATTTGTTCGATCCCGTGTATTGGTTGTTCGCGATTCCCGGATTGCTCATTGGCATCTGGGCGCAAATCAAGTTGTCGCACGCCTACGGCAAATACAGCCAGGTGCCGGTCGAGTCGGGCATGACGGGCGCCGAAGCCGCGCGCGAAATCCTCGACCGAGCCGGTCTCAACGACATGCCGGTGGAGGAAATTCCCGGCCACCTGAGCGACCATTACGACCCGATGAAGCGGGCGCTGTTCCTGTCATCGGACAATTTCAATGGCCGGACCGTGGCCGCCGTCGGCGTCGCCGCGCATGAATCCGGTCACGCGCTCCAACATCAGGCCGCTTATGGGCTGTTCAACTTGCGCATGGCGCTGGTGCCCATCACGCAATTCGCGAGCGCCGCCTACATGGGCATTTTCTTTCTCGGCATCATTCTGCACTCCTTGAACGTAGTTCTGCCCATCATCATCGTGATTTTTGCGGTGATAACGTTGTTCCAGCTCGTCACTTTGCCGGTGGAATATGACGCCAGCCGCCGCGCGAAGGAACAACTGTTCCGGCTGGGCCTCGTACATGAGGACGAACGTGCGGGTGTGAGCAAGGTTTTAGACGCAGCGGCGCTCACTTATGTCGCCGCGCTCATCAGCAGCGCGATGACTTTGCTTTATTACATCCTCCTCGCGCGTGACAGCCGCAGGTAACTCGTTGGTTAATTAGCTTGCGGCCTTGCGTTGAGGTCTTAACTTTTGTTCCCGTCCATGGCGGCCAAGACCAAAAAGCGCAAAGTGACCAGGCCACAACGGCGCAGAAGACCTTCTGCGTTCCCGGCCAAGGCTATGGTCGTGTTTCAGCCTGTGGCGCCGAAAGCCGCCGAAGGCGACACCACGGCATTTTTCCGGCAGGAAAGTTCGCGTTACGACGGCGATACGGCCATCAAACTTTACCTGCGCGAAATCGGCCAGGTGAAACTGCTCACGCCGCAGGAGGAAATTGTGCTGGCCGCCCGTATCAAGAAAGGCGACAAAAAGGCGCGCGAACAGATGATCAAGGCCAACCTCCGCCTCGTCGTCAAAATCGCCCGCGACTACGAAGGCATCGGCCTGCCGCTGCTGGATTTGATCAGCGAAGGCAACATCGGCTTGATGAAGGCCGTTGAACGGTTCGACCCGAAAAAAGGCGGCAAGCTTTCCACCTACGGCTCGTGGTGGATCAAGCAATCCATCAAACGCGCGCTGGCCAACCAGTCCAAAACCATCCGCCTGCCAGTGCATCTGGTGGACAAAATTTCCAAGATGCGCCGCGTGGCGATGAAATTACAGGAGGAATTCGGACGCGAGCCGACGGACGAGGAACTGGCCGGCGAACTCGACCTGACCCCCGCGCGCGTGCGGCAGATGCGGCTGGCGGCCATCCGGCCCGCGTCGCTCGATGCGCCCATCGGCGACGACGAGTCGAACAATTTCTCGGAGGTGGTCGAGGACGAAAACGCCACGACACCCTACGAAGACCTCGAAGACAAGACCGTCTCCGCCATGTTGCAGGACATGGTCAAGCACCTCGACGAACGCGAAGCGACGATTTTGCGCTATCGCTTCGGCCTCGACGGCGGGACAGAAAAAACCCTGGAGGAAGTCGGCGAAAAATTCGGTGTCACGCGCGAGCGCGTCCGCCAGATCCAGAATCTCGCTTTGCGCAAGCTCCGGAAAATGATTGAAAAACTCGAAAGCACCAGGACCGAAAACAACTGAAACCATGCCCCGCCCCAGCGCCACTCCCAAGGAAATCGAACAGGCCATCCGTAATGTCCCGGACTTCCCTAAACCGGGCATCCAGTTCAAGGACATCACACCCGTGCTCGCCGACACGCGATTGTTCGCGGGGGCGATTGATCTGCTCACGGAGAAATTCCAGCCCGGTTCGGTGGACGCGGTGGTGGGCATTGACGCGCGCGGCTTCATTTTTGCCGCCGCCGCCGCCATGAAGTTGCACGCCGGTTTCGTGCCCGTGCGCAAAAAAGGCAAGCTGCCCTTCAAAACCATCGAACAGGATTACGCCCTCGAATATGGTTCGGCGACCGTGGCCATGCACGTGGACGCGCTCAAGCCGGGGGCGCGCGTGGTATTGATTGACGACCTGCTCGCGACCGGCGGCACTTCCGCCGCCGCCGCTGCCCTGGTGAAAAAACTCGGGGCGCAAATCCTGGAAATAGGTTTTCTCATCGAACTGAAATTTTTGAACGGCCGCAAAAAACTGAACGGCTATCCGGTGCGCTCCATCATCATTTATTGAGCCGCGCAATTCAGTTTTCAACTTTCCATTTCCAGCTACACTGGCGGCGATGCACTGGCTGCAAACGCTCGACACAAGCCTGTTTTATTCCGTCAACCGGTCGCTGGTCAACCCGGTTTTCGACCGGATCATGCCAGTTTTGAGCGGCGTCGGCGTGCATTGGTTCATCCCGCTGGCGGTTGTTGTCGGCCTCGCCATGCTTTGCTTCGGCAACGCCCGTGCGCGGCTGTGCGCGTTGATGTTGATGCTCGTCGTCGCACTTGGTGATCCGCTCGTCGTCAACACCATCAAACACGCCGTCGCCCGGCCACGCCCGTTCGTCACGCTGCCGGAGGCCCGGCTGTTCGGCGCTGTCGGCGAGGGCCATGTCCCGCCGGCCGCAAATGGCAGCGGCATGGACATGTCCGCCAACACGGTCGGCCGCAACAGCATGCCGTCGTCGCATGCGGCGAACTGGTTTGCGATGACGATGATCGCGTTTCTCTTTTACCGCCGCAGCTTGTGGTTCATGTTGCCGATGGCGCTGGCCGTGTCGTTTTCGCGCGTTTATAACGGCGTCCATTATCCCGGCGACGTTCTGGTCGGCGCGATTCTGGGTGGCGGCTACGCGGCGGCACTGGCGATTACGCTTGAAGCCGCATGGCAACGGCTGGGGAGAAAATGGTTCCCCGTCTGGCACGCGCAACTGCCGTCGTTGTTGAATCCGGAAACCAGAACTCGTAAGTCAGAGACTGGAAGTCAGAAGCCGAACTCCGAAATGGAATGGCTTCGCCTCGGCTACATCCTGATTTTTGTTATGTTGATCGGGCGCTGGATTTACGTCGCCAGCAGCACGATTGATCTGGAAAAGGATGAGGCCTATCAATGGCTGTGGTCGAAACACCTGGCGTTGTCGTATTACAGCAAACCGCTGGGAATCGCAGTCATTCAGTTTGTCAGCACATCGCTTTTCGGTGACACGCAATTCGGCGTCCGGTTTTTCTCGCCGTTGTTCGCGGCCATTTTGAGCGTGATGATGTTGCGTTTCATCGCGCGGGAAGCCGGCGCAAGACCGGCGTTCTGGCTGCTGCTCATCGTCACCGCCACACCGCTGCTCGGCATCGGGACGATTCTGATGACGATTGATCCGCCGCTGGTCTTGTGCTGGATGTGGGCGGTGATCGCCGGCTGGCGCGCGGCACAGGCAGACGGCAAGACGCGCGACTGGCTGGTCGTCGGCCTGGCAATGGGACTTGGCTTTCTCTGCAAATACACCGCCGCCTGCCAGATTGCATGTTGGGCAGTTTTCTTTGCGCTCTGGCCGCCGGCGCGAATGCATCTGCGACGCCCCGGCCCGTGGCTGGCACTGCTGATTTTCGCCATTTGTACGCTGCCGGTGGTCATCTGGAACGCGCAGCACAACTGGACCACTCTCGATGAAGTGGCCGGAAATGCCGGGCTTCACTCGCAATGGCAACCAACGTTGCGTTATTTCCGGGATTTTCTGTTCACGCAAGCCGGGCTGTTGAACCCGTTTTTCTTTATCGGCGCGCTTTGGGCGATGTTCGGCTTTTGGCCGAGGCGGCGCGAACGCCCTTTGTGGCTCTACTTTTTCTGCATGGGCGCCCCGGTGTTTTTCGGCTATTGGCTATATTCGCTTCATTCGCGCATCCTGCCGAACTGGATTGCGCCGGCCATTGTCCCGATGTTCTGTCTGATGGTCCTTTACTGGAAAGAACGACCGCAGGTTGCCAAACCATTCCTGGCCGCTGGCCTGGCACTGGGCATTTTTGCCGTCGCCATCATGTATCAAAGCAATCTCATCGGCAAAATCACCGGTGAATTGTTGCCCGGTGAAAAAGACCCATTGCGCCGCGTGCGCGCATGGAAACCGACCGCTGCGCTCGTTGAAGCGGAGCGTGAAAAATTGGCAGCCGAGGGCAAACCCGCCTTCATTATCGCCGACCATTACGGCATGACCGGGCTGTTTTCGTTCTATTTGCCCGACGCGAAAGCCGCGCTCAAATCCGAGCCGCTGGTTTATTGCGTGGATTCGGATGAACCGCAGAATCAATTTTATTTCTGGCCGCAATACGATTACCGTGCGCAGCGCAAAGGCCAAAACGCCATTTATGTCACCGAGCTTGACCCCTACCCGCTCGAACGCGGCTGGCTCTGGAAATGGGTGAAGCGCGAGCCGGTGAATTACGCTGAAATCCCGCAGCCGTTCCCCAAGCCGCCGCCAATGCTGAAGGAATTTGAATCCGTCACCGATTTGGGCGAATACGAAATCAAACTGGGTGACCGCGTCTTCCGCCGCCTGCACCTTTGGGCGTGCTACAATTTGAAATGAGAAGTGGGAGCTGCGAAGTGAGAAGACCCGACCGGAAGCCAATGGCGATGGAAATTGCCGCTCCCTCCCCATCCTCGTTCTCGTCGTCAATTCTTCTCCCCGTCCGAGATTATGATTTGGCTGCGACGCTCAATTCCGGCCAGGTTTTTCGCTGGCGGCAGGAGGACGATTTCTGGATCGGCGTCATTGGCCGGTACTGGGTATGGTTGAGCCAGGTTGAAAATGGTATTTTTGCTGAAACCGCCGAGCCGGTGAAAGATTGGAACTGGCTGTGCGATTTTCTCCAAACGAAAATTAAATTGGAATCAATTCTCAAAACCTTTCCCGACGACGAGCCGATGCGCGACGCCGTCACCGCGTGCCGCGGACTGCGCGTGCTGCGCCAGGACCCGTGGGAATGCCTGGCGTCGTTCATTTTGTCCTCGACCAAACAAATCGTCCAAATCCGGCAAATCGTCGCGCTGCTTTGCGGGCGGTTCGGCGAGCCGGTCTCCGTTCCACCGAATGAATCGCCTGCGTTCGCATTTCCGACGCCAGAAAAAATCGCGCGCGCGACGGAAGCCAAACTCCGCGCGTGCAAGATGGGCTTCCGCGCGCCGCATCTGCTCGCCGCGGCGCGGCAGATTGCTGGCGGGAAATTCGATTTGGAACAACCGCGCCGCCTGCCGCTGGCCGAGGCACAGGCGGAATTGATGAGACTGGGCGGCGTCGGCGGCAAAATCGCCGATTGCGTGCTGCTGTTCGCCTATGGCTTTGATTCGGCGTTTCCCGTGGACGTTCGGGTCGAACGCGCATTGCGCCAACTCTATTTCCCGCGCCGCCGCGTGACGGCAAAGCGTTTGCGTCACTTCGCCACGACGCATTTCGGCCCGCACGCCGGCTACGCCCAGCAATATCTTTTTCATTACATGCGGACGAAATTAAAATAGCTTTTCCTTGATGAAAATTTGCAGATTTGATTTCATAACTCCATGATAAAGGCCATAGATAAAAAAGACACCTGTGTACGACGCTGTGCACACTCTTTGGCCTAATAACATAGATAAAAAAGACACCTGTGTACGACGCTGTGCACACTCTTTGGCCTAATAACACTGTTAGGCGGCGTATGCTCACTCGTGACCACAATCTCGTTTTGCTGATTCGTGTTGGCAATTTGTTTTTGGCGTCATTCTTTTTCTTGGCGATGTTGATGGGAGAGGCAGGCTGCCATTCGGCACTTTCGTCCTTACCACCAAGACTTCATCACGGCCCTGTTACCATTCGGGAGATTGCAATTGATGCGATAACGCTCATTTGGTTCGCCGGAGCAGTTGGTTTATTTTCTCGCCGTCGTCTCGCTTGGATTGGCAGTTTGGTCGGCACGGGAGCATCGGCGGGCCTCTTCGGTGTCCTTGTCGTGACGGCTGTGGGGTTTGTTTTTCCGGGTGCCGAGGTGTGGCAGGATAGAGGGTTCGGCTTCGTTTCACGCATAGTTGCTATCATTGTCACTGCCGGTTTTTTTACAGTCCTGTTGGCAGTTTCTTCGGGATTATTTATTGGGTTGATTTGGATGAGAAAACAGTTCAGATAGATATGATGACGATGCCTAACAATTCGCTGCAGGCAACAGCCGCTGCCCCTTCCAGTTGCGATTGATTTTATGAAATTTGTTTGTCATTTTGCATTTCAACGTCCCGCTCGGCGGCTGTGCCTGAGCTCTGGACGTTAGACTGAAAAATTTCTCCACCGCCCTCGCGTCCTTCGCGCAAAATAAATGAAAATAGAAGCCATTTTGACTCCCGCAGAACTGCCCATGCTGGCGAAACGCGATTTGCGCGGGACGGTTTGCGTGGTGTTCGACGTGCTGCGCGCCACGAGCACGTTTGTGACCGCGCTGCACAACGGCGCGAAGGCCATCGTGCCTGTGTCCGAAATTGCCGAGGCGCTGGCCATCCGCAAAAAGCAGCCGGACGTTCTGCTCGGCGGCGAACGCAACGGCGTGAGGATCAGCGCCGCGCAAACCGGCGGAATTGATTTCGACCTCGGCAACTCGCCGCGCGAATACACACCGGAAAAAGTCCGGGGCAAGACCATTGTGAGCACGACCACCAACGGCACGCGCGCGTTGCGCGCCTGCATGGGCGCGAAAACGGTCCTTGCCGCTTCGTTCTTGAATCTCACGGCCACAGCGGAATTCATAAAAAAAATCCAGCCCGCGCAAGTGCTGCTGGTCTGCGCCGGCACGCGCGAAAACAGGGCACTCGAAGACGTGCTGGCAGCGGGCGCGTTGTGCGAAAGGTTGCCGGGCGAGTTTCCCGATTCGGCTGGAATTGCACAGCGCGTTTATGCGCAGGCGAAACCTGATTTGCTGGCGACGGTTCGCAATTCAGAAAACGCGCGGCGGTTGCTGGCTATTCCTGAACTGCGCGACGACGTTCCGTTCTGCCTGCAACAAAGCATTTTCCCGCTCGTTGCCAGAATGGATGCTGATGGCTCGGTTCGCAGGCAATAGAATTCATCAAAACAAAATGATCCGGCCTTGCACAATTTCCGATGTCCCAAACATTTTCGCCATCGTCAACGATGCCGCCCAGGCTTACAAGGGCGTGATTCCTGCCGACCGCTGGCACGAGCCGTACATGCCGCTGAAAGAATTGACGAAAGAAATCGCGCAGGGTGTCAAATTCTGGGGCTCCGAGGAGGATGGCCAACTCATCGGTGTCATGGGCGCGCAGCCGGTCAGGGACGTCACGTTGATCCGGCACGCCTACGTCCGGACCAAAATGCGCAACTGTGGCATCGGCGGAAAATTGCTGGCGCATTTGTTGGGACAGATCCATGGCAAAATCCTCGTGGGGACTTGGAAGGCCGCCGGTTGGGCCGTCCGGTTTTATGAGAAGCACGGATTCCAACTGGTTGGTGAGGAAGAGAAGAACCGGTTGCTCAAAACTTACTGGAGCATTCCCGGGCGGCAGATCGAAACGTCGGTGGTGCTGGTTTACAAAGGAGTTCCTTCCTGAACAAAAAAGAGTCAAACGACAAATTCCAATTCCTGCCGGTGCGCAATGAGGCCGCGCTCGAAGGCCTGGCCGAGAAAGCGACGGATGGCTTCCCGACCCCGTTCGCCGTAATCGAGCGTCCAGTGGTTGACATACATCCCGACAAATTTGTCGGCGAGGTCATAGCCCATGTCGCGGGCGAATTGCAGCGCGTGCTGCACCGCCTCGGCGCGATGATCCAAACTAAACTGAATGCTCGCGGTCAAAATGCCGGAAATTGTCCTGCGAAGGGCCGGTGGAAATTTCTTGTGAATGACGTTTCCGCCCAACGGCAGTGGCAGGCCACCATTTTGTCTGCCCCACCAAACGCCGAGGTCTTCGCAAACGACGAGTCCTTCATTCTGATACGTCAACTGGCCTTCGTGGATGACGAGGCCGACATCCGCCTGGCCGGAGCGGATGGCACGAAAGATTTGATCGAACGGCACAACAGTAAAATCAAACTCCTTCGCACTTTTACCGAGCCAGAGTTGCAGCGCAAGGAATGCGCTGGTCATCGTGCCGGGCACGGCGATTCTTTTCCCCGCAATTTCTTCGCGGGAGAATTTTTGCCCGGCCACGAGCATCGGGCCGTAGCCGTCGCCCATGCTCGCGCCACTGGGCAGCAGCGCGTATTTGTCGCTGACATGGGCATAGGCGTGGAGGCTGACAGCGGAGATGTCGAGTTCGCCGCGTGTGGCGCGCTCGTTGAGCGTCTGGATGTCCTGCAAAATGTGCTCGAACCGGAAGCCGTGCGTCGGAATCAACCCTTTCGCCAGCGCATAAAACATGAAGGCATCATCGGGGTCGGGTGAATGACCAAGCGTCAACGTCGTTTGCTGCATGCCTGGAAATTAGCCAAAACGGTGCATGAACGCTCCAAAAAATTTGCCTCGTGACAAATGATTTTTCACCAAAATGCCGCAAAGTTCCCGTTTGCTTGACGGCTGGCGTTTGGGAAAAGCTGCTACTGTGGAAAATTACAGACGCGAAACGGCGAGAATATGAAACAACGCACGAATGAGGCATTTCTGCCTTTACAGCCAAAGCCCGCCGCGATTGCGGCTTACCTCTTTACGCCGAAATGGAATCCTGTCTGGTCCTGATAGCCAAGGGGTATCTTGCTTTCAAGCGCCTCGCGCAATTTGGCGGCAAGGCCAAAGATCAGCAAATTCAGCGTCAGAACCGGCAATAATATCTTGCTCATCGTACTGTTTTTTAAGCATATACGGTGCCGATTGAATTCGTGAGATGGGAAGAAGGGTTGTGGATGAACTTTGTCCTATATTCATACACATCAGGTAAATTTTAGACACGTCCCTTCCCGGTCTGATAGTGGCATTACGCGATTTCATCACCTGGTTGCTCGTTGAAAATCCGCATCACCAATGCGTGTATTGCTTCAAGGGAAAGCAGGCAAATCCCCGTCAGAAGTTCGTTGACTTCCGGGTTTTGCGGCCCTAGTTTCGCGGAAAAGAGGCGATTAAAAAATATGAAGAAGGATTCGACCGTCGAAATGGGCCGCTTGAACCGGTTTGAGAAAAAGAACCACATCCTATGCCCGATGCTTAACTGGGGATGGGCGCTCTGGCTTCTGGTGCTGGCGGCTGGCTGTCAGACCCAAGCCCCTCAACCCAACGGAGTCAAGGACCAGACAACCACTCCCCCGGCAGTCATCGTATTGCGAGAAGGCGATGTCTTGAGAATTTCATTTCCTGGCTCCCCAACCTTGGACACCACCCAGCAAATCCGGAGGGACGGCAAAATTACGCTGCCCTTGGTCGGCGAAGTCCAAGCGGCCGGAACGACCAGCGAAGCACTGCAGCAGGATCTGGTCAAATTATACGCGCCGCAACTGTCAACCAAGGAGGTTACCGTCACGGTGGCATCCTCCACCTTCCCGGTTTTCGTGACCGGTTCGGTGATTCGTCCGGGAAAGGTAATGTCCGATCATCCCATAACCGCGCTTGATGCCATCATGGAGGCGGGAGGATTTGATTACACAAAGGCCAATTTGAAGGCCGTCCGAGTGATCCGTCACGAAGGCGACCGGGTTGAAAACCACACGTTGAACCTGAAGCTGGTCCTGGACGGGAAGGAGAGCAAACCATTTTATCTCCAGCCGTCTGACATCGTATTTGTGCCGGAACGATTCTCGTGGTTCTAAATGCAAACAAAAAACTCTCGAAGTGGCTGCTTCGAGAGTCTTTGTAAAATGCGTTAAATCAATTCCCCGCAGCTGCTAAAATCGGTAGGAAATCTGGCAGCCAAACTGACTGCTTGAATAACTGTATCCAGCCAGGGTGGACGAGTCGTTGCTGGCTTGATAAAAAACCGCAACCGATCCCCGTTCGGCGAAGGGGTAACTCAATTGGACGCTGATTGAATAGAGATCATCCTCACGATTGGCGGAAGAGGTGCTGGCCGAAGCCACATATTTGACTGTGTGGTAACCGCCCTGCAAATCCAGGTTGAGTTTTCCGAGCAAACGTTGATTCAGGTCGCCGGTAAAGTCCGTGTTTTCGGTGGCTTGACCCGCGAAATAAGACGCGGATACCGTGCGATCCGCGCTGATGGAAATCCTTGTGACTTCAAACGGTTGATATTGGATCGCGGCTCCGAAGACTGGATTTAACAAATCGCCCCCGCCACCGAGAAACTGACGATCCTCCCCGCCTGCCTGAAGCTGAAAACTGATCTTATCTGTTGCCCGCCAATTGACCCGGCCTTTAAGCTGTTCGTAGGTCATGTCCGGACCGGTCTGCACGTTTACATAACCAAAACCCGCGCCGATGCCGCCATTCAATCGCGGCCAAAACTCATAGTTCAACCAGTCGAGGGTGGACCATTCACGGGAACTGTTAAACTGGTCGGCGGAGATAATATTTTGGCTGACCCCAAAATCCGTGGACATTTTGCTGTTAAACTGATAGGAGGCGTTGATGGCGGTGGTGTAGGTTTCCTGGCTGGTTTGGGTGGCGGTTTCGACGAGTGGATCCGAGCTTAAAGTAAAACCTTGCGACAGTCCAAGGGTCCAATCTTCATAAGACGTTCCACCTGTCAATGAGACGGCGTGATCCAAAGTGTCATGGAAACGGTTATTCGAATAAAACGTCCAGGTTGGCGTATAATCCAGCGTCCAATGTCTGCCTATTTCCAAAAGAAAACCGGGTGAAAATTGATTAATGACCGTGTTTCCAGCCTGATTCGTGCTTGATAGGATTCCAGTCCCGTAAAGAAAACGGTAAAACGGATGAGGGCGCAGATTGAATATCCCGTATTGAAATGGTTGTGTCTCCTGCTCGCCGCTAGGAACGTTTTCTTCCGCGCTGAACACGGTCATCTCATTATTGGTCTGGCTTTCCTGGACGGCAGGCGGAGTCACGGGATACGAAGGCGCCGGCATAATGACCTGCTGCGCCCTGGCTGCGAAAGACAACGCCAGCAAGACGGTCGATGTGACTTTCAGTATTGTTGATTTCCTGATGTCGTGAACGGTAATAGTACAATTTTGGGATTTAATGTTCATAGGGTTATTTTCGAATATGATTGGCAGAACCAACGTGGTTTGCCAATTGCCCGGCTGGCGTTTCCTCACGCCAATTGCGCAATGAATCCTCAAGCGCCTCCTTCAAAGGTCGCATTTTGACTCCGGTAGCCAGCAGCTTGGATACGTCCAAAATCGCGTGTGAACGGGGGGATTTGGCGCCAAGGCGATCGGACGGCAAAATTGAATCATGTCCCAAAGGCTTGATAGATGGACCGGGTGATGCGGCATCGAGACCGTAAAACTCTTCGTCGTTCTTCCAATATTCAAAGCGGCGGTCCGGCTTGAGGATTTGTTGGATCATCTCAATGACCTGTCGGGTGGCAATGGCACCCGGGTTCGTCATATTGTAAATGCCGAAGGGGGCGCGGTATTCCCAAAGGTCAAGACTGGCACGCACAAAATCGTCCAGGTGCGAAAGCGAGGCGATGGCGTCATAGACTTTTGGATAATGCTGAAGCTTCCACAGGAAATTTCTCGGTTCACTATGCTCGCCGAACGGTGTTCCGGGCCGCCAGATGTAACTTTGTCCGATGCCGCGAATGGCCTCCTCCGCCAGCGCCTTGGTGCCGCTGTAAAAATTGCACGGCGCATGACGGAAGGAAAAGTTGGGTTCGTCCCATTCGGTGAAGCCGAAGAGACTCTCCGGAGATTGCTCAAACAGCCGCCGCATCTCGGGCTGATTGAGGTCACGGACCACCCGCATCTTGCCGTCGTCAACGATTTTTGCACCGGTGTAAATACCTCCCGACGAAATGTGTCCCCACGGCGTGTTGGTCAGCAGGCAAACACGGGCGATGGTTTGGGGAAGCAGCGTGTTTGCGAACAATGTTTCCTCCCGAGTTGCTTCGCAGGCGTCCACGTTGGGTTTGCCGGTATAACCAGCGGCATTGATGATAAACTCCGGCCTGATTTTCCGAACATAATCGAACAACAGATCGAAGTTTGTGTAATCCAGCGCCGTCCGTGTCAGCGGAATAAAGCTGGAACGCCGCCGATGCAATTCGCGCGCAAAGGCATGGCCGACGTAACCGCTGGCTCCCAGGAGCAAAATCATGATGAAGTTACGAGTTAAACAACCATCGGAAGTCTATCGGGTCTGGACATGGGATTTCTGTCCAAAAGTAAAACGGCGTTTGTTTGTACGATATTCAGGCTTTCCAAACCTGACCGGGTTTTGATTTTACTCCCGCCATTTGATTTCGCGTGTCCACAATGCAATCAGCCCAGCTGGCCAGTTCCTTATAGCTGACGGATTGGTGATTGGTGGCTATGACCACGACATCGAAGCTTTCGACGGTTTTGCGATCCCAATTTACCGACCGCGTCCCCGCCCAATGCGGATGTTCGCGTGTCATGCGAACCACCGGCACAAAAGGATCGTAATAGGCCACTTCCGCGCCGCGCCGTTTGAAAAGATCCATAAGCTCGTAAGTCGGTGATTCGCGATCATCATCCACGTTCGGCTTGTAGGCCAGACCAAGCAGCAATACACGGCTGCCGTTCACTGATTTTTTTTGCGCGTTGAGCGCTTCGGCCGTCCGGTTGACGACGTGCGCGGGCATGGCGGTGTTGATTTCGCCCGCCAGTTCGATGAAGCGCGTGTGCTGTCCGAATTCGCGGGCCTTCCAAGTGAGATAAAACGGGTCAATCGGAATGCAATGGCCGCCCAAGCCCGGCCCCGGATAGAACGCCATGTAACCGAACGGCTTTGTTTTCGCAGCCTGAATGACTTCCCAGACATCAATCCCCATCGCGCCATAAACGAGCTTCAGTTCGTTGACCAACGCGATGTTCACGCTGCGGAAAATATTTTCCAGCAGCTTTGTTGCTTCGGCCGCGCGACAGGATGAAACCGGCACGAGGGTCTTGATGGCCCTGCCATAGACCAATTTCGTCCGTTCAAGACAGGCCGGCGTGTACCCGCCAATCACCTTCGGAATCATCGCCACCTTACTTTGTGAATTGCCCGGGTCCTCCCGCTCCGGCGAAAAGGCCAGATGAAAATCCACACCCGCCTTCAGCCCGGAACCGGCCTCCAGCACCTCGCGCAATTCTCCATCCGTGGTGCCCGGGTAGGTCGTGGATTCCAGGACCACCAGGGTTCCCCTCGACAAATGGGGCGCGATGGATTTGCCGGTTTCAACAATGAACGAAATGTCCGGCTCCCGGTTCTTGTTCAACGGCGTCGGCACGCAAATAATCACGGCCTCGACTTTTTTGATATGTTTGAAATCGGTGGAAGCGGAAAACTTTCGCGATTTCACCGCCTGCGCGATGTCCTCTGACGCGATGTGCTTGATGTAACTCCGGCCGGAGTTCAGCGATTCCACCTTTGTTCTGTCAACATCCAGCCCCAAAACGGCCACTCCGGAGCGGGCGAACTGGAGCGACAGCGGAAGCCCAACGTAACCCAAACCAACAATTCCTATTTTCATTAATTTGTCTCCTAGTTTTTAAATATCCGTCTTCGGTGGTTTTCCTCGATGTATCGGTAGTTAAAACGTCCTATCGTGGTGGCGGCAGAAAATGGTTTGCGAGCTGCACCCAGCAATGGAATCAAGCCGTCGTGTTCGGCGGCGCCAGCCGAAAAAACACAACCATCCTTTGGGCCGGCTGCGGCAGCCGTTCCAACGGGACCAAGGTGCACAACGTTTTCAGCGAGTAAGCTCCGGTCACCAGTGTCGCGACCACGCCCAAGGTGATTGCCGCCGGAGCGGATAACGTGTACTGGGTGACAAAGACTGCGGCGATCAAGGGAATAAACAGGAAGGCCAGCCGCCGGTTTGCCGACGACCATTGGAAGCCGCTCAACCGGCGGGCAATGACATAATTGACGCTCAAACTGACGAAATAGGTCGCAAAAAACGCAATCCCCGCTCCGGTCAATCCAAATCTCAGAATGCTCGCCCAGACAAACCCTACGTAGGCCGCATTGCAAAGAACTTCGGTCCAAAAGAAGATGTTACGTTCGCTTTTCGCGAGGAAGATAAAGCCGATAGGCCAACTGGCCACCCGTATCACCATGCCCAGACATGTCCAGCGGAGAAGATCCACGGCCGGTCCGAACTTGGCCGAGAAAAACAAACTGATGACGATGGGCGTGAACGTGAGAGTGGCGATGATACCCGGGGCCGCCATCAGCATCCCCACCTCGGCCTGCTCGTTGACCAAGCGGTTGCATTCGGCATTGTTGTCGGCAACGGCGGTCAGCCGCGGATAAAAATCCGCCCCCATCGCCTGCAAAATGACCCCGATATAAAGGCTGCTTAATATCCAAGCGGATTGAAAAAGACCCACCGCTTCAAGGCCGATCTCGTGCCGCAGGAAGATGCGGACCAAGTAGGCTCCGCCGAGGGTCATGAATCCCGTTGACATGAAAACGATTCCCAATTTCAACAGAGCGGAAACTTCACCCAAGGTCTCTTGCAGGTTTACCCTAACCCGTTCCACCTTTACTTTTCGCGCATACCACCAGGAAGTGATGATGCTCATGGCCGCCACACAGACCAGCGATGGCGCCACACCCTTTTCCGCCATGCCCTGGCGATAATAGTAGTAAACGATGGGAATGCTGAAGAGGGTTCCATAGAGAGCCCCCAGCACACTCATCTTGGCAAGGTCCGCAATCCGGCGCATTCCCTGCACCAAGGCGCCCTGACCGGCGGAAACATCGCTGAAAAACACCGCCAATGACAGCAACGCCACCCCGCCGGCATGATGCTCGTCTCCAAATGTCAATCTCGACACCTGTTTGCAAAAAATCAACAACAGCAAGGCGCCCAGTGCGCCGGAGTAGAAGGCAACACGCCGCAGGGTGACTGCCGTGTGGGCCAGACGCCGGGCATCCCCGCTGCCGCCGGCCTCGGCGATCTGGCGCACACCACTCATGTTGACCCCCATTCCGGCAATGTTGCGGACCAGGTCGGAGATGGTCATGTAGAATCCCATCACACCATAGCCCGTTGTCCCCAGCAACAAGACCATCACCTTGTTTCGCACTATTCCAATGGCGAGATTCAACACCGAGGAACCCCCGATCAACGTCGAGGACTTCAGTATCTGTCCGTAGCTATGCTTGCCGGTGTTACTCAATTTTGCGGATGACTTTGGCCGGGACACCAGCCGCAATACAATTTGGAGGGATGGCGGAAGTTACAACGCTCATGGCAGCAATGACCGAATTATCGCCGATGCTTGCCCCCTTCAAAACCATCACTCGACTTCCAATCCAGACGTTGTTGCCGATGCTGACAGGTTTGATCGTTCCCACGCTGCAGTCGCGTGTGGCTGGATTGATCTCATGAAAGTCCGCGTCCATGATTGCTACAAAATCACCAATCCGACAAAGGTTCCCGATACGGATGTTCTGCACCGCACAAAGGCTCGTGTTGTTATTCAGCCAGTTGTCGCGGCCAATGATGATTTCAGCTTCAGGCGTTCGAGCTTGCAGCAGGATTTCGCCATTACCCAACCGACCGGCCAAGGGGAAGCCAAAATTCGTGTTGTTGCCAACTTGAATGATCCCCTGCCCGCCTCCCCTCACTGGCACATGAAAAATGACATTTTTGCCCAAGCTAATCTTCCTGTGTCTCGGCGATTCAGTGATTAAAAACCACCGCCGATACCAAGCGGAATGGAATCGCGCCGAATATCGCTGGCAGCGGTTGAAGACTCCAAGTAAAAGGTTCATCACTGAAGAATTCGGATGGCGTCACCTGCCTCCCTCATCACCAAATCAACCTGCGTTTTCGAAAGATGCGGTCCCATCGGCAGGCTCAGAACAGTATCGGCCAACTCCTCCGCAATTGGGAAAGTGCCTCGCTTCCATTTCCTATCAGCATAAGCGCCGGACAAATGTGGAGGCACAGGATAATGAATCAATGTCCCAATGTCCGCTTCGGTCAACTTCTGTTGCAGGGCATCGCGTTTGCAATGTCGAACGACAAACAGGTGCCAGACGGGTTCCGCCCAAGTCGGCACGAATGGCAAAGTCAGACCGGACAAACCAGACATCCTGCTCAGATAATGCGCGGCTGCGTCGCGGCGACGCGCATTCCACGCGTCCAGCTTTTTCAATTTCACGCGCAAAAAAGCGGCCTGCAATTCGTCCAGCCGCGAGTTGTAGCCCTTCACTTCGTTGTAATATTTTTTTTGCGAACCGTAGTTGCGCAAAACGCGGATTTTATCGGCCAGTTCCTTGTCGTTGGTCGTTACCGCCCCCGCCTCACCATACGCGCCGAGGTTTTTCCCGGGATAAAAGCTGTTGCCCGCCGCGTCACCGAGCGAACCGGTCCGTCGTCCTTTGTAACGTGCGCCTTGCGCCTGCGCATTGTCCTCGATGACCTTCAGCCTGTGCTTGCGCGCGATGGTCATGATCGGATTCATATCCGCCGGCTGGCCGTAAAGATGCACCGGCATGACGGCCTTGGTTCTACGCGTAATGGCTGCTTCAATCCGGTTTGGATCAAGGTTGAAAGTTTTCGCGTCCGGCTCGACGGGCACCGGTATGGCACCGGCATAGGAAACCGCGAGCCAGGTGGCGATGTAGGTGTTGGATGGAACGATAACCTCGTCGTTTTCCCCGATACCATAGGCGCGCAAAGTGAGATGCAAGGCTTCGAGTCCGTTGCCGACGCCAACGCAATGCTTCACCCCGCAATAGTCGGCAAACTCCCGTTCGAAGGCTTCCACTTCGTGCCCTAGGACATACCAAGCCGAACGCATGAAGCGAAAATAGGCTTCATCCAATTCCGCCTTCAGTTCCTCATAGGGCTTTACGAAATCAAGAAACGGGACTTTCACGCTTTTGTGCCTCCTACAGCAAGGAGGTATTCACGGTAATCGCGGTAATAATCCTTTTCGTCGTAAGGCTCCGAGGCGAGCGCCAGGCAGACCGACCCGGAGGAAAAGTTGTCGATTTCCCGCCAAACCATTGGCGGCAGATGCAGGCCGTAATAGGAACGGTTCAGATGGAACCGCTGCTTTTCCTTCCCGTCATATACCACCACGTCGAAGCTGCCGGACATGGCGATTAGAAATTGATGGCACTTTTTCAGGGCATGGCCGGCCCGGTCGGCACCCCCGGGCACGTCGTAAAGGTAAAACACCCGCTGGATGGCGAACGGGATATGCCGGTGGTTTTCGATGAAGGTGAGGTTGCCACGCGGATCAGCGATCTTCGGCAACTCGATCAGTTTGCAGTCGTTCAGGGTCATGGTTCAGTTCCCGGTTTTGGTTTCAAGCCACGGCCGGTTCCGGGCCGACGGCGTTTTTTCCCATTCCCGCACCTGGTTCCCGGCCACGTCGGCCAACGGCACCAAACGATCGCGGACGTTGAACCAGTCCTCCGCCGTGAGAAGAAATTGAACCAAATCCACTGGCCGGCCGCCAATGGTCTGGGCCGCATGCATGACTCCGAGCTGTTTGAACCCGGACTTTCGGAGGAGGGAATGAACCGAAAGGTTGGTTGACACAGAGGTACCTCGTAATTCGCTTAATTTCAATATTCGGAACGCCAAGTCGGTGGCCAACACAGCGGTCGGCACTCCTGCCATCACATCCGGACGCATGATTTGGCGGCCCTGTTCCGCACTGGTTCCTTTCACGTCGTAAATACCGTGCGTTCCCAAGGGGGTTCCGCCCGGGGTTTCAGCGATGAAGTAATAATCGCCTTCCCGCTCGAAATATTTTTTCAGCCAAGCCTCCTGCCCAGCTACATCCGTGGCCGAATCGCCGACTTTTCCCCGCACGTGATCCAGATTCCGGAGCCAGACAATAAACGCGGCATCGTCCAAGCGCACCGGGCGCAGGCGCATGCCGTAGCCCTCGGCTTGATATGAATGTTGCACAGATTGTTTTTGTTGTTGCTGTTTTTATGATGCCCGGCCAGCCATATCCCCGGCGCAACCAAGAGCAGCCCGAGCGCCCAAATGAATGTTATATTCGCATAACCACCTCGCGCCGGTAGAAAAAAACCACCCGTTTAATGCCGACGATTCGCGCCGCAATTTCCTTCACCTTTTCCACCAGAACGACCCCCAATCCGGTCCCCGCGTGTTCGCCCTGCAGGGAATAATCCGGATGCACTGCCAGGTGCATGATGGCGACCTCGGCGGGAGAAGTGCGGAGGAAAACAACGACGCCCACCGGATTGCCGGAACGTTGTTTCGGGTCGAAGGCAAAAAGGGTCTGTGCCTCGCAATCTCCGACCCGGATGGACAAGCCGTCGGCGGTCTCCTCAAGCCTGGGGTGGCCGAACTTTTCGAGCGAATTGACGATCCCTTCCCGTGCCCTGAACTGGCGGGGATTGAAGAACATCAACTCTTCCAGCGCCGGACGACAGTCCTTCAAGGCTCTCGACGAAAAAACAAGGTTCACGAATCAGAAGGGCGACGGCATCAGTGGCCCGTTGCTTTGGAAGCCAATTCAGCCCGCTTAGCTTTTATTTCACTAGGAACCGGAGAAAAAGCCAATCGACCGCCATCCACGACTAACTCCTGTCCGGTGATCCAGCGGGCACGATCCGATGACAGAAACTCCACGGCATCGGCCATGTCCTCGGGGTACCCGAGGCCCAAAGGGTAACATGCCACGAAGTCAGGATTGGTGAAATACTCCTTGGTCATCTGCGTTTCGACGATACCGGGCAAAACGGCGTTGACGCGCACTGCCGGCGCGAGTTCCACCGCCAGTGAGAGGGACATGGCGTTCACAGCGCCCTTACTCGCAGCGTAAGCGGAATAACCGCTCGCCCCTACCCGGGTCGCGATGCTGGATATGAAGGTGATGCTTCGCAGCGCACCTCGGTTCACCTTTTTCTGCGTCAACGGCCGGATTATTTCCATTGCGGAAAACACGTTCACGTTGAACAGATGGGTTACAAATGCGATTTCCATGGCGCGCGCAAGTTGAATGCCCGGAACCCCCGCCGAATGAACGAAGTGGTCAATGCCAATGTCCTTTGCAACCAGAAAGGTGGCCAAATCTTCACCAATCCCATCCAACCGGCTCAAGTCGCGCACCCATACCAGATGCCGGTCGGGAGCTTCACAGGTGTTCCGCACGGTCTCCAATTTTTCAGCATTTCTGCCGGCCAAGACAAGCTTTCGGAAAGGGGCAAGTTTCAGGGCGATGCTCCGGCCAAAGCCCGAGGAAGCGCCGGTGATCAGTGTGTAGGTTTCGCTCATATGCCTTGGTCAGTTTGACCCACAATTTTCTTACACAGAAGGTGTTTTGCTCGCAAAGCGACCGCCATCCACGACCAGTTCCTGCCCGGTAATCCAACGCGCCCGGTCGGAGGACAGGAATTCCACCGCGTCAGCCACATCCCCTGGCCGCCCAAAACCCAGGGGATGGATGGCTTGGACGGACGCCACAAAGTCTGGGTCGGCAAAATAATCCTTGCTCATCTCGGTTTCGATGGTACCGGGCAGCACGGCGTTGACCCGGTCCCCGGGGCGAGTTCCACGGCCAGGGAAAGCGACAGGGCATTCACCGCGCCCTTGCTCGCAGCATAAACATAATAGCCCTTGCCACCGATCCGGCTGCCGATGGCGGAGATGAAGGTGATACTTCGCAACGCCCCCTTGTTTACCCTTTTCTGGGCCAACGGCCGGATGATTTCCATGGCAGAAAACACATTGATGTTGAACAGCCGATTTACAAAGGTCATTTCGTTCGCCCGCACAAATTGAATTCCAAAGATTCCAGCCGAATGAACGAAGTGGTCGATTTGAATGTTCTTTGCGGCCAGGAAGGATGCCAGTTCCTCGCCGATTCCCTCCAGCCGGCTCAAATCGCGCACCCACATCAGATGGCTTTCCGGGGCAACACAAGTCTTCCGCACGGCTTCGAGCTTTTCCGCATTGATGTCGGCCAGAACAAGCTTCCGGGACGGGGCCAGCTTTTGTGCAATGCTTCGGCCGAAACCGGAGGCGGCACCGGTAATAAGTGTGTAGGGTTCGCCCATGGGACCGTCAGGTTGATTCGTAATCCACAATCTTGCAGACATCCAGTGGCCCGAGGTTCATGACCATCGATATCCAACTCAGCCCGACGCCGAATCCGGAGAGGCAAACGCGCCGGCTGCCCTGCAACAACGGTTCGCTGCAATTCAACGCGATGTTCAACGGAATGGTCACCGAGCTGCAATTACCATAGAGGCTGACAACATTGTTTGGCAGTTTCTCCGGCGGGATTTTCATCTTGTCCGCCATCTGTTTCAGAATGAACGGGTTTGGCTGATGAAACAGAAAATGTTCGATGGATTCACGCGTGTCGCCGGAGAATGCGAGAATCTCGTCTATTTGCGGTGGGACATCTTCCATGGTGAAGCTGAAAATGGCAGCGCCATCCATGTGGAAATGTTCCTGGTTTTGGACCACGCCCTCTTCCACCTCCCGCAATTTCAAGGTCTCCGGTGTGGATGGTGTCCGATATCCGCCGGCGGGGATCATGATCGCCTTGTAACGCGAACCATCGTTCTTCACGTCCATGTAAATGGGGTTCTCCGATTCACAACGTTCAATAACGGTGACCGAACCCGCGTCACCGGTGAGGGGATAGGAGATGCGGTTGCACTTGTCAATTTGCTTGCTACAGGTATCACCGTTCAACAGGATTACCTTGGGAAGCGCCGCGATTTCCAAGAGCACGAAGGCCTGGATCAGACCGAGCATAAAACCCGAGCAACCTTGATTGATGTCGAGACAGATCATTTCGCGACCCAGACCCAGTTTACCCTGGATTACATTGCTGGTGGGCGGAATTATGTAATCTGGCGTTTGCGAGACAAATATCAGAGCGCCAATTTCCTCCTTCTTCAGCGTTCCTTCATTCAACAGGTGTTGCAGGCCGTACTGGCACAGGTCGGAAGAACAAACGTCGGGCGCAGCGATACGGTGCCGGTCCAGGCTCATCATCTTCTTGAATCGCTTCGCCTTGTCCGGAGTGAGTTTGAAGATGGGGTATTCGTCGTCGAAACGATACTCCTCCTTCGGCACTACCGAGACGATGGCGCTGATTTTCCTGTTTTTAAAAATGCTTTTCATGGGGAACACCCTCCGGCCGGCGGGCAAAACGCCGGATCCGTACCGATGCTTTTATCCGTGATGAACGTGAAGAAGTCGTGGACCATCGCGGTCCTGTTATTTTCGCTTCGCCTCAACCAGAGCCACCAGATCCGCAGCGGTTACGACCTGACGGATCTCGTCGGCGCGGATGGTGACGCCATATTTGGAATCGGCCATGGCTAGGACCGAAAGGATGGCCAAGGAGTCCCATTGATCGTACTCCTTCAGGACGTTTTCCGGCTTCACTTCCTCGATATCGAGGATCTCTGCCAGCCGTTGATAGAATTCAGTTTTATCCATGCTCTTATTTGTGTTCGACATCCGTATTGAAATCAGATTTGTCAAAATTGGGTGGCATCGCAGTCCAAGTCAAGCCCGCAACCGGGTGCGTTACACGGCAGATTTGGTTCCCCTGAGCAAACCGTAGGACATAACACCCATGCGGTTAAAGTGTTCCCAAGTGTCGCACATGCTCAAAAAATCATTGATATACTGTTCCGATGAAAGACCCACCAGCTCCTGATATTGTGATTTAACCTTGTTCCGGAAATATTTGATGGTCGGTGGCATCGTCTGTTCATTAATGTCCCGGGAAACGATGTCCTTGAACCCGGCGGCTTTGGCGGCGGATTCATAGCTGGCAAGGGTTTCGGTCCGGGTTTTTCCAAAAACCCGTTCCAACAAGCGGAGTTCCTTGTAGTGGGCAACGGCCTCCGCATCGGAAAGCCTGCGATTCCCCGCCATGTTGTCACAAAGCAACAACTGGCCGCCCCCCTTCAGGACGCGATAACATTCGGCGAACACCCTGGCCTTGTCGTCCATTAGGTGAAACGATTCCATACCCCAGACGATGTCAAAAGATTCATCTGGAAGTTTGTTGTTAGCGGCGTCGGCCACAGTGAATTTCAGGTGGGAACTGTAACCCTTTTGCCGGGCTGATTCATTTGCGATCTGCGTTCCTTTCTCGCTGATGGTGATTCCATGGACGTGGCATCCAAACTTCTCATGCAGGAAGGTGGCCGGGCCGCCGATGCCACACCCAACGTCCAGAACCTTTGATTCCTTCGAAAAACGGCCCAAGGCGGCCATCGCTTCCGTCAAATTGTTCGTGGCGACGCTGAAGCTTTCGCCGGGTTGCTTGAAATAACCGGCGTGAAAATTTTCTCCGAAGATGATGTGCCAGACATCCGAAACAAAGTCGTAATGGCTGGAGTTGAATTGGGATACTTTCGAATCAAACTTTACATGTTCTTGCACAAAATTTCCTTTCGAGGTTGAAGCTGGTTTGTTCAGGCGGCTTCGTAGTCCACGGTCTGGCATGCCGCGAGTGGGCCCAGATTCATGACCATGGAACTCCACGTCAGTCCGACGCCGAACCCGGAAAGACAAACCCGGAGTGCTCCGTTCCGGAGCTGTTTGCCGCAATTATGCGTGATGTTCACCGGGATGCTCACCGAGCTGGAATTGCCGTAAATGCCCACAATGTTGTTCGGCAGTTTTTCCTGCGGAATTTTCATCTTGTCGGCCATTTGTTTCAGAATGAACTGGTTCGGCTGGTGAAACAGGAAATAATCGATGGATTCCCTGGAATTGCCTGAATACGACAGGACTTCTTCAATCTGCGGTGGGACATCTTCAAGGGTGAAATTGAAAACAGCGGCGCCGTCCATGTGGATTTGTTCGAGACTTTGGACCACGCCTTCCTCCACTTCTGCCAGCTTCAACGTCTCGGGAGAGGAGGGCATCCGAAAAGCGCCGCCCGGAACAATGAGGGCCCGGTGTCGTGAACCATCCATTTTCAGGCACAGGTGAATGGGGTTTTCTTCCGCGCAACGCTCAATGACAGTCACCGACCCGCCATCGCCAATCAAAGGGTAGGTGATGCGGTTGTGCTTATCGACCAGTTTGCTGGCAGTGTCGCCATTGAGCAGCACCACCTTGCCCGTGTCCATCATGTCCAGCAGCATAAAAGCCTGCATTAATCCGATGACAAACCCGGCGCACCCCTGGTTAAGGTCAAGGCAGATGACATCATGCCCCAATCCCATTTTGCCTTGGATCACATTGCTGGTTGGTGGAAGGTAATAGTCTGGAGTTTGAGAAACAAATAACAGTGCACCAATCTCATCCTTCTTCAAGTTGCCTATGTTCAACAATTCTTGAAGACCGTACATGCAAAGGTCGGAGGAACAAACCCCGGGTGGCGCCACGCGGTGTCGGTCCAAGCCCATCATTTTTTTCATCCGCCTGGCTTTCTCCTCGGTGAGATTGTAATTGGAGTGTTCGTCGTCAAAACGGCTCTCCTGCCCCGGTACCACCGAGAGAATGGCACTGATCCTCTTATTCCTGAAAATGCATTTCATATTTACACCGTTCGAACGACCGGATGACCGCCGGCCCCCTCCCCGCCCGCTTTTCTGAAAAATGGTTTCTAAACGTGGATGGAATCCACGGACCCGGCAGTCCGTTGTTTTTGTTTTGCCTCCACCAAGCCCGCCAAGTCGGCAGCCGTCACCACCGACCGGATTTCCTCCGCGCGAATGGCGACGCCATACTTGGAATCGGCCATGGCCAGAACCGAAAGCACCGACAGTGAATCCCACTCATCGAAATCCCTGAGAACGTTTTCCGCCGTGACCTCTTCGACATCGAGGATTTCCGCAAGGCGTTGAAAGAATTCGGCTTTGTTCATGTTTAATCGTATTCGATGATTGTGTTGAAATCCAAGGGTCCCAGTTCAAGCAACATGGAACACCAAGCCAGGCCCACGCCAAAACCCGCCAGGCAAACTTTTAGTTTTTCCTCGAGCAAACGATCCTTCATGTTGAACGTGATGACGGTGGGAATGGTCACGCCGCTGCTGTTCCCGAAATTTTCTACCGCATTGTTCGGCATTTTGGCGTAAGGTATCTGCATCTTATCCGCCAATTTCTGCAGCATGAAACGGTTGGGCTGGTGGCAGAAAAAGTAGTCCACTTCATCCATCGTCGCCCCGGCATATTTCAAAAGGTCGTCAACCAACGGAGGAACTTCCATCTGCACAAAATTGAACACGGCCGAACCGTCCATGTGCAAATGATCTCGGGCCCTGAGGTTGTTGTCACCCACATCTTCCAGCAGTGCGGTTTCCGGTGAACTCGGCAGCCGCAACCCGCCAGCGGGAATCATCAACACGTTGCTGCGCGTACCGTCCATCTTGAGGTTCGCATGAATGACGGAATCTTTAGTATCGCGCTCCACAACCGTGATGGAAGCACCGTCGCCAATCAGCGGGTAGCTGTTGCGGTCCTTCGGAGATGTCTTCCGGCTGAGCACATCGGCATTCACCATCACCACCTTGCAAATGCTTTCCTGTTCCAGCAGGGAAAACGCCTCGATCAATCCGATGACAAATCCGGCGCAACCCTGGTTGATGTCCAGGCAGAACAGGTCCTTTTTCAAATTCAACCTTCCCTGAATGACACTGCTGGTCGGCGGCATGAAATAGTCCGGTGATTGCGTGATCAGGATGAGAGCGTCGAACTCATCGGGATGGAGCAAATCGTTTTTGAACAAATGTTCCAGGCCGGCCACAGCCAGGTCGGACACACACACGCCCGGCTCAACGATGCGGTGCTTGTCATAACCCATCACATCCTTGAGCTTGAGTGAACGCGCCTCGGGAAAGTTGAAGTTTTTCATTTCTTCAACAAACGACTTTTCCCTTGCCGGCAGTACCGTGAGAATACCGCTGATCCGTTTTCGTCGGAATTTGAAATTCACAGCTTGACCCTGTTTTTGCGCAAAAGCGCCTCGATGGTTGCCAAATCTTTGAAATTTTCCGGCACGATATCCACTCCCTGGATGGAAATGCCAAAATGCTTGTCCAACGACGACACGAGCGTGATCACGTCGAACGAGTCAAGTAAACCGTCACCGATGAAATCCTTGGATTGGGAGAAATCCACTTCCGGGCGGATCGTTTTCAAGATGGCGGTAATATCGTTCAAGTTGATACTGAATAAACAATCATTTACAGGCTATCAAGAGTTCTGCTCCCTGATCGCGCAGAAATAGTTGCTGGTCTTCAAATGCGACGGATGGTTCACCCGCTCCACCGGGGTTGCCCGCCCGGATTTGGTAACCGACGACGGAAAATTCCCTTCCCAAGAGACGAAGTTTCGCAGCGGGAAAGACGCTAAACTTGCCGTAATCCATCGACCGCAAAAACGCATGCGCCTGCCGGATGTTCCAACCCGGGTCAAAAAGCCCGTTATTGGGTATGTCCGTCGAACGGTGGTAACTTCCCTTGCCGTCGTCTAGAACCGGGGCGCACACATAGGAATGGTCGAGGAGCGACGGGAGGATTTCTTTAAATGCCGCGGCGGCCACTTCCAATGTTTGCAATGTCAGTTCAAGGGCCGTGACGTTGCTGGCCAGTGTGATCTGTTTTTGCAGGATTACTTCGCCGGTGTCCACAGCCGGATGTATCTGGTGCCAGGTAATGCCTGTGATCGCATCCATTTCATAAATACTCCAGGTGGGTGCGTTTCGACCGCGATGGCGTGGCAGCAGTGAATTGTGGAAATTGACAATGTTGAGGGCCGGGTTGGCTAGTACCTCTCTGGGAAAAATAAAATAATTATAGGCACTTACCACCAAGGTGGGTTTACGGATCGAAAGAAAGAATTGCGCCAAGGGCTTTCGGTCGAGCATCAGTTTGTACTCCACGCCAAGTTTGCGGCAGAGGGCCGCCAGCGGGGAAAACCCCTGACTCCCGGATTCGATACAAGCGGCAACCGGAATCGGGCCGGCCTGGCAAGCTTCCAGACAATGGCAGGGAAGCCGCCCGGTGCCGATGAGGATGATCTGCTCAGGTTTCAAGCCGGTTTGGTTTGGAGGACGGCGACCAGTTTAACCCGGTCATATTTCCCGTTCGCTGTGAGCGGGATTTTGCCCAGGCGGTGAAATGAAGTTGGCAGCATGTATTTGGGAATGCGGGCCAGCATTCGTTCGCGGATAAAGGTTGGCGACAAGTCGCGGTCCGACTCAAAAAACAGGGCAATCTCCTTTTTGTCCTGATCATAAATGACGCACCCGTTATGGATGCCGTCCACCTGGAAGGCGGCATGCTCGATCTCGCCCAATTCGATTCGATAACCAAGATGTTTAATCTGAAAATCCTTGCGTCCGATGAACAAGATTTCGCCGCGGGCATTGCGGGAAACAAGATCGCCAGTTCGATAAATCAATTCCGGATAATGTGGGTTGAGCGGATTCTGCACAAAGACGCTGGCCGTTTTTTCCGGATTGTTCCAGTAACCCAATGCCAGCGAACTCCCGCGCACACATAACTCGCCTGCTTCATCGGTTTTGGCCCGCTCATTCTTTTCGTTCAGGATCAGGATGTCGGTGTTGCGGCAGGGAAATCCAATCGGCAGGGTTTCCTGATCCCGGAAATCCCGGTCCACGGTATAATACGTGCAATCCACGGTGATCTCGGTCGGGCCGTAAAGATTGGAGAACAGTGCGTTGGGATATTTACTGCGCCAGTAATTGAGTGTGCGAGTGGGCATGACCTCGCCGGCAAAGAGGATTTTCCGGAGGGAGGGAGGTGCCAGTGAATTGAGGATCTTGAAATTGGCCACATTGGTCATCACGGACGGCACCCAAAAAAAGGTGGTGATGCTCATCTGATCCACAAACTGCATCAATTTGAGCGGGTAAGCGAAGTTCTCCTCCGGGATCAAGACCAAGGTAGCCGCGCACGACAGGCACAGGTAAATGTCCAGCGTTGAATTGTCAAAGAAGAACGGGGCTTGGTTGCCGATGACTTCACTTTCGGAGATCTGATAGCAATCCCGCGCCCAATCAATATAATCAATTATGCCGCGATGTGGAATGACGACTCCTTTGGGCATGCCGGTCGAGCCGGATGTATAAATGATATAAACGGGATCCGTGTCTATGACGGATTTGAGTCGCTCCAGTAACTTTGCGTTGTCGTAAATGATCTCCGGAGCAAGCGCATGTTCCACAAGCAGCAATTGTTCTTCGGGAACGCCCACGGCGCGCAGGGTGGGCGCGTGAGTTGCTGACGTGACGATTGCGCCTGCCTGAAGATTTTGAAACATGTTCTTGAGCCGTTCCACCGGGGATTTGATGTCGAGGTTGGCGTAGCAATTGCCTGTGTAGAGAATGCCTAGATCGGCGATAATCGCCTCGGCGCTTTTGGGAAGAAACACCGCTATCGGACGGTTGACGCTGGAAGTTTGCTTGAGAATCAAGGCCGCACAATTCTTGGCGGACCGCTCAATCTGGCCGAAGGTAAGTCGGCGATCACGGTCTATAACCGCCACCTTGTCCCTGCACTTGAGCAACGGTCCTTTTTCCAAATACTCAAGAACGTTTATTTGCATGATGATGGTTCATCTCCTCGTTCGACGTTTCAGAAGCGAAATAGACTGGCTAAGGACTGATGCTCAGCCTGAAGAATTGCTGTGGGAAGACACCGAGACCGTTGGTTACAACGATGGAATTACCTGTGCCCGCAATGGGACCCGGCAAAAGAGTCCATGTCGCAGCGGTGAGATTCGTCGTGTATTCGAGTTGATAATGCTGGCCAATAATCGTCGGCCAGGCAAGGGCAAACTGGTTGCCGCTTAAAAGAACACTGCTTAATTGAGGCAGCGCAACCACCGTTAGTGTCCCATTGACGAAGCTAAAGAGGTAGTTGGTCGCACTTAACGTCCCGATACTGGCCGTAATGACATACGGTCCCGGCGGACTATTAGTGGTGGCGCTGGTACTCAAACTTGGGGCACCGGCCAGTACGTTTGTCCCTTCACTATTGACAAAGCCGCCATAACTGACGGTCAATGGCGGATTCGGTAATCCAAAGGTTCTGCTCTTATTGTCGGCGCTCACCGTCAGTGTTGTTGGTGTGATACTGGCCGTCAATCCCACCAATGGGGCAAGGGTGTAATCGGCCGCATTCGCCCCCGTCAACGCCAATCCACTCACCGTCACTGGAATGGCCGTCCCCACATTAGGATTGGCGAAGTTGGCCGTATATCCGTTGGTGGACAGACCGACTGTGTCACCACCCACCAAACCCACCAATATCACATTGTTTGAGTTGATCGTCGCCACCGTCGTCCCGTCGTACACCTTGTTGTTGGCAGTAATACCTGAATTCAGCACTTCAATCCGGTAAAATCGTTGTGCCGCGCTGCCAACAGTATTTGTCTGAGAGGCGGTTGAACCAGTCGCTGTCACGTCCGGCAACAGGTCGGTCCAGACACCACTATTGAGGTTGGTGATGTACTGCACCCTATAAAGCCCTCCGGCAACCGAGTTCCATGTGATGGTAACGACACCATTGGTCAGGCGTATGGAAGAAATAACAGGCGGAGGCACCGACAAAATTGTAAGAACCTTGCCCGTGATGTTGGCCATCAGTCCCGTCGGCTGTGTCAATGTATAATTCCCAGCACTGGCACCACTCAACGTCAGTCCAATGACACTGACCGGAATGTCGTTCCCCACCGCGGCACTGGCAAAGTTGGCTGTGTATCCGTTGGTCACGAGGCTCACACTGTCTCCATTTACCACACCCACCAGCATCACATTGTTCAAATTGATCGTTGCTGTCGTCGTCCCGTCATATACCTTGTTGTTGGCACTCAACCCCGAGTTCAACAACTCAACCCTGTAAAATTGTTGCGGCGCGCTGCCAACCGCGTTGGTTTGAGTAGCCGTCGAACCAGTTGCTGTCACGTCCGGTGACAAGTCGGTCCAGCCACCGCCATTGAGGTTGTTGATGTACTGCACCCTGTAGATGCCGCCGGTAACCGAGTTCCATGTAATGGTAACGACACCGTTGGTCAGGCGAATCGAAGTAATCACTGGCGGTGGTACTGCCGACCCAATCGTCAGCGCCTTGGCTGTGATATTGGCCGTGAGTGCGACAGGCTGGATCAGAGTATAATTGCTCGCACTGGAGCCGGTCAATGACAAACCACTGACAGTGACTCCAATACCCGTGCCGACGTTAACACTGGCGAAGTTGGCTGTGTATCCATTGGCTGACAGACTGATACTGTCTCCATTCACCACCCCGGAAAGCACCACGTTGGTCAAACTGATCGTCGCCGCCGTCGTCCCGTCATAAACCTTGTTGTTGGCACTGATCCCCGAGGCAATTGTCACACCCTCGCTGGTGATATTGGCCGCCAAGCCCGTTGGCTGTGTCAATGTGTAATTCCCAGCACTGGCACCACTCAACGTCAGTCCAATGACACTGACCGGAATGTCGTTCCCCACCGCGGCACTGGCAAAGTTGGCTGTGTATCCGTTGGTCACGAGGCTCACACTGTCTCCATTTACCACACCCACCAGCATCACATTGTTCAAATTGATCGTTGCTGTCGTCGTCCCGTCATATACCTTGTTGTTGGCACTCAACCCCGAGTTCAACAACTCAACCCTGTAAAATTGTTGCGGCGCGCTGCCAACCGCGTTGGTTTGAGTAGCCGTCGAACCAGTTGCTGTCACGTCCGGTGACAAGTCGGTCCAGCCACCGCCATTGAGGTTGTTGATGTACTGCACCCTGTAGATGCCGCCGGTAACCGAGTTCCATGTAATGGTAACGACACCGTTGGTCAGGCGAATCGAAGTAATCACTGGCGGAGGTGCTGCCGACCCAATCGTCAGCGCCTTGGCTGTGATATTGGCCGTGAGTGCGACAGGCTGGATCAGAGTATAATTGCTCGCACTGGAGCCGGTCAGTGACAAATTACTGACAGTGACTCCAATACCCGTGCCGACGTTAACACTGGCGAAGTTGGCTGTGTATCCATTGGCTGACAGACTGATACTGTCTCCATTCACCACCCCGGAGAGCACAACGTTGCTCAAGGTAATCGTAGCCGCGGTCGTCCCATCGTAAACCTTGTTGTTGGCCGTGATCCCGGCGTTGATCGCCACCGTCAGCACCGCCCCCGTCACCGTCAATGTCCCGTTCGTCAGACTCACCGCGTAGTTCGTCGCCACCAACGTCCCCACACTGTTCGTGATCACATAACTCCCCACCGGACTGTTCGTCACCGCGCTCGTCGTCAACACCGGCGCGCCACTCACCACGTTCAGCCCCTCCCCATTCACAAAACCGTTGTAGCTCACCGTAAACACCGGATTGGCCGCCCCGTACGCACGGTTCGTGTTGTTCGCGCTCACCCCCAACAACGCCGGGTTGATCGTCAGCATCCCGTTCGTCAGACTCACCGCGTAGTTCGTCGCCACCAACGTCCCCACACTGTTCGTGATCGTGTAGCTGCCTACCGGACTGTTCGTCACCGCGCTCGTCGTCAACACCGGCGACCCGCTCAACACGCTGGTGGTGTCCCCGTTCACAAATCCACTGTAACTCACCGTAAACACCGGATTGGCCGCCCCGTACGCACGGTTCGTGTTGTTCGCGCTCACCCCCAACAACGCCGGGTTGATCGTCAGCATCCCGTTCGTCAGACTCACCGCGTAGTTCGTCGCCACCAACGTCCCCACACTGTTCGTGATCGTGTAGCTGCCTACCGGACTGTTCGTCACCGCGCTCGTCGTCAACACCGGCGCGCCACTCAACACGCTGGTGGTGTCCCCGTTCACAAATCCACTGTAACTCACCGTAAACACCGGATTGGCCGCCCCGTACGCACGGTTCGTGTTGTTCGCGCTCACCCCCAACAACGCCGGGTTGATCGTCAGCATCCCGTTCGTCAGACTCACCGCGTAGTTCGTCGCCACCAACGTCCCCACACTGTTCGTGATCGTGTAGCTGCCTACCGGACTGTTCGTCACCGCGCTCGTCGTCAATACCGGCGCTCCACTCAACACGTTCAGTCCCTCCCCATTCACAAAACCGTTGTAGCTCACCGTAAACACCGGATTGGCCGCCCCGTACGCACGGTTCGTGTTGTTCGCGCTCACCCCCAATAGCGCCGGGTTGATCGTCAGCAACCCGTTCGTCAGACTCACCGCGTAGTTCGTCGCCACCAACGTCCCCACACTGTTCGTGATCACATAACTCCCCACCGGACTGTTCGTCACCGCGCTCGTCGTCAACACCGGCGCGCCACTCAACACGCTGGTGGTGTCCCCGTTCACAAATCCACTGTAACTCACCGTAAACACCGGATTGGCCGCCCCGTACGCACGGTTCGTGTTGTTCGCGCTCACCCCCAACAACGCCGGGTTGATCGTCAGCATCCCGTTCGTCAGACTCACCGCGTAGTTCGTCGCCACCAACGTCCCCACACTGTTCGTGATCGTGTAGCTGCCTACCGGACTGTTCGTCACCGCGCTCGTCGTCAACACCGGCGACCCGCTCAACACGCTGGTGGTGTCCCCGTTCACAAATCCACTGTAACTCACCGTAAACACCGGATTGGCCGCCCCGTACGCACGGTTCGTGTTGTTCGCGCTCACCCCCAATAGCGCCGGGTTGATCGTCAGCAACCCGTTCGTCAGACTCACCGCGTAGTTCGTCGCCACCAACGTCCCCACACTGTTCGTGATCGTGTAGCTGCCTACCGGACTGTTCGTCACCGCGCTCGTCGTCAACACCGGCGCGCCACTCAACACGCTGGTGGTGTCCCCGTTCACAAATCCACTGTAACTCACCGTAAACACCGGATTGGCCGCCCCGTACGCACGGTTCGTGTTGTTCGCGCTCACCCCCAACAACGCCGGGTTGATCGTCAGCATCCCGTTCGTCAGACTCACCGCGTAGTTCGTCGCCACCAACGTCCCCACACTGTTCGTGATCGTGTAGCTGCCTACCGGACTGTTCGTCACCGCGCTCGTCGTCAACACCGGCGCGCCACTCAACACGCTGGTGGTGTCCCCGTTCACAAATCCACTGTAACTCACCGTAAACACCGGATTGGCCGCCCCGTACGCACGGTTCGTGTTGTTCGCGCTCACCCCCAACAACGCCGGGTTGATCGTCAGCATCCCGTTCGTCAGACTCACCGCGTAGTTCGTCGCCACCAACGTCCCCACACTGTTCGTGATCGTGTAGCTGCCTACCGGACTGTTCGTCACCGCGCTCGTCGTCAACACCGGCGACCCGCTCAACACGCTGGTGGTGTCCCCGTTCACAAATCCACTGTAACTCACCGTAAACACCGGATTGGCCGCCCCGTACGCACGGTTCGTGTTGTTCGCGCTCACCCCCAACAACGCCGGGTTGATCGTCAGCAACCCGTTCGTCAGACTCACCGCGTAGTTCGTCGCCACCAACGTCCCCACACTGTTCGTGATCGTGTAGCTGCCTACCGGACTGTTCGTCACCGCGCTCGTCGTCAACACCGGCGACCCGCTCAACACGCTGGTGGTGTCCCCGTTCACAAATCCACTGTAACTCACCGTAAACACCGGATTGGCCGCCCCGTACGCACGGTTCGTGTTGTTCGCGCTCACCCCCAACAACGCCGGGTTGATCGTCAGCATCCCGTTCGTCAGACTCACCGCGTAGTTCGTCGCCACCAACGTCCCCACACTGTTCGTGATCGTGTAGCTGCCTACCGGACTGTTCGTCACCGCGCTCGTCGTCAACACCGGCGACCCGCTCAACACGCTGGTGGTGTCCCCGTTCACAAATCCACTGTAACTCACCGTAAACACCGGATTGGCCGCCCCGTACGCACGGTTCGTGTTGTTCGCGCTCACCCCCAATAGCGCCGGGTTGATCGTCAGCAACCCGTTCGTCAGACTCACCGCGTAGTTCGTCGCCACCAACGTCCCCACACTGTTCGTGATCGTGTAGCTGCCTACCGGACTGTTCGTCACCGCGCTCGTCGTCAACACCGGCGCGCCACTCAACACGCTGGTGGTGTCCCCGTTCACAAATCCACTGTAACTCACCGTAAACACCGGATTGGCCGCCCCGTACGCACGGTTCGTGTTGTTCGCGCTCACCCCCAACAACGCCGGGTTGATCGTCAGCATCCCGTTCGTCAGACTCACCGCGTAGTTCGTCGCCACCAACGTCCCCACACTGTTCGTGATCGTGTAGCTGCCTACCGGACTGTTCGTCACCGCGCTCGTCGTCAACACCGGCGACCCGCTCAACACGCTGGTGGTGTCCCCGTTCACAAATCCACTGTAACTCACCGTAAACACCGGATTGGCCGCCCCGTACGCACGGTTCGTGTTGTTCGCGCTCACCCCCAACAACGCCGGGTTGATCGTCAGCAACCCGTTCGTCAGACTCACCGCGTAGTTCGTCGCCACCAACGTCCCCACACTGTTCGTGATCGTGTAGCTGCCTACCGGACTGTTCGTCACCGCGCTCGTCGTCAACACCGGCGCGCCACTCAACACGCTGGTGGTGTCCCCGTTCACAAATCCACTGTAACTCACCGTAAACACCGGATTGGCCGCCCCGTACGCACGGTTCGTGTTGTTCGCGCTCACCCCCAATAGCGCCGGGTTGATCGTCAGCATCCCGTTCGTCAGACTCACCGCGTAGTTCGTCGCCACCAACGTCCCCACACTGTTCGTGATCGTGTAGCTGCCTACCGGACTGTTCGTCACCGCGCTCGTCGTCAACACCGGCGACCCGCTCAACACGCTGGTGGTGTCCCCGTTCACAAATCCACTGTAGCTCACCGTAAACACCGGATTGGCCGCCCCGTACGCACGGTTCGTGTTGTTCGCGCTCACCCCCAATAGCGCCGGGTTGATCGTCAACAACCCGTTCGTCAGACTCACCGCGTAGTTCGTCGCCACCAACGTCCCCACACTGTTCGTGATCGTGTAGCTGCCTACCGGACTGTTCGTCACCGCGCTCGTCGTCAATACCGGCGCTCCACTCAACACGTTCAGTCCCTCCCCATTCACAAAACCGTTGTAGCTCACCGTAAACACCGGATTGGCCGCCCCGTACGCACGGTTCGTGTTGTTCGCGCTCACCCCCAATAGCGCCGGGTTGATCGTCAGCAACCCGTTCGTCAGACTCACCGCGTAGTTCGTCGCCACCAACGTCCCCACACTGTTCGTGATCGTGTAGCTGCCTACCGGACTGTTCGTCACCGCGCTCGTCGTCAACACCGGCGACCCGCTCAACACGCTGGTGGTGTCCCCGTTCACAAATCCACTGTAACTCACCGTAAACACCGGATTGGCCGCCCCGTACGCACGGTTCGTGTTGTTCGCGCTCACCCCCAACAACGCCGGGTTGATCGTCAGCATCCCGTTCGTCAGACTCACCGCGTAGTTCGTCGCCACCAACGTCCCCACACTGTTCGTGATCGTGTAGCTGCCTACCGGACTGTTCGTCACCGCGCTCGTCGTCAACACCGGCGACCCGCTCAACACGCTGGTGGTGTCCCCGTTCACAAATCCACTGTAACTCACCGTAAACACCGGATTGGCCGCCCCGTACGCACGGTTCGTGTTGTTCGCGCTCACCCCCAACAACGCCGGGTTGATCGTCAGCAACCCGTTCGTCAGACTCACCGCGTAGTTCGTCGCCACCAACGTCCCCACACTGTTCGTGATCGTGTAGCTGCCTACCGGACTGTTCGTCACCGCGCTCGTCGTCAACACCGGCGCGCCACTCAACACGCTGGTGGTGTCCCCGTTCACAAATCCACTGTAACTCACCGTAAACACCGGATTGGCCGCCCCGTACGCACGGTTCGTGTTGTTCGCGCTCACCCCCAATAGCGCCGGGTTGATCGTCAGCATCCCGTTCGTCAGACTCACCGCGTAGTTCGTCGCCACCAACGTCCCCACACTGTTCGTGATCGTGTAGCTGCCTACCGGACTGTTCGTCACCGCGCTCGTCGTCAACACCGGCGACCCGCTCAACACGCTGGTGGTGTCCCCGTTCACAAATCCACTGTAGCTCACCGTAAACACCGGATTGGCCGCCCCGTACGCACGGTTCGTGTTGTTCGCGCTCACCCCCAATAGCGCCGGGTTGATCGTCAACAACCCGTTCGTCAGACTCACCGCGTAGTTCGTCGCCACCAACGTCCCCACACTGTTCGTGATCGTGTAGCTGCCTACCGGACTGTTCGTCACCGCGCTCGTCGTCAACACCGGCGCGCCACTCAACACGCTGGTGGTGTCCCCGTTCACAAATCCACTGTAACTCACCGTAAACACCGGATTGGCCGCCCCGTACGCACGGTTCGTGTTGTTCGCGCTCACCCCCAATAGCGCCGGGTTGATCG
>CAWJHF010000014.1:0-11006 GCA_963842445.1 uncultured Verrucomicrobiae bacterium | reverse complement strand
CTTTGATAGAAATAGGTGCCGATGTCCCATTGGCTGGAGCGGGTGGAAATAATGGATGTTCCCGGCGCGACCACGTCCGGTTTGTAGCGCCCGTAAGTGCCTTCGGTGCCGATGCCGACGTTGCCGCGGCTGGAAAAACCGGCGATGCGATAAGGGGTGCTGGTGTCCGCATTCCAGGGGGCGCTGATGGTGCCGTCCGCGTTGGTGACTTCATTGGTAATGCCGCGGGACTCCTGGATGGCGCCGACGGTGATGACGTTTTTGGCCGTGCCGGGTGATTCAATGCTGTCGGGCGTGCCGCTGCCCGGGTCGGTCGTGTCGTCGCCATTGCCGTCGTTGCCCGCCGAGAACACGAACAACACCGGTTGCGAGCCGGTCACTTCCGGCAGCGCGTCGCGCACCGCCGCGTCGTAGCTGGCCGCCGCCAGATCGTAGTCGCTGTCGCCATAGTTCCAACTGTTGTTGGAAATCAGCGCGTTCGTCAGCGCCGCCGCTTCCTGAAGCTCCTGGTCTGATGCGTTCCAGTCCATGGCCAGCAAATTCGCCAGCGGCGCCATGCCGCGAAATTGGGTGTTGGTGCCGGGCATGATTGAACCCTGCGCGTTCGTCACCGTGTATGACATCGAACCGTTGCCCGCGATGATGCCCGCCACGTGCGTGCCGTGGCCGCTGGTGTCCGTCATCGGAAAGCCAAACACGCGGCCCGTTAAATCCGGATGTGTGGCGTCAATGCCGGAGTCGTTCACCTCCACCAACACGTTCGAGCCGGAGAGATTCATGTAATTCGTCGTCGTTAGCGTGTCCGCCGCCACCCCGACCCTCGCGCGGCTCAAATCATTCGCGCGGATGCGCGGGCGATAGGGTTCGACGATTTGCACGCCGGGCAACGCGGCCAGCGCCACCCAATCCGCCGGCGGCTGCACGCGCACCACCGGACCAAACGGCGAATTGTCCCGCGCGACAATCCGGCCGCCGAGCTTCTCAATCTGCGCGACCGTCGCTGCCGCGCCGTCATTGAACAAACCGAGCGTCAAATACGTACCGACCGGCAACGGCTTTTGGACCATGGCCAAGGCAAGCAAGGACGGCCCCGCCGCCCGGTGAGTTTCCATTGGCGCGGAAGAAATCGTTTTTTGTCCAACCGTCACGGGCATGGACGAGGATATTTTGTAATACGGTTCGTAGGGAATCACCGCTTGCGTCATCGGATTTCCCGCCAATCCCTTGGCCACGCCTGCCGGGGCGCGCACCAGATAGGCGTTGTTCGGGATGTAGGAGACAATTTGCGCGCCCGACTGTGCCAGCATCGCCCGGAAGGCGTTGTCAATCGGCCCGCCGGCCTGGACGATGTAAGCGCCCGGATCGCCCGGCGCCTGCAATTGTTTCGGAATCGAAAGATTCAACTTTGCGCCGGTGTCAATCAGCGCGTTCGCCAGCAGAATCGCGTGGCGGTCGTTCACCAGTTGGCCGATGGTTTTGGTTGTGTTGGACAGGCGCCAGGCAAATTGGTTGGTCCCGGCCGCCCGGGCGGCAGCTTGAACGTTGTTGGTTGAAAGAATCGTGAAGGGCCGGGTTTGGGTCACCGTCGGACTGGCGGCTTTTTGGAGCGCGGGCGGCGCGCCGGAGATTTTTTTCTGCGTCATCGGACGGCTGCCGCGCGGCCAGAAGAACCACGCGCCCAATGCGAGCAGCAGGCACAACACGATCCAAATCCATTGGCGCGAACGCATAAAATTGGTTGGTTAATATGTCATACGACCGTCAACAAAGCGAGGATGCGAAATCGGAGCTCGGAGATCGAAGATGGCAGTTAGGGAACGGGCAAATGTTCCGCCAACTCCCCTCTCCCAACTTCCGCTGACAGCAGGAGACGACGTAAGGAATCTCTATCTGCTCCCCGATCTGCCATTCATAATCCCTGGTGGCCGACTTGATCAGAGTCTCGTGACCTCGACTCCTGCGGAAGAATGTAGGAGACGACGTAAGGAGTCTCTGACTTCCTTTAGTTTGAGCCTCGTCACCTCGGCTCCTACAAAGTTGCATTCTCGTTTTCATAATCAATCCGGTGGCAATGGGTTGAAACTCTCCACCACCACGTGCGGGGTGGGCGTGCCCGCGCCGTCCACGCGCACGACCGCGCGCGCGGCGCTCTCCGCCACCACCTGGTAATTCGTGCACATGCCGAACATGGTTCCGCCGCTGGTCACCAGCGAATTGGGCGCCGGCTTCAACGCCTGGCCGTAGCAATAAATCACATACCGCGGCGGGCTGACGCGCAACAGCGACATCACCTGCTGCGGCAGCCATTCATACATCTCGTCGCTGATGCCGTACTTTTGTTGCAGACTGTCGTTCCAGTTCAGGAACGGTGATTGTTCGGTGAGCTGCGGCACGTAGAGAATATCGCCGGCGTGCTCAAAGACGCCGACCACGCCGTCAACATTGGAAACGGCGGCGCGCCACTGGCTGATGCCGTTCCACAATTGATACATTTCCGAGTTTGTGCCCGGTCCCGCCGGGGAAATCGGGAAGGCCGTGAAATTCGTCATCGAATCGGCGCCCTGTTGATACGCGGGTTGGAGAAGCGTAGCGTCACTCGCATTGTTGGAGACCACCATGACACCGCTGAACAAGGCCGACCACGCCGCCAGATGCGGCTGGTTGACTGAAAGCGTGCCGCGCGTGGCATTGTCGTTGAACGCCGTGGTGAACACGTCGAACAACAGCCGGTCCCCCTTCGGCGCGGTGTTGGTGACGTCAAACGGATTCATGTTGCCCGTCCAATCAACCCAAAGGTTGGGGCCATTGTTGCCGTAACCGCCAAAATTGTATGGATACCTCAAAACATCCGACGCCTTGAGATAGACCGTCTGCCACGGCGTCCCGCGATGGACGCGGCCCAGCCAGCCGACCGTCGGGAGCTTGTTCGTGGGAAAATTCCAATCATCCGAGCAATAGACCAGCGGGTCTTTGATTGCCAGCAGGTTCGTGCCCGCACCCGTCGCAGGATTGCCGCCCCACGGCTGGTAACGCTGGTTCAACTTGCCCAGATTGCCGGGCCAATTCGTATATATCTGCAACCCATCGCCGGCAGTGGGATTAATCAAATCGGTGGACAAGTAATGCACCAGCGGGTCGTTTGCCTGCCAGACGATGTCTTGAACGACGAGCGCCGAAGGATTGTAAGGCATCTGCATGGCGTTGGTCATTGTGGCCGCGCCGATTTGATTCTGATCAGGCAGATAGCCAGGATACGTCAGCAAGAGAGCATTGGGGCCCATCGTGAAGGCGCGAAAACCATTCATCGCGTCATAAGCCGTCTTCTGGTCCCCCCATAATGTTTGACTCCAGGTTGGATTTCCGTTCCCCTGGGATACACTATACTGACTGGCAAACCCGTAGGGCACACCGGAAATCAGGTTCGTGTCCCATAGATCATTATATCCAGTATTGATTCCCGAACCCACCGTGTCATACCCCCTCAGGATTTCCGCAGTCAAATCGCGGCTGCTGTTCGGCCCGCTCAACTGCACATAATCAATCAATCGCCCGGTGGCGTCATCCACCATGATGACCTGCAGGTTGTTGACCATCGTCAACATCCAATGCGGTTGCGGATATTGGCCAAAGCCCGAGGGATTCAATTCGTACCATAAATTCAGATTGGTGCTCAGGTAGGGAGTGCCGCCATTGAACAGATACCTGGAGACCGGGATGGCGGCAAAATTTGTCTGCAACGGAATTTGAAACGAACCGGGAGCCTGACTGAAATAAATATTGGTATAACCCGGCCAGACGGGATTGGTAACGGAACCGAAGAACAGAGAATTGCCGGCGATCAAATTGGTGGTAAAGCCAAAATCTTCATCGTTGGTCAGTGTCATGACCAGATAATTGGTCACGTAAATGTCAATCGGCCGGGTGTAATTGGAACGGTAGGAATTCCAGCACTCCACGCCAAACTGGTTGTTGAGGCTCAGGTTGTATTGCTCGTAATAACCCCAGAACGAACTCGTCGGGCTTGGCGGGGGCGCCGGCACATTGGTGCTCTGCCGGGTGACCATCAGCTTGCGCGTGAGCTGGTAGGTGCTCTCCATGTAAAACTCGTTGAAGTTGGGAAACCCCTTCTTCGCGCCGATAATCATCGGCACGCCGAACACGTTGACGGTCGAAAGGCCAAGGTGGATTCCGGGAGTGAGATTTGCCAAAACAGTCGGATTTAATATGTTCCACGGCACTGACAAAGGTGAGTCGGGTTCAGTAACATCTACCCGCTCGGTTACCTCACTATACCCGCAGATATAAACATCCTTCGTGAGCACTCCATTGTAATTGAACTCGTTCGTCACGTTGAAGATTGGCCGGAACACATTGGGCAAATATGCGCCGGGGTATGAACCCCCGGTCGCAAAGTAATTACTGGTATAATAAACCGCGTCGTAAATGTTGGCGGCAAGCTGGAGCAGGCGGTTGACGGCGGGTGTGTAGGCAAATTGGCCGTTCACCAAAATCGGAATGTTTGTAATGCCAAACGCCGGCACTTGGTTGGTCATGCCAAAAAAGGGAATGTTGGTCAGGCCCAACCCCGTTGGGTCGTCGATGTTGGTGTAGAGGATGCTATTGGAGTAATAGTAATAATAATAATTGTTGGTAATACCGTAGAACGTGAAGAGATAGTTCGACGGATTTGCCTGAAACCAGTTCGTTGTATAAAGCCGCAGCAGCCGGTCGGCGGCCGCCGTGAAGAAATTGGTCGGCGTCCACGCCATGAAATTGGTTTCCGCACCCGGAATGATGGAGATGTTGGTGGCAATCCCGTTGAGGTCGGTTTGAACGACGGCGTTGGAGTAATTGACATTGATTTTGCCCGATTCCGGCGCGGAATCGGAACCGAGTTCGTCCAGCATCCGGTAAAACGTGTAGCGGTCGTAGGTGGAATTGGTTGTCCCCTTGAAATAGCTCTCGCCGGCGTTGAGCAAGTCACTGCCAAAAGTGGCGGTTTCGTTGGTGTTGAATAATTCGTCCAGCGTGAAAAATTGGTTGGTGTTGTCCGCGCCGGCCCATGGCAACGACGGGTCGTCATTCAGCGCCACATCACCAGGCAATTGAAAACCGGTCATCAATGGCCCGTCCGAGTAGCCGTCAATGTTGTCATTGGTGAATGCGTTGTAACCGGAGCCAAGAGGAGGTCCACCGTATAAACTGTCCACCGAAGCAAGCGAGAGATAATTGTTCGCGTAACGATGAGCCAGCAACGCGCACGCGTCGGCAAAAGCAAGGCCATTGTTGGGAATGCCTAAAACAAAAGGCTCGTTGTATTGGTAATAACCGTGAGGTGGAAGGAGGGGTGGATCAATGGTTTCACCCCACTCGTTGGTATTCAAGTCTGCCAGAAACGCGGCGAGGTTGATTTCCCAGGAGCCGACGCCTTCGTTGCGGAAATAATTATCACCGCTCGGCGCAGGGCTAACGGTCGCATTGAGGCCGTTATGCTCGTCGAGAACTTGATTGTGAATGGCGTTGATGTCGAGGTTGTTGCCGATGGGCACGGCGATGAAGGCGTAGCGCGACACAAACTGGTTGTTCGGCCCGTGTGGCATGTCCGGGTGGTCCAACATGCCTATCCATTCCGGGTCGCCGACTTGAAAATTCGTAACGACATTGCCCGAAGCGTCGGTAATGGGGATGCCATAGTTGTCCACGTTCGTCACAAGACCATTCGGGTCGTCCATGCCATTGCGGTTGAGGTCGAGGTAAAAACGGTTTTCCACGGCGCGCGTGACCAGGTTGCTCAGATAGACCGGCGCGCGCGGAAGGATGAACAAATTGGTGAAGTTATCCGGCACGTTGGTGTAAACCAGCGGTGGATAATTCGTCGAGACGAGCAGGCCGAAGTTATAGGCGGCGACGTTGGTGGTGGCAAAGATGTTGGCGACGATTTGCGCCTCGGCATTGGCGAGCGCGGCGTCGGCGGCCAGCCGCGCGGTGGCGGTGTCGGTGGTGGTGGTGACGGCGTTGCGTTCGCGGCGGCTGATGGCCAGAAAGGCGACGGCCATGATGAGCGTCACGGAGAGCAGAATCAGCGTGATGATCAGGGCCATGCCGCTTTGGGATTTACGATTGATGATTGATGATTTATGATTGGCAGGAATGGCTTGCGCCGATTTTTTCCAAATCGTAAATCGTAAATCGTAAATCGTAAATTTGTTCTTCATTGATAGGCCGAGGGATCAACGTTGGGAACGGTCACGCGCTGGCGGAAAACATGGACCTTGCCGGCCTGCTGCACGAGATAGTTGCTTTGGGAGAGGGAACCGTTCGGCCACGTCTCGGCGCGCTGGAGCGTGCGGTCTTCCAGCACGCCCAGATCAATCTCGACGGACGCGGGCAGCGCGTTGCTGAACATCAAAAAACCAGTCTCGCCCAAAGCGGATGGCAGAAAGAGGACGTTTTTCACGGTGATGTTTGTCACGTTGGCGTACCCGTTCGTCATCCAGACGCCGTTGGTGTCATAGGCGCGCACACGCAAATCCACCACGCCGTCCAGCAAATGACTCCAGTTGGTCAGGGAACCGTTCAGGACCGCATAGGTAAAGTTGGTGAAAAGCGTCTGCGGATTCGCCGCGGCGACGTTCGTGGTCATGTAAAAGCGGTAAAGTGGGTTCAAATCGGGTGGCGACGCCGGATGCAGCGCGTAATTGACGTACACCGCGTAGCCGGAGGCAATCCAGACGGGACTGCCGCTCAGGTTGCCGCGGCCCAGAACGAAAACGTCTTCCAGCACGTTTGTGCGTTGCTGATTATCCGGACTGCCCAGCAGCGGTTGAATGAGCGGCTGGTTGGAATTGGTGTTGACGTAAAAATTGACCGGCGCCTGAGAGTCACGAACGTTAAAAAACGCGTTGCTGCCGCCGAGCGATGGCGTCATCTGCCGCAAATCCGCCGTCATCAGGTCCATCGCCGCGCGGCCGCCTTCCAGCACGTCGGTCTGCGTGACGGTGGCGCGAAACGCCGTCTGCGTGCTGTTGAACACCGCCATCAACGCCAGCACGATGAGCGACATCAGCGTGATGACCACCAGCAGCTCGACGAGGGAGAAGGCGGAACGGGGAGCGCACCCGCCCCGGGTGCAGTTTTTCGCGCCCTCGCGGAAAACATCGGCGACACAGGGAAATTCCCCGGACGCAACCACCGCCCCCGCCCACACCACTGGACGCGAGGCGCGCCCAGTCACACCCGGGGCGGGTGTGCTCCCCAAACGCTGCAAATGGGTGACTGGAATTTTTGTGTTCACTGGACGGTAACGACGTTGGTAAAGGATTGCGGCTGGTAAAAATACAGCCATTGGCCGTTGGTGAACACCTGCGCCAACTGCCCGGCCACCATCGTGCGGAAGGTCTGGCGGCCGGCGCCCAGGCTGCCATTGGGCTGTTGCGGCCACAGAAACGTCAGCCGCAGTTCATGGAGACATGCAGTCAGATTGGTCGTGTAGAGCGAAGGCGCATTCGTATCCGCTGCCACCGGCGCGTTGACGCACAGGATGCGATAACCAAAAGCGTCCTGTTGGATGATTGGGTTGTCCTGCGGCGGTTTTTCCACCGCCGGCCCGCTCATCGAACGGACATAGGCGACGATATGGTTGCTGATGTAACTGCTGTTGAACAGATCGTACGCCGGCGCAAAGAAATTAACATCGGTGAATTCCGGCGTGCTCAAAAGCCCGATGATGTTCGTCCCGCAGTTGATGGGGAACGGGAGCGTAGGAAATGGCGCCGTGGCTGACGCGCCGGAATAGCTATAGCCATTCACGTTGGTCTTGTTGATGCTGCCATCGGCGTTGTACCACGTCCAATAATTCGTGATGGCATAGACGTAATTGGTCAAATCGTTCAGCCCGCGCGCGCCGCCGCGGATGGCTTCGAGGAACATGCTGGCGTCCTGGTTGATGACGGTTTCCTCGCGGTTGTCGCGCTGGGTGCGCATGCCCAGCGGCAGCACGCCGATGATGGCGACGAGGGCGATGCCAATGACCGCTAGACAGATGGCAATCTCAACCATGGTGAAGCCGCCGACATTGACGAGTGACGAGTGACGAGTGACGAGTGACTTGAAACGCGAGACGCTGCCCCGCCTCTCAATCGTAAATCGTAAATCGTAAATCGTAAATCGTAGTTTCATGGTCCCATTTTGTGGTATTCCAAAACCGCGCGGCCCGTCAGCCAGTCAACGTGAACGATGTTGTAGGCAATGTTGGTGCTGTTGCCGGGCGGCATTTCCATAACATTGGGCGGACCATTCGTTAGCGCCTTGGTATTGGAGTTGATCGCGGGCATCACGCTGCCGTGCGCCAGCGGGATGAATTCGTCCTGCGTCAACGGCACGGGTGTCAACTGCTCGGTCGTCAACTGGCCGAGATAGTTGAAGGCAATGTAAGGCAGCGAAACGCCGTTGGTGGACGTTTCGGTGGGGAACGGAATGTTGTTGGTGTAACGGAATGGGGCGATGGGATAGGACGCGCCGGTGATTTGATCCACGTTGGTGTAGGCATAGACAAACTTTTGCAGCGCAATGAACGAGCCGTCGGGCAGCGTCTGCCACGGCGCGAGATAATGCCAGGCGTGCTGCCCCGGCTGGTCGCCCATCGCGCCGTAAGCGGCAAAGTTGTAGCCGCTCAATTGCTCGCCGAACAAATTGGTGGCGGCGGTCTTTTGGGCGGGATTCAGGTTGTTGAGCCAGGCAGTGTTGAGCACGCCGGGAGAAGTTTCCCAAAAATTCGTCGGGACGAAGACCATATAGACGGTGGTGCGCTGGCTGATGGCCAGTTGGCGCGCGCGCGCCACGCCGTCGAGCAACTGCCGCGAGGCGCTGATGTTGACGTCCGATTTGCCGAAATTCTTGAGCGCCGGCACGGTCAGCGCGGCGAGGATGCCGAGGATGGAAATCACCACTAGCAGTTCCATGAGCGTAAAGGCGCGGCGGAATTTATGATTGATGATTGACGATTGATGATTGACGGCAGAGGACTCCACCGATTTTCCCCAAATCGCAAATCGTAAATCGTAAATCGTAAATGGAAGTTTCACTGCCAGCTTATGACGTTGTCTTTGTTGGCGCCGGCGTTGGCGGGGACAGTTGGATCAATTTTTCCATCCGGCCCGGCAGACCAGACCATGACCTTGCCGTGATATTGGAAATTGTTGGCGGTGGTGTTGTCCGGATTGACCAAACCGTTCAAGCCTGGATTAGCGCTCGTTCCATTGAAACCAGATACGGCGTTCGTACAGTAAAATGCATCCTTGCACAGCTCGTCGTAATTCAAGTCCATGCTGATGACGTAGGGATTGCCCCAAGGGTCGCGATAAACACCGGTCACGTCCACGCCGCCTGCCGGCTGTCCGAGCACCAACGGGTCGTAGCCCGACATCTTGGGGCTCAGGAAAATTGTCTGCTGGGGGTTTTTCTGATAATTCAAGTTCGCCGGCACCGGCTGGCCGTTGGGATAATTGGTGACGTCCATCAAAATGGCGATGACTTCGGCGTTGCTTAAAATAATGCCGCCTGCGAGCGTTCCAACGGAAAGCGTAGCGGTCGGCGTTTGAAATATGGCGCCGTAGGTGAAATCGCCGGTTCCGGCGGCGATTTGTGCGTTGGTGGAAACCGGGAACCGTCCATAATCCGAATCGTATTTCTGGATGGCCGTGGCGATTTGGTCAATTTCCAGGCGCGCTTGGACCTTCTGCGCGTGTCGTTTGGCCGCCGCCAGCACCGGCAGCAGCATGGCCGCGAGAATGCCAATGATGGCAATGACGGTGAGGAGTTCCACCAGGGTGAAACCCGCGCGCGGGCGGCGTGAGTGAATCGGCATGTTTTTCATGGTTTTGAAAAATAGAGGGTCATGGCGTGAGGGAAGCGGGAGAAGCGATGACAGGGGCAATGAGCCGGCTGCGACGTGACAACACGGCGGCAGCGGCATTCGCACCGCGATGAGCGGGGTCCAGCGGCAATCCTGCCAGTCAACGGCCAGGAGCCATTCGCTGCGGCGGGGTCCGGGTTTTTGAGCGGTGCACATAAAAAAACTCAGGGCAGCCGGCTGTTCAACTGCACCTGCCGGTTCCAGTTGCAGATGAGGTTCGTCCTTCCGCTGATGGAAAGCTGCCCCCACAGGTCGTACGCGCCGGGATTGTTGGTCGGGTTCGAGGAATTGTAGCGCCACGGATTGATGCCCATCGCACCCACGCCCAGCGGATGATACGTCAAGTCCGGCCCGCCGACAGAAATGACGAGCATTTTGAACGAGTGGATGTCAGTGCTGTTGGTGTATGCGTAGCTTATCTGGCCGGGTTTCAGACCGGGCAGGAAGTTTTGGGCCATGTGCGCGTCCTCGGCCGAACCGGGCTTGCTGCAATTCATAAAACCGCTCACGCCGAAGATGTTGTTCACGGCGGATTGAGGAAGTTGAATGGTGGGGTCGTCGAGCGACTGGTAGATGGGGGAACTAGCAGGGTTGGCCGTGTTGGTCGTTCCCAGCAATTCAAAGTAAAGCTGGTTGATCAGCGGGTTGGGTGTCTGCGGGTTGCCGGGATTGAGCTGATTGTCGGGCGGGTAGAATCCGTAGGCGGCCTTGTAGCGTTCAATCGCCGTCTCCAACTGTTCCATTTCCGCCGTCGCGTTCTTGATATATTGCTGCCGCTTGATCCCCGCCAGCACGGGGAACAAGAGCGCCGCCAGCACGGCGATGATGCTGATGACGGTGAGCAGTTCAATGAGGGTGAAACCATTTACGATTTTCGATTTACGATTTACGATTGAATCGGACAATGCCGCTGTTTCTGCCAGTTCAATCGGCAGTCGGCAATCGGCAATCGGCGTCCTGGTTTTCATGGCGTTCACTTATTTTTCACGCAATTCATTTTCCATCCGTTCGCTCAACCACTGTTTGATCATGCTCTGGTAATTCAAATAGCGTGTCCGGGCCAGCCGCTTGATGCGCGCCAGCATCCGCGGAT
>CAWJHF010000013.1:0-86302 GCA_963842445.1 uncultured Verrucomicrobiae bacterium | reverse complement strand
GGTGCAGGATCGTGTGTTCATATCCGGCAACTGCTGCGTGCATCAATTCACGCGCGTCGGCACGCTGGCGCTGATGCAGGGCGGCTGGGCATCAGCCAGGACCTGCCGCCGTTCACGGTGGCGCTGCGCATAAATGAAATTTGCGGGCTGAATCTCGTCGGCCTGCGCCGCGCCGGATTCACGGCGGAACAACGGATGGAATTGAAACGGCTTTACCATCTGCTGTTTCGCAGCGGGAAAAACCTGAGCGCGGCCGTCATGGAGGCGCAAAAGAATTTCACCAGCGCCCCGGAGAAAGCTTTGCTGGACTTCATCGCCGAAGCAAAGCGCGGCGTGTGTGCGGACACCGGTCACGCGAATGGCGGAGGCAAAGACGAGTAGGGCGCGGCCATGTATAAAGTTCTCGGCTCAGACGGAAATGAATACGGCCCGGTTTCGGCCGAACAGGTAAAAAAGTGGATAGCGGAAAATCGGGTTGAAGAGAAGACGCCAGTCATGCCGGACGACCGAGTGGATTGGGTTTTTCCGGGTTCGCGGCCGGAGTTTGCCGAGGCGTCCGCACCAACCGCATCAGGCCCGCCGCCAATTCTTCCATCCGCCAAGGCATCAAAATCCGCCGATGGCTTAAACACGATCATTCCATACAAAAACTCGCGGGCGTTGGCTGCCTATTATCTGGGCGTCTTTTCCCTGGTCCCGCCTATTGGAGCCCTGCTCGGCATTCCGGCCCTTGTTTTGGGAATCTCGGGATTGTGTTTTCGAAGCTGGAATCCGGAGGCAGGCGGCAGTGTCCACGCTTGGATTGGGATTGTTTTGGGCGGTCTGTTTGGTTTTGGATATTTGGCGTTGATTGCCCTCGTTGTCATCAGTGGGGTTGTCCACAGACATTCGATGCGTTAACATTTGCATCATGTATAAGATCATCGGGGCAGACGGCAAAATTTACGGTCCGGCGAGCGCCGAACAATTACGGCAATGGCTCGTCGAAGGCCGGGCCAACGCTCAGACTCAAACGCTCGTGGACGGCGCGCCGGAATGGAAACTGCTCAGCACGCTGCCGGAGTTTGCGGGCTATTTCGCTCCGCCAACTCCGCCAGTGATCAGGCCGTTGCCCCCTGGAACTTCAATGACGGGGCAATTGCCGAAAACCAATTCCTTTGCGACGACAGGACTGATTTTTGGAATTTTGTCCTTTGCGTGCTGCTTCAAATTTCTATTTGGCAGCCTCGGCCTGGTTTTTTCGCTCATCGGCCTTTCGCAAATTAACCGCCATCCTGAACTTTATGAAGGACGCGGGCTTGCCATCGCCGGGATCGTTCTTTCCAGCGCGAGTCTGCTGCTGTTCGGCGTGCTTTTGTTGGTGGCACTGGCGACCGGCCATTTTTATTTCAACTGGAGTTTTAGATGATTCCGGACCGAAGTTATGCATGTCGAAACGCAAACTGCCCCGCCGAAAATCGCCGCCCCGCCATCGCTCGCCTTTTTCGCGGGGGCTGTGCTCGCGGCAAGCGTGCTGGGTTCGGGCGCGGTTTTGTTTTTCTTCAATCCGGGCACGCACGGATTTTATCCGGTATGCCTGTTTCACAAACTGACCGGCCTGAACTGCCCAGGCTGTGGTGGAACCCGGGCGGCGTATCAACTGCTGCACGGACACCTTTTGAATGCGCTGCGGGACAACGCGCTGTTCATTCTCACGCTCGTGGCCTTGATGGTGCGCGGCGTGTGGTTTGCCGCGCGCAAAATTTGCCATCAGCCCGCCACGCTGGCCGTGCCGCCAAAGGTGATGTGGGCGTTCCTGGTAATTGCCGTTGCTTTCAGCGTATTGCGGAATCTGCCGGCGTTTTCGTTTCTCTCCCCTTGAACGGCGCGGGAACTTTTCGCTTTTGTGGCCGCGCGTTCTCGTGTTCAATCGCTGTCCTATGAGTCTGACACATCCATTGACGACCACGACGTTTGATTTGCCCGGCTATCGCGTGACCAAATCGTTCGGCGTCGTGCGCGGCATCATTGTGCGGTCGCGCTCGGTGATCGGGAACCTGGGCGCGAGCATCCAGGCGATTTTCGGCGGGAACATCTCGCTTTACACCAACCTTTGCGAACGTGCCCGTGAAGACGCCTTCAACCTGATGCTCACGCACGCCGGCCAGCTTGGCGCCAACGCGGTCATCGGTGTGCGCTATGACGCCACAGAAATTGCGGCGGGCATCACCGAAGTGTTGTGTTACGGCACGGCGGTTTACGTGGAAGTGGCAAGTTGACAGTTGGAAGAGTAAATCGGTTTTACTCTCAACCCTCAACGCTCAACCAAGAACCAAAGATGGCCGGTCACAGCAAATGGGCGAAGGTCAAGCACTTCAAGGGCGCGATTGACGCCAAACGCGGGAGAATTTTTTCCAAGCTGGGGCGTGAAATCACCATTGCCGCCAAAATCGGCGGCGGCGACCCGGACATGAACCCGCGGCTGCGCATGGTGCTGCTCAAATGCCGCACGGCGAACATGCCGAAAGACAATATCGAACGCGCGATTAAAAAGGGCGTTGGCGGCGGCGAAGGCACGAACTACGAGGATTTGACCTATGAAATTTACGGGCCGAATGGCGTGGCCTTGCTCGTGGAAGTGAGCACGGATAATCGCAATCGCACGGCATCCGATATCCGCAGCCTTGTGACCAAGAGCGGCGGCAGCATTGCCACGCCAGGTTCGGTCAGCCGATTGTTTCAACGCAAAGGACAAATTATTGTCTCACGAGAGGCGGCGGGTGAAGATCAATTGATGGAGTTGGCGCTCGAAGCGGGCGCGGAGGATTTCAGAGCCGAGCCGCTGGGTTATGAAATCATCACCGAGCCCGCAAATTTCGAGACGGTGCACAAGCGAGTCGAGGCCAAGAACATCAAGTGCGAGGTGGCGGAGATCACGTCGTTGCCGACGATTACTGCGCCACTTGCCGATACGACGGCGGTGGCGGCTGTCAACAAGTTGATCGAGGCCTTGGAGGAACATGACGACGTGAAAGAAGTTTTTTCCAACGCCGAGTTCTTCGAAGTGTGAACCGCGCGACGAGGTATGAAGGCATTGAGCGCTGACACACTACTGGCGCGACTGCTGTCCCAATTGACGATGGCGGTGTGCCGTCATCCCCGCTGGTTCATCTATCCGCAGGCGGTGTTGTTTCTGGTGTGTATTCTTTACACGTCCAGCTATCTGGAAACCGACATGAACCGGGACAACCTGGTCGGCCCCAACCATAAGAATCACGAGAATTATCTCCGCCTGCAGAAGGAATTTCCGCAGCAGGGCAACGACCTGGAGGTGGTTGTGGAAAGTGAAAGCCTCGAGAAAAACCGGCAATTTGTCGAACGCATTGCCGCGAAAATGGAAGCGGAAACCAATCTGTTTCGCGACGTTTTTTACCAGCAGAGCTATTCGGAAATGGGGGCAAAGGCATTGCTGTTCGCAGACGAGGATGATTTGGTTGGGTTGAAAAAGGAACTCGACGATGCCCTGCCATTTCTCCGCCAGTTCACGCGCACAACCAATCTCATCACGTTTTTCGAACAGATCAATACGGACTTTCGCACCACGCCGCGTGAAACGAACGCCCAGACCGAATCTTTGATTCAGGCCATGCCGGCATTGACGCGCATCGTGACGCAGGCCACCGATTGTCTGGGGCGGCCGGGGACGCCGCCCTCACCCAGCGTCACGTCGCTTTTCTTTGCCGGTAGCGAAACGAACATCTACATCACCTTCGATCACGGCCGGATTTTTTTGGTTACGGCGCATGCGCCTAGCGACAAGCTCAATGGCAAGGCGATTGAACGCCTGCGCCGGTTGGTCGGGGAAACACAAACCGAGGTGCCCGGCCTCAATGTGGGACTCATAGGCGAGCCGGTGCTGGACTATGACGAAATGAAGCAGTCACAGAAGGACATAACCCTGGCGAGCATCGTCTCGTTGATTCTCTGCGCGTTGATTTTCATTTACGGCTACAACGAAACCGGGCGGCCGGTGAAGGCGACGATTTGCCTGGTGGTCGGTCTGGCCTACACATTGGCGTTCACCACGCTGACGGTAGGACATTTGAACATTTTGACGATTACGTTTGTGCCCATGCTCATCGGCCTGGCGATTGATTTCGGCGTGCATTTGGTTACACGCTACGAGGAGGAATTGCGGCATGGCAAAACGGAGGAAGCCGCGATGACCAAGGCGATGGTCTTCACTGGACAGGGAATTTTCACCGGCGCGTTGACCACGGCCAGTGCGTTCCTGGCAATGGCGTTCACCCACTTCAAGGGTATTCAGGAAATGGGCATCATTTGCGGTGGCGGTTTGCTGCTCTGTCTTGTACCGATGATGACACTACTGCCGGTGCTGCTTATGCGCGGCCGGCAGAACGTCATTGATCACCAAACGACGGAGGACGAGGCCCGTGCACGCATTGAAAACATCTGGCTGCAGCGTCCTGTGCTCGTGGTGATAATTACGGTCGCCTTGTGCGTGCTGGCACTGGTGCAGGCCCGCAAGGTTAAATTCGATTACAACATGCAGAAATTGCAGAGTGTCGGATTGCCGTCGGTGGTATTTGAGGAGAAGTTATTTGCCGCGGCGGACAAATCCCTGCTGTACGGGGCGGTTGTTGCCGATTCACTGACCAACGCGATTGACTTGGAGGAAAAAATCAAGCAGCTGCCGACGGTTGCTGACATTGAACCGCCATCCAGTTTGTTGAACCATCTCCTCAATCCCAGCAGCGGTGAAAAGCTCTGGATGATTGGCCAGATCAGACAAGAACTTGCGCCGCTGGAATTCGGCGTGCCCGACACAAGCCTGGTGGATGTTTATGCATTTAGCCGGACGTTGTATGGACTTTACGGTTATCTGGGCGCGGCGCTGGAAGAAGTCGGCGGCAGCGACCCGGAATTGACAAAACAGTTTGTCGAGCTGCGCCAGGCGATTGAGAATTTGCGCAAGGCGATGTTGCAGGGCGGCCCCCAGGCGCTCACGGAACACGCGGACAAATTGGCGCGATTCCAACAGGCGCTCTTCACCGACATGCGCACGACATTTCAGTTGTTGCAAAATCAGGATGATCGCGCGCCCTTGCACGTGGAAGATTTGCCCCAGGCTTTTCGCGACCAATTTGTGGGTGTGACCGGAAAGTATCTGCTGCAGGTTTTTCCAAAAATTGACGTTTGGCAGCGCGACAATCAGGAAAAATTCATTTCTGATTTGCGCACGGTGGATCCTAATGTCACCGGCACACCGGTGCAACTTTATGAATTTGAGGAATTGCTCAAAAACAGTTACATCCAAGCGGCCTGGTATTCCTTGGCCGCGATTGCGCTTTTGGTCTTATTCCACTTCCGCGGTATCGGCTCGGTAATCCTGTCGTTGTTGCCGGTCGGCATCGGCACGCTTTGGCTGGTCGGAATGATGGGCTGGTTCGGAATTCCTTTCAACGTGGCCAACATCATGACGTTGCCGCTGGTTGTCGGCATCGGCGTCACGAACGGCGTACAAATCCTCAATCGCTTCGCCGAGGAACGCACGCCCGGCATTCTTGCCCGCAGCACCGGCAAGGCCGTGCTGGTCTCTGGCTTGACGGCGATTGCCGGATTCGGCAGTTTGATCATAGCCAAGGATCGCGGCATTTACAGTCTGGGATGTGTGATGGCAACTGGAATCGCAGCGTGCATGATTGCAGGACTGACTCTTTTGCCGGCGCTGCTGAATTTGCTTGGCCGGTGGCGTCCATTAATAGATCAACCCAGTGCCGACAATCCGTCGTCAGCACTGGGTCAGGAGGAACCGAGGTCAAAAACCTCAAGTGCACGGGAAAAATAGTTGAAAACCATTTAAAGTCAATCTCTATGTTAAACTCCGTGTATGATACCTGAAAATCGCAAAAAGCTTGTATCGTTAACGATAACGCATAACATCGGACGGCTTGGTTCAAAAAGCGTTTCTTCATTAACTGTGAAAAAAAGATGACCATAGGACTTGGAAATTTTGTCTGGCTGCTCCGAATGGGCTGGCTGGGTTGGAGCCTGTGTCTTCCCATGGTGGCGTTCGCTCAAGATGATTTTGGTGCCGGGCCACTCTATGAGCGATTTCCGCTGACACTGAATTCCGGGCATCGGATTGAAGCCGTCGGGCCATTTTTTTACCAGCAAGAAAGAGACACGGAAAAATCATGGGGCATCCCGCCGCTATTTTCGCGCGTGACGGATCCCGTGACCGAATCCGAAGCCTACAACCTGTTTTATCCGCTGTTGACTTACGAAATTTACGGGCGGGAATACCGCTGGCAGTTCTGCCAATTGTTCAGTTTTGCCGGCGGCCAGAATCAAACAGAGGTTCCCAGAAATCGTTTCACGCTTTTTCCGGTCTATTTCCAGCAGCGTTCGCCGGACACGAATGAAAATTATACCGCGCTTGTGCCATTCTACGGCCATCTCAAAGACCACCTGTTTCGGGACGAAATTTTCATCGTGCTGTTTCCGATTTACAGCGAGACGCGGAAGCACGATGTGGTCACCGATAATTATCTTTACCCCTTTTTCCATCTGCGTTACGGCGATGGGTTGCACGGCTGGCAATTCTGGCCGGTCGTCGGCAACGAACACAAGGACGTGACGACGCACACCAACAATTTCGGCGAAACGGAAATCATCGGCGGGCACGACGCATCATTTTTCCTCTGGCCGCTTTATCTGCGACAGGACACCGGCATCGGCACCGACAATCCCGAAAAATTCCGCGCCTCCATTCCGTTTTACGCCGTATCTCGCTCGCCCCGGCGCGATTCAACCTCTGTGCTATGGCCGTTCTTCAACTGGATTGACGACCGCGAAAAGAAATACCACGAATGGGAAGGGCCATGGCCGTTCGTTGTGGTCGCGCGTGGCCCCGGCAAAACCACCACGCGCGTGCTGCCGTTGTTCGGCCGGTCGCGCAACGACACGTTGGAAAGCGATTTTTACCTGTGGCCGCTTTACAAATACAATCGCCTTCACGCTGGCGCGCTGGATCAGGGGCGCGCGCGCATCCTGTTTTATTTGTTTGTGGACCTGACGGAAAAGAATACCGAGACCGGCAGGGAAAGGCGGCGCGTTGACCTGTTGCCGCTGTTCACCTGGCATCGGGATTTCAACGGCGACCGCCGGTTGCAAATCCTCGCGCCGATTGAACCGATACTGCCCGGCAGCAGCGGCGTCGAACGCAACTGGTCACCGCTTTGGTCTTTGTGGCGGGCGGAGGACAATCCCCGGACCGGCGCGGCGAGCCGATCATTACTCTGGAATTTGTATCGCTACGACACGACGCCCGGCACGAAAAAATGCTCGCTCCTTTTCGGTCTTTTTCAGTATCAATCCAATGCGGAGAGCAAAAAGTTGCGCCTGCTTTTTATTCCGCTGGTCAAAACGCACCAGACGGCAGGTAATCCGGCAAAATGAGAATGTGCCCGAACTATGTTTGAAAGCATCGGTGAAATCGTCCTTCTATTTTGGCGCACACTGCTGGCCTTGCCGCTCGTGTGGCGGCAACGACAGAAGGTCTTCGACCAGTTTTTTGAAATCGGCAATGCGAGTCTGTTGATGGTTTGCGTGCTGTCATTTTTCATCGGGGCGGTCATCGCGCTGCAAACAGGTCCGGTTTTGGTGGACCGCAGCCTCGCCAGCGCCGTGGGTGGCATCGTGGGCATCGCGATGGCCAAGGAACTGGCGCCCGTGATGATGGCCATTCTGATTGCCGGACGCATCGGTTCGGCGATGGCGGCGGAAATCGGTTCGATGCGCGTCTATCAGGAGATTGACGCGTTGCGCACCATGAACATCAACCCGATCCACTATCTTGTGCTGCCGCGGCTGGTGGCGATCGCGCTGGCGCTGCCGATGCTGGTGGTTTTTGCGATCCTCGTCGGCTGGTTCGGCGGCGCAGTCGTGGCGGAGGCGAACAATCACATCGCCATACCGTTTCAGGCGTTTTATTCGGACCTGCGCGATATTGTCGTAGTCAAGGACGTGGTCAATGGCGTTTTCAAGAGTTTTTGCTTCGCACTGATCATCGGTGTCGTTTCGTGCCACCAGGGTCTGACGACCATCGGCGGGCCGCGTGGCATTGGCCGCTCGGTCACAAAGGCCGTCGTGAATTCCATCGTGCTGATTGTCATTTTTGATTACATCCTTACCCGCATTCTTTTGAAATGATGAGCCATCCGACAAACCATGATTCAGGTGTCAGCCTGCAGGTCCGCGGCTTGCGCAAGAGTTTTAATGGACAGGAAGTACTCGGTGGCGTTGATTTCGAAGTCAAGCCCGGTGAAATTTTCGTGATCATGGGGCCGAGTGGCAGCGGTAAAAGCGTCCTGCTTAAGCATCTCATCGGGCTGGAAACACCCGACGCTGGCGAAATTTTCATCAACGGCGAGTCCATCCAAACACCGGAAATCGCCGCCAAATACCGCATGGCACTCGTTTTCCAGTCTGGCGCGCTGCTCAATTCGCTCACCGTCGGCGAGAATGTCGGGCTTTACCTGACCGAACACCGCCTCAAACCCCCCGGGGAAATTGCGCGTATCGTTGCCGAAAAACTCGAAGACGTCGGTCTCAAAGACACCGCCGAAAAAATGCCCGATGAACTTTCCGGCGGCATGAAAAAGCGCGTCGCCATCGCGCGCGCTTTGGTCATCGAACCGCAGTTGATTCTTTACGACGAACCGACCAGTGAACTCGACCCGCTTTCAGCCATTGTCATCGGCGAGGAAATTTTGCGCCTCAAAGAACGCATCCACGTCACGTCGCTCGTGGTGTCGCATGACCGCGACCTTGCGTTCGGGGTGGCCGATCGCATCGCGGTCATCAACGAGGGCCATATCGTGACCATTGGCACGCCGGACGAGGTGAAGCGGTTTGGGGATCCGCTCGTCCAAAAATTTCTACACGCAGACTTCAAACGTGAACCTCAACATCAAAGTTTATGAAAAATTCGCTAGAAACCCGGCTCGGTGTTTTTGTCACCCTCACAGTCATCGCCGCCGTGATCATCATTGAAACCCTCGGCGGCGTGGAAATGTTCCGCGGCGGCTACCACATCAACGCATTGTTTGACACGGTGCAGGATTTGAAGGTGGGCAACAGCGTCAGGCTGGCCGGCGTGGAAATCGGCCGCGTCGAGAAAATCGCGCTGGCCGGCGACAAGGTTCGCGTCACGATGAAGCTGCACTCCGATGCTGTTGTGAGGACGGATAGCACGGCCACCATCAAATTCACCGGTTTGATGGGGCAGTATTTTGTTGCCATTGACTTTGGCAAGCCTGGGTCGCCGCCTGCGATGGAGGGCGCCGTGATCGGGACCGAGGAGCAACCCGACCTCAACGCCGTCATGACCAAACTCGATAAGGCCGCCACCGGCATTGAAAATTTCGGCAAGAGCTTCACGCCCGACACTATCAACAATTTGATGGGCCCGCTGGTTGATTTCGTCAAACAAAACAGCGGACATCTCGGCGGGGCCATTTCCAACATCGAAAACATTTCCGGCCAGATCGCCAGCGGTCAGGGCACGGTCGGCAAACTGATTTACACGGAGCAGCTCTACGATTCGGCGTTCGTCACCGTCACCAATCTGCAGGACGCCGTAACCGATGTTCGCCAGGTTGTCAATGGCATCAGCAGCGGCCAGGGCACGCTGGGCAAACTGGTGACGGATGAGACGCTTTACAACTCAACGACCGCTTCGATGACCAACCTCAACCAGATTTTGCTGAAGATTAATCAAGGACAAGGCACGGTTGGCAAGCTCGTCAACGACCAGGAATTTTACAAAAACGCCAAACTTACGCTGCAAAAGGTGGACAAGGCCACCGACGGGCTGGAAGACCAGGGACCGCTGAGCGTCCTCGGCATCATAGCGAACAATTTGCTCTGAAAACCGTAGGAGCCGACGTGAGGAGGCTCATTATTTTCGATTTACGATATACGATTTACGCGATGAGCGAGAAATCGTAAATTCAATTGGAGCCTCGTTACCTCGGCTGCTACAAGCGGATTGAATTCACGCCAAACCGAGATTTTTCAAAACCTGCACGGTCGAGCGTGACTTGTTGAGCGTGTAAAAGTGCAGCCCCGGCGCGCCGGCGCGCAGCAATGCCTCGCACTGCCGCGTGGCGTATTCGATGCCGAATTCAACCGTCGCCGCCTCGTCACCGCCCAGTTGATCCAGCCGGGCAAGGAGCGGGGGCGGGATTTTTGCGCCGCAGAGTTGCGTAAATTTTGTGATTTGCGCCGCGTTCCGGATCAGGATGATGCCGGGCACGAGTGGCACGCGCACCCCCAACCGGTTGGCGACAAAATCGCGGAAGACAAAATAGTCGGTGTTGTCGAAAAATAGTTGCGAAATGACAAAATCCGCGCCCGCGTTCACTTTTTCCTGCAGATGCCGCCAGTCGGCGTGCTTTCCATCCTTGCACGCAATGTGGCCTTCGGGAAATCCGGCGACACCGATGGAAAAATCGCCCGACTCGCGGATGAATTGGACGAGTTGCGCGGCAAACTCAAAGCCGCCGGACGTGGGCCGGAACTCGCCGCCGCCGGGCGGGTCGCCGCGCAATGCCAGGATGTTTTTGCAGCCGAGCGCGCGAATTTTTTCGAGCAGCGTGCGCACCTCGTCGCGGGTGTGGTTGACACAGGTGAGATGCGCCAGCGCGGTCAGGTTGTGTTGCCGCTGGATGCGGTCCACGATCATCAACGTCTTGTCACGCGTACTGCCACCCGCGCCATAGGTGACGGAGCAAAAATCGGGCCTGGCCTGCGACAATGCGGGGATATGTTTTTCCAGCAAGTTGCGGTCACCCTCGTCAGTTTTCGGCGGGGAAAACTCAAAGGAAATGACGGGCTGTTTCGCCGCCACCTTGGCCGCATAAATGTCGCGGATGAATTGCATTTGGTCGGCGGATTATGAAAGGAAGCGGCGGCGAATCCAAGTTTTGTTGTGTAGGAGTCGAGGTAACGAGGCTTAAATTTTTCAAAAAACTGCCATTCGAAAATGAGTCTCCTGACGTCGGCTCCTACGAGACGGGAAACAAAAAGCCCCTTCCGGTTTTGCCGGAAGGGGCCGAAGGTTCTAAATCAGATTAGAACTTGTAGATGATGTTCGCATAAAAGCCAACGGCATCTGTGTGGGCTGGGTCGGATTCATAACCAATATCAACCGGCGAGAGGTTGCTGTTGGAATGATCCCAGCGCAATTCAAGGCGGCTGATCACGTTCGCCCACAGGTCGTACTCCACCGTGCCGGTGAGTTCAAACCCGTCTGCGCTTTCAGTATCGCCATAGCTACCGTAATCTCCCTCTTCATAATAAGTATAATTATAACTCCCGTCCTCATGATATTTCCCGAACACATACTCTCCGCGGGCATTGAAGCTCAACTTGTCCGTGGCCTTATAGGTCGCATACAAACCGGCAACCAGGATGTCCACATGACTGCGGTAAGAGTAATTATACTCAGGGCTATCATAATAACTATACGCCTCCCCGCCAGCGAAATTGTGCGCGTAGTCGAACGCCGCGCCTACCGTCAATTGCTTCCACGGCGTGTTCAGCGTCGCTCCGGCATAATAGTTGACTTGGTTCCCATTGGCGTAAAAGTAGCCATCCCCATAGTGGTACTGGCCGTCACCATTAAACCCATAAACGATGCCGGCATAAATCGAAGAACCGGCAGCCCAACCCCATGAACTCGGAGCGTTGAACGACACCGAACCCAGGAACGCCTTGTTCCAGTCCTTGCTCGGGTCTTCACCGGAATTGTAGTACCAAGCCCTGGCGTTGATTTCTGCTTCCAACGTATTGGCAATGCCCGCCGAAACCGACCACTCGTCGTTAATCTTGTAGGAAGCCAAAACGCCCGTGAGTTCGGTCGGTTCAATGGCATAGCCCCAGGAACGGGTGTAGTTCGGATTGCTGCCAGCATCGAACACTTCATAGCCCAAGGGGGAATCGAACACGCCAATCTTCCAGTCAATCCCGTTGCCCACCGGTGTGCGCAACGCAACGTACGCCTGTTTGATGGAGATGTCCGAGTTGTCGGCACCAAGTCCCCCGACGTTGCCCGAAGTCGGGTTGTAACCCACCGCATCCGGGCCGAAGAGCAAATCCACCTGATAGCCCGAAGCCCACGGCGATTCATCCTGCGGCTTGGCGATGGACAGCTTCACCACATCCAGATTGAACCCGTCCTGCTTGTTTGGGCCTTGGAAGGGAATATAGCCCGCCGGCGAATCTTGATAGGCATCTTGACCCGGACTAATCGCCCAGTTGAACGACGCGCTGAAGTAACCGCTGATGGTGGTGTTGGAGAGCGCCGTTTGCAACGAACTCATTTTTTCGTCCGCACGCGCCGCCGAGGCGAGGCTGACCACCCCGACCGCCGCCAGACCCAGTGTCCATTTATTAAACTTCATCTTGTTCCTCCGATGTTGTTTGGTTTAATTGTTCTCTTCGTTTTGTCTGCATTTTCGGGGCAAATCCTGTTTACCCCGGCACCGCGTGGTGCGATTACGAACGAGGCTAATAAAATCCCAAAGACGTGGCAACAATTTTTTTAAGTAATTTTGTCCAGCTAACACGTTGATAAAAAACGACTTGCACGCCTGACAGCGAAAGGCATCTCATTTTTGTGCCGAGGCTGCATCAAATCAGGGCACAGAAGTGCCCTTTTAATGGCTTGAATTATTTCCTTGCCGGGCGTTCTGCGGGGCATATTGGAACAAATCGTGCTTTTGTTTGGGACGGCAAAGATGCCAGTTGCAATCAGGCAATTTGGGTTCGCACTTTTATTGAACAATCAAAGATATGCCATCATTCGCATACACAGCGCGTGAGACGGCCACTGGCCGCGAAATTCGCAACAGCGTGGAGGCGGCCACCGAACAGGCCGCCATCGCCGCGTTGCTTAACCGCAATTTGCTGGTCGTTTCCATCCAGGAAAAGACATCCCGCAAGGGCAGGACCCGGGGTGGCAGGGTTTTGCTCGGCGATCTGGTGATGTTCACCCGTCAGTTGGCGACGATGGTGGACGCGGGCATTGCCATTGTGCAATCCCTGCAGGCGCTTGCCGATCAGACCGCCAACAAGGTCATGCGCGACACGATTCGTGACGTCTGTGCGCGCGTGGAGGGCGGTGAAAGTTTTTCCGAGGCGTTGCAAAAGCATCCCAAGGCGTTCAACCGGCTTTACATTTCCATGGTGGCGGCGGGTGAAAAGGGCGGGTTGCTGGCGGAAATTCTGGCGCGCCTGGCAACTTACCTCGAAAATTCCGATCGCCTCCGCAAGAAAGTCAAAACCGCCCTGATGTATCCATCAGCGGTGACCGTGGTGGCCATCTGCATCACCACCTTTCTTTTGGTGAAAGTGATTCCCACCTTCTCGGAGATTTACTCCGGCTTCGGCGCGAAATTGCCCGCGCCGACGCAGTTCATGATTGACCTCAGCGACATCGTAAAAAAGTATCTGCTCGTGTTTATCGGGGGCGGAGTCTTGCTGGTCTGGGGATGGTTCTATTTTATCAAAACCAAGCCCGGCCGGGAATTCTGGGATGCCCGCCGGATAAAGCTTCCCGTCTTTGGCGTCATCGCGCATAAAATCTGTCTGGCGCGTTTTACCCGGACGCTCGCCTCGCTCGTTCGCAGCGGCGTGCCCATTCTTGAGGTGCTGCAAATCGTTTCCCAAACCGTTGGCAACGTCGTCATGGAAAAGGCCATCAAGACCGCCGCCGTTGACATCGAACGCGGCGAGGGCATATCCGCCGCACTCGGCAAAAATCCGATCTTCCCCAGCATGGTCATCCGCATGATGAGTGCCGGCGAACAGACCGGCAACATTGACAACATGCTTGAACGCGTTGCGAACTTCCTCGACGAGGAAATTGAAACCACACTCTCCGGCCTCATGTCGCTCATCGAGCCGATGTTGATTGTTTTCCTGGGAGTCGTCATCGGCGGCATGGTCATCTGCATGTTTCTGCCGATCTTCAACCTCGCCAACATCGTCAACGCGGGCCATTGAATTCACGCCCCCCGCAAACCGCCGGCCCGATTCACCGGCGGTTTGTTTTTAGACTGACACCGTCCTGCCCGGCTGCGGCTGAAGGATTTTGATTTTCGGCCAGCGCGCGCGGATCTGCTCCGCGAACCATGCGCGCGAATCGTCGCTGCCATGACCCAGCAAAACCGCGCGTGGTGAAACCTGCCCGGCGAACTCCAGCAAGTCCTCCCGGTTCGCGTGCGCCGTCAAATCAAAATCCCGCACCTCGCAATGCCGCGTCACCCGGCCGGCGCCCGGGCTGAACACAAACGTTTCGCCGGGCTTCGCCCTTTTCAACCGTCCGCCCGGCGTGTCCGGATCGGCGTAACCGACGAAGAAAATGGACTGCCGCTCGTCGCCAATCATCCGCATTGCCAGATCGTGCGCCGCCGTGTTTTCACTCATCATGCCGGCGGTGATGACAAAAATTTTCCCGCCGCTCAATTTCATTTTTTCCGCCTGGCCCCTTTCGAGAACGATGAGTTGCAATGCCTCGTGCAGTTGCAGGTTCGTGTGCTGCCGGTGCGTCCGGTGTGCCTCCAGATCGTAAATTTCCGTGAACACCCGTCCCAGCCCGCCTATGTAAACCGGCTGTTCCTTCAGTTTTCCCTCGCGCATCAGCAGCGCGAGCAGCGCCAGCATCTCCTGCGTGCGTCCCAGCGCAAACGACGGAATGAGCACGCAGCTCTTGCGTTTGAGCGCGCGATGAATCGCCGCCACGAGCCGTTCGATTTCGCTCTCGCGCGAAAAACCCGGCGGCACGGCGCGGTTGCCGCGCGTCGTTTCCATGATGAGCACATCCGCCTTCACGTCCTCGAACCGCGCCGCGCGCGAAAGGGTCTGGTCGTGAAAGCAAACGTCCCCGGTGTAAAACAGCGTTTCCTTCTTGCCGCGAATCAGGATGCCCGCCGAACCGAGCGTGTGGCCGGCGTCAAAATATTCCAGCGTCGGCGAAGGCCGCCCCGCGCGCGTCTTGTGGAACGCCGCCCATTCGATTTCGCGATTGTATTTGAAGCCCTGGAACTGCGGCGCGAGGTCGTCCACTTCGTCGTGCGAGTAGAGTGGATATTCACGGATGCCCAGTTCGTCGCGCTGGCGCACCATCACGTTCACCGAATTGTGCAAGACGCGCTCGACGAGAAAGTAACTCAGTTCGCTCATCAGCACGTGCGCCTTGGGGAAATGCCGGCACGCCACCGGCAGCGCGCCGACGTGGTCGTGATGGCAATGCGAAATCGCAATCGCGTCCACCTCGGCATGACCGGCCTTGCCGAACATCGGCAACCCTGCGCGGCCCTCGCGTTTCGGGTGCATGCCGGCGTCCAGCAAAATGCGGTGGTCGTCCAACTCGACCAGCCACGCGCTCGCGCCAATGTCCGTGTCCGGGTTCAGGTTTGTAATCTGCACGAAAGGATTTCACCACAAAGACGCTGAGGCACAAAGCAGAAAGAAATTAAAGAAAACATCGAACATCGAACATCCAACATTGAATGACCAGCCATGCGCCGTCGCGAAAATTCGATGTTCGGCGTTCGACGTTCGACGTTGGATGTTCGATGTTCCCCGCCGATTACTTGGCCGGATACCGCCAGACCCAATCGCCTTGGTTGATGTCCACCGCGCCATCCTTTTTGAGACCGACCACGCCGCCGTCGTCGGTTTCATTCCAGCCGACGGAGTAAAGAACGAATTGGCCATCCGAAGTGCGGCGGTAATGCAACGGCTGGCCGTTGATAATGTCATGCGGAATTTTTTCCATGAACTGCAGCGCCAGCGCGCCGAGCGATTCAGGATAGTCGCCGTGCGCAATCCGGTAACGCTCCAGGGCGCACGCGACGCGCGCCAGGTCCACCGCATTTTCTCCACTGGCAAATCTTCTCACGGCACCACCAAGCCCGGGAAGGAACATGACTTCAAGCCGGTTGTAAGGACCCACATGCCGGAATTCCAAATCAAGCGCCGCGTCGGCATGACGAACGGACGCCGGAGAAATGATCCCGTGGTCCAGATCGGCCAAAGGCAAATACTGTTGAACCATAAACCGGGAACAGCGAAGCTGATTTTGGTAAAACCAGCCACTGGGGATTAAATAGCTGATGCTTGCGGTTGGGGCTGACCGGGTTGAGCCGCCATCGTCAGACATATTTGAAATCTGTTCCGGGTGACGTCGCAGATAGTCAATGATTCCGTCCTGGCACAACACCATTTCTCCGCGCATGGCCAACTTATAATCGGAAAGAAAATCCAGTTCGGCCAGTTCCCGGTCAAGTTCAATGAGTTGTGTGTCCGACCATTTGTGCTCCGCCAAGCCTTCCCAAACCGGTTGAAGCGCGAGATTCACGATGGCAATGCGAACCAGGTGCGAAATCAAAATTGGCTCGGTGTGAATCGAATCGGTCAGCCGCAACATTAGTTTGACGTCGGCCAGAGCCTTGTCGCTTTCGTCATTTTGTAATTCAGCGATGGCACGCAGTTGCAACACTTGCGAGCATTTTTTCAACGCCGCCAGATGCGGCAGAAAAATCATCGCTGGATTTTCAGTGCCGTAATTGAGTGGGAAGCGAGAATACGGAAGCTTGCTCGCTTGACGCAATTCTTCAATGGCCGAATCATATTTGCTCAACGCGAACAGAACATCGGCCGCCGGTGATTGAGTCTGCGACGGGACGGGGAATTCGTTGGTCTTCGGGGCCAGAGCTGGATAATTCTTTTGCCATCCTTTCAAATCCGCCAGCGCGCGATAATACTGCTGCCATCCTCTTAAATCCGTTTCCGTTCCCTTCGCCCAATTGCCATTCGTTGGCCAATTCCAACCGCTGTCGTTTTCTTCTCCGGGGCTTATTTGCAGCCGGTTCACGACATTCGTGTTCCGTGGTTTAACCTCATGTCCGATCTTGTCCAAAATATAGAGATAACAGCTAGCCACAATCGGCGTCAGCGCAAAATTCTGGTCGTCCGGCACGGGCGGCGGAATGACGCTGGCAAAATCAAATTTTTCACCTTTGGCCTCCCATTCATGTTTGAATTTGTTCCAGGCATGCCAGCCGCGCCAGTCTTCCTCGGCGTAAAACAACGCAATCAAAGTTGCGAAGCAAGCACAACCAAAAAGAAACCGTTTGAAATTGCGCCAGCTACAAAGCCAGCGGATGAACAGCCATAGACCGAGCAAAACAGATGCACTAACGACCCCCGAAATCAAAACTACCCCGAAATCCGAAGGTTCTGTAAGTGGCGTGCCGATTATCAAGATGCTAATTGAGAATATGACTGAGGTGGCTATTACCAAGGCGAGCCAAAGCAAAAACAGGTGCGTGCCTTTCCACGATTTTCGCCAGATGCTTTTGGGTTTGTCGTTCATAAATTTATTTTGGTAGGGACACCGCGCTGCGGCGTCCGGACAGCGCAGCGCGCTGTCCCTACCAGCTCACGCCGCTAAAATTTCCATGCGCTCGCTGCGCGGCGACGGCAAGAATCTCGGCGGCTCGGCATCGCGCGTCTGACTCGCGCCAATCAATTCCGCCAGCATCCGCTGCTGCTGTTTCAGTTCCGCGACCACTTCCGGCGACGGCGGCGCGGATTTTTCCACGATGACCGACGATTTGTCGCGCATGGAAAAATCCACGGCGAAAATCAAAATCCAGACCGCCGCCAGCCCGGCCCAGGCTTTCGGATGTGGCCACAGGATGGTTGAGAGTTGAGCGTTGAGGGTTGATAGCCAGGACGACCGGGTGACGGGTGGCGAATGACGAGGGACGGCAGCGGATTCAGCCACTGTTAAAATTTCCGCGCGCCATTCACTTGGAATTTGGCGCAGCGGTTGACGTTGCAATCGTTGTTCAAAATCATCTGGTTTCATTTCCGTGTTTTGTAGGAGCCGAGGTAACGAGGCTCTGACTTTTTCTTCATTGGTTCATTTTTGATCAGAGACTCCTTACGTCATCTCCTACTTTTTTCATTTAATTTCTTCGTAAAGGGGACGCAGACGCTCGCGCAATTTGTCTAAGCCATAGCGGTAGCGGCTCGCCGCCGTGTTTAAGGGAATGTCCAGCGCAGCGGCGATTTGCTCGAAGGTCAAGTGCTCCCACAGTTTCAAATGCACAATGGCGCGCTGTTCTTCCGGCAGTTCGGCCAGCGCCCCGGCCAGTGCTGCGCGAAAGGTTTGTTCGTCAGGATTAGCACCCGGCGCAAAGGGCAAAATGGTTTCAGCAGCGAATTGTTCGCGGGTTTTGTCCCGCGTGCCGCGCCGGCGGATCAAGTCTATCGCCGCGTTGTGCGCCAGCCGGACGAGAAAGGCGCGTTCGTCCCGCACGCCGGCCAGCAATTCCGGGTCGCGGGCGAGTTTGATGAAAATGTCCTGGAGCAGATCGCGCGTGTCGGCTTCATCGCGGGTCAGGTTTAGGAGAAAGGCAAAAAGCGGCTGGGCGTGCTCGTCGTAGAGCCGTTCGAGTTCCGGCTGTTGCCGTGCCGAAGGCGGCGAAGGCGGGTTGCACCGCATGTTCGTCTTAATGACGCGCCCGGCGGCGGAGTTTGTCTAGCTCGAAAAAGGTGTTCTACGGGAAAATTTTTGACTTTTTTCCAAAGAAGCGCTGCCAAACCGTCAGAATTATTGCGGCAAGAATCAACACGGGAACCAGGACGACGAAAGCCAGATACAACGCGATATAGATGATTGCCAGAAACGCGGAGAGATTCCAGCCGGCAGTCACCGAGCCAATCGTCCCGTTCAACACGCTGGCAAACTCCCGAAGCCCCGCGAGATGCACCACCCAAAACATCACGCTGAGGGCAAAGGCACGCTGCAACATATCCCTGGCCGATAAGAATTCGGCGCGTTGAAAAATCGCAAATCTCTGCCAAGATGGTTTTATCATCGCCTTGCTCCTGTTTTTACCTTTTCCCAAAGAGGCCCAAGCGTTGCGGCGTAAAGCAAGGCCGCGTCGCCGACTTGATTGCTCGCGCAGTATTTCAACCGCCCGTTCGTTCGCGAAGGGAACGCGGCAAAGTCCAGCGTGGCCGCGAGCGACGTGAGAAATTTCCCGTCGCCGAACGCGCTGGCACCGATGAATGCCATGCCGCTCGAACCGGCGCTGATGTCAAACACCGGAATGATCGGACCGGAATCAATATCCGCCTCACCCTTCCACGATTTTGGCCATTCATGCGCATAACCGAAGCCGAGCGTGATTTCGCCGAGTTCCCTCCGGGCACGTTGATACTGGTCGCGGGCGAAATCCTCGTCCAGCAATTGCAGGCTGTGCGCCACCATCCAAATGGTCGAACCCTCTGGGCCATACAGCGGCGTGCCGTCCGTCATAAAGCTGGAAATCAACAAACCCGATTCGCGGTCAACGAGTTTTTGTTTCGCCATGGCAATCCAATCATGAATCAAAGCCGAATGATCGCTGCCATCGAGATAGTCGGCCATTCTGATGGCGTCCAGCGCGACGCAGTGATCAAACGTCCAACATTCGTCAGGGTAACTTTCCAGCATCATGCGCGGGCTTTTCTGGAAACGTTCAACCATGGCGTTCACGCGCTCGGCCAGCAACAACTTGTATTCCGGCTTTTCTTCAACCACCCGGCGCGAGGCGAGCATCAAGGCGATCTCGCCGTCCAGAAACAGACTGTGCGGCGGCTGCATGACATAATGCCTGTCCCTGGCGTAAGGCATCAAAAAGAAATACATCCCTTCCTGCTTTTCGAGCCGCAGGGTTTCATCAATGATTTGGTCCATTGTCTGGAGGTAAAGCGGTTTGGACGCCGGATCGCGCAACGCCATGTTGGCGAGTGACCAGACGAGAAAACTCCGCCCCATAAAATCCCACTCCACATTGCTGACCCGCATCTTTTTCAGTTCCTGTTCGCGCAAGGCCGGTTCAGTCCACAGCTGCAGCTGCCGGGCTGCCAGTTGGCGCGCCTTGGGCGAGAGACCTTGATTCTGACGGAATTCAGAGAGCGGTCGGACGAAAAGAAAATGCAGGCACGGCAGCCAGATGATCGCCGCGATCACCAAAGCCGCCAGTCCGGCCAGGATTCTTTTCATTCGCGCTTTCATGAAAATATCAACCGGCGCGCCGCAGGGTGATCAATCGCAGGCACAATTTTAACCGGACCATCAACGCGATCCCGACTTTGACACCTCGTCCTGCGCCTTCAAACACTCGCTCCAGTGGGCCACGAAGAATTTTTTCTCCGTTGGCAAAAAGGTTTCCGCGGTTCCCAGAATGGGCCGCAATGCGGTCGTCATTTGCAGCGCGACGAGCAGGAAGATGACCACCCACGTGCGGAAACCGGCAAGCGATCTGGCGTTCGAATGCGAAAAGCCGGCTTCCAAAAATCGCAATCCGAAAATGGTCGCGATGAACCAAAAAATCAGATGCAGCGTGCCCATCCACGCGAGCGATTCCGTGGATTGCGAGAAAATCCACGCCACCGGCGCGAAGCCGATCAGTAGAATGGTCATCAGCATCAACAACCCGGCCAGCAGGCCGAATACCTCGATGAGCCGCGCCTGCGAACCGCTTAAACAGGCGAAAATGTAAAGGCTGGGCAGGCAAATCAGCGCCGAAATCATCAGTCCCACGCCGATTTTGACGGGCGCGGCCCAGAGTTGCGTGCCGCCGGAAAACGTGCCGGCCACGACGCCATAAATCAAGGCACACACCACCGACACAAAAATCATTGCCGCAATCAACCGTCCCGCGCCCGGCTGGCGCAATTGGAATATCACGCGCCGCGGTTGTCGCAGAATCGCTTCGATGGCGACGATGACGTTCGGGATCGCGACGCGCTCGGACGGGTCATCGCCCAGCGGTCGCGAACCGCTGGAAGACATGACGGGCGGAATTTGCGGTGGAATTTGGGGTGGGATTGGATTTTGGTCGTTCATAAAACGAGGGTGTTTTGGTTTAGTCGAATTGCCGCAAAATTTGCAGCAGCGAGTGAAAAACATTTTCATAAAAATTTCCGTGCAGGGCCGTCGCGCGGAAAAATTCCACCGGCAGCAACGGCGAGCCGATGAACGGGCGCAAGATCCAGGAAAGCTGGCTGCCGAGAAACAGGTTTCCAACCAGCCATGCGAACAACACCCGTCGCGCTACCGATCGGTTGCCCCCCACGCGCACGAGCAGTTGAAACAGGCGCGCGTTCCCCGTCGTGCCGGCAAACGCAATCACGGCGACATTCGCCAGCTTGATGAAATTGTAGGTTACGCCCAATCCTCCCTCTGGTGACATCGGCGGCGCGTTCCAGATCATGAACGCCAGCAATGGGCTGAACCCCCCGAGAATCGTCGCCGCAACGGCGAAGCTCATCAGAATTGCGGAAAAGGATTGGCGAAACGGGATGTTCAGACCCAGCAATGGCGCGAGCATGGCGTTGAGGAGCGCGTTGCCCAAGGTCGTGAGCAGGATGATGAGCGGAAATTTGATGGCGGTAAAAAGCGCCTGTTGCGGATCGCGCCACCAACCCATCGCGGCGCCGTAAAGCCCCGCGCCGGCAATTATCATGGCAATGTGCAGGGCGAATCTCCGGGTGCTCCACTGCTCGATCCAGGCCGTGATCGGTTCCAGTTCGCCGCGCAACAGCACGCTGATTTCGTGCGGATTCAGTTTTCCGGATTGCGCGTGCATGACAATTCTCCGGTCCCTTCGATGATTTCAGCTTTTACGGGTTGTGGCATCAAAAGCCGCCGGCCAATCTGCATCACGGGCGCGGACATCAGCGCCAGCGCCAGGCAAAACAACGGCCAATTGAATCTTTCGGGCAACACCATGCGGACGGTGTCCAAGCCTCGAGGGACAGCAGCGATTGCATTCGCCATGAATATGTAAAGTGCGAGCGCAACGCCAATGCAGTTCAAAACCCACACACGCCAGTTTGACAGTGCAGCGTGCGATGCGCGTTCAAACTGGCTGGCGAACGTGCCCCATGAAATCATCAGCAGCGAAATCAGGACTGGCGCGAGCACGGGACTCCACCACGGCAACGGCAACAGAAATAAAATGTCCCAATCGAACAACGAATGCGGCCAGCCGCAAATGATTTTCAGGAAGACATAATAAAAAATATCCCACACGCCAAAGGCAATGGCGGCATAACCCAGCCGCGTCCGCCAGGTCCGGCCCGCGAGTGCGCCGACCGCGAGCAACATGACCAGCGTGGCAAACTCGCGCGGGAGTTCCGCCGAAGCAAACCCGCCGATGACAGGCAACGGGTCCGGTTGATGAGGTTCAAGCCGGCCCATCATCGAGCGCAAATAGAACACCACAGCGGATTCCACCCATGCCATGGCCATCGCATAGATGACGACAAAAAACCAGCGGCTGATGTCGCGCTGATTCATTTTCATTTGTGGAAGTCAATTTTGATCGCGGGAATACCAGTCAATGTTTCGCGTGACATAAAGCACGATGGCCAGCATTACAAACAAGCCCGCCGTGCCGAACAGCAGCGAGTAATCCTGCAATTGCAGCGCGACGTAGAGGAAACCGTAAATCACTGCCAGCATTCCGACAACGATGAGCGTCCGCCTGCCGCTTCTGAGCACCCTGGCGCAGTAAAACCAAATCAAAAGCATGGTCGCCACTGCCGCCGCGAAATAGGCAAATCCAAACGCGATAAATTCTGACAGCGACAGCAGGCCGAGATAAAACAGGCAGAGCGCCGCGCCGACCAGCGAGTATTGAAACGGATGGATCTTGAGCGTGGAGAGGATTTCAAACAGGAAAAAGGCCGCGAAAACCAGCACGAAAAACAACATGCCGTATTTGATGGCGCGTTCGATGTTACGGTAGGAATCAATGCCAGAAAGGAAGTTCACACCGAAAAGCGAACTGGCCGCTGAACCGGAACTTAATCCGGTAGCACTGTCCAAATCAGTCCACTGCTGCGCGTAATCGCGTCCATATTGGGAAAGCTGCCACGTCGCCTCGAAGCCAGCGTCGCTGACTTTTCGTTCGGACGGCAGAAACGCACCCTGGAAGCTCGGGGCCGGCCATGGCGAGGAAAGTTTCACCAGGTTCTGGCCGGCGACCGGCGTGAAACGGATTCCACCGCTGCCGTTGAGCGTCAATTCCAGTTTCAGCGGAATGTCGCCACGATATTCCCGCAGTCCGGCGACGCGCGCATGGACGCCCGAAGAAAAACCTTTCAGCTTGCAGCCGGGTGTTAGTGGGGTGCGATCTTCGCCCCACTGCAATTGGAGCGTTTCCTTGACGCCGCGCAAATCGGAAATGGCGAAAGTCACAATCGCGTCGTCCCACAAGACATTTTGCTCCTCGACCCGCAGATTGCCGAAATCGGGCCGCGCAAACCGGCCGGAGAGCTCCAGTGTACCCGTATAAACGATGGCCTGATAAATGCCGCGCCGCAGTTGCGTAGGCTTGATGTCGCCGGTGATGTTCAGCGACGCGGGCAGAAAATAAGCATTTGCTACGGCGGTCTCCTCGACCTCGACCTTCTCAATCTTACCATCCGACCCCGGCTGCTCCTTCCACGACTTGAACGAGTAGCGATAGGGCACGATCAGCACCGGCCCGATGACGCTTTGCTCCCGGCCCCAGACGGACGTGATTTCGGCCACCGCGTCGTTACGCCGCTCCAGCCGCTCGCGCAGGACGGAATGAATCATACCCAGCGGAATCAGCAACAGCAGAATCAAAATCGCCACACCCGACATCTTGAAAAAAATGGCGCGGCGTTTCAGAAAATTGGAAATCGAGGACACGATCGAAGTGTTTGGTGTATTCATGATTCAGCGGTTGTTGGGCGTTGTCTGAAATAAATCGCGGGCAAGGCTTTGTTCCAGGCTCCAGCTGGCCGGCAAATAGTTCCGCCCGCCGGAAAAATTGTGGATGTGGCGCTCGACATCATCAATCACCGCGTCCGGCGTGGAAGTTCCCGCGGTGATGCCAACCACGTCCGGCTTGGAAAACCATTCCTCGCGCAAATCATCCGCCGTCTGGACATGATGAACGCGCCGACAGAAACGCGAGCAGGTTTTGACCAGTTCGCGCGTGTTGTTGCTGTGCGCCCCGCCGATGACGACGACCACGTCGCATTTTTGCGCCAGTTCAATGGCCGCGTTTTGCCGCTGCTTCGTCGGCTGGCAGACGGTGTCAACGAAGCGCACTTCCGATTTGGAAAAGCGCTCGCGGATCAGTCCCACGAGCCGTCGCACCTTGTCAATCGGTTGCGTGGTCTGTGCCACCACGCCGAATCGCGGTCGCTCACTTAGTTTCGCCACGTCCTCTTCGCAGAGCACCACGTTAAATTCGTCGAGATCGCCGGTCATACCGCGCACTTCCACGTGGTCGCGTCTGCCGATGATGACCGGATGAAAACCCTCGCGCACGAGCCGCGCCACCGCGCGGTGCGCCACATGCACCAGCGGGCAGGTCGCCTCGACCATGCTCAGGCCGCGGTCGCGCGTTTCGTTCATTGCGCGTTCCGAAGCGCCGTGCGCCGTGACCATCACCGTTTGCGTGCTTACGTCGGCAGGCTGTTGCGCCACGCGAATGCCTTTCGCCCGCAATTCCGCCACCACCGTTTCGTTGTGGACCAGATCGCCAAGAATGGTCAGGGGTTCGCGGCGCGCGGTTTCCAGGGCCAGCGCAACGGCGTCCTTCACCCCGAAACACATGCCCAGATGTTCAGCATGGATGATTCTCATATTCGGTTCAACAAATTAACTTTGTGACACAAAGTAAAAGACCACGGCAATTTTAGTTTGTTCAAACATTTTTTATTTGGACCGGTTTTGCCGGACGATTTGCTCCAGCAGATTGATGTATTCAGCAAAGGCTTTGCGTCCCGCCGCCGTGAGCGAGCAGGTGGTGAGCGGGCGCCGGTTTTGATAAGACTTTGCAACGGAAACATAGCCCGTCTCCTGGAGGGCGCGGATGTGCGTGGTGAGGTTGCCATCGGTCATGGCGAGCGCGTCGCGCAGTTCGGTAAACGACAACTCCGGCGAGGCGGCGAGCATGGACATGATGGCCAGCCGGCCTTTCTCGTGAATCAAGCGGTCGAGCTGTAGAAAAGGTTCCGGATTCACGCCGCATTCTTTCCTTTCTCGGTCAAGTACAAATAAGCCCCGTAAGCCAGATGCAGCGCGCCAAAGAAGAAGCCCATCAGCCAGTTAGCATTAAAATCAATATTCATCAAAACTTGTGGGAAAACGCAAAAAAGACCACAGCCACCTATAATGTATGACCATGCAAAAAGTTTTATTCCGCTTGGCATAAAGGAACCAGCAGCATGTAAAGCGAAACCGTAAAAAAGCATCCACATCAACGTTACAACCAAAGTGAATCCATAACCTTCATCAGTGAAAAAAGGAACCAGACTTAAGCACAAGCCTGCTATCAACGGCGGAAGTAAAGCTTGAGCTACCCGCCGCGTCGGTGGCGACCAAAAAGGCTCATGATCCTTGAGTGCTTGTCGTCTTGCGATAAGAAATGCACCGGCAACGGCCACGATTGCTGTAACCAGCCAAAGGCCGATAAAAAGCCGTGTTGAATTCAAATGAAAAAACACCCCACTTAAAGCAGCGAGTACGCCTGCGAAGCCAACAAAACACGAGATTGGTGCGAGCGCCCGGCGATACACAGCGGAACGCTCCATCAAAGTTCGGATGGTTTGTAAATTCTCAGCAGCCCGGTTTGTTTCCATGGGATTACTTTGCATCACAAAGTCGCTTTTGGCAAGCATAAAATTGTTCCAAATCCGGTAGTGTCCTAATTTGATTTACCTTTCTGCAATCTGCCGATCAAAAAGCCCATTAACCCGATGAAAACAACCACTCCTGAAATTATCATCAAAACTGAAATTTTTCCCTCTGTGTTTGCTTGAGAGCAAAGACCAACAGTTCCGGCCAATAATAAAACAGTCGAAACTATGGTTATTATTCTCGGTGTAGTTGGTGGTGTTTTCATTTTTTATCCTTAACGTCCTTGACGATTTGAACCCTCACGGCGGTTATGGCGTTCACGACAGGCGGGATTTCCAGCACAGCCACGAATCGCGTGCGTTCATCGTTCGCGCCGTCCAAATGGCTCCATGCGTAACAGCGTTTGGCCTTTGGGTGTCCTGTCAGGTCAAAAACTTCCACATCTCCTTGCCAGACGGTTTTACCCTGAAAGACTTCGTGGACAGGCACGGTTTTAACGTAAGCCGCGCCGCAGTTGTGCAAATGCTGAACTGCGACTTGAACCTGCGCCAAGTAATCCTGCTTATTCTCCACAACGCTCTACCAATTCCGTGACCGTCCACGCGCTATTCTCGACGCCAGCCGCTTGCGCGGGCGTCATGCGAATTGCGCCATGCGTTTTCACGAAGTTGTAGTAACAGAAATTCAACGCTACCGCAGCCTGAAAGTTTTCAAACTTTTTGCTGAACGCATTGGTGAGCCGCGTCAGGCGGCGGCAGTGCATCCGCAGTGTGTGATTCTGCTTTTCAACATGAGACGTGGAAATTCGGCTCACGTCCGGCATTCCGCAAATGATTGCCTTTTCGGTTTTCACGACTTCCGCCGGGCTGTATCGGCCAGCGGCGTTTTGGGTGAGGTTGACGAATGAGTAGGTTTTTGAAATCTGGCCGTAGTCCACTTCATTGCCAAACCCGCGCTCCATTGCGTCGGCGTATGCGGCCAGAGAATCAGAGGAAACTTGGACGCGCTTTTTCAGGCGTCCGGCCAAATCAGAAATGAACGCCTTCGCGTGATAGGCGTCGCGCTTGCCTACGATGAAAGACGGAATCAGCTTCGTATCGGCGTCCAGTGCGATGAACGTCCAGACATCGCCATAAGCCCCGGCACGAGCGGCGTTGTTTCGTTTCGCGCCGATGAATCCCCAAATCTCGTCAACCTCGATTTGGGCGCAATTCAGGCCGCGCATTTTCTCGTCTTGGATTTTGGCGCAGGCCGTGCCGATACGGATGCCAAGCCGCATGACCGTATCGCGGTGAATGCCGGTGATGCGTTCGACGGCCCGGATGCTGTTTCCTTCGCAAAGCAGGCTGACCGCTTGCGCCTTCTGTTCGGGTTTTAATTCGTAGCTCATAAAATCTTTTATTTCTAGTTGACTTTTGAATTTAGTATGACATAATTCAAATATATGTCAACAGAAAAAGTGAAAAAAATTGAACGCCGAGGCGGTGCCCGTGAAGGCACCGGCCCCAAGCCTGGTAGCGGAGAAAAGACGAAAATTTGTGTTTCCGTCACGGCCTCATTTTGGCAATCTTCGCTATCAATTTGGAAGCGCCAGCGCAAACAGCGTAAAGCGTCATGGCTTGTGGACCGGTTGGTTAAACATTACGTTAGCACCGGCGGCAGCGTTCTGGAAACGGAGGCTGCAATATGAGCAATCAAATCGAAATCAAAATCGAAGCCAAGAGGCTGACGCCAGATAAGTTTCTCGCTGGAGCTAAAGACTTCTTTGCCTTGGTCGAAGGCGTGGCGAAAAATGTTACTCTAGCCCACATCAACTGGTCTGTGGAGATTGATAAAGGAAGTGCGGTAGTCAGAATGCGAGCTGAAAATCCAAGTGATGAGTCTCAAAAGGTCTTCACAGTTGTCAGACAAGGAATACGGGCGTTGCGAAACCGAACAAACGTAATTCCAATTGGTTTTACTGCTAACGAGCTTTGGGCCGCCAGCAGACTGAGCAAGCTGATAGACGGCGAGGCCGTCCAGCTAGTTTCCATTAGGAATGGTGGCAGGCCGGAAGATTTGGGGGCGGTGGTGATCGAGACGGCGGAGGCCATTCTGTCCAGACAAAGCCAATTCGCTTTTGGAGGAATCGAAGGGAAAATAGTTACGCTCTCTGCCAAACATGGTCTTATCTGCACTATTTATGACCCGATTCAGAGACGAGAAGTCACTTGTTATCTTCAAACGGAAAAAGCCCAACAGGATGCTGTTAAGGGATACACAAAGCGTGTTTTGGTCAGCGGATTGATTCATTATTCAAAGGAAGGCCAAGCCGTAAATGTCACCGTGGACACCATACGAATTTTCCCGCCTGATTCAGAATTGCCAACACTCGAAGACGTGCAGGCGGTGTATGAATTACACCGGAGAAAATAGATGCCAAAAAATATCTATTGGGACGCTTGTGTTTTTCATTCCCTTTTTGGAAATGAAAAGACTGTGGACTCTTGCAAACGCATTGAAAAAGCAGCCCAAGATGGACAGGTTTGGATTTACACTTCCGCCGTTACTTTTGTCGAATGCGCTTGGTTAAAAACCGAAACAGACCCAACGGGGAATTTGAACAAATTGTCAGCCAAACACGAAGAGGTGATCGCCGGATATTTTCAAAGGAGTTACATCGTTGTCATTAACTGCGATAGAAACATCGCTGAAGCAGCCAGAAAATTGCTCTGGCAGTATCCATTAAAGCCGAAGGACGCCATTCACGTCGCCAGCGCAATAGCCCAACAAGTGGACGTATTGCATTCATTCGATGACGATTTGGTTAGATTGGACGGAAAGATTGCGGGGCTAAAAATTTGCCGTCCTGATAAAGACCCTGATTTTCCCACAAAACAAAAGACAACCGAATTGGGGTTGGCTACTCCACCCCGCAGACTGTCTGTGCCGCCGCCGCCCCCTCCAGAAGCAGATTAGGACACTACCCCAAATCCTGTCGGCTTGCTTTCCCCGCCGCTTCCGCCGATGCTTTCCCCTCGATGCCGCCGCCGAAGAAAATTTCTGCCCGCCAGCGCGTGCTGGCGCAATGGCGCGGCGTGGATTTGTCGCCGCTGGAAGCCGCGCGAACCATGCGCGCCCGGCGTGTCGGCGACGTGCTGCCGCGCGTGACGAAGGACTTGCGCATGGACGACCGCCGCGCCGAGGCGGAAATCGTCAAGGTGTGGAATTCGTTGATTGACCCAAACATCGTCGCGCATGCGCAGCCGGTTGGCTTGCGCAAGGGGACGCTGTTCGTGAACGTGGACAGCAACGTCTGGCTCGCCGAAATCGTCCGTTACCGCCGGAAGGAAGTTCTCGACCGGTTGCAGCACAGCTTCGGCAAAAATTTGATTCAGCGAATTTCGTTTCGCGTCGGGTAAAGGCAGGGTCATCGCGCTGCGATGACCGGACGGCGCAGCGCGCCGTCCCTACCATTTCTCTGCATCAACTTCATCTGCCGCGGAGTGAGCAGCCACACGAGCGTTGCACACCGGCCGTGACTTGGCTTTTCGGTTTCCAATTTGCACAGGCCGCCCTTTTTGAAATCCATCATCAAGTCCGTGCTGCCTGTTGTCAGCAGCGAAATCAGGCAGCTCAAATAAGGCTCGTGGCCGACCAGCAAAACATTTTCTGGCACGGATTTTGATTCGTTCAATTGCCCCAGCAGTTTTTCCGGGCTGCCGTCCGGCGCAAGTGCATTGGAAAATGTAAGCTGCCTTTTCAATTTCAAGGATTCAGCGACGATTTCCGCGGTTTGCTTCGCCCGCAAATACGGGCTGGAAAGAATCAAGTCGAAGCGCAAGCCCATTTTCTTCATGGCGGAGGCAGTCTGCCGGATCTGGCGCTTGCCCTTGGGCGTGAGTTGACGTTCGGAGTCGTTTTTGACATCCAGGTCATCGCGCATCACCGCGATTCCATGGCGTAAAACATGAATTTTCATGACGGGAAAATACACCTTGCCGCGGCGGGCGCAATGTCCGCAAAACGTAACATTTTTCAGTTGGGTTTCCGTGCTGACGCCTTGTAGTTTTCCACCGCATGGAACCCGTTCGCCGCGCCGTTATCGATGTCGGCACTAACTCGATCAAATTGCTGGTCGCCGACGTGTCAGGACACGACGTGCGGCCGGTGCACGAGGAAAGCCGCCAGACGCGGCTCGGCAAGGGCTTCTACGAAACGCACCGGCTCCAGCCGGAAGCCATCGCCTGCACCGCCGAGGCCGTCTGGGAGTTTGCCGAAATCGCGCGCGAACGGAATTCCGATTCCATCCGCGTCATCGCCACCAGCGCGGCGCGCGACGCAGCAAATCCCGGCGACCTCACCGCGACCATCGAACGCGTGTCCAATCTCAAAGTCGAAATCATCTCCGGCGAACAGGAGGCTGAATGGGCGTTCCAAGGCGTGACCACGGATGCCGAGTTGGCAAAGGTGCCGTTGTTGCTGCTGGACGTGGGTGGCGGGAGCACGGAATTCATTCTTGGCCAGGGCGAACACAAACATTTCGCGCGCAGTTTTCCGCTGGGCACGGTGCGGCTCATGGAAAAATTTCCGCACAGCGACCCTCCAACGCGCGGCGAATTTAACGCCTGCCGCAACTGGATAGGGGATTTTCTGGAAAACGAAGTCCGCCCCAAACTGGATCCCGCCTTGCGGCGCGAGGCCCGTTCCTCCTCCGGGGAGATTCAGCTCGTCGGCACCGGCGGCACCACGAGCATTCTCGCGCGCATCGAGGCGAAACTCGATCGCTACGACCGCGAACGGATTGAGGCCACGCGGCTCAACCTGGAGCGGATAAAATCGCATCGTCGTCGCCTGTGGCGACTGCCGCTGGCCGAGCGCAAGGAAATCACCGGCCTGCCGAAGTTGCGGGCGGACGTGATTCTCACCGGCGTCGTGATTTACGAGATGGTGATGGCGGAATTCGGCTTCAACGAACTCCGCGTCAGCACGCGCGGCCTGCGCTTCGCCGCCGTCATGGAATGAGGCATTGATTTAACCGATGCTGGTGCCGGTTTTTTCAATTGGCATCTGGTTCCAAAGTTGTGATATGTCTGACGCACAATACCGGTGAAAACTGATAAAAAAACGGTTCTCCTCTTGATTCTTCTGGTTGGAATCGTTGCGTTCTTGTTCAATCATTACATCAGCCACATCCAGCGGCCAATTCCTCTTGCACAAGGTTGGTCGCAGCCTATCGTCGTCACCAGCACCGAAAACGGCTTTGAAGACGGCGGCGATTCGTATAAATGGCACGACACGTTAATTCTGGTTCAATCGCGATACGATTGGTCTTCGAAGTCTTCGAGTTGCTCGGTCATAGTTCGCAATAACGGTTCGAGCAATTCTTGGACTCAACTGCCGGTTTCAGGTGTTCCGGGCGATTGCGCTTTTTACTCTCCGGCTCTTGATCAGGCCAATGACAGAATTATGTTTGAACGAGGCCATACCGAAAGTAACCAATTGCAGATGGGCGCAGTTTTCCTCCGCGTGCCAATCAATGGGAGGATTCAAATCGAGGCTGAAAGAAAATGGATAGTGAACACGACAAACCTCTTCGGAGTGAATGGCCAAGATGCTAGCTTTTCTGAATGGCCGGGAAGACCCGGTTGGCTGATGCTAGGGCGCGGCGTCATAAATGGTTCTGAATCGTATTTCCCTTCCTGCGCGGAAGGCTTCACTTATAACACGAATGGAGTTTCCATAGCTCGCGGCCCATATTGGGATGGGGTGTTTTATTCATCTGATTTAGGGAATACGTGGCAAAGGGAACAAGTGTCAGATTCTGATTCCTTCGACTTCTCAGTTTGTAAAACCGAGGCCAATTGCTATTATTTCGCGAACGGTGTGATCGGAAAAAGCCGTGGGAGAGGGTTGTGGTTCAGTCGCAAATCCATCGAGAGTAGTTCATGGGATGAACCGAAGGCGGTGACGAGGACCGTCCCGTTTGGTGTTGACGAGCATTATTCCGCGGTGGCAGAAGGCGACACGGTTCACGTATGCTGGCTGGATAATCGGCACGAAATAAAATACTGGCTGAGCTTGGCTCGTTCGGGACGAGGGAACTACGAGGTAGCTTACTGTCGGCGCAAGGATTCGGATGCGCGTTGGCGCAAAGACGTAATTCTGTCGAGAGGAATAATGTTCGCCTACTCACCGAGCGTTTCGGCTGAAGGAGACAAGGTCGTAGTTGCTTGGGCTGGCGCTCAAACGGCTCATGCATGGCCGTTTGAAGGCGACCCCAGCGACATTTACTATGCCACTAGCAAGGATGGCGGAAAGAGTTGGAGCAAGCCGCTGAAAGTGACTGACCAAGCCAAAGACAGTATCACCTCTGCAAGTGCCCGAGTCGCGCTACAAAATGACATAATTCATCTTTTCTATGCTCAAGGTAAATACAACCGCGATGCGCAAGTAAGGAATCAAGGCGGTTGGCCGGTATATTATCAACAACGACCATTCCCAGATTGAGCCGCGCGTAAATCGTCAATCGCATATCGTAAATAAAAAGTGTCATGCGCGTTTTAATTGTCGGCTGCGGCTACGTCGGACTGCCTCTCGGCACCGAACTTGTCCGGCTCGGACACGAAGTCTTCGGCCTGCGCCGGAGTGCGTCGGCGGAAAATGAATTGAAGGCGGCGGGCATCCAACCGCTCGTCGCAGACATCACCAAGCCGGACGAATTGGCCGGATTGCCGCGCGATTTCGATTGGGTTGTTAATTGCGTTTCCTCCACCGGCGGCAGTGCGGAAGAGTACCGGCGGGTTTATCTCCAAGGCACGCGGAACTTGATTGAATGGCTCGCCACCGGCCCGCCAAAAAAATTTGTCTATACGAGCAGTACGAGTGTCTATGGCCAGACTGATGGTTCGCAGGTCAAGGAAACCAGCCCAACCGAACCGGTCGCGGAGACGGCGAAAATTCTCCTCGAAACCGAAAAAGTTTTGCTCGGAAACAGCGGCTCGCGGGGACGCTCACTCCACCAAAAGGTCCCGGCCGTGATTTTGCGTGTGGCCGGCATTTACGGTCCCGATCGCAGTCATTGGTTCAAGCAATTTCTGAAAAATGAGGCACACATCGAAGGCGATGGCTCGCGTTTCCTGAACATGATTCATCGCGACGATTTGATCGGTTGCATCATCGCGGCCCTGAAAAACGGGCGCTCCGGCGAGATTTACAATGTCGTGGACGACGAGCCGGTGAGCCAGATGAATTTCTTCCAGTGGCTCGCGGCCACGGTCGGCAAATATCCGCCATCATCCGTGCCGGAGAACCCAGCCGAAAACCGCAAACGCGGTGTAACGAACAAGCGAGTTGTGAATCGCAAACTGAAAATGGAACTCGGTTATCAGTTCAAGTACCCGAACTTTCGCAAAGGCTACACCGCCGAAATTTTACGACTGGAACGCTCGGGCGAACTGCACATCACGCCGGACGAACGATAGATTGAATCAACCCGCTTCAAGTCATGCCTTCTGGAGTGCCGCCTTGATTCGCTCCCGCGTCATCGGCAATTGGCACAGCCGCGCGCCGGTCGCGTCGTAGATGGCATTGGCAATGACTGCTCCCATCAACACGATGGCCGGCTCGCCGCCGCCTTGCGGGGGCTGGTCTTTGGCATCGAGGATTACGGTTTCGATTTTCGGCACCCAGGCAAAGCGGGGGATTTGGTAACTGTCAAAGTTTGTGTCCAGAACTTTCCGGCCTTTGAAATGGATTTCCTCCGTCAGGGCATAGCCCATGCCCATGGTGATGCAACCTTCCATCTGGATTTTCGCGCCTTCCGGGTTGACGACCAGGCCCATGTCCTGGGCGCAGGCGACGCGTTTGACCTGGACGGCTCCCGTTTTGGCATCCACGGCGGCTTCCGCAATGGCGGCCACATACGTGCCCGCATCAATGCCGCACGCGACGCCGTAACCGCGTTTGCTCGGGGCTTTGGCAGGCGTCCAGCCGAAAGTTTCGGCGGCGGCTTTGAGCACGCGAATCATCTTGGCGTCGCTCAGGTTGTTCAAGCGGAACTCGACGGGATCAATACCCGCGGCGGTGGCCATCTGGTCAATCTGTGATTCGCGGGCAAAGGTGTTGGTGTTGTTGCCCGGAGCACGCCAGGCGCCGGTGTGAAAGGGGTGCTCTGCCCCCTGCCAGCCGCGGCCATGGCCGGAGGTGCGATGATTCGGAACAGTGTAAAACTGTTGCGCGCCGCGGTCGCCGGCGTAATAAACATCGTAATCCCAGAAGGCCAGCTTTCCCGACGCATCAACGCCGGAACTAATCTTGACGATGGCCGCCGGCTGAAACGTGTCGAAAAAGAATTCCTCCTCGCGGCTCCACATCACCTGCACGGGTTTGCCAGAAATTTTCGCCAGCCGCGCGGCTTCAACGGCCTGTTGATTATAGGTCTTGCCGCCGAACCCGCCACCCACAAACGGCGTGATGACCCGGACGTTTTTCGTTGGGAGCCCAAGCGCCCGGGCAATTTCTCCCTGGGCGCCAAAAGGATTCTGTGTCGAAGCCCAGACCGTGGCTTTGTCGCCCTCAATTTGGGCGATGGCCGTGTGGGTTTCCATGGCCGCGTGGGCGACGTAACAGTCCAGGTAGGTCGTTTCGATTGTTTTGGCGGCCAGCTTCCGGCCCGCCTCCAGGTCTCCGCCCGATTTCAAAACGTTGGCCGGCGGCGCAACGCTCAACAGATGATCGAAAATATTTTTATCATCCAACCTGGCCTCGGGAACGTCGAATTCAGCTTTGATCCTGTCCAAGGTGTCTTCCGCCACGTCGGGAAGCTCGTGAAGGACGGCGATCAAATCATCGTCTTGAACCACCTGCGCCCCCGGGATTTGTCGGGCCGGCCCGGTATCGACGCTTTTCAGTTTGGCGTCGTGGGCCGGCGGCCTCAGGATTTTCGCGTAGAGCATTCCCGGCAGGCGGATGTCGCCCGCGTAGTGGGCGGCGCCCGTGACTTTGGCCCGGCCATCGCGGTGCAACGCGGGTTTGCCGATCACCGTGAATTGGGAGGGGTCCTTCAAAGGTGGCTTGCCCTCGATATGTCTTTCGATATTTTTTCCCTTGGTCAATTGGCCGTAAGTCATCCGGTGCTCCGGGTGTGCCTGGTCGAAGATGGCGCCGTCTTTGGCCGTCAACTGCGCTTGCGGGACTTTGAACGCTTCGGCCGCCAGTTCGAGCAGCACCGCCTTCGCTTCCGCCGCCGCGGCTTGCAGGGCCGGGCCGAACATGCGCGTCGTCATCGAACCAAACGTGCCCATGTCCCACGGACACAGGTCGGTGTCGCCCATGACCATATCCACGGTGTCCAGCGGCGTGTCCAATTCCTCGGCCAGCATTTGCGGCAGCGAGGTGATGGGTCCCTGCCCCATCTCAATTTTACCGGTGAAACCGGTCACGCGGCCATCCTCGCCAATGCGCAGAAACGCGTTGAAATCGGAAGGCAATCCCCGGCCAAAGCCGCGGCCGCGTCCCGCTTCCTGGGCTTGTGCCGCCAGGAACTCACCCATCGCCACGCAAACGAGGATGCCGCCTCCCAGCCGCTTGAGGAATTCCCGCCGGCTTTGCGGATAAAGATCCGACCAATCCTTGATGTCCTTGAAATTCAGGGCCAGATAATCGTTCGCATTCATTGGGCCGGCCCTCCTTTCATTTCCGCCGCGGCGGATTGTATCGCGTCAACAATGCGCGTGTGAGCGCCGCAACGGCAGAAATTGTTGTTCATGCCCTGGATGATCTGCTCCCGCGTCGGCTGCGGATTTTTGTTCAACAGACTGACGGCGTTGAGGACCTGTCCCGGGATGCAGAAGCCGCATTGCAACGCGTCGTGTGCCATGAACGCCTTCTGTACCGGATGGAGCTTCCCGTCCTGTTCCAGCCCTTCAACAGTCATGACTTCCTTGTCCTTGACCGAACTGACGGGCATCAAGCAAGAGCGGAACGCCACCTTGTCCACCAGCACCGTGCAACAGCCGCAGTGTCCTTCGCCGCAGCCAAACTTGGTGCCGGTCAATCCCAGCTCAGTTCGCAACACCCAGAGCAACAGGCGGTCGCCATCCACATTCAAGCGCGTGGGCTTGCCGTTGAGTTTGAAGGAAATTGTGTCAGCCATGTCAGCCTCCAGTTGGAAAACATTTTCTTTTTTACGATACCTGGCCGTTTTGCGTTCCCTGCGCCGGCTTTTGTATCCTTTTGCACCGGAGTGTCAAAGCAGAATTATTGGCGATTTATTAACAAGCATGACCCAAGGACCGGGGAGTCACGCAGAAGCTCAATTCACTTCCATCCGGCACCGCATCAAGGGCGAATTGCCCAAGGACAGGTGCGCCGACAATGGAGCTTACACCGCGCTGTCGCCCTGTTCGTCGGTGCGAATGCGCCAGGCGTCATCAATGGTGGAGACAAAGACCTTGCCGTCGCCAATCTTGCCGGTCTTGGCAGCCTTGAGGATGGCTTCGACGGCGGACTCCACCAACGATTCCGGCAGGACGGTTTCGATTTTGATCTTGGGCAGAAAATCCACGGTGTATTCGCTGCCGCGATAGATTTCGGTGTGCCCCTTTTGGCGGCCAAAACCTTTGACTTCCATGACGGTCATGCCGAGGATGCCGATGCCGTTGAGTGCTTCTTTGACGTTGTTCAGTTTGAACGGCTTGATGATGGCTTCGATTTTTTTCATGCGTCGTCTCCTGTTTATTCGTTGTAGGCGCGCTCGCCGTGTTGCGAAAGATCCAGACCCACGCTCTCATCTTCCTGGTCAACGCGCAAACCGATAAGCCGGTCAACCACCTTCAACAACACCCAGGTGGCGATGGCCGCCAGCGCCACCGTGACCAGAACAGCCTGGAGTTGATTGAAAAACTGGTGCGCGCCGCCTGCGATGGCCGTGGTCACGCCGTTGACTTTGAAGGTGGCCACGAGGGCCGTGTTCACCTTCTGGCTGGCGAGAAAACCCAGCAACAACATGCCGGTCGAGCTGCCCACACCGTGCACGCCGAACACGTCGAGCGAATCGTCGTAACCGAAGCGCGCTTTAAGCTTCGTGACGGCGAGGTAGCAGACCACGCCCGCCACCAGCCCGATGCAGAACGCCGAGGGTATGGACACAAAACCCGACGCCGGGGTGATGGTCGCCAGCCCTGCCACCATGCCGGAGGCCGCGCCAAGCACGCTGGGTTTGCCTTTGAGCCGCCATTCCGTGGTGGTCCAGCTCAAAGCTGCCGCTGCCGCCGCAAAATGCGTGGCGGCGAACGCGCTCGTGGCCAGTCCGCCCGCGCTCAACGCGCTGCCGGCGTTGAAGCCGAACCAACCCACCCACAACAGCCCGGCCCCGATGAGTGAATACACCACGTTGTGCGGCATCATCGGTTCCTGCGGGTAGCCGTCGCGCTTGCCCAGCACCAGCGCGCAGATCAGCGCGGACACGCCCGAACTGATGTGCACCACCGTGCCGCCCGCGAAGTCGAGTGCGGGATCTTTCCGCCCAGCGCCCAGTTGAACAGCCCGCCCTTGCCCCACATCATGTGACACAGCGGGAAATAAACCACCGTCATCCACAGCACGATGAACATCAGGTACGCCTTGAACCGGATGCGCTCCGCGATCGCGCCGCTGATCAACGCCGGCGTGATGATGGCAAACATCATTTGGAAGAGCATGAACGTCTGGTTCGGTATGGTGGGCGCGTAGTCGGAATCGGGCGCGGTTCCAATGCCTTGCAGGAACAAATGTTTGAGCGGGTTGCCGAAAATCGCGTTGCCCTCGCCGAACGCCATGCTGTAACCGAACACCATCCACATCGTGGACACCACCGCCATCAGGATCAGGCTGTGCATCATCGTGGAGAGGACGTTCTTGCTGCGCACCAGCCCGCCGTAAAACAGAATCAGGCCTGGCGCCGTCATCATCAGCACCAACGCCGCGCTGGCGAGCACCCAGGCGTTGTCGCCGGAATTGATGGGCAGACCGCCGCCAAGGTTGGGTGCCGGGGACAGTTGCGCCACCGGTTCCGGGCCGGGCGCGGTGTCGGCGGCAAAAGCAGCGTTGCCGAAACCAAACGTCAAAACCGACAGCAGGCAAACAGAAAGAATACGACGATAAAAACGAGCTGATTGGCTCATATCAAAACAGACTATTGCCGGTGAAAATGCGCGGCTTCCCGCATTTTGGCAAAGTGTAGCCAAGTATTGTCACCCCGAAGTGTTTTTCAAGAAAATTCAGCATTCGATTTACGAGGGGCGTCACCAGCCGTGGCCGATGCAAAAATTCTTCGACGCGGTTGGCATTCGTGTTTAGTTTCCCCGCCGATGGCCGCCGAAACCCAGCTCACGCCCATGATGACGCAGTATCGCCGCATCAAAAGCGAACTGCCCAAGGACGCACTGCTCCTGTTCCGGCTCGGCGATTTCTACGAGATGTTTTTCGAGGATGCGCAAACCGGCGCGCAGCTTCTCAACCTTGCGCTCACGGCGCGCAACGGCGTGCCCATGTGCGGACTGCCGCATCATGCGTCCCATGCCTACATCGGCAAGCTGCTCAGGGCCGGACGCAAGGTGGCCATCTGCGATCAACTCGAAGACGCCCGGCCCGGCAAACTCGTCAAACGTGAAGTCACCCAAATCCTCAGCCCCGGCACGCATTTCGACGAACGGATGCTCGTCGCCGAACGGAACAACTTCCTCGCCGCCGTCTGTCCGGGTGGAAGAACTTTCGGCCTGGCGCTCGTGGATTTGACCACGGGCGATTTCCTGACGACGGAGGGTGAAGGCGATTCGGCGCTGCTCACGGAGCTCGAACGGTTGCGTCCGGCGGAGATTATTTATCCCAGTGAAGCGATGGCGCTGCGGGATTTGCTGCGCGGCTCGTTTCAAATCCTGAACGGTTATGACGATTGGACCTTTGCGCCGGAGACGGCACTGTTCACCGTGCGCGATCATTTCAAGGTCGCGTCCCTGGACGGATTCGGGTTGAAAGACCGGACGGCCGCCATTGGCGCGGCGGGCGCGGCGTTGCATTACCTCACGCAACACCTGCGTCGCGACGTGCAGCATCTCACACGGCTGTCGTTTTATCGCCGCAACGATTTTCTTGCACTCGATTACACGACGCTCCGGCATCTGGAAATTCTGGAGCCGCTGCGCCATGACGCACCCCGCAATGCTTCGCTTTACGGCGTGGTCAATCGCACGGTCACGCCGATGGGCGCGCGCCGCCTGCGCGACTGGCTTTCGCAACCGCTCGCCGCCGTCGAGCCGATCCGCCGCCGGCAGGAAGCGGTGCAGACGTTTATGGAAAATTCCGCCGGCTTGGACAATTTTCGAGCGCAACTAACCAGTGTGCGCGATTTGGAGCGCACGATTGGCCGGTTGAGTTCCGGCAGCGGCAATGCGCGCGACCTCGTCGCGTTGCGCCTGGCACTGGAGCAAATCCCGGCGGTGAAGGGGATTCTGCAAACCGTAGGACAGGCTTCCAGCCTGTCTCTGACTTCATCTGAAAATTTGCCACAGTTGAAAGAAGCGACAGAAACGAATGAGACAGGCAAGATACCTGTCCTGCTTTGTGACCTTGAATCCCAGCTCACCGAGTCGCCCGACCTTGTAGATCTGATTTCCCGCGCCATCGTGGATGATCCGCCGCTCGCGGTGAAGGAAGGCGGCATGATCCGCGACGGCTTCGACGCTCCGCTCGACGAACTGCGTAATGCCACGCGCGGCGGCAAAGATTGGATTGCCAAATTGCAGGCGGACGAAATCGCACGCACCGGCATCCCGTCGCTCAAGGTGCGATTCAATTCCGTCTTCGGCTACTACATCGAAGTCACGAAGTCGAATCTCGACAAGGTCCCGCCGCATTACATCCGCAAGCAGACCATCGCCAACGGCGAGCGTTACATCACACCGGAGTTGAAGGAGATGGAAGGCAAAATCCTCGGTGCGGAGGAGCGCAGCGTGAAGCTCGAATACGAACTCTTCCAGCGCGTGCGCGAGGACGTGCTCGGCCAATTGCCAAAAATCCAGCAAACCGCCGCTGCGCTCGCACAACTCGATGTGCTGGCGTCTTTCGCGGAGACGGCGCGCCTGCACAACTACTGCCGTCCGCAGGTTGCCGACGAAGGTGTGATTCAGATTCGTGACGGGCGCCATCCGGTGCTGGAGCAAAGTTTGATGGACGAGCGGTTTGTGCCGAATGACACGGGGCTTTCCAGTAGGACAGGCGTCGCGCCTGTCTCTGACTTAAAAAAAGAACCGCCTCAAGGCGAAGATATACCAGATGGAGACAGGCGCGACGCCTGTCCTACGATGCCGCAAATCGCGCTCATCACCGGGCCGAACATGGCGGGCAAGAGCACTTACATCCGGCAGGTCGCACTCATCGTGTTGCTGGCGCACACCGGCTCGTTCGTGCCGGCGGCGGAGGCGCGGATTGATCTGGTGGACCGCATCTTCACGCGCATTGGCGCCAGCGACGATCTCATGCGTGGACAATCCACATTCATGGTGGAAATGACCGAGACGGCAAACATTCTGAACAACGCCACACCGCGCAGCCTTGTCGTGCTGGACGAAATCGGCCGCGGAACCAGCACGTTCGACGGGCTAAGCCTGGCGTGGAGTATCGTCGAGCACCTGCATAACCAGGTTGGCGCAAAAACATTGTTCGCCACGCATTATCATGAATTGACCGAACTTGCGGTGCGCCTGCCGCGGCTGAAAAATTTCAACGTGGCCGTACGCGAGTGGCGCGACCAGATTGTGTTCCTGCGCAAAATCGTCGAGGGCGGCACTGACAAGAGCTATGGCATCCACGTCGCGCGCCTGGCGGGCGTGCCGAAGGAAGTGTTGGAACGCGCGAAGGTGATTCTCAGCAACCTCGAAGAATCCGAACTCACGCCGGAAGGCACTGTGCGCCAGAGTCCGCGCCGGCAGCAGGATCGCGACAAGCTCAAGCAACTCGCTCCGCCACCGCAGATGGATTTGTTTGGCTCGTAGGACGGACATCCTGCCTGTCTCTATTTTTGGGAGAAGATGGAGACAGGCTGGAAGCCTGTCCTACACCGATTACTCCTGCCAAACCGCCACCCCGGCCGTGGGAACATCGGTCGAACCAATCAGAATCTTTGCATTCTTCGGGATAGGCGCACGCTGCGGCTTTTCGGTGAAGTTGGTTGCGACCCAGAAACCGTCCCGCCAGTCCACCAGAAAGCCGTCGGCAAAATTCTCGACGGCCACTCCGGCCCGCTGGAAGTCTCCACGGATGAGCTGCGCTTCCAGGTCGCCGTTCTGGGAGTCCACGCCAATGTAGGTCACGGTGCCTTTGCCGAGTTTGTGTGTCACGGCGGCCACGCCGCCGGCGTAGAATTGGTCGGCATAACGGGCCAGTGCGGTCGTGCCCGGTTGCGGTTCGAGCACTTCGGCCCAGCTCACCCAGTCGTAGGTTTGTTTTCCAGCCTTCACCTTGCCGGAATACGGTTCGGGCAAAGTATCGTAAAATTTTATCTTCGCGCCGATCAGATCGAGGATGGGCGCGGCCCAAGAACCTTCCCAAAGATGACCGTTGCGATCTTTCTGTCCGGTGCGGCAGGTGAGGATCAGATACCCGCCCTGTTCGACGTAATCCTTCCAGCGTTGCACGAGCTTTTCGTCAACCAACTGGCAGGCCGGCACCACGAGGAACGGGTACTGATTGAAATCCTTGTCCTCGGTGATGACATCCACCGGGCAGCCGAGGCGTTTGAGCGCGCGATATTGTTTCAGGATGTGCTCCATCGTGTCCCACCGGACGGTCTGCTTGTGGTCGTCAATGTTCCAGCGGCTCTCGACGTTGTAGAGCAGGGCGGTGCGGCGCGCGGCGTAGGCGGCCGGTTCCTTGGCGTCGGGCTTGAGATTTTTCCGGAGCAACGTCATTTCCTGCGCGGCCTGTGAATATTGTTCGCCGCCGGTGGTGGGCGTAGCGCCGTCGGTGCCGACGAGGCCGTAATGATATTGCTCGGCGCCGGACAGGGGCTCGCGGTAGCGGTAGGTGCAGACGATTTTCGCATCCGCCGCGAACGCGCGCATGATCCACAAATGAATCGCGCCGGGATACGGCTGCGGGTTCACGTCACCCCAATTCACCTGGCCGGGTTGCAACTCCATCAGTCCTTCGAAGCCGTTGATGCTGCGGTGGAAATCGTGCGAGAACGACATCGCCGCCGCGCTGCCGAGGCGGAAACCCAGCGGACCTTCATTGAGATTGCCGTGTGCCGGATAGTGCGTCCAAGTGATGATCTCGAAATCCCGGCCGTTGAGCACGGGATTCACCGCGCCGAACATGTGCATGAAGTTGCTCGTGATCCACTGGCGGTTGTCGCAGTACTTGCGCAGGATGCCGGCCTGGAAACGCAGGTAATCAGCCGCCGAATCGGCAAACCATCGCTGCGCGTCGAGCAGCGCGTGTTCGTTGACCTGGGCAACCAACTCCTCCTTGTTGGGGATGCGGATCTGGTCGAAGTTCTGGTAACGCTGCGACCAGAAGGAGGTGCCCCAGGCGTCGTTCAGGTTTTCGATGGTGCCGTATTTGTTCTTCAACCAGGCGCGGAATTCCGCCTGGCACGAGTCGCAGTAGCAGGGTTCCTTGCCGTAATGGCTGAGTTCGTTGTCGAGCTGCCAGCCCCAGACCCGCGGGTCGTGGCCGTAACGTTTGCCCAGTTCTTCCACGATCTTGCCGACGTATTCCCGGTAAGTGTCCACATTCCAGCACGCCTGCTGCCGCGTGCCGTGAACCATCCGGCGGCCGTTCGCGTCCACCATCAGCACCTCGGGATGTTCCTGCGTCAACCAGACGGGTGGAGTCGGGCTGGGCGTGCAAAGAACAACTTTCAATCCCTGTTCGGCGCAAAGCTCGATGTTACGGTCGAGCCAGGAAAAGTCGAAGTGGCCCTCCTCCGGTTCCATGAACGTCCAGGCAAACTCGCCCATGTGGACGAATTCCAGGTCCATCTTTTTGATGTTGGCGATGTCCCGCGCCCATTCATTTGACGGCCAGGCTTCCGGGTAATAATAAACGCCAATCCGCATGAGGTCGGCCTCGGGAAACTGCGGGCTGTCGGCGGCGACGAGTTGGGTGGCGGTTAAAATCCCAATGATGGTGACAAGGGTCGGAATTTTCATGGAGTCAGATGGTTTGATTTCTTGTAGCTGGAAGGGGCTGGTTTGAACAGGACAAAGATGAAATCTGTAAGATTCGCTGTTTTTCGCATTCCCGTCCTTTTTTTGGTGAATAAAAATCTTTTTGGCGATTGAACAGGGGATGTTGAAGCCTTTTCCAATCATTGTTATGAAAACGAATACATTACGCACTTGGACAGCCGTTTGCGGGTCGGTTTTGACACTGACAGCAGCCCTCACCTCATCGGCAGACCAGACGGCAACGGCGGCCAAACCGGACAAAACCTATACTGGCATGGTGGTCTCCGTAAACCCGGCTGACCGTACGCTGGAGGTGAAAGGGCTGATCTTGAGCAAGAAATTCAACCTCGGCAGCGTCTGCACCTATGCGTTGCTGGACAGGCCCGCGGGCGTCATCAGCGACCTGCGACCGGGCCAAAAGGTCGTGGTCAGTTACCAAAACGCCAGCGGGGTGCTGGTCGCGGACCGCGTCCAGCAGAAACCGATGGCCGAGGAAGGCATGGTCAAGGCCATTGACCCGGCGGCCCACACATTGACATTGCATCTGGGCGTGACGGACAAGACGTTCCAGCTTCCCGCCGATTGCGGAGTCACATTGCGCGGTGGCAAAACCGGCACGCTGGCTGACATTCAAACCGGCAATCACGTGACGGTGACCTATGAAGCCCCGAACGGAAAACCAACCGCGCGGGAAATTGCGCAAACCAGCGCGACGTTCACCGGCAATTTGACGGCGATTGACCTGGACCAAAAAACCTTGAAAGCCAAGACCATGTTCGCCACGAAGAAATTCAACGTGGGCGATGACTGTGCCATTGTTGTCAACGGCAAACCGGACGGGAAATTGACCGACCTCAGGCCCGGAGAAAGCCTCACGTTCAGCTACGACGACGTGAATGGCGTGAATGTGGTAAACCGGATTGCGCCCGCGGAAGCGTCATCCAGCCCGATGGCGGAACAATAACCAAACCGGCCGGCAATGATGACCGGCAAAATCATTGGGCGCGTCCAACCGTACGGCTTCCTGCCAAAGGACACGCCCGTCATTTTTTAATTTCTGCCGGTACAGGTGGATTCGTTTGCGGATTGACGCCACTACTGAAATTTATGTCCGGGAATCGAGCAGGTGGGGGCATTGCTGACCGCGCCGATTGTATATGTGCCGCCTGCGGGACAAGTCGGGAAAACTCCATTATTTGTATCTGGCGTGCGGTGGTTCGGAATCGTATAAACTCCATTTCTCATATACGGCGTGAGGTCCTGAACCGTAGGAACTGCGTCACCCTTTTTCCCGTTTTCCAATGCCCACTCTTGCTTGGCGGCATCAATCTGGCGCAGGTTGTTGATGCACGCATTCATCTGTGCCGTATTGCGCGCCTGGACGAAATTCGGAATGGCTATGGCCATCATCATGGGTATGAAAATCACGGCCCACAAAATTCCCAGGTAACCCGTCACCAGGCCCGCGATGGCCAAACCTTGTCCCCCGAGCGCGCCGTTTGACTGCTTGATTTTTGAGAGCGCCTTGTGGCCGCAAATCACGCCGGGGATGGCGCTAAGAATGGAAAAACAGGTGAGGCTCAGGATGCCCAGCACCAGGCTCCAAATGACGAGAGCGGAAGTTTTGGGCTGAGGCGGGTTGCCGGAGATCGGTGGAATGGTTTCGTTCATAATGGGCGATTGTTTTTGATTTGCACGCCTGCGACCGGTTCAAAGTGACGCAGGTTTTCCAGGAGTCAATTCTTAAAATGGCCGGATTTGTTTGGATGAAACCTCGAACCTTTGTAGTTTTTGCCCGATAAATGATTTCCGTCATCGAACATCAACCCGCTGGAGCAGGAGTTGACCTGGTAAAACAGGTCGGGGCGATTTTTTCGCCGACGGGAATTTTGTCGAAGGCGAAGAATTTTGAATTCCGCCCGCAGCAGCAGGAAATGGCCGTGGCGGTGGCGCGCGCGCTGCAAAACCGGGAGCACCTCGCCGTCGAGGCGGGCACGGGCGTCGGCAAAAGCCTGGCCTACTTGATTCCGGCAATCCTCTTTGCCGTGGCGCAGAAAAAGAAGGCCGTCGTTTCCACGCATACCATCAATTTACAGGAACAGCTCACCGAGAAAGACCTGCCGATGCTCGCGCAAATTTTGCCGGTGAAATTCAATTTCGCCATGCTCAAGGGGCGGGCGAATTATCTCTGCACGCGCCGGCTCCAAAAGGCGATGCAGCAATCGGGCAATTTGTTCACGTCGTCCGAGGCCGAGGAACTCCAGCGCATCTACGAATGGTCGAAGGAGACGAAGGACGGCAGTTTGTCGGACTTCGACGTTGAGCCGGACCCGAAAGTGTGGGCGCAGGTCTGTTCGGAACGCGGGCTGTGCTCGCCAAAGGTCTGCGGCTTTCCATCCGATTTCGCCAGGGACCACGGCGTCTGCTTTTTCCAGCGCGCGCGGAACCGGATTCTTTCATCGGACGTGCTGGTGTTGAATCACACGTTGTTCTTCACGCTGCTTGGCGGGATTGATGAGGAAATCGCAGGCGGCATTTTATTCAAGAATGACTTCGTGATTTTCGACGAGGCGCACCAGATGGAACAGGTGGCGTCGCGGCACATCGGTTTGAGCGTGTCGAGCGGGCAGGTGCGTTACGCCCTGAACCGGCTGTGGAATCCGCGCACGGAAAAGGGCCTGCTCGCCACATTGCACAAGGGCGCCGCGGTGAAGCTGGTGACGGATTTGCTGAAGGAAGCCGATGAGTTTTTTCAAAACGTCGAGGTGGCGTGCGAGGAATTGAATCAGAAAATTCAGGGGGAATCAGAAAGTTACGGCTCGCGAGGACGCGCGCCCTCTCGAAAATTACGGAACTGGACGGAACTCCGCATCCGCCGCGCCGAACTGGTCAAAGACAACGTCACCCTGCCCATCCAGCGGTTGCGCGAAGCCGTGAGCGACTTGATCAAATTGAGCGAGGACAAGGACATTGGACAGGAATTGATTGAGTGCAACCGGCGGCTGGACGAATTGCGCGATGAGGTGAAGGCGTTTCTCGAACAAAGCGCGCCCGACCACGTTTATTGGGTTGAACGCAGCGGCAAGGCCCACAAGAACCTCGCGTTGAACGCTGCGCCGATTGACGTGGCGGATTTTTTGCGCCGGCGCCTGTTCGAGAGCGACACGAGCATCATCATGACCAGCGCGACGCTGGCGACCGCCGTAGGACAGGCGTCGCGCCTGTCTCTGACTAAAAGAGAAAAAATGGAGACAGCCGCGACGGCTGTCCTACGGCCAAGAAAGCCGCCGACCGCCCCCGTGCCCGTGTTGCCGTTTGCTCCATTTGACCCCAATGCGCCGGTTGGGAAAACCAGCCGTCATTTGCCACATTGGAAACAAGAGGGTTGCACGTATTTCGTCACGTTCAGGCTGGCGGATTCCATTCCCAAAGACAAATTGGTTCAATGGCAGGCCGAGTTGCATGAATGGCTGCGGCAACATCCCGAACCAAGAACTCTGGAACAGGAGCAAGAGTACGCCGAACTGTTTGCAGAACGGTTTCATCGCTGGTTGGACGACTGCCTGGGCGAATGCTGGCTGCGGCAACCGAAGGTTGCAGCCATTGTCGAGGAGGCACTGCGCTTCTTCGACAGCCGGCGTTATGGGCTCGGTCATTTCGTGGTCATGCCGAACCACGTTCACTGTCTGATCCGGCCTCTCGGCGAGCACACACTGTCTGACATCCTGCAATCTTGGAAATCGTTTACTGCAAAACGAATCAATGTCGTGCTCCGACGGGAGGGTAAAGTCTGGCAGGACGAATCGTTCGATTGCATCGTGCGCAATAAGGCGGCGTTGGAAAAATTCTCGGCTTACGTCCAAGAGAATCCTGGCAAAGTAAAGTTGCACGAAAGGGAATTTCGCCTCGGATTCGGCAGCAGCGTGGGTGATCCAGCCGTAGGACAGGCATCCTGCCTGTCTCCATTTGAAAAAGAAAAATTAGAGACAGGCGCGACGCCTGTCCTACGGCGGCGTGACGCGCTCGCCTATTTCGTGAAACGCGTCGGCGCGGAATCGGCCACCCAACTTCAGGTCGGCACGCCGTTTGATTACGCGCGGCAGATGAAAATTTTCGTCGCCCAAAAAATGCCCGACCCGCGCGAAGCCGGTTACGCCGACGCGCTGGAACATTGGATCGGTCATTTCGTGAAGCAGACGCACGGCAAGGCGTTCGTGCTGTTCACGAGCTACAAGCTGATGCAGGAAGTCGCGGAACGGATGGAGCCGTTTTTCAACAAGCTCGGCGTCGCGTGCTTCGTGCAGGGCACCGGCACGCCGCGTTCGACGATGCTGGAGAAGTTCAAGGACGACGTGGACTCGGTGCTGTTCGGCACGGACAGCTTCTGGCAGGGCGTGGACGTGCCGGGCGAGTCACTCAGCAATGTCATCATCACCCGGTTGCCGTTCGCCGTGCCCGATCATCCGCTCATTGAGGCGCGCATCGAGGCGATTGAAGCGCGCGGCGGGAATTCCTTCGGCGAATTTTCCCTGCCCGAGGCGATTCTGAAATTCCGCCAGGGCGTCGGCCGGTTGATCCGGACCAAAACCGACACCGGCATCATTGTCGTGCTGGACAACCGCGTGTTGACGAAGCAATACGGGCAGTCGTTTCTCGACGCGCTGCCGAAATGCCCGGTGGAGATTGTGTGAATCGTCACACATTTGACGCCAAAATGTCACGTGCCATTTCGTGAAAGCAGGTTAAATTGACTGCGTCGTTCAGAGTGGGCGTTGGGTATGATTCGTGTGTTGCCCGACGCCCGCTTTGCTTTTCAGCCTTGGTAGCAATTGATTTTCACAGGCTGGAAGCCAGTGCCACTCTGAAGCCATGACGCGCACGGAAATCCTTCCGGCCGGACTCATCGCGCTGCCCAAATGCCCGGTGGAAATCGTTGCCCGGGCGAAAGAGCCGGATTCCTCCGACTCTCTTCTTTTGTCCGAATCTCTTCCGCCTCAACTTCCGGCGGACCGGCTCACGCGGCCCTGGGGCGATGCGAATGGCGGGTCGCCAGAACCACGACGTACAACACCGCCAGCAGGATGATAAGCGGCAGCAGGAATGGCAGCGCAACCGCCAGCAAAATCATTCCCGTCAGCACCAGCGCGGCGAACACGGCCAGCATCGCGCCGGCCACCGCCAGCACCGTCACCACCAGCGCAAAAACCACGGCGATGGCGGCGATGAACAATCCGAGCGCGCCGGCCAGGTAGCGGGGCGCGCCGGTCAGCGGCTGGCCGTTGAAATCCATCGGGCCGGCGCCGGCGAGCGCGAGGCCGACGCCCGCCATCAGGCACGCGAACGTCACGAGCAGCAGAAGCGATGTGAAGGCCACGAGAAGTGTTTTCATAATGTTCCTATACTCCCGCGACCCATGCCGTGCAACTACATCTTCGCGGTCCGGTGAGCACGCTGCCGAAATGCCCGGTGGGGATTGTGTGAAAAGGCGAGAAAGCCGGATTCCTCCGGCTCTTTTTTTGGTGACTGTCCCTTCGCGCCCTGTAATGGGTTCTTACTGTTTGAATCGCTTGTTCAACGCATGAAATTTCGAGACAAATTTTCGTATCGTGAATTTCCCATCATTTTCGGTGTGGCTTTCTTTCAGGCATTTAATCCACTCACTCAAAGCGCGAAGGATTTGTTGTTTAGTTGACGCTGTGATGCGTTCCGTCAATGGAGCGTTTCGACTGCGCCCAAAATTCCTCAATCGTGTTCGCGTGGGCGCGGCCATCCCCACAATTGAGTTGATGATTGATTTTTTTTCACGATAATCGTCCTGTCATGCCCATTCCAAAAGCAATAATTCTGGCCTTGGGTTCGCTTTGGTTTGCTTCGGCAAGCGTTCACGCTGAAGTGACGGCAAATTCAAGCGCCGGGCAATTCTTCAAATTCAAATTCGAGCTTAACAAGCCGCTGATTTACGCCGTTGAGTTCAAAACGCGGAGCGTGACCGACGCCCGCGCAGGCGAGCGCTCTTCGCTAACCCGTAATTCTCAGGACTTTCGCTACAAAATCAGGCTTACGGCCGTACGCGCCAATCCAGACAGCACGACGACCGTTTATTATGAGCCATTTGACTTTGAAGAGGACATTCAATCTGTCGGTCCAGGCGGCCAGATGGATACGTCAATTCGCGGGTTGGAAATATTCGGCAAGCAAAACGGCATCGTGATGGTTGATACTGCGAAAGGCATTGGAATGTCGCAGGCGCAAAATTTGAAGCCGCCAGTCTATCCACATTTGTTAAGCGGATACTTCGACTTTGACCCAACGGGACATATCCAAAGGATTAATGGAGATTTGCCCTTCATTGACACGTGGCAGAACAATCTTAAGTATAACATGAACCTTTTTTACATCGTCTTTCCGACAAATTCCATAGCTGTCCATGACTCCTGGACAAATTATCTCACCTTAAAAACTGGTGGCGGAGTGGTTTTCAATGGCGACGGCTTTGTTCAACCGTGGGTTTTCAACCGCGAGTTGGACCAGGCGATGACCAATGCTCAAGTCGCGTGTTTCAGTCTTTATGAATCCGACATTTACAAGGATGTTGGCGGCTATCTCGACCAATTGGGACAGCAAACAAGCGTTGCCATTCCAGAACACGTCGAAAGTATGAATGCGACTTTTCAATTTGACCAGAAACTTGGCCGCCTGATTGGCATGAAAAAGTCGGACAGGCTACACAATGATATCAGCATGATGGTTCAAGGGAATCCAACCGAAAGCCACGGTGAGACCGAGGCGGATATTTCCGTGACACTCATTTCACCTTGAAAGCGCAGGAATGAATTTTTTGAAACTTTGCCCGCGCTCCACATCCTTTGTTCCGCCAGTGGTATCAGCCGAAACCGCTGTGCGGGTGCAAATCGTCAAAGACGCGAAAGGAAGGAAATGAAATCTGGAAAGATTTTGAATTGGCTATGATACGTGTGTTGCCCGACGCCCGCTTTGCTTTTCAGCCTTGGTAGCAATTGATTTTCACAGGCTGGAAGCCTGTGCCACTCACCAGTTAGCCCTTTTCCCGAAGCCAAAACGCGCTATACTGGTTCGCATGTATCGGACGCAGGATTTACACGTCAAGGAAATCGTCCGGCTGCTGACGCCGCGCGAGTTGAAGGCGCAGTCGCCGGCGACCGACGCGGCCAACGCCACCGTCGCGCGCAGCCGCGAACGGGTCGTCCGCATTTTGCGGCAGGAAGACCCGCGCCTGCTCGTCATCGTCGGTCCCTGCTCGATTCATGACGAAAAAGGCGCACTGGATTATGCGGCGCGGCTCAATGCGCTGCGCGAAAAACTCGCCGACCGCCTGGAAATCGTCATGCGCGTCTATTTTGAAAAACCGCGCACGACCATCGGCTGGAAGGGTTTGATCAACGATCCGCACCTCGACGGTTCGCAGGACATCGAAACCGGTTTGAAAATTGCGCGGCGGTTGTTGCTGGAAATCACCGGCCTGGGTCTGCCGGCGGCGACGGAATTTCTGGACCCCATCGTGCCGCAATACATCGCGGACCTGGTCACGTGGGCGGCGATTGGGGCGCGCACGACGGAATCGCAAACGCACCGCGAGATGGCCAGCGGCCTTTCGATGCCGGTCGGTTTGAAGAACAACACGGACGGCAGCCTGCAATCGGCGATTGACGCGATGGGCGCGGCGCGGCATCCGCACAGTTTTCTGGGCATTGACCAGGACGGCGTCACGAGCATCGTGCGCACGACCGGCAATTCCAGCACGCACATCGTGCTGCGCGGCGGACGGACGCAGACGAATTACGATGCCAAAAGCATCCGCGCGGCGGAGGAGAAGTTGAAATCGGAAAAACTGCCGCCGGTGCTGATGGTGGATTGCAGCCATGCAAATTCCGGCAAACAACCTGCGCGGCAGGAAGACGTGTGGCGCAGTGTGATTCAGCAGCGCATGGCCGGCACGCGTTCGCTCATCGGCCTGATGGTCGAGAGCAACCTCAACGAGGGCAATCAGCCGATTCCGAAAAACCTTGCCGACCTGCGCTATGGCGTGTCGCTCACCGATGCGTGCATCAGTTGGGAAACGACCGAACGCATGCTGCGGTGGGGTCACGAAGCGCTGGGAAAATGATCGGAGATGACAACTTCGCCGGTGTAACGAGCCGTCAAAAAAACCCTGGTTTCGTAGCAGCCGAGGTGACGAGGCTCTGTTCATTTTGGATTTCAGGACTCGGATTTCGGATTTCAGATGGAGCCTCCGCACGTCGGCTGCTACATTTTCAATGAACGGTTGGGACGCGCGAGCGGCGCGACCCTGCCAATTTTGGATGAGGTGATGGCGGGCTATGGCCAGGACCAGGCGTAGGGAAAACGCAGCCGATAAAACTGCATCGGCCCGGAGGCCGGGACAAAGACCGCCTGCGTCGCGTTGGTGCTGACAACGTTTGTCACAGTCGTCCAGTTCCCGAGGGCAAGATTCGTGCTGCCATCCACGAAACCGTTCAGGCCAATTGGAAGGCTGGCCACATCCAACTGGTTGCTGCCGTTGAGCACTGTGAGATTGGTGATTTGCGCCGGCGAGATTAGTTGCTGGGCGACATCGGCCATCACTGCATGGGCCTTCGCGGTCGGGTCCTCATCGTCCCACCAGATGTAGTTTGCGCCCGGGCCGGTCATGGACAAGTTCGTGAGTACGCCAGGGGGGTTCTGATTCAGCGCATAATTTCCGGCATTGGTCAACCCATAGGCGGCGGCATTCGTCAGCATGTTGTCGAGCAGGGAAAAAAAGTCCGGGACATAAATCGTAATGCCGGGACAATTCATCTTAATCTGATTCATCAACGTAGTGGTGAAGGCAGCGTTGAAATTCGTGACCATTTGTCGGAGGAAACCGTTCGTGGCGGGGGCATAACTATAATAAACCGGAACCTCGCCTATATCCACGGCATTGGGCATGACCAATGTGCGAGCGCCTTTGGCATACAGGTTTGTGATGGCCACAAAATGGTTGGTTAAGAACTGGTTGATGGCGTTAGTCCAAAGGGCAATGTTCGTGCCGTTGCCGTCTGTAACACCATCGACAAAGTCAGCATCGTTGACCCAGACGACAAACAGCGAATTAGGCGCGTTTGTTGGTGCTTTGAAGTTGCCGACATTTTGCACCAATTTGCTGCTGTCATCAGCATAGTAAGACCAATTGTTGCTGGAGTAAGACCAATTGGTGGTTAAAGAAGTCAGATTGGTGTATGATACGGAATACAAATTGTTGGTGGAGTACCAGTAGTTATTGGTCAAGCCCAGTTCCTGCGCCAGCACTTCAACCCAGACCCGGCCGTTGGTATAGCGGCGGCCAAAATAATTTGTCCCACTCGGATAGGGGGATGTGTTGTTGGTCGTGGTGGAAATTGTGTCTCCAAAAATGTAAATCGAACTGAATTCAGCCTGTGCCGGGAAAACGGCAAGTCCGAACAGCAATACGCTCAGAGTGAATCGAATGAGGCTATTCACAATTTTCCAAGTTTACTTCCAGCCGGACCAAAGTAAAGACAGCATCCAGCGGACAGAAAAGAATACGGCGGGACTCGCGGAGTTCTTTCTCGGAGAATCAATGGATATTTGCTGGCGTGACGCAAAGCGGCAGGTAACCTGCTGGCCCAAGCGCACACCTATGCGTTCCTACGGTGTTTGTTCAGTTTTTTGAACCGATGAATCGCTGATTATGAACCGACGCAACACAGTGAAGCTCCTGGCGACAGCCGTATTGGGCGGTCTGCCATTGACGCTATCAGCGAATGGCTTTCGGCTGGCGAGCCAGGATGCCTTTGCGACCGCGCGCGGCGAAGCATTTGCCGCCACGGCGGATAATCCGTCGGCCATTTATTACAATCCCGCGGGCATCACCCAGCTTGAAGGCAACAATCTTCGTTCCGGCATTTATGGAATTTATCTCGACCCGACTTACAGTCCCCCAAACAGTGGCAATACCTATCACAGTTCAGACAACCTCGCGGCAGCTCCCCAGTTGTTCTACACCTACACTCCGGAGAATCTGCCCCTGAGCTTTGGATTGGGTGTTTATGCGCCTTATGGCGGGAGCATGAGTTGGCCGGAGAACACCGGTTTCCGCGCCGTTGCCCTGAGCGGCTCGCTCACGTACCTCAGAATCAATCCCGTGATCGCGGTGAAACTGGCGCACAATTTTTCCATCGGGGCCGGCCTGATGGTTGACTATGGGAACATGGATTTGGAACAAGGCATGATCGCCACCCCGCTGCCGCCCAACTTCTTCCGCTTTAAGGGTGACGGTTGGGGCGTGGGCTACAATCTGGGCGTGCTCTGGCAACCAATTGAGCAAATTTCAATCGGCGCGACCTTCCGCAGTTCGACGACCATTACTTTCGCCGGCCAAACCGAGGCCGAGAAACTTTCCCAATTGCCGCTCACAGTCGAATCCGCGCAAGCAGATTTTACGTTTCCTTTAACGGTTGTTTGTGGGCTTTCATACCGGCCTACGCCCAAATGGAACCTGGAGTTTGATGCGGATTACACGGACTGGAGCAGTTTCGGAACGATAACCATCCGGCAAGCGCCGGAATTTACAATCCCGAATCCGCCTACTTTGATACTCGATTGGCAGGCGAGCTGGATGTACGAGTTTGGCGTGACGCGGTATTTTGACGACGGGTGGCACGCGAGCGCTGGCTTCGTTTTCAACGAAAACTCGGTTCCAAATGCCTATTACACACCGCTGGCGGCGGACCTGGACCGGTATTTTTTCAGCGTCGGCGCCGGGCACAAAGGCAAGCGTTTCGATTTCGACATCGCCTATCAATTCGGCTATGGCCCGGCGCACACGGTCACCGGCAGCACCCCCTCGACCATCGGAGGACAGATAGCCGGACAGACAGCCAACGGCACGTATAATTTCATCAGCCACGCGATTTTCGTGACGGTGGGGCTGCATTTTTAATCCGAAAACCGAAGTCATCCCATCCGGGAATCAGGCAGGGACCGTGCGCTGCGCGGTCTCCACCCGCGTTCAGCGGGCGAAGCCAACGGTGCGAATGGCTTGCTGTGGGCGTGTGCCTGTTCCGCGCCTGTGCGGCGCGGGGACATCGCAGCGCGATGTCCCCACCTATTTCGGTTTTCGGGTTTAATCTGAAAGCCGCGATTGATTCGCCACAAAAAGGCGCGAGACGCGCAAAAAACACCGGCGCATTCCAATCCCTTGCTTTGCGCCTTTTTGCGGCCGTTCCAAGACACGGCGCGTTGTCCTACTCTGCAATCAGATCGAACTTCCCCAGCATGTCCATGAGCATGGCATTGAATTCCGCCGGTCGCTCGAGCATGAGCCAGTGGCCCACGCCCTCCATGACGCGGTAATCGGTTTGCGGCGAGAGCGAACGGACGTGATTTGCGCAGTCGGCGCCCCACATCGGGCCTTTGGCGTTGATGACCAGCACGGGCACCTCCACCTTTTTCAGGCCCCAATCCGGCTGGTCCGGGTTGAACATTCCCTCCATCGCGCCGAGCATCACGCTTTGCGGCGTGGCGAGCATTTCGGACAAAACCCGGTCGCGCAGGGCTTCGGTGCCGGGAGCGGGAAACATCGCGCCGAAAAACCGCCGGGTGTGCTCGCGATATTCCGGCGCGCGAAACTGCGCGATGAATTTTTCAGCCTCTTCGGGCGTCACCCGGGGCCGGCGCAGGAATCCGTCCACCACCACCAGCGCGGCAACTTTCTCCGGCGCCTGTTTGCAAACGCAGTAAATGACGGGCCCGCCCATGCTGTGGCCGACGAGCGTGGCTTTGTCCACCCGGGCGTCGCGCATCACCGCGAGAACCGCGCCGGCGAAATAATCCATGGTGCAAGCCGCGGGCCGCTGGTCGCTTTGGCCGTGGCCGGGGAGGTCAATGAGCACCAACCGCGCCTTGTCCGCGAGCGCGGGGACCTGTTCGCGCCAGAAACCGAGATTGCCCGCCCAGCAATGGACGAAAACGATCGTGTGTTTTCCCCTGCCCACGGTGACGTAGTGGATTTTGTTCGCGCCAAAAGGGACGGAATGCGATTTGCCGCCGGGCGGCGTTCCAGCCTTCGGCGGAGCGGCGCAACCGGTGAAAGCAGGCAGAACCGCGGCATGGGGGGCGAAGCCGGTTGTTCGCATCATAACCAAAGCGTCCTTATCGTGGTTGACCGGGCGATGCTAGGCATATCCCCAAATGTCCGCAACGGTTGATTGTGCGGACTGAGGCCGGCCACCGCGCGCGCCAGACGTTCATTCTCCCTTCCCGACACCCGATGCAGCCGCTGCATTTTCGCGCATGTTTCAAAAAGAATCATCGTATATTTCGATACGATGCCTGTCTCGTAACAAGACAAGCATCCATTTTGCCGGTTTCGATCCAAGCAGCCGCATCGGACATCATACCTGCGCGCGGCGGCAGGTCGGACAAAGCAATGGCAGTGCCAGTTAAAACCGCAGAGAATCTGCTTTGTTTTGGCGTGGAAAATGGTCTATTCATTTCCTCTGGAATGAATCAGGTCGCCAACAACAACGGGAACGGAGAGAACAGACAGCAGCTTCGCCAGCTCAAGGAAATTGCGCAAAGCGAAACCGCTTCGAGTCCTTCCGGTGTCAAGGAAAGTCTGGTGGCGTTCCAGACTGCCGACGGGCTGGAGTTGCGCGGCATTCCCACGCGCGTGACGCGGCACGAGGCCGTGTTCGAACTGTATAATCCGGGGGTGACGCCGCGGTTTTCCGAGGTGCTGAGTGAATTCAAAATCGTTCTCCGGGATCGGACAATTTATTCGGGCCGCGCCATTGTCCACAACGTGGTGGATGCGGGTCTGAACGTTGTTTGCGAAGCGACGCTGAATGAAGCGCACTGGATGGACGTTGACCTCGGCCTGTTGTCACAAGGCGACGGGCGGCTCGCGGAGGAGTTCGAGACGTTCCTCGAAGAATGGCAAAAGCTTTACCAGGTGCTCCCGGAATTCAAAGTGGTCATTGCGGACATGCAGACCTTCCTGGCCGACCTGCAAATCTGGCTGGCGCAAATCGAACTGGGCATTCGTTCCTCGCCGGCACGGGACCGTCTGGAGATGGAGCAGCATGTCGCCCGGCAACTGGGACAATCCATCGTGCCTGCATTCGACGCCATGCACGAGCGGCTGGAAGCCATTTCCGGACAGATTGCTGAAGATTTGAGGCCGGTTCACCGGAGTTTTTCCAAAAGACAATTGCATCCCCTGATGCTTTGCTCGCCCTTTGCGTATCGCGCGTATCACAAGCCGCTCGGTTATGCCGGCGATTATGAAATGGTGAACATGATCGTGCGCGATCCGCATGAAGGGGCTTCCCTCTTCGCCAAAATGGTCAATCTCTGGTTTCTCAGCCAGTGGCCATCCAAGGCGCATCGCAACCGGCTGGCGTATCTGACGGACCGTCTGCAAAGTGAAACCCTGCGCGTAACGGGGACAAACCAGCGCAAGGCGCGCGTCTTCGACTTCGCCTGCGGGCCGGCGGTGGAGGTGCAACGCTTTCTCCGCGATTACCCGTCCAGCGACCATGCCGAGTTGACGCTTGCGGATTTCAACCGCGAAACCATCGAACACGCCAACAAAGCGGTGGAAGACATCAAAAGGCAGTTTGGACGCAAAACCTCCCTCCAGTTCCAGAAAAAATCGGTCCTCCAGATGCTCAAAGAGGGGCAAAAGCCGGTTGTGAGGGGCGCCGACCGGAACCATGAGTATGATTTTATTTATTGCACGGGACTGTTTGATTATCTATCCGACCACACGTGCAGGCAGTTGATGAACATTTTTTACGACCGGCTGGCACCCGGTGGACTGCTGGTCGTCACGAATGTGGACGATTACAAGCCGTTCCGCCACATGCTGGAGTTTGTTCTTGACTGGCATCTGATATATCGGGATGCCAAAAAGAGCGCAACGCTGGTTCCGGAACGAGTGCCCGCCGACGCGAAGCGTGTGGTGGAAGATGCCACCGGCGTCAATGTGTTTGTCGAAGTGAGAAAGCCGAGCCATGCCTAGCACCGTTCTCGACAACCGGGAAATTCGACAGGCGTTCGCCGCATACGATCGCGAGGTGACGGTCAACAACTTCAAGGTCGCCTGCGTGATCGGCATGTTGTTGATGCCGGCCGGCATTATCCTGGACGAGTACGTTTACCCGGACAAACTCGGCTTGTTCATTCAACTGCGCATCGAGAGTTCAGCTCTAATCGCCATTTTCTTCGGCATTCTCCTGACCGCTTTCGGCCGACGACATTATCGAACCCTCGGCGTGACGCTCTTCATGATTCCCGCGTCGTTTATGGCCTGGATGATCTACGCCACGGAAGGCGCGGCTTCTCCTTATTACGCGGGCTTGAACCTTGTGCTTCTGGTTCTGGCCTTCGTATTGCATTGGACATTCTGGGAAAGCCTTACCGCAGCTTCACTGGTCATTGTGCTTTACGTCGCGGCTTCTCTCGCTCATGGCCGCATTCCGGCAACCACCGCTGGTGTTGGCGTATTCGCCAACAACCTCTATTTTTTGGCGCTGACCGGGATCATCGTCGTCACGGGCAGCTATTTCCACAGCCTGTCACGGTTCCGCGAATTTGCCTTGCGCTATGAACTGGACAAAAACCGCGCGGCGCTCGAAGAAAGCAATCGGAAGCTCCTCGAACTCGACCAGATCAAAAGCCGCTTCTTCGCCAACATCAGCCACGAATTGCGCACGCCGCTCACGCTGCTGCTCGCGCCGCTGGAATCGCTGATGCAGCGTTTCAACCGCGTGTTCGACGAGGACACGCTCAACCTCCTTGACACGATGCACGCCAACGGCATGAGGCTGCTCAAACTCATCAACGATTTGCTCGCGCTGGTCCGCCTGGAATCCGGCCGCATGGAAGTCAAACACGAGCCGCTCGAAGTCGCGGAATTCGTCAAGGGCCTCGCCAGCGCGGCGCGGCAGGTGGCCGACGACAAACGCATCAAGCTCGAAACGTTTGTGGACCCGGCGCTGGGCGCGGTGCTGGGCGATCGCGACAAGCTGGAAAAAATCGTGCTCAACCTCATGTTCAACGCGCTCAAGTTCACGCCCGCCGGCGGTCGCGTGTCATTGCGCGCCGAAAAACAGGGTGAAGAATTCGTTTTGATCGTGAGCGACACCGGCATGGGCATCGCCGCGAAAAACCTGCCGTTTATATTCGACCGCTTCTGGCAGGCCGACGGTTCGTCCAAGCGCAAATATCAAGGCGTGGGCATCGGTCTGGCGCTCGTGAAGGAACTGGTCGAAGTCCAAAATGGCAAAGTCACGGTGGAAAGCCAGGAAGGCAAAGGCACGACGTTCACCGTCCGGCTGCCTTATGAAAAGGCCGAGGCGGTGGACAAAGGGCAGCGGGCTAAAACCGACACAGACATTTTGCGGAGAGCCGAAGCCGATACGACTAAGACCTCGGAAGAATGGCTGGCGAATTTGTATCGGCGCGCGGAACTGTTCCCGGCGTTGACCCCGTTGCAGCAGGCCGTCAAGCCGGTCGAATTCACGGGCAACGGCAGACGCGCCACGTTGCTGGTGGCCGATGACGAGCCGGACATGCTGCGGTTTTTGAAATCGCAGTTGGCCACACAGTACGAGGTGATTGAGGCGGTGGACGGACAACAGGCGGTGGAGAAGGCGAGCCAGTTTTTGCCGGACATCATTCTGCTCGACATGATGATGCCTGAGAAGGACGGCCTGCAGGCCTGCCGCGAAATCCGCGCGCACACGCCCACGCAAAACATTCCGGTCATCCTGCTCACCGCGCGCGCTGATGAGGAAACGAAACTGACGGCGCTGGAAGTCGGCGCGAGCGATTTCCTGGCGAAACCGTTTTCGACGACGGAATTGCACGTGCGCATCAAAAACCTGGTCGAGTCGCACGGGTACCAACGCAAGCTGTCCAAGCAAAATCAGGCGCTCGAATCCACCATCGAACAGCTCAAGGACACCGAATCGCAGTTGGTGCAAACCGAGAAGCTCGCGTCGCTGGGGCGCATGAGCGCGGGCATCATTCACGAAATCAACAATCCGCTGAATTTCGCCACGACCGGCCTGTTCGCCTTGCGCCACAAGAGCAAATTGCTCGCCCCGGAGCAGCGCGGCGAATACGAGGAAATTCTCAGGGACGTGGAAGATGGCATCAAGCGCGTGCGCAACATCGTGTCCGACCTCCGCACGTTCACGCATCCCGACAACGAACCGCGCGACCAGGTCGAGGTGGCCGAGGTGGTCGGCGCGGCGCTGCGGTTTTTGAGCGGCGAATGGCGTGACAAGGTGCGGATAGAGACCAGGCTGGCCGAACGCCAGACGGTTTGGGCCAATCGCAATAAAATGGTTCACATCCTGGTGAATCTGTTGCAAAATTCACTGGACGCGTTGCGGCATAAAAAATTTGCCGGCGAGCAACCGGCCATTTGGATCGAAGGCCGCATGGAAAACGAGCGGAGCTTCATCGTGATTCGGGACAATGGCACAGGCATTGACGCGGAGCACCTGGACAAGATTTTTGATCCGTTTTTCACGACGAAGGAAGTGGGCGAAGGCATGGGATTGGGCTTGAGCATTTGCTATCGCATTGTCCGGGAATATGACGGGCGCATTTCCGTCAGGACCGAACAGGGCAAGTATTGCGAGTTCACGCTCGAATTTCCCATGCAGCGTCAACCCGCCGTTTCGTCGGAGCAACGTCATGGAGAATTTGTACAACTATAAGAGATTTGCAATCCTTTACGTGGACGACGAGGAAAAATCGCTGGCCAATTTTTCCCGCGCGTTTGGGGATCAATTTCACATCTTTACGGCGTCCAACGCCCAGGACGGCCTGAAGCTGCTCGAAGAGCGCGCCGATGAAATCGGCCTGTTGATGACCGACCAGCGGATGCCCGGCGAAAAAGGCGTGTGGCTTTTGGAACGCGCGCGCAAGCTCCGACCGCACATAATTCGCATACTGGTCACCGCTTACGCGGACATGGACGCCGCCATTGACGCCGTTAACAGCGGCGCGATTTACAAATACGTCAGCAAGCCATGGGACCCGCCGCAACTTGAACAAACACTCATGCGCGGCCTGGAATTCTTCATGGTGCGGCTGGAGCGCGACCAGTTGCTCCGGGAAAAAATGTCGGTGATCCGCAACATGATGATTGCCGACCGGATTGTGAGCCTGGGCTTGCTGGCCGCGGGCCTCAGCCATCACATCCGCAACTCGCTCGTGGCGGTAAAGACGTTTCTCGACCTCGCCCCGGTGAAAATGGCCGAGGAAAAATCGGCGATGAATGGTCTGCGCAATCCCGATTTTTGGAAGGAATACCACCAGAACGTCCAGTCACAGATCGAAAAAATCAACGGGTTGCTCAAGGATTTGTGGACAGCATCCGGAACGCCATCGTTTCATTTTACCGACAAGGTGTTCATCCACGAAGCCATCAGCGCGGCCCTCAAATCGTTTGAGGATCAATTCGCCGCGCGGAGCATCCAGGTTGACAACCAGATTCCTGATTCGTTGCCGGCGCTGCAGGCGGACAAGCCGCAATTTTACCGGCTGTTCGAGCTTTTGCTGAAAGACGAACTGGCCAGCCTGCCGGCGGGCAGCCGCGTCACGCTGACAGCGGAACTGAAAAATAGCGGCCCCAAGCCGGAAATCCTTGTTCGAATCAGCGACAACGGGCCGGGCCTGGCACAGGAAGCGTTGCGCGTCGTGTTCGATCCATTCGTCGTGCGCAGCGACACGCCGTCCGAATACGGCATTCGCCTCATGGCGTGCTTCTTTATTGTTTATCACCACGGCGGTAAAATTGACGCCAAAAGCCAGCCCGGTCGCGGCACCACGTTCACGATTTGCCTGCCGCTCAATCCAGAACACGCCGCGCAACCCAGCGAACAGGAATTTCTCCAGAAGGTCCTCCTCAACGAGGAATTGTGGGGGAAATTGATTTCGTCTGAATAGCTGGAGTGGGTCTTCTTATAAGTTGTTGATTTTCAGCTTTCTTTAGCCTTTTTCAGCCAATTTTTGTCGCGCAAGCCTCCGGCTAATAATGGATTGACCTGAAGCCAAAAGCAGTACATAATCCGACACTAGTGACGCCAACCGAGAACAGGTTGGGTCCGTTCGGAACGGCAACGCGATGAAAACGCTTTTGGTTTTGGCCGCTCATCCGGATTTCGCCGAAACGATTCGCGCGGGTCTGAGCCCGGAGCAGTATCGCGTTGTCCACCGCGCCGACGCGCAGGAAGCCGAGCCGCTGCTGGTACATGGTCTGGCCAGTGCGTGCATTCTCGATCTCGAACTGCTCGGGGTGCAGGGCATTTGGGCCATCGAAAAACTTCGCCGGCACGATGCCAAATGCCCGGTCATCGCCTACACCGCCGCCAAGAAATCCGAATGGGAAGAGGAAGCCTACCTGCACGGCGTGACTCATGTTCTGACCAAGCCCGTCCGGATCCGGCTCCTGAGCGAACTGCTGGACCGTTTGTGGGCAGTGCCGGAGCGCATCACTCAAGCGTCACCGTCCGTGTCCGTGTCGCCGCCGTTCCCTCGAACCGTGGAACCTCCTGCGCCGCGGTTTGTTGGCGCGTCGCAAACCCTCGGCGTGCTGCGCGATTTTTCGTCCATCCTCATGCATTCCCTCAACGCCGGGTTGATGCTCAAGCAATTCCTGCTTTTCCTGCGCGAAACCCTCGGTGTCAACCGCGCCGCTATTTTCCTGAACCGCCCCCATTCACCGCCTGTTGAACCGACTTCGGCGGAGGAAGGCCGCCGCCTGCGCGCCGTGTCCGCGATCGGCATCGCGCCGGGGCTGCTCGAACATTTTGAACTGTCACCCGATTCCGGCATCGGCGCCCAACTGGCGAGTCTGGGCCGGATTCTGCGCCGCAACAGTGACGAGGCGCGCGCAGATGCCGGGACGCAGAAGGAATTTGAACTGCTCGGCGCGCAAATCGCCGTGCCGATCCTTGACCGCGAAACCATCGTCGGCGTTGCCGTTTTCGACGGCCGCGTCACCGGCGAACCGCTCGCCAACGACGAATTGGAACTGATTTTCCATTTGCTCGAACAGGTCGGACTGGCGCTCCGCAACATCTGGCTGTACGACCAGCTTGCCGCCAACCATGAGATGATGACTGACGTGCTGCGCGAACTGAGCAGCGCGTGCATCGTCGTGGGACGCGACCTGAAAGTGCTCCACGCCAACAAGGCCGCGCGCCGGCATTTCGGCCGAAAAAACCAGCGCAGCGGCGAACTGGAATTCACCGATTTGCCGCAATCGCTTGGCGCGAAAATATATCAGGTCTTGCGCACCGGCGCGGCCCTCGGTCCGTTCAAGTTCGAGCCGGACAATTCGCCCGGCACGGTTTACAGCGTCAGCGTTGTTCCGTTCCAGCGGCAGGATTCCACCGTGCCCGTCTCCGCGCTGTTGACGGCCGAGGACCTCACGCAGAGCGAGCAGTTGCGGTGGTTGGAAATCGAGGCGGCCAATCTTCGCCTGGTCAAATCCATGGCCGACCGCCTCGCGCACGAGATTGGCAATGCCATGGTGCCGCTCTCCACGCACCAGCAGTTGCTCACCGAAAAATACCGGGACGCCGAGTTCCGCAAGTCGCTCGATCATGCGTTGACCGATGGCGTCAGGCGTGTCACGCGGCTCATCAATCAAATGCGTTTTCTCGCGCGTGATGGACAAGTTGAACCGCAAGCCTTCCCGCTCGAGCCGCTGATTCAGGAAGCCTATCAGGAGGCGCGCCAGCATCAGCCGGTCGAGGCCGCGCAGTTGCATTGCGAAAACAGGGGCAAACCCGCCGTCGTCACCGGCGACCGCGCGGCATTGAAGCACGCTCTTGCCGAGGTCATGCTCAATGCCCTTCAGGCCAATCCCAAGGAGCCGAAGATTGATGTCAAGTTGCACACCGAAGGCGACAATGGCCATCAAGACCTGCAAATTGAAGTGCAGGACAACGGCTCCGGCTTTACCACCGAAGCCGCCAAACAGGCGCCCTCACCGTTCTTCACCACGCGCAATGTTGGACTTGGACTCGGTTTGACCGTCAGCCGGAAAATCATTGAAACCCATCACGGCAAACTGGAAATCGTTCCGCCACAATCCGGCAAATCCGGGGTCGTTCGCATTTCACTGCCGGTTGACGTTGGGGCTGCGACTGCTGGATAGGCCATTCAGCGGCTTTGCACTTGTCACCACCGGAGGCGGGTTCTAAAGTGCGGGAAGAGCAGCAGTTATTTTGACATGATTGAGTTGATTCAATTTCCTTGGAGCCCGTTTTGCATTGTCCAGCGCTGCATCCTGGAATTTGCCGGAGCCCGCTTCAAAATCATCAACATTCCGAACCACGACCGGTCGCTGGTTTGGAAACTGACCCGGCAACGCTACTACGGCGTGCCCATCGTCAGGGACGGCAAGGATGTCATTTTTGAACTCAACGACGATTCGCAAGTCATCGCCAAGTATCTCGACGCGAAATTTCAACTCGGCCTGTTCCCGTTTGAACTCGAAGGCGTCCAATCCATCCTCTGGCGCTGCATCGAGAATGAAATTGAAGGCGCGGGTTTTCGGCTGAACGACATTTACTGGAAGGAAAACCTTTCCCCGGCGGACCAGCTCCCCTTTCTCCGGTTTAAGGAACGCAAGTTTGGACGCGGCTGCATTGACCAGTGGCGCAAACAGCAGGGCGAGTGGTTGAAGCGACTGGAGCAGGGTTTGGTGCCGTTCGAGGAAATGGTGGCGCACCATCCATTTTTGCTGGGGGATCGCCCGCACTTCGTGGATTTCGATTTGTTCGGGATGCTTGAAAATTTTCTTTACTCGGGCCATTATAAATTGCCGTCGGCGCACAATCATCTCAAGGATTGGCATCGGCGGATGAGCAGATTAAAAAGGAAAAAGACAAAATGAAAAAAGGTGGCCCCGGCAACCCGCTCTCTCCTTTCCGCCCATTCCATTTTTTATTTTGAATTGTGAAGAACTACATCATTGACACCAATGTCCTCCTGCACGACCCGCATTCACTGTTGAGCTTTGAGGACAATCATGTCCTGGTTCCCATCGAAGTCATCGAGGAAATTGACCGCTTCAAGCGCGAGTCCACCGAGCTTGGCCAGAACGCGCGCACCGTATCGCGGATGCTCGACGGCTTTCGCGGCGACGGCAGCCTGAGCGAGGGCGTGAAACTCCCCAACGGCGGCAAATTGAAAATCGCGTTTCAAAAGAACGGGCAGGTCAACGGCGACGCCCATATCAATGGCAACACCGTGGACAACCGGATTCTTTCGCTCGCCGCCGCCATCCAAAAATCGCAGCCGAGAAATCCGACGATCCTCGTCAGCAAGGACATCAATCTCCGCATCAAGGCCGACGCGCTCGGGTTGCAGGCCGAGGATTACGAGAGCGACCGCGTGTCCATCACCGACCTTTACACCGGCATGGTGGAAATGTCTGTCGGCACGGACAAAATGGCCGCCTTCCGTGCCAAAGGTGAGCTCGCACTCAGCAGCGGCAGAAAATATTTTCCGAACGAATACTGCACGCTCACCGATGAAACGAATCCCAAACGCACCGCGCTCACCAAGGTGGACGTTACCGGCCAAAAGCTGGTGCCCATTATTGACAGCCGCGAAGGTGTTTGGGGCATCAAACCGCGCAACCGCGAGCAGCATTTTGCCTTCGACGCGCTTTTGGGCGACCGCGTCAAGCTCGTCACGCTCATGGGCAAGGCTGGCACGGGGAAAACCTTGCTGGCGATGGCCGCCGGACTGAAGCGCACCGTGCTTGATCGCGAATTCCGCCGGCTCGTGGTCGCGCGGCCGACCATTTCCATGGGCAAGGAGCTCGGCTTTTTGCCCGGTTCGCTCGAGGAAAAACTCGCGCCATGGATGCAGCCGATTCACGACGCGCTGGAAATGTTGAGCGACCTCAACATGGGCCACGACCATCGCCGCAGCGGCGACTTGATGCGCTCCGGCAGCATTGTCGTCGAGGCGTTGAGCTACATCCGCGGGCGCAGCATTGCCAACCAGTTCATGATTATTGACGAGGCGCAAAACCTGACGCCGCTCGAAGCCAAAACCATCATCACACGCGTCGGCAGCGGCACGAAAATCATCTTCACCGGTGACCCGTATCAAATTGATAATCCCTACGTGGACTCGTCGTCAAACGGATTCAACTACGTCGTCAGCCGCTTCCGCTCTGAAGCCATCGCCGCGCACATCGAATTGCAAAAAGGTGAACGATCCGAACTTGCCGAGCTGGCGGCAAATATTTTGTAATCATGCACTTAGCGTCAGCTCTAAAGAAGGCTGACAGTGAATTGCCCGTGTCACGGGCAGGCTGGTTTCCATTTTGCCATTTGACAAATTGCTGTTGTCGCTGAAATTCCCGTTAGAGCTGGATTGGGCGCTGCGGGCGTCTTCAGCGGGAAATTATGATCTCAAACGAGCGACCATCACCGTTTGGCGGGCGGCCTTACAGTCAGCCCAAACCACCAGTCAACGAAGACACACTCAAATCCGGGCAGGTGCAGATTGAGCGCAAAACCTTCATCTTTACGCTCAAGGAAAATCCGCGGGGACGGTTCCTGCGCATCACCGAAGACGTTGGTGGACGGCGCGACAATATCATAGTCCCGGCCCCGGGTTTGGAGGACTTCAAAAAGCTTCTGGACGAAATGGTGAAGGCGGCGAACGAATTACCAACGAAAAGCAGCTCGTAGAAACCTCCTCACGCCGTTTCCTACAAATTTTTGGGAGCGGCTTTCTTCCTCGGCTTCACCCGTGGCGCGTCGCCCCAGAGACCTTCCAGGTCGTAACGTTCGCGGATGTCGTGTCGCATGATGTGGACGATCACGTCGAAATAGTCCAGCACCACCCACGCCCCATGCACCGTGCCGTCCACCGCCCGCGGGCGCATGCCGTGCCCCTCGCGCAACCGGTCGGTGATTTCATCCACGATGGCGCGCAAATGCGGTTCGCTCGTACCGGACGCAATCACAAAATAATCTGTCACCGACGACAATTTGCGCACGTCGAGGATGACGATGTTTTCCGCCTTTTTATTGTCCGCGAATTCGCGGCAAAGCCGGGCAAGTTTTCTGGAATCCATAGTTGCCGGAGGTATTTAACCACGAATTGACGCGAATGGACACGAATAAATTTTAATCCTACTCGTCCTCGTTCTTCGTCCTCGACTTTTTGTTTTTGATTATGAGAACGAGGACGACGAGGACGATGAAGTTTTCAGACGTAAAGCTTCGCACCACGAATCGCCTCCGCCACCGGCGGCGGCACGAACGGGTCAATCGGCAAACCTGCCTTCACCCGCGCGCGAATTTCCGACGACGACACACCCAGCGGAAAACCCTTGAGCGTTCGTCCGCGAAATGGCGGCGGGAAATTGGCTGCCGTCCCGCCCGGTCGCGGAATCGCGACAAATTCCGCGAGCCTGGCCAATTCACTGGCTTCGCGCCATTCGTTGAGTTTCGCCGCGTTGTCCGCGCCGATGAGATAAAACAATTCGGCGCGGGGGAAACGCCGCGTGTAATTGCGCAGGGTTTCAATGGTGTAGGAAATGCCGCCGCACCGGATTTCCTGTTCGTCAATTTCACAATTCGTTTTGCCTGCGAGCGCGAGCCGGAGCAATTGCAAGCGGATGGATGCGGGTGCGGGTTTGCTTTCCGGCTTGAACGGTGATTGCGCCGCCGGAATGAAAAACAATCGTTCCAGATCCAGTTCTTCCCTCGCCGCCTGCGCGACGAGCAGATGGCCGAGATGAACGGGGTCAAACGAACCGCCAAATAAGCCGAGTTTCATGTTTTCTCAACAACAGCGCCGCACACCATTAAACCGTTGTTCTGTAACTTCAACGTAAATCTGTTGCGCGTTCGCCGGCTGGCAGGTGCAAACCGCTTGCGCCTGCTGGCGTGCGCGTTCCAAGTGCGATTCGCCGGACCATTCCTTCGCCAGCGCGAGTGCCAGCGCCACCATGCCCGCAATGTGCAGCGGTCTGCCTTCAGCCACGGCATAATCCGGCAGCCAAACTGGCTCGGTCTCGTGCAATACGGCGGGCTTACGCCGCGACAGCAGCAAAACCCACTCCCGCATGCTCAGGAGAATGATGGCCGTGACGAGCACCAGAAAAATTCCGGCAACGGCAGCGTCGAGGACATTGTTGAAATACTGGGCGCGATATTCGGGTAATTCCACCATTGCCACCTCCAACTTATGTTGCCCCTCCACGAGAAGCTCGCGCTCCGTTTCCGCGTTTTCCTTCTTCGCGGTTGGCCGTTCCATTCGTATTATTTCAACACCATCAATTTTCGCTTTCAACGCTTGCGCCTGCGCCAAAAAACCGATTCGTGGATCGGGATTCCAGATTTTTTGCACGCCAGCGGTGAACGTCACCGCCACCAGCCAGATCAATGGAATCAACGTAATAAGCGTGAGCGCTGGCGAACGTAGGACAGGCGTCCTGCCTGTCTCTGACTTTGCTTTCGCGCCTTGAGTTTCACTCTCCAAGTTGGAGGCAGGCGGGACGCCTGCCCCACGTTGCAATTGCATTTTCAAAATGATGGTCGTGCCAAGACATAGAGCGATGGCGGCGAGCATCTGGTTGGCGATGCCGAACAGCGGCCAGAGCGAATTGATGCCACCCAGCGGGTCGCGCACGCCTTGGATCAGAAAATATCCCCATGCGCCGACCATCAGTGCAGCAGCGATGGGGACGGCGCGGAAATTTTTCAGGTTGCCAAGCGGTTTCCAGGCGCGGCCGAGCATGCTTTGAATGAGGTAGCGCCCCACGCGCGTACCGGCATCAACCGTGGTGAGGATGAACAACGCCTCGAACATGATGGCGAAGTGGTACCACAAGTCGAGCCACCGGCCATTGACGGCTTTGGAAAAAATCTGCGCCATGCCTACGGCCAGCGTCGCCGCACCGCCGGTGCGTCCAAACAACGTCTTTTCGCCGAGTTCACTCGCCAGCGAGTTCATGTGGTCGGTTGTCACCGGATAACCGAGCGCGGTGACTTGGGCCACGGTCGCGGCGGGATCGCCCTTGACGTTCATGCTAAAATAAACGCCGGGGTCCAACGCGCAGGCGGCAACGAGTGCCATGATGGCGACGAACGATTCACAGCACATCGCGCTGTAACCGATGTGCCGCGCGTAGCCTTCGCGCGTAATCATTTTTGGCGTCGTGCCGCTGGCGATGAGGGTGTGAAAGCCGGAAATCGCGCCGCACGCAATCGTGATGAAGCAGAACGGAAAAACCTTTCCAGCGACGACCAGGCCGGACCCGTCGGTGAATTGCGTGAGCGCGGGCGACTGGAGATTGGGCAGCACGATCAAAATACCGAATGCGAGCGCGCAAATTGTCCCGAGCTTCATAAACGTGCTAAGGTAATCGCGCGGCGCGAGCAACAGCCACACCGGCAGGCTGCTGGAGATGACGCCGTAACCAATGATGATCCATGCGACAGTGATGTCGCGCAGGCCGAAGAACTGTGACCAATGCGGACTTTGGTAAACCAATTTGCCGCCCCACACCGCCAGCAGCAGCAACACGATGCCGAAGGCCGACGCCTCCAATACTTTGCCGACGCGCACAAAGCGCATGTAGCAGCCCATCAGCAACGCGATGGGAATGGTCGCGCCGACGGTAAAAATGCCCCACGGACTTTCGGCCAGCACCTTCACCACGACGAGTGCGAGGACGGCGAGCATAATGATGAGGATCGCCAGAATCGCCAGCATCGCGATGAAACCCGCCGGCGAATTTAATTCCTCCTTGACCATTTGCGCCAGCGACTTGCCGTCACGCCGGATCGAGCAAAACAAAATCACAAAATCCTGCACCGCCCCGCCCAACACGGCTCCAATTAAAATCCATAGTGCGCCCGGCAGGTAACCGAATTGAGCCGCGAGCACCGGTCCGACCAGCGGCCCCGGCCCGGCGATCGCCGCGAAATGGTGGCCGAAGACAATCCATTTGTTCGTCCGCACGAAATCGCGCCCGTCGTCGTGGACTTCGCAGGGCGTGGCGCGGCGGTCATTGAGCGCGAGCACGCGGGCCGCAATCCATTTCGAGTAGAACCGGTAACCGATGGCGTAGGTGCAAATTGCCGCGATGAGAATATGGGCGGAATTGATCGGTTCATTCCGGCGCAACGCCAGCGTTGCGTAGGCGCCCGCGCCGGCCAGCATGAGCAGAATCCAAAAGCTGGCAGCGACGAATTTTTTCAGGTTCGTCATGCGGATTGGGTCTGTTTTAAGCAAATCGTGTCGTGCCTGACAGAAAAATCCGGAGACATGCAACAGCCGGAATCACACCCGGTTCGGGAGCTGGCGGCGCCCGATCCCCCTTTATTTTCCGCGCAATTTTCGAACATCCACCGCTTCCATGCCCGCGGTGCGGATGGCTTGCAAGCCGAGGTCGGTGTCTTCGTAGGCGCGGCAAAATTTCGGTTCCACAGCTATGCGCCGTGCGGCCTCGAGAAAAATGTCCGGCGCGGGTTTTTGGTTTTTCACCATTTCGCTCGTCACGATGGCGTTGAAGAGATGCCGGATTTTCAAATGGTCTAGCACCATGCCGATGATTTTTTGTGTGCCACCGGACGCCACCGCCATGGGGATTTTTCCATAATTCGCCTTCGCAATCTCCAAGACGGCATGGACCGGCTCAACCTGCGGCAACAGCGGCAGATATGCCTCCTCTTTTTCGTGCGCGACGGCGATGTGGTCGAGCGGACGGCCTTGTTCCCTGGCGAGCAATCTCAAAATGTCGCGCGACGGCATACCGCCAGAGGCGTAAAAGCGGTCTTCAGGGAAATGAAGGCAGTGCCGTTGCGTAACCATTTGCCACGCATGCCAGTGCAACGGCATGGTGTCGGCCAGCGTCCCGTCGCAATCGAAAATAAGTCCCTTTGGATTCATCATAATCGTAATCTTACTCCCAATCGTAGTTTCAGGGCTCGATAGAGAGTGAGATTATGCTCAGGATTATGAGCAAAATTAAAGTTTCAACGCTGCCAGCCCCTCCTCCAAGTCGTGCGTTATCAGCGGGTCAATCATCGGGTCGAGATCGCCGTCAATGAATTTCGCCAGATTATAGAGCGTCACCTCGATGCGGTGGTCGGTGACGCGGTTCTGCGGAAAATTGTAGGTGCGGATTTTTTCGTTGCGCTCGCCGGAACCGACCTGCTGCCTGCGGTTCGCGGCATATTTGGCGTTTTCCTCGGCAATTTTCGCCTCCAGCAAACGTGAACGCAGGACGGTCATCGCCTTGGTCTTGTTTTTTTGCTGCGATCGTTCATCCGCGCAACGCACGATCATCCCGCTCGGCTTGTACTGGATTTGCACGGCGGAGTCGGTGGTGTTTACGCCTTGCCCGCCCTTGCCGGACGCGCGGCAGACATTGATCTCGATGTCCTCCGGTTTGATCTCGATGTCCACCTCCTGCGCTTCGGGCAGCACGGCGACGGTGCTGGTGCTGGTGTGAATGCGGCCTTGGGCCTCGGTCGCGGGCACGCGCTGGACGCGATGCACCCCGCTCTCATATTTGAGCCGCTTATAAACGTCCGTGCCGCTGATCTGGAAAATGATTTCCTTGAAGCCGCCGAGATCGGACGGGCTGGAATCGAGCGTCTCGACCCTCCAGCCGCGAGCTTCGGCGTAACGACAATACATCCGGTAAAGGTCGGCGGCGAACAACGCGGATTCCGAGCCGCCCGCGCCGGCGCGGATTTCGATGATGGTGTTGCGCGAGTCGGTCGGGTCCGGCGGCACGATGCCCAATTGGATTTGCTGTGAGAGCCTTTTTTCGTCCGCTTCGAGCCGGTTGATTTCCTCTTTCGCCATCACCGCCAGTTCGGATTCCGACCGTTCGTTTTTGAGCAAGGCGCGGTTTTGTTCCAAATCGGCGAGCGTTTTCAAGTAGTTCCCGCCCTGCGCCACCAGTTCCTTGAGCCGGGCGTATTCACGGGACAATTCCTGCGCGCGTTGCTGGTTGTCGAAGACTTTTGGGTCGCTCAATGCCCCCTCGACCTCGGCAAAGCGCTTGCGGAATTTTTCGATGTGCGGTCTTAAATCCATTTTGCAAAAAAGAATCCGCCCATATGTGACGATGCGCAAGCGGGCGGGATGAAGGCGGGTAGCTAAACTTTCTTTTTCTTTTTCGTGGCAAACGCGACCTGGGCGGCCTGCGTTTTGGCGGCGCGCTGCTGGAATTTATCCACACGACCGGCGGTGTCCACGAATTTCTGCTGGCCGGTGTAGAACGGGTGGCAGACGTTGCAAATACCAACAATGATGGTCGGTCGGGTGGAGCGGGTCTTGATCACGTTGCCGCAGGCGCAACGGATTTCCGCGTCCACATATTTCGGATGAATGTCCGTCTTCATAAAAAGGGGTGCAAAGTTATCACGAACGGGCCGAATGACAAGAGTGAATTTGCGGCGGGCTACACGCCGCTAATCCACTTGCGATCTTCCCAAACGGCCTTAAGCGAAGTCAGGTTGCGCGAATCCAGAACGTTTTTGGCCGCGGAGAGCAATTTTCCCTTCTTTAAATTGTTCCACGCGTCGCTCGCGCTGATAGCGACAAACTGGAGCACGCTCGGGTCGCGGTAACAATCAATCATGCAGCGCGTGCAGCCGTCCCGGATGAGCTTCGATTCGTCCCACTCATGGACCTTGCACATCGGCTTTTCCCAGAAATGGCAGCGGTAAAGGTCGAGATTCCAATCGAGATAAAAATACTTGTGGCCGCCGAGGCAGCCGAATTTTTCTCTCTCGCCGCGCAAATGCCGCTGCATTTCGGTGAGCGATTCCGTCGGATTGACGACTGGAAAACGGCTGCGCTGCTTCATCCGTTTGATTTTCTCAAACAACTCGATCAACTCTCCTTGGGAGTAATTCACCAAACCGCTGTCGCTGAAGCTGAGATAACTGCTCGCCAGCGAAGTGAGCGGATAGCTGAAGGTGCAACTCTTGAAGCCGAGCGCCTCGAGAAAGGCGGGCAGCTTGTCATAATCGTCAATTAACCGGCTCGCCGTAATGCTGGCGGTGGTCTGGATGCCGGCCGAGGGGAAAAATTCGTTCGCGCGTCTGATTTTCCTGCAAACGTCCGGCAGACCACGGTTTTTTTCGTGCTTCACGGCATCATGCGCGTCAATGGACATGATGACGCTGCTCAAGCCGTCGCTGGCAAGCCCGCGCATGTTTTCTTCGGTCCAAAGCCCACCGTTGGTGCAAATCATCGGATGAATGCCGCGCTCCGCCGCGTACCGCGTCATCGCTCGCAAATCACGATGCACCATTGGTTCGCCGCCGACGAAAAGCAGGTAGCCGACATGGTTTTTAAGCGCGATGTCAACGGCGTCACGTGCCTCTTGTAATGTCACGCTGTGCCGGGCTTTGGGATTGAACTTCGAGCGGGCGAATCCACAGAAGTCGCAGTCGGCATTGCAAATGTTGGTGATGGCAAATTGGAGATAACCCGGGCCACCATGGTTGAGAACCTCGCCGATAAGTTTGAGTGTGCCTTTCTTGGACCGTTTGACCGGCTTGGAAAAATCAGGCACATCCGCAGCCGCGGGAGCGGATTTGGCAACAGGTAGATTTGGCACGGTTAAGGTGTTGCTCATTGCAAACCATGACATTGTGGTGGCAAGAAATGTTGCGGGCAAACTTTCTTTCGCGTGCGACAACTTTCAGGAATGATTTTCGCTTTGCGCCAAAGGGACTGAAAGTTTAGGTTCTGCATGGCTTGTCCGATGGTGTAACGGTAACACAGCGCCCTTTGGAGGCGTTATTCATGGTTCGAATCCATGTCGGACAGCCAATAATACCAATGAAAACGCGGGTTCTGTGGATGTTTGCACAGAATTTGCACAACAACCGGCACGAACTGCTGACCGTCGCGTGAGATTCCCTGTCACCATCCGACACCGCGCCAGCAGCGCGAAGATTTACGCGCCTGCCGGGAAGTTCGCTTACTACCGCGTCGCCTACGCCACGGCTGGCAAACGCCGGATGCAGACCTTCGCCGCCTATTCCGACGCCAAAGCCGCCGCCGAACGCATTGTGCGCGAACTGGCGAACGGATCACAGGCAGCCGCGCTCTCTGCCAGCCAGTCCCGCGACGCCCTTGCCGCCTTTGAACGGCTGGACGGCTTTTTCAAATCCAAAGGGAAGCGCGTCAGCCTCAATACCGCCGTGGCGGACTATCTGGATGTGGTTGGCCGGTTGAATGTCCCGTTGTCCGCTGCCGTGACGGGCTATTTGAACACCGTGGCGACGGTCAAGCGCGTGGACTTGTCCGCAGCCGTGAAGGAATTTGTTGACGGGCGCGAGGCCGAGACGAAATCGGTGAACGGCAAGAGGCCGGAATTGAGCAAAAGCTATTTCCTCAATACGAAGCTCTGGCTTGGCTGGTTTGAAAAAACTTTTCCGGCAACGGCGGTTTGCGACCTGACAAGGGAGCATCTCGACTTGTTCATGGCCGGACGCAGTCACCTTGCCGCCAAGTCCAAGAATCATCTTCGCGCCACGGTGAAGATGTTTTTGAACTGGTGCATCAAAAAAGATTATTTGCCCGCGAACCACCGCTTGATGGATGCGACTGGCATGAAGCGGCAAAAAGCCGACAGCGGCGAAACGGATTTTTTTCGCCCGGCTGAATTGCAAACCATGCTGGAAGCGGCAGACGACACCATGCGCCCGATTATCGCGCTGCAAGGTCTGGCCGGGATTCGGCTGCAAGAAGCCCAGCGCCTAACGTGGCAGGATGTTTTCGGCACGGCGGGACACGTCGCCATTTCCGCCACGAAATCCAAGACGCGCAGCCGCCGCTTGGTTGAAATCTGCCCGGCCTTGGCCGCGTGGCTTGAACCTTATCAGCAGCATGAAGGCGCGTTGTGGACACAGAGCCGCGACACCTACCACGCGGCGTTTGTCGAACTCCGCGAGTCTCAAAAAATTCCGGCGCGGAAAAACGGATTGCGTCACGGTTTTTGCACCTACCACTTCGCGCTGCATGACAACGAGAATCTGACGGCGGCACAAGCTGGAAACAGTCCCGTCGTGATTCATTCGGCCTATAAGGGACTGGCGACGAAAGCAGAGGCGAAAAAATGGTTCAAAGTTTTGCCGCAGAAGTCCGCGAAGAATGTAATCCAATTGACTGCCGCAACAGCGCGCGAGTGAGCCGTCAAATGACCAAGACATACAAACAATTCCGCCGAAAATGAGTATTCGTTATCCGTATCGAGCCGTTATTTGCGGTGAGGAGCATATTGTGAAAGGCTGGCGCAGTGGAAACCTTATCACGGACAAAGGCGAATTTGTTTTCAGCCTGCTTCATGGTGACGACAACATTTTTTCAACCAGACTTTTGGAAATTGCGATGTTGCAACGCGACAGAAACGGCGAATGGTTACTTAACGAGCATAACCTTAACAACCTTCAATTTTTTCTGCCCGGAGGCAAGCGGTTTTATGACATCACAAACGACGAAGATATGCGGGTGTATAAGAATGAAATTCAGGCCGTCGCTTGGATTCAAACAGACGGTGAGGGGAATATAACTGACCTACTGGATACCATATTGTTCTTTTGGAAAACGGCTGCGCGAGACATTAAAAATGCGGCGCAAATTTATTCAATAAAAGAAAATACAAAAGCTACTGCAATAGTGAAAATTGCAGCCAGTTTAGCAGTCGGCCTGTCCAGTTTTGGAAAATCAGCACTGCGGAGCAACCCGATTTGGCTGACAAAATTTCATCTGGCAGCAAAAGACAATCTTGACCGTGCCAAGGTGGAAATTGTTCCGGCGCAACCGGCGAATGTTCCGGTCAAAGCCGTTAAGCCTACAAAACACAAGGCGGCGAAAGTGCGAAAACTAAAACCCGTCGCCAGATTTGAAAAAGAATTCTCCGTTGCGATTATATCCAAAAAAGACGGTAAAGAAATTGCGTTGACGATTGAACCTGAATTGCAAGCTTTGGTGAAAAAAATTGTTGATGCTGGCGGAAACTTGCCGCGCACAACGCTACGCAGTGGCAAATCAGATACCTACCAGCCGGAGAAGTTGTTAAAATCAAAAATTGCACAATCTTTAATAAAAGCAGGGCTTTTAGGGACAAACAAATCAGGCCGGACAACTGTTTTTTGGGCAAAGCAGCGCGCCGGGTAATTCCGCGTTCCTTCCGTAATTCTTCCGCGTTCTCGCTCTACATTAAATTGCCGCTGGCTGCCAATGTGCAGCCATGCAAAAAGTAGATCAACAAACGGCACCGGCGAGCGGGGAAGTTAATATCCTCGACGAAAACCAACCGCAGGCGCGGCTACCTCGTGAGAATGAGAGACACTATGAATCCGACAAGGACCAGGCATTCATTGACGAAAAACAATTGCTGGCGCGGCTGCCTGTGAGCCGACGGACGCTATTTAACTGGCGAGTGTCTGGGAAAATTCCCCACGTTAAAATCGGCAGGCGAAATCTTTTCCACTGGCCGTCCATCGAGAACGCACTACTCCGCAAACAGAAGGGAGGCGCGCAATGAGTCTTCAAACTTACCCGCGTCCAAAATCGGATGAATAGTGAAAAAAACCGAGTATCAACACAGCGGACACCCCACAAATCGTCGCGCTAATCGAATCCTAGAGCGTCGTTTTTTCACAAAACAACCCGCAGCCATCATTTTTCACGATTTCAGCTTTGAACATCACTGAACTTAAAAATTTGATCGCCACCAAGACGGGCAACGAGCCGAAACCATCCGGCGAAGGATTTATTTGCCGTTGCCCGGCGCACGATGATCAGACCGCAAGCCTGTCAATCAGCGCAGGGCGTGACGCCTTGCTTTTGAATTGTCACGCCGGATGCACATTTGAGGCCGTCACCGCCGCGCTTGGCATCAAACCGAAGGAACTATTCCACGCGAACGGCACGGCGAAAAATGGCAGGCCAGTGAAAACCAGAAAATTTAACATCGTCGCAAACTATCCATACCACGATGCCGAAGGGAAATTGAGATTTGAAGTTTGCCGACTTGATCCGAAAAGTTTTCGGCAGCGAAGGCCAGACCCCGCCGCGCCGGGCAAGTGGATTTGGAATTTGAAAGGCGTTGAACTTATCCCGTATCGGTTGCCAGAACTCATAACGGCGGCGAAAGCGGGCGAGACGGTGTTTATCGCCGAAGGGGAAAAGGACGTTGCCGCGCTGGTAGCAAACGGATTCACGGCCACTTGCAACGCAGCAGGCGCGGGCAAATGGCGGGATGATTATGCCGGGTGGTTTGACGGCGCAAAGGCCGTCCGCATCATCGCGGACAAGGACGCGCCCGGACGCAAGCACGCCGTCGCCGTCGCCGAAAATGTCAGAGCCAGGGCGCAATCGGTGAAGGTGGTTGAATTGCCCGACGTGGCAGGCAGCACGGTAAAGGACGCGCGCGATTTTTTCGAGGCAGGCGGCACAGCCGACCAGCTCCGTGAGATTGCCGAGGCCGCGAAGGAATTTGAACCGCTCGCCAACGCCGCCGAAAAAGTGACCCCGAACGATTGGTTTAAGAAAAAGTTTCCCGCGCTGGCGGAAATCCACGGCGAACCCGTTTCTTTGCAGTCCAAAGGCAATCGCATCAAAGCCAGCGATCTTAACGAAAGTTTCATGGCCGCGACTTTGGGCAAAAATGCGAACCCCGACGAGCCGACGGTTTATTTGCGCGGTGAAAATCGGTTTTACACCTTCACGCCCGGACGCGGAATTTACACGCTGGCGAGTGAGGAAGATATTTCCGCGCGGCTTTCGGCGTTGCTGCTTTCGTGCGCCCGTGCCTGCAAAGAACATTGCGACGTGGACGCGCTGGAGTTTGGCTTGCGCGATTCATCCGCGCTGGCAGGCGCGGTAAAACGGGCAAAATCTCTTAACGTCGCGTCGGATGGTTTTTTCACCGGCGGCATGGAGGAATTTTTACCCGTCGGCAACGGTGTTTTGTGCGTCAGTGACCGCACATTACTTCCGTTCTCGCCGCAATACCATTTCCGAAACAAACTGGCAGTGAATTACATCCCCGGAGCGAAATGTCCGACGTTTGAAAACGTGCTTTTGGGCAGTTCACTCGACTTTGACGACATCGGCCTTTTGCAACACTGGTGCGGCCTTGCGCTTGTCGGCAGGAACATTTCACAGGCGATGCTGATTTTGAGCGGCACGGCAGGCGCAGGCAAAGGCACTTTCATCCGCGTCCTGAAAGGCATCATCGGCGAAACGAATATCGGCAGCTTGCGGACGGAGCAATTAAACCAGCGGTTTGAGATTGGCCGTTTGATTGATCGCACGTTGCTTTATGGCGCGGATGTTCCCGCGAATTTTTTAAGCACCGAAAACGCATCCGTCCTGAAAAGTTTGACGGGCGGCGATCCGATAACGGTTGAACTTAAAAGCAGCATGGCCGCGCCGTCGCTTACTTGTGAATTTAACATCATCGTCACGAGCAATTCGCGGCTGGTGGTTCACCTTGAAGGTGACGTTGCCGCGTGGCAACGCCGCCTGAAAATCATCCGATACGAAAAATCGAAACCCGCAAATGTCATTCCCGATCTCGACAAACAGATTTTGCAAAATGAAGCGTCAGGGGTTTTGAATTGGATGCTGGACGGCCTTTACGCGCTCCGCTCCGCGAACTGGCAGCTTGCGTTATCGCCCGGCCAAAATGCGCGCGTGGATGAATTATTGCTGGAAAGCGATTCTGTAAACGTATTTTTTGCCGAGCGTTGCATTGCCGACACCGTCGCCGAGGGATTGACCGTAACGGATGCTTTTGCGGCCTACTCTGATTTTTGCATGGACAGGGGATGGACGGGATTGAGCCGAAATCTATTCGGGCGCGATTGTCAGGAAGTCGCACAACGGCTTTTCCGCGTGACCATCCGGCACAATATCAAAGGCACAGACGGCAAAAGCCAGCGCGGCTGGAAAGGCTTTCGATTGCTTGGCGCAAACGAGGGAAAACCCTGCTGATATACCTATGAAACCATTTTTGATTTTTGGGAGTGAGAAAAAAGCGTCCCAAGTGTCCGCAGGGACATTAGGGACACCATTTTCTTACTCCGTTCCGGTGAAACAAGACTTGGCAGCCTGATAAAATAATGAATACAAATCAAAGATTTCCGGGTAATGGATCGCCTGTGCCGGTTTTGATGATAATCGGTTTGGGTTTCGCGTTGGTAAATTGGCTTTTATCCGACGATGACACGGAAAAGAAGCCGGAAACCACGCCAGCGAATACCGAAACGGAAAATCGCCGGAAAGAGGCGGAAACACCGCCGAAAACCCCTGCATTCCGCTCAATTCCGGCGGAAATTCCGGCCAAGCCTGCCATCGTTCCCATTCATTCCGCGCCCGCGCCGGTTTTTCCGCCTGCCGTCGCGCCTGTGCCTAAAGTTTCCGCGCCTGTCCCGGCTCCCCAGAAAATCGCGGCACAAATTCCGCCGCCGCCGGTCAAAAAGAAATTTGTTACACGGGAAGACTTGGCGACAGTATTCCACCAAGGCGCACGCGGACTAACCCGGACAGCGGCAGTTGCGGCTTTGAAACGTCTTGGTTTTGGCAAATCGGCGGCCTATGACGCACTATCACCGGACGGACGTTTTTCCGCTTGGCTGCAATGCGCGCCGGACGGAATAATTACTTGGAAGGCTTTGGCGTGATGTTACTAAATCCGTTGTCGTTAAGTTGATCGCTTTTTTACAGGCACAAACGCCAACTACGGTATTATCGCTCGATAAAAACGCTGGCTGGAGTTTGTAGCTGTCGGATCACGGAAATTCAGTGTTGTATTAGTTCCCACAAAATTAGTCAAAGCTGTCCAAGTTGCGAGATTTGTAGAAATTTGAATGTGGCCGTTCAGCCCCGGCGAAATTTGCAGCACAAAGTTTAGGCCGTTAGTCGCCAATGGTTGCAATGTCGTAAAGGCGAGAAGCAGTTTGAACGCATTGCTCGACACGAAACTCACGCTGCTGGTCGTTGAAAAGTTCCCACCCAAGTCCACCGCATACGCCTCGATGTTATTGGTGGCGTTCTGGAGTTCGACCGTCGTCATCCAGTTCGTCCAGCTATTGGTGGTTGCGGGTTGGTTCCAAGTCCCGCCGTTCAACTGATACCAAACGCCGGCAACCTTCCAATTGTCGCTGGCAGTTCCAACCACGGTCGCCAGGGCATTGGTCATGTGCTGGCCGGAAGTTGGCGCGGTGATCGTCAGTATCGGCTTGGTCACATCCAAAAAGTTCGCCTGCAACGTCAAGTTTGATTGCATCATAAACAGCAAATTCGTGCCAGTCACGAGCGCGCCTCCGATCCAGTTCGTCGAAATCAGCCAGTTCGTAAACACAAAGCCGGATGCCGGGGCGGAGGTGATGCTGTAATTTCGTCCAATCTCCAGCCAAGCATTGCTATAATTGGGGGAAACGATTCCCAGGCCAGTGGTGCGAATTTGCAGTTGGTTGGTCACTACAAAATCAAAACTCACGCTGTTGGTCGTGGAGACGTTACCGCTGGAATCCACCGCATAAGCCTGTAATGAATTCGTTCCCGCCACCAGATTGACCGTGGCCGACCAATTTGTCCAAGCATTGGCTGTCGCGGCATTGCTCCATGCCAGTCCATTAAGTAGATACCAGACATTGCTGACCTGCCAATTATCGCCCGCTGTTCCTTGGATGGTGAAGACCGAGTTACTCCACCGCTGGCCTGAAGTTGGTGCCGTAAATGCAATCGTCGGCTTGGTCACGTCCAAAAAGTTAGCCTGTAACGTCAGGTTAGATTGCATCATGAACTGTAAGTTCGTGCCGGTCACGGTCGCGCCGCCAATCCAGTTTGTAGAAACCAGCCAGTTTGTGAACACAAAGCCGCTGGCTGGTGCGGAAGTGATGCTGTAATTCCGCCCTATCTCCAGCCAGGCATTGCTGTAATTGGGGGAAACGGTTCCCAAACCGGAAATGCGAATTTGTAGTTGGTTGGTCACGACGAAATCAAAACTCACGCCGTTGGTCGCCGAATTATTACCTGTTGTGTCTGTGGCATAGGCAGCAATCGTGTTTGTTCCCGGTGTCAGCGTTAAAGAGGCTGACCAGTTTGTCGTGCCGCTCGCGCTGTTCCAGATTCCGCCATTCAATTGATACTGCACACTCGCAACTTGCCAGTTGTCGGTGGCTGTGCCTCTGGCCGTAAAAACCACATTGCTCCAACGTTGGCCTGCCGTCGGATTGGTGATATTCAAAGTTGGTTTTGTGACATCAACAAAGTTCGCGGTCAAAACTAGATTGGACTGCATCACAAATTTTATCGTTGATCCGTTCGTCAACACAGTGCCATTGGTGGCAGTCCAGTTAGTAAAAGCAAAACCCGCCCCAGCCGTGGCGGTCATTGTGTAGTTACTGCCAATCGCGAGTAAGGCACCGTTGTAATTTGGATTGATGCTGCCGCTCCCGTTGGTCTGCACAGTCAGCAAAGCACTCAAAATATAAACGAAACTGACTTGGTTGGTGGTAGAAATGTTGCCGCTGGTATCCACCGCGTAGGCGTTAAATGTATTTGTTCCCGGCATTGGAGTTAGATTTGCTGCGCTCCAGTTTGTCGTTCCGATGGCAACGGCCCAGTCGTTTGTATTCAACTGATACGCAACACCAGCGACTTGAACATCATCTGTAGCAGTTCCCTGGGCGGTAAATGTAGAATTGGTAAGCCGTGTGCCTGCGGTTGGAAACTGTATGTTCAAACTTGGCTTGGTTGTATCCACGAGAACAAAATGTCCAATTTGAAAACCACCAGAGGAAGGCTGGGTCGCCAGAAATTCCCCCTCGCTCGCACTTGAGAAAACAACGTAGTCCGTTGCTGTTCCAAGAGCAGTATCATTCTGTATAACTTGAGCCGTTGCGGAATTTATTTTTGAATATGAGTAAGTTCCCGTGCTATTCGTAATGCCCGTATCGTCATCAACAATTGTATAGCTAGTCCCGGAGACGCTCGTTTTGAAGTCGAATGTTCCGGTTTGGTAAAAAGGTGAAATCCCATCCTGAATGAAAACCCGAAACGATTTGCCGGCAATCGAGGCGGGAACCGCTACTTGATAAAATTCATATTCACCCGTTTCGCTGGCGACTATCGGAGCCACGGTAATATTGGTCAACAAGTAATTACCGATGTTGGTTGTAACAAAATTCAAATTGCCCTTGAAAGTATCCGAACCCTGCACAAACTGAAACAGACCGGTTGAGCCACTGGCGGTATAAGAATAAGTTCCGCTTCCTGTCAAAATTGAATACAAACCTGCCTCATCATCAACTTCGACTAGCTGATAAGTATTTCCAGAGTTGGCGGGGATGAATAAAAAATAACCGCCGCTGGCAGTAAATGGATAGTCACCCGATGTGATGATCCCGCCCATCGCGTTTCCAACAATCGAAGCCGGTGCCACTACTGGTGTGGGCACGGGTGACTGTTGCAAAGCTGGCAATGCCATGACGATTCCGGCACCGGAATCCCGATCTACACCGGCAGACATGGTGTCCAAGGCTGTGTTCGTAAGAATCGTGCGAATTTGAGATGCCGTCAGGCTTTGATTATACGATTTTAGCAATGCTGCGATGGCAGCGGCATGAGGCGCGGCGGCGGACGTTCCTGCAAATGGTGCGAAGCCTGGAATATCAGTCGTTATATCATCAGCGGCGGTAATGTCCGGCTTTTGTCGCACCGCACCCCCAGAAGATGAAAAATTTCCGGCAGTAATTGGTGTGCCATCAGCCTGAAAGAAAACGCGGCGCGTGCCGTCGGAGCTAAAAGTTTCAACGGGATTGGCTGCTCCACCCGTAAAAGGATTCGGATAGGAATTTTTTGCATCCGTCGCGGCGACATTGAAGGCATTCGTAGCGCAGTCATGTCCTCTTGTTGAACCTTGCGTGCTGACGCTCAATAAACCACGTCCTGTTGAAAGATGTAGAAACCGGCCTGCCCCAGACCACTTCACAATGACAATGCGTTCTCCACTTGAAAGCGTCCCGACATTCTCATAAGGGTCTTGAGTGCCATTCTGGGGATTGGTTGATGACGCAATAACGCTGCTGCCCGTCGAATCAAGCACATACAAATCATAATCATTTGTGGACGCGCCCATCGGGTCTGACCAGAATAAGTCTGCGCGTAACTCGCTGCCGCCGGGGCCTGAACCCAAACAAGTATCATAGTTTGCAACGCCAAAACTATGGATACGTCCTGCCTCTAAAGGCGATATTGTTTGTCCACCATCGGAAAAATCTCCCTCCCAAGTCCCGCTGGTTCCATCATCTTTATTTCCTGAATTGCTGGCGGAAGAAAAATATATTGCGCCGCTCGCAGTTACAGTGTTGACCGCCTGCGCCACAATCCCGTCCTGAAATGGAGATTCATCATCATATAAAATGTCATCCACGATAATATCACAGCCGTATGTGGAGCGGAGATTGCGGATGTTGGAAGCAAATTGAGCTTCACTTGTCCCGCGTGTCGCAAAATAAAGCTGCGCACCCGGTGCCAAGTCATTGACGATTTCGAGCATCGCTGTTCCCTCACCCGTTGCGGGCATACCGTCCTGTCCCGGCAAAACCGTCACCAAGCCATTTATTTGGGAGCTTGCCAAGTAATCCACGCTATCGGAAAGGACGCCAACTTTGACACCCGTTCCATTTACACCGAATGTTGTGCGGGCTGTGTTGGCTTGATGAGTATAATCTCCCTGACTGTCCACCGTGTTATTCATCGCACGGACAGCGGGTTCAACGAATTTGACTTCGCCTCTCCCTGCCAATTGTTCAATGTTCGCCAACGGAATGCCTGCGCGGATTGCTTGATATTGGGGGAAGTCATTGACCACGTTTCCACCAAGAGTTTTGATATATTGCAACAGGGAGTCCGTAACGTCCGCCTTGATGTCCACTAAAATGCGGCCTTGATCGTCCTTGTCCAAATCCACCCGCTGCACCGGCACGCCGTCCGCAATGGGAACACCGCGCCGCATTTTGTCAGCGTAGAGCAGTTGTGTATCAATTTTTTGCTGTGTCGGAGTGCGGCCTTCCTTTTCTTTTTCCAACGCCGCAATCTGTTTCAAAGCACTGGCACTAATTTGACCATCATAGTTTGTGTTTGTTGTATTTGTGCCAAAAGGCAAGATCGCCGCTACTGAATTCGTAAAAATTGAAGAACTATTCCCGGCAGAAAGAGGCTGTTGGTTTGTCTGTGAAGATTTTTTTTGACTGGCAAGAAGAGATGAAAAACTGTTGGTCGAAAATTCTCTTTCGGCGGTTTCTTTCGATGATTTCTGTGATTCATATAACAGCAAAACCAAAAGTGGAATCAACAAAACTGCCAACGCAATTGCCAGCCAATTTCGATTATCCGTTTTCATTTTTTTCTGTTCCGCAACTTTGCTTGCTGAAATAAAAGAGGGCGTGACTACTCACGCCCTCACAGGCACTGGTATGCCTTAAACGACGCTTTCGGCACGCCCAGCGGGGGCGTGCTTCAAACGCTGTCGTTTAATTGAAATTACCAGTTTCGTGAGGACAGCAGCCAAAGCCGCAAATTTTTATCTTTTTGTTATCTTTCCATTTATTTTTTCGGAACGCTGACAATTGAAACAAATTGCAGTCACCTCGTAAAGGAATTCTCCGCGCGCAGAATCACAGAGGCAAAATCCCCGGAGCCAGGCGGTGGGTGCAATCTGGAGCGCAGCCGGATGAGGCGAGCAATAGATTGACGCGCCGACCGGCGACACACAATCGCGCCCCTGATTCACGCGCACGGCCCCGGTGTCAGTAGCGGAGCATCCGCCGACATCCCATTAAGGCGAATTTCTCGCGTTTGTCTTGCCCTTATCTGCGGGCAATTTTCGGAAGACACCATCCCCTTGGCTATTCGGCCAACGAATCGAGCCACATCCGCACCAGTGTCAAATTGCGACAAAAGGCGGCAACGAATTTGTCGCAATTTGTCGCCTTTTGCCACCGCGCATTTGCCGCCATTTGCCGCCTTCAGGCGAAGGCTTTTATCAAACGTCGGGTAAGGACGCGGCGTTGCCGCCGCGCCCTCCCCTAAGAACCGGACGTGAAGGTTGTCCCTTCATCCGGCTCAAGCCGTTACAAAGCTCCGCGTGAGCGGAGCCGGTCAACCTGACTTTGACAACCCAGCCTCGTGACGATGAATGCCCAGCTTCTTGAAGAACGCACGGTCTTCAAAGTAGCCGCGCCACTGCGGGTCGAGCGGATTTGCCTCCGCCCGGATTTTGACGTGACGCCGGATTTTGGTTTCGGTTGGATAAACCAGCCGAACCCAGACGGGTTTCCCCGCCGGTGTCCGTTCCCCGGTGTCGGCGGCAAACTCCCAGGCACGCCGTCCGCCGAACCGCCAGTAATGACTGGCGATCCAGCCGTGCGGTTGGCCCGGATGTCTGCGTTTGGCCCATCGCCAGAGGGTATGCCACAGAGCTTTTTCCACATTCTTGAAGGTCTGCAACGCCACGATGTGGCGATGGTAATTCACCCAGCCACGAATGACCGGGTTGAGTTGACCTATCAAGTGAACCTGACTTGCGCCCCGATTTTGACGCACCAGCTTCCGAACCTTTTCCAAAAAGTTATGCGTGTTCTTCTTGGAAGGGCGGATAATCAGCTTGCCGTCAAACTTGCGCAGGTTTTGTCCGAGGAAGTCGAACCCTTGCCCGATGTGCGTGATGCAGGTTTTCTCTGGCGAGAGCTGCAAGCCCCGGTCGCGCAGGAACTGCTCGACCAGTGGCTTGACTTCATTTTCCAGCACGGCCTTGTCCGCGCCGGTGATGATGAAGTCATCCGCATACCGGATGAGGTGTATCTTTGGATTGACCGGCACTCCGTTGCCGCGCTTCACGGGGAAGCGTTGTTTCAGGAGTGGTTCCAGTCCGTCCAAAGTCAGGTTGGCCAGCGTGGGCGAGATAATCCCGCCCTGTGGCGTGCCTGCCTCCGTGGGGAAGAGGATTCGATTTTCCATGAAGCCCGCCTTCAGCCATTTTTGCAGCACCGCCTTGTCTGTGGGGACGTGCCGGAGCATCCATTCATGTGCGATGTTGTCAAAACATCCCTGAATGTCTCCTTCCAGCACCCACTCGGCCATCGAGTGGGAACCGCCCCGCAGCATCAGGAAGCATTGCCCAATGGCGTCCGCCGTGCTTCGGCCAGGTCGAAAGCCGTAGGAGTTTTTGTCCGCCGTGGTTTCCGCGACGGGCAGCAGCGCCTGCAAGTGCAATGCCTGCATGGCGCGGTTGGTCATCGTCGGGATGCCCAGCGGTCGCAACTTGCCGTTGGCCTTCGGGATATGGACTCGCCGCAGCGGTTGCGGTTGATAACCGCGCCGCTGCAACCAACCCAATGCTTTGTGCTTGGACGCCGGCGTGCTCCAGATTTTCCCGTCCACGCCCGGCGTCCGTCTGCCTTGATTGTCCGTCACCCGTTTCACGGCCAAGGCTTTGCCGGAAAACGAGCAGGTCAGCAGTCGTTGCAAGGCTTTCACCTTGCCCCAACGCTTTTCCTGTGTTGCCTTGACGATACGCGCTTGCAGCCTGCTGGCCTGACGTTCACATTGAGACCAGTCAATCTGTTCCCATGCGTTCGCCGGGCTGGAGGATGCACACATGGACGAGTCCATGTTCATTTGCCATTTCCTCCTGCGCAGGTTCCGCGAGTTCTCTCGTCACGAACGACCCATTGGAAGTCTGCCCGTTTGCACGGCGGGACGATGTTGCAGTCCCTATCCGCCCCGTTACAGGGCGGCGTTCGCTTTTTCCAATTTCCTCCGCCTGCCACCCCGTCAGCGTTCCTTGCGGACGCGCCTGCCTTCACCCGAAGGCGGGATGTCAGGTTTGCCATGTGTGATTGCAATGACATGGATGAATTAACCCCTGCTTACCACACCGGCAGCGGTGAATGTCCGTGTGCCCCATGCGTCCGCTGGAGTAACTCGCTGCGTGCCTTTTGGCCGGAGCCTTTCAGCATCTTTGGCTCCTTGAGTATGACGATGCCCGAAGCAGTTCACTTGTGTTGGGTGTTTCATTCAGCCTGTCCCTCCGACCGCATTGATGCTCGCAGTCGCGGAAACAACCTCGCGGCCATTTCCTCACCTCGACGATGGAGGGATGTTGTCCCGGCAGCTTCTGACCCGACCGTTGCCAGTCGCGCCAGTGCCGATAGGCTACTGCGAACGGAATCGCAGGTTCGTCTTACGATTTTTA
>CAWJHF010000012.1:0-6487 GCA_963842445.1 uncultured Verrucomicrobiae bacterium | reverse complement strand
CACGTGATAAAAACCGCATAAAATATCACCGTGGCAAATTTGGAAACGAAATTCCTGTCATTTCATCCAGCTTTCAAACCAGCCGGATGATTGGGTTGGCAACGCCAGCGGTTCGTTATGGTTTTCTTCCGTGCAAATCGCCTGAATTTCTGAAGCTGCAAGCGCACGACCGTAGATGGCTATTTCATCCATCAAGCCCGCGAAAGCCCGGTCGGTTGACCAATTGCCCGGACGTTCTGTCAATCTGGTTGATCCAAAGGTCGCCCCTGGTATTGGCGACAAGCTGGCTGCCCAGGTTGCGCCGGGCCACGATTACGCCATTCACATACAGTGTGCCAACGCCGCCGGCCTTGTCATAGGTGAAGGCGATATGCTGGAAAATGCCGCTGACCAGCACCCCGGGATGTGAAACCAAAAAATGATTTCCCTCAGTATCCGTAATGTCGCCGCGCAGCACTCCATTTTCGTAAGGTCGAATTCCAATCCATAAATTCAACGGGTTGTTGTCTGACCATTGAATAATTGGATGCAGACCTTGAACGTCCGACGGCTTGATCCAAGCCATGATGGTGAAACTATCGCCCGCGCCAACATCCAAGGACCGGCTCGCCGCTATTTTGATGCATGAACTCACACCGTTAAAAGAAAACGCCTGCCCCACTTTGCCCTCCTCAAAAGAAATATCCGTCAACATCGCGGTGTTCCCGCCCACCGAATCATTGCCGTCGCCTTCGCCCGACCACAATGCCACCAGGCCGGGCGGATGTGTACCAGCCATGCTGGTTGCCGACACTGTGAGCCTGCGAACCGAATCCACCGGCAGCTCCACTTTCCCAAAACTGGTCTTGACGGCGAACTCCGGGTTCACGAACCAGACCGTCAACGTGTCGCCATTGGCTGTGGTCAACTTCGCCGAATTGCTGGAAACACATTCGACGGAACTGATGTCTGTCACCGCCAGCTTCAAATCACCGAGCAGTGCGGAATGGAATTTGAAGTTTTTTTCCACGCTGGTTCCGACAACACACGAGCCGTCGCGCAGTTCAACAGTCAGTCGCGGAGGAGGATTCGTGTCGGCGGCAGATGCAGCCACAAAACCACAGGAAAGAAAAATGAAAACCGAAATGCAAACGGGTTGAAGCCCGGACATTTTCATGTGCCGAGCTTGCGTCCATTGTCGCGTTGTGTCAAGCCGGTGCCCCGGCAGGCCACAGATTCGCCGCTTGACCTTTTCCCGCTTAACCGGTTAACTGTACGGCGTTAGGCAAATTCATGTTTGCGCAACTAAAAAGCCTGTTTTCTAACGATATTGGGATTGACCTGGGCACGGCCAACTCTCTCGTCTATGTGCGAGACCGCGGCATTGTGCTCCGCGAACCCTCCGTCGTGGCAATTCAGGCCGGCACAACCAACGTGCTGGCAGTCGGTGAAGAAGCCAAACGCATGCTCGGCCGCACGCCCGGCAACATCGTGGCCATCCGCCCGATGAAAGACGGCGTGATTGCCGACTTCGAAATCACCGAGGCCATGCTCCGCCACTTCATCCAAAAAGTTCAACATCGCAAGTTGATTGCGCCACGCGTCGTGGTCGCAGTGCCTTCGGGCATAACCGAGGTGGAAAAGCGCGCGGTAAAGGATTCCGCGATACACGCCGGAGCGCGGGAAGTGATTCTGATTGACCAACCGATGGCCTCGGCCATCGGCGTCGGCCTGCCGGTGCATGAACCGGCGGGCAACATGATCGTGGACATCGGCGGGGGGACCTGCGAAATCGCAATCATCTCCCTCGCCGGCATCGTCTTCTGCCGCAGCCTGAGGGTGGGCGGGGACGAATTTGACGAAACGATTGCCGCACACATGAAACGCGCCTACAACTTGATGATAGGTGAACGCACTGCGGAAGAAATTAAGATACGCATCGGCTCCGCGTTCCCCCTGGAGCAGGAATTAACCATGGATGTCAAAGGCCGCGACCTGGGTTCCGGCCTGCCAAAAACATTGACCATCCGCTCCGAGGAAATTCGCGAAGCCCTGCAGGAACCGCTTTCGAGCATTTTGGAGTCCGTCCGCATCACATTGGAGCGCTGTCCGCCCGAACTGGCCGCCGATCTTGTGGATCGCGGCCTGGTCATGGCCGGCGGCGGCTCGCTGTTGCGCGGCATAGACCGGTTGGTGGCCGAGGAAACCGGCCTGCCGGTCCACGTGGCGGACGACCCCATGAGCGCCGTGGCCGAGGGCACCGGTCGCGTCCTGCAGGAAATTGAATTCGTCCGGCGTATCGCAACCAACGCGAAATACTGATTTCCCGCCCCGTTCACCTGCACCCGAATAATTTCGGGGCAGGCATGTTAAAGCAAAAACATTACATGGCACTCGGTGCAGTGACGCTGGCAACACTGTTGCTCCTCAGCCTGCCGCCGCGCGCCACTTCCCGTTTGAAACTCGCCGTCGGAAGCTGGTTTTTACCCCTGTTCGGGCTGGCCGGCACCGTCCAGCAACTGCCGATCACCGCCGCCGACGCGGCCCTGCCGCGACGCGAATTGCTCCGGCAATTGGAAGCCCTTCGCCATGACAACGAGCAGCTTCGCGTTCAAGCCTTGCAGGCTGCCGCCGTTACGCGGGAAAACGACCAGCTCCGCGCGCTTTTCGGCTGGCAGCGGCAGACACCGTGGAAACTCAAGCTCGCCAACGTCGTCATGCGCGACCCCGCCAACTGGTGGCACACCGTGCAAATTGACCTCGGCAGCCGCGACGGCGTCCGCGAAAATCTGCCCGTGCTGACCACCGATGGCCTGGTAGGCCGGGTTTCGTCCGTCAGCTACACGCACGCGCAGGTGGTTTTGATCAGCGACCCGAACTGCAAGGTGTCCGCCATCGTTGAAAATCCGGCGCACGACATGGGCATCATCAGTCCGGGCGGCCCGCTCGACAATTCCTTCGTCGAACTCAGCTATCTTTCCGGCAACGCCAATTTGCAGGCCGGCCAGAACGTCATCACCAGCGGACTCGGCGGCGTTTTCCCGAAGGGGATTCCCATCGGCCAGATTGTGGACGCGCGGCCAGTCGAATTCGGCCTTTACACTGAGGCGCGGGTGAAACTTCTGGTCAACCTCGGTTCGCTGGAACAAGTCTGGGTGCTTTTCCCATGAGAATTCAAAAACATCGAACATCGAAAATCGAACATCCAACGCCCAATGTTTTCGCGGCGCGCGCCGGCGTCATTCAATGTTCGGTGTTCGGTGTTGGATGTTGGATGTTTTCGAAGCAATGAACCTCCTGCAAACCATCCTGATTCTGGCCGCCGCGTTTCTCGCGGTGTTCGGCGAAGCGACACTGGGCGGCCTCCGTCAGTGGCTCAGCGCGCAGGTAGATCTGCTGCCGGCGCTGATGGTGTATGCGGCCTTGAACGCGGACATCGTTACCGTGTCGCTGCTGGCCGTGTTCGGCGGCTTGTGGTTCGACACGTTATCCGCCAATCCGCCGGGCGTGAGCATCCTGCCGTTGTTTGCCGTTGGTTTTGTGATCTGGCTGCAACGCGAATTGATTCTGCGCGAATTGCCGTTCGCGCAACTGGTGCTTGGCGCCATCGCCAGCGCCGTCGCGCCCGCGCTGTCCGTTTTGGTGCTGTTGACCATCGGCCAGCAACCGCTGCTCGGCTGGGGTTCGCTCTGGCAATGGCTGGTGATGACCGCCGGCGGCGCGGTGGCGACGCCGGTCATCTTTGTCTTGTTCGATTGGTGCCACCACGCGCTCGGTTATCAGCCGCGCACCGAAACCAGTTTCCGTCCCGACCGCGAAATCCGGCGGGGAAAATTATGAAAATGAACGGAGCAATAACAAACGGAGTGATGGAGTATTGGAGTATTGGAGTGATGAATATGCGGGTGACCGCCGCGCGTGTTTCCCATTGCTCCATCACACCATTACTCCGTTACGCCATCCGAATCCGATGCTGATTTTTGACGAACTGAAAAAGAAAGATCCGCAGCTCCGCCTCGTGGCGGTCGTGCTGGCCATCGGTCTGGGCATCCTGCTGGCGGGCTTGTGGTGGGTGCAGATTGTCTCCGCACGCGAATACCAAAACCATCTCGAGACGCAATCGTATCGCACCGTTCGCATCCCGGCTGCCCGGGGGAAAATTCTGGACCGTCACGGCCGGGTGCTGGCCGAGAACCGTCCGCGCTACGACTTGAGCCTTTACCTCGACGATCTGCGGAAAAAATTCGCCGCCGAATCATCCGCCGAATACGCCCGAGCCACCAACGCCCGCGCCCAATTCATCGCCGCGCAGGAGAAAAAGCTCGGACGGCCGCTGACCAAGGCCGAACGGAAATTTTACGCACTGACCACCGCGCAACTGGAACAATTGCGCGAGCAGGCACGTTGCAGAGCGGCTGGCAGCGTCGTGGCGCAACTCGGTCAGCTACTTGGCCAGCCATTGACACTCGACGCGGCGAAATTTGAACGCGATTACGAAACGCGGCTCGCACTGCCGTATCCCGTCCTCAAAAATCTCAACGACGCGCAAATCGCGCGGTTCGAGGAAAATTATTCCGGCGGCCTGGGCGCGGATCTGGAACTGCAATCGATCCGGACCTATCCGCTCGGACCGACGGCGGCGCATCTGCTCGGCTACGTGCAGCGGGACGACAGTTCGGCGGAAGGAGAGGACGCATTTTTCTCGTACCGGCTGCCGGATTATCGCGGCGGCGTCGGCATCGAAGCCGGGTTCGACTCGCTCTTGCGCGGACGCGCCGGCGCCGAGGCCGTGCTCGTGAACAATCTCGGCTACCGTCAGACCGAAGACGTATGGAGCCTACCCGAGCCGGGGTACAATGTGGTGCTGACGATTGACCTCGACATCCAGCAGGCCGCGGAACGTTCGCTCGTGGAACATCAGGGCGCCGACGCCCGTGCCGCCATTGTCGTGATGGACGTGCGCACGGGGGACGTGCTGGCCATGGTGTCGTCGCCGGCGTTCGATCCCAACGATTTTGCCCAGGGCGTTTTTCCGCCGGATGAAGCCGCGCGCCTGAACGATCCAACACTGCGCCCGCAGATCAACCGGGCGACCTACGAGAACTACGCGCCCGCCTCCATGTTCAAACCTATCGTCGGCCTCGCGGCGCTCGAAGCCGGCTTGGACCCGGACGCCCTTGTTGACAATCCGGGTTACGTTTATGTCGGCCGGCGGCACATTGGCGATTTGGCGCCACCGGGCCAATACAATTTCCGGCGCGCCATCATTGAGTCCTGCAATACCTATTTTATCACCGTCGGCCTGCGCGCGGGAATTGAGAATGTAGTTCGCATGGCCGGGAAATTTCATTTTGGCGAACCCACCGGCCTGCCGACGCGGCAGGAGACGCCGGGCATTTTCCCCACGCTGAAACAGGTGAGAAGCCCGGACTGGCATGACGGCGACTCGGCAAACATTTGTATCGGCCAAGGTAAAATGGCGGTGACGCCGCTGCAAATGGCCGTCGCCTATGCGGCCATCGCCAACGGCGGCACAGTTCTACGGCCGCGGCTGGTCGAGCGCATCGAGCCGCAAGACCCCGCGAGCGGCGAGATGGCGACAAACTTTCCGTCCGGTCTCGTGCGCGACAACATCGGTGTCAGCGGGCGCAGTTTGAACATATTGCGCGAAGCGATGCTGGCGGAAACCGAGGAAGGCACCGGGCAGCCCGCACAAGTGCCCGGCCTGCAGATTTGCGGCAAGACCGGCACGGCGCAGGTGATGAACGCGCGCAACCAGGAGATTGACCACACCACCTGGTTCGCCTCGTTTGCGCCCTATGAACACCCGCGTTACGCGGTGGTGGTCATGGTCGAAAGCGGCACTTATGGCGGCCCAACCTGCGCGCCAATCGCGCACGATATTTACGAGGCGCTTTTGAAAAGCGAAACGTCAAACGCACCCGCCCTCGCCGCGCTGCGGCGCGGCGAACGCGCAAATTAAAATGGCCAACGAACTGCTCAACGAACGCTCCGGCAAGCTTGACCGGCTGCAACTGGCCGCGTTGGCCGGGCTGATGTTCATCGGCACGCTGTTCGTGTACAGCGCCACAATGGCCAACCCGGCGCTGGCGTCACAGCCGTGGTATGACCAAAGCTGGGTGCGGCAACTCGTCTGGTGTGCGCTGGGCATCGGGGCGGGCGCGGTGCTGTGTCTGGTGGATTATCACACGCTGGCGCGCTGGTCGTTCGTGGCGTACTGGGCGGCGATTTTCTTTCTGGTTATCGTGCTGATGCCGCACGTCGGCTCGATGCGTTACGGTGCGCGGCGCTGGATTGATTTCGGACCGTTCCAATTTCAACCCTCGGAATTCGCCAAACTCGCCTTCATCCTGGCCGCGGCGCATTTCCTGAGCCGTCCGCCGGACGAGTTGCGGCAACCGGCCAATTTCTGGAAGGGCATCGGCCTGACGCTACTGCCGTTCCTGCTGATTTTGAAGGAACCGGACCTGGGTTCGGCGCTCGTATT
>CAWJHF010000011.1:0-112164 GCA_963842445.1 uncultured Verrucomicrobiae bacterium | reverse complement strand
TTGGCGGTATCCAAGGAGAACGAAATCGCGAGCTTGGAGCCAAAAATGGAGGAGATGCGGTCGAAATCCGAAAAGTTCAAAAGCGCTGACGCAAAGCGGCAGGCAGCTCAAGCGGAAGCGAATCAAATCACGGCATGGATGGAGGGGCGATTTTATTGGGGTGACGTCCTGGCCGAACTGCGCCGCGCGCTCATCCGGGCCGAGGGCGATGTCGGGAAAAAATATGCCGCGCAGAGGCCGGGAACGGAAGCCGGCATTTGGATTGAACAAATGACGACCAGCGCGAATTTGGGATTTCCCGGCGCAAACTCAATGTACCCATCGAACCCTGACAACAACGTAGCAATGCCCGGCGGATCAAATGGAGATACCAACTCCATCATTTTGATCTGCCGCGCAGTGGATTTATCGGGCGTTGATTCCGCGGCAAACAATGAAGTCGTTTATGCCGTCGAACGTGAATTAAAAGCCAGCCCGGTGTTCGATCCCAAGTCGGTGCAGTCTTCGGCGCAAATCTCGCCGGTGGATGCCAACAGTACGTTCACGTTCAGCATTATGGTCGCGCCGCAAAACCCGCTGAAATTGTAATATGATCTGGATCAAGCGGAACCTGTTTTTTGTGATCGGCGGCGTCCTGGCCTTGGGATTGCTGGGCGCGGCGGGCTTTTACGATTACGCAAGCTGGAGGCGCAACTCGGCGGCTCTTGACAAATTGGATGAGGTTTACAGCACGTTGCGGGAGCTGGCCAACCAAAAATCTTCGGCGGGCAACGACAAAATCAACAACATCGAAGCCGCCAAACAACAAGAGGTCCAACTCCGTGATTGGATTCGCCAGGCGCAAAATTATTTCCAGCCGATCGCGCCGATTCCCAGCCTGACCAATGGCCCGATTTCGAATGAAATGTTCGCGGACGCGCTGCACCGGACGATTGACCAGTTGCACTGGGATGCGACGAATGCCAACGTCAGCGTCCTGCCCCAATACAGCTTTTCATTTGAAGCGCAACGCTCGCGGGTGAAATTCGCCCCCGGCAGCCTGGGCGCGCTGGCGGCGCAACTTGGCGAAGTGAAAGCCATTTCGGAAATTCTTTTTGCGGCGCGCGTCAACCAGTTGGACGGCATCCAACGCGTGCGCGTGTCAGATGATGACGTGAGCGGGCCGCAAACGGATTATGTGGCTGATAATTCGGTGACCAACGGGCTGGCGGTGCTGACGTCTTACACGGTCACGTTCCGCGCCTTCAGCCCGGAAATAGCGCAGACGCTTGCCGGTTTTGCCTCGTCGCCGCACGGGTTTGTTGTAAAAAACATCAACGTTCAACCGGCAGGCGCGGTCTCAATGGACACGTTATCGGGCATGGGAGCGCCGCCGCCGCCGCCCACACCCGTGCTGGTGCCATTGCCCGGCAAGGGCGGGTTACAGACGGTGTTGCAGGAACAGTTGTTGCGAGCAACCTTCGAGGTTGAGATCGTGAAATTATTGCGGGAGAAATAGGCGCATGGATTTCCTTAAAAAACATTACGAAAAAATCCTGCTCAGCGTTGTATTGTTGGGCTTGGTTGGGGCGCTCGTGTTTATGGCGTTCATCATTCCCAGCGAGCAGGAACAAGTCAGGGAAAAAGGCGAGGGCATTATCAGCGGCAGGGTCGTGGCACTGGCGAGTCTTGATTTGATGAGGCAAAGCAACGTCATCGAGCGGCTGCAATCGCCTTACCAGTTGGACTTCGACACCACGAACAGACTTTTCAATCCGGTTGAATGGGTAAGAATGGCGGATGGCACGCTGAGAAAAGCGACCGGAACCACCCCGCAAGCCGCGGTGGTCACCAACATCACGCCGCTTTATACAGTGCTGACCTTGGATTCAGTTGAGACAAATGTGTTTGGCCCGCCACGCTACGTCATCGGTGTGGAACGCCAGGCGGCGGCGAATCCAGTCATGCGCCATAAACAGCAGCGTTTCGTCTCGACGGACGATGCCAGGAAAGATGTTTTTACCCTTGTAGAAGTCAAAGGCCCGCCTGAGAATCCGGATTATCTGGCATTGAAACTGGCCGACTCCGGGCAGACGATTAATTTGTCGAAAGACAGGCCCTTTCGACGGGTGGACGCCTACGCGGCGGATTTGAAGTATGATCCTGAAAACAGAAGCTGGTCAGGACAACGGAGTGGCAATCATCTCCAGTTTGCCCGGGATGATTACACAATCATTGACATCAGCTCGAACGAGGTGGTATTGTCTGCCCAGTCAAACAAAAAAAATTGGACTTTGCGATATGCGCCGTGAGTGCTAGAACATTCCGGTTGAACAGCGCTGATGTAAGCCAAACCTGAAACACACCATGAGAAAGGCAGTTTCCCTCTCGCTCGGTTTTATTTTGCTGGCGGTTTCCGCCGCCACGTCACCGGCCCAAACCAACAGCCCCGAGGACATGGCCGTTACCGAGGCGGTGTTGCGGCAAGCCAACACCATCGTCCTGCGCCAGAGGCTCGTGGACGCCAAAAGCGCCGCCGCGCGCGGAGATTTGGTTGGCGCCGCCAAGCTTTACCAGGAAGCCTACGGGTTGGTGCAGCAAATCGGTTCAGGCATTGACGTTGAAACGGCGCAGACCATTTCGGGACTGGCCTCCACCCGTCTGACCCTCGCCCGCCAGGCGCAAAGCCAGGGCAAATTTCATGCAGCCGACGCGGAAGTCATTCAGGTGTTGAAAGTGGATCCGCAAAACGCCGCTGCGCTCTCCTTCAAAAAGGAGAACGACCAGATGCTCGCCGCCATGAAGGGCAAAATGCCCGACCAGGCGACTGAGCAACAAGTTCCCTACCTCGTGAATGACAAAACCGACGCGGGCACACTGGTGCGCGACGGGCAACTGCTGTACGAAATGGGCAAATTGGAAGAAGCCGAGACCAAATTAAATGAAGCGCTGAAATTGGACCCGGACAATGCCGGCGCCTTTTATTATTTAAATCTGATCAAACAAGCGCGGTACAGCCGCAACGCCCTCCAGCATACGGCGGACACCCAATCCCGCATGGAGCAGGTGGAAAAACAATGGGTGCTGCCAACGCCGCGCAACCCGTTGCCGATGCCTAATCCCTACGCGGAAACCAATTTGACCTTCACCGGCCCGGGTCGTGAGGTGATCGTCAACGAACTCAACCGCTTCCGCTTCGAAAACGCTTCGTACGATGGCCTGCCGTTGAGCGAAGTCATCCGCCAATTGAGCGAGTTGACCAGATTGCGCGATCCGGAGAAAAAGGGAATAAACTTCCTGATCAATCCCAATCCGGACACTTCCGAGACGGCCGCCGCTTCAACAGTTCCCGGTGCGGGCGGCGGCGCCGCGGTTGTTAATCCAGCCACAGGTTTGCTGGAAGCACCCGCGCCTGCCGCTGGCGGTGAAGCAACGCCGGTTGATCAAGTTGTGATTAAATTGAATTTGACCGATGTGCGCCTGGCGGACCTGTTGGACGCGATTGTGATGGTGGCCGACCACCCCATCAAATACTCGATACTGGATTACGGAATTGTCTTTTCCAGCAAGGGGGCGGCAACTCCCCCACTCTACATGCGGACATTCAAAGTGGATCCGAACACGTTTTATTCGGGCTTGGAAAGCGTCAGTTCCTCCAGCTTTGGTGCGGTTAACAACTCCGGGGGCGGCGCCGGCGGCGGCGGCGGCGGCGGCGGCGCCCAAAACAACGGCGCGGTTATCGCCGTCGTGAATGCGTCTCCCGGAGCAGGAGGTCTTCGTAACACGACCGGTGGCGGCGGCGGCGGTGGCGGCGGTGCCGGCGGCCAGGGCGTATCCAATCCTGTCGGTGGCACGGGTGCTGGTGGAGGTGGTAGTGTTACTGCCAATGGCGGTTTGCGTTCCATCACCACGGTCAATCTTGCCTCCGATGTCAGCGTGGCGGCGAGGAGCTTCTTCACCACTCTGGGCGTTGATATGGCCAATCCCCCGGGCAAATCGGTCTTTTTTAATGACCGTTTGGGCCTGTTGTTTGTGAGGGCCACGTTGTCAGACCTGGACATCATTGAACGCGCCATCCAAACTTTGAATCAAGTTTCTCCACAAGTCCACATCAAATCCCGGTTCATCGAAGTGCTGCAAACAGACGAAAATGCGCTGGGCTTTCAATGGTATCTGGGGAATTTTATCAATGGCTCCGTCATCGCCAACGGCGGCAGCTCGCCTTCGCTCAACGTGCCGTTTTCGGCCGCCAATCCGCTTCAAACTTTCCCCGGCAACACGACGGCCAGCCAGATTCCAGCTTCAGCCAACGACCAGAATCTGACCTCCGGCCTTCGCAATGCCCTCGGTGCTCCAACCCTGGCCACCGTCACGGGCATATTGACGGATCCCAACTTCCGTGCCGCGATTCAGGCCTTGTCACAACGCCAGGGAACGGAATCGCTCGCCGAGCCGGAAGCGGTTACCATCAGCGGACGGCAGACGCAGATGCGGGCAACGCAAATCATTAACGTCATCACGGGCTTCAACTTCACGGCGGGCACGGCCGCCACCACGACGACCGGGGCTGGTGTCCCATAATTATTTATAGCGAGGAAAAAATGAAAGCTCTCAAATCAAATAAAATTTGCAAACTGGCGTTGTTGCTGTGTGCCGGCCTGGCCGCCGCCAGCATGGCCCGCGCACAGGTCAACACTTTCACGCCGGGAGTTTCGGCCATCACGGTTACCTACCAACAAGTCGAAATCGGCCCCATCTTGGACGTCATTCCCTACGTTTTGTCCGACGGTTACACGATCAACCTCACCTTGATACCGTCGCTGACCGATTTCAACGGTTACGACACGCCGCCGAACATTCCCAATGTCACCAGCGGTCTGAACGTCGTGCAATTGCCGGTGGTCCTGCCGGATTTCACCGTCCGGCAAGTCATTACCACCGTGAACATCTGGGACAACCAGACCGTGGTCATTGGCGGATTGATTTCCTCCCAGGTTCAGAGCACCAAGGACAAAGTGCCCGTTCTCGGTGACATACCGTTAATGGGGCGTCTCTTTCAGAGCCAGAGCAAAAACTCCGTCAAGAAGAATTTGATGATTTTTGTCACGGCCACCATCGTGGACCCGGCCGGCAATCGCGTGCATACGGATGATGAGTTGCCATTTGCGCAAAGTACCATCCCGTCGCAGCCCGCGGTCGAAGGCCAGACCTTTCAACCCGGCCCAGCAACGATGACGAAATGATCGGGACGCAGTCGCCGATTCGTGAAAAGTGGATGAATTGCGAGGCGGAATGTGAACTCCCGGAGGAATTTGTGGATCGGTTGCTGATTATTGACGGTCACGCTTACGCCTATCGCGCGTTTCACGCGATACGCGGTTTGTGTTCGCCATCGGGTTGGCCGACGAATGCCATTTACGGCTTCGTCAAGATGCTGGCCAAAATGCGTTCGGCCATTGAGCCGACGCATTTGATCGTCGTATGGGATGGCGGACTGAGCGCCGAACGGGTTTCGGTTTTGCCGGAATACAAGGCGCAGCGGCCGGGAATGCCGGACGATTTGAAGCCGCAATTGGACGAAATCGTTGATTATTTGAAAGCGGCGGGCATCGCTTCGTTTTGTCGCGAGGGCGTGGAAGCGGATGATTACATCGCGTGTCTGGCGCGGCGCGCGGCGGATGCGGGCATGGCGGTGGTCATTGCCAGCTCTGACAAGGATTTCATGCAGTTGGTGTCGGCGCGGGTCGGGTTGCTGAATCCGAACGACAAAAGCGAAGCGGTATGGACCGAGGAACAGGTCCGGGCCAAAAGCGGGGTGGAGCCGTCGCAGGTTTTGGACTGGCTGAGTTTGACGGGTGACAGCGTGGACAACATTCCGGGCGTGCCCGGAGTGGGGCCGAAGACCGCCGCCGGGTTGCTGAAACAATTTGGGTCGGTCGCGCAATTGTATGCGCGGCTGGACGAGGTGAAGCCGGAAAAATTACGGGCGGCGTTGCGCGACGCGGCGGACGTGGTCCGGCGCAACCGGGAACTGGTGAGGTTGCGGGACGGCTTGCCGTGCGGATTTTCGCCGGACGAACTGGCGGAAAAACCGGCCGATGCCGGGCGATTGCGCGAGTTGTATCGGCGCTGGGGCTTCAAGGGTATGCTCGCGGCGCTGGAAGAGTCGCCGCGCGAACAGCAGACGGTTTTGATTTAGAAAAATGAATTTGAGAAGCAGGGTTGAAAACAGGGTCGCGGCAGGCAAATCCACGCCGCGCCGGTTGCATTTTGCCAAAGTAATTTTTGGACAAAAACACCGGGTGTGTTTAAAATGGGAAAAACCATTTATGTCTTTGTTGTCGTTCACCTGCAAGACCGCCGTTCGCTTTTGCTGGGGGATGGTTCTAGTGCTTCCCGCTGCCGTTCCGGGGCAGACCAATTATTACAGCACGAATGGGACCGAATACGCGATTGTCGGCTCATTGCCGGGCGACCAGGTTTGGCCCGACGTGGCGGTGACCGCCAGCGGCGGCTTTGTAGTTTGGCAGGATAATATCACGGACGGCAGTGGGTGGGGCGTGAGCGCGCGGCGGTTGGACAGCACGCTGTCCGGCACCTTGAGCACGTTCCGTGTGAACGTCCAGGGCACGAACGATCAGGAAAATCCGCGCGTGGCGTTGTTGAAGGGTGGAGGCGCGGTTTTCGTGTGGCAGGGCGGCCTGAGAGGCTACCAGCACATTTATGCGCGTTTTCTCACTCCCACCAACACGTTTTTGACGACGAATGATTTGCTGGTTAATACCTTCACAAATAATTTCCAGATCAACCCGGCCGTGGCGGTGCTGAACAACAGCAACGTGGTGGTGGTGTGGGGCAGTTTCGATGAGGCCAGCGCCAACAGTTTGCAGGATGTCTATGGCCAGATTTTTTCCCCGACGGGCCGGAAAATTGGCGGTGAGTTTTTGATCAATCAATTCATTTCCTACAATCAGCGCACGCCGTCGGTGGCGGCGTTGAATAATGGCGGGTTCGTGGTCGCCTGGGTGTCGGAACAGGAACAGTCGGTGGCGCCGGTTTTGGGGACCAATTCGACCTACGTTACAATCAGCACGGCTCCGGTTCCGAGCGTGGATGTTTACGCGCGACTTTATGACAACAACGGAGTGGCGCAGGGAAACGAGTTTCTGGTGGACACGGATTCCAATCCTTGCGCGAACCCGAGCGTGGCTGCGGCGTCGGACGGCAGCTTTATGGTGACATGGGGAGCACGCGACATGGTCATCTACACCAATGGGTGGGACATTTATGCGCGGGCCTTTTCCAGTGCGGGAGTCGGCGGCACGGTGGTGCGCGTGAATTCCTTTATTTATGGCGACCAATACGCGCCGCGCATCAGCGTGATTGGCGGGGATTATTTGATTGTCTGGACGAGCCTGGGCGAGGACGGTTCGCGCGAGGGTGTGTATGGACAATTCGTGCATGAGGACGGTTCACTGGTGGGTGGCGAGCTTCGCGTGAACACCACGACCGTCAGTTCGCAGATGCAGCCGGCGGTGGCGTCGGATGGCGCAAATCAATTTCTGGTGGTTTGGACGAGTTATACCGCCGGTCCCTACAGTTTTGATTTGTTTGCCCAGCGTTACCTCAACGTGTCGGCGCTTCTGCTGCCGATTGACACATTGTATGTGTATGCGCCATTCACGTTGAGCAACAACGTTTATCAGCCGCAGTTGCAGGTTTCCTGGCCGGCGCTGGCGCTGCAGGGCATTTCCGTTTCCAACTACGAAGTCTATGTGGACGGCGCCACAACGCCCACGGCGGTGACGACGAGCAATGTCTGGATCATGACGGCGGCGAACGGCTTGACCACCAACAGCACGCATTCGTTCCAGGTGGATTATGTGACGACGGATGGACGCCGCTCGCCGATTTCGCCCTCGGCCAGCGGCACGACTTGGAGTGGATTGAACTGGGGTGGCATTCCTTACGAGTGGATGGCGGAGTTTTTTGGAGGATACTATGGCGTGCCCCCGACCTATCACACAAATGGCTGGACGTCTCCCAACCTGCCGCCCCCGAATAGTCCGCCGGGCGTGCCAACCCTTCTGCAATTATTTTTGAGTGGTGGCATTCCATATGAGCCAGCCACCTGGCTGCAAACAGTGCTGACCCCGACATCGAAAGGTCAATTCTATCTTAGTTGGAACACGCAGCCTGGGTTGACGTACCAGGTGCAGGTGAAGACGAACCTCATCGCAGCATGGAGCAATCTGGGTGCGCCGCGCTTTGCGACGGACACGACTGATTCAATTTATGTCGGGGGCGGTTCGGCGGGTTACTACCGCGTCCTGCTCCTCTACCCGTGAGATTTGTATGCGGCCAATGATTAAAAATTTATTGTGGATTTGCCTGCTGGCGTTTGGGGCGCAGACCGCCTGGGCGTTTTCGCTGTTGGGGCCGGGACCGACGTATTCGGGAGGAACGGGATCGTTGCCAGGAACCTTTGGCGACACCTGGCAGGTGGTACTGATCGGTTACAATCCGCGCCCGGATGGCAGACCGCCGCCGTTTATCGGTGCTGACATGCTTGCGGTCGGGCCCAAGAACCTGGGCGAGGAATACCGCCGCAACACGCCCGTCATGTATTATGCCGCCGACGCCAATTTTCTCGACTATTTCGGTTCCAACGGCGTGGTGGCCTTGGACAACGCTTTTGCCATTCTGGACAATGTCTTTACCAATACCCCGGCGGTCACGGCCAATGGCCTGGATGCTTACAGCACCGGCCTGACGGAATTTCCACTGAACACGACGGAGTTGAATTATCAAGCGGTGGGCTTGCGGTTGGTGGATCTCAAATCGTGGACGCTCGCTTTGATGATGGAACAATTGGGATTGGCCGATGCGATTCGTTATACTTGGGTGTTGCATGATCGGTACACTGGTGTCGTTGGCGCCACTTGCATTCCCAATTATCCCAATCCGCCAGGCCCGGGCACGGGCTATGAATATCTTGTGGTGCAAAGAAATTTTGACATCACCGCCAGCCCGTTGAATCAGGTTCAATACTCCCCCTATGTCAACGGCGGGCTCTACACTTACGAGATCATTGAAACTTGCAGTGAGCGGGATTTAAACCCGCCGAGCGCGGATGCGGTCGAAGTTGCCGCCGATCCTTTGTTCAACAATCCGCCGGTAGCCTCGGGCAATGGCGAAGGATTTTTTGAGGATGAATATGGCCAGTTTTACACCGGTTTGACCCGGGATGACGTGGCGGGACTGCGTTATCTTTTAAGCACGAACAACGTGAATACTGAAACACCGGCCTCGGGGTCCCAACTGGAAAATACCAATAACCCGACGACTCTGGTGACGACCTCCGACTTGGGCGCGCTCGTGACCTCCGCCCAAAGCAACAGTCCGGCTGTCTTGGCGGCCTTGTTTCCGGGGGTGGTGATTGGCAGTTCCACGAGCTATTTCACCAACGTCAGCACCCCCAACGTCACTATTATTGCCACCAACTATTATGGCGAGCCGGCCGGCACGCCGCCGCATATCATCACCATCACCAACGGTGTCACGTGGTCGGTCGTGCAGCGGTTCGTGACCTCCTTTGCCAATGTCGCTACCATCAGCTATCACACCAACAGCACCGCCATGATCGTGACCACGACGTTTGGCGCCCAGGTCGGCGCCCCATTCGGCAGCCCGTTTGTCACCAAAACCAGCACCAAGACCATCACTTTGACCAACACCCCGACCGGGGATTACTACTTCATTCCGGCCGGTACCTGCGGTTTGAATGTCGTTCACGACTGGCAGACCAATGTGGTTTACACCACCAACCTGATCGCGTTTGCCGTCAACCCGGATGGCTCCTCCATCACTGAAAGCCTGGTCACCTATTATACCAATCATATCCTGGAAGTGCTGCCCTGCAATTTCGCGCCCAGCCCGACCGCTTTGTATCAAGGCATCGGTCGAATGCAGTTTTTCCGCCGCGATTACGACTCGCTGCTTGGCCAGTTCTACCTGCCCATCACCAATGTTTATACCATGGTGTCGGTGACCAACGGTCAGCCGGTCACGCTGACGTTTCAGCGCGTCGTGACGGTCCCGGATTTTCTCTTTGACACGGTGGATCAGCTCGTTGGTCCTAACGGATTACCCACAGAAACTTGGTATGGCATGAACATAAACTTGAATGTGAACAACATCTATCCCGGGCTGGCCGGGCCGGGAACCATTAACCCCAGCACGACGATCACCTTCAACAAGGTTGGCCCCGTTTACTTCAATTTGGATCCATACTTTATGAACGGGCCGAGCGACCCGCTTAACGCCGACGCTTTGGACGTTTATTTCCTGTGGGGCTCCTTTGACGGTACGACCAATGACCCGGTTGTTTATCCCAATGGCAGCAGTATCCAGAATCTTGAAAGCCAGGTCCTGCTTCAGATTTATTCAACACCGGCAACTTTGCCGCCTGCCACCAACGGATTCGCTTACAGTGCATCGTTTTCGGCCACTGGGGGCCAACCGCCCTACACCTGGTCGCTGGGTTCGGGAACGCAATTGCCGCAAAATTTGACATTGTCCACCAACGGGGTAATTTCGGGTGTGGTTGGCAATAGTACCAATGCCCCCCCCGGCGTGTATGTATTTACCGTTCAATTGAACGATTCATCGAGCGAAGTCGAGTCATTGAACTATTTTATTACCGTTTACTGAACATGGCATACGAAAATCACCCGATGAACTGCCCGAACTGCACCAGAAAATGGGGACTTGTCTTGGCGTTTGGCTTGATGCTGTCTTCGTTTGCCGTGGAGGGGCAACAATCAACCTGGAACAGCTACAACTACGGCTCTGTGTTCACCACCGCGCCGCAGATTGACGCCACCAACTTTTACAATTCGGGTCTTTGGGAAATTGGCACCTTCTTTCCTTATCAAACGTCGTACACCCTGAATTATACCAACGCCGCCAACAGTACCCCCTACAACGGCACGATGATCGGCACGGTGGGCTGGGAATTTGATTACGGAACTCCAACCATAGCTCATTATTTTCAAGGCGGCACTTATTTGTCAGCTAATTTCGTTAATAGCGGCTTGATTGAGGCGGAAGGCTCCTCGGTACCCGATCCTATCCTCGACAGCCCGTTGGATTTTTTGTTGGTGGCGGCGACCAACATTATCAACAAGCCCGGCGGCACGTTGCAGGCGGATTGGTACGGTGAAATCATATTGGTTGGCACGAATGTGAACCTCTCCCGCAGCACCCTCCTCGCCGGCAACCCGGGTTCCAGCACACTCACCACCTCCTATAATGAAGCCTGGGCGCAGGCCGCCTTTACGAATTTGGTTACCTCGCAGGTGTGGAATGGCAGCACTGCAAGTTCGGGAGGGACAGGGCTTCCGGCGACTTTTAATGTGATGACTCCGTGTGGGTCAAACACCGCCACGATCAATATCTCCCCCACTTTGGCCGATTCGATCAGTCTAACGAACGGCTTGCTGCTGACGGTTACCAACGCCATCGGCACCAACTATCCAGTACCGGCCAATAACATCTTCATCACGAACATCTTTGTGCCCACGAACGTCATCCATCAGGCGGTTTTTGTGTATGTCAGCGACCCCAATATTTTCCCGAGCGACGGCTTCTCAACCTTCTTATTGGCCGACGGCCTGCCAAACACGTCGAATCTTTTCGCAAACGTTTCCGTGCAGTTGACCTCGGTGTACGGGGGCACTTGGTCGCTGCAAGACACCTTGGCGACTTCCAATCCCCGGGGGTTTTCCACCAACAGCGTTCCTTTTGGCGCTGCTTGCAGCGGCCCGCCCGAAATGCCGGACAATTATACCTTCGCGTTTGGCGGCACTAACGGCATCGGCCCCCCCCCCGCCAACTTTTTGTACGACCCCTCTTGGGAAATCCTCGTGACTAACGCAACGTATGCCTATTACTCCGATTTGCTTGACGACGAAGCTTCGGAGCCGCCGTCCAGTCCCGGCCCTCCCAACAGTACTATTGCCTCCTCAGTCACCAATCTGACGGGCAGGGTTCGCATCTATGCCGACACGTTGAATCTCCTGGACACCCAGATCAAGGCTTACGGAGAGATTGTCATTCAGGCGAATCATTTGGTGAGCAGTCAGAATGCCTCTAATAATTGCCCCAACCTCAGTTTTAACCTCGGTTCCACGAATGGCGGTTATTTGAACGTCACAAATCTGGCGATTACGTCGGTTCCCCGGTTCAATGGAACGGTGTCCGCATGGAGCGCCCTTTGGACCAATTATCTGGCGGTGATAAGCACCAATTACGGGCTGTTTGTGACGAACTTCCCCGACCCCAACAATCCCACCAATACGATCACCCAGACAAACTATGTCCATCAGAATTTGACGAATACCCTTGAAATCGGTTTGTATGCGCTGATGGTGGATGCCAGTGCGCTTCAGTCCGTCGCGCCGGTGACGGTTTATGATTTGATTCTCCACAGCACGAACATCGTCATCAGCGATTCCATGAATGTCATCGAAACGTTCCTCATGGATGGCCGGAGCCTTACTCTCAATGGGGACCTCACCTTTCCCGGCGGCTCCCCGGTGAATCCCGTTGCCCAGTCGCCGTTTTGCGCCAATCCCATTCTATATTGGGTCTACACCATGGCGCCCACCCTCCTCTATTTCACCAACAATGGTTCCCTCTTCGTTCCCTACGACGCGCATTTTGGCGATGACGGGCCGACCAATTATCTCGCGTTCATCAATAATGGGTCCATTACGACCTACCTCAACCAGACGATTAACAGCGCCAACCTCCAGATTAATAACGGGTTCAACTATGCGTACTACGGCAATTTCTCCGCCACGGCCGGGACCGCCGTCTTGTCCAATGCCACCATTAACACCGGGGGTGATATCGATATTGTCGCCGGCACGCTGCTCATTGATCCTTCCACCCTCGTCGCCGACAATATGCTCAATTTCACCGTGACCAATTCATTGTCGGATGCCGGTGTTGACTCTGGGAATAGTCTCAGTTGTCAGGGGGGATTTAATTTGTGGATTAAACCTCAAACCGGGGATTTGTGGGGCACCACCATCACCACCACCGCCTCGGGAAATTATGCCGAGGTTGACAGTGCCTGGGCGGGTCGGGATCGCGGTCCGAGTGGCGCCGGTTTTACCAACAACACCGCGCTGTACGATCTGATCTTGTCGCCGCAGAATTTCTCTGCTCCCGATTTCCCGCTGTTCTATTTCTCCGGCACGGGCGTGAGCAACGGTTTGTATGTCGGCACGCTCGACCTGACCCAGCTCGGCACCAATATCAATGCCATGCTGGCGATTGATCCCAGCCTCAACATTTATTATGCCCATGCGCTGCTTGCTTTTACCCCGCCACACTCGCTGACTCCGGAAGAATACCTGGACGGCCAGCAATTTTCAGGCGGCTATTTGTATCATGTGAAAAACTTTACCGCGCTCCCGGCCGCCGACCCCAGTTTTGTCACTGTCCCCAGCCCAACACTGTCGGCCAGTTACGTCAAATCCAACGGCCAGTTCCAACTCACGATGGCGGGTACGCCGGGGCAAAATTACACCGTTCAGGTGTCCACCAACCTGGTGAACTGGGTGCCCATCTACACCAACAGCGCCCCAGTCAATGGCCTGTTCCAGTTCCTGGATTCCCAGACGGCGAATTATCCCGCCCGCTTCTATCGCGTCGTGTCGGGGCCATGACGGAACATTCCGGCTTTGGAGCCAATGAAAGTCTGCGGTCTGACCGGCGGCGTGGGCATGGGCAAATCCACGGCGGCTGAATTTTTTCACAACCTTGGCGCACAGGTCGTGGACACGGACGAACTGGCGTGCCAACTCGTCCAGCCCGGCCAGCCCGCCCTGATGGAAATCCGGACGGTTTTCGGCAAAAGCCTTGTCGCGCCCGATGGCCAACTGCGCCGTCATGAACTGGCGCAAATCGTTTTCACCGATCCCGCCGCCCGCAAGAAACTTGAAGCCATCCTGCATCCCCGCATCCGCGAACGCTGGCTCGCGCAAATCGAAACCTGGCGCGCCGAAAATCACGCGCTGGCGGTTGTCGTGATTCCATTGCTGTTTGAAACCAAGGCTGAATCCTGTTTCGACAAAATCATTTGTGTTGCCTGCTCCGCCACTGCGCAGCATGACCGCCTGCTGGCCCGCGGCTGGACGCCGGAACAAATCCAGCAGCGCCTCGCCGCCCAGTGGCCGGTTCGGCAGAAGATCGCCCGCGCCGATTTTGTCGTTTGGACCGACGGCTCACTGGATGCCCACGCACAACAAATTGAACGGATTATTGGCCAAGGGTAGCCACCCTCTCGGAAGAACATTTCCTTTTGCCGCCGTCTTCTGTTAAGCTGGGCCGTCATGATTCTCTCGCGCGAAGAGTTGCGCAGCCTGGTTGGGTTGACGCACCAATCGCCTCACTCGCTGCTGGGCATGCAGCCGCTCGGTGACAAATCCGGGCTGGTCGTTCGCGCCCTGCTGCCCGATGCTGCCAAGGTTGAAATCCAGCCCACACACGAAAAAAACAAACCCAAGTTTGAACTGCAACGCATCCACGAAATCGGACTTTTCGAGGGCGTCACCAAATCAGCCAATCACGTTTATGCCTATGATTTGGTGGTCACCAATCATCAGGGCCGGGTGCGCCGGACGCGCGACGCCTTTTCCTTTCTCCCGACCCTCGGCGAATCGGATTTGTTTTTGTTCGGCAAGGGCGACGAGCGGCGCATCTACGAAAAGCTCGGCGCACAGTTGCGCGCGATAGACGGGGTTCCCGGCGTGAGCTTCGCGGTCTGGGCGCCCAATGCGCAACGCGTCAGCGTCGTCGGCAATTTTAATGACTGGGACGGGCGGTTCCACCCGATGCGGCTGCTCGGCGCGTCCGGTGTCTGGGAAATTTTCGTTCCCGGCGTCGGTGCTGGCGCGCATTACAAATTCGAAATCCGCGATGCGCATGGAAGGATTTCCCTCAAGACCGACCCCTATGGATTTTTCTTCGAAGTGCCGCCGAAAAATGCCGCCATCGTCTGGGACACCCGCAAGTTCAAATGGACGGACGATGACTGGATGAAACGGCGCCGCGAATCCCGCAATGCGGGACTCCGCTCGCCGGTGAGCATTTATGAAGTGCATCCCGGTTCCTGGCGGAAAAAATCCATGACCGAATCGCTCAGCTACCGTGAACTCGCCGCCCCGCTGGTTGAGTATGTGAAGCGCATGGGTTTCACCCACGTCGAATTCTTGCCGCCGGCGGAACACGCTTTTTATCCGTCGTGGGGTTATCAAGTGACCGGTTTTTACGCGCCCACGAGCCGCTACGGCACGCCGGACGATTTCCAGTTTCTCGTCAATGCGCTGCATGAGGCCGGCATCGGCATCATTATTGACTGGGTGCCGGCGCATTTTCCGCGCGATGACTGGGCGCTGGCGAAATTCGACGGCACCGCCCTTTACGAGCACGAGGACCCGCGCAAAGGCGCGCATCAGGACTGGGGCACGCTGATTTTCAATTTTGGCCGCCATGAGGTGAACAATTTCCTGGTCGCCAACGCCTTGTTTTGGTGCGACCGGTTCCACGTGGACGGCCTGCGCGTGGACGCCGTGGCCTCGATGATTTACCTCGATTACTCGCGCAAGGCGGGCGAATGGATTCCGAACCAGTACGGCGGGCGGGAAAATCTGGAGGCCATCGAATTCCTCAGAAAATTCAATTACCTCGCGCACACGGAATTTCCCGGTCTGATGACCATTGCCGAGGAATCCACCGCCTGGCCGCTCGTCACGCGCCCGCCCTATGTTGGCGGCCTCGGCTTTTCCTTCAAGTGGAACATGGGCTGGATGCACGACACGCTTGGCTATTTCAGCCGCGAACCGGTTCACCGGAAATATCATCAAAATGATCTCACGTTCGCGACGCTCTATCATCACAGCGAAAATTTCATCCTGCCGCTGTCGCACGACGAAGTTGTTCACGGCAAGGGTTCGTTGATTGACCGGATGCCCGGTGACGACTGGCAGAAATTCGCGAACCTCCGCGCGCTGCTCGCGTATCAATGGTTTTTCCCCGGCAAAAAACTTTTGTTCATGGGAGGCGAATTCGGCCAGCGTGCCGAATGGAACGAAAACGGCCAGTTGGATTGGTGGCTCCTTGACGCCGGGCCATATCATCGTGGCTTGCAAAAATTTGTTGAAGATTTGAACAGGTTTTACCTTGCCGCGCCGGGACTGTGGCAGTCCGATTACGACCACGGCGGTTTTTACTGGATTGATTGTGCCGACCGCGAGAGCAGCGTGTTGTCTTTCGTCCGCCAAAATCCCGACGGCGCAAATCCGCTGGCCGTGATTTTGAATCTCACGCCCGTGCTGCGCGAAAAGTATCGGCTCGGCCTGCCGCGCGCGGGCCGGTGGCGCGAGGTTCTGAACAGCGACGCCGCCATTTACGGCGGGAGTAATCAAGGCAACCTCGGGGGCGTCACTGCGGAAAGCATCCCTTCCCACAACCGGCCGCATTCCGCCGAATTTTGCCTGCCGCCGCTGGGCGCGATTGTGTTTCAACCCGCATGAAACTGATTTCCTGGAACGTAAACGGCCTGCGCGCCGTGTTGAAGAAAAACTTTCTCGATTATCTCGACGCCGGGAAACCTGACGTGCTTTGCCTGCAGGAAATCAAATGCGGCCCGAACGACGTTGAGCAACTCTGGCCGGCAAACTACGCGACTTACTGGAACACGGCGCAGAAAAAGGGTTATTCCGGCACGGCGATTTTCACCCGGACGCGTCCGCTGAAAGTTGAGCCGCACATTGACATTGCCGAGCACGACCAGGAAGGCCGCGTGCTGGCCGCTGAATTCGGTGATTTCTTTCTCGTGAACGTTTATGTGCCCAACGCCAAGCGTGACCTTTCGCGGCTGGCTTACCGCCAACGCTGGGATGCCGACTTTCTGCGCTACCTGAAAAAGCTGGAGAAGAAAAAGCCTGTGATTTTCTGCGGCGACCTCAACGTGGCGCACATGGAAATTGATCTGGCGAATCCGAAGGCGAATATTCACAACCACGGGTTCACGCCGGAGGAACGCGCCGGCTTCAGCGCGTTTGTGCAGGCCGGTTTCCTCGACACCTTCCGCGAATTTGAAAAGGGCGGGGGACATTACACCTGGTGGAGCCCGATGGGCGGTGCGCGTTCGCGGAATGTCGGCTGGCGCATTGACTATTTTCTTATTTCAAAATCGCTGCGCCCGCGACTCAAGCGCGCCTTCATTCAATCCGACGTCATGGGCAGCGATCATTGTCCGGTGGGCATTGAACTTGCATGAACGGAAATTTTCAAAATAAAGCTCGCAGAACCTTTGTGTCAGGCTTACGCTTACCATGACGACTTAAAGTCGGATCATGAAAATACTTCTCGTCAGCCCTCGGACTCCTGACACGTTTTGGAGCTTCAAGCACGCCGTCCGTTTCGTTTCCCGGAAGGCGTCCATGGCGCCGCTGGGCCTGTTGACGGTGGCGGCCATGCTCCCGCCGGAGTGGGAACTCAAGCTGGTTGACCTGAACGTGGGGCGGCTCAAGGACGAAGACCTGCGCTGGGCGGATTATGTGATGATTGGAGCAATGATCGTGCAGAAGGATTCGGTGCGGGAAATCGTTGCCCGGTGCGCGGCGCTGAAAAAGACCGTCATCGCGGGCGGACCGCTGTTCACCACCGGCCACGAATCGTTCGCGGAAATCCAGCACTTCGTTCTCGGCGAGGCCGAGGAAGTGATGCCGCAGGTCGTGGAAGACATCCGGAATGGCCGGTTGCAACCCGTTTATCGGGCCGTGAATCGGCCGGACATCACCCGGACGCCGGCGCCGCGCTGGGACCTCATCAAGTTCCGGCACTACGTGACGATGTCCGTGCAATTCTCTCGCGGCTGCCCGTTCGATTGCGAATTTTGCGACATCATCGTGATGAACGGGCGCGTGCCCCGCACCAAAACACCGGCGCAATTGATTGCCGAGCTGGACGCGCTGTGCCGGCGCGGGTGGAAGGACATGGTGTTCATTGTGGACGACAATTTCATCGGCAACAAAGGCCGGACAAAGACGCTGCTGCACGCATTGATCGAATGGCGGCAACGCACGCGGCCCGGCATTGGATTTCTCACCGAGGCGTCCATGAACCTCGCCGATGATCCGGAACTGTGCGCGCTGATGGTGGAAGCCGGTTTCAAGAAGGTTTTCGTGGGCATCGAAACGCCTTCGGTCGAGGCGCTGGAGGAATGTCACAAGCTCCAGAACCGGAATCGCGACCTCGTGGCCTCGGTGCAAACGTTGCAACGCGCCGGGCTGGAAGTCATGGGTGGATTCATCGTGGGTTTCGACAGCGACAAGAGCGACATCTTCAAGCGGCAGTTTGAATTCATCCAACGTTCCGGCGTGGCCACGGCGATGGTGGGATTGCTGAGCGCGTTGCCGCAGACGCGATTGTGGCAGCGGTTGAAACGCGAGGGGCGGCTCGAAACCGAAAGCACCGGCAACAACTCCGACGCCACGCTGAACTTCAAACCCAAATTGAACCGCGAATTCCTGCAAACCGGCTACCGCGAACTGGTGAAGAAACTTTACGAGCCGCGGCACTACTACCAGCGCATCCGGACGTTCCTCAAGAGCCATCGTCCGACCGGGCCGCGCCTGCGCCTGTCCCGTGCCGATATCATTGCGTTCCTGAAATCCTTCTGGGTGCTGGGCGTGTGGCACCGGGGGCGCGTAGGGTATTGGCGGCTGTTCTGGGGCACGCTCATCCGGCGTCCGCGCCAGTTCCCCCACGCCATCGAACTCGCCATCCTCGGCTACCACTTCCGCCGCGTGGCCAACTCGCTGCGAGCGCCTTCCTCCAGCAAACGGTGATGGGATCAGATGGGCAAGCAACCCCAGTCGCAATGGGATTTCGGCGAACTGTTCCCGACCGAAACGGGACGGCGCGTGCTGTCGGTCAGCGAATTGACGGCGCAGGTCAAACGACCGCTGTTTCAAGGTTTTTCGGCCACGACTTTGCCAGCGCACCAGACGTTAACGGGGTACCGTGGAGGCGGACGGTTTTGCGTGCGGCTTGACCGGCACGCCGGAGTGCACGGTCAAAAGCAAGAGTGAATTCGTCGCGCGGTTTCGGGCGAGATTTCAATTTCAATATTTTCTATGTGCTCAATCCGTGGCTTAATGAATTGGGAATTTGATGGGCAAGCAACCCAAATCGCAATGGGACTTCGGTGAACTGTTTCCAACCGAAACAGGACGGCGCGTGTTGTCGGTCAGCGAACTGACAGCACAGGTCAAGCGATTGCTGGAGAAACAGGTTGGCGCGGTCTGGGTGACGGGCGAGGTCACCAATCTACGCGCGCAATCTTCCGGCCACATTTATTTCACGCTCAAGGACGCCGGGGCGCAGTTGAGCTGCGTGCTGTTCCGGGGCGAGGCGGTCATGAATCGCGGTGTGTTGCAGGACGGCCAGAAGGTTTTGTTACAAGGCGACGTGACGGTTTATGAAGCCCGCGGGCAGTATCAGCTCATCGTGCGCGCGGTGGAGTTGCGGGGTGTCGGCGCGCTGCAAATCGCGTTCGAAAAACTCAAGCAGAAGCTCGCGGCGGAAGGGTTGTTCGCGCCGGAACGGAAACGGTCGATCCCGAAATACCCGCAACGCATCGGCCTGGTCACGTCGCCCACCGGCGCGGCGATTCGCGATGTGCTGCATGTCGTGCAACGGCGGAATCCGGACCTGGAAATCATCCTCGCGCCCTGCCGCGTGCAAGGCGAAGGCGCGGCGGAAGAAATCGCGGCGGCAATTCGGTTGTTAAACGAGTTCAGTAGGAGTCGAGGTGACGAGACTCATTCTTCAAAATCAGAAATTGATCAGAGCCTCCTTACGTCGGCTCCTACAGATTTGGATTTGATTTTAGTCACCCGCGGTGGCGGTTCGCTGGAGGATTTATGGGCATTCAACGAGGAAGTCGTGGCTCGCGCAATTTTTGAATCGGTCGTTCCGGTTGTGTCGGCGGTCGGGCACGAGATTGATTTCACCATCAGCGATTTCGTCGCGGACGTGCGCGCGGCAACTCCAAGCGCGGCGGCGGAAATCATCACCGAAGGCGTCTTTGCCAGCCGCGAGTTTGTGGCTGGGGTGCCGGAGTTGTTGCGGCGGAGAATCCGGCAAGGATTGGAGGGCGCGATGGAAGATTTTGAGCAGGTTCAAGGACGGTTGGCGCGGCTGCATCCACGCCGGAGACTCAACGAATCTTTGCAGCGTCTGGACGATCTGCAATCCGGACTGTTGCGTTGCGTGAGGCAGGGCACGCGCGACCGTGCGGTGGCCTGGCGAAATCTGACTGACCGGCTGTTGCGCGTTCGTCCGGCACAGTTGTTGAATCAGCGGCGCGAGTCAGTGATGATGAGCCAGCGGCGTTTGCGCGAGTTGGCGCACGTCGGTTTGCGGAATGGGAAGAATCGCTTTGACACGCTGGAAGCGCGGCTGCATTTGCTGGGGCCGGAGCAGGTGTTGGCGCGCGGTTATTCGATTACAATGGACGCAACGAGCGGAGAAGTTTTGCGAGATGCGCAAACAGTCCAATCCGGCCAGCGGTTAAAAACCCGGTTGCAAGCCGGCGAGGTTTTGAGCCGGGCGGAGAAGCTGAAGGCCAAATAACTCAAATTCATTGGCAATTCAAGGGCATTCTCAAAACTGGACGCCGCAGGATTTTTGTTTTAGCCTAGTTCCTGTGCCAAATCCATCGAAAGGCGGGGGTCACAATCATCCCGCAAAAAGCCTGCCGTTTGAAGAGGCTTTGAAAAAACTCGAGGGCGTCGTCGAGGCAATGGAAACCGACGATTTGCCCTTGGAAACGCTTCTGGCTAAATACGAGGAAGGCACGCGGCTGGTGAAAATCTGCCAGGAAAAACTGGCCGAGGCGGAGTTGAAGATTCAGCAACTGGAAAAAAACGCGGCGGGTGAACTGAAGCTGAAGCCGTTGTCGCCGGATTTGTCCGAAAGCTGATTTACCAAACCCGAAACCCCAGATCCCAGACGCTAAAATTTATGAGCCGTTATCTCGACATGGTGGCCGAACCGGCGCACGTCAAAAACCTGACCGCGTCGCAACTGCTTCAACTCGCGGATGAAATCCGGCACGAACTCATCACCGTGCTGGCCCAAAACGGCGGCCATCTCGGCCCCAACCTCGGCGTGGTGGAATTGACCATCGCGCTGCACCGCGTTTTCAACACGCCCAAAGACAAATTTGTCTGGGACGTGAGCCATCAGGCCTACGTTCACAAGCTGCTCACCGGGCGCAAGGATCGTTTTAACACCATTCGCACCACTGGCGGCCTGAACGGTTTCGCGCTGCGCACGGAAAGCCCGCACGATTGCTATGGCGCCGGACACGCGGGGACGGCACTTTCGGCAGCGCTCGGCATGGCGGCGGCGCGCGACAAACGCGGTACAGACGAACACGTCGTCTGTATTTTCGGCGACGCGGCATTGACGAACGGCATTTCATTTGAAGCGCTCAACAACATCGCGCACACGACGCAACGGTTCATCGGCATTTTGAACGACAACGAATGGAGCATCGCCAAAAACGTCGGTGCGATTTCCAATTACCTGAACAAACTCATCACGAATCCGCGTTACAACAAGCTCGCGCGGGATTTTCAAAATTTTGTGCGCCGCCTGCCCAAAGGCGAACTGGCGCTGAAACTCGCCCACAAGGCCGAGGGCGGTGTTAAGGGAGCCATCACCGACGTCGCTCTGCGGCAAACCGGCAGTCTGGTGGACGCGGATGGCCGTGGCGGCTATGGCAGCCCGATTATTTTCGAGGAATTGGGGCTGCGTTATCTCGGTCCGATTGACGGACACGATTTGCCGTTGCTCATCAGCACCCTGGAATTTGCCAAGACGTGCGATCATCCCATTGTGATCCACCTCCTCACTCAAAAAGGCAAAGGCTTCGATGCCGCGCTGAAATCTCCGGAAAAATTCCACGGCACCGGGCCTTACGACGTGAGAACCGGGGATTCGCTGCCGGCCAAGCCCGGTGCGCCGCCGAATTACCAAGACGTGATGGGGCAGACGCTGGTGAAACTTTGCCAGAAGGACAATACGCTCGTCGGTATCACCGCCGCCATGCCCAGCGGCACCGGCTTGAAACACCTCGAAAAGGCCATGCCGGACCGTTACTACGATGTGGGCATCGCCGAGGAACACGCCGTCATTTTCGCCGCCGGCATGGCGACGATGGGGTTCCATCCCGTGTGCGCCATTTATTCCAGCTTCCTCCAACGCGCCTACGACTGCATTCATCACGACATTTGCCTGCAGGATTTGCCGGTGATATTCTGCATGGACCGCGCCGGGCTTTCCGCCAATGACGGCCCGACGCATCACGGCCTGTTTGACATCGCTTATCTGCGCTGCCTGCCGAACGTCATTGCCATGGCGCCGAAGGACGAAGACGAGCTGGTGGACATGATGTTCACGGCCACGCATCAGCGGCATCCGACCTTCATCCGTTATCCGCGCGGCGCGGCGGAAGGCGTGCCCATCAAGGACCAGCCCAAACTGCTCGAAGTCGGCAAGGCGGAGGTCATTCAGAATTTTTCCAGCAACGGCAGGCAAAAGGTCGCATTATTCGGCCTCGGCCCGATGAACACACTGGCGCGCAAAGCGGCGGCGCAACTGGCGGCGGAAGGATTCGATTGTGCCGTCATCAACCCGCGCTTCACCAAGCCGCTCGACGCGGGCACGCACGAATTTTTCGGCAGGGCGGCGGATGTGGTTGTGACAATGGAAGACCATGCGCTTATGGGCGGCTACGGCTCGGCGGTGCTGGAACTCTTCAGTGAAAAAAATGTCACGACGCCCGTCGTGCGTATTGGCTGGCCGGATCAATTTATCGAGCACGCTTCCACGCAGGATGAACTGCGTCGCAAATATGGTTTGAGCGTCGAGAACACCGTCGCCAAATTGAAGGCGCAATTCGGCGAAGCAACGGCAAAAGTGATGAAGCTGATTGAGGTGGTGTGATAAAGGTTTGGGTTTTTAATTCCATGACTGCATTTGGAAATTTGGTAATATTCATGGGACTCTTTTCGTTGCTGTTTGGCGGTTGTGGGAAGCAACCGACGACACCATTGAACGCAAATACAGTCGCAGGGGAAAGCCTTGCCGTCATTAGATAAGCCTCCAGAAGTCACGTCTGAATTGGAAGAGGGATTTCATGACTTGGTTTTCTTTGTCCAAGATTTTCAAAAGCTTTCTGATGGCAGACGGACGATCCATGTTGCAGGGATCTACAAAGGAAAGCAACTCGGCTTGGATGTGTTGTTAAGCCCCAATTGGAAATCGGGCTCGTTGGGGAAAGATGTTCCACTTGTGGTTTATCAAGGGAAAGTGACTTTCCATTCAATTGGCCCTGAAAGCGACACCTTCCTTCAAGTTGTTGACGAGCTTTACGGCACAAAATTGAATCCCAAAGCAATGAGGACAGACACAGTATTTGCCGGCCTCTCGCTTGAGGGCGATCCGAATGACCTTGCGAAAGGAGCAGTGAAAATCAAACTTTTTTACGAATCTGACAAAGAGGATGAATATGCTGAACTTTTCACCAACATTGAACTCGCTGGTTGACGACTCGAAATCGCGGAGAAAGATGAAAGTTATCGTTTACCGATTGTCAAAGCACTGCAAACGCCTTGATTTTCTTGCGCCGGAACTTGACGCTGACGCCATTAAATTTTGAAATCATCAATCGCAAATCGTAAATCCAAAATCGCATCATGGCTTACAAAGATGTAACCCCGCCCGCGGGCGGAAAAATTTCGATCCAAAACGGCAAGCTCAACGTGCCGGACAACCCCATCCTGCCGTTCATCCGCGGCGACGGCACCGGCCTAGACATTTGGGCCGCGAGCGTGCGCGTGTTCGACGCAGCCGTGCAAAAAGCCTATGGCGGCAAACGCGAGGTCGCATGGTTTGAGGTGTTCGCCGGTGAAGAAAGTTTCAAAAGGTTCAACAACTGGTTGCCGGACGACACGGTCGAGGCATTCAAGGAATTTCTTGTGGGCGTCAAAGGCCCGCTCACCACACCCGTCGGCGGCGGCATCCGTTCGCTCAACGTCGCGCTGCGCCAGATGCTCGACCTTTATGTCTGCCTGCGTCCGGTGCAGTATTTTCAGGGCGTGCCGTCGCCCGTGAAGCATCCCGAAAAGGTGAACATGGTCATTTTCCGTGAAAACACCGAGGACATTTACGCCGGGATTGATTTTGAGGCTGGCAAGGAAGCCGCGCTCAAGACGATTGAATTTCTCAAGACGAATTTCCCGAAGGATTTCAAAAAAATCCGCTTCGGCGAAACACCGGATGTGGTTGGCATCGGGATCAAGCCCGTTTCAAAAACAGGAACGGAACGCCTCGTGCGTTCAGCCGTTCAATACGCGATTACGAACAAACGCAAGAGTGTCACGATTGTCCACAAGGGCAACATCATGAAATACACCGAAGGCGCGTTCCGCGATTGGGCCTACGCGCTCGCCAGGAAGGAATTTGGTGCGGTGGAAATGGACGGCGGCCCGTGGCGCAAAATTCCCGAAGGCAAACCCGGCGCGGGCATCGTCATCAAGGACGCCATCGCCGACATCACGTTGCAGCAGGTACTCACGCGCCCGACGGACTTCGACGTCATCGCCACACTCAATCTCAACGGCGATTATTTGAGCGACGCGCTGGCGGCGCAGGTGGGCGGCATCGGCATCGCGCCCGGCGGCAACATCAATTACATCAGCGGCCACGCCATCTTCGAGGCCACGCACGGCACCGCGCCGAAGTATGCGAACAAGGACGTGGTAAATCCCGGCAGCGTCGTGTTGAGCGGCGAAATGATGTTCCGTTACCTGGGTTGGACGGAAGCCGCCGATTTAATTCTCAAAGGTTTGAACGGCGCGATTGGCAGCAAACGCGTTACCTACGACTTCGCGCGACTCATGGGCGGCGCGACGGAAATCAAATGCTCACAGTTCGGCGATAATATTATCGCGCACATGTGACGTCGGGCGGGCATCCTGACTGCCTCAATCTTTATGAGTTGGAGGACAGGTTTCCGGACCTGTCCTGCTTTTTATGCACTGGATAGTTGCGAGCCTCGTCTCGGCATCGTTCCTCGGCGTCTATGAGCTTTGCACCAAGCACGCCGTCCGGGACAACGCCGTCGTGCCCGTGTTGTTTTTCAGCACGTTGACCGGGGCGACAGTCTGGGTGGTGCTGTTGGGTGTGCAGGTGATTCACCCCGGCGTTTTACCTGCATCGCTCGTTACCGATCCGCTCACGCTGGTGCAGCATCTGCAACTGGCGCTCAAATCCGTCATCGTCGCTGCGTCGTGGGTTTTTACCTATTTTGCGCTCAAGCATCTGCCGCTGTCGCTCGGCTCGCCGATCCGTGCGACCAGCCCGCTCTGGACGTTGTTTGGCGCGCTGTTAATCCTGGGTGAACGTCCGACTCTGCTTGAAATTCTGGGCGTCGTGACAACGCTGATCTCATTTATCGGGCTTTCGTTTGCTGGTCGGCATGAAGGAGTGCATTTCCATCGCGATAAGTGGGTGGGATTCATCATCGCCGGGACGCTGCTCGGCGCGGTGAGTTCGCTCTACGACAAATACCTGCTTGGCCGGGCCCATTTCTCGGTTCCGACGGTGCAGGCGTGGTTCTCGGTTTATCTGCTGGTGTTTTTTCTGCCACTCGCAATCGGCTGGAAGCGGCGCTGGTGGTCGCGCAACGAGTTCCACTGGCGCTGGAGCATCCCGTTCATTGCGTTTTCATTGCTGGTGGCCGACTATATTTATTTCGGCGCGCTGCGCAATCCCGCTTCGCTCGTCTCGGTGGTGATGAGTCTGCGCTGCGGCAGCACGCTGGTGGCTTTTGCCGGGGGATTGCTCCTTTTCGGCGAACAAAACGGGCGACAAAAACTTCCTGCTGTAATCGGCATCTTGGTCGGCATCGTGCTGACCATGCTGGGATAAAAAGAGGGGCGGTGCGGCGGGGTTTTAATTGGCCTCAAAGTATTTAATCAGGACGGCCACGGTCAGGCCTGCCAGCAGGGCAGCCGACAATTTGAAACGATCATGGGAGTGAAATTGCAATTCGGGTAACAGGTCGCTGCTGGCGATGCAAAGAAACGTGCCGGCGCAAAACGCCAGAGCACAGCCGAGAAAGGCTGCGTCGGAACCGGCAAATTGACTCGCGCCGAAATAGAACAGAGCGGCGCCGACCGGGCTCACCAGCGCAAAAGTCCATTCAAAACATGCCGCGATAATCGCGAACTGCCGCCCACGGTCATCAAGGTTGAGATGGCCATCGCGTCCAAAAGCAAGACGACGCCCCGCAGCGAGGCAGCCGCGGCGGATTTGCCGAGCTGAACGAACTGACTTTTGCGCTTGGCATCAACCTCTCAAATGGAAAAAGAGGATCAGGGTGGCAATGGCGCCAAATCCGGCCGCGAAATTTGCCAGCACCAGGATTTTGTGATGCTTGAAAATTTCGCCCAGCACCGCGTGGATGGCCAAATACAGAAATCCGCCGCAGGCATTGGCGAGCATCAGCGCCAGCGTCAACGATAGCGCATGATGGGGAACACTGTGCAGGACGAACCAGCCGAGCAGCCCGCCGAGGATGGTCATGGCCTCCACCGCCGCCACCAGCCACAACATTTTGACGCGTTGAACCCCGCCGCCGAGCAGCAACGCCCCCAGCGCCAGACCTTCTGGGAATTTATGGACGCAAATGGCGAACGTGATGGATAGTTTGATCGGCTCGCTTTCCTCGAGTCCCGCCGCCAGCGCCAGGCCGTCCACCATGCAATGAATGCCCAGTGCGATCATCATGGCCGTCGCAAATTCGGCCAGCCGATGCGTTGTGGCCTCGTCAAAGTGGCTGGCGGCGCAGGCCGGACAAACGTGATAGATATATTTGGTGATGATCGCGAAAAGGAGATAACCTGAAGCCGCTGCCGGCAAAAACCACCATTTCAGGTCTTCCCAACATTCCGGCGCGATACCGCAAAGGGCGACGCCGAGCAGTGTTCCAGCGCCGAGGCTGATGAAGGCGCAAAGTTGTTTGTGCGTCCGCGCAAAGGTCGCGCTCAACGCCCCGCCGGTCACGGCGATGCCAAACGCCAGAAAAATCTGGATCAGAATGGGGGTGGCGTCAGTGCTCATTTACAATTGCAAATCATTTGCAATTTAGCAAAAGACAGAATGGCCGCAAGTTTTTTTCGGCGCTGAAGCCGCGTTTGTGATACACGGTTGGCCGGATTTCCGCGCTTTCACAAGCGCGGCTACAAAGTTCACCTCCCGCAGCAGTGCTTGTATTTCTTGCCGCTGCCGCAGGGGCAGGGGTCGTTGCGGCCCACTTTCGGACCGGTGCGGACGGGCTTGGCTTTTTCCGCGGTCGCTGCCGCCGCCGCTTCGCTGACGACGTCGCTGGGTTTGCCCGGCGCGCCGCCGCCGGAACCGGCGGTGGCCGTGCCGCCGCCAAAGGCGCTCGTGGCTTGATGCAGCGTTTGCTGCGGGACGTTCCGCAGAAAATTCTCGAAAGCCATCATGGACGAGGCACTGCGGAAAACATTGTGGCAAATCTCGGTCTTCACGTTGACCATCAGTTCGTCGAAGATTTTATAGGCCTCTGCCTTGTATTCGATGAGCGGGTCGCGCTGGCCGTAGCCGCGCAAGCCGATGCTGTAGCGCAGGCTGTCCATTTCGTAGAGATGTTCCTGCCACAACTTGTCAACCGCGCTCAAAATCGTGTAGCGCTCGACGACTGCGAGCTTTTCCGGCTCCTCGAAACTGATCTTCACGTCGTACGCCTTGCGGATGCTGTCACTGATGAAATTGCAGACGCCAAATTGCGCCGGGCTGAGGCCGTCGAATACCGAGCCGGACACCGGCTGTTCCTTGCCGGACTCGGCGGCCCTGGCAATTTCCGCCTCGGGCATACCGAGCGGGAAATTCAAATTCACCCAATCGGCCAACTGGCGGATTTTCCATTCGCTGGCGTCAAATTCGGCGGTGGTGAATTCCTCCACTTTCAGGATGACGACTTCCTCGATGATGTCCATGAGGCGGTCGCGGACATCCTGGCCATTGATGATTTCGTTGCGGAAGCCGTAAATAACTTCGCGCTGCTTGTTCATCACGTCGTCGTATTCGAGCGTGCGTTTGCGGATTTGGAAGTTGTGCTGTTCGACGCGCTTTTGCGCCTGCTGGATGGAACGGTTCAGCAGCGGATGAGTCAGCTCCTGGCCCTCCTCGAGGCCCATCTTCTCCATATATTTCACAATGCGGTCGGACCCGAACAGCCGCATCAAATCGTCTTCGAGCGAAATGAAAAAATGCGATGAACCGGGGTCGCCCTGGCGCGCGCAGCGTCCGCGCAACTGCCGGTCAATGCGCCGCGCCTCGTGGCGTTCGGTGCCGAGCACGTGCAGGCCGCCAATTTCTGGAACGCCGTCGCCGAGTTTGATGTCGGTGCCGCGACCGGCCATGTTCGTGGCAATCGTGATGGCCCCGCGCTGACCGGCGCGCGAAACAATTTCGGCTTCCTGCTGGTGGTATTTCGCGTTGAGGACGGAGTGAATCAGACCTTCGCGTTTCAGCATCCGCGAGAGCATTTCGCTGGTTTCAACACTGATGGTGCCTACGAGCACCGGCCGACCCTGCGCGTGCAGTTCCTTGATTTCCTGGGCGACGGCAGTGAACTTTTCGCGCCTGGTTTTATAAACCGAATCATGCGCGTCTTTGCGCGCGACTGGCCGGTTCGTCGGGATGACGAGGACGCCGAGTTTGTAGATGTCGAAAAATTCGGAGGCTTCGGTTTCCGCCGTGCCGGTCATGCCCGCGAGTTTTTGGTAAAGACGAAAATAATTTTGAATCGTGATGGTGGCGAGCGTCTGCGTTTCGCGCTCGATCTCGACGCCTTCCTTGGCTTCGACGGCCTGGTGCAGGCCGTCGCTCCAGCGGCGTCCGGGCATAAGCCGGCCCGTGTGCTGATCCACAATAATGACCTTGTTGTCCTGAATAACATATTCCACGTCGAGTTGGTAAAGGCTGTACGCCTTGAGGAGGGTCGAGATGGCGTGGATCTTTTGCGCCTTGGTCTCGAAATCGGTTTGCACCTTCGTTTTCAACTCCATGCGCTTGCGTGCGTCGGTCTCCGGGCCGACGTCAATATCGTGCAATATCGTCGTCAAGTCCGGCAACACGAAGGCGTCGGGGTCTTGCGGACTGATGAAGTTGCGTCCCTTTTCCGTGAGGTCGGCCTCATGGCTCTTTTCGTCAATGGCGAAAAGCAATTCCTCTTTTTCCCGGTAAAGGTCCACCTTCTTCTGGTCCTTGTGCAACTCCAGCTCGGACTGATTCATCATCCGGGCGTTTTCCGGATTTTCCAAAAGTTTCGCCAAACCTTCCGAACGCGGCTGGCCGGTTTTGACACGAAACAGCAGCAGGCCGATTTGGTGTTCAAGTCCGGCGGCATCTTCCGCGTTCGAGCCGTCGGCGGGATTCAGTTTTTTGATCAACTCCTCGGCCTCGGACAAAAACCGGTTGCACAAGCGCTCTTGCGCGCGCACGAGCGATTCGACCGGCGGTTTCCATTGCGCGTATTGCTCGTCGAAGGTGTGCAGTGACGGGCCGCTGATGATGAGTGGCGTGCGCGCCTCATCAATGAGGATCGAGTCCACTTCGTCCACGATGGCGAAGTAATGGCCGCGCTGGACCTGCTCCTCCCTGCGCGCGGCCATGCCATTGTCGCGGAGATAATCAAACCCGAACTCGGCGTTGGTGCCATAGGTGATGTCGCAATTGTACTGCTCGCGGCGGACGTTCGGCGGCTGGTCGTGCAAAATGCAGCCGACGGTCAGGCCGAGAAACTTGTAGATGGCGCCCATCCATTCCGAGTCGCGCGCGGCAAGGTAGTCGTTGACCGTGACAAGGTGCGCGCCGCGGCCGGCGAGCGCGTTCAGATAGACCGGCATCGTCGCTACGAGTGTCTTGCCTTCGCCGGTGGCCATTTCCGCGATGAAACCGCGATGCAACCCGATGCCGCCGATGAGCTGCACGTCGAATGGAATCATTTCCCATTTGATCGGGTGGTCGCGGACGGTGATTTCCTGTCCGCACAGGCGGCGACACGCATTTTTCACCACGGCGAACGCTTCAGGCAGGATTTCGGCGAGGAGCTGCTGTTCGATTTCAAACGCCTTGCGTCGCTGGATTTTGGCCTCCTCGGACTCCAGCTTGCGGATCTCGGCCATCAGTTCATCGTAACCGTGCTGTTTGCGGCCCTCTTCGATGCGCGCTTTGAACTCGGCGGTTTTTTGCCGCAGTTCGTCATCGGAAAGCTTTTGCAGACCGGCCTCGATCTCATTAATCTGGTGAACGAGCGGCCAGAGTTTTCTCACTTCGCGGTCGTTCCTCGACCCGAAAATCCATTTCAAAAAATTCACGGTAAACCCAGATAGTCAGTTGAAAATAGAACCAACACGCTACGCAATGAAACGCGCAGCGTCAAAGCGAATCGCCGTGGTTTTATTCGTTGGAAGGAAAGGCCGCTGTCAGGCCGGGGACGGTGGCGCCGGCGGGTTTTGCCGGTGGGTCAGGTTTTGGGCCGGCGGTGCCGCTTCACGAATAAGCGCGGCGGCGCGCCTGGCCGATTCGAAGATCATTCGCAACTGCGGCTGGAGCGCCGGATCTTCCCCGTGCTTGAGCAGCAATCGGTCGGCATAGCCCTGAATGATGGTGAGAATATTATTGAGTTCATGCACGACCGTCCGCGGCATCTGCCAGGCGGAGTCGAATTTGCAGGCGGTTTCCTGAAACCTGCCCGCTCCGCTTTGTTCCAGCGACGCCATTTTCTTGTAGATGAACTCGGATGACGGCATTGGCATACCGTTAGCAATTCGTAGGCCAGCTTGTTTCATGAGAGGAACATTAGAGTCTTTTAACCATTATTTCCTCTCTGAATTCTCAAATTGTCTTCGAATAAGCCGGCCTGCTCTGAAGCAAGACAACTGTGATCAACAGAAGCTGGCTTCTTTTGTTCGCTCTGCTATGCTGTGGGGCGCGAAGCCGTTTGTATGGATATTGCGCTCGAATCGTTGGGTCTCATCGCCGGCAACCGCTCGCTGCCACTGGAGTTCGCGCGGCAGGCGCGCGCCGCCGGCGTCAAGCGGCTCGTCGCCGTCGCGTTTGAAGATGAAACCGATCCCGCGCTCGCGCCCCTCGTGGACGAAATCGTCTGGCTCAAAGTTGGCCAGCTTTCCAAATTGATTTCGGCTTTTACTGAACGTGGCGTCAAGCAATGCGTCATGGTCGGCCAGATTGCGCCGAAAAATCTTTTCGACCTCCGGCCGGATTTGCGGGCGATGGGGTTATGGCTCCGGCTCCCGGAAAAAAACGCCCACACGATTTTCGGCGCGATTGGCGGTGAATTGAAGAAGGACGGCGTGGAATTGATTGACGCCACACCGTGGCTCAAGCCGCTCATGCCCGCTGCGGGATTTCATCTCGGGCCCCGATTGTCCGATGCTCAACACGCAGATGTAGAGTTTGGTTTTCGCATCGCGAAGGAAGTTTCGCGTTTGGAAATCGGCCAGACCGTCGTCGTGAAAAACGGTACGGTGCTGGCGGTTGAAGGATTTGAGGGCACGGACAAATGCCTCGCGCGCGGCGGCGAACTCGCCGGCAGGAAGGGCGGCGCGGTCGCCGTCAAAGTGGCCAAATCGAAGCACGACATGCGGTTCGACATTCCCTGCATAGGCGCCAGCACGATAGAGACTTGCGCCGCCGCCAAAATTTCCGTCCTCGCGCTGGAGGCTGGCAGGACTCTGTTGCTCGAACGGAAAGCTTGCGAAGCACTGGCTCAAAAAAATAAACTTGCACTCGTGACCGTTGAATGAAGTTCAATTTCTGATTTAAATGCTGAAGTCGTACGAACTTTTTGGTTTTATGTCGCCGGCTCTGGCGAATGACATTCTCGCTTTCGCCCACGAATTGGACAAGCCGACTTACAAAGCCACGCTCGCCGCCGTGGCCCAGGTGCGCCATGTCCGTCCGGTCTTTCTGGAACGCCAGCCGCGTTCACAACGCCATATCGCGATGGTGGCAACGCTGGCACGGCCCGCTTTGGATGCGGCTGCGGGTGGACTCATCCGTGCCTGGCTCTTGAAAAAGCAGAAGACCATGCTCGTGGATTTTCTGGATGCGCTCGGCATCAAACACGAGGACGGTGTCGTCGAGAATTTGCCCGCGGAGATGGACGACGCGAGGTTGAAATCAGCGGTGGCCACCCTGCTTGCCAAGCATCCACAGGAAGTGGTCGTCGTTTACCTCAATGCCTTCAATGAGATGAATGAGTCAAACTGGACGAATTTGAAGACAATGCTCGAAAGCGACTCGCGGCTGCAGTTGGGAACAACGAAGGCATAGGAACCGTTCCGGTTGTAGTTCCCCGTACTGCGGCTTGACCGGGCAATCGTGCCGTCAGTGTCCAAAAAACGTTCAGAATCCACAATCAATCAGGGATTATGCTTTCATTATTTCGGGTTGTTCAATTGGCCTTGTTTATGCTGTGAAGAAGTCCCACTCGGGGGAAAAAAGGCATGGGCATGCATGGAGTGGTGAATATGGACGGAACCGAAAGGAAAATTCTTTTTGTTGAAGATGATCCTGTCGTGCTGACACTATACCGGAATCGGTTGCAGCGTGAGGGATTTGAAGTTTTGTTTGCTGAAGACGGGGAGGTTGCGCTCAACGTTCTTTCGCGGATGCGGCCCGATCTGGTGGTGCTGGATTTGATGTTGCCCAAGGTCAACGGCGTGGACGTGCTCAAGCATATCCGTGCCGATGAGCGCTTGAAAGCGACGCCGGTACTGATCCTTTCCAATGCCTACATGACCGAGTTGGCGCAAAAAGCCATGCAGTCAGGCGCCAACAAAGGCATGTTGAAAACCGAATGCACGCCCGCCAAGCTCGTTGAAGCCATACGGGACATGCTCGGATACGACCCTGCGTTTGGTCTTGTCGCCGGCAAATCAGGCAAGAGCCAGGCCGAAGCGTTCGTTGCCGCGGCTGCCGCTGCGCATGCTGATGAAATGACGCTTAAAGCAACGCGCGAGGAATTTGTCAAAGATGCGCCAGCCGAAGTTGCGAAGATCCGTGATCATAGCTTGGCGTACATCAAGGCGGCCGCCACCCCCACGGGTTTGCAACAGCTCAACAATCTGTATCAGCGGGTGCATTTTTTTTCCGCCCGCGCCGGGCTGGCCGGCTGCGCCAAGAGCGCCCTTCTGGCCAGCGCCTTTGAGGCTCTGCTCTTTGAAATTGTGTTCAAACCGGCGAACGCCACGACTTCCGTGTTGCAAACAATTGCCCAAGCCGTGGACTGCCTGGGACGTTTGTGCCAGAATGGCGACACCGGAATTGCCGGGCTGAGTCTCAAGGCCAAGATATTGATCGTGGATGACGACGCCGTTTGCAATTACACTATGGTGGCGGCTCTCAAGCGCGCGCAGTTCGAACCAGTCAGCGTTGAAGATCCCACTGTGGCCGCGCAAATGTTGCAAGCAACCCAGTATGACATCGTGTTGCTGGATATCAACATGCCGGGCATGAACGGCTTCGAATTGTGTGAGACGCTGCGCCGCATGCCTCAATACAAGGAGACACCGGTCATTTTCATCACCGGCAATGGCGATTTCCAAAACCGCGCGCAAGGCATCCTTAGCGGGGGCAACGACCTGATCACCAAACCGACTTCTCCCTTGGAACTGGTTCTTAAGACGACCATGCATTTGTTGCAACCTCGGGGCCGGCGTCCGGAATCAACTGTTGGAGCAACGGTGCAACATTTGGACGCACCACCGGCGATTTCAACCGCCACCAACAACGGGGCCCAAGACATGCCGCCTGCTCCCGCAGAAGCAAACAAATTGCCCCAGCCTGAGAATCACATCGAGCCGCCCAAGCCCGAGGAACAAAATGAATTGGTCCAGGCGGGGGTTAACAATGGATCGGCCCAGCCTGCGCTGCCCCAGATGCCCAGCCAGCCCAAGCCATCGGCAGAACCAATCGCCATGCAACGCAATTCCCTGCCAAACGACAAAAACCTGAATTTGAATATGGAAACGAAAAACAAACCAGCCTTCGACGAGATCGCCCAGGGAGTGGCGCGAATCATCTTCGGAGACGAGAACATCACGGAAATGAACGTGCGGCTGACGCGCATTGCCTTGGAACGTTACAGCGTTCCTGAGATGCAAGGCTTCGATGAGATCGCCCAGGGAGTGGCGCGAATCATCTTCGGAGACGAGAACATCACGGAAATGAACGTGCGGCTGACGCGCATTGCCTTGGAACGTTACAAAGTCTCTGAGATTCTCGGTCGCCCTGCTGATGGGAACGGCTCATCTGGCGGCGTCCCTCGTCTGGCTTCGGTCTCCCTGTAAAGGAAGGTCCGCAAGGAATCGAAGATCCGGTTGCACGGGCAGACTTCCTGTCTGCCCGATGGCTCTTTGTCAATCGGGCTTCTTTGGCCTTGGGGACTTCTCGTGTCACACCATTCTCGTAATGAATGGCAGTGCGCCGCATTGTTTGTGCATTCGCTTGCGATGTGATGCTCCGGTGAGAATGGCAGATGTGAGCCAGTAATTGCCAAGAAACTGCTGGCACAAGATGGCGCGCCTTTGTATTGTGCTTTTTCAATTTTTAACGAATACAACAAATGGAACCCAAAGCTGATATTGCGCTCATTGGCCTGGCCGTGATGGGCCAGAATTTGATTTTGAACATGAACGGCCACGGTTTTACCGTGGTGGCCTTCAACCGCACTGTTTCCAAAGTGGATGATTTCATCAACAACGAGGCCAAGGGCACGCAAGTCATCGGCGCCCACTCGCTTCAGGAAATGGCGGCATCGCTCAAGAAACCGCGCCGCGTCATGCTCATGGTCAAGGCCGGCGGCGCCGTGGATGAATTCATCGAACATTTGCTGCCGGTGCTGGAACAGGGTGACATCATCATTGATGGCGGAAACTCGCTCTTCGAGGACACGATGCGCCGCACGAAATATGTTGAGAGCAAAGGCCTGCTTTACATTGGCACCGGTGTGAGCGGTGGCGAAGAGGGCGCGCGTCATGGTCCGAGCATCATGCCCGGCGGTTCGCCCGCCGCGTGGCCGCATGTCAAACCGATTTTCCAGGCCATCGCCGCAAAAGTTGCCGATGGCACGCCGTGCTGCGATTGGGTTGGCGAAAACGGCGCCGGTCATTTCGTGAAGATGGTCCATAACGGCATCGAGTACGGCGACATGCAGCTCATCTGCGAAGCCTATCACCTGATGAAGGACGGACTGGGCATGACGGCCAACGAGATGCATCAGGTGTTTGCCGAATGGAACAAGAGCGAACTGGATTCCTATCTCATTGAAATCACCCGTGATATCCTGGCTTTCAAGGACGCCGACGGCCAGCCGCTCGTGGACAAGATTCTCGACACCGCCGGCCAGAAAGGCACCGGCAAATGGACCGTGATTGCATCGCAGGACATGGGCATTCCCATCACGCTGATTGCGGAAGCGGTTTATTCCCGTTGCGTTTCAGCGATGAAAGACCAGCGCGTGCAGGCGTCGAAGGTGTTCAAGCCGTCCAAGACCAAATTCGCCGGCGACCGCCAGCGGTGGATTGATGACATTCGCAAGGCACTGTATGCCTCAAAGATGATCAGCTACACGCAGGGCTACATGCTCATGCGCGCCGCGGCGGAACAATACAAATGGAACCTCAATTATGGCGGCATCGCCCTCATGTGGCGCGGCGGTTGCATCATTCGCAGCGCGTTCCTTGGCGATATCAAACAGGCCTTCGACAAGAACCCGAACCTGACAAACCTCCTGCTTGCGCCGTTCTTCAAAAAGGCGATCAAGAGTTGCCAACGCAGTTGGCGCAAAGTGGTAAGCACGGCCGTCAAGAAGGGCATTCCGGTGCCAGCCTTCAGCACAGCGCTGGCGTTCTTCGACGGTTTCCGCAGCGAACGTCTGCCCGCGAACCTGCTTCAGGCGCAGCGCGATTATTTCGGCGCGCACACCTACGAGCGCGTGGACAAACCGCGCGGCGAATTCTTCCACACCAACTGGACCGGTCACGGCGGCCGCGTCGCCAGCGGCACCTACACGGTGTAAACTTGTAGCGGCGGTCTGCCCCGAAGGCTTTCGGGGCCTGTGACCGCCGCACGAACCGTCGCTCATTGAGCGACACTGCAAAACCATTCAAGGCGCGGTTCAAACCGCGCCGTTTTGTTTTTCTACTCGCTAAGCAATGGCGGGTTCGGTCAAGTTTGGCGCCGAATTGGAGGACACTTTGCATTTCCATAGGCAGTGCCTATGCCAGCGGGGTGAAAAAGTATTTCAACAATAGCTCTCGAAATGCTTCAATGAACAAAACACAACAACCGAAATTTGTTTTATGAGCACAAAACCGGAAATCATGTCAACCGAAGCCAAATGCCCCTTCCACCACGCCGCCGGCGGCGGCACCACGAACCAAGACTGGTGGCCGAACCAGTTGAAGCTTGAACTTCTGCGCCAGCATTCCTCCAAGTCCAATCCGATGGGCAAGGACTTCAACTACGCAAAGGAGTTCAAGAGCCTCGACCTGGCGGCGGTGAAGAAAGACCTTGCGAAGCTGATGACCGACTCGCAGGACTGGTGGCCGGCGGACTTCGGCCATTACGGCCCGTTGTTCATTCGCATGGCGTGGCACAGCGCCGGCACCTACCGCACCGGTGATGGCCGCGGCGGCGGCGGTCGGGGCCAGCAGCGCTTCGCGCCGGTCAACAGTTGGCCGGACAACGTCAGCCTGGACAAGGCGCGTCGCCTGCTCTGGCCGATCAAGCAGAAGTATGGCCGGAAGATTTCGTGGGCCGACCTGATGATCCTCGCCGGGAACGTCGGCCTCGAAACGATGGGCTTCAAGACGTTCGGTTTCGGCTTCGGTCGCGAGGATGTCTGGGAGCCGGATCAGGACGTTTATTGGGGCGCCGAGAAAACCTGGCTGGCTGACAAACGCTACTCGGGTGACCGGGATCTCGAAAATCCGCTCGCCGCCGTGCAGATGGGTTTAATTTACGTCAACCCGGAAGGCCCCAACGGCAAACCGGATCCGGTCGCTGCGGCGCGGGACATTCGCGAGACCTTCGCTCGCATGGCGATGAACGACGAGGAGACTGTGGCACTCATCGCCGGCGGCCACACCTTCGGCAAGACCCACGGCGCCGGCCCGGCGTCCCATGTGGGGAAGGAACCGGAAGCAGCTGGTCTTGAAGAGCAAGGCCTGGGCTGGAAGAGCAGCTTCGGCTCCGGCAAAGGCGGCGACGCAATTACCAGCGGCCTGGAAGTCACTTGGACACAGACGCCGACGAAGTGGAGCAACTACTTCTTCGAAAACCTGTTCAATTACGAATGGGAACTGACGAAAAGTCCGGCTGGCGCGCATCAGTGGGCGGCGAAGGGAGCCAAAGCAACGGTTCCGGACGCGCACGATCCGTCGAAGAAACGTTTGCCGACCATGCTGACCACGGACCTCTCGCTGCGGTTCGACCCGGTTTACGAAAAAATCTCGCGGCGCTTCATGGAGCATCTGGATCAATTCGCTGACGCGTTCGCTCGGGCTTGGTTCAAGCTCACGCACCGCGACATGGGTCCGCGCGCGCGCTATCTCGGACCGGAGGTCCCGAAAGAAGAACTCATCTGGCAGGATCCCATTCCCGCGGTAAATCACAAATTGATTGGCGCCAAGGAAATCGCCTTGCTGAAGGCCAAAATTTTGGCGTCCGGTTTGTCCATTTCGCAACTCGTTTCCACGGCGTGGGCCTCGGCGTCCACGTTCCGTGGCTCCGACAAGCGTGGCGGCGCGAATGGCGCGCGCATTCGCCTCGCGCCACAGAAGGATTGGGAAGTCAACCAGCCAAAACAACTGGTAAAGGTGCTCAAGACGCTCGAAAGCATCCAGAGCGCGTTCAACAAAACGGCGAAAGGAGGCAAGAAAGTCTCGCTGGCCGACCTAATCGTTCTGGCCGGTTGCGTCGGCGTCGAGCAAGCCGCGAAGAATGCCGGTCACAAGGTCAAGGTTCCCTTCACGCCCGGACGCATGGACGCCTGGCTGGAGCAAACCGATGTGGCTTCCTTTGCCGTGCTTGAACCCATCGCGGACGGCTTCCGCAATTACCTTAAGGGCAAATACAGCATCCCGGCCGAATCACTGCTGGTGGATAAGGCGCAGTTGCTGACCCTGACCGCGCCCGAAATGACAGTGCTTATCGGCGGCATTCGCGTCTTGAAGACCAACTTCGGAGGCGCGCAGCACGGTGTCTTCACCAAGCGACCGGAGGCGCTGACCAACGACTTCTTCGTGAACCTGCTCGACATGGGCACGGAGTGGAAGCCGGTTTCGAAAGACGCAGATGTGTTTGAAGGCCGCGATCGCAAAACGGGCAAAGTCAAGTGGACCGGCACGCGTGTGGACCTTGTCTTCGGTTCAAACTCCATTCTCCGCGCGTTGGCGGAGGTGTACGGAAGTTCCGACGCTGAGAAGAAGTTCGTCCACGACTTCGTCGCGGCCTGGAACAAGGTGATGAACCTTGATCGCTTCGACCTTGCGTGATCTCTGACCTTTATTTGATCGAACCATCGCCGGCCTGCCGTCCTCTCAGGTGAAGGAGACGGCGGGCTGGAGTTGAATCAAATGCCGACCGCGAACTTTCTCAAAGCAACCACCGGCGGCACTTTGCTTTCGGTGAAACTCCAGCCGCGCGCTTCCGTCAGCGAAATCGGTTCTCCCGTTGGTGACGAACTTAAAATCAAGGTAACGGCTCCGCCGGTGGATGCCGCTGCAAATCAGGCATTGATTGAACTGCTCGCCGAAAAACTGGATTGTGCCCGTGGCCGCGTCGAATTGGTTCGCGGCCACAAGTTGCGGCGCAAGGTCATCAAACTCCACGGGTTCACGCCGGAGGAAGTTTTGGAAAAATTATTCAGGGAGGGCTGACCTGCCGGTCAGCCCGGACGCGCGGCAGCGCGTCCCTGCCGTAGAATCCTTGTCACCTTTTCGGCTCGGTTTGCTACTCATGCGGTGATATGATGACAACCAGAGCCATGTCAGCCGCCGTCCGCAACGACGCCGAACTGGTAGGTGAAAGCCTGGCCGGAAACCGTGACGCTTTCGGTCAAATCGTGGCCCGCTATCAATCGCTGGTTTGCTCGCTGGCCTACAGCGCCACCGGCAGCCTGAGTCAGAGTGAAGACCTGGCGCAGGAAACCTTTGTCGCCGCGTGGCAACAATTGGCCGGGTTGCGCGAACCGGAAAAATTGCGCGCCTGGCTCTGCGGCATCGCGCGAAATCTCATCAACAATTCTTTGCGCCGACAGGGACGCGAGCCGAGTCATCAAGCGGAATCGCTGGAAAAGATTTCCGGATCGCATTCGCCTGAACCACTACCGGTTGAACAAACCATCAGCAACGAAGAGGCTGCGATTCTCTGGCGCTCGCTCGAACGCATTCCCGAAATTTACCGGGAACCGCTGGTTTTGTTTTACCGCGAGCACCAATCCATCGAGGCGGTGGCCCAGGAATTGGAATTGAGCGAAGACGCCGTGAAACAGCGCCTTTCACGCGGGCGAAAGCTTTTGCAGGACCAGGTTTTGGCATTTGTCGAAGGCGCGCTGGAGCGAACGAATCCGGGCGCGGCATTCACACTCGGCGTCGTGGCAGCCCTGCCAGTGCTGGCTACCACGGCCAAGGCGGCGGCCGTTGGCGCGACCGTCGCCAAAGGCAGCGCAATGGCGAAGGCGACAGGTTTGGGTGCGTTTCTCCAAGCCTTTGTCAAAATCGTTCTTCCCATTGGCACCTTCGTTTCTCTGGGCGGCTGGCTCGGCTACAAAATGGGCCGCGATGCCGCCGGCGAATCGCAACAGCGTGAATCGGTCGCGCGATTTTGGAGCGTTTTGGCCGCGTGCCTTTTCGTGTTTGTGCTTCTTCCAATACTTCTGTGGCTGCCGTTACTGGCCTTGTTTGGCTCGAAGGAAAATCTTCTCGCCGGGATGAGAAAATGGCTGGACATCCTGTATGTGGTGATCGTGGCGGCGCTGGCGCTTTGGGTTTGGCAACGGCGCAAATCCCACCGGCAGGAAATCGCCGACTCCAGTGCCGGCACGAGAGGGAAGAAATTTTTCGTCTGGTCGGTCGCGCTGGCGGTGATCGTGGCGGGCGCCTTTTTCGCGCTCGGCCTTTCCGACTCGAATTGGAAGGTTGGCCGAATATCTACGGCAGAGGCGCAGAAGATTATTGCAGGAAAAAGCCAGGATGCTCAATTCTTTGTCTTGCGGTTCCACTATCATTCCGCTTTCCAATATTCGGACGATTATTACGACGAGCTTTGGATCAAGTTGCAGGAGAACGGCAAGCTTTCCAAATTTACCGCCCCGGCGGACAAATCCACCCTCTCGTTGTTGGCGCAAAAAGGAATCGAATGCCCAATTTACGTTCAGGGACACGACTTCGAGATCTTCGGCTGGCAGGGCAAATTGTTGATGGGCTTATGCCTGTTCATTTTGGCGGCAGGCGCTGCCGTCTTCCTGACACTTTCACTCAAAAACAAATCAAAGACTCCCATTATGACAAAAGGAACTAAAATCGGCATCGTCGCCGCGGTCGTCCTGGCCGCGCTCATCGTCACTCCGCTTGTTTGGAGCAATCACCGGAAGGTCAATTCCGTGCGGCCCAACCCAATTGCTCCACAAACACTGACATCGCAACAAGCCCGGGAAGCTGAACAAACCGCAAGGGATTTTTTGGGAGCGCTGGGAAAACAGGATTGGCAAGCAGCCGCCAGGCTCTATCCACCGTATGCCCCCAAAGGCCGGGGCTTTGACGATGTGTTCACCGACCAGCTTAAAGACTATCTGGGAGGACTGGAAATCATCAACCTTGGTACACCCTACAAGAAAGCCCCCTATCCGGGAGTTTTCGTGCCATACGAAATCCGGTTTAAGAATGGCGAGACGAAAAGCTACAATCTTGCGGTGCGGCAGGACAATCCCGAACAGAAATGGTATTGGGACGGCGGGCTGTAAAAAGACGCTTCAGACCGGACCAACCCGCCCGGCCAGTTCCTCCGCCGGATAAGTCCAGATTTCCGCCAGCGTCGGATGGTAATGCGGCATCGCGGCAAGCTCGTGAACGGTCATGTGCTTCGCCATCGCGGTGACGATTTCGTGAATCAATTCGCCGCCGACCGGCCCGACGCACGCGCCACCGAGGATTTCGCCGGACTTCGGATTCGCCAGCAGTTTCACGAAACCGTCCTTCGCCTCCATGATGAGCGATTTGCCATGGTCGTTGAATGGATAGTTCGCCGCAAGAAACGGAATCTTGCGCGTGTTCGCTTCTTTCTCCGTCAGGCCAACGAACGCCACTTGCGGCTCGGTGAACACGGCGGAAATCAGCAGCCGATAATCCATTTGTCGCGGCGCGGTTGGATTGGCAATGTTGTGCGCGGCGATTTCGCCTTGTTGCACGGCGATGTGGACGATTTCGTGCGGCCCGGTGCAATCGCCCGCTGCGTAAATGTGCGGCGCGCTCGTTTGCATGGATTCGTTCGCAATGATGCGGCCATTGACGGTGGCGACGCCGGCGTTTTCCAAATCGAGCGATGCGGTGTTCGGCACGCGGCCCAGCGCGAAGAGAATTTCCCCGGCGGGAACAGAAACAGCTTTGCCCTTTTGTTCAAACAAAATGGTTTTCAACCGGTTTTTGTGCTGTGCATCAATAAGTTTCGTGCCGGTGAAAACTCGAATTCCTTCCCGTCTGAAAACTTTTTCAATTTCAATTCCGGCGTCGGGGTCGAATTCCTTCAAAATATGTTCGCTGCGCTGGACGAGCGTGACCTTGACGCCGAAGCGGGCGAAGAATTGCGCGAACTCGCAGGCGACCGCCCCGCCGCCCAGCACAATGAGCGATTTTGGCAATCGCTTGAGCGCCAACGCGTCGTCGCTGGTGATGAATCCGACTTCGTTAAGTTGCGGCAACGGCGGCGGCGCAACCACCGAGCCGGTGGCGATGATGAAATGTTTCGCAGTGAGGAGTTGTAGCGTCGAGCCTGCGGCTCGATTCGGTTCGGCCACAGGCCGAACGCTACAACTCAACTCAACCGTGTGCGCATCCACAAATCGTGTGTTGGCCCGGATGAATTTGAATTTGCCGCCAACCAATTGTTCCATTCGGTAATCGGCAAAATCCTGGATGAGCGCATTTTTGCGCGCCATGACCTTTTTGAAATCGAAGCCCACTTTTCCGGCGTGGATGCCCCACGGTTCGGGATGACTGGCAAGGTGCATCACTTCGGCCGCATAAAGCAGCGCCTTGGTGGGCATGCAACCGCGCAGGATGCACAGCCCGCCGACTTCTTCGCCACCTTCGATGACAATTGTTTTCAAACCAGCGCCTGCCGCCGTCCTGGCCGCTGCAAAACCGGCGCTGCCGCCGCCGAGAATGGCCACGTCATAATCAAATCGGCTCACACGGTAAAAGATGGGAGCGCGCGGGAGAAATGCAAATTTCAAATTTGAATTTCGGCACGCGTTTTTGGATGATGGGCGCATGAGCGAGATTATTTATCCGCGCAGCCCGCGCGAAACGATGGACGGCTGGATGTATCTGCCGCGTTACATTGACAAAATCCGCCTGCACCTCGCAGGCAAACTCCACGCCGATTACCAGGAAAACTTCGGCAAAGGCTTTGACGGCATGTGGCTCAAGGCCGCCGGCGTCGCGCACGAACAGATGATGGGCGTCGTGAAAAATTCCGTCACCGACGGCGAGGTGTGCGACTGGGTCCGCAAAAATGTAAAAAAATCCGCAGCGGACAAGGCTGCACACACCAGAGACATGTTAAGCCGCCCGCTGCCAAACGATGAAGCGGCCCTCGCGCGGCTGAAAATGCGCAAGGAACAATGCGGCGGCTTGCACCGCGACGACGTCAAGACCTTCGTGGACGTGATTGACTTGGATGAGAAGCGGACTTAACGCCTGCTATTGTCCGGCGTAGAAGGCTTCCACTTTGGCCGAGACGTCCTTGTAGCCGGCGTCCATTTCGTAGATCTGCTTGAACTGTTCGATGGCCTCGTCCTTTTTGCCCATGCTTTCGAGGACGCAGCCGAGGTTGTAAACGAGGTCTTTCTTTTCGTCGTCGAACACCAGTTTTTCCTTGATGGCGTTCTGGAGCGTGCGCGCGGCGAGGTCGAACATTTTGCGTTTGGCAAAGCACTGGGCGAGATAACTCATGGCGGCGCTGCGCTTGTGTGGATTGCCCTGCGCCTTCTGAAATTCCGCAATCGCCTCGCTGGCTTTGTCCGCTTGAAAATACAGCACGCCCATCTCAAACCGGATCGCCAGGTCCGTCGGATACTTTTCGACGCGCTTCTGGCATTCGGTGATTTGGAAATTCAGTTTTTCCGCCTGGATTTTCGCCGATTGTTCGGCGTAGTCGGGCGCGGAGGGATCGAGCTGCTCCACCTGATAATCAAACCGCCGCACGACGGTTTCGGCGATGGCGCGTTCGAGCGACGGGTCATTGCCCATCTCGGATTCCCGGATGCGATCGTAAAGCGCCAGGGCGCGGTCGAATTGTTTTTTTTGCGTGTAAAGCTCTGCAAGCGAGCGGACGAGCTTGAGATTTTTGGGCTCGGTTTGCAGGCGCGCTTCGTATTCGCCGATGAGCCGCTCGGCCACGTCCTCGGCCTTCACCACGCGTTTTTCCTGTTCGAGCGAAATGGCTTCCTGTTTGTTCTTCAAAATGTCGCGATACGACCCTTGCCCGCCCTCCAGCGCGGTGTAACCGCCCTTGTCCATCGTCTTGCGCGCCGACAGGTTTTTCAGCGCCATCGACAGTTCGCCGTCGCTCGGACGCGCACGCAGGAGTTCATTCAGGATTTGTTCCCCGCGGCTGGCATCTCCGCCGCTGGCGGCAAGCGCATCGGCAAATTGTATTGCCAGTCCTTTGTCCTTGGGCGAATTTTTCAACAGGGTTTCGAGCGACAGCACGCCCGTGTGCGGCAGATCCAGCGCCTGGGCCGCCTCGACTATGATGCGGTGCGCGGCGGAGTTGTTCGGGTCGCCATTCAAAATCTGCTCGGCGATGGCGAGCGCCTCGGCGGGATTTTTGCCCATCGCCAGCCTGGCCTTGGCCTCTTGCGGCGAGGAGCCTGCGCGGCTCAACATCCTTTTGAAAAATCCGCTGCCGCCACCGCCGGCCTTCCGGAACTGCACCTCGCGCAATGCCTTGCGGCACTCGAAAAAGGCCGGTTCCTTCTCCAGCACCTGATTGAACAGCGCGATGGCGTAATCGTAGTTTTCCCGTGACAGGGCCTCGTTGCCCTTGTTGAAAAGCGCGCGTATGTCGCGTGAAATTTCGTTGATGTTTTTTTCTGCCATAATGTTTGCTCGATTAAACCAGAATCGCGTCTGACACGTCAAAAATCAATACCGAATGCCTTCAGGATCAGCCGCATTGTGCCTTGTGCCGCAGTGCGTGATCCACCAGCACCAATGCCGTCATGGCTTCCACCATCGGCACGGCACGCGGCAACACGCACGGGTCGTGCCGCCCGCGCGCTTTGAGCGTCGTGTTGTGAAGTTGCACGTCCACCGTGTCCTGCTCGTGCATGACCGTGGCGACGGGCTTGAACGCGACCCGAAAGAAAATCGTCTGTCCGTTGGAAATGCCGCCTTGAATGCCGCCGGAAAAATTCGTCGGCGTGAACACCTTTCCGTGTTTCGCGCGGAAGGGATCGTTGTGTTCGCGTCCGGTGAGCACGATGCCGCCAAAGCCGGAGCCGATTTCAAACGCCTTCGACGCCGGCAGACTCAACATGGCTTTGGCCAAATCCGCCTCCAGCTTGTCAAAGACCGGTTCACCCCAGCCGGCGGGAACGCCGCGCGCAATGCCTTCGACGATGCCGCCCACGGTGTCGCCTGCGCACCGCATTTTTTCAATGAGCCGGATCATTTTCTCCGCCATCTTTCGGTCGGGGCAGCGGACAATGTTGGATTCGACGTCTTTGAGCTTCACCTTGTCCGGGTTCACGTCCGCAACGAGCCGTTGAACCTGCTTGACGTAAGCCAGGGTTTCGACGCCGAAACGTTCGCGCAGAATTTTTTTCGCAATCGCCCCGGCGGCGACGCGCCCGACCGTTTCACGCGCGCTCGCGCGGCCGCCGCCCTGCCAGTTGCGGATGCCGTATTTGGCAAAATAAGTGAAGTCCGCGTGCGAGGGGCGGAACTTGGTTTTCATTTCGGCATACGCTTCGGGCCGCGCATCCTCGTTTTTGACCCACAGGCAAATCGGCGTGCCCAGCGTCCTGCCGCCGAACGTGCCGGAAAGGATTTGCACCGTGTCGGATTCCTTGCGCGGAGAAACGATTTTGGACTGCCCCGGCCGGCGACGGTCCAAATCGGGCTGAATGTCCGCCTCGGTGAGCTTGAGGCGCGGCGGGCAGCCGTCCACGACCACACCCACGCCCCCGCCGTGGGATTCGCCCCACGTCGTGATGCGGAACAGTTGCCCGAAGGTGCTTGCCATGCTGGGATGATGCGAAAAAATCGCGTCGTGGTCAATGCGCTGCCTTTTCAAAATTTTGCAGGAGCCGAGGTCACAGGACTCAAATTAAAGTTCAGAGACTCCTCACGTCGCCTCTTACAATCCGCTTGAAACTTGAATCTTCAAACTGGAAACTCTCTGTCACATGAATCGCATTGTGGAACGCTTTGCCCGGCTCAAGCGCCAGGGCAAAAAAGGTTTCGTTGTCTATATCGGCGCGGGCGATCCGAATCTTGCTGCCACGCGCGAACTCGCCGTGGCTTTCGATCAGGCGGGCGTGGACATTTTGGAATTGGGCGTGCCGTTCAGTGACCCGCTGGCCGACGGCTTGGTGAATCAACTCGCCGCGCAACGCGGTTTGGAATCCGGCACCACGCCGCCCAAGGTTTTGGAAACCGTGGCCGCCATCCGCCAGCGCTCGGAAATTCCGATTATTCTCTACATTTACTTCAACCTGATTCACCGCGCGGGCCTGGAACGGTTCATCAAAGACACAGCGAAGGCAGGCGTGGATGGCCTGCTCGTGCTCGATTTGCCGCCGGAAGAATCAAACAACTACGAAGCGTTGATGAAAAAGGCCGGTCTCTGCCACATTTATCTCGTCGCGCCGACCACGCCGGACGACCGCATCGAACTCATCGTCAAACGCGGCAGCGGATTTATTTACTACGTTTCCCGCGAAGGCGTGACCGGGATGCAAAGGCAGGTGGCGGCCAATCTCGCGCAACAGGTCGCCAAAATCCGTATGCACACAAAGCTGCCCATCGCTGTCGGGTTCGGCATCTCGACGCCTGAACAAGCGAAGACCGTGGCATCCGTCGCGGACGCCGTCGTCGTCGGCAGCGCGGTGGTGAATCAGATTGCTGAGCATGGCAAATCGAAGGAATTGGTCAGACGCGTGGGCGAGTTTGTGAAAATGCTGGCTGGCGCAGTGAAGGCAGCTTAAACACGGATTTCACAGATTTTCACTGATTAAATCCGTGTTAATCCGTGAAATCCGTGTCAAAGAATTATGAAAACCAAATCTGACACCAAAGACCGGTTCGTCATCATCATGGCCGGTGGACGCGGCGAGCGGTTCTGGCCGGTCAGCCGCGAGAAAGTGCCCAAGCAATTGCTCACGCTGCTCGGCAAACGCTCATTTCTTCAACAGGCTGTGGACCGCGTGCTGCCGCTCGTGCCGGTCAAAAACATTTTCGTCATCACCAACGAGGCGCAACTGCTGGAAGTCCGCAAACAACTCCCGAAAATCCCCAGGCAAAATCTAATCGCCGAGCCGGTTGGCCGCGATACCTGCGCCGCCGTCACGCTCGGCGCGGCACTCGTCGGCGCGCGTTCCACGACCGGCGTCATGGCCGTATTGCCCGCCGATCATGTGATTCCCGAGGAGAAAAAATTCCAACAGGTGTTGTCGGACGCCTTCGACCTGGCGTCGCGTGGCCAAGCGATCATCACCATTGGCATCAAGCCGACCGACCCGGACACGGGTTACGGTTACATTCACGTCGGCGAGGCGCTGCCGCCGCCGCAAGGGGTAAAGGCTTACAAGACCGTTTTCCATCGGGCTGAACAATTTGTGGAAAAGCCGCACTTCGACAAAGCCCTTGAATATGTCAACAGCGGCCAATATCGCTGGAACGCCGGGATGTTCGTCTGGTCGTTCGTAACCATCACGGAAGGACTGCAAAAGCATCAGCCGGAAATGTATGCCGCGTGCCAGCGCTGGTTCAAAGTGGCCAACAAACCGGTCAGGTTGGCGAAAGTTCTGGCGAAGGAATATCCCGACATCAAAAGAATCTCGATTGACTACGCGCTGATGGAGCACGCGCAAAACGTGATTGTGGCCGACGGCGCGTTTGAATGGGACGACCTCGGTTCATGGACGGCCCTGGCGCGGCATCTCAAGGCCGATCCAGAAGGCAATTGCGCCGTGGCGGATTTCATCCACGTGGACGCCGCGCGAAATATCATCTACGACGCGCGGACAAAGAACAAAACGCCGATTGCCGTGGTCGGGTTGCGCGACTCGATTCTGGTGCAGACGGACGACGCGGTGTTGCTGGCGCACAAGAGCCAGGCGCAAAAGGTCAAGGAGTTGGTGAAGAGGCTGGGTGAGGACCCGAAATTGAAAAAGCTGGTTTAACCGCGGATTGCGCGGATTGACGCTAATAAAATTCCGGCGCACACTCGCCGCATGGCAAAGAAATGGCTGACATTTTCTGGAAGTATTGGCACGAGCCTAGATGGCGAGTGCGTGCCCATGTATGGGAATGGCTCAAGGCGATTCAAGATTTTGAACGCGAGTTCAATCTGAAGGGATACGGGCAATTTAAACTGGGATACCCGAAAACATTCAAAAAGTTCATCGCTCACTCCGAGGACGATCAGGCTCGTGGACTACGCGCTTGGTGGCGGCGGGAGGGCCGGTCGCACTGGGAGGAGAATGCTCAGCGGAATTCAAAAACGACAAGGTGAGTTTCTAACTACATCAGGATAAGAGAAGCCAGAATGTTCGTCTTATCCTGACGCGCATTTCGGTGACGGCTGAGCGACTGAGAACGATCATCTTGGCGTGAAGAAGCAAAGATCCGCCGGCAACGACCCTTTGACAAAAGCATCTCCTGCAAAGACAAGAGTTGAACTCACAGTTCAACGCTGGACACCACGTGAGGATTATTTGGATTTCAAATTGGCATCTCGTTGCAATCGCAAACAGAGACTGAAATCCCCGTGCCGATGACGATTCGCGTTACGCGCCAAATCATGAAAGGTGGCGACTGAATTTGCATTACGCGCAGCTTGACCTTTCCTGCTTAAAAGGCAGACTATCCAACTCGGTCTTATTCGAGTGTTGAGTTTTTAGTTTTGAATTTTAAGTTGGAGATGAATTACCAGCGCGCATGAATTCAAAACTTAAGACTTAAAATTAAAAATTTAAGAGAATGCAGCACATTCGGAACATCGCCATCATCGCGCACGTGGACCACGGCAAGACGACGCTCGTGGATTGCCTGCTCAAGCAGTCCGGGACGTTTCGCGCCAACGAGGCCAAGGCCAGCGAAGAACGCATCATGGATTCGATGGACCTCGAACGCGAAAAGGGCATCACCATCCGCGCCAAAAATGCCGCGTTCCAATACAAGGAATACCACATCAACATTGTGGATACGCCCGGTCACGCCGATTTCGGCGGCGAGGTCGAGCGCATCATGAACATGATTGACGGCGTGCTGCTGGTGGTGGATGCCGCCGACGGCCCGCAGGCCCAAACACGCTTCGTCCTCCGCAAGGCGCTCGAAGCCGGGGCCAAGCCGATTGTGGTCATCAACAAGATTGACCGCGAGAATGCGAACCCGAAAAAGGTGCTCGACCAGGTTTTTGAACTGTTCATTTCACTCAATGCCACGGACGAGCAACTGGACTTTCCATTTGTTTACGCCAGCGCGAAGCAGGGATACGCGGTGGCTTCGCTCGACGAGGGGAGCACACGCGCCCCGTGTGTTGCAACGGACGCCTCGTCCGCTGCACGTCCGGCGAAAGATGTCTCCGGCGAGGCGCCGGAGACCGCACGCGAGGCGCGTGCGCTCCCCGAGAAAACCATGGGGCCGCTGTTTGACGCCATCGTGAAATACATCCCGCCACCGCGCGCGAAGGCCGGCGACGGCTTTCAGGTGCTCGTTGCGAACCTGGATTACAGCGATTACCTCGGCCGCATCGCGTTCGGCAAAATCATGGCCGGCAAGGTGAAAGTCGGGGATGCGGCCAGTTGCCTGCACGGCCACGGCAAGGTCACTGCGGGCAAAATCACAATGATTTATCACTTCGAAGGCTTGAAACGCATCGAAGTGGAGCAGGCGCACGCGGGTGACATTGTGGGCATCACCGGTTTTGAGGATGTCTTCATCGGGGAGACCATCGCCGACAAGCCGGAACGCGGCGCGCTGCCTTACATCCCGATTGACCCGCCGACCATCCAGATGGAATTTGCCGTGAACGATGGCCCGCTCGGCGGCCAGGACGGTAAACTCGTTACCGCGCGCCATATTTGGGAGCGACTGCAAAAGGAAATCCGCACGAATGTCGCCATACGCATCAAACAGACCGATGACCCGAAAATTTTCGAGGTCGAAGGCCGTGGCGAAATGCAAATCGCCATCCTCGTCGAGCAAATGCGGCGTGAAGGTTATGAGGTTCTGGTCAGCCGCCCGGAAGTGCTTTACAAAAAGGACGCCAACGGCAATCTGCTGGAGCCGATTGAAAAGTTGTTCCTGGAAATCCCGCAGGAATTCATGGGCGCCATCATGGAAAACCTTTCCGGCCGCAAGACTGAAATTATCAGCATGAACCATCACGGCGACCAAGTGACCATCGAGGCGCTGATTCCCATGCGCGGGCTGATCGGGTTCGAGACCGACCTCGTGAATCAGACGCGCGGCCTGGGCGTGATGAGCCACCTGTTCCACGAATACGGCCCCGACCGCGGGGAAATCGCCGCGCGCAAGAACGGTTCGCTTGTCAGCATGGAAAACGGCCAGGCGATGGCCTACGCGCTGAACATGATTCAGGAACGCGGCCGCCTGATGGTGGAGCCGGGCGACGCCATTTACTCCGGCATGATTGTGGGCGAGAACGCGCGCGACAATGACATCCCGGTGAATCCCTGCAAGGCGAAAAAGCTGACCAACATGCGAAGCCAAGGTGAGGGCAAGGGCATCCAGCTCAACCCGCCGCTGAAGCTCTCGCTCGAACGCGCCCTGGAATACATCGGCTCGGACGAGTATGTCGAGGCCACGCCGAAAAATCTGCGGCTTCGCAAAAAAATCCTCAACGAGACGAAGCGAAAACGCGCCGAAAAATCCCGCGTGATAAAAATCCTGGCGGAGTAGCGATTCGCGTCAACTTTTCAAGCCGGCTTTCCGGTGTATTCCATGCCGACGAGGCAGACGTTGTCGGCGAATTCGTGGTCCAAGGAGAAGGCGCGGATGGCTTCCAGCAGCGCGTCGAACAATTCCCCGGTGGGTTTTGGGAGCAGGCTTTCCACGTCCAGCATCATCCGCTCTTGGGAATACAATTTCTGGTTTGGCCCCTGCACTTCATACAAGCCATCGGTAAACAGCATCAAAAGATCGCCGGGCTTGATGGTGATTTCGGTGGTTTGATACGGCGAATCTTCAAAGAGACCGAGCGCGGGTTCGCTGTGGCCGGTGGCGTTGGCTAGCGGTTGAACCTGGCGCGCGGCGCGGCGCACCAGCAGCGGTTTCGGATGGCCCGCGTTGGCAAAGCGCATGACGCCGGTCCGCCAGTCGGCCACGAGATAAAACGCGGTGGTGAGCATCGGAGAGCCGGTGGTTTTGAGGATGCTGCACAAGTCGGAATTGAGCTTGCGCAAAAACATGCCGGGGTCGGGCGCGAGCGGTTTCAGTTCCTCCACCAACGCCCGAATCATGGCGGTAACGAGCGCAGCGCGGATGCCGTGGCCAGTCACGTCGCAAATGAAAACGGCGGCTGCCGTGTCTGAAAGCGCGGAGACGCTGAAAAAATCGCCGCTGACGGTTTCGGCGGCCTCGTAGCGATGGACGAATTGAAACGCGCTTTGTTCCGGCGTGCCGCCGGGCGGGAAAACCGGGTATTGCTGCGGCAACATCGTAAGCTGGATTTCGCGTGCCATCCGCAGATTTTCCTCCATGAGGAGATTTTTGCCGCGCAATTCCTCGCGGCTGCGGGCCAGTTCGGCATTGGCCTGGTGAATCCGCTCGGCGGCCAGCCGTTGTTCCGTTATGTCCCAGAACATTCCCTGAACTCCGGTGACCTTGCCGTTGGCGTCAAAAATGGGCATTTTGACGACCTGAATATAGGCTAATTCGCCGCCAAAGACACTCTGCTCGATCTTTTCAAACGGTTTTCCGCTGGTGATAACGGTCTGGTCGTCCTCCTTCCGGTGACTGGCATAATCCGGGGGAATAAAATCCGCGATGGTTTTGCCGATGACTTCATCGTAACTCTTGCCGAGCGTCTTGCAAAATTGCCGATTCGCAAACGTGTAACGCCCCTGGAGATCCTTGCGGAAAATGTTTTGCGGCATGGTTTCCACGAGCGATTGATAAAGTGCCTCGGATGCGCGCATTCGTTCCTCGAACTCGCGCCGTTGCGTGATGTTTTCCACCGTGCCTTCATAGTAAAGCAGCCGGCCGTGCACGTCGTGCATGGCACGGCAGTTTTCAGAAATCCAGATGGTCGTTCCATCCTTGCGGTAAATTTGCGATTCAAATCCCACGATGGTTCCCTGCTCGCGCATCAGGCGGATGAACTCATCACGTCGGCCCGGCTCGACGTAAAGCCGCCGCGCAATGTCCTTGATGCTCGCCATCATTTCCACCGGCGAGTCGTAACCGTAAATGTGCGCCAGCGCCACGTTCGCCAGCAGATAACGGCCGTCGGGCGTCGTGCGGAAAATGCCTTCGACGAGATGGTCAAAAATGCCGTGGTAGTTGTCCTTTTCCTCGATCAATGCGAGCCGCTCGTGCTGGCGCTCAATCGCACACCGGATGGCACGCCGCAGGCCGTTGGCGTCGAGCGGTTCCCTGACCAGATAATCCTGTGCGCCGTTGCGGATGACTTCGGCGGAGAAGGTTTCATCGTTCGCCGTTCCGAACACCAGGACCGGCAGGCCCGGCACCCTTGCGGTGAGCGAGGTGACCTGGGACAGACTCGCCGCGTTGTCGGCGGGCAATTCAAACAAAACGGCATGAAAGGAATTGGCCGCCGGCAGCGCCAAACCGGCATCAACTGTGGGCGCCGTCACAACCTCCGTGGGCCCGCCGGCGCGCAGGAGATCGGCGACGGTGCGCGCAAAACGCCCGTCATTCCCGATAAATAAAATTTTCAACGGTTCGGATTCCATAATGCGATCCGGCCTCGCACCATCCGGCGTGACCAACACCACCTTGCGGCCTTCCATGAGCATACAAGGTTGGCGTGCGCTCGCAAGTGGGTTGCGTTCGCCACGGATTTTTGGTTATCATCCGGCGGATGAAATGGCGTGCCGATAGCCGCGGGATTCATTTCCTCGATTTTTCCATTCTCCGGCTTGAAATGTCCGCCGATGCGACCGGCGCCTTTTGCGAGATTTTATTATGAAAACCTATCAACCAGCGGATATCCGGAACTTTGCCATCGTCGGCCACGCCTCGTCGGGCAAAACCATGTTGTGCGAGGCGATGCTCATGTGCGGCGGCGTCATCTCGCGCATGGGACGCATCACCGACGGCTCTACGGTGTCGGATTACCACGTCAGCGAAAAGAACCGGCAGATTTCGGTCTCGGCGTCGTTGTTGCACACGGAGTGGATGGGAAAGAAATTCAACATCATTGACACGCCCGGCTACCTCGACTTTATCAGTGAAGGCCTGGGCGCGCTGCGTGTCGGTGATTTCGCGCTGGTGGTGGTTCACGCCCAGCATGGCCTCGGCGTCGGCACCGAGCGGGTCTGGCATTACGCGACCGGCTACGGCATCCCTAAAATGATCGTCGTGAACGCAGTGGACAAGGAGAACGTGGATTTCGATGCCGTGGTCAGGCAGTTGCAGGAACGGTTCGGGCGGCACGTTTTTCCATTGAGCGTGCCAGTGAATCCCGGCCCCGGCTTCAACCGCGTGCTGGACGTGCTGCGCAACGAAATCGTGACCTACGCGACCGATTACAGCGGCAAATACAAGGAGGAACCGGCCTCCGGCGAATGGGAGGCGAAGGTCAAGGAACTACACGGCCAGCTCATCGAACACATCGCCGAGTCGGACGACGAGTTGATGAACAAGTTTTTTGAGAAGGGCAGCCTCTCGGAGGAGGAATTCCGCGCCGGCATTCACGCCGCGGTGCAGAAACAGTTGTTCATCCCGCTGTTTTGCACGTCGGCGGAGAACAACATTGGCGTGGCGCGATTGATGGATTTCATCGCCAAGTACGGTTCATCCCCGGTGGACCGCAAAAAGGTCAAGGCCGTCAATGCCAACGACGCGGAAGTGGAAGTGGGTTTGGACGACCCCGAACCGGTGCTTTACATTTTCAAGACGATGTCCGAGGCGCATTTCGGTGAGTTGTCATTCTTCCGCATCTACGCGGGCTCGGTGTCCACGGGCATGGATTTATACAACAGCGACCGCAAGGTGAATGAACGCATCGGGCAGATTTACCTGCTCAACGGCCAGAATCGCGAGGCGGCCAACACGCTCGGCCCCGGCGACATTGGCGCGACCGTCAAACTCAAGGCCACGCATACCGGCAACACGCTTTGCAGTGCGAAGAAGGCTGTGACGCTGCCAAAGGTGGCTTATCCCAAACCCAACATCCACGCGTCACTGGTCGCCAAGGTGAAGGGCGAGGAGGACAAGATTGCCTCCGGCCTCGCCGCGTTGCATCAGGAAGACCCGACGTTTCTTTACGTGGTGGACGCGGAACTGCATCAGACGATCATTTCCGCGCAGGGCGAATTGCACTTGGAAGTCGTGGCCGACCGTTTGCGCCGGCGGCACAACGTCCACGTCGAATTGGGCGAGCCGCGTGTGCGCTATCGCGAGACCATCAAGGGCAAGGGCGATTCAAAGTATCGCCACAAAAAACAGACCGGTGGCGCCGGGCAATTCGCCGAAGTCTGGATGCGCATCGAGCCGAAGCCGCGCGACAGCGGCGTCGAATTCACCAACTCGCTCGTTGGCCAGAACGTGGACCGCGTGTATGTGCCTTCCGTCGAAAAGGGTGTCAACCAGGCCTGCACCGAAGGCATCCTCGCCGGCTGCCGTGTGACGGACGTGATGATAGATTTCTACGACGGCAAGATGCATCCGGTGGACTCGAAGGACATTGCGTTCCAGATCGCCGGTTACTTCGCGTTCAAGGAGGCTTTCATGGCTGCCAAACCGTGCCTGCTCGAGCCGATTGAGACCGTCGAGATCCGCATTCCTGAGGATTGCATGGGCAAGGTGATGGGCGACTTGTCATCCCGGCGCGGAAAAATCATCGGCATGGACACCGACGGCGCGTTTCAAGTCATCAAGGCCAGTGTGCCGACGAAAGAACTTTACCATTACTCCAGCACGCTGCGTTCGCTGACCGGCGGGCGCGGCGTCCACGCGGAGGAATTCAGCCACTACGAGGAAATGCCGCGCGACGCGGCGGAAAAGGTGATTGAAGAGGCGAAGAAACGCAAAGCAAGCCCCGAGCCGCATTGATGCGGCCGGAGCGATTGGCGACGCGGCGCTCAGTGAACGAGCGCGGCTTCGTTTTTGACCACGGCGGAATAGAGCGCGTCCTTCAGTTTGGCGCGCTTGAATTTGAGCTCGTCAATTTCCTGATCGGTGGCGAACTCGATGTCTTCTTCTATCCGGCAGATGCTGTCGTCCAACTGATGGTATTCCTCGAACATCTGGCGGAACCGGTTGTCGGCCAGCCGGAGCCGGCGGATGGTCTCGCGATGTTCGGGGAATTCACTCAGGAAGGGATGATGTATGTCCATTGGAAGTCCTCCAAGTTGAGGTTTGGCCTGCTGCGCCGTGGCGCGGCGGAGGCAGGCGGTCGTTGCACTGCTTGCTTCGTTCCCATGACCTGCGACTAATAAAGCGCAACTCATCCCATTTGGCCAGTAAAATTTTGCAGAAAATTAACATAAATTTGCCCATGCGCTGGATGGCCGGCGCCTTTCACCCTTTTCAAGACCACGCCAATGGCTTAATTTGCCGCTATTCTCGTCCCATGCCGAGTGTTTACATCAAAACCTACGGTTGCCAGATGAACGAGCGCGACAGCGAAGCCGTCGCCGCGCAGCTCGTCGCCAAAGGCTACACCCTCGCGCCGTCCGAAGCCGTGGCGGACGTGATTCTGCTCAACACTTGCAGCGTGCGCGATTTCGCGGAGCAAAAAGCCTTGAACAAAATGGTGAACGTCATCGCTGAAACGCGGCGCAACCGCCCGGAAACCGTGCTGGGTTTCATGGGTTGCATGGCGCAGAGCCGCGGACAGGAACTCATTGACCGTTTGCCGGACGTGGACCTCGTCCTCGGCACGCAGAAATTTCATCGCGCGGCGGATTATCTCAACGAACTGCTCGCCGGTCGCCGCGATAAAATCGTGGACGTGGCGGCGGAGCCAGGCAGCGAAGCGACCATTCGCGAACATCTGCTTTATGGAAATGCAGCAAAAAATGGCGACGGTCACAGACCGCCACTACAGGTCACTGCGTTTGTCAGCATCATGCAGGGCTGCAATCAATATTGCACCTTCTGCATCGTGCCTTACACGCGCGGCGAGGAACGCAGCCGCACCATCCCCGACATCGTGGCCGAATGCCGCCAGCTTGTGTCGCAGGGCGTGAAGGAAATTACCCTGCTCGGCCAGATTGTGACGAGTTATGGGAGACGCGGCGGTTCAGGTAGGGCCGAGCTGCCGCTCGGCCCGGACGCGCAGCAGCGCGTCCCTACCACTGTTGGTGGTGGGGCGGGCAGTCCCTTGCCTGCCGCTGGTGGGGCGAGCGTCCCCGCGAGCTGGCTTGTCGGTAGCCTCGCCCCAACAAATGACACCGGCGCGCACGGAGTGACGCGCCCTACCTTACAGAAATCCCCTTTCGTCCAACTCCTCGACGCCGTCCATGAAATTGAAGGACTGGAACGCATCCGGTTCACCTCGCCGCATCCGAAGGGTTATGGCGACGATTTGATTGAGGCTTACGCGCGATTGTCCAAGCTCGTCGAGAGTGCTCATCTGCCCGTCCAAAGCGGCAGCGACCGCGTCTTGAAATTGATGCACCGCGGCTATACGCGTGCTCGTTACGTTGGCATCATTGAAAAATTGCGCCGCGTGCGGCCGGAAATCGGCATCAGCACCGACATCATCGTCGGCTTTCCCGGCGAGACTGAGGATGATTTTGAGCAGACCCTTTCGCTGGCGCGCGAGGTTGAATTTGACCAAGCTTACATTTTCAAATACTCGCAGCGCCGTGACACGCCCGCTGCTGACATGCCCGGCCAGGTGCCGCAAAGAATCCGCGAGGAACGCAACCAACGGCTGTTGGAAGTCATCAACGAGATTGCCGCCCGCAGATACAAAAAGTTTGTGGGGCGGCAGACGCAGATACTGGTCGAGGGGCCGAGCAAAAAGAACTCGGCGCGGATGACCGGCCGGACGCGTTGCAACAAGATTGTGGTGTTCGAAGGCTCGGAACGACATCGCGGCCAGCTCATGGACGTGAAAATCACCCGCGCAGGTTCCTTCACCCTCTACGGCGACCCGGCGATTGTGAATTTATGAGAAGAGACGATTCGACGCTGTGGTTGGATCCTATTTCCTTGGTAAAGCATACAATAAATCTGTGAATGCCTTTTCCACGAAGTTTTTAGGAAATGTCACATGCTCATAGTCCGCCCCGATAATTCCTTTTTTGAACAGGAGATCATCTTGTACGAGTATCACTACGTACTTTGATAGTCCTTTAGCAAATGAGGCTTCGCTCAATATCCACGTTGGGTCTCCCTCAGAAACGAGGCACAGGAAAATGTCTTGAGCCCGGATGCGGTCGGCCACCTTTTCTGGAATATTCCGCGCTTCATAGCCTTCCCCCTGGAGAACCTCAAAACCGAGTTGTCGCAAGAATCTACCCACGACTTCAGCATACCGTTTTCCCTCCTCGTCAAATCGGTGTGCTAAGAACACCGTCGGTCTAAGGTCGTATCGAGATGTCGCACCATTTTCAACGACCGGGTTGCGAGCCTGAAATATCTCAGCGATTTTGTCATGTAAACCAGCCAGCGTCGTGGGGTCGTCAGACCTAACCGTGGCCTCAATTCCAGTATCTCCGGACTTCGATTGTCAAGACAACCTCCTGATCCTTTTTGTCCCAGTGGCAGTGCGTATATGTGCTTTGTGGTGTAGGATACTGGTTCAGCAGAGAGAGAAACTCTTGGCTTGTATTCGTGCGTAGAGTCCGGTCATTCAAAAGGCGAACGGTAAACTCCTGACATTGTTTTGTAGTGTGTTCGGTGTACCCGGAACGTTGAAGTTGGCCGTAAATTCCGCCATAAGCCGCGCGAAGGTTTAGGTTGTTCGGAAACACTTGATATTGTCTAGAGTCTTCCATGGAAGTTTTCTTGGTTATTTGACCGCACTGTGCGGTACGAATTTTTCATAGTTTTGACTCTGCTCCCAGCAAAAATGTTTGTCCAGAAAAAGTTACCCGGGGAATTGGTACGCAACACCTTTTGGCAAAGGCTGCAATCAGACCGATTCCTGTATTTTGAATTTTTCGTGTCCATTCGTGTCCGTTCGTGGTTAAATCCTCGTAATGAAACTGTCTTTGTTGTCCATCCTGCTCGGCGCCGGAATGAGTGTGCCACAGATTTACGGTCTGACCAGGCCGGCGCAATTCGCCGCCGCGGCGCGCAAGTTTCCGCGCAACCTGCCCGTTGGCGTCTTGTTAATGCTGCTGGGCACGGCGTGGTTTCTGTGGAACGTCAACAACGAGCCGATCGCGGATTTCTCGGCCTACAAAGAACCGATGATGGCCGCATTTGCGGCGGTGGGGATTTTGGCGTGCTTTTTCGTCCAAGACTTTCTAGCCGTGCGCGGTCTGGCCGTTTTGATGTTGCTGCTGGCGAAGTTGATGGTGGATACCGGGCGTCCGCATCTGGGCCAGACGCCGTGGGTGTATGTGATTCAAATCTGGGCTTACCTGCTGGTCATCGCGGGCGTCTGGTTCACGATCACGCCGTGGAGGTTGCGCGACTTGGTCAACTTCGCCACAGCGAATGAGACTCGTGTCCGCCTCGGCAGCGCGATTCGATTGGCGTTCGCCGGCTTCATCGTTATTCTCGGCCTGACCGCGTTTCGCGCCATGTGAGCGCCATCAAACCCAGGATTCTGGTCATTCGCGGCGGGGCCATCGGCGATTTCATTCTCACGCTGCCAGCCATCGCCGCCTTGCGACGCCAGTTTCCCCAAGCCCATCTGGAGGTGTTAGGCTACCCGCACATTGCCCAGCTCGCCGTGGCGGGTGGCTTGGCGGACCGTGTCCAACCCATCGAAGCGCGCGGGCTGGCAGGCTTTTTCGCGCGCGACGGCACGCTCGAACCGGACCTGATGGATTATTTCTCGGAGTTCGACCTGGTGGTTTCGTACCTTTATGACCCGGACGAAATTTTCAAAACCAACCTGCGCCGCTGCCTGTTCGGACAATTCATCGCCGGGCCGCATCGTCCGAATGAGGAGGAATTCATCCACGCCACACAGGTCTATCTCAAACCCTTGGAACGGCTCGCTATCTTCGATGCCAACCCCGTGCCGAGGCTTGACGTGGGACAGGCTTTCAGCCTGTCTCAAACTTATTCCAAGATTTTGACGAATCAAGATGGAGACAGGCGGGACGCCTGTCCTACTTTGGCACTTCACCCCGGCAGCGGCAGCGAAAAGAAAAACTGGCCGGAAAGCAAATGGTTGGAATTCATCACGCGATTGACGGGTTCGACAAAGCTGAATCTGCTGCTCGTGGGCGGCGAGGCCGAAGGCGGGCGGCTTGAGCGGTTGGTGACGGCAGTGCCGCCGGCGCGGCGTCAGATCGCGCAAGGCCTGCCGCTCCCGGAATTGGCGCGATGGCTCCAGTCATGCACGGCCTTTGTCGGGCACGATTCGGGCATTTCACATTTGGCCGCCGCGCTCGGTCTGCCCAGTCTGGTTCTGTGTGGGGACACGCTCGAAGAAATCTGGCGGCCGCAGGGCGAGCGGGTGGTCATTCTGCGGGAACTGACCGGAGTGGGGGCAATCAACGTGGAAAAAGTGGTTCAGGAATTGCGCAAACTGGTTGGCGGATAACGGGCGGCGCAACCTGAACAACTTCGCTACGGCAACTGAAACCCGCGTCCGCATTGGCAGCGCGATTCGATTGGCGTTCACCGGCTGATTTCCAACCATCGCTACGCGACCGCCTGGTCCGCCAGGATTTCCATGATATCGGCGGCGGCATGGCCGTTGCGGAGCAACTGCGCCATCGTGCGCATGGCTGGATCAATGTGATTGAAGAACTGCTTGTAAGCCGGGCAAAGATAATTCAGTCCGTCCTCGCCATCAGGAGTCTGGATAAAACGATGTTTGGGGCATTCCCCGTTGCAGGCAAACCGGACTTCGCATTTCCGGCAATATTGTGGCAGCGTGTCGAACTTGTCGTTGCCGAATTTGATTTGCTGGTCCGATTGGACCATCCCGCCCAGGCTTTGGTTCAGGATGTTGCCCAAATGATATTGGGGATAGACATAATGGTCGCAACTGTAGAGATCGCCGTTGTGTTCGATAGCCAGCGCGGCACCGCATTTTTCCGCGAACACACAAAGTGACGAGCCAAGCCCCATCCAATTTTCCAGGGCCACGTCGAATAGTTGCACGAAAACCCGGCCGACATCATTGCGGACCCATTCGTTGAAAATTGTGCACAGGAAATTCCCGTATTGCTTCGCTTCGACACTCCACTCTGTGACCGGCGATGACTGGGCATTTAGATGTCCTGGCTCCGGTGGTTCGGCAAAGTCGAATCCGAGCGTTTTCGCCCGGGCAGAGGCCCGGCGTTCCACCAGGGGGATGAACTGGAGGAATTCGCTGCCGATATGCTTGAGAAAACGATAGACCTCCAGCGGCTGCTGCGAGTTTGCACGATGCACCACCGTCAGGGTGTTGAAATCCACCTTGTGTTTCTTCAGCAATTCCAAGCCATGCATGACGGCGTCGAATGTGGGTTTCTGCCGTTTGTCTACACGGTATTGATTGTGCAGTTCACGCGGCCCATCAATGGACAAGCCGATGAGAAACCTGTGCGCGGCGAGGAATCCGCACCATTCGTCATCCAACAAGGTGCCGTTGGTTTGCAGAGCATTGGAAATTTTTTTTCCACCGGCATATTTTTGCTGCAACTCGACCACCTTCCGGAAGAATTCCACGCCCAACAACGTCGGTTCGCCGCCCTGCCAGGCGAAGTGGATATCGGGGACGGGCTGGTCTTGGATGTACTGGCGGATGTATTCCTCCAGCACTTCATCACTCATCCGCCATTGGCGTTCATCCGGGTAAAGTTTCTCCTTCTCCAGGTAAAAACAGTACTGGCAATCCAGGTTGCAGATCGGCCCAATCGGCTTGGTCAGGACATGAAACCCGTGACCGGCGTTGATGGGGGCGGTGTCATTCATCGCGGCGAAAATATAATGCGGGCGAACCCACTTTGCCTGCATTTTTCTTTTTCACCCTGCCGGCGCGCGTGCTAGGTTGTTTTCAACATAGCCACGGAACATGAGCCGAATCACGCGTCGAAGATTTCTGGGGCAGGTTGCTGGCACGGCAGCCGCCGTTTCGTTGCCGAAACTGGTGTTTTCGCAAGGCGCTTCATCGTTCCGCCCCAAGTTCAATGTGTTGTTTCTGATGTCCGACGACATGCGGGTCGAGCTGGGCTGTTACAGCAGCATGTTTCACGCCCGGACGCCCAATCTGGATGCGCTCGCCAAATCGGGGGTCCGCTTCGACCGGAATTATTGCCAGTTTCCGCTCTGCAACCCGTCACGCTCGTCGCTGCTGACCGGCCGGCCAGCGACCAGGACCGGCGTACTGGGCAACCGCACGGCTTTCCGCGACCTGCATCCGGACTGGACCAGCCTGCCGCAATTGTTCAAGGAGAATGGCTACGTCTCGTATCGCGCCGGGAAGATTTATCACGGCGGCATTGATGATCTCAAGGCTTGGACGGAGACCGGGGACAGTGGCGGACCGACCGATGATGGCCGGGGCGCTCCGGTGGGCAAAACCATGGTGATTCCGCGCAAGCAAATTCCCATGCCGGACGGTGTACTCCCGCCGTTGCCGGCCGACACCGGCCGTGCCGCGTATTCGGACCGCATTGTCGTCCTGGACGGCAACGGCGAAGGCCACGGTGATTATCTCACTGCTGATCGCACCATCGAACATCTGCGCCAATACAAGGACCAGCCATTCTTCATCGGTTGTGGCTTTGTAAAACCGCATAGTCCGCCGACGGCACCACAACAGTTCTTTGACATGTATGACCTCAGCAAAATCAAACTGACGCCGGATTTCGCCGCGTGGCCGACCGTGCCACCGGGATTTCCGAGCGCGGCCATCCGCAAACGCAACGCCGACCTGTTCATCGGGCGCGGCGCCAGCGAAGCCGAAGCCAAGGAAGTCATCCGCGCCTACATCGCCTCGATTTCATGGGTGGACTGGAACATCGGGCGCGTTCTGGCCGAACTGGATCGGCTGGGCTTGCGTGGCAAAACCATCATCGTCTTCGTGTGCGACCACGGCTATCAACTGGGCGAGAAAGGGAAATGGTCCAAGGCCGGGTCGCTGTTCGAGATGGGAACGCGCGTGCCGATGATGATGGCGGTTCCTGGTGTCAAAGGAAACGGACAATCCTGCTATCGCATCGTGGAATCGCTGGATATTTACCCAACGCTCGTCGAATTGTGCGGTCTGCCCAAACCGGACGGCATTGAAGGCAAAAGCCTCGTGCCGCTGCTCAACAATCCCAAAGCCACTTGGGACCGGCCGGCTTACAGCGTTTGGAGCGAAGATGGCACAACCCTGCATGGCACAGCCGTGCGCACCGAAAAATGGCGCTATGCCGAGTATGGTCCGGACGGGAAGAACGGCGCAATGCTGTTGGACCCGCATGCCGACCCGCTGGAGTTGAAAAACCTGGCCGGCGATCCTCAATATGCAAAAGTTTGTGAGGAGTTGTCAGTATTGACCCGCCCATACGCCGCGAATCTCGGAAAGGCGTAAGTTCAGTGCAACGCTTGAGCGGTTCGCCAGGCGACCACGTTTACTGAATCCAACCAGCGGCCTGGGCCAGCTTGACCAGCAGATAAGCGATAGCGCCGCTCGCGGGCAGTGTCATGACCCACGCCCAGAGGATGCGTTCGACCACGTCGAATCTGAGGTGATTAAATCCCTTCGCGCAGCCGACGCCCATGATTGAGGTGGTGACGGCGTGCGTGGTGGAAACGGGCATGCCGAGTATTGCGGTAACGAGGAGTATCGTGGCGCCGGTCGTTTCCGCGGCAAAACCATGCACGGGATGAAGCCGGACCATTTTGTGTCCGAGAGTTTTGATGATGCGCCAGCCGCCCACCGCCGTGCCGGCGCACATGGTCAGGGCGCAGAGGACTTTTATCCACGCGGCAATGTGCAGCGGTTGTCCCGCCACCGGTTCGCCGGTCTTCAGGAAATTCAGCCAGCCGGGAAGATGATCAAATACACCGGTGCTGGTGCCGGTCAGCAGCGCCAGTGCGATGATGCCCATGGTTTTTTGGGCGTCATTCATGCCGTGACCGAAGCCCATGCCGGCGGAACTGAAGAGTTGAAGTTTGCCGAAGGTTTTGTTGACGGTGGTCGGACGCCAGTTGCGCAACAGAAAATAGAGCAGTCCCATGAGCAAAAAACCGAACACCAGTCCGCAAATGGGCGATAAAATCATGGGGACGATGACTTTCCAAAGCAGCCCGGCGCCTTTCCACCAATGTTCATGGTTCGAAACCGACCAGATCAAAACCCCCCAATCGTTGTGCGCGGCGGCCAGACAGGCTCCGCACAAACCGCCGATCAGCGCATGCGACGAACTCGACGGCAAGCCAAACCACCACGTCAACAGGTTCCAAGCGATGGCGGCGACCAAGGCGCAAATCAGGACTTCAGACGTGGCGACTTTCGGGTCCACCAATCCCGCGGCGATGGTGGTGGCGACGGCCGTGCCGGTGAAGGCGCCAGCCAGATTGGTAACGGCTGCCAGCATGACAGCCTGGCGTGGCGTCAACACCTTGGTGGCGACGACCGTGGCGATGGAATTGGCAGTGTCGTGGAAGCCGTTGATGTAGGTGAACAACAACGCCGCGAAGATGACGGTGAAGATGAGGGTCATCGCGCCGGTCAGGAATTTTTGAGCACGATGTGCATGACCACGTTGCCGGCGTCGCGGCAACGGTCAATGGCCTTCTCCATCAATTCATAAAGGTCGCGGATGACCATGGCTTTGGTGGCGTTATGGCGCCCGCTGTACAGTTCTTTCAGCAATTCTCCCATCAACCGGTCCGCCTCGTTTTCGAGATACTGCAGCTTGGTGTTCAATTCATGAATTTTCTCCAGATGTTTCATGTCGCGGAGCTGTTTCACCATGGCCAGCACCACGTCGGTGGACTGTTCCAGGATTTCAATCTGGCGGGTGAAATCCACGCCCTCAATATGCTGATGGCCGAGGTTGATGCGTTCGGCCAGTTTTTCAACCGTCTTGGGGATTTTGCGCAGCGCCAGCGCCAGCGCCTCGATGTCCTCGCGCTCCAGCCCGGTCACGAACGTTTTCACCAGCTCGGCGGTGATTTGCTCCCCGATCTTTTTCTCCTTGCGCCGTGAGAGCGCGAGATCATCCAGACCCTTGGCGGAGTCAGGCGCCTTGATCATTTCAATGACCAGCCGGACGCTTTCGTGGGCTTCGCTGGCGGCGTCTTCCAGCAGTTGATAAAACCGGTCGGCTTTTCCGAAGAGCATTTGAAGCGAAAACATGGTGGGAACAGGGTCGTCAAAATGCGTCAAAAGTCCATGACATTTTATGACGGGGGCTAATCGTCGGTAGCGCGCAAACAACAGCCCTTCGGGTTGGGCCCGGCCAAAATTGATTCGCTGAAAATCCGCCTGCGTTGTAAATTTCGCCCCGTATGGCGATGGCGGACATCAGACGGGAATACTCGCTCGGCGGCCTGAAGCGCGCGGACTTGGACGCGAATCCGGTTGCGCAGTTCAACCAGTGGTTTGCGCAGGCGTCCGCAGGCAGCCGCTGGCGGAAAATCGGCATCGCCCTTTACAAACTCTGGCATGCCATGCTCAGCCACGTACCGGTGGACGTCAATGCGATGGTGCTGGCGACGGTGGACAAAGATGGCAAGCCCTCGACTCGCACGGTGTTGCTCAAGGGCGTGAACGAGCGCGGCTTCGTTTTTTTCACGAATTACGACAGTCGCAAGGGGCTTGAACTGGCGGGAAATCCCGACGCGGCGCTGACTTTTTACTGGCCCGACTTGGAACGGCAGGTGTGCGTGACCGGCACGGTGAGCAAAATTTCCCGCGAAGAATCGGAGTCGTATTTCAAAAGCCGTCCGCGCGGCAGCCGTCTGGCGGCATGGGCATCGAACCAGCGCGACGTGGTCGCCGAGCGCGCCGCGCTCGACGCGAAGTGGAACGAAATGGCGAAGCGGTTTCCGAACGACGTGCCGCTGCCGTCGAATTGGGGCGGTTACGTGTTGAAGCCAGAGCGCGTTGAGTTCTGGCAGGGGCGGCCCAACCGGTTGCACGACCGTTTTTGCTACACGCGGCAGCCGGACAATTCGTGGAAACTGGAACGGCTCGCGCCGTGAACCAAAAGTGGGGTGGCCGGTTATTTCTTTGGACCGCAGGACGGTTGCCCTTTGCTGTCCCGGCTGGAAGCCACGTTGGTATCGGCCTCCACCATTTCTTCCAACGTGATGAAATTCATGCCTGACGTGACCCGTCGGGCTTTGGGTTGAGGCGGTTCGACCGGGATTGGGTTGGGCGGCGGTGGGATGGCCGCCGGGGATGAAGATGGCGGGATGGTGGGGGTTGATTTCTTCGCCGCCATCTTTTTTGTGATCAGGAAGGTTTCGTCGTCGTCAGCTGTAGTGTTTTCCTGCTCCCGCACGCGGGTGGTTTCCGCGAGCAGCGATTCCCACTGGCGTTGCACGGTGCGCCGGGGAGGTGCCCGGAACGGGATCAGGCGGAATTCGCCGTCGGTCAACGACAGCAATTGATGAAACGCCTTTTCTCCGGCCAGCTTTCCGGCCGAGGCGTGAACAATGGCGCCATCTTCAATGTAAATCTCGCCGGCGGTTTGCTGATTCCGGATTTCAAGGACCAGGGAGTTGCCGCCCAGGCATTCCAGTTGGATGACATCGAACAAACCGGTTTCACCCAAGGTGCTGATAAAATCGTTGCAGTCTGACCACCGCAGGACGTTGGTCAGCATGTTGAAAATGAGCTTCCACCCGTTCTCGTCGCCCGGTTTTAAGAGGAAAAGTTCCGCTCCGTTGGCCAGGCAGGCGGCCCGGCGGCTTTCGTCGCTTTGTGCGGTCAGGATGACTTTTTTGATGTTGGGATATTGCTGATGAATAATGCCCAGCAACTGGACGCCGTCCAGCAGCGGCATGCCGATGTCCAGCACGACGAGGTGAATCAGCTTTTGCTGCAGAATGGCCAGCGCTTTGTCTGCGGATGGGGCCGTATGGATTTTCCAGTTTTTATCCGCCTGGGCGCCAAACAGCTCGGTGATCATTTCGAGAAAGGCCAGGCTGTCATCCACGAAGAGCACGCGATAGATTTTCAGGCTGTCCGTGGATTCAAGTTTCTTTGCCGGGGCGGGGGAAGAAACGCCAGCGGATGCCGGTGCGGTTGCAGGGGGCGGCGCCGCCGGGGCGGGCTCGGAAATTTCAAGGCGCAACTCCACCAGACCCAAGCGCAGGGTTTGCCCGGGTTGCAGGACGGCCTCGGAAATCGTCTTGTCGCCGATGAACGTGCCATTGGTCGAGCGCAGGTCGCGAACGACCAGTTCGTGGCCCCGCAGCAACACTTCACAATGCTGGTTGGAGACCGACTTTTCAACGATTTGAAACGCATTCTTGTCACCGCGCCCAATCGTGACCCAGCGCCCGCCCAGTTCATGCGACAGACCGGCCAATCCCTCACTAATGACTACAAGCCTCGACATGCGAACCCCCGAATTTTCCGTCAGAAATGTCATTCTTAAACGCCGCGCGCCAAATTAAAAGCTGGCCTCAACCAAACCTTTGTCAACTTAATTCCTGGTAATGCAGGTTGGTATTACAAAACCGGTGCCGGGACTTATGCCCCCAGCCGAATTAATACGCAAGCAGTGTCCATGCCGCCGGAGGCTGGGATGCCCGGCCGGGGGTGGCCTCGCTGTTCAGGGACGTTTGAAAGCTATTTTGCCAGTTCGTCTTCGCCGGCAGCGTCTTCCTTGTCCTCGCCGATGACCGGGGCAATGGCCTGAAGTTTATCGCCGGTGTCCAGTCCGACCAGCTTCACACCCTGCGTATTGCGGCCGGCCTCGCGGATATCCTTCACGAAGGTGCGCACCATCTGGCCTTTGACGGTGATGAGCATGATTTCATCCGCGTCACGCACCGTCAACGCGCCCACCACGCCGCCAGTTCTCTCGGTGACCTTCATGGTTATGCGCCCTTTTCCCCCGCGAGACTGTTTTCGATATCCACTTTCAGCCTGGACCAGATATTCATGGAATGGAGTGCGTTTCCCAATGCCATTCTCTCCGGCAACCAAGAGCATTGCGTCAGGAACAACCACGGCCAGAGCGACGACTTGATCGCCCTTCTCCAAGGTTATTCCCTTCACACCGGCGGCAGACCGGCCCATCGAGCGCACGTCGGATTCGCCGAATCGAATACTCATGCCGTCACGCGTGATGAGCACCACATCGTCACCTGGATCTTTTATCTCTTTCTTTTCCACAATGCTACCCCGCGTGAGTTTGACATTGATCAGTGTGTCACCCGACTCGATGGTGATGGCAATAATGCCGCCTTTGCGGACATTGGCGAATTCGTTGAGCGACGTTTTCTTCACCGTCCCTTGTCGGGTGGCAAAGAACAGCTCACCCGGTTGTTCCCATGTCACGTCTTCCTTGTTCGTGTTGGTCTTGGAAAGGACGCGTATCAGCGCGGCGATGGTTTCGCCGGTTTTCAATTCGAGCAAATTGGCGATGCTCCGGCCCTTGGCGGCACGGCCCATGTCGGGAATTTCATGCACACGCTCGACGTAAACACGGCCCGTGTTTGTGAAAAACATCAGGTAATCGTGCGTGCTGGCGGTGAACAGATGCTCGATGAAATCGCGGTCCTCATCGGTCGCGCCTTCCCGGGTCGTCATGCCGATGACGCCCTTGCCGCCGCGCCGCTGGGCACGATAGCTTGAAACGTTCGTGCGTTTGATGAGTCCATTGTGGGTGAGCGTGATGATGACGCCTTCGTTGGCGATGAGGTCTTCGATGTTGATTTCGCCTTCGTCAGGCGCGAGGTCGGTCAGGCGCGGCGCGGCGTATTTTTCCTTGATGGCCTTCAATTCGGCTTTGATGATAGCCAGCACACGCGCTTCCTTGGCCAGGATGTCCATCAAATCCTTGATGCGCGCGAGCAATTCCTTGTATTCGGTTTCGACCTTGTCAATTTCCAGGCCGGTCAACTGATACAGGCGCAATTCCAGGATGGCGTCCACCTGCCGTTCGGTCAGCGCGTAGCGGCCCTTGGTCAGGCGTTCCTCGTTGCGGATCAAAATGCCCCAGCGCTCAACCTGCTTTTGCGTCCACTCGAACGCGAGCAGTTTGATGCGGGCCTCTTCGCGGTTTTTGCTGCTGCGGATGATGCGGATGAATTCGTCGAGGTTTGCCAGCGCGCAAAGGTAACCTTCCAGGATTTCCGCGCGTTCCTCGGCCTTCTTCAACTGGAACCGCGTGCGCCGCAATACCACTTCGCGCCGGTGCTCGATGTAGCAGTTGATGAGCTCCTTGAGCCCGAGGTTCTTGGGCATGCCATGATCAATGGCCAGCATGTTGACCGCAAAACTCGTTTCCAGCGCGGTCTGCTTGTAAAGATTGTTGATAACGACCTTGGCGATGGCGTCGCGCTTGAGTTCGACGACCACGCGGGTGTTCTCGTCCGATTCGTCGCGGATGGCGGTGATGTCGGTGAAACCCTGGACCTTTTCGTTCACGAGTTCGGCGACGCGCTCGACGAGCACCGCGCGGTTGACGTTGTAGGGGATTTCCGTGATGACGATTTGTTCCTTGCCGCCCTTGTGCTGTTCGACGCCGACCTTGCCGCGGACCTTGACGCTGCCGCGCCCGCTTGTGAAATATTCCTTGATGACTTCCAACCCGCACACCATACAGCCCGTCGGAAAGTCCGGGCCTTTGACGAACTTCATCAGTCCCTTGACCGAGATGTTTGGGTCGTCAATCTGCGCGCAGATGGCGTCAATGATTTCGCCGAGATTGTGCGGCGGGATATTGGTGGCCATGCCGACGGCGATGCCCGTGCCGCCGTTGACCAGCAGATTCGGAAACGCGGCGGGAAAAACGGTCGGTTCGGTGCGGGTTTCGTCGTAGTTGGGGACGAAATCCACCGTGTCCTGGTCCATGTCTTCCATCAGCGCTGCGCCGAGGTGCGTCATGCGCGCCTCGGTGTAGCGCATGGCGGCGGGCGGATCGCCTTCCACGGAACCAAAGTTGCCCTGGCCATCCACGAGCCGCTCGCGCATGGCCCACGGCTGCGCCATGTGCACGAGCGTCGGATAAATCACCGCTTCACCGTGCGGATGATAGTTGCCGCTGGTGTCGCCGCAAATTTTGGCGCACTTGCGGTGCTGGCGGTTGGGAAACAGCGAGAGATCGTGCATCGCCAGCAGGATGCGCCGCTGCGAAGGTTTGAGGCCGTCGCGCGCGTCGGGCAGGGCGCGCGAGATGATGACCGACATCGAGTAATCCAGGAACGAGTTCTTGATTTCCTCGGCGACGTTGACCTTGGCGATCTTTTCGCCCGAAGCGAACAACGGCGTGTTGCTCACCGGCAAATCATTGGAATCTTTTTTTTCCGCCATAAATATTTCCGTAGCTGCCATCCCGCACGGCGGGACGGTGGCTGCAATCAAATCAAATATCCAGGTTCCGCACGTTGAGCGCGTTGTCCTCGATGAACTGGCGGCGCGGCTCAACCTCCTCGCCCATGAGCTTGGTGAACATTTCTTCGGCGTCCACGGCGTTGGTCAGATCAACGCGCAACAATTTGCGCCGCACCGGGTCCATCGTCGTTTCAAACAGCTCCTTCGCGTTCATTTCACCGAGGCCCTTGAACCGCTTGATGGACAGCCCGCGCCGGCCGACTTCCTTGACGGCGGCCAGGATTTCCGGGATGGAGAACAACGGTTTGATCGTCTCGCGGTCGCCTTCGCCCTCGTGAATTTCGAACAGCGGCTCGTCCTGTCCGGCGTAGTGTTCGACGCTGAAACCTTTCTTCGCCAGCTTGCCGAGCAATTCAACAATGGCCTTGCTCTCGTGCAGCTCGACGTGGTGCGCACGCCGGGTCGAACCGTTTTTCTTCTCGATCGTGGTGGTGTCGCCTTCTTCCTCACCGCCGAATAATTTCAAATCGGCGTTCTTCGCGCCAAAGTGCGCCAATTCCTCCTCGGTGTGGAAATAATGCACCGTCTCGTCGTTGCCGTCGCGGACCTTGACCAGGTGTTTCGGCAGATCGCCGGTCTTTTTCTGGCGATGCTCGACGTATTCCGCGAAATCGCCGCCATGGCGTTTCAGGGCGTTCGCATATTTGTCGAGCGACTCGAGCAGTTCCAGGATTTCCGCGAGTTGCTTCTCGGACAATTCCTTTTTGTCCGAAAGGTTCTTCAAACGCACCTCTTCCGTGCCGAGTTCGATCAAAATTTTGTTCATGCGCGCGTCGTCGTCCACGTATTCCACGCGCTTTTTGCGGGCAATCTGGTAAAGCGGCGGCTGGGCAATATAGACAAAGCCGCGTTTGATCAGTTCCGGCATCTGCCGGTAGAAAAACGTCAGCAACAGCGTGCGGATGTGCGAGCCGTCCACGTCCGCATCGGTCATGATGATGATCTTGTGGTAGCGGAGTTTTTCAAGGTTGAATGCGCCTTCGCCTTCACCGTCGCCGATGCCCGTGCCAACGGCGGTGATCATCGTGCGGATTTCGTTGTTTTGAAGCACCTTGTCCAGGCGCGCCTTCTCGACGTTGATCAACTTGCCGCGGATGGGCAGGATCGCCTGGAATTTCCGGTCACGGCCCTGTTTGGCCGAGCCGCCGGCAGAGTCACCCTCGACGATGAACAACTCGGTATTCGCCGGGTCGCGGTCAGAACAATCGGCCAGTTTGCCGGGCAGACCGCCGCCGGTGAGCGCGCCTTTGCGGACGGTCTCGCGCGCTTTGCGGGCGGCCTCACGCGCCCGGGCGGCGAGCAGGCCTTTCTCGATGATTTTCTTGGCGACGGCGGGGTTCGCGTCGAAATGCGTCATCAGCCCGTCATAAACAATGGAGGAAACGATGCCGTCAATTTCCGTGTTCACCAGCTTCACCTTCGTCTGCGACTCGAAACGCGGGTTGGGCAGCTTCACGCTCAACACGCACACCAAGCCTTCGCGCACGTCGTCGCCGGAAATCGTCGGGTCCTTTTCCTTCAGCAGATTGTTCTGCTTGGCGTATTGGTTGATGGCGCGGGTGAGTGCGGAGCGGAAGCCGGTGAGATGTGTGCCGCCATCCGTGTTTGGAATGGAATTGGCAAAGCAAAGGATCTGGTCGCTGTAGCTGTCGGTGTATTGCAGCACGCAATCCACGAACACGTCTTCTTCCTTGCCACCTTCCATCTTGGTCAGGCGTTTGCCCGTGAGCACGATGGGCTTGGGATGCAACGGCTGCTTGCTCCGGCCCAGTTGCCGGACGAATTGCTCGATGCCGTCGCGGTAAAAGAACGTCTCGGTCTTCTCGTCGCGCTCGTCCTTGAGCACGATCTCAATGCCCGGATTCAAAAATGCCAGCTCGCGCAGGCGGTTGGCCAGGATGTCGAACTTGAACTCCGTCGTGATGGTGAAAATGTCCGGGTCGGGCTTGAACGTGATTAGCGTGCCGGTGCTTTTCGATTTGCCGATGACTTCGAGTTTTTGCGTTGTCTTGCCGCGCGCGAATTCCATCGAATACACCTTGCCGTCGCGTGAAACCTCGACGCTGAACCATTCCGCGAGCGCGTTGACGCACTTGGCGCCGACGCCGTGGAGGCCGCCGGAATATTTGTAAGCGCCCTGGCCGAATTTTCCGCCCGCGTGCAGGTTCGTCAGCACCAGCTCCACCGCCGGCATCTTCCATTTCGGATGCATGTCCACCGGGATGCCGCGACCGTTGTCGCGGATGGACGCCGAGCCATCCACATTGATGGTCACCTCGATTTTGTTGCAATGGCCCGCCAGATGTTCGTCAATCGAGTTGTCGAGCACTTCGAACACGCTGTGATGCAGTCCACGTTCGTCCGGGTCGCCGATATACATGCCGGGCCGCTTGCGCACGGCCTCCAGACCCTCCAATTTGTCTATCTTGGAGGCGTCATATTTCTCCGAAGACCCGGTATTTGCCGGCTGTTTTTTTTCGTCATCCGGCTCGTTCTTTTTCGACATAATTTCTTAAGAAACCCCGTTTCTGGGCGTCAATTTCAGGTGCAAAAATTGTATGAAAATTGCCACTTTCGCACAATGATAAATTCAGGAATTTTTGCCTCAAAAACACCATTAGTTGGGCAGAGATTTGATCATTTACCAGATATGTTGTGGCTGGGGGGAAACCCTTTCCAACCGCTGTTTTTAGACCAAACCTTGCCGGGAGATGGCTTGGGCCGGTCGCATTTTTTGGTCCACAGGGTCAACGCTTGTCGCTTTTCACTTGTCCAACCTCGCGTTAATCTCCCGGGGTGAATCTTCGCCGCGACCAGCTCTTCGCGCCGCTGAAACAATACTTCGGCTTCAGTTCCTTTCGCCCGTTGCAGGAGGAAATCATCGGCGACTCGCTCGCGGGCCGGGACGTCTTTGCCGTGCTGCCCACGGGCGGCGGCAAGTCGCTGTGCTTTCAACTCCCCGCCCTCGTACGGCCCGGGCTGACGGTTGTCGTCTCGCCGCTCATCGCATTAATGAAGGACCAGGTGGATGCGTTGTCGGCGGCGGGCGTGGCGGCAACGTTTCTGAATTCCTCCCTCGGCGCCGGCGGGTCGCGTCCGCGATTGCGCGGGCTGCACGCCGGCGAATTCCGGCTGCTTTACGTCGCGCCCGAGCGGCTGATGTTGTCCGGGTTCCTCGATGATTTGAAGCAATGGAACGTCAGCTTGTTTGCGATTGACGAGGCGCATTGCATCAGCGAGTGGGGACACGACTTCCGTCCGGAGTACCGGCAGCTCTCCACGTTGCGCGGCATGTTCCCCGACGTGCCGATGATGGCGCTCACCGCCACGGCCACCGGACGTGTGCGCGAGGACATCGTCAAACAGCTCCACCTGCGTTCGCCAGCGTGTTACGTCGCCAGTTTCAACCGCCCGAACCTGACTTACCGCGTCGCGGCCAAGGCGGGCGCCTATGAGCAGATTCTTGCCTATGTCCGCGCGCGGCCGAATGAATGCGGAATCATTTACGTCCAGGCGCGCAAGACAGCGGAGAGCATGGCCGCCAAACTGTCTGCAGATGGCGTGCAGGCGTCGCCGTATCACGCCGGCATGACCGCGGGCGACCGGACAAAGAATCAGGAGGCGTTTCTCCGTGACGAGGCGTGCGTCATCTGCGCCACCATCGCGTTCGGCATGGGCATCAACAAGCCGAACGTGCGCTTCGTGATTCATTACGATTTGCCGAAGAACATCGAGGGCTACTACCAGGAAACAGGCCGCGCGGGCCGCGACGGCCTGCCGAGCGAATGCTTGCTGCTGTTCAGCCCTGGCGACCGAGTGAAGCAGATGCGGTTCATTGAAGAGAAACCCGACGCGAAGGAACGCAGCATCGCCCGCGCACAATTGGAACAGATGATTCATTACGCCGAGGTCTCGACCTGCCGGCGCGAGTTTTTGCTGGGTTATTTCGGTGAAAAGTTTCAGCAAAGTTTGACCGGTGTGGACGCGCTGCCGCGCGTCCAAGCCGACCGGCAGGTCAGCCCCACCGAATCCGTCAATTGCGGCGGTTGCGACAATTGCCTCGCGCCGCGGCAGACGTGGGACGGCACGCTCGCCGCGCAAAAATTCCTCTCGTGCGTTTATCGCATCCGCGAGAAAAGCCGGTTCGGTGTCGGCCTCCAGCACGTCGTCGAGGTGCTGTGCGGCGCGGACACGGAAAAGGTCCGCAAGTTTGGCCATCAATCGCTCTCCACCTACAACATCGGCGGCGAACATTCGCGTGCCGAATGGGGCGCCATCGGCCGTGAACTCGTGCGGCTCGGTCTGCTGTTTCAAAACGCCGAAAAGTTCAACATCATTGAACTCACTGACCAGGGCCGCGCGGCGCTCAAATCACGGCAGAAGGTCACCCTCACCCGGCCCGTCGCGCCCACCGAACCGGCGAAGCATCGCATCGGCGAAATCGCCTGCGACGAGGAGTTGTTCAAGAAGCTGCGGGAGTTGCGGAAACAACTGGCCGACGAACGTGGTGTGCCTCCGTACATTGTTTTTTCGGACGTGTCGTTGCGGCAGATGGCGCGATTTTATCCGGCAACCGGCAGGGAATTTTCGCGCATCAGCGGCGTGGGCGACCGGAAGTTGCGCGAGTTTGGCGAAGTGTTCCTGCGCGAGATTGAGGCGCACCTGCAATCGAACCCGCGCCAGATTTTCGCCGATGATTCGTTCGCGGAACCCGCCGCACCCGAGCCGCGACGTTCACGGCTCACGGACACGGTGCGCGAGACGCTGCATTTTTTCCGGCAAGGCAAAACGGTTTCGGAAATCGCGCGCATTCGCGGGGTGAAGGACGGGACGATTTACGGCCATCTCGAAGCAGCCATGCTCGCGGGCGAGGCGATTGACGTGAGGTCGTTGCTTGCCGCCGAGGCGCAACGCGACATTGCCGCCGCATTTGCCAGACACGGCTTCGGCAGTCTCGGCAGCGTGGTGGCATCGCTCGGCGGGCTTTACGATTATGGCCAGTGCCGGATTGTCCGGGCGGCCATGCAAAGGTAGAGATGCCGCGCTGCGGCATCTCCGCCCGCGAAACAGCGGACGGAATGTGCGTCACACATGATTTTTGCGCCGTTGTTGCGCGGCGCAGGACAGCGCGGCGCGCCGTCCCTGCCGTGCGCAAATTCAAATCCAACTCGCTTTTTGCATCCGCGAACCGTAATTTCACCGGATGTCTTTGGCTGAAAATACGCTGTTGCACCCAGACCAATTTGTCCGCCGCCACGTCGGCCCAAACGCCGCTGAAACCCGCGACATGCTCGCGCAAATCGGTTTCAAAAGCCTCGACGATTTGATTGATGCTGCGGTGCCGAAAAAAATCCGCCTCGGCAACAAACTGAATCTGCCCGCGGCGCGCGGCGAATTTGGAGCACTCGCTGAACTGAAAAAAATCGCGTCGCAGAACCAGGTTTTCCGCTCCTACATCGGCATGGGCTATTACGATTGCATCACGCCCGCCGTCATCCAGTTTAACGTCCTGGAAAATCCTGGCTGGTACACGCAATACACGCCTTATCAGGCCGAAATTTCCCAGGGCCGGCTCGAAGCGCTCCTGAATTTTCAAACGATGGTCGCCGACCTCACCGGCCTCGACATCGCCAATGCGTCGCTGCTCGATGAAGCCACCGCCTGCGCCGAGGCGATGACGATGTGCCACCGGCTCAAGGATGGACGAAATATTTTCTTCGTCTCCGAAACCTGCCATCCGCAAAACATCGAAGTCATCCAGACCCGCGCAAAGGCGCTCGGCATCGAAATCATTGTCGGCAGCCACGAAAATTTCCAGTTCAACGAAAAGGTTTTCGGCGTGCTCGTGCAATATCCGGACACGTTCGGCGCAATTCACGATTTCACCGGATTGGTCGAACGGGCGCACGGGGTGGGCGCGCTCGTTACTGTGGCCACCGATTTGCTTGCGCTGACATTGCTGAAGCCGCCGGGTGAGTTTGGCGCCGACATTGCCGTTGGCAGCGCGCAACGGTTCGGCGTGCCGCTGAGTTACGGCGGCCCGCACGCGGCATTTTTCGCCACGCGCGACGAATTCAAGCGCCATATGCCCGGCCGCATTGTCGGCGTTTCCAAGGATTCGCGCGGCAAACCGGCCCTGCGTCTGGCATTACAAACGCGTGAGCAACACATCCGCCGCGAAAAGGCCACCAGCAACATCTGCACCGCGCAGGCGCTGCTCGCGAACATGGCCTCGATGTATGCCGTCTATCACGGGCCGGAAGGTTTGAAGAAGATCGCGCAGCGGATTCATGCGTTGACCGAAATTCTCAGCGCCGGTCTGGGGAAACTCGGCTTCACCATTTCATCCGAATCTCACTTTGACACGTTACGAATTGATCTCGGCGACAAGCGCGCCGCCGACATTTTGAAAACCGCCGAGGCGCACCGGATGAATTTCCGGTTGATGGACGACCACACACTCGGCATCTCGCTCGATGAAACCACGAACGAATCCGACGTGGCTGAAATCTGGCAGGTATTCAACGGTGACAAAACTCCAGTTTTCGTTGTTGATGAACTCGCCGGCAAACAGCAATCGGCAGCCGGCAATCGGCAATCGGCATTTCTCACGCACAAGGTTTTCAATTCGTATCACAGCGAAACCGAGATGCTGCGTTATCTCCAGCGGCTGGAATCGCGCGACCTGTCGCTCACCGCTTCGATGATCCCGCTCGGCTCCTGCACCATGAAATTGAATGCCGCGGCGGAAATGTTTCCCATTTCCTGGCCTGAGTTCGCGAAAGTTCATCCGTTCGCGCCGTTGAAGCAAACGCGCGGCTACCAGACGCTCTTTCAGCAACTCGAAGACTGGCTCGCGGAAATCACCGGCTTTGCAGGCATTTCGATGCAGCCAAATGCCGGCGCACAGGGCGAATACACCGGCCTGCTTGTCATTCGCGCCTGGCATGAACGCCGTGGTGAAGGTCACCGCAACCTCTGCCTGATTCCAACTTCCGCGCACGGCACCAACCCCGCCAGCGCCGTCATGGCCGGAATGAAGGTCGTCGCCGTCGCGTGCGATAGAGACGGCAATATTGATCTGGCCGACCTGCGCGCCAAAGCCGAAGCGCACAAGCAAGACCTTGCGTGCCTGATGGTGACGTATCCATCCACGCACGGTGTTTTTGAAGGAACCATCAAGGAAATTTGCGAAATCGTTCACGCCAACGGCGGGCAGGTTTATATGGACGGCGCGAACATGAACGCGCAGGTGGGCTTGTGCCGTCCTGCCGATATCGGCGCGGACGTTTGCCATTTGAATTTGCACAAAACATTCTGCATTCCACACGGTGGCGGCGGACCGGGCGTGGGACCGATTGGCGTGGCGGAACATCTCGTTGAATTTTTGCCCGGCCATCCGGTCGTGAATCTTGGCGGCGAAAACCCGATCGGCTCCGTTGCCGCCGCGCCGTGGGGCAGCGCGGGCATTCTGCCGATTTCCTGGATGTACATTGCCATGATGGGCGCGGACGGCCTGACCGAGGCGACGAAGTTTGCCATTCTGAACGCCAACTACATCGCCAAGCGGCTGGAGAATTATTTCCCGACACTTTATCGCAGCAACGGCCTCGTCGCGCACGAGTGCATCCTCGATTTGCGCCAGTTCAAGGGCGTCACCGTTGAGGACGTGGCGAAGCGGCTGATGGATTACGGTTTTCACGCGCCGACAATTTCGTGGCCTGTCCCCGGCACGATGATGGTCGAGCCGACGGAGAGCGAATCGAAAGCGGAACTGGATCGTTTCTGCGACGCGATGATTGCCATTCACGGTGAAATGACCGCCGTGGAAAACGGCACTGCCGACGCGAAGAACAATCTGCTCAAGAACGCGCCGCACACGGCGGATCAAATCGCCAGCGACAATTGGAACCGGCCGTATTCGCGCGAACAGGCGGCGTTTCCGGCGAAGGATTTGTACGACTACAAATTCTGGCCGCACGTCAGCCGCGTGGACAGCGTCTTCGGCGACCGGAATCCGGTTTGCTCCTGCGCGGGGATGGAAAATTATTCGTAAAACCTTAAACAAAGGAACACTATGCCTGACATAACAACTCTCATTGCGCCAGGAGCGCTAATTTCGGGGAAGCAGCCCGTTGTCGTCGCTACTTCGTGGTTTGGAATTACAAAATACTTACTATCGTTTTACAAATTTCGCGCAACGGCGCCGGCGCAGAAACTAAAATCATGCCGCAAAGCAATGACCATTCAGAGCGCCAGGTTTCCGGTTGCCGTTGCCCTGTTCGCGGTGGCGTTCGATGTATTCGCGCAGAACGGCCAAAGCGAATGGGTTTCTGTGGATGCCAGCGGCAAACTGGTTTACAAGACCTTGCCAACCGGCGACCGCATCATGGATTTTTCCTACGCCGGTTACATGGGCGGCGGCGTGAAGATTCCGGGCGTGCCCACGGCAAAAACCGTCGCTCCGTCCGGCGGCGATGATACTGCGGCCATCCAGAGCGCCATTGATGAGGTGTCGCAACTGCCGCTGGTCAACGGATTTCGCGGGGCGGTCCTGCTCAAGCCGGGCAAGTTTCAATGCAGCGGAACGTTGGCCATCAAGACCAGTGGCGTCGTTTTGCGCGGCTACGGTTCAACCCAGACCACGATCAAAATGTCGGGCGACCCGCACATGTGCATCACGGTTGAAGGCGGCAAGCCGGCGACCGGCGCGCCGGACGCCATCACCGACGGCTACGTGCCCGCCGGCGCCATGACCTTTCACGTGGCCGACGCCTCGGGTTTCACTACAGGAGACGCCATCATCATCCAGCGTCCAGACACGAGCGCGTGGATTGCGTTCATGGGCATGGACAAGTTGGTTCGCAACCATACAAACGAAATATGGAGGCACGATCAGATTAAAACACGCCGCACTATCAAGACCATTTCCGGCAACGCCATCACCGTGGATGTGCCTTTGAGCGATTCGTTGGACGCAAAATACCTGAACCCGCCCGGAGTCACGGTAGTCAAATCGTCCACCACGAACTGCGTCACACAGGTGGGCATTGAAAATTTTCGTATCGTTTCGCCACCACAGGCCATCACCATCGGAGAAAAGCAGAATAAAGCCATCACGGTGGATCAGGCCCGTGACGTTTGGGTGAGGAGCCTGCTGATTGATGACACCATCAACAGCATTTACTTCGGGCACGAAACGCGCCGCGTGACCGTTGAAGATGTCCAAATCAACCATAGCGTGGCGACCAAAGGCGCGGCGCTACCGTCTGACTTCACTTCCGACGGCACGCAGATTTTAATGAATCGCTGCTCCGGCACCGGCAACCATCTTTTTTATTTCGTCACGCTCGACGCCGTCACCGGGCCGAATGTGCTTTTGAACTGCGTGTTTCACGGCGACGGGCACATCCAGCCGCACGCGCGTTGGGCCACGGGTTTGCTGGTGGACAATTGTCGCGTGCCCGACGGTAGCATTGATTTGATGAACCGCGGCGAAATGGGCACCGGCCACGGCTGGACGGTTGGCTGGGGAGTCATTTGGAACAGCAACGCACGATCGTTTATCATTCAACAGCCGCCCGGTTCGGCGAACTGGGCGATTGGCTGCGTCGGCAAGCAGGACTTGGCCCCGATGCCATTCGGCACCAAGCCAATGTTGCCGCAAGGATACATCGATTCCAATGACAAGCCGGTTTCACCGGCGAGCCTGTATCTGGAACAATTGCGCGAGCGACTAGACGAACAAGCGGTGGCCAATGTGAGCCGGTGAGAATTGGCGTCAGCGGGACAATTCCACGCAGGCGGTGTTCATCATCTTGGCGCGCAAGGCCGAGCCCCTTTGTCTGAATCAATGCTTTAAGACCGTGTTCATCCGTGGTTAATTCGGCTTGGATGGCGGCCAGTTCCGCGCGCGGTTCCTCGGCGACGCGGTCCAGCCGGCCGGCGCGATGATACCAATAACGGCTGTTGGCCAGGTCGCCCTCGATCTTGTGCAGCACGGCGTGAATCCACGCTGCCGTGGCATCGTCTTCGTATTGCTGGACGATTTGATGGACGGCATCCCACTCGCCAGCCAAGGCCAGTTCCACCGCTTGGAGCAAATCTTCTTTGGGCACGCGCACGACCTTTTTTTATTGTAGTCGAACTTCGATGGGGTCTGATTTTGGATCGGCACCGTAGTAATCCTGCGATTGCATTCCGTCCTTGGAAATGACCAGGCTGTAAAGCCGGTTGTCCGGCAACGGCGGCAGCGCAAATTGTCCGTCGGTGTCTGTCGCGGTGGCGACTTCATTCGTAAGGTCCTCATCCGACTGCCCTAGACGCGTATTAAATTTACGCGATGACACCGCTGCAACCCTGGCTCCGGCAATGGGTTTGCCGTCCAACGTTCTGACCACGCCCTCGATGGCTGCCAATTGTCCCCTCCGCGGTCGCAGATCGGGAAACGGATTGACCGGCAGATTGACGGTGTTGGTCAGGCGCTCCGCGAAGGCCGGTCCAATAGTAATGCCAGCAAACAGCGGCCCGACATTGTCAGCGACCTTTTCAACGGACAAGTTAAGAACCTTCTTTTGAGGCTTTGGATTTTTTAACACGACATGAAACAGGCGGGCAAACCTGTCAACAGACGCCGGGTCGGAATTTTGGCCAATCCATGCGACGCATGAATTCGTATCGCGCAAGGCGCGCTCGGAACTATGCCATCGCCCAGTCCAATTGCGGACTTGATCGCCATATTTTATGGACAGCGTCGCCTTGGAGCCGTCGCTATAAACCAATTTGATGCGGGCCACTTCAGCGCCTTCATCCGTGCTGCCATCCACCGCCATCAATAAATGCAATTCTTCGAATCCGCTTTCCACCAGAATGCCGGTTACATTGTCCGGCGCATCGGGGTGGCCGGAACCGCCGGGCCGGCCGGAACCGGCAAGCTGAATGACTCCATCCACCTGAAACGGCACACCATCGAAAACTTGCAAACCTTTCGGCAGCAGCCACGGAGCATTAATATCATCAAACGCGGAAAAATTGACGTGCAGCTTAAGATCCACTGGTTCCAAAGTATCTGCCATGGTTACCTTCTCTTGTGGCCCACAACCAGAAACAACGGCCACCAGCGCCAGCATCACCGACAAACCCATCGTCGTGAAAAGGACAAACGAGTCGGAAATTTTTCTTTTCATAAAATTTCATTTTGCTTCGAGGCAAACCGATTGGAATCCATTGACCCTTCTTTATCAAGAACTGTTTTCTGCGGATGGACAACGTCTTCGACGACCGCAATCCGGTTTGCCCGGCTTGGCTTGGGCTGGTCGCGGAAGCTGGAAAATCACAAGCACGCAATCGCTCTATTCGTGGCGGCGCACAACTTCTGCAAGGTGCATTCAATACTCGGTTGCACTCCGGCCCAAGCTGCCAAAATCACAAGCGGACCGTGGACAATTGAGCGGCTCATTGAAGAAGCAACAAAGTAATAACACACGACCTGGCCGGCAATGGCCCAAGCGGGCTAAGGAAATGCCAAGAAACGGTTAGTGGACTGGCGTCACTGGCGGGATTCTAAGTTGTGGACGAAAAATTCAGTCCTGACCATGAAAATCACGGAAATTTTGGTGGCGGAACACGCCGTGTTCCACAATTTGTTCGATCACATCGAGAAAACCTTGCCGCGGCTTAAAACGCTGGCGGAGGTCAAATCGCTGGCGGCCACGCTGGATGCGCTCATGCGTCCCCACGCCAACACCGAGGACGACCTGCTCATGGGGCCGCTGGAACATTGCCTAGAGCAAATCGGCCAGAGCGAGCTTTTCCACGAAGAGCATGAGGAAATTGACGCCAAGCTGGCCGAGGTGCAAAAGGCGCGGGGGCCGAAACAAGCGCGCGACCTGCTGCTGCGGGCCGTGCTGCGCTCGCGCGAACATTTCGACAAAGAAGAACGCATCGTATTCCCGCTCGCGGAACGGCTCTTGAAGACCAAGACACTCTCCAGCCTGGGTGACGAATGGATGAAGCGGCGAGATGCAGCATTGAAGTAGGACGGTGATTCCAACCTGTATCAATTCACATTTTTCCATGTCCGCTCAAGCGGGGCTTGAAGTTTGAGACAGGCGGGACGCGCTGTCCTACGTTGCCAGCGCCGCATCCACGCCGGCGACAAGGGCGTTGACGCGGGTTGACAACGGAAAATCCGACGGGGCTTCGAGGGTACAGCCGAGCCGCGATTTGTGCATGATGAGATAAAACGCCTCGGCCCACTGCGGGCGCGTGTGCGGGTCGAGATTCGGGCGGATGATGCCGTTTTTCGCCGGGCGGTCTTCGATGATTTCCGCTGGATCAATCGGACAGACTTTTTGGACGGCACTGACAATGGTTTCCGCCAAGGACGTTTTGCCGTCGGGATTCTGTTCGTAGAGATAAAATCCGTGCGATTCCCAATCTTCGTGGAGGCAAAGATACACATCGAATCGCGGCTGGCGCTCCAGCCAGGCGATGTGCGCGCGGACCTCGGCGGTTTCCAAATGACGGTAGTCGCGGTTCAAATCCTTGCCGTCGGCGTTCTCACGGCGGTTTAAAACAAAGCCGACGGGATTCAGGCACGGGCAAAACCAAAGTTCCGCATTCGCCGGCCATTTGTTTTTCTGAAGCAATCGCAGCCCGGCGAGCGGACCGGCCGGCTCATCACCGTGGATGCCGGCGCTCAGGTAAATCCTGGTTGAGGGTTGAGCCGGCTCCGCTCCGCTTCGCCGCGCCAAGGGGTTGAGGATTGAGAGTGGCTGGCGATGGAGGGCGAGCAAGTTGAATACACCTTGCATCCCAAACGTTTCGGAGGTCCAACCGTGCGTTTGGGCGGCAATTTCGACATCGCGCAACACGGCGCGAATGTCAATCGTCTCGCCGTGGTAACCGCCCTTGTTTTTGCCGAGTCGCTCCATGGATTTACGATGTTCGTTTTACGATTTACGCAACAAACACAAGCCGTCCCGTCCAGCGTAAATCGCAAATCGCAAATTCACCGGTGGGCTATGAAACCGCACATGCCAGTTCCTCATTTTGATGGCAACCGCGTACCTCTTGATCCGAAAACCCGTGTTTGTCCCAACTCGGATCGAGACCAAGGTCTTTGAGCATCTGGAGATCTTTTTCGACGGGCTGGTTCAGCGTGGTGAGATAGTTGCCGACCATGAGCGCGCTGGCACCGGCCATGAAAATCATGCTTTGCGCATCGCGCAGGTTCACCGTGCGTCCGCCGGCAATCATGATTTCCTGTCGTGGTAAAATAAAACGGAAGCACGCGGTGGTTTTCAGAATTTCCAAGACGGGCAGGGGCTCGTTTTTCTCAAAGGGCGTGCCGGGAATCGGATTGAGGATGTTGACAGGCACGACGTTCGCGCCGATGGCTTTCAATTCAAACGCCAGGTCGCAGCGGTCTTCGCGCGTCTCGCCCATGCCGATGATGCCGCCGGAACAAATCTTGATGCCGGCCCTTTTCAAATAGCCGATGGTTTCGAGGCGGTCCTCGTAGGTGTGCGTGGTGCAGGTCTGTGGGAAAAAGCGGCGCGAACTTTCGAGATTGTGGCCGTAGCACTCGACGCCGGCTTCCTTGAGCCGGTCGGCTACGCGCTGGCTTTTGATGATGCCGAGCGAGACATCGGGACGGGTCTTGCCGCTCGCCTTCAATTCGCGCACGCGGTTGCAAACTTCGTCGAGCATCGGGCCTTCGTTGAGACCTTTCCAGGCAGCGACGAGGCCAACGGCGGTGACGCCGTTTTTGTTCGCTTCATCAGCGGCTTCCTGAACCGGCTCGGGATCCACAAAACCGTATTTGGGCGAGCCGGTCTGGTAATGCGATGATTGTGCGCAGAAACTGCAATTCTCGGAACACGCGCCGGCCTTGGCGTTCACGATGGAGCAAAGATGGATCTTGTTGCCCTTGAAATGCTCGCGGATGCGGTTCGCCCACGACAGCAAATCCAAGATGTCGGCTGACGTTTCGAGATTGAATAACCAAAGCGCCTCGTCGCGGTAGATTTGTCCGCCGCCCAAAACCCGTTCACCGAGTTCGGAGATCCGGACATGATTTTTTGCGTCAACCAATTTGGCCGTCATGGTTGACAGCATAGCCTCATTGGCGCCTCATGCAAGGCAAGACTGCCGGCTTCCGTTCTGAATCGGATGCGGGGGCTGTAGCTATTCCATCACTTTGCCAAGGATATTCTGACGCGGGACAGCTCCGAATGTGCGGCTGTCCATGCTGTTGTTGCGATTGTCACCCATGACAAAGAACTCATCTTTGCCGATGCAAATGAATTCGTCTTCACTCTTTTCGTAAGCGTAGGTTGGCGTTCCAGTCAAAAGGTAAGGTTCACGCAGCAATTGGCCATCAACATAGACTTTGCCATTTTTAAGGTAAATGGATTGTCCGGGCGTGGCGATAATGCGTTTGACCACCGGTGTATTGTCCTGCGGGTCTTTAAGTGCCACGATGTCATCCTGCTTTGGTTCACCCATAAGGTAAGCAGATCGGTTCAACCAGTAACATCCCGAGTTTGCCAACGTGGGATACATGCTTGGACCCTCCACGCGAATGGGTTCGAAGGCAAAATGACTAATCACCAAGTAACTCAACGTCCCCGCAGCCGTCAAAACCACAACAGCCCAGCATTGTTGGAAAAACCATGACCACGACATCCACAAGCGGCAATCTTTAAGAAAATAGGAAATGGAACTCCCACACGTTCTGAAAGGCTTTAAAATTGCCACAACTCCCCTGTTTACAGCTGTGTTACGACTTTTCACGTCAATGAACCCAACACTTCTCTCTCACTGCCTAAATTATAGACAGTTGTGTCCAATTTGGCAACAAAAAAATGGAAGGTTCAGCAACGAAAACAGAAGTTACTTATTCACAGGGACTTGGGATTTGACGACCACGTCCAAATAGGCGGCGAGTGAGGCGATTTGGACGTCAATGAGCGGACCGCCATCGCTGCTGGCGAAAGCGGGCATGAGCGAACCAGGTTTGCCGTGAGCAATCCAAGTGCGCCAAAATTCATCGTTGGTCGGCGTTTTCAGGTTGTGCAAATCCGGCACCACGGCGGCGCGTTGTTCAGCCTCGTGACAGATGGCGCAAACTGAATCATAAAGCGGCTTGCCGTATTTGCCCTGGATATTCCTTAAATGGCACTTGGTGCAATCATCGCGAAAAACCGCCTGCCGGTCAATTTTCGCCACCGCAAGGTCGCGGGCACGCTCCGCCTCGGTCATTTTGGGTATCACTGGCGGCAGAATGTTGATGCGCAACATGAGCATTTTGCTTCCCTTGTCCGTGGACACGTTGACAGTTTTGTAAAGCATGCCGCTTCTGCCCGCGAGGTTGACCGTGATGCCGATTTGACCGTTGGTGCCGGCTGCGATGGTCCACGGCAATGCCGGCAGTTGCGCGGTGGTGCAGCCGCATGAAGGACGAACGCCCAAAATCACCACCTTGCCCGATGAAACGTTCGTAAAATTGAAAACGAAATGCGCCTGTTGCTGGTTGGCGGCGGCGTCCGTTGCTTTCGAAAGTTCATCCCAGGCGAATATGCCATCCGGCAGTGGGTCGTTGGCGTGCGAGATGTTTGGCACATAAACCGGCGGGGTGGTCACGATGGTGTTGGTGGCTGGCTGTCCGGCAACAAAAACTGTCGTGCCGACGAGAAACAACCCTGTTGCCACAAAAATAACTGCCGGATTCAATTTCATAAATGCCGGGGAAACTAGACAATACGCCTGTTTTTGACGAGCAGGATTTTTCAAATTTGAGACATGCTTAGGAGCGATTCAACGCGCTCATCACGGCACGCACGGAGGCCAGCTCAATGTTGGTGTCCACGCCCGCGCCCCAGAGGGTTTGGCCGTTCGCGTGCTTGATTTGGATATAGGCGATGGCCGCAGCTTCCTCGCCGGAGCTCAAGGCGTGTTCGCTGTAGGCCGTGATTTCAAAACGCGGCACACCTATTTTTCCGAATCCGTGGACCAACGCGGCGAGCGGGCCGTTGCCCTCGCCGGAGATTTCCACCATCTTTCCGTTGCGAAGCAATTTCGCACGGCAGCGGACGACACCGTTTTTACTCTCGGTTTCAAAGCGCTTGAGCTGCCACGGCGTGACGCGCTCGATGTATTCGCGCCAGAACATCTGCTTCAATTCGGCGGCGCTGACTTCCCGGCCGAGCTTGTCCACCTCGTCGTTCGCGATCGGTCCGAACTCGCGCTGCATTTCCTTGGGCAATTCGATGCCGAACTGGCTTTCGAGCAAATACGCCACGCCGCCCTTGCCGGACTGGCTGTTGACGCGGATGACCTCGCGGTATTCGCGCCCGATGTCCGTCGGGTCAATGGTGAGATACGGCACGTCCCAATTTTTCCGGGGGTCATTTTTCCATTCGTTCAAGCCTTTTCGAATCGCATCCTGATGCGAACCGCTGAACGCGGTGAAAACCAATTCGCCTGCATACGGCTGGCGCGGCGGCACGGTCATGCCCGTGCAACGTTCGTAAACTTCAATGATGGAATTGAGGTCTGTGAAATCGAGTTTCGGGTCAACGCCGTGCTGGTAAAGGTTCAATGCCACAGTGACGATATCGAGATTTCCAGTGCGCTCGCCGTTGCCGAAAAGCGTGCCTTCGACGCGTTCTGCGCCCGCGAGCAAACCGAGTTCCGTCGCCGCCACGCCGGTGTTGCGGTCGTTGTGCGTATGAACGCTGATGATGAGCGAGTCGCGATTTTTGATGTTCCGGCAGACCCATTCGATCTGGTCGGCATAGACATTTGGCATCGCCACCTCGACGGTGTCGGGCAAATTCAAAATCATTTTCCGTTTTGGCGTCGGCTGCCAGACTTCCATGACCGCTTCGGAAATTTCCCTGGCGAACTCGACTTCCGTGCTGCTGAAACTTTCCGGCGAGTACTGGAGCATGACCTCCGTGCCTTTGAGCCGCGGCAAACGTTCCTTGATCCATTTTGCGCCACGCACAGCCACCTGGATGATTTCCGGCCTTGACATGCCGAATACCACGCGGCGTTGGGCGGGCGAAGTGGAATTGTAGAGATGGATGATCGCCTTCTTCGCGCCGGCGAGTGACTGCACGGTTTTTTCAATCAGATCCTCGCGTGCCTGCACAAGCACCTGGAGCCATACGTCCTCCGGCGCGCGGTTTTCCTCAATGAGCCGGCGGTTGAAGATGAACTCGGTGTTCGACGCGGATGGGAAGCCGACCTCGATTTCCTTGAAGCCAATTTTCACCAGAGTCTGAAACAGCTCAAGTTTCTGGCTGACGTTCATGGGCACGGCCAGCGCCTGGTTGCCGTCGCGCAAATCCACACTGCACCAGATGGGCGTGCGGGTGAGGACGCGGTTGGGCCACTGCCGGTCGCGCAAGGGGACCGGCGGGAACGGACGGTATTTTTTCGACGGATTTTTGTGCATGTTGTCTTTCAGTTGTGGCAGTGGCGGTTCCGTTTGGCAAAACAAAAACCCCGCCGCCGGTTGGCAGTGGGGTTTGATAAATCTCGTGATGCAATCAGAACCCGACCGCCGCGCGGCACAGCAACAGCGCGTTCAGCAGCAGATTCAGATTCAAATTGCGGTTCACGTAGGCAAGTTAACGGTTGAATGCCGCGGCGTCAAATGTTTTTCCGGCTTGCATCCCGCTGCCGGCTGCGGGAACACTGGCGCACTCTTTGCGCTACAAGCAAAAACATTCACCGGTGAATTTTTCAATGAATAGACAACGATGGATCAAATCGCTGGCCGTTTCGTTCGGCGCGGTCGCCGTGGCGGTTTTGCCGGTTTGGGGTGGAATGACGGCGGTGACCGGCGTCCAGAAAAGGCCGGATGGCGTGACGCTGATCATGCAGCCGGGCGTGATGCGGTTGCAGGTGTGGTCGGACCGGGTGATCCGCGTGACGTATGCGCCGGGAACGAAATTGCCAGCGGACAAAAGTTTGAGCGTCATCGGCAAGCCGGCCAAAACGAAGTGGGCGCTGGCCGGGACGCCGGACACCGTGATGCTGGAAACGGAATCGTTACAGGCGCGCGTGGACCGCAGGACCGGCGCGGTCGGATTTTATGATTTGAAAGGTAACCCGATTTTGCAGGAGACGCCGGACGGAAAGGAAATTCCACCGACGGCAGGCGGGACAGGCGTGCGCCAGTCGTTTGTCCTCGCGCCGGACGAGCGGATTTACGGCCTGGGTCAGCATCAAAGCGGTGTTTGGAATTATTGCGGGGCGACGGTGCATTTGCAGCAGAAGAACATGGAGGTGGCTGTGCCGGTTCTCGTTTCGAGCAAAGGTTACGGCGTGTTCTGGGACAATCCAGCGGTGACGGACGTGGACGTGGGCGCGAAGGACAACGACGGCGTCGTGCGCTGGACTTCGGAAACGGGCGGGGCGGTGGATTATTATTTTCTGTCCGGCCCGACGGCAGACGGCGTGATTCAGGACTATCGTGCGCTGACCGGCGCGGCGCCGATGATGGGCCGGTGGCTGTGGGGTTTCTGGCAATGCAAGGAGCACTATGCCAGCCAGGAGGAATTGACGAACGTTGTCGCCGAATACCGGAAACGCGGCGTGCCGTTGGACGGCATCATTCAGGACTGGCAATACTGGCCGAAAGACGGCTGGGGTTCGCACGCATTTGATCCCGCGCGCTATCCCGATCCGGCGGCGATGATCAAGGATTTGCACGCGATGCACACGCACGTGATGATTTCCGTCTGGCCGAAATTCGATTTGGGCACGGCGAACTTCAAGGAACTGGAACGCGCCGGCGGGTTCTACGCGCCGATAATTCCCAGCGTTTATCCGAAGGGGCAACAGAAATGGTATGACCCGTTCAACCCCGCCGCGCGGCGGATTTACTGGAAGGAAATTTCAAACAAACTTTTCAAACCCGGCGTTGACGGCTGGTGGCTGGATGCGTCGGAACCGGAGTTGAGCGGCAAGTGGGGCGAATTCCGCGCGTTCCAAACGGCGCTCGGTTCCGGCTCGAATGTGTTCAACGCCTATCCGCTGATGCACACGACCGGAATTTATCAGGGCCAGCGCGCGGCGACGGACCAGGAGCGCGTCTGCATCCTCACGCGCTCGGCCTACGCCGGACAACAACGCAACGCCGCCATCACCTGGTTGGGCGACATCCACGGAACGTGGGCCGTTTTTGCGAAACAAATTCCCGCCGGGCTGAATTTTTCCATCAGCGGAATTCCCTATTGGAACACCGACATCGGCGGATTCTTCGGCGGGAAAACGACGGACAAAAAATATCAGGAAATCTTCACGCGCTGGTTCCAGTTCGGTGCGTTCTGCCCGATGTTCCGCGTGCATGGATCGGCCACGCCCAAGGAACTGTGGCGTTGGGACGAACCCACGCAGAAAATTTGGGAGAACTATGTTGATTTGCGCTACCGGCTGCTGCCTTACATTTATTCCGTGTCGTGGCAGGTGACGAGCGACGGCGGCACGATGATGCGGCCGCTGATGATGGATTTCGCCGGCGATTCGCAGGCGCTCGACATCGGCGACCAATACCTTTTCGGGCCGGCGGTGATGGTGTGTCCGGTGACACAACCGGGCGCAATCAACCGGAGCGTTTATCTGCCGGGACAAAACGCATGGTATGACTTCTGGACCGGCGAACGCGAAACCGGCGGTCAGCGCATGGACGCGGCGGCACCGATTGAAACGATGCCGTTATTCGTGCGCGCGGGCGCGATTTTGCCAATGGGGCCCGTCGTGCATTATGCCGCCGAAAAACCGGACGCACCGCTCGAAATCCGCGTCTATCGCGGCGCGGATGGCGCGTTCACGTTGTATGAGGACGAAGGCGACAACTACAATTACGAAAAAGGCAAATACTCAACGATTCCGCTGACATGGAATGACGCGGCCGGGACGCTGACCATCGGGCCGCGCCAGGGAAAATTTCCCGGCATGGTGCGGGAACGGACTTTCCGCATCGTATTCGTGAGTGAAGGACACGGAAACGGCGTCGCGGAAACCGAACCCGCCGATCAGGTTGTGGCATACACCGGAAAAACGCTGGCCGTGAAAGCCGGCAAATGAGAATTTACCCGGGCAGACTTCAATTGAAACAAGTGACAATGCCATGAAGACTTTTGACGAAGTGGCGGACGAAGCGCTGCGGGCCATAAAGCAGCGCGCGGAGGAACTCAACATCAAAGGCGTGGCCGTGGTGGCCGGCAGCAAAGGCGACCGCGTCCAGTCCTGGTCGTCGAAAATGCTCGTGGTGGGCGCCACGAAAAAAGGTCCCTCCCGGGACGAACCCGAGACGAACCTGCTCGCCATCGTTTATTCCAAGGTCGCGGAAATGGCGGACACGTTGAAGGCCAGCGGCAGCGGGGTTCGTTCTCCCCTGAGAGGAGAATTTGGCTGGCAAGGTGGAGTCATCACCCGGGGGAAAACCGGATATTTGTTCGCCGCCTTCAGCGGCGGCAGTTCCGCGGACGACGTAAAAGCCTCCCAAGCCAGCCTCGACATTCTGGCCGCTGCGCTGTAGTCCCCGCGGCAACACGGGTTTTTCAACGTAATTGCGTCAGCTAACAAATGCCGCGTGGGCGGCTTTCATCGCTGCTTCTCCTTTGGCCAGATCAATCACGACGGAGATTTTGATTTCGCTGGTTGAAATCATGTCAATGTTCACGCCTTCCTTCGCCAGCGTTTCAAACAGTTTTCCGGCCACGCCCGTGTGGCTCTTCATGCCGACGCCGACGATGGACAACTTGCCGATTTTTTCGGCGGTGATCACGTCGCGCAGGCCGAGTTCCTTTTTCAAACCGCCAATGACCTTCTGCGCCTTGAGCAGGTCCGGCTTGTCCACGGTGAACGAAATGTCTGTCTGGGGTGTGCCGGTGCCGTGGCTGATGTTTTGCACAATCATGTCCACGTTGACGGTCGCATCGCCGAGCGCCTTGAAGATGCGCGCGGCCACGCCGGGCTTGTCGGGCACGCCGACGAGCGTGACCTTGGCCTGGTTCTTGTCGAGCGAGACGCCGCGCACAACGACGTCTTCCATGCTTTTGGTTTCTTCTTTCACAATGGTTCCGGGGTTGTCATTCAAGCTGGAGCGGACTTCGAAAACGACTCCAAATTTTTTAGCAAATTCAACCGAACGGCTCTGCATCACCTTCGCGCCGAGGCTCGCGAGCTCGAGCATTTCGTCGTAGGAAATTTCCTCAAGTTTCTTCGCGTCCTTGACGATGCGCGGGTCGGCGGTATAAACGCCGTCCACGTCGGTGTAAATCTGGCAAAGGTCGGCCTTGAGCGCGGCGGCGAGCGCGATGGCCGTCAGATCCGAACCGCCGCGGCCCAGCGTCGTGATCTGGCCTTCGGGCGTTTCACCTTGGAAACCGGCGACAATTACGACGTTGCCTTGTTTTAAAAGCTCGCGAACTTTTTTTGGTGAAATGTCGTGAATCTTCGCTTTCGTATGAACCACGTCGGTGACGATGCCCGCCTGCGCGCCCGTGAGCGACGCGGCAGGAACGTTCAGCGCATGCAGCGCAATCGCCGTAAGCGCGATGGTCTGTTGTTCGCCGGTCGCGAGCAGCACGTCCATTTCGCGTTCGCTGGGCAACGGCATAATGTCCTTGGCCAGTTTGATCAAATTGTCCGTCACGCCGCTCATGGCCGAGACAACGACGACGACCTGGTCGCCTTTGGCACGATATTTGGCCACGCGCGCCGCGACGTTTTTGATGCGCTCAGTGTTGCCCACTGAAGTGCCGCCGTATTTTTGGACGATTAAAGCCATAGAAGCCAGAATTCAGGAGCCAGAATTTGGAATCATTCAAAATTTTCCACGCGCAGCAACATGGGCCTGCCTTTGACGACGGGCAGTTTGCCGATTTTCTTCAATGCGCCGGCCACCGCGCCGTTGGTCGCGTAGTGGAGCATGAAAATCAACGGCACGCTTTTGCCTTCGTGGCCTTCGGGCTGAATCACGGACGAAATGCCGATTTTTGATTGCCCGAAAATGGCCGCGATTTTTGCCAGCACACCCGGCTTGTCCACGACATTGAGCCGGACGAAATACTGCGAAACGACGTCTGCAATAGGCACAACCGCGCCGGCGCATTCGTGCGGCACAAACGGCGGTACCCGATGCTTCGTGCCGAACTTCAAATCCAAGGCCGCGTCGGCCAGATCGCTCAAGACGGCGCTGGCAGTGGCGTCCTTGCCCGCGCCGCGTCCGTAAAAGAGCGTGTCGCCGACGATGTCACCGCGGACAAAGACGGCGTTGAAGACGTGATTGACACTGGCCAGGACGTGTGAATCCGGAATCAAGGTCGGATACACGGAAGCCTGCACGCGGCAGCCGCTTTCCAGCTTTTTAATGATGCCGAGCAACTTGACGGTATAACCGAGTTCGCCGGCAAATTTGATGTCCAGCGCGCTGACATGGCGGATGCCTTCGACATAAATGCTGTTTGGCCTCACCCAAAAACCATGTGCGAGCGAGGCAAGGATGCCGATTTTGTGCTGCGCATCGAAGCCGTCAATGTCGAGGTCGGGCGGCGTTTCGGCGTAACCCAGCCTTTGGGCGTCCTTTAGCACGGCGGCAAAATCCGCCCCCTCGAGTTTCATCCGGGTGAGGATGTAATTGCAGGTGCCGTTCACGATGCCGTAAAGCGCGTTGATGCGGTTGCCAACGAAACCTTCGCGGAGCGATTTGATGATGGGAATGCCGCCGCAAACGCTGGCCTCGTAGTAAAGGTTCGCGCCATATTTTTTGGCCGCGGCAAACAGCTCCTCGCCATGCGCCGACAGCAACGCCTTGTTCGCCGTGATGACCGGTTTTCCGAGCTTGAGCGCAGCGAGAATCATTGTCCGGGCAATGCCCGTGCCCCCGACGAGTTCGGTGACGATGTCCACTCGCGGGTCGTTGACGACGCTCTGCCAATCGGTGGTCATCAACGAACGCGAAATGGGATACGGACGCGGTTCGTTGAACGCCTTTACGGCGACCTTGCGGACGACGACCTTGACGCCGATGCGCGAAGCCATGAGGCCACCGTTGAGCTGGAGCGCGTGAAACACGCCGCTGCCCACAGTGCCGCCGCCAATCATGCCGAGGTTTACTTGCTGCATAGCAACACACAGATTGCCCGGATTTTTCAGCCGGAACAATTCTTTTTGCAAAGGCACACCAGACCTTCAGGCATTGGCGTGAACTTTTGTCATTCGTAACCGAAGGCTTTGGCAAACGGTTCCAGTTTTTCCAAATAGGGTCCGAGATATTTTTGGTAATTGCGCCAGCGCCCGACGGCGGTTTTGAAGACAGGTTTCCTCACTTCTGCGTAAGTCGGCGAACGCACGATTTTGGTCTGCGCGTGTTTGTCAAAACCCAAAACGCGTGCGTCCCACGGCATGCCGAGGAATTCCAACGTCCGCCGGGCGACGGATTCCAAATCATCCACCAAATCTTCGTAGCGCACTTCGAGCCAGGGGCCCGGCATTTTGGGCTTGATGGACAGCCAGAAGCCCATCAGCGCGGCGTATTCGGTCACAGTTCCTTCCAGGGTCAGGTAGAACGAACTGACGGGCGCGAGGGGCAGGGGTTGCATGAAACAACTCAGGCACACGTCGCGGGGGTCACGTAGTGCAACCAGAAATTTTGTCTCTGGAAAGACGCGAATCAGCGCCGGAATGAGCGCAGTCAAGGAGGGATTTTTGTCAATCAACAGGCGGCCGCCGATGGAGTTGCCGCAGAAACGTTCGGTGAGGCGGAAGTAGTTTGTGCGCCAGCGCGCCAACTGGCTGGGATCTACAGGCTCCAAAACGTCCGGGAGGTTCTCCACCGATTTCTGGCGGGAAAAAGAGGCGATGGATTCATCATAGAAAATGGTTTTCTCTTCCACGGAGATGATGTCCGGATGGGCATCCAGCACTTGTTCGAGCAAAGTTGTGCCTGATCGGGGATGGCCGCAGAGCAGGCCCAGCCGATACAACGGCGCAAACGTCTTGCCCAATTCGTGCCAGCGTCGCAAGGTTTCGGCAGTGAGGGTTTCCTGCGTCCTTTTACTGCGTGCTTGGACGGCTTTTTGTTTGGCGATTTCCGGTGCAGCATTCGGCTGCAACAATGCCTTCGCTTCGAGAAATGCCGCCATGGCTTCGTCATAACGCCCCTGGCTGTCCAGGATTCGGCCCAGCTCATACCAGGCCTGCGTGCGGCTCCCGATGTCCGGATCAGGTTTGGTGACAAAGGAGCGGAGCAGTTTTTCCGCTTCCTCGTTCCGGCCAGCCAAACGATACAGCCGTGCCTGCACGAGCAACGCCTGGATGTTGGCGCCATTCAGCCGCAAGGCCCGGTCCACCAGTTCGCCGGCGGCGTCCAGATTATTTTCCCGTTCCTCGACCTGTGCCAGCTGCACCAGCGCGTCGAGCGAATTTTCATCCCGTTTCAAAGCGCGTTCGAAGTAGCGCCGGCCCATTTCAAAACGGTCGAATCGAACACATTGGATTCCCGCGTGGACGAATACCGCCGGATGCCAGCTCGAGAGGCGGATGGCCTTTTCGAAACATTTTTCCGCGACCGCGTATTCGCAGCGGAACCCGTAGTGGTGCCCCAGATAAATCTGGATGCTGGGCTCGTGAGGCGCCACCCGGCTGGCCTGCTCCAGAAGGACAATGCTCCGCTGATAATCCCGGCGGTCCCAGGCTTCATAGGCGAGCTGCAACAGTTGCGGAAGGGGGGAGGCCGGACGCGATGACGCGGTGTGAAGGTCGGGCGGTTTTATCCGATGGCAGTACGCGCCGAGCAACCGGCCAATATCCTCCAGCAGCCGTATTTCTTCCGGCGTGTATTCGTAGGGACGGGTCGTGCCGATGCCAATGGTGCCGACGATTGCCTCGCCGTTGCGCAACGGCGCGCACACCATGCCGCCGATGCCGCTTTGCTGCGCCGCCGGTCGCGCCACGCCGCTGGTGTCCGTTTGCAGATTGCACATCACCACCGGCTGGCCGCGGGCGACCGTCTGGCCGGCGATGCCCTTGCCGACGGGAATCACCCGGACCGCGCCCAACAGCTTCGGCGGCAATCCGAGTTGGGCCAGGAGATGGAGTGATTGTTTGTCGCGATCGAGCAAATGAATCGTGCCGGACTCCGAATGAAAATCCACCAGCACTGTGCGCAACGCCTGTTCCAGAATGGTCTCGCGGTTCCCACTGCTTTTCAGCAGCGTCGTGATTTGATCCTTGAGGTGGTTCATCAGACAAAAAATTGGCGCCGTCAGTTAAGTCATTTGGCTGCCCGCTTTGCAAGCGCAGGATTCAACCATCTTCACTTTTAATGGAGTAGCCGGATGGTTGCCGGTCTCTCGCGAATCAACTTGGAATTGCAGAGTCGGGTGGTGGCGCGGCTGCATTTGCCAGGGATGCTCGAATTTGAGCCAAATCCGCCACTGTGTGCTGGAGTACCGATTCGTTGGACTTTGTTTGTGCCAGCGTCTGTTCGAGCGCAGCCAGTTCATCGAGCGCCACTTGTTCGGCCTGCCGGGTCAGTTCCTTGATGCCCACAGCCACACGGTCGCGCCAGGCGGAAGCGAGACGCGAAAGATTTTTCTCAACTTCCCAACATGACTTGCGCAGCAACGCGTGCTCAATCGGACGGCGAAACAACGTCAGCGGAATGGCAAAACTCAGCAGACTGAACGCCGCGTCAACGAACCCTACGTCCACGGGCGGCGCGGAAGGTTCCGGCACTTCCAAAATGAATTCGCGCGGCGTGAGCGACACGCCGAGCGCGGCCTTCACGTGTTCGGCCAGCCGGTCGTGAAAGGCGCGGAGCGTGCGCGTCAGATGCTGGCGGGCGCGGTGCAGCGGCTCGCGGAACATGGTTTGTTGTTCGCGCGACACGATGCTCAACTCGCGCTGGAGGAAAACGTCCAGCCACCCGCGCCACACTTTCAACAGCGCCGGCAACCGCAGTTGCCAGCGCGGAAATTGTCCGCGCAGGTCGTCCGTGATTTTTAACTGCAACGCCTCTTGTGTCGGCTGAAGCTGGGCGAGCGACCAATTGAGCGCGTTGGCCGACCATTGGTGAGAGAGCACGTTCAGCTCGGAACACAGCAGGTCGAATTGGCCGCGCTCCTCGCTCAGTTTCTCGCGCAATGCCTGCCGCGAGGATTCGGCCTGCGTGGCGGCGGCCAGCGCCACGCGCACGTAGTCAAGTGTTTGGGTGGTGAGCGACTCCAGCTTGTGCCGCAGAATCTGTCCAGCCGCTTCACAGCGGTTGCGGAGTAACGGCATCAGCAATTGTTCCTTCAATTCGGTTTTGAATTTCGCCAGGGCCGGCTGAATGGAATAGAAAAAGACAGGCAGCTCCACGTTCCATTTCCGACGGCATTGCTCCCGGACAAATGCCAGCACTTCGGCTCTTTGTGTCTCATTGAGTAAATCCCCCTTCGTCAACAGCAGAACGATTTTCGGCGTATGGCGACGCAATTCGTCGAGCAAGGCCAAGTCGCGCTCGGAGAGTGGCGCATCAGAACTGACGGCTACCAACGCCGTGCCGACATTGGGCAGCCAGTTCAACGCCGCTTCGGTGTTGTGGACAAAGGCACTCCCCAAGCCTGGCGTGTCCACGAATTGCAACGGGGCGAACGGCTGGAGCGCGGGTAAGGCGACTTCGACCGACGTTACCTGCTTCTGGTTGTCGGGATTTTCGTTTTCGCTGACGAAGCAATGGATTTCTTCAATCGGAATTTCCTTCGCCGTGCCGTCGAGAAGTTTCACCGTTGCCCGTTCCACTGGACCGAAGCGCAACCGCGTGATGACCGCCGTGAGCGGCACAACGCCGATGGGGAGCACGTCGCGTCCGGTCAGGCTGTTGAGGAAGGAACTCTTGCCCGCCTTGAACCGGCCAAACACCGCCACGTCAATCTTGTCGCTGTCGCCAAGCTGCTTCCTGCACGCGGCAATTTGCGGACGCAGGCTGGCGAGCTTCAATTCGTCGGCGAGTCGGGCGACGCGGTCGAGAATGTCGGCGGATTGAAACATAACTTGCTTTGCGGACGCTTCAGTCTGATTGGCTGTGTTCCAGCACACCGATGATTTCGCCGGTGAACGTTTCGAGTTTGGCGAGTTCTGCTTCAAGGTAGGTGGCGGTGGCCGGTGCGACTTTGCCGTAGCCGCGCAGTCCTTCCGAAGGGTGCGAGGAATAGAGGTCAATGTTGAGCAATTGTAACGCGGCCAGATGCGCGCGGCGGATTGGATTTCGGGTGGCTTTCAAACCAAGGTCCCGGGCCATTCGCCCAATTTGCGCCTGCGCTTGAGCGGTCAATTGGTTGAGCGATTCCGCCAGCGCCGGGTCAATCGGGTCTTCGTAAACAGTCAGCGGCGAATTGCGGGGCGGCAGTAGCACGGTGGCGCGCAGATCGAGAAGCTTGCGTTCCAAACGCGCCAGCACAATGGTCATCCGCCGCGTCTGTCCTTCGTTTAGCCGAAGCTTGGAATTGAGTTCTTCAGGCATGAAGCGATGTTGCGGTTGCGTTCAATTGTTTGATGCGACGATCCAAATCAAGCAGTTTCAAATCAAATAATTTGTGCGGGTCGTAACGTCCGCCCGTCAATCCGTCCAGCAATTCGCATAGCACTTGCGGATTGCCCGCCGAGAAATGGTGCAGCCGCTCTACCACGTCCAGGGCGGCGGCGGGGATTTGTCCAGTGACCACCGCTGATTCCACCAGCGCGTGGGTGTCGGCGAGATGAAACGGATGAAGCTCCACGCGCTCGAATTTCCAGAGGAATTGCCAGAAATGGCCGAAATCCCAGGCGTGCTCGAACCGGCTGACAATCCAAACCGGCACACGCTCACTCACGCAGTCAAAGAAGGAACTGATTTTGGGCGTCGTCCAACTCACTCCGTCAAAGACCACGGGGCGCTTCGTGCCTGTGAGCGACTTGAGCAAGCGATTCTTGTGCCGGACGAGGTGGAGATTGCTTCCGTTGAGGCCCAACTCAGCCCCCAGCGTTTCGCAAATCTCACTAAAACGCTCCGATGCCGGACAGACGTGCAAACGGAGCGATTCGCGCAGATGTGCGACGAGTGCCGATTTACCCACCCCTTCCGGGCCAAGAATCAGCACATGCCTGCGCTGCTTGTGCAACTGGCGAAGCCGCCCGATTTCTTTTTCACGACCGACAAAAGGCAACAACAATTTCATTTTCAGCGTTTGCAGAACACCGCGCCGCCAAACTTTGCCTTCTTGCCTAACTCACGTTCTATCGCCAATAGGCGATTGTATTTGGCGATGCGCTCGGAGCGGCAGAGCGAGCCGGTTTTGATTTGGCCCGCGCCTGTTCCGACCGCAAAGTCGGCGATGAAGGCGTCCTCGGTTTCGCCGGAACGATGCGAGATGACCGCGCCGTAATCGGCTTCTTGCGCCATTGCCACGGTCTCAAGGGTTTCAGACACCGTGCCGATTTGGTTCAGCTTGATAAGAATTGCATTTGCGATACCGCTGTTGATGCCTTGAGCAAAGATTTTCGGATTGGTGACAAAGTTGTCGTCGCCGACGAGTTGCAACTTCCCGCCCAGCGCCCTGGTGATGGCCAGCCAGCCGGTGCGGTCTTCCTCGCCCATGCCGTCTTCGAGCGAGACGATGGGATATTTTTTCACCCATTCTCCGTAAAGCTCGACCATCTGCGCCGGAGTCTTGCGCGAGCCGTCCGATTTCTTCATCACATACTTGCCGTCGTCGTAAAGCTCGCTGGCGGCGGGGTCGAGCGCGATGGCGATGTCCTTGCCCGGTTTGTAACCGGCAGCTTGGATAGCTTCCACAATCACATCCACGGCTTCGTCATTCGTCTTGAGGTTGGGCGCAAAGCCGCCCTCATCGCCCACCGAGGTCACTAGGCCGCGCTTTTGCAGAAGCTTCTTTAACGTGTGGAACGTCTCCGCGCCGTAGCGCAGGGCTTCGGCGAACGTGGGCGCACCGATAGGGAACAGCATGAATTCCTGGAAGTCCACGTTGTTCGTCGCGTGCGCGCCGCCGTTGAGCACATTCATCATCGGTGCAGGCAGGACGGACGGAGCGCCGGCCTCGCCACCATGAAGCTTGCGGATGTGCGCATAGAGCGGCACGCCGGCGTCAAGCGCGGCGGCGCGGCAGATGGCCATCGAGACACCGAGAATCGCATTCGCGCCGAGCTTCGATTTGTTCTCCGTGCCGTCGAGCTGGCGCATCAATTCGTCAATCTCCGCTTGCGCGTGCGGCGATTTGCCCTTGAGTTTCGGTGCGATGATTTTGTTCACATTCGTCACGGCCTTGAGCACGCCTTTGCCGCCATAACGTTTGGCGTCACCGTCGCGGAGTTCCACCGCTTCACGGATGCCGGTGGACGCGCCGGACGGCACGCAGGCCGAGGCGGTGATGCCGTTGTTAAGCGCGATATTGACCATGACGGTTGGGTTGCCGCGTGAATCAAGAATTTCCAATGCGGTGACTTTTTGAATTTTGTTCATATTTTTTCCGTTTCTTTGCCCGGTTGTTTCACAATCAACACACTGCAATGCGCGTGGTCGCTGATGCGGTCGGCGGTGTCGCCGAGCAAACGGCCCCAAAGCTCCGAGTGGTCACTGTGACCAACAACGATGAGGTCGTAGCCGCCTTCATCGGCGAAACGCAAAATGGTCTTGGCCGCATGACCGCGGCGGGTTTCGCAGCGGATGGTAATTCCATGTTGGGCGGACGCCTCTTGGATTTCGCGCGACCGTTCCTTGAAATATTCATCCGCCGCCTCGGCCTCCTCCTCGTATTCACCCGGCAGGTCGGAATGGCGCGGCAGCGGTTCACGCACCCATAGCGCGGTGATTTCGACTTTGGATTCGTGCGCGATCACGGCAGCCCGTTGCAACGCCGCTCTGCCGCCCTTGGAACCGTCATAACCGACAAGGATTTTTTTGAACATAACGCCTCACTTTTCCGTTGGCGCCGTTGGGCGCGATTATTTGTTATTGATTCGTTCGCTGTAAGTTTTGCCCCACTCCACCATGGTTTCAATCGTGGGCTGGGAAAATTTTTGCGCAATGAGCGTTGGCACGAACGCGCTCAAAATCACGACTGTTACGAGTACAGTGTATTGCGACTGGTCAATGATTTTGTTTTGCAGGCCGAACAGCGAGGAGATCGTGCCGAATGTCAGGCCGGTCGCCATCAGCAGCGTCGTGTAATTCGCCTCGCGGTTGCGCATGTAAAAAATTTTCGTGGACGGCCAGATGCCGATGTATTTCGTCGCCATTTTAATCAGCAACAAAATGGCGATAAGTTCCAGCGACGTCCACAGCGCCGGCAGCGAAACAAAAAGCCCGGCCTTGATGAAATAAAACGGCGTGAAAATGGTGAATGCAATGCTCCGCATCCGGTGCACGAGCGTTTTGTCGCGCAGAAAAACGCCGGCAATGACCAGGCCAACAAGATACGCCGGCAGGACGGCTTCACTTTTGGCGGTGGAAGCCAGCCCGCCGAGGAAAAAAAGGACAAGGAAAATGAATTTCACCTCCGGCTCGCTCACGCGCGTCGCGCCAAGCTTGGCGATGAGGAACCGCGTCAAGCCTGGCATGAACCAGAGCATGACCGCAGTGACCACGACGAACACGAGCAGCCAGAGGTTGAAGTCGGCAAAGAGTGTTCCCAGCGCAAGGACAGTTCCGAGATCCGTGATGAAGCATGCGGCCAGGATGGTTTTGCCCATCGGCGTTTCGCCAAAACCACCTTCAATCATGACAGCATAAACGACGGCGACGGAAGTGGTCGAGAGCGCAATGCCCGCGATTTGCGCCTGTTGCAGCGGCCAGCCGAGGACGAATTGAGCGAACGCCCACACTGCCAGAAAAGGCAGTGAAAAAGACAGGATGCCAATGGTCATGCTGGCGCGCAGATTGGCGCGCAACGAAACGGGATCAATTTCCGCGCCTGCCAGAAATGTCAGCACACCGCTGCCGAGCATCGCGAGAAAGTTCGTCCAGTCCGTCGTCTGTAAAATGTGCTGGCCGTTGCCGAAATGAATGTTGCCGGCGACCACGCCGACCAGAATTTCAATTAATGCCACCGAAATGCCGACGCGAATGGAGATCAAACTGGCCAGGAAAGCCAGCCCCATCCAAATCGCTGCCACATACCAAATGTTTTCCATAAAAAACTCCTGCGAATGTTTGTTCACTCGTAGGAGTCATCAGCGCTGAAATGGTCAGGCAATTTCCCGATCTGGGATGGCAAACTCCATTGCCAAGGAAGTTTATACCTGGCCAAAGGCGCGTTGGCAATCGCAAACCAGTTGCCTATGCCGGCAAAGACGATGTGCCGGCTATCGGCGGAACGGATGGCGGCGGGAACACGTCGTATTGCGGCCCATACTGCGCGAGGTAATAAAGCGGATACGCGCGCTTGAAGATCAATACCGGCAGCAGCAACACCGTGCCCAAATAAGGCAGCGCCATTAAACAACACGCAATGCAGCAGGTAATGATGATCGCGCCGAGAACAATGACACCGATGGCTATGGACAACACAATTTGAAACAGGATGTATAACGCAAATTGTCCGGGATGGGCCGAAAGCAGGCCGTAAAATTCCTTCCACGCCGCCCAGCATTTCCCGCCGCGCAGAAACATGATGGGCACCACAAAATCCACCGTGAATTTTTTGACGATCGCAAAAGCTATCGCCAAAAAGAAGAACACCAATGCCAGACCAGCCGCCGTCATGATGCCGCCCATGTCCGCTTCGCCGTGGAGAACCATCCGCAAAATCATGACGGCGATGATCACCAAAAATGGCAGCGTCAAAACGGCCCCGATCAACCCCAACACGAGGCGGAACCAAAACAGACTGTTGCCCTCGCGCTCGAATTTGTTCCACGGCTCGACGACTTCCGCCTTGTTCAGCGCCACGCAGTGCAGGAACATGAATTTGCCCCGGCAGTTTAGCCACAGGAAGAGCACACCCAGAGCCACACACAACAGGATCACAAAGGCCGCCACGGGAACGATCCAATAAAGATGGCTCAAGACATAACCCCACGCCTGTTCGAGGCCGTGACGGAAATCAGCCTCGTTCCCGTGCGAATGGTTGCCGAAGTTCATGTTGTAGTGAAAATTCGCGGTGCCACCGCCTTCGCCGAGATAAGCCAGCCACGCGCAGAAGCCGATGACGAACCATTTGCCGAGGTCGAACGGCTGGAACAGCATCAGCTTCACCCGTTCGAGCGCCGGGCTGACCGGCTCGGCCACGCTGATTTCTCTGGATCGGGTTGTGATGGGTTGAATCGGGTTCACTGATGTCAGACCCTATTCCCAACCGGACAGGCGAGGAAGTATATTCTGAAACGAAAATTGTAACGGGCCACGGCTTCCTATTAGAAGACAGACTGGAGGGCATAAATGCGAATGAACCGCTAACGCATTCCTTGACTCGTCGGAAGCTGCTTTTATCATGCCGGTTCACTTTTATGACGAACATTCAAAACATTCAGGCGCGTGAAATTCTCGATTCGCGCGGTAATCCAACGGTGGAAGTGGACGTGACGCTGTGTGGCGGCGCATTTGGACGTGCGGCAGTGCCCAGCGGTGCCAGTACCGGCGAACACGAAGCCATCGAACTTCGCGATGGCGACAAGAAACGTTTTCTTGGCAAGGGCGTGCAGAAAGCCGTCAAAAACGTCACCAGCGTCATCGCTCCCAGGCTCATCGGCCTCGACGCGTGCGACCAGTTGACCGTGGACGCGACGATGCTCAAGCTCGACGGCACGGAGACGAAATCCAAGCTCGGCGCAAATGCCATCCTCGCCGTTTCATTGGCGAACGCCAAGGCCGCCGCTGCTTCGTTGAATTTGCCCCTGTTCAAATATCTCGGCGGGCCGAACGCGAAAGTCCTGCCCGTGCCGATGGCCAACGTCATCAACGGCGGCGCGCATTCCGACGCCCCGATTGATTTCCAGGAATTCATGATCATGCCGCTGGGTTTTCCAACGTTCAGCGAAGGTCTGCGCGCCATCACCGAGACGTTTCACGCGCTGAAATCCGTTTTGAAAAAGAAGGGTTGTAGCACCGCCGTCGGCGACGAAGGCGGTTTCGCTCCCAAGCTAAAAAGTGTGGAAGATGCGCTGGAAACCATCATCCAGGCCATCAAGGACGCCGGTTACAGACCGGGCAAGGACATCTACCTCACGCTCGACCCCGCCGCGTCCGAGTTTTACGACGGCAACGCGAAATACACCTTTAAAAAGAGCAGTGGTAAAATCGTGACGGGCGACGACCTCGTGAATTTTTACGCGAAGCTCGTGGCGAAATATCCCATTGTCAGCATCGAAGACGGCTGCGCCGAAAGCGACTGGGCGACGTGGAAAAAACTCACCGACAAGCTCGGTGACAAAATTCAACTCGTCGGCGACGATATTTTTGTCACCAACCCGAAATTTTTGCGCAAAGGCATTGATACCGGTACAGCCAATTCGATTCTGGTGAAAGTGAATCAAATCGGTTCGCTCACCGAAACGCTCGATTGCGTCGAGCTGGCCAAAACCAATGCTTACACTGCTGTCATCTCGCATCGCTCCGGCGAAACCGAGGACGCAACCATTGCCGACATTGCCGTGGCGACGAATTGCGGCCAAATCAAGACCGGCTCACTCAGCCGCAGCGACCGTCTGGCGAAATACAACCAGCTCCTGCGCATTGAACAATTGCTTGGCAGCAACGCCATCTATGCCGGCACCAGCGCGCTGCCGAAAGGACGGTAGCCGAACCCGCATGTCCGTCACATGAGAGAACGCCCTTCCCATGACGGACCTTCGCCGCGGGAAGAGCAGGGCATTTCAGGCAGCTCCGCGGCTTGTTCAGTGAGCGAGCAGCGGAAACGGTTTTTGTTGTGGGTCGTTGCCCTGGCTGTGGTTTTGTTCCTCCTCCTGCACGAATCAATTTTCGCCGGGAAAGGATTGGTACCCGCCGATGGGATTCTCAATTATCCTCCTTGGAACAAAACAGCAGCCCCGGCCAACTATTTGTTGGCCGATCAATACCGCACTTTCATTCCGCAGCACGAGTTGGTGCATCAACAGATGCTGCGGGGACATTTTCCCCTTTGGAATCCTTATCTTGACTGCGGCATACCCAATCTGGGGTCAATTCAAGGCGCATTGCTCTTTCCCATTAATTTGCTCCTGATGCCGCTCGATCCCTTTTATGCAAGCGGACTGGCCGCGTTTTTGAAACTCTTCCTTGCCGGCCTGTTCACCATGCTTTACCTCCGTCTGTTGGGAGTGTCCCATGCCGCAGCTTTTCTCTCCGGCCTGGTCTTCAGCCTGTGCGGGTTCATGATTGTCTGGCTGGGACATCCGCACGTGAACTGCGCGATGTGGCTTCCCCTGCTGCTTTACTTCATCGAAAAGTCATTCCGGCTCACACCGGGCCAGACTTCGAACCTCTTTTCCGGGCTGAACCTGCGCATCTGGATCGGCTTTGCAGTGACCTACGCTTTGATGCTTCTGGGGGGGCATCCACCCACGGCGATCCATATAACACTCTGGACCGGAATTTATTTCGTGTTCCGCTTGATGGAGCATCGCAGAGAGCAACCATTTCGGCGAATGGAGCTGTTTGTTGGGTCATTGGCAATCGGATTTTTCCTGGCTGCACCGCAGATGCTCCCGTACCTCGAATATTACCGCCATAGTTCCGTGGGTATCGCTTCGAGCGCGCTCCAACGGTGGTCCATAGGGTTGACTCCCAACACGCCTGTTTTTTTCCTGCTTCCCCACCTCTCAGGCAGTCCCGCAGAAGGATTCGAGGATATGGCAAAAATCGTGGGACTTGGAGATTTGCCCAATTTTAACGAAAGGACCGGATACGTCGGGATCCTGCCGCTCATGTTCGCGGTTTGGTCTGTGGCCTTTCGGCGCTGTAAGTTTACCATATTCTATTTGTTCGTCGCGATAGCCTCCTTGGTTGTTATCTACGGTGTCCCGCCGTTGCCGGCAATTGTGCGCATGTCGCCGGTTCTCAGAGACATCTGTCAGACGCGGCTGCTCTTGTTTGTCGGATTTGGCATGGCCGTGCTGGCGGGTCTCGGCTGGGACACATTCAGCCGGATGAAAGGACGCCGGAAAGTGCTTTTGGTCGCGGCAGGTTTCTGGGTGGCCGTCGGCGTGGTGATGCTATGGCTGTGGAGTGTGGTTGGACCAAGATTCCAGGAACTGGATCAACCCCACCGGACTTTTCTGTTGCGGCAGTTTCTGGTGCTGGCAGGGGGGCTGGTCGCAACAGGCGTTGTGGTCCTGTGGCCAGTGCGCAGGAACCGATGGATCCCAACGGCTGTCTGTTTGGGCTGGACGGCCATTGATCTGCTTTGGTTCGGCATGGGATATAATCCAGCCATCCCGCGAGATCGTTACTATCCCGCCACCCCGGCGATTGAATGGTTGGAAAAGGACCATTCCATCTTCAGAATTCTTGGAGGCGGAACCACACTCGTTCCCAACACGGCAGAGGTTTATGGGTTGAGCGATACGCGCGGCTGCGATTTCATGGCCGTGCGGCGCTATGAAGAACTCATTACAGGGGATTCGGGCGATTTCTTTTTCTATTCATCCGCCCGCCACTTGCCAAACACGTTGCCGCTCCTGAATGTGAAATACTTGTTGTTGTTCAAGCAGGTCGCATTGAATCCACGACTGTTCGAACTGGTCTATTCAAACGGAGTTGCCATCTACCGCTTTAAAGCGTGCGAAGAACGGGCGCTCGCGGTATTCGACCATCAGGTGCGCGATCCAGCTTCTATTTTGGCCGAAGTCCGTTCGGGCAAGTTTGACCCTCAACAGTCTCTTTTATTGGAGGAAGAACCGAAAAACGCGGCTGACAAAGAAATCAACATTACGATGATGGAAACGAATGTTTCTGTGCACATCACATCCTATGAACCGGATGAAGTCAGGATTGAGGCGTCACTGCCTCAGCCGGGCTTCCTGCTTTTGCTCGACACATATTTTCCCGGTTGGTTCGCCAGTGTGAATGGCCAGCCAACACGGATATACCGTGCGGATTACAACTTCAAGGCGGTCTCGCTGCCGGCGGGAAAATCAACGATACGCTTCACTTACCAGCCAAAAAGCCTGCGCATCGGCTTGGCACTCTCGGGAATGAGTTTATTGGCACTTGGCAGCGTATGGTTCTGGTCACGGAAGCGGCCACCAGTTGGCGCTGCCGAAAGGGCGTTAACAAGGTAGTGTCGGCTCGCCGAACTGATCGAATCGAATGACGGACGCCCCGGCGAGGCATCCCTGCCAGGATGCGAAACCGGAAGCCCGGAAACCGGCTCACGGTTTTTGGTTTCGGAGGGCGAAGCTCTGCGACGCCCGAACTCAACTCGATCGCGACTGGTGAGCCAGGTCCCAACCCGTTTCAATATCCCTGCTTCAGCAGCCACCAAACGGCGAACATGATGGCGAGAGAGGCCAGCGACATCAGCAGCGCGCTGACGATAAAAAAAGACGCGGCGGTCATTGCCAATCCACCGAGAAATGGAATCAACGCCTTTTGCCGCCAGCCGTAAACTATGTAACCGCCGGCGACGGCGCCCCAGATGCACGACGCCCAGAGATAATGTTGATTGAGCAAATCCACAGCGTTGCAACTATGCCGCAATTTTGTGCCATTGGCCAGCAATGGGTTGGTTGGGACGCGCGACCCGCGCTTTTGCTACGGATGGTTCGGCGGGCCGTCCCTGCGTGATTTGGAGCAACGAACCGTTGTCTTGGGCACGCAATGTGCTAGATTTTATCTCGTGAGTCGTTTCTTTCAGCCCAATATCAGTCATCGCGGCCGCATGGCGCGCGGTGTCATCGGCGCGCTGTGCCTCATCGCGGGCATCATCGTTGCCGGCGATTATCTATGGTGGCTGGGGCTGATTCTTGTGGTGGCAGGACTGTTTGCCATTTTTGAGGCGATTCGCGGCTGGTGCCTGGTGCGCGCCTGCGGGCTGAAAACCAAAGTCTGACCGCGCAAAATTTGTTTGTGCGGATTTTCCTGTCCTGAAATTCTTTCCATCGCGCGAACTTTCCCTATCCTTTGCGCGCATGAATTTGTTGCCCTTTGGCAAATTGCCCGCTTACAGGCCGCGAAAATTTGTTCCGCAATGCATTGATCTCGGCGACTGGTCGCAAATCGCGCCGCTGTTTGACCAATTGGAAGCGCGCGCGGCCGGTTGCAAAACCGCCGCCGAACTCGAACGCTGGCTCCTCGATTGGAGCGAACTCACCGCCGCGCTCGACGAGGAATCCTCCCGCCGTTACATCGCCATGACATGCCACACGGACAATCCGGACGCGGAAAAGGCGTATTTGCACTTCGTCGAAAACGTCGAACCGCAGATCAAGCCGCGCCAATTTACGCTCGAGAAAATTTACGTCGTGCATCCCCAACGCAAAAAATTACCGCAACCGCGCTTTCAGGTATTTGACCGCGATGTGAAAAACCATGTCGAGTTGTTCCGGCCGGAAAATGTTCCGCTGGAAACCGAGGACGCCAGGCTTTCCCAGCAATACCAGAAATTGAGCGGCTCACTCACCGTCAAGTTCCGCGGCGAGGAAAAAACGCTGGTGCAAATGGGGCGTTACCTTGAAGAACCGGATCGCTCGTTGCGGCAGGAGGCGTGGGAACTGGTCGCCCGTCGCCGTTTGCAGGAGGCTGAAAAGTTTGACGAGATTTTCAACCAGATGCTGAAGCTCCGCGGACAGATCGCGCAGAATGCCGGATTTGACAATTACCGCGATTACGCCTTTCGCCGGCTTGGGCGGTTTGATTACACGCCGAAAGATTGCGTGCGGTTTCACGACGCGGTGGAAAAGCAATTCATGCCGGTTGTCCGCGAGCTGCAGATGGAGCGTCGGCGGCAACTGAAACTCGAAAAGCTGCGTCCGTGGGACCTGGCCGTTGACCCGTTGAATCGTCCGCCCTTGAAGCCGTTTACCGGGGTTGGGCAGATGGTTTCGCGCACGCAGAAAATTTTCAACCAGCTCGACGTTGAACTGGGCGGCGGGTTTCAGCAGATGCAGAACTTGCGGTTGCTCGACCTCGATAATCGCAAGGGCAAGGCGCCGGGCGGTTATCAAGACACCCTCAACGAGGCGCGATTGCCGTTCATTTTCATGAACGCCGTCGGCTTGCAGCGCGACGTGGAGACGATTTTGCATGAAGCGGGTCATGCCTTTCACGCGCTGGCGGCCCGCGATGAAGATTTGCGCGCGTATCGTCACGCACCGATCGAATTTTGCGAGGTCGCCTCGATGAGCATGGAATTGCTCGGCAACGAGTTCATCGAAGAATTTTATTCCGCCGCCGAGGCCAATCGCGCTCGCCGGGTCCATCTCGAAGGCATTGTGGGAATATTTCCCTGGATTGCGACGGTGGACGCTTTTCAGCATTGGATTTACACGCATCCGAATCACACGCGAGCCGGACGCACCGCCGCGTGGCTGGCATTGATGGATCGTTTTGGCGGCGACGTGGACTGGTCGGGCCTCGAAGATGCCCGCGCGCATTTGTGGCACCGGCAGCTTCACATTTTCCTGCACCCGTTTTATTACATCGAATACGGCATCGCGCAGCTTGGCGCGCTGCAGGTCTGGGCCAATTCAAAGCGCGACAAGGCGAAAGCATTGAACGAATATAAAAAGGCGCTCGCGCTCGGCGGCTCGCGTCCATTACCGGAATTGTTTCAGGCGGCGGGCTGCAAATTTGAATTCAGCGCAAAGACCATTCAGCCGATTGCGAAAATGCTGCGGGAAGAACTGGGAAAACTTTGAAACGGCTTTGGGAGCGATTGCAGCCTATCCTCATATTAGGCTTCATCGTATCGTTTCTGTCGTGCCTTACGAACTGCCTGCAACAGTGCCTGCTCGAACGCCTCCCGCTGCGTTGCAATCTGCTGCAGGTGCGGGATGATCGTCAACTGCTCACCAAACTCGCTGACGATCTTGGTTCTCCGGGGAGGCCAACACTTCTGGAGGCTTTTGTAAAGGCTGTAAGCCGCATACAGGCACAACCACGGAACAAGAAGTGGCACATGCGCTCTTATGTCCGAAGAATAAACTATAACGGCAGCCATCAATGAATAACCGCACGCCCGAGTGTGACGGATACTCGTCTGTGCGCCCGAACAATCCGCAACCATATCTGGCATGATGCGCCACAGCGGCGCTTTGCCTGCTTGAAACAGCGGAGGGTCGCTGAAAGACCAAGACAGAAACTCCTCGTCGAACTGAATGGAGTGATGATTGCCCTGCCACTTAAAGCTGAGGCTGCGTGCGTTTAATGGAACGACATCGCTCGTGGTAAATGAAGCCTAACAGATAACAGACGCTGCATTATGCAGCCTATCCAATTTTACAAACGGACCGCACTCTGGGCGTAAATGTCTATCCCGCACGCCCTTCACACCGAAATCTGTACTGGACACGCGCCAGCAAAAGCTGCAACCAAATCACACTTCAATCCCGTAGGCCTTGATTTTGTTGTAGAGCGTCTGGCGGCCGATGCCGAGGCGTTTGGCGGTTTCCAGCTTGTTGCCGCCGGTTTCCTTGAGCATCTGAATGATGGTGTTGCGTTCGACGCCTTCGAGCAGGGTGAAACTGGTGTCGGTGCCTTCGCTGGATTCGACCCTGGCACTGGCGACGGAAAGATCGGCGGCACCCACGGTGTCGCCTTCGCACAGGAGCACCGCGCGTTGGACTTCATTTTGCAGTTGCCGGACATTCCCCGGCCAGTCGAAGGCGGTCAAACGATCAACGGCCGCAGCGGTGAAGCCGCGGATGATGCGGTTGGCCTGAGCGGCAAAGCGTTTGAGGAAAGCGTTGGCCAGCGGGGGGATATCCTCGCGCCGGTCGCGCAACGGCGGCAAATGAACGGAAACAGTGCTGATGCGGTAGAAAAGGTCTTCGCGCAGTTTGCCGTCCCGGATGGCCTCTTCCGGCTTGCGGTTGGTGGAGGCAAGCAAACGGCAATTGGTTTTGTAACTCGTTTTGCCGCCCACCGGCCGGACTTCCTGGTCCTGCAACACGCGCAGCAGTTTGCTTTGCGTGTCCACGGGCATCTCGGAAATCTCGTCCAGCAGCAGCGTGCCGCCCTCGGCTTGGCGGAACAAGCCTTCGCGATCCGAATGCGCGCCGGTGAAGGCGCCTTTGACTGAACCGAACAATTCGCTTTCAATCAATTCGCGCGGCAGGGCGGCGCAATTGATTTTGATGATTTTGTTTTTGCTGCGCGGGCTGAGCGCGTGAATCAGGTCCGCAATGACTTCCTTCCCCGTGCCGCTTTCGCCGGTGATGAGCACCGTCACGTCGCTGGGCGCGAGGCGCTCGACGGTGCGCACGACCTCCTGCATGGCCGCGCTGCGGAAAATCGGCGAGGCGGTGCCGCTCATGGTTTCCAGCGCGCGCCGCAGGCTGCTGTTTTCCTCGCTTTGCTGCTTGCGTTCGATGGCGCACTTGACGTCCGCCAGCAGCTTTTCGTTTTCGAAAGGCTTGGACAGGAAATTGTAGGCGCCGCGTTTGCCGGCCTCGGCGGCCATCTCCATCGTTCCCTTGCCCGTGAGCATGATGACCTCGGTGTCGGGCCAGCGTTTCTTGACCTGGGGCAGCAGTTCAAGGCCGTTGTTGTCCGGCCCGCTGCCCAACATCACGTCTAGCACGATCACGTCGGGCTGGCTTTGGGTGAATGCCTTTTTTAAGGCCGTGCCGCTGTCGGCTTCGACGACCACATAGTCTTCCCCCAGAATCTGGGCCAACAGACGACGGGTATCGGCCTCGTCATCAACGATGAGAACTATTCCATTCATAATTCGCGTTAGTTGGGTTGTGCACAAACTTGGATGAACCGCTCAAAAATGGCGCGGTGCTTCCGGTATCGCCCCGTCAACCGTTCCGGATGGAATTGCACGCTCAACAAAAACGGCAACACCCGCGCTGCTTCCGAATTTAATTCCATGGCTTCCACAATTCCATCGCGGCTTCGCGCCACAGCCACCAGCGGTTTTGACGGCCGCAGCACCGCCTGGTGATGCGAGCTGTTCACGCCCAAAGTTCGCGTACCTGTTATCTTGGCCAGCAACGAGCCGGCTGTCAACGCCACTTCATGCACCAAATCACCAGCCTTGTCCAGACGTTGGTGATTAATCGCGCCGGGCACTTGGCGGCGGATGTCCGCAACCAGGTCGCCGCCGAATGCCACGTTCAACAATTGATGCCCGCGGCAAATGGCCAGAAGCGGCTTGCGCTGGCGCAGCGCTTCGTCAATCAATGTCAACTCGCGCAAATCGCGTCCGCCGCCGTCCGGCGTCATTCCAACGGTTTTGCACACGGCTCGCGGCAAATGGTCGGCGTAAAGACCAGGATTGATGTCGTCGCCGCCGGTGAGCAGCACGCCGTCCGTGCGGCGCACGGACTCTGCAAGCAGGGCGCGGTCGGTTGTCGCCGGTGCCGTGACCGGAATGCCGCCGGATTGAAGGACGGCGAAATCGTATTTGACTGAGAGGCTGATGGACAAATCGTGAAACTCAACCCCGCGGTTTTCAATGCTGGGCGAGACGAGAATCAAGGGCGGCTTGGCCATTCCCTCCAATAATAAGGGGTTTGGACGAATTGTCATGGCAAAACCAATGGGGAACTGCTGTCGTTTGACATCATAAAAAAAGATAAAAAAACTCTTGCATGAATTTGGGGCGTTGGTAAATTGCTTTTTCACACGCTTCCGCATGGCGGAAGCAGAACCGGCCCCAAAAGCCTGTTGACAACCGGCGCGAACCTGATAAATTTCGCGCCCTCAAAACTCGAATCTGAATGCCGAGTTAAGAAGGAAGAATTCGGCGAGCAGGTTTTTTGTCATTTGAATGGGCAAAGACAGTGGATGTTTTGACTGAATTTTCGGGTGTTTGGACACCCGCTGCTCATTGAAAATTGAATTGTGCGATAAGTGAGAGCCCCTTCAAGGCCGGCCGGTTAGTGGCTGGCTTTGGAGAGTTTTAAAATTGTAATTCGTCCGATTAATCACCGGACACGAATTAAACTAACGTTTTTTAACGGAGAGTTTGATTCTGGCTCAGAACGAACGCTGGCGGCGTGGATAAGACATGCAAGTCGAGCGCTGATTACGGGGTAGCAATATTCCGTGGTCGGAGCGGCGCAAGGGTGCGTAACACGTGGGTAATCTGCCATGAAGTCTGGAATAACTTGCTGAAAGGCGAGCTAATGCCGGATGTGAACATCGGGCGGCATCGTTTGATGTTCAAAGTTGGGGACCGTAAGGCCTGACGCTTCATGATGAGCCCGCGGCCTATCAGCTAGTTGGTGAGGTAACGGCCCACCAAGGCTAAGACGGGTAGCTGGTCTGAGAGGACGACCAGCCACACTGGAACTGAGACACGGTCCAGACACCTACGGGTGGCAGCAGTCGAGAATTTTTCACAATGGGGGAAACCCTGATGGAGCGACGCCGCGTGGGGGATGAATGGCTTCGGCCCGTAAACCCCTGTCATTCGGGATCAATGCGTTCGGGTGAACAGCCCGGAC
>CAWJHF010000010.1:0-29176 GCA_963842445.1 uncultured Verrucomicrobiae bacterium | reverse complement strand
TCCGTCCGCGCCTCATCGGCTTGTTGCTCGCGCTGGTCACACTGCTGGCTTATTTGCCTGTGTGCCGCTACAACTTTCTGGTCTATGACGACGACGATTACGTCACCAACAATCCTGTGGTTCAAAGCGGTCTAACTTGGGCCGGGGTCGAATGGGCCTTCGCGACCGCGCACGCGAGCAACTGGCATCCGCTCACCTGGCTTTCGCACATGCTGGATTGCGAATTATTCGGACTGAACCCCGGCGCGCAGCACCTCGTCAACGTTCTATTCCACGCCGCCAATGCGGTTTTGCTTTTCGCTTTGCTGCTTCGACTGACGCAGGCACTGTGGCCCAGCGCGTTTGTCGCCGCGCTGTTCGCGTGGCATCCGCTGCACGTCGAATCCGTCGCGTGGATTTCGGAACGCAAGGACGTTTTGAGCACATTCTTCGGGCTGTTGGCCTTGCTGGCTTACACGCATTACGCGAAAAATGTGACAAGCGACAGTTGGCGGGTGGCAAGCAAAGAAGCCGCGCCCGCGCCCGATATGTCACGTGTCACGTGTCACATGGCACTTTATTTTTGGCTGGCGCTGATTTTCTTCGCGCTGAGTTTGATGTCCAAACCGATGCTCGTGACGCTGCCATTCGTGCTGCTGCTGCTCGACTTCTGGCCGCTGCAAAGACTCTCAACCCCCTCTCGCTTGGCGCTGGAAAAGTGGCCGTTTTTTCTGCTTACGGCGGTTTCCTGCGTCGTGACCGTTTTCGCACAGCATGGTGGTGGCACCGTTGTTCCACTGGAACTGGTTCCTTTGCGTTATCGGCTCGTCAACGTGGTGACATCCTACCTGGACTATTTTCTGAAAATGCTTTGGCCGGCAAACTTGGCGGTCCTGTATCCACTCGCACCCTTGCTTCGGACACAATTCTTCGCGGCGACCGTATTTTTAATTGTGGTTTCCTGCTGGGTTTGGAAGACACGACACACGCGTCCATATCTGCTCGTCGGCTGGCTGTGGTTTTTGGGCACGCTCGTGCCGGTCATCGGTCTGGTGCAAGTCGGCGGCGCGGCGCTGGCCGACCGTTACACCTACCTTCCTTCCATCGGCCTGTTTCTCGCCGTTGCGTTCGGCTTCCGTGAACTGGCAGCGCGCTTTCAATTGCCCAAAAGTGCCGTGGCCGCCGCGGCGGTTTTCATTTTGGGCGGCTGCCTTTTGGCCACAGAGCATCAATTGCGTTTCTGGCGCGACAGCGAAGCGCTCTTCCGCCACGCGCTCGCTGTGACCCGGAACAACGATATCGCGCACGTCAACCTCGGCGTCGCGCTCGACCAGCAGGGCCGATACGCTGAGGCGCTGGCCGAATACCGCGAAGCCGTGAAGCTCGCGCCGGGGCGCTACCAGATCCACAACAACCTGGGCAACCTGCTCGATAAAATGGGCCGGCCGGACGAGGCGCTGGCCGAATACCGCGAAGCCGTGCGGTTGAAGCCCAACCTGGCATTTCTTCACAACAGCCTCGGCGGCGAACTCGCCGGGCTGGGAAAATTTGACGAGGCGCTGAAGGAATTTTTCGAAGCGGAACGGCTCGATGTCAATTATCCCTGGCCCCACGTCGCGACCGCGAAGGTTTTTTTCCAGCAAGGCCGCGACGCCGAGGCCGTGAACGAACTCCGCACCGCGCTGCGGATTGACCCGGAAAACTTCCAAATCCTCGCCACCGTTGCGCATTATCTCGCCGCCAACGGAAACGCCGCCGCGCGCGACGGCCGGACCGCGCTCGACCTGGCCACCAAGGCCAACGAACTCTCCGGCCACAGCCAGCCGGTGGTGTTCGACATTCTCGGCATGGCGTTCGCCGAAACCGGCGATTTCACCAACGCGCAGACTTGCGCCCAAAACGCGCTTAACCTCGCCACCATCGCCAAAATGAAAGGCCTCGCAGACATCCAACAACGGCTGCAACTCTACAAGAACCACCAGCCGTGGCGCGAATCGTTCCTGTTCACCAACTTACCGGCAAAAAATTAAATTCGCGTCAACGCAGCGAGCGTCCGCCGCACCTTGGAATTTTCCAATTCCTGGGCAAAATCGGAATAGCCGGGACCATGTGGCGCGGCGTCCCTGCCACCCGATTTGCCCGGCCACGGCAGCAAAAAGATCCGTTTCGCGTCAAAGAATTCCATGAGCAATTTTGCGTTTGAAGCGGTGGCGGCGTCCGGTTTCGGCGGCGACACCAGAACAACGCGCGCCCTGCGCCGAAATTTTTTCGGCAGGGCTTCGAGCGTGAGCAAAACCTGATTCAGCACGCCCAGCCGGTTTGGGCAAACGACAATCGGCGACGCGCGCAAGGCGGTCAGGAGTTCGCGCGAATTGAAATGCTCGCCCAGCGGGCTTAACAAACCGCCCGCACCTTCTATCAACACCACGTCAAAGTGTTTTTGCATCGCGCGGATGTGCGCGAGCACATCGGCGAGCGTGACGCGCTTCCGTTCCCGGCGCGCGGCGAGCACCGGCGCAATCGGCGCGCGGAAATGCCACGGATTGATTTCGTCGAGGGTAATGACGCCAGCCGACGCGGCGCGCAGTATGCGGGCGTCGTCACGGCCGCCGGAGCAGATTGGTTTGAACGCGGCGACGTTGATGCCACGTTCGCGCAGGAATCGTGTGAATAGCGCGGCGAGCACGGTTTTGCCGACGCCGGTGTCCGTGCCGGTGATGAAGAACACTTGTTTCATTCGGCAACATCAAAGCGGAAACTCCGCTGGCAGGCCATCAAAACCGTTGACGGAATTGGCTCAATTCGCGTAGGCTGCACGGCTTACTGACGAGAGAATTTTTGTGAACGTCACCGTTGAAACTCTGGCCCCGTGCAGAAAGTTGGTACGGGTGGAAGTGGACGCGAAGGCCGTGGACGAGGCCTTCGCTGCCGTCACGAAGGATTTCCAGAAACAGTCGTCGCTGCCGGGCTTCCGTCCGGGCAAGGCGCCGCGCGAGCTTGTGGCAAAAAAATACGAGGCCGACATCAAGGCCGAGACCAAGCGCAAGCTCATCGGCGATTCGTATCGCAAGGCGGTGGACGAAAAGAAGATCGCCGTGGTCGGCTACCCGGACATCGAGGAAATCCAGTTTGGCCGCGGTCAGGCGCTGCAATTCGCCGCCACCATCGAGACCGCCCCGGAATTTCAAATGCCCGATTACAAGGGGCTGCGGGTCAAACGCGAGGCCAAGTCCGTCACCGATGCCGACGTGGAGCACGCGCTGGAATTGCTCCGGCGGCAGCACACGAAGTTCGAGACGGTCGCGCGCGCGGCGCGCCCGGGCGACATCGCGGTGGTGAATTACACCGGCACGTGCGACGGCAAGCCCATCACTGACACCGCGCCGACGGCCAAGGGGCTTACGGAGCAGAAAAATTTCTGGGTGGACATCGGGCCTGCGGCGTTTCTGCCCGGTTTTGCCGAGCAGCTCAGCGGGGCCAAGGCGGGCGACAAGCGCGCCGTCAGTGTGGATTTCCAGGCCGATTTCGTGACGAAGGAACTCGCGGGTAAAAAGGGCTTTTTTGAAATTGAAGTCATTGAGATAAAGGAAAAAGTTTTGCCGCCGGTGGACGATGCGTTCGCCAAACTTTACGACGCGGAAAACCTGGAGAAGCTGCGCGCCGGCGTTCGGAGAGACCTGGAGAATGAGTTAAATTATTCACAGGCCAAAGCCATTCGCACACAGGTCATCCGCGGGCTGCTCGACCGCGTGAATTTTGATCTGCCCGAATCGGCGGTCGCGCAGGAGACGCGCAACGCGGTCTATGACATCGTGCGACAGAACACCAAGCGCGGCGTCACCCGCGAGATGATTGAGCAGCAAAAGGAGCAAATCTATTCGGCGGCCACCTACAACGCGAAGGAGCACGTGAAGCTGTCGTTTCTAATCCAGCGCATCGCGGAGAAGGAGGAGCTCAAGGTGTCGCAGGAGGAGATTTTGAAGCGCGCGCAGTCGCTGGCGGCGTTGTACCAGATTCCGCTCGAAAAATTCCTCAAGGACTTGCAGAAACGCAACGGCGTGCCCGAGCTTTACGAGCAAATTTTGCACGAAAAGGCGCTTGATCTGCTGGAGAAGAGCGCGGTCATTGAGGACGTTTCGCCGTCCGCTTCGCCGGCTCCGGGCGGGAATCCAAGCTGACCGTGAATTAACCAGTCGGTTACCTCCAGGCGTGCCGATGCGTCTTAGGTTTGACGAATCACGGCGGAAGCCGCAACATGCACAGCACCATGAAACGTTTCAGTGTCATTTTGATTGTTTTTTCCCTGGCCTTGGCCGCGCGGGGGCAGACGGACACGAATGCGGCCACCGTGCCGGTCGAGACCAACGCACCAGCCCCGTCCCCAGGCACCAATGCGACCGCTGGCGCAAACAATACTAATGCCCGCGCGATGTCGCTGCAGGACTGCATTCAGGAGGCGCTCCAACACAATCTCGACGTGCAAATTCAGCGCTACAATCCGCAGATTTCGCTTTACAACCTGCGCGCAGCCTACGGCGGTTACGATCCGACGTTTAACGCTTCCGGCCAGCACAATTACGACGTGGCGCCGAGCACCTTCAATCCGTATTCCGCCACCACCAACGTAACGCCGTCCCGAGTGTCCGATGAGAACTCATTTAACTCCGGCATCAACGGTTCACTGCCGTGGGGATTGCAATACAATTTCAGCGGTAATATTGCGGAGCAGTATGGGTCGTCTGCGAACGGTCCCTTCGACAGTACCAGCGGCAATATCGGAGTCACTCTGCAGCAGCCGCTGCTGAAAAATTTCTGGATAGACACCACACGGCTGACCATCAAGCTCGACAAGAGCAAACTGAAATCCTCCGAACAAGGCCTGCGCCTGCAAATCATCACCTCCGTCACCGCCGTCGAGAACGCCTATTATGAGCTCATTTACGCCTTGGAAAACGTGGAGGTGCAGCAGGAGGCGCTGGAACTGGCCCAGACGCAGCTTGACCAGGATAACCAGCGCGTGCAAATCGGCACGCTTGCCATCTTGAGCGTCCAGCAGGATGAGTCCCAGGTGGCGCAGAGCCAGGCCAATCTGATTGCCGCGCAATTTACGCTGGTCAGCGACCAGAACGCGTTAAAGAGCCTGCTCGCGGATACGAACTATTACCAATGGCACGATACGGACATTCAACCGAAGGAGACACTCACCGCGCCCGTGCGAACTTTCAATTTGCAGGACAGTTGGCGGAAGGGCATGACCGAGCGACCGGACCTCTTGCAGGCGCAATTGAATGTGGAGCAACAGGGCATTCAGTTGAAGTTTGACCGCAATCAGCTTTTTCCCGAACTCGACCTGCTCGGCACCTACGGTTTTAACGGCGCGTCAAAGGAATTCAGCGGCACATTCGATCAATACCATGAGGGCAATGCTCCATTTTACAGTTACGGCGCGCAAATGACAATCCCGCTCAGCAATGTCGGCGCGCGCAACACCTATAAATCCGACAAAGCGACGCTACAGCAGGTCGTGTTGAAACTGAAACAGTTTGAACAAAATGTTTTGGTGGAAATTGACAACGCGGTGAAGCAGGCCCAATCCAACTACCAAAGCGTGGAGGCCACGAAGCAGGCGCGCGTTTACGCCGAGGCCGCGCTGGACGCCGAACAGAAAACCTACGCCGTCGGCAAGGCCACCACTTTTGAAGTGCTGCAATATCAAAACAGCCTCACCGCCGCCCGCTCTGCGGAAATCCGCGCCCTCGCCAATTACAATGAGGCCCTCGCCAGTCTCGCCGCACAGGAAGGCAGCACGCTCGAACGCGACCGAATTGACATTCAGGTGAAGTAAGTAAGGAAATCCCGCCGGGGCGTCCACGGACATCGCGTCGCGATTTTCCTACCAAAATTGCCAAGCGTGCCTCCAGACGACCCACATGCCCAGCAGAAAATTGGTGATGGCGTGCGCCGTCATCGCGTCGCCCAGCCGGTTTTTGCGCAACACCAGCCATTGATACGCCGCGCCGCACAAAATGCCCGCCAGCCATTCGTTGTGGGAAAAGCCAAACACGGCGGCAGTCGCAAAAAATGGCAGCGGCAAAAAGCGATTGAGCGGCACGGACTGGAAATCCGGTCTGGCGATGCAGCGATAGAGAAACGAGCGGTAAAAAACCTCCTCCAGCGGCGGCACGACGAAGGTTGAACCAAGAATCCGCGTGGCGATCATCAGCCAGGCGAGCGCCGAACCGTAGCCGAATTGTTCGATGGGATTCCATAATTTTTCCGGGTTCGAATCTGAACACAAAACCCCCAGGCCAATTTTCTTTAGGAAGGGGTTAATATCATTCTGCAAAATTTCTTTGGAATGCGGATAAAACGGATCTAGTCCAACCCAGGCGGCAAAAATACCCACACCGATGGCGACGGCCTCCCAACTGGCGGCCCAGCGCATTTCCGCCACGAACGGGCGCATTTCCCAAATCAGCCACGCGCCGACGAGCGTTTTGGCGAAGTAAAACCAATATGCCGACGCCGCGCCGAATTGCCCCTGGCAAAATGTCAGCGCGAGAAAAATCACAAACGGCGCGACCCGGGCGGCGGCGGGCGACACGGCGAGAAATTGTTTGAGGAGGCGCACGCGAAATGATGGCGCGGATTTTTATTTGTCCAAGCCCAATTTCTTTTGCGAACCGTCTGCCTTTTCCAGCGTGACGCTGCGTTGCGAGATTTCCTTCACGCGGTATTCGCCGAGCCGGTCGCCGACAAGGACGGTCTTGCCGTCCACGATCGCCCACGCTCCCGTTGCGGCATAGATAATGCCTTGCAACTTCGGCTCCGGCGGTGGTGGTGGCGGTGGTGCGGTGGATGTGGGAAGGGGCGCGGAAATAGGCGCCGGGTTCAGCGGTTGCGCCGCCGAAAACCTGGGTTTGCCGGCGGCTTTTGTCACGGAGCGTGTGACCAGCGCCATCCCAATAAAAAGACACGCAGCCACAATCAAAAAACCAACCACCCCCGGCAATATCCAGCCGATGGCGTTGCCGGGCCTGGATTCAACCGGCAGCAACCTCGGCATTTTTCTGCCGAGGGGTAGCGGATTTTTCTGCTGCGCCCGCTGGGCGCGTTTGAGCGCGTCGTTGATGCGGCTCATAGGTGGATGTTCCCTTCGAGTTCGCGGATGGCGCGGCCCACCATTTGGTAGGTGATCTGGTCGCTTTGTTCGACAAAACCGGCGAGCAACGCCTTGTCGCAGACGGCGTTGATGAGCCGGGGGATGCCGCGGCTGTAACTAAAAACGCGCCAGAGCGCCGGTTGCGTGAAATACGGCAGGCCCTGCGAGCCGGCGAGTTCGAGCCGGTGCTGGATGTATTGGGCGACCTCGGGCCGCGAGAGCGGCGCGAGGTGATAACGCACGGTGATGCGCTGGCGGAGCTGGCGCAGGCGGTGGCTGTTGAGGCGGTCGCGCAATTCGGGCTGTCCCAGCAAAACGATCTGCAACAGCTTGCGGTCGTCGGTTTCGATGTTCGAGAGCAGGCGGATTTGTTCGAGCAATTCCTCGGTCAAATTCTGCGCCTCGTCAATGATGAGCACCGTTTCCTTGCCTTGCTGGACCTGCCTGAGCAGAAATTCGCCGATGAGCGTGATGATTTCCAGCCGGTCGCGTCCCTGAACGTCGAGGCCGAATTCGGTCGCAATGGCCTTCATCAGCCCGTCGGCGTCCAACACCGGGTTGAGGATGAGCGCGGTGAGAACCAGGCCGTTGAGCTGTTCGAGCAACACGCGGCAAAGCGTCGTCTTGCCCGCGCCGACCTCGCCGGTGAGCTGCACGAAGCCCTTTCGCTCGCAGATGCCGTAAAGCAGATGGTTGTACGCCTCGCGGTGCCTCCGGCTGTGAAACAGAAAATACGGGTTTGGCGTAAGGTCGAACGGTGCCTGCTTCAGTCCATAGTATTCCAGATACACGCCAGTTTCTTAGCAGAAATTGCGCCGACGGGAAACAAAAGGTTTTGGGAACATTCCGTAAATCCAGTGGGGCGAGACTCCGTCGAGCCTTTATTCAAAAATAATTTTCCGTGCCAACCTCGCCAGCGCCTCCACTTCCGCCGGTGTACCAATCGTGATCCGCAGGTAATTTTTCACTTCCGGGAAATTGAACCAGCGCACCAGAATTTTCTGCTCGCGCAATTTGCACTGCCATTCATGCGCGGCGAAACGCGGCGGTCGTGCAAGGATGAAATTCGTCCGGCTCGGAAAAACGCGGAAACCGAGCTTCGTTAGTTCGCGGCCCAGCCACTCGCGTGCGGCGATGATCCTTTTGAAATTCGCGCGGTAATACTTCAAATCGCCCAGCGCCGCTTCCGCCGCAATCTGGCCGAGGCCGTTCACGTTGTAGCTGTCGCGGATTTTGTGCAGCGCGGCGATGAGTTCCGGATGCCCGACAAAATAGCCGACGCGCTGGAAGCACAGCGAATACGCCTTGGAAAACGTCCGTGCCACGAGCACATGCGGATGTTTCAACGCCAGCTCCAGCCCATTTCCCTCCGCGAAATCCACGTAAGCCTCGTCGAGAATGACGATGCCCTTTTGCGCCGTGCAAAGCTTTTCCAATTCCGACGTTTTGTAGCCGCGCCCGCTCGGCGCGTTTGGCGTCGTCACATAAGTCAGCGCGGCGTCGAACTTCCAGATGCCGCCGCGTTTCAATTCCGCCAGGCTTGGCAGGCTGAAATCCGGCTTGAGCGGCACCGGATTTTTTCGCGCACCATGAATGTCCGCCAGCACCGGATACAGCGAATAGCTTGGTATGAAATATTGGATGATGCAGCGTGGCACAAGCCTCCGGCCTGTGTTTTCTTTCTTAAACAGGCTGGAAGCCTGTTCCACGTTTGGCTCCACAAACGCCCTCGTGGCCAGCGCCAGCAATTCATCCGAGCCGTTGCCCACGATGAGGTTGTCCGCGTGACAGTCGTGCAGCTTCGCCAATTTTTCACGCAACGCCTGCGCCGTCGGGCTGGGATACAACCGCAGCCGCCCGTCCACTGCCGCCTTGACCGCCGCCAGCACGCGTGGCGACGGCGGATACGGATTCTCGTTCGTGTTGAGCTTGATCAACCCTTTGATCTTCGGCTGCTCGCCATAGACATAAGGGTGCAGCTCGCGCACCAGCGGGCGGATGAACGATTTGGAGTTTTTCATCGGCCCAAGCGAATTTCCGCGCTTTTCCCGTGCGCGCTTAGGCCTTCGAGCTCTGCGAATTTTTTCACAGCCGGCAAAGTTTTCTTGAGCGAGGCGCGGGTGTATTCCACCACGCTCGTGCGGCGCTGGAACTGGTCCACGGTCAGTCCGGCAAACGACGCGCCCGCGCCGCCGGTCGGCAGTGTGTGGCTCGGTCCGGCCACGTAATCGCCCAGCACCGTCGGCGACCACGGACCGAGGAAAATCGCGCCTGCCGTCAATATGCCTTCGGAAACTTGACGCGGATTGCGTGTCATCACTTCGCAGTGCTCAGGCGCCAGCCGGTTCGCCAGCGCCACACCGTCGTCGAGGGTCTTTACCTGAATCAACCAGCCGTTGCCTTGCAAGGCGCGTTGAATAAATTCACGCCGCTCCAGTTTCGGCAGTTGCCGCGCGATTTCTTTTTCCACGGCTTTCAAAATTTTGTCCGAGGTCGTCACCAACCAGACGCGTTCGTGACCGGAGCCGTGCTCGGCCTGCGCGAGCATGTCGGCGGCGGCGAACTTCGGGTTCGTCGTGTCGTCTGCGAGCACCAGCAGTTCGCTCGGGCCGGGCAGCAAATCAATCGCGACGTGGCCGACAAGCAATCGTTTGGCGGTGACGACGTAGGCGTTGCCGGGTCCGAAAATCTTTTGCACACGGCGAATCGTCTTCGTGCCGTAAGCCATCGCCGCAATCGCCTGTGCTCCGCCGACGCGGTAAATCTCCGTCGCGCCCGCCGCGCGCGTGGCGAACAGCAGCGCGGGATTGATGCCACCATCCCTGCCGCACGGCGTGCAGGCGACGATTTCCGGGCAGCCCGCGACTTTTGCGAGCGTGATGGTCATCAATGCGGTGGAAGCCAGCGGGGCCTTGCCACCGGGAATGTAAACACCCACGCGCTGAAACGGGTCGAATTTTTCGCCAACGGTTGCACCGTGCGAGTTTTTCGTGTGCCAGTTTTTGCGCAGCGATTTCTTGGCGAAGGCGGCGATATTTTTCCCCGCCTCGGCCACGGCCTTGCGCAGCGATTCATCGGCGGCCAGCGAAGCGTTGAACAATTCCGCCTGCGTGACGGCCAGCCGGTCGGCGGCGAGCTTCGCGCCATCGAATCGTTCCGTGAATTCCAGCAGCGCAGCGTCGCCGCGGACATGGACATCGTCGAGGATGGCGCGGGTGAGTTGCTCGATTTCCGGATCAAACAGGCTGGACGCGGCGGTTGCTTCGCGGAGTTTTCCGGCAAAGTTCGCGTCGCTGTGGCGGATGACTTGCATGCGGGCAGGCTAAAGGAAGCGTGAATCGAAGTCAAAAGCCCGTCCGTGTGTGCCATAAAGCGCTTTCCTTTCCTTCTGACTTCTGGAATTTTCCCTGCACCATGAGCAAGAAGCAGCATTATGGCCGGTTTCTCCTGTTAGCCGTCGGCCTGGCTTCACTTTTCATCTGGCTTGCGGCATCAGCCAATGCTCAACCGGCCCAGCCAGCTTATCGGGCAGACCGGATTTTGATCAAACCCAAAGCCGGGGTCAATCGGGCTGCGCTTGACAATTTTCATCTGGCACGAAAGGCCGACGTGTTGCGGACATTTGACGGCATCGGTCACTTGCAGGTTTTGAGCGTGCCCAAAGGAGAGACGGTGCAAGGCCTCATCGCCCAATATCAAAAGAGCGGCCTGGTTGAGTTTGCCGAGCCGGATTACGTTGGACACATATTCAACACTACGCCGAATGATCCGAAATATCTGGATGGCACGCTCTGGGGACTAAACCGGATTGATGCACCGGAAGGCTGGGATGTGCTGACCTCCGCCAGCAACATCGTGGTGGCGGTATTGGACACTGGCGTGCGCTACACCCACCAAGACCTCGCCGCCAACATGTGGGTCAATCCCAACGATGGCAGCCACGGCTGGAATGTGCTCGCCGGAAACAACGATCCTAGCGACGACAGCGGCCACGGAACCATGGTCGCCGGCGTTTTGGGCGCCGTCGGCAACAATGGCATAGGGGTCGTGGGTGTGGCCTGGCAGGTGCAAATCATGGCCTGCAAGTGCTTTGACCAATTTGGCATCGGTTCCATTTCGTCGGTCATCACCGGCATGGATTACGCAGAGACCAATGGCGCGCGCCTCATCAATGCCAGTTGGGGGTTTACGAATTCGCTCGCGTTGTCCAATGCGGTTTACAGCCTGCGCGACTCCAACATCATCGTCGTCGCCGCCTGCGGGAACAGCGCCACGGACATTGATCTCAACCCCACTTATCCCGCGAGCTACCAATTCGACAACGTCGTCACGGTGGCGGCCACCAGCACCAATGACACTTTATCTGCGTATTCCAACTACGGCGCAACGAGCGTTCACCTTGGCGCGCCCGGTGACCAGATTTATTCAACCTTTGCCGCCTTGGACAATTATTATGATACGGAGTCCGGCACTTCGTTTGCCGCGCCCTATGTTACCGGTGCCTTGGCATTGATGCTGACCAAATATCCCTCCGAAACCTACCAGCAAATCATCGCCCGCCTGCTGAATGGCACCGACCCGCTGCCCGCACTGACGGGGAAATGCGTGACCGGCGGCAGACTCAATTTGCGCAACGCCCTCAGCCCGCCCATCAACCTGAGTCCGATTTCCACGGCAGCCGGCGCTCCCTTTCAACTTCTTTTGTCGGGCGGGCCGAGACGAAGCTGCGTCATCCAGGTGTCAACCGACTTGAAAAGCTGGTCGCCCATTTACACCAACACCACCGCCGATGATGGAACATTCGATTTCACCGACAATCAATCCACCAACTCCACGCAACGGTTCTATCGCGCCACCTCTTCGCTTTAGTGTGCGAATGATTTTTAGCTTTCGTTCCTGAAACGGGACTTTGATATTCACGCCATGCAAAACCCAATCATAGTCGCGCTGGATGTGCCGACGGCCGGGGCCGCGCTGAAACTCGTGGAGCAACTGGCCCCGGTTTCAGGCGGCTTCAAGGTCGGCAGCGAGCTTTTCACCGTTGCTGGGCCGGACATTGTTCGCCGGATTCGCGAGCGGGGCACAATGGTGTTTCTGGATTTGAAATTTCATGACATCCCCAATACCGTCGCCAAGTCCGTCGCGGCGGCGGTGCAAATGGACGTGCAGATGCTCACCGTGCACACGAGCGGTGGTGAGGAAATGATGCGCGCGGCGGAAAAATCCGCGCAGGAAACGGCGAAACAACTCGGCCGGCGACCGCCGCTCGTCCTCGGTGTCACGGTGTTGACCAGCATGAGCAGCGAGCAATTGGGCGAGCTTGGTTGCGAACCGAACGCGGGCAAACAAGTCGAGCGGCTGTCGAACTTGGCAGTGAAAGCTGGTTTGCGCGGCTTGGTTTGCTCGCCGCTGGAAATTGCAGATTTGCGGCAGATTTTGCCTGCGCACGTCCAGCTCATCACACCCGGCATCCGCACTCGCGCGGAAAAGGCCGACGACCAGAAACGCACACTCACGCCGCGCGAGGCCATCGCTGCGGGCGCGAACTGGCTGGTGATTGGCCGTCCGATTTATGCCGCCGAAAATCCGCGCGCCGCGGCGGAGAAAATTTTGGAATCGTTAAAGTAGGACAGGCATCTTGCCTGTCTCTGACTCAAAAGACAAAAAGTGTGGAGACCGGCGGGACGCCCTGTCTTACCGAATAACTTCCGCGACTGGCAGAATCTTGCTAGGCGGCCTCGCGGAAATTTCAAAAGCTGTTTCAAGCCGTACACGTGCCGCTTCCGCTTGTTTTTTGTCAGCGGCGTGAACACGGCAAAGTGTCGCGGCTTTTTCCACGCCCTCGCCGGGCTTGGCAATTTGGTCAATGCCCACGTCGTAATTGATGACGGACTCTTTCGTCAACCGGCCGCCACCCAAATCGCGGATGACTTCGCCGATGAGCCGCGCGTGGCATCTGGAAACGTAGCCGGATTTTTCCGCCTTCAACTCGACCACGACCTGTGCAGTAGAATCGAGCGCGAGTTTTTGGTTGAACGCATTCAAATCTACGCCTTGGGCGACGAGCATTTCGTCCCATTTTTTGCGAGGCTTGCCGGAGTTCAGACAATCCCCAGCCTGCTTGCGAGCGGCGGCGAAGGATTTTGATTTTTTGGTTTGAACGAGCAGATGCGCAGCGCAGTCGAGGACAAGTGAGCGGAGGTCGTCACTGCGTAGGACAGGCATCCTGCCTGTCTCCATATTTTCTGGCTCTGTGGAATCAGAAACACGCGAGACGCCTGTCCTACGATCAAGCAGAGCCACACTTTCTTTTACCTCCAGCCAGTTGCCGGCGGCGCGGCCCAGCGGCGTGTTCATGTCTGTCAAAATCGCGCGGGTGTTCACGCCGCATTCATTGCCAAGCGACACCATGGTCTTGGCAAGTTTGCGGGCATCGGCTTTTGTCTGCATAAACGCGGCGCAGCCAAATTTCACGTCCAGCACGAGGGCACCCAGGCTTTCGGCAAGTTTTTTGGAAAGGATGGACGCGGTGATGAGCGGGATGCTCGGCACGGTACCGGAGGCGTCGCGCAGCGCGTAGATTTTTTTGTCCGCCGGCACCATGCGGTCAGTCTGGCCGCAGATGACGCAGCCGACTTTCTGGACCTGCGCGACGATTTTTTCGGCGGGCAGAAGCGTTTGGAAGCCGGGAATGGAATCGAGTTTGTCGAGCGTGCCGCCGGTGATGCCGAGGCCGCGACCGGAAATCATCGGCACGCGGAAGCCGAGGCAGGCAAGCAGCGGCGCAAGCGGGAGGGATACCTTGTCGCCGATGCCGCCGGTGGAATGCTTGTCCACCAGCGGACGTTCATCCTTGGGAAATTTAAGCACGTCGCCGGAATCGCGCATGGCCAGCGTGAGGGCGGTGGTCTCGGCGGTGTTCAGCCCGCGAAAGTAAATGGCCATGAGCATCGCGGCCATCTGGTAATCGGGGATTTTCCCGGCGGTGAATTCGCGGACAAATTCCTGAATCTGTTGTGGCGCGATAGTTTTCCTTTCGCGTTTCGCTTCGATGAGCGAGAGGAAATTCACAATTTTCGCTGGTCACCAATCTTTGTTGGCAATTTCCAAATTTAGCCGTTGATTATACAGATTTTGCCCAAGCGGGGGTTGGCAATGTTTTTCCACATTCGCAACAAACGTAATGATCCACCCAAGCCTCAAGCAAATGGAGGTAGTTTAGATCACCATCCACAATATGAGCTTCTTCGGCCATCACTTCGATAAAGTGATGGGTGTTACCGCAGCCGGGACACGCCAACCGTCTGTGAGTTGATTTGCATTTAGTGGAAGCGCACGTTTTCATGGCCGGTTTGCGGGATGCTTGATCAAGCGATCCTCTTGTGTTTGCGACCCGACGACTTCCTTTTCGCGCGGCGGGGTTGATCCAGCAGCATGGGTTGGTGAATCAGATTCACCACAGCAAGGCCAACCTCGTCCAACACCGATTGGGGAATTTCCAGTTGCTCCAGTTGCCTGGGTTCGGCTTTAAGCGCTCCGCCGCCGTAGCTTTTTGCGACGAAACTCAGATTCACCAGTGTTTCTGGATGATTGAGCGCACGCCAAAGTTTTTTTACTTCAGATTGGGTTGTGTTCCACGGATAGACGCAAAGAAAGCCAGTCAATGGAACAACGTTCGCTTCGTTCAAAACAAATCGGCAATCTCGGCGGCCAAGATATGCAAAGAGGATCGGCGGTGGTGTGCGCTTTTCCATCTTAAACCAAGGTCGGCGAGTTTTGATTAGCGACTTTTCAGGTAACCCAGCTTGCTCGCCATTTTTTAAATAAGTCTGCATCTGTACCGGAAACTTTTCGCAGGATTCATCCGCGAGGTTCAGCAACCAAGTGGCGCGACCGACAGCTTCGAGACGATCCAAGTCTGCAATTGTCAGGCGGTCGCCTGGACAATCTCTAGTCCTGCCGATGGCGCGCCGGAAAAATTTCTCCGGCAAGCCATGCGAGCGAAGTTGCTGGCGGGTGAGGAAGAAAAATTCGTTGCCGCCGGTTGCAATCCCGCGCACGACTCTGGCAAAATGGGAAAGCGGAGTTCCGAAATCATTTTGGGCGCGCGGTGGACGCGACAATCCTGTTTTCAGAGCTTCAGCCAGTTTGCGATGATGAAGGATGACAGTACTTGAAGGCTTTCGTTCGCACAGTGCCGCAGAGATTGCTTCGCCGTTTCTTTCACACACGCGTAGCCAAAGGAAATCTTCCAAGGGCTTCTCTTTGGTGAAAAGGAACACCATTACATTGGTGTCCACGGTTGGAAATGGCGCGGCTTCGTCGGCGAAAGTCATGGCGGCAACCAGCCGGTATTGCTGACAGGTTCGATTCCAAAATGCAGATGACGAAATCCCCTCGCAAACATCGGCGGGCAGAAGAAATGCCAGCCGTCCGCCGGGCGCAAGCCACGCCAGGCATTTGAGAAGAAAAAAAACGTGTAAACCAACGCGGCCATCGAGCGAAAACCCAAGGTGGTTTTGCGCCAATTGTTTCAATTCAAGTTTTTGCTCTTGAGTCAAACGATGGTGTCGTATGTAAGGTGGATTGGAAACGATGGCTGGAAATTTTTCCGGCGAAGATGTGCTGATGAAGTCGGCAATCCGCACATGGCGGAAATCATCGGGCTTCAAGCCGAGCTTCCAGCCGTCGGCAAAGGTGTTTGAGTGAAGTTCAAAGCCTTGGAGTTCGCCTGCAAATCCAGCTTCACGCGCGGCGGCAAAAAAGGTTCCCGGACCAACTGCGGGATCAAAGAGAATCTCCGGTTGATGTTGTGTCACCCAATTGACCATTATTTTTGCCAACCAAGGCGGTGTCCAGAATTGTCCCTTCACCCGCAGTGCTTCACGCTCGCCTCCGCTTGCTGGAAGTTTTTGGATCGTTTGCATTGCTTGCGGAATCATTTTTACTTTGCTGCCAGCAAGCGTAGCTGCTGAAGAGCTTCTGGAGACAGCGCGAGATGCCCACCACTGAAGGTGACGTAAGGCAAAATGTGGCCGTTCTTATCTTCGACAAAAGCTGGTAGGAGTTTGGGTCCTCGGTGCTGACGCCAAGCGCATAACCGTAGTGGTAATAATGTTTGTAGATGGTTTTCTTGGTCGTCGCGCCGCCGGGCGCTTGAAAAGTTTGCACCGTCGCTTCGGTCAGGTTTTCTTTTATCAATTCCTCGGCGCGATCAAATGAAAGCCCATAGGCGCGGTCATAAAAAACGTGCCAGACATGAATGGGCACACCGCGAAGTTTTTGCCACTCCTTCAATGGCTGCCGATCTTCCTCCTTGATGATGATATTTGGCAATACCGCGCCTTTCTTTAATCCAGGCTTCCCACCGAGTCGCTTTTGTGGGCGCAATGGTGTCAGAAAATCTGGCATCTTCTCTCCGCGCCAAAGGCTGTTTTCACACTCCACGGCAACTATCGCTTCTTTCAAAATAGGAGCAATGCGCGGATCAGTTTCTGTAATGAATGGCAATTCCGTCAAGCCGCCTGCCGCCGAGATTTTACCTTCAATTTTCCTTCTGTCCGCATTTGAAAAAACAAGAACGTCGGGACGTTTAATCTTTCCTAGACCGGCGGCTTCCAGTCTTTCAAAATAAAGTTCGAATTCTCTGACGCTGCCAGTTGGCGCTGTCCCGCTTGGCCCATAAGGAATGGCGAAGAACTTGCCAGTTTCGTTCACGGCCTCAATCAACCGATGTTCACTCCACACGCCCTGCGACCAGCGCATCAAAAAATCACTGCCGCGCAAACGGCGCGGGTTTAACCAAAAATCAAGCCACGGAAGGGCGGGAAAATTGTGAAGAACGTCTTGTAAATCTTCGCTGCAAACGAAAAGCGCCTTTTCGAATGGATGCCGGGCTTGTTCAAGTTTGCTCATCGGTTTTGGATGATAAACTTGGAAGCAGACGGAGCAATTGAATTTTCAATTTTATCCGTTGAACTTTTTCGCCGCGATGCAGGCGTTGTGGCCGCCGAAGCCGAAGGAATTATTGATGACGGCGTTCACCTTCAGTTCGCGCGCGGTGTTCGGGACGTAATCCAGATCGCACTCGGGGTCGGGCACCTGATAATTGATGGTCGGCGGGACGAGGCCGTGTTTGATGGCGAGCGCGCAAACGCTCATTTCCACGGCGCCCGCCGCGCCGAGCATGTGGCCGGTCGCGCCTTTGGTGGAACTGACCGCGATTTTTTTTGCGTACTGGCCAAAAACGGCTTTGATGGCCAGCGTTTCACAAGCGTCGCCCTGTGGCGTGGAAGTGCCGTGGGCATTGATGTAGGAAACGTCTTCGATGTTCAAACCGCCGGTTTTCAAGGCCATTTTCATGCAGCGCGCCGCGCCGTCGCCGTCGGGCGAAGGCGCCGTCAAGTGGTAGGCGTCGGCGGTGTTGCCGTAACCGACAATTTCGCAATAAATTTTCGCGCCGCGTTCTTTGGCATGTTCCAATTCTTCGAGCACGACGACACCGGCGCCTTCGCCCATGACGAAGCCGTCGCGTTCCCTGTCAAACGGGCGCGAGGCGTGCTTCGGATCATCGTTGCGCCGGCTCATGGCTTTCATGGCGCAGAAACCGCCGATGCCGATGGGCACGACCGTCGCCTCCGCGCCGCCGGCAAACATCACCTGCGCGTCACCCATTTTGATGGCGCGCCAGGCTTCACCGATGGCGTGGTTGGCCGTCGCACAGGCCGAGCAGGTGGCGAAATTCGGGCCGCGCAGGTTTTTGTACATGGAGAATATCCCCGAAGCCATGTTGCTGATGAGCATCGGAATCATGAACGGGGAGAGCCGGTCCGGACCGCGGTCGAGCAGGATTTTGTGCTGTTTGGTGGTGGTGGCCAGGCCGCCGATGCCGGAGCCGATGATGACGCCGATTTCGTCGCAATTTTCCCGGTCAAGCTCGAGGCCGGAATCGAGCAAGGCGTGATGCGCGGCGAAAACACCGAATTGGGAGAACCGGTCGGTATGCCGGACTTCCTTCGCCGATGGAAAGGCGGGTGTGGGATCAAAATTTTTCACCTCGCCGGCGATTTGCGTTTCAAACGGCGTCGCGTCGAACGCGCTGATGCGGTCAATGCCGCATTGCCCGGCGACGAGGTTGTTCCAGAAGACGTCGGGGCGGTTTCCCAGCGGCGTGACCACACCAAGGCCGGTGACAACCACACGGCACTGTGTTGAATGGCTTCCCATAAAATCAAAAGGGGCAGATCAAGCTGAGTCCAGCCGAAACTGCCCCGAAGTTTTCACGTCGCAACTATTTTTGCTGCAGGTCTTCGATGTATTTGATAACATCGCCGACGGTTTGAAGTTTCTCGGCCTGCTCGTCCGGCACTTCGATGCCGAATTCCTCCTCCAGCGCCATGACCAACTCAACCGTGTCCAGCGAGTCGGCGCCGAGGTCTTCAATAAACTTCGCCTCCAGCGTCACTTGATCCGCATTCACACCGAGTTGTTCGACGATGATGTCCTTTACGCGTTGTTCAATAGTTTTTTCAGCCATGGGTTGCTCCGGTTAAATTTTGAACTGTGTCTATGCCATGAAAACGCAGGGCGTCAAGCCCCGAATCACATTTTTTTCAAATTAAATGTTTGACCCCTCACATCACCATCCCGCCGTCCACCGCCAAAACCTGTCCCGTGACATAACGCGCCGCCGGGCTGGCGAAAAACAACACCGCTTCCGCCACGTCCTCCGGCTGGCCCAGACTGGCCAGCGGGATCTGTTTGGTGATGCCTTCCTTCTGTTCCTGCGACAATTTGTCCGTCATTGCCGTCTGGATGAAACCCGGCGCGATGGCGTTGACGGTGACGCCCCGGCTGGCGAACTCGCGGGCGCACGACTTGGTAAGCCCGATGACCCCGGCCTTGCTGGCCGCGTAATTGCATTGGCCCGCATTGCCGATCAATCCGATAACGGAAGCGATGTTGACGATGCGGCCGGACCTCTGTTTCAGGAGCGCGCGGCTGAGTTCCCGGGTGAACAGGAACGTCCCCTTGAGATTGATGTCCAGCACGGCGTCCCAATCCGCCTCGCTCATGCGCATGACCAAACCGTCCTTGGTAATGCCGGCATTATTCACCAGGATATCCACTCGCCCCGGCTCCTTCAAAATCTGTCCGGCGGCGGCCTCGACGCTGGCGGCATCCGCCACGTTGGCCGCGACGGCCCAGGCTTTGCGCTCCAGCTTCCGGACTTCATCAACCGTTTCCTGCACAAAGTCGGTTTTCAGATCCACCGCCACAACGTCGGCCCCATGGGCGGCCAATGTCAACGCGATGGCGCGGCCAATGCCCCGGCCCGCACCGGTCACGACGGCAATTTGATTCTCAAGTTGTTTCATGGCGGGCCATTGTTTAACCGCGAACGGGCCTGAATGCACACAAAAAATTTGAATTCGCCCCCCAAAATATACAAATCCCGCACGTTTCGGTGTCTATTAAGCGAAATCGTGTAATGACGGACGAGGCGAAATTTTCAGCGAATCCGGCTAACCCCGCCAGTTTTTTTCAGAGAGTGGACTGGGTAAGTTTTGGCATCACGACGCTGGTGGCGCTGGTGGTTTGTTTATTCACGCTGTCGCCGGAAGTTGGCCTTGAATATTCGGGATTTTTTTCCACCGCTGCGATGTATCCAGGCGTGTCAATCCCACCGGGATATCCGGTCTGGGCGATTTACGGCTGGCTTTTCATCAAACTTTTGCCGTTTTCGAGCATCGCGTGGCGATTGGCAGTCGCTTCCGCAGTTGCAGGCGCTCTGGCGTGCGGTTTGATTGCGCTGGTGGTGTCGCGGGTGGGCGTTTTGGCGGCGGGAAACATTTCCAGGTTCAAAAATCTTTTGCCGAACGAAGGAAAATCATTGCGCGTGGTTTGTGGTTGTGTCGCGGGATTGGCATTTGGCTTTGACGGCTGCTTCTGGCGCAAGGCGGTGATACCTGATCCGCAACCTTTGGGTTTGCTGCTGTTTTCGCTCACGCTTTGCTTTTTAACGCGATGGTTTTTTGCGCCGCACCGAAGACGATATCTTTGCGCGGCAGCATTCGCTTACGGTCTGACCTTAGACAACAGCTTGTCGCTGGTGACGGCAGCTTTTGGCCTGACATTTCTGCTGGCGCTGGGTGAACGCAAAGTAGGACGGGAAGTATTTTTCATAGTGGGAGTTTTCTTGTGGGGCATTCTGGCAACCAATGGTTATTTGCATTGGAAAGACCTGTATTATTCATCAACGCGGCATATTTCCCTTTTGCTGTGTGCCATCTTCAGTCTCATGTGGCTTGTCCTGTCAGTGCGAACGCGTAGCTTTTTCAGCGAATGGAAAACGACCTTCGTTTGCGTGGCGTTATTTCTTGCCGCTAGCAGCGCCTATTTTTTATTGCCGTTGTTTTCCATGACGACTCCTCCGATGAACTGGGGTTACCCACGCACAGTTGAAGGTTTCTTTCATGTGTTGAGCCGGGGCCAATTTGAATCGCTCAATCCAACCGACAGCTTCGGCCAATTGATAAAGCAATTGGGAGTTTACGGCAGAATCGCAGACGACGAATTTGGCATTATTTATTTGATAGCTGCAGCGATACCGTTTTGTCTTCTGCACAAGATTTCATCACCGACACGAAAATGGCTGGTCGGTTTATTGACGGTTTGGATTTTTGTCTCTTTGCTGACATTGGCCGGATTAAATCCGAGCCCGGACAAAGAAAACGTGGAGTTGATTAAACCCTTCTTTGCCGCTTCGCATTTGATGCTCGCCGTGTTCGCTGGATGCGGCTTGATCATGATCGGCGCATTTTTCGCGCGGCCAGCAGTGGCGACGGAATCAGGGCGCTAACATTTTTACCGTTGCATCCAGACTCGCCACATCCGCCACGTTCAACATCAGTGCCGCCTTATCAATGCGCTTCATGAAACCGCTCAACGCCGTGCCGGGGCCGAGTTCAATGAACCGCGTGAAACCCTGCGCCAGCAACGTGCGCATAGATTTTTCCCAAAGCACTGACGAGGTGACCTGTTCGACCAGCCGCGTGGAAATTTCCGCCGCGCTGCCGTGCGGTTGCCCCGTGACGTTGGAAATCACCGGGACAGTCGGCGATGAGATTGTTATTTTCGCCAGTTCTGCCTGCAGTTTCGCTTGCGCGCTCGCCATGAGCGGCGAGTGATAGGCCCCGGCCACCGGCAACGGAATCGCGCGCTTTGCGCCCCTGGCCTTCGCGAGTTCGACGGCTTTGGCAATTTTATCCGTTTCACCGGAAATGACGAGCTGGCCGGGGCAATTCAGGTTCGCCAGCACCACGCCGGCCTCGGCGCAAATCTCTCGCGTCGGTGTTTCAGCGAGGCCAACGACCGCTGCCATGCCGCCGCGCGTCACGTCGCACGCTTCCTGCATGAATTTTCCGCGCTGGCGCACAACGCGCAGACCGTCCTCGAAGCTCATCGCGTCCGCCGCCGCCAGCGCCGTAAATTCGCCGAGCGACAGGCCGGCGGTGGCGTCAAATTTGAGCGTCGGCGCCTGTTCCTTGAGCAGTTGGAACGTGACCCAGCTCACGAGAAAGATGCCCGGCTGGGCATTTTCGGTCCTGGTCAACTCGGCATCAGGGCCATTGAAACAAATTGCGGCGAGGTCATAACCCAGCGCGGCGTTGGCGCGGTCGAACCAGGCCTTGGCCGACGGAAATTTTTCGGCGAGGTCCTTGCCCATGCCAACAGCCTGTGCGCCCTGCCCGGCAAACAACAATGCGGTTTTGTTCATGCGGCGGGAAACTAAACACGAACTGTCCGTCGTCGTAAAGCGTTGAACCGTTGAATTGTTGATTCGGAGGTTTCAACGGTTCAACCGCGTAACGATTTAACGGCGTTGATACGTCCCCATCAACTGTCCTTCAGCAAGGACGTGGCCTTCCATCACCTTGAGCAAATCCTTTTTCGTCGAGCCTGGTTTGAGGTTGAGCATCTGGTCGAGCGCGTAAATCTTGAAAAAGTAGCGATGCGGTTTGCCGGGTGGCGGACACGGCCCGCCATAACCCAGGCGCGGCCAACTGTTCAATCCCTGCTTCGCGCCGTTGGAAATGACCTGGGTTTTTGCCACGTCTTCCGGGAGTTCGGTTGTATTCGGCGGCAAATCGTAAAGCACCCAATGCACCCAGGTGCCGACGGGCGCATCGGGATCGTCACAAATCAGCGCGAAGCTTTTGGTGTTTGCGGGCGCGTTTGTCCATTGCAGCGGCGGCGATACGTCATTGCCGTCGCAGGTGTATTTTGCCGGAATGGGCTGGCCGTCGGCAAACGCGGCACTCGTGATCTGGATACTCATGGTTTCTTCCTTCCCGGATTTGTTGTCCGCGCAACTGGCTGTCATCAGGCAGCCGAACAGGGCGATGACGAGCCACAAACTCATTCGCACGTTCATGATGCGATTTTACTCTGCCATTGTTGAAATTCAACCTTCAGCTTGTTCATTCTCTGCGGCACGTTGAGTTTGTGGAGAAATGCGTCAAATGGTTGGTGAAGAAAGTCGTAGTTTACGATTTTGAGCAACGCAGGACAAGCTTCCAGTCTGTCTCTGACTCTTCTTCCACAATGGAGACAGGCAGGATGCCTGTCCCACTTCATGCCCTTGGATGAAATTTCCGGTGAATCTCCCGCAACCGGTTGCCGGTCACGTGCGTGTAAATCTCTGTGGTGCTGATGTTCGAGTGGCCGAGCAGTTCCTGAATTACGCGCAGGTCCGCGCCGTGCTCCAGCAGGTGCGTGGCGAAGCTATGCCGCAGCATGTGCGGCGTGATGTTGCGCGCAACCCCGGCGCGGAGAACGCGATTTTTAATTCGTAGCCACAATGTCACCGCCGCGAATGGCGTGCCGCGCTTCGTCAAAAAAACATTCGCGGGTGAACGCGGTGTGACCAATTTGGGCCGCCCCACATCGAGGTAACGATTCAACGCTTCAACCGCCTTGCGTCCGACGGGGACGACGCGTTCCTTGTTGCCCTTGCCGATGACATTGATGAAACCGGCTTCGAGATGGAGCTGTTCCAGCCGCAGGTTGCGCAATTCCGCCAGCCGCAAGCCGGAAGCATAAGCGAGCTCGAGAACGGCTTGGTCACACAAAGTTTCCGGTGTTCCCGGCGATTCCGGCGTGAGTAGTTTCTCAATTTCCTGATTTGTCAGCGCTTTCGGCAAACGTTTCCAGCGGCGCGGCAACGAAAGATTTTCCGCGACGTTCACGGGCAACAACCTTTCATTTTCGGCGAAACGATAGAATGCCCGCAACGCGGCGATTTCGAGGTAAACGCTTTCGCTGCTCAAACGCTTGGTGGATTCCTTCGGCTCGTCCGCCAGCGGGCGCTCGCGTTCGTGCTGCAGGAACGCCATCAGATGCTTCAGTTCGACCTGTCTCCAATCGGTCAATCCCTGTTTGCCGGCCCAGGCGATGCATTTGCCGAGGAGCGCGGCGTAGGTTTTCGCTGTGTTGTCCGACTGCCCGCGTTCGTGGCGCAGGTATTGCAGAAAATCTTCGACGAGCGCGTTCACGGCTTCGCCGGCTTGACCGTGAATTCAACGAACCGGCTCTTGTGCAGGACGAGGGTGAGGTTCAGCGTCTCGACATTGCGGGCGTTGGCATACTGGTATTGATAATTGCCACTCCCCCAACTGGCCCCACGATTTTGAAGAGCGTGGCCTTGGTCGTCTGTTGCTTTGAGCACCGTCACGCGCATCCCTTCCGATTCCGGGTCCGGATCAGCCTTGAGAAGAAAACTCACGCTTTGCCCGCCGCCTTGATTTTGATCCTGGTATCGAACTGCGGGAAACAGCTTCAAATGAATTCCATTGACCGCGGCATCGGCAAACGCGGCTTTGGTTTTGCTTGAATCACTCCAATCATTCCACGCGTCTTGCTGGGTGCCCAACCGCACTGGAACACCTGTCACCGCCCAAATTTCATCATTACTGAAGCCGGACGTTCGTGAAAACTCCAGGCGCAGCTTCCACGCCGGCTCATCCGGCCAAAGTCCGTACTGATAAAAATATCCCTCCTTCTCGCCGTTTTGACGGTAATCGTTAATCCAGTCTTTGATATAATTACCGGTCGCGTCGGTGGTCTCAACTTGCACCGGCCGCCAATTTGTCACCGACTGGCCTTTTTGCTGAACATCAAAATCAATCTGAACGCATTTGTTGATTGGGTCATTTCGCGGCACCCCGTTTCCGCGATTGTAAGGCGATGGCGCATCGGCGACCAGCTTGGTGAGCGTCACATCCAGATCGCCGTCGGACTGCGTGCCCGGCAGCGGTTCCGGCGTCCACTGCTCGAATGTTTTGCCGCGCACAGGGTTGGAAACGACGAACTGGCCTTTGGCGGCCTGCTGCCCGCGCTGTCCGTAACTCATGATGCGAAGAATCGTTTTTCTGTCCCAGCGCGGATACGCATTGAGCATGAAGCCTTGAATTTCCACGCCGTTTTTTATTTGCGATTGAGTTCTCGTCCAAGTGCCGACACAGGCTGTGTTCGCCTTGTCATAAACCATCAACTGATAATTTGGCCACTGGTTGGATTTGTGTTCAGCCAGAATCCAGACGACCACCGTGTCGTTGGTGCTGTCAATCCGCCCGCCACCGCCGCGAGCGCGTCCGCCGGCAATTTTAATTTTCGGCGCAACATGATGCCTGCCGTAAGTGACGCCGACGAGTGTCAATTTTGTGCCATTGCTCAACGTGATGACTTGTGGTTTGTGCAACCACAGAAACGCGCCGGCGGCGATGCCAACAATCAAAACCGAAACGACGCTCCACAGGACGATTTTTTTCATGGTATCGCTTGAACTTATTGCGCCGTTGCCGCCGCTTTTTCAGGCTTCACCTTGAACTCGACAAACCGGCTTTTGTGCAGCGCGATGGTGAGATTGAGATTGGTGGCGCCGGCGAGGTCTCGCAAGCCATAGCGGTAGGTCGTGCTGTTTCCGCCCCGGAACGTGCCATAATTCCAGTATTCGATGTCGTTGGTTTGATCGTCCGTCAGTTTGGCGAGCGTCAGGCGCATTTCCGCTGGCAGCGAGGGAGTGGTTTGGATCGCCAAACCGCCCTGCGGCTGTGAGTTCGGCGCCACATCGGTGAATTGCCTCGCCGGGAAAATTTTCAGATGGAAGCCGTTCACATCCGCCTCGGCAAACGCAGAATCGGTGTTGCTGCGCCGGGCGTTGGAATTCATAAAATCCCGCTGGCTTCCCGATTGCACCGGAATGTTTTGCGCCGTCCACAATTCGGCGGGGCTGAAATCGGATTGTTGCGAAAACTCAAACCGCACTTTCCACGCCGGTTCGTCCGGCCAGAGTCCCCACTGGTACGTCGCCGTGCCGGAGTTGCCGTTCCAGTCATTACCCGTCACCCAGCCGGTGATGTGATTGCCCGTCGCATCGGACGTTTCAACCGAGACCGGCTGCCAGTTCGTGACGGATTTGCCATTGCGCTCGACTTGAAATGTCGCCTGCACGCCCTTGTTCATCGCATCGTCCGGATCGTCGTTGTTGCGCGTGTAAGGCAGAGCCGCGCCGGCAACCAGTTTCGTCAGCGTCACCGACACGTCGTCATCTTCCTGCGTGTTGGGCAGCGGTTCGGGCGTCCAGTTTGAAAGCAAACCGCGCACCGGATTGCGGATGACCAATTTTTGGTCGGCAATTTCCTGTCCGCCATTGCTGTATTCCTGGGCGCGCAAAAAGAATTTGCCCTGCCGCCGTGGAAACGCATCCAGCCGGATGCCGACGACTTGATTGCCCTGACGGCCGTTGCTGGAGGAAAAATTCGCGCCGGCGCACGCCACGCCCGCCTTGTCATAAGCGAAATACTGGAAATTGTGCCATTCCTTGGAATCGTATTCCTGCTGCACCCAGACCACGAGCGTGTCGTTGGTCGTGGTGAATGAATTGCCTCGCCGGGCGCGCGTCTCCGTTGGCAGCTTGACGTTCGGCGGCGCATGTTTTTTGCCGTATTCCACCGCCACCAGCGTTAACTTCGCGCCACTGCTGAACGTGATCGTCTGCGGACGCAACTCCCACCAGACCGCTGCCGCGGCAATTCCTACAACCAGGAATGAAACAACGCTCAACAACAGGATTTTTGTTTTCATAATGTCATCATTTTTGCTCGCGCAGCACCCGCAATAACGAGAGGCTTTGAATGATGTTCACATTCCAGCTTGCGCGAAAGAATGGCAAGCTCATAGATATAAACAGTGTTCTGACCGATTTGTTACGAAAAATCTTAAGTCCCCGGCCGGTTTTATGCCGGCTATAATTTCCTGCCCGTCAACCGCTCGTAAGCGTCCAGATATTTCGCCGTGGTTTTGGCAACTACGTCGTCAGGCAGTTTCGGGCCGGGCGGGGTCTTGTCCCAATCGAGTGTTTCGAGGTAGTCGCGGACGAATTGTTTGTCGAAGCTCGGCTGGCCTTTGCCGGGCGCGTATTGATCGGCGGGCCAGAAACGCGAGGAATCCGGCGTGAGCACCTCGTCAATCAGGATGAGCTTTCCGTTGTCCAAACCAAATTCGAATTTCGTGTCGGCGATGATGATGCCGCGCTGGCGGGCGTAATCACGGGCGAAATTGTAAATCCTCAAACTCGCCGCGCGTACCTGCCCGGCCATGTCGTCACCGACGATTCTCTTCGCCCGTTCGAATGAAATATTTTCGTCGTGACCGGTCTCGGCTTTTGTGGCGGGTGTGAAGATTGGTTCCGGCAGTTCGCTGGATTCCTTCAAGCCGGGGGGCAGTTTGATGCCGCAGACGGTTTGAGATTTCTGGTATTCCTTCCAGCCCGAACCGGCGAGATAGCCGCGCACAACACATTCGATGGCGAGGGGCTTCGCCTTTTTCACAATCATGCTGCGGCCTGCGAGTTGGCCGGTGAAGGGTTGGAGATTTTTCGGCAACGGCCCGTTCGCCCGGGAAATGAGGTGGTTCGGCTGGAACGATTCCGTTTGCGCGAACCAGAAATAGGAAATCTGGGTCAGCACCTCGCCCTTGCGCGGAATCCCATTGGGCATGATGACGTCGAAGGCGGAAATGCGGTCGGTGGCGACGAAGAGCAGGCGGTCGCCCAGATCAAAAACCTCCCGCACCTTGCCGCTCTTGAGTTTTTTGATGCCCGGTAAATCGAGTTGCAGAATCGGTTCGTTTGCCATGCGCGAATTATTAAAGTCCGGAGGCCGAAGTTCAAAGCTCAAAGTCGTTTCCCGATTATAGGAGACGACGTAAGGAGTCTCTGACTTTTCCCGGCTGGAATCCACGGTTTAATTTGAGTCTCGTTACCTCGACTCCTACAGAGTGCATTTCACGCCGCCGCACGCTGGATGAGTTTGACCTGCAACGGAATGCTCGCTTGAGACTGGCCATCGAGCCGGATGTCCACGGAATACAGGCCCGCTTCGGTGAACCGCAATTGCTGGATGTTCACCACAAAATTACGCGTGACGAAAAGCGCGTCTTCGGGCAGCGCCACCGCCACGGGGACCTCGATGGGCGGCATGATGGAACGGCCGTCGGCATTGATGAAATTCAGTGCCAGCTTGTGCTGGCCTTCGTCGCCGGCGGTAAAAGTGACGCGCAATGCCACAGCGCATTGGGGATGGACGGCGGGCAGTTGCGGCGCGTAAATCGTGTCGAACGAGCCGAGGAGGTTGAGCTTGCCATTATCGTCCGTCGCGGCGTCGCAGAGCACGGCCACTTGAATGTTCATGAGGAAATAAAGCCACGAATTCCGGTCATGGTGCGCTTCGGGGTTGATACTGAGAAAGTGAGTGTAAAAATCTTATTTAACCACCGAGCGGCGCGGCTGGAATGTCCGTTTGTTTGGTGGGTAACTTGAAGTCCGCCAAGTGCTTCTCTGCGTTTGTAACTGCGACTTCAGCCTCAATTAATTCTTCTTCGCTCAGTTCGTCACATATAGGACTCCCATCTTTCTTTACCGCCAGAACCGCAATTTGTATTGGGTCTGCGACGCCACCGGGGCTGGTTTTGATTGCATGGTGCAAAGTCCACCATGTTGCGAATATACCCTCAGCAACGCTCGGCTGGCGTTTTTGCCAAAAAATATCTCTCAAATAAGCCAGAAATGGGTCAGCCATGATTTCTCCGCTTCCAATCGCTACAAATGGAAGGTCTTTGGATGCCATTTCGGGGTGAGCCTGCTGGTCAAATTGGAACAGGCAGAGTTCTTTTCCAATTGGCAATGCGGCTAGACAAGAACAGAGGCAATCCCTGTCAGCAATGTTCCCAACCAATTGACGCGCTGCCATAGCTATTACGATTTCCGGATGAATACATCCCGTCCATAATTCGTGGCGAATCATTACCATTGCCTCAACCGGCCTAAGCGGAGGATTTCCCCCTTTCCCGACCAGCTTTTTTTCAGGATAGAGCCTAGAAAAGATGTCTGTGATTCTTTGAGACATTCCCACGGAGCCGGAGACCCCCACAATCATTGGTAATGGATCAGTAATTATCGAAAGTTTTTTGACGGGCTGCCTGGCCGTCATTTGGCCCAACACTCCTAATGATGCTGCGCCGTCTGCGCCGACGACAATTCCATCCTGACATAAAATCCCAACGATGAGGGTCATGTATCAATGTTGAAAGACGCTATTTTTGGCGAAGTCTGGGTAGGCTTTATAGACTGCCTGCAATAAATCTTGAAACGATTGTGACTCAACCCATTTAACCAATTCATCAAGATAGGCCACCTCAGTTGACGACAGTGAATCTCTTAGCGTTTTGGCCTGCTCGCTTCCGGCTGACGTGACGCGATATTCCGGCCACTTTTGTCCATCTCTCGTAATCTCGTCAATCAATCCCTCGTTTTTCAATTCCACAGCATCAACGTAAATCTCTTTTGCAAAAGGCCCGAAATTGTGCGGAACAAATTCGTAAAAATTTGCTTTCACCGCGTTCGGCATTCGTTGGCCGAACAAAAATAAAGACTTCTGTAGCAATACGTAACTGAAATTCAAGGTGTGCAGGAAG